>PBNZ01000035.1 GCA_002723275.1 Planctomycetaceae bacterium
TCGTCGATGTTGATCAACGAAAAGAGGTGCTCACGCGTTGTATCAGAAGACAGAAACCCGACATTCCCGTCACAACGGACATAGACAACACCGCCTGGGTGATTGCTGGCAACTAACACCTCGCCCGCCTCGTTAAGCGGGCGGATCATTTCCACTTCCGGGTCCGCCGTCGACATCCAGTGCATTCGATACCGCTTGGACTCCAACAGGCAAAGCGTTTTCTCAGGGCCATCGGTGATCTCCGCCAACGCACGAGTTCCCGATCGAGGCCAAGCAGTTCGATCTCCGACGATCGCTGAATTCGCCGTTGTCATTGTGAAGTCATCTGACATCGGATTCATCGTGGGTCAATGATAATACAGAGGCATACGATGCTGCAAAGCCAGATCATCAGGATGATGCCAGGGCTTGGAGAGATCGATCGCATCATAGAGCTCTTGCTCCTCCAGGAATGGGAGGATCAGCACACGCCAACTGTGTAACGGCTGCCCCGATTCGTCCGTCGTGTAGGGCGGGGGCAGGTGTCCGTGACGACGCTCGTCATTCAGAATCGCAATGCTGATCATCTTGAGATGATTCAGGCATTGAGCCCGTCTCGCTGCTGGCTTGTCGCCACCGAGAGTGGGGAACATCAAGAGACCAATCAACAAGCCCAAGGTAATTCCCGCACTCCAATAACGCTTTTGAGCGAACAACACTCCGATGGCAAATATGCACGCCGTGAGCAAGGCTCACACACCCCAAAAAAGATCGCTGCGAGACAAATCCCCGAGACCAACGCACACGCGATGAACAGAAGCCAGGACATTTGTCGTATCGACGTTGCCTAGTCCGTGATCGTCATAACCAAGTCCAATAGGAAGATTCTACGCATCAAACGATACAAGATATTAAATCCGTGCTGTAAATCGACGCGCAAGACAGATCGACTTTGCCGAAAAACGGTTAGATGCTTGATTGAGCTACTTCGCCGGCAACATCAGCCACGATCTCGAGTTGCAAGTGACATCGGCGTCTCAAGCGGAGCCACTGTGAATCATCGGCTCAGCTGTTGGTGAATCCTCCAGCACTTTGACCGGCACTTTGACCGGCACTTTGAAGAAGACGGCCAGAGTTTCAGGGGCAAATGTTATCGCTGCTGACGACGGATCGCTTCCGGCGACCGACGCATTCGCTGCACGGCAGGACAAAGCCGGATCGGTTAAGAGTTGGCGAAACCAGACGCAAGAGGGGGCTTTTGCAGACGACTGGGAAGTCGTCAGTCCTAATCCGTTATGTCGTTGGAAACGAGCGCACAGAATATCCTGCGTAAGAAGCGCAAAAAAATACCACCAGAGCTCATTTGCCTCCGGTGGTAGTAGCCTCAAGAAAGAGGCGCCGCCCGGATTCGAACCGGGGATGGCGGATTTGCAATCCGCTGCCTTAGCCACTTGGCCACGGCGCCTTGTTTTGGCAGAGTAGGAGATCCTTAACGATTGGTCAAGAGGACTGAACAATCCAGGCCGTTCGGGCAAGGCTTAACCACTCAAATCACCCACTTTCAATAGTCCTGTTTCGGCAAATCAGCCGCTTCATCTTGATGTAAACCATGTAACTGTCGAAATCGATTTCTCGCATTGTCTTTTCCTAACCCGCAAACGATGCATTCAGGCTTCCCGACACAAGTCACACCGAATTCTGGTTCGATGATCAGAAGCGAAGGCGGTCTCGTCGAAGTGCTATCGCCCCAACGCCGCGAGTGAAAGGATTCCCCGGAACATGCTTCAACACCTGCAGCTCCATCTAAAACGAACAGAGATTCTCAATCTGGTCGACCGTATTGTTGCTCGTGGACAGCACGCTGTCTGGCAGCGGGTACGTGACCGAGTCGCGTCCATGTCAAAACCTCACGCTCGAGGCTACATTCGTGTTCGAGCGGCTTTGGTGATCGAGCGAGAGCTTTCGATTGCTATTGCACAAATGGACGGACTTAACGACATTCAAACGCAGTATGTTCACGAGCTTGTCCGCGACGAACTTATCGAACGCATCTTGTCCGATGCGGGACGACTCAGTCGAGCGACCCAGCCACTGCGTCGCGCGGCCTAAGCTCCTCCGAAACGCGAGCCGGGCAGGGACCGCTAGCATGCGTGCAGAGTGTACTCCTCCGGCTCCTCGGTATGTCGCGTCGGTCAGCTATCCACGATCTGGACATTCCATGACGGTAAGAATCATGCGTCGATATTTCGGCCATGATTTTCGAGTCTGTGAGTTCTATCACGACCATCATGGAGACTGCTGTGATTGCTTTCCATGTATCAATTCGTCGATCAATCTCACCAAGAATCACGACTTTGAATTGACAGACCCCAATCATCCGGGCATCCCAAAAGTCAAAAGCGTGCCCTATCTGGTCATGGTGCGTAACTACCTGGAAGCCTCTGTATCAGGCTACCATCTCTTTCTGAGGAGAAACCCGGACACGCGGAAGAGCTGGAAGCGTTATGTAGAAATCAGTTTGCCACACTACCAACGCTTTATTCAAAAGTGGGTCCTCAGCAACGATTCGATTGAAAAATTGGTAATCCGTTACGAAGATTTGACGGCAGACCCTTATCGTGTCCTGGGCGAGATCGCCTCTTTCTTCCAACCGGGGGAGCAGTTAGATACTGCTCGCCTGGGACAACTCATTGATTCTGTCGAATCGGAGGACAGTGACGCGAAACGCACGAAGCTGGTCAAGGGACGTGGTGTTCAAGCAACACGCAAGATTGAGGATTTCCGTCACTTCACCCCCCGTTTCTTTCGCAACCTGGAAAAAGAGTTAACCGACGAATTCAGCGCACTCGGTTACGATCGTCGATACGCGGCGTAACGCCGAGCTATTCCCGGCACACTAAAACTCAGGTCGGATTGTCAATTCTCAACAAAACGCTAAGTTGGATTCTCCCACTTGGCACTAAACGAACAGACGATGAGCGCACCTTCTGAGATCGAGCCACTCGACCAGGCATCGTCCGAGTCCCGACAACACTTTTTTCCGGGCTGGACGATGCTGGGCATCGCGTCCGTGGCTCAATATATGTCCGCCCCCGGACAGTCCTATTCCGTGGCCGCCTTCAAGGACCCGATGCGAATCGGGCTAGGCCTGACCGAAACGGATTACTCGCTCGCCTACGGATTTGCCACCTTGGTCAGCGCATGTTTATTGCCGGGCATTGGCCGACTGGTCGATCGCTTCGGCGCTCGGATCATGCTACCGCTAATTTCAGCAGGTCTGACCTTATCCTGCCTGTTCATGTCGTTCACGGAGAACCTTGGCCAACTGTATTTTGCCTTCAGTTGTGTGCGTAGCCTGGGTCAGGGTGCTTTAACCTTAGTCTCCGTCTGGCTGGTGGGCGAATGGTTTGAGCGACGTCGCGGAATGGCGACCGCTATTGCGGGAATGGGTGGCGCGATTTCGGTCATGACGGTACCCCTTATCAACAACTGGCTAATCGCTCATTACGGCTGGCAAATCGCTTGGCAAATCCTCGCCTTAGCGGTGGGCGCCAGCCTGATCCTGCCCGGCCTGATCCTGATTCGAGACCGCCCAGAATTGCTAGGCCTTCAGCCCGATGGTTTCGATGCTAACTCGTCGACAGACGAGGAACGCTCCAACAGGGGTGGCCCAGAGCTTATCTCCGTCGAGGATTCATGGACGGTCCGCCAGGTCCTGCAAGACCTCACTTTCTGGAAGCTTCTGTCCGTTCCAGCGACGGCAGCATTGGTTGGAACCGGATTAATATTCCACCAGGTTTTACTGCTCGGCAGCCATGGACTCAGCTCCACTTGGGCCTTGGGGATGTTAACGGTACAAGCCGGCTTTGCCACGCTGATGACGTTTCCTGCCGGCTGGGCAACCGATCGGTTCGAGACTCACTACATCCTTTGCGCGGCAATGGGTTTTCTCGCGGCCGCCACAACGCTCGTGATCACCATGCCGGCAACCTGGCTTGTTTTTGCCTACGCCATTTTCATGGGAGCACAGGGCAGTATCTTCCGCAGCGCGGGGACAGTGGTTTGGATCAACTATTACGGGCGAGTCCATCAAGGAGCAGTGCGTGGCATGGCTTGGTCTGTCATGATTTTGGCATCTGCATTGGGCCCGTTACCGCTCGCTTTGTCCATCGACCATTTTGGCTCTTACAATCCGGCACTCTGGTTATTCCTGGCGTTGCCCGTGTTTTCCGCGATCGCAGTGATGACTGCCCAAGGCCCGCGCCCGGCTCCGAAATAGCGGATCCCCTCGGGACTCCTTCGGAAAGTCGACGATTCCTTCCTCATGTTTTTCGCCACATTGGCGATTCACCGACCACAAGGTCTAATACCTGACGTTGCCGATCATTTGGAAATACGCATCGCGTGGGGAATTGCGTATTGATTTTCAAACCCTGGGGATTTTGATGAAGCCCGAACGCGACGCACTCGCAGAAAAGATTACCGCCAATTGGATCAGCCAGGCCATTTACGTTGCCTGCAAACTCGAGATTGCTGACCGGTTGGCCGGCGGTCCATGTCCGATCGATGATCTGGCAACGGCTTGCGACTGCGATGCCGATTCGCTGTTTCGAGTGCTGCGAGCTCTTTCGAGCATTGGCATCTTTGAAGAAACCCAAGATCGATGCTTCGGCCTAACCTCTCAAGCCGAATATTTGAAAACCGATTCCTCCGAGTCACTGCGGCCTTTAGCGTTGTTGATGGGAAGCGAAATCTATCACACCTTTGGCCATCTTTTACACTCTGTGAAAACAGGTGAGATCGCCTTTGATGCCGTTTATGGGCAGCCCTATTTTGATTACTTGGGTGAGCACCCCGAAGCAGCATCCGTTTTCGATGCCGCGATGAGTTCGAGTCACGGGCACAAGAGCGAAGCAATCATCGATGCGTATAACTTCTCAGACTTTCCGGTGATCGCCGATATCGGAGGTGGCAACGGCTCAACACTTGCCGCCATTCTCGAACGCAATCCAAACTCGCGAGGAGTCCTCTTCGACCTACCTCATGTCGTCGAACGAGCCAGGCAACAATTCGAATCGTGCGGTCTGGCAGAACGATGTTCGTTCGTAGGCGGCAACTTCTTCGATTCGATCCCCGCAGGTGCCGACCTCTATCTACTGCGACACATTCTCCACGACTGGAACGACGAACGGTCGCAACAAATCCTCACGAACTGCGCCAACGCGATGTCCAGAGACAGTCATTTGGTGGCGGTGGATGGAGTGATTCCTCCTGGTAACGCCCCGATGGGCACCAAACTCCTTGACCTTACCATGATGCTCATTCCTGGCGGACGTGAGCGGACGAAAGTCGAATTCCAAACGATTTACGAAAAAGCAGGGTTGAAGCTCGAACGGATCTTACCAACCCAGCACGAAATCTCGCTCATCGAAGGAAAACTCGATAGCTAATCCTGGAATTCGGGATCTCCCTTCATCGAATCAATGACCCACGGCAACCAACATAGACAGGGCCCCGTCAGCACGAGCAAAATGATGAATACGATGCCCCCTCCTGGTTCAACCCTCCAAACACAACTCGTCCCTTCGGCATAACACTTCGCCGCTGAGGTATTGTGTTTCCGGCTGACGCAGCCACTGTTTCAGATAATGCTGCACTGAATAAAGAGCTGGCGAAACAGATGCCCAGCTGTTCCCCCGAAACCTGCTGTACTGACACATTCGTTAAACGACGCCATTTATTGTGGCAAAAATCGAGAAAAACGATCATCGCAAGTTGAAGAACGCCGAAAAATCGACCGCCCTCAAAACCCTGAACTCAACATGACACTCAACCCATCCACCGAGGACAGCTGGAAATAACATCTTTCATCGGCTCGTATTGAAAAAGCAGAAGCCTTCATGCAGGAGCGAGC
Source organism: Planctomycetaceae bacterium (assembly GCA_002723275.1). GTDB lineage: Bacteria > Planctomycetota > Planctomycetia > Pirellulales > Pirellulaceae. The sequence continues at coordinate 5,894 of PBNZ01000035.1, forward strand.
TCGCCGGAATCAACATCTTAAATTTTCCGATTGCCTGCAATTATCTGACAAAGGACAGATCCTGGCCCGTGACCCAACACTTCGATCGGTGAGTCGGTCTTCTTCTCGTCGTCATGTGGAAGAGGCCACGAACAATTTCGAGCGTCTGCGAAATTTCCTAACGCATTCGCAGGACATTATCACGAGTGACTGGAACACGATCGTCGAGCTGACGAAGGAGCTAGACACGATCATCGCGGGTTCGCAAGGACGGCGACAGCTCAGCGAAGTCAACGCGTCCTGATGTCCAGGTAGATCGAGGCAGCGACGTAGAAGACGGGATAGACCAGTGAAAACGACAACAGCCAGCCATTGACCGAGGGATATTGCAGGACCATTGCCAAGAGAATCAGGCACCAGGCGATGGCTCCTCCCAGGAAGACGGGCTTCCAACAGGGCGGTCGATTTGGATAAACGAAACAGATCGGCGCCACGCTTAACAGGCTCAAAAATATCAGAATGGCCGCGGCGACCCAAGAACCGGATTGCTGTTCAAAAAACAGCGCAAAATAAAAGGCAACCACATTCCAATACGATGGAAATCCACGAAAGAATCCGCGCGACTCTTCCTTGGCTCCCTCATGCACAAATGCAAACGAACTGGCGATTAACGGCAACGCACAAATCAACCACGCCGGCTGAGGCAGCCATCCGGCGTGCCAAATTAAAAGCACGGGCAAAAATGTGTAATTGACGTAGTCCACAATATCATCGAGTTTTCGACCGTCGATCCATGGCGTGTATCGTCGCACATCTGCAGCTCGAGCCAGCGTCCCGTCGGTCGCATCGATGACAACGGAAACCAGTAGAGCTAAAAACGCCAACCGATACTCCCCCTCAAAGATTGCAATCACTGCTGCCATCGCAACCGCCAGACCTGAAGCGGTGTAAAGATGAACAGCGATTGCCAAAACGGTTCGGAGCCCTGAGTTACCCATCGGCACGGGTGACCTCCAGCCGCTTTCGGCTAAACATGGACACCAACAAGATCACTGCCAGACTACTGAGCATGATCAACGTTCGCCATGGCCAGAGGGAGACTTCTTCGTAAAGTCCCTGGAGGGGTTCTGATGCCACCCCAAAACTCACGACAAACATCGCTCCACGCAGCAGTAACGAAAGGACTGCTCCACAACACGCCGCAAAACGAGTCGTGAATTTGAACATCAAGGCAGACACGAGCTGCGGAAATAAAACCACGTACACCAAATCAGAGCAAAAGTACCATAACGCGTAGACACTCTTGACCTGCAAAGCCAAAGTTGCTGCCGCAGCGCCCAACACGACGATCCCAAGACGAAGTACGATTCGCAGACGTTGATCATCGGATGACAAACCTGCCCAAGGCCGAAACACATTCCAAGTGAACATGGACGCCGACGACAGAATCGAGGAGTCGACGGACGACAATACGGCAGCCGCAATGGCGGATAACCCGATCAGGGAAACGACCGTGGGAACCGCGTGACGCAAAACGTAGGGCAGTACATCCGATGACGATGGAGGTGGCTCGACCTTCATCGCCTCCCAATCCAACACCACACCCGCCATACCAATTCCAATGGGGATGAGTGCGACTGCGAAACAGGCAACACCGGCGGTGATCGACATCAGCTGGGCGGAGCGAACACTGTGTGTCGCCAGCACTCGCTGAAAATAAACTTGCCAGGGGATTCCACCAAAAATCAACAACAAAGCGGAGTCCATCCACTCCCATCCCCAAGGCTCCGCTGCCGTCCAAGCCGCGGAAGTCGGGAACATTCTTGCTTGGTCACCAAAAACCGCCTGATATTCGGCCAGCATATTTTGCAGACCGCCACATTGTTCGATCACAAAGGGCAGGGCAATCATCAACCCCAGGGCAATGCAGCCGAACTGCAACACGTCGGAAAGAGCGACGGACCACAATCCACCCATGACCGTGTAGCCAATAACCACGGCGGCGGCTACCAAAATGACGCCGGCTGGCTCTAACCCGAAGAGTGTTCCCAGAGTGCCACCCAGGGCCGCCAAAATCGCGGAAGTCCAGAACAGGTCACCGACAAGCGCCGGCAGATAAAGAAAACCGGCCATGCGACTGCCGTACCGCTCATCAAACAGATCAAGCATGGTATGGTAATTTCGCCGCCGCATCGGTCCGGCAAAGAACAAACCACCCACGATTAAACTCAAGGCATAGCACCAGGGAGCCTGACACCAGACGAGCCCCTGTTCGGAATGGTACACGGCCTCGGCAGTGCCATTTATGTAGCCGCCACCGATCCAGGTTGCAGCCATGGAAACCCAGGCCAACGCCAAGGGTAAATGACGATTGGCAATCATCATTTCCGTGACGTTATTTGACCCTCTCAGCCGCCGGTGACCGAGCCACCCAACTGAGAGGAAAGCCGCGCAGACCAGGACAAATACAAACCACGTCATATTGGTATTCTCAGAGAGGGACTTTCAATCCTTGTCACCTCAAGACAATTTCGACCGCAAACAATATAGTCAATACAATCATCTGCTCCCACTCCCGACTGGGGAAGTCAGGGAATGGAAGCAAGACAACACATCTCAACGGAGTATTTCATGATTGTCGACCTGGTCCGTACTCAAACTTCAGACGGCCTGCGGCTGGATGGCGCGTTGCACGCCGCAGCCGGCACCACTCCATCCGGCTCCGTCGATGCGATGGTATGCCTGTCCGGAGTCGGTAGTAATTTTTACGGATCGACGTTGATCGAGAGAATCTGCGTCAGGTTGGCGGAAAACGGAATCGCCGCCGTGCGTGTAAACACGCGAGGCCACGACGGAATCAGCACCGCATCAACAACGTTTGGCGGAAAGCAGCAGGGTGCCGCGTACGAAATCGTCGACGACTGCCGACTCGATATTTCTGCCTGGATCGAGTTTCTCGCGCAACAAGGACATGCGCGTATCGGACTCCTCGGACATAGCCTTGGGGCGATTAAGGTACTCTATGCCCAGGCCCATGAGGCCGATCCACGCGTCCAAAAAATCATCGCGATCTCACCTCCATGCCTGTCTTACCAGCGGTTTCAATCCGGTGCCAATGCGGCTGAGTTTCAATCATCGCTGTCTGCCGCAGAAGCCTTGCAATCAGCCGGCCAAGCCCAACAACTCTTCCCGGCAAGCTTCCCGTTTCCGCTCATCATTTCCGCCAACACCTATCTCGACAAATATGGACGCGCCGATCGTTATGATATCCTGAACTTTTCACCGAAGATTGAATGCCCCGTAGCCTTCATTTATGGAGGCCAGGAAATCACCGAAGATAGCTCGGCTTTCCGTGGCATCGTCGAAGATCTCGAGCGAGTCACCTGGCAACCCAACCTCCGCCCAGAAATTCGAGTCATCCCGGCAGCCAATCACTTCTACTCTGGCTCCGTCACTCAACTGATCGATACCGTAAGCGAGATCAGCGGCCTTCCGCCAAGCCATTGAAGAGCATCGATCCAAGCAAGAGCGATTTACCGCGGAAGCTTCACCGCGTCAGCCTTTCCAGCAGGTGGCATTAATCGGTCGATGTAGCGAATAAAGTGCGGCGCCGCAGGGTCTTCCGGCAACTCCTTGGCAAGGCGCACATATCCATCTCGAATCCTGCGTTTGGTGACCTCGGAAAGATTGCGAAAACGACGAACCCCTAAAACGTTGACCTCGGATCCGACCAACTGCACGATCTTGGCATTGATGGGATCAAAACCGATCCGAAATGCTTTGGCCCTCGCCTGACCGTCGCCGATCACCGGTCTCATCGCCGAAGTTCTGGAACTCGAATGAGCCGCACCGAGGAAATGCCCGAGCTCATGCACTACGGCCTCAAGTCGCTCTGGCTCTCGGATACTCGTTGAGCTTTCACGCAACAGAATATGCGTATGGAGTGGACCTCGAGTACCGCCTAAACCATTCCGACCTTTTCGGAACTTGAATTGACTGGAAAACCCGATGGCAAGTTGCCCAGGATGCGGATCCACCTCTTGCTCAAATTCTCGCAAACTCCGATTGAGATCGTTGACATTGTTATCCGAATCCCAAGTCCCGAACTCGGCGACCGCAAATCGAACGTCACAATACTGATTGATAATGTCAGAAGCGGCGTTAATACGATTCGTCAGCCGCTGTTTCCAGAGCAGGTCGACAGCGCGTTCTTCTTCGTCGACCAATACTTTCACATAGATTGTAACGGCCTGTGCAGAATTGCCGGCCAACTGCCAAATGGCAAATACAAGCAACCAACAAAGCGGCTTAGACCAATCCCTTCCGTACCGCCCACACTGCTGCCTGAGTCCGGTCCGAGACGCCAACCTTCCGTAAGATGTGTTGTACATGCTCTTTCACCGTCTCGTAGCTGATGCTGAGTGCCATCGCGATCTCTTTGTTCGTGAGACCCAAGGCTAATTGCCTCAAGACTTCACTCTCACGTTGGGTAAGTGGCACTTCAATGTCCGACGATAATCGTGGAGTCGCTAAAGCTCCCGTCACTCGACGCAGCTCTTCACGGGTCCACACGTTTTCACCGCCAGCAACCCGGCGAATCGCATCCACCAATCGCTCGCACCTGGCATTCTTTAACAGATAGCCGCTGGCACCTAACGCGACCGATCTCGCCACATAAGTCGGATTATCGTAGGTCGAAAACATGAGGATCGGGGTGTCCGGCTTCTCGAGCTTTATTCTACCTAAAGCGTTCAGACCGTCTCCGCCCGCCATCCGAATGTCGAGTACAACAACATCCGGAGCAAGCTCCATCGTCTTCTGAACGGCATCATCGCCTCCGCTCGCCTCACCGATCACCTCGATCTCCGTACCCTCGAGGATACTACGCAGACCAGTCCGAACAACTTCGTGGTCGTCCGCAATCAACAATCTGATGGCCATGACCTCAATCTCTATTCTCTATTCCAGAACTCGCAATTAGACGCCGAAACCCTCCCATTGGGTGGAGGTCGACCCATACTGTCAGAATATCACCAAGCAACAAATTGGGCAACAAAACGGCTAAATTAATTAGTATTTGACCATTGAAGCGACTCTAGGAGCCAACCCGAGAGAGACAAAACCCCGCAAATTCAGGTGTTGGAAACCACTCTACCGACATACCCCACACCTATAGCACCACACCCCTCTAAAGAGCCGTTTATACCGTGACTTGAATCGACAGTTAGAATCTTTCGGCTCGGGACACCGATTCGAGCTTGTCTTTCGAGTTGCTCAGCGGAGTCTCCTGGCGGCAACCGCAGAGGGCAGCAAGTGAGGTGCAATGGCCTGGACTGGTCGTTTTCCGGCGAGCTGAACTAGAATGCAGTGCTTGATCTGAACCCACGCGTCGTTCGTCGACCCGAATCCCTTCCTTTATCAGCTCGCATGCATAAAAAACTCGGCCATACCAGATCCACCACGCTGCTTCTGCTCTCTCTTCTCACCTTCAGCGGTTGTGACGGCTGTCGGCAGGAACAGGAGCCTGGGGGCGATCCCCCACCATCAATCACCGAGCCCTGGTCACCGTCTGCCGAGGAGGTGAGTCGCCACAATGAGGCAGCGGCTTGGATGGGGCAGTTTGATTACGCGACGGCCCGCGACTTGTTTGCAGAATTGTCGGCGGCCCATCCAGACTGGGACGAGGTTCAGGTCGACCTGGCGATTGCGACGCTAAATCGCCAACTCAGCGGAGATTCCCTTCTTGCACAAGAACTGCTGGGGAAGATCATTGAGAATAACCCGAACAATTTGCGGGCCTATTACTGTCTTGGAATTCTATATCTGGATGGTGGTGATCCGACTCGCGCACTGGAGTTATTCCAGCGAGTGGCTGAAGCTGATCCGACGGATGGCTATGCTGCCTATTACACAGGCCAATGTTTATCCCAACTAGGCCAACCGGCCGAAGCCCTGAAATGGTTTGAAAAGGCGATCGCCATTGACCCTTATCTGCGAAGTGCTCAATACGGCGCATTCCAAGCTTGCCTACGCCTGGGCAAACAGGACGAAGCGTTGCATTTCCGAGACTTGTTCCAGAAGCTTGAAAACAACCCTCAAGCTCGAGTTGCGGAGATCAAGTACACGCGAATGGGCCCGAAAGCAGAAGTGTCTTCGATCACCGCGGCAAGCTCTGAAGTAACCGCGCCAACGGGCGCTTTGTTCGCGCCATCGAAAGCACTACCGGGAGTCGAACGAAGCCTGCAGGCGAGCACCAACGGTCCACCGAATGTGACGGTCTGCGACACCAATCAGGATGGGCGTATCGATCTTTTCATCGCGGGCCTCAGCTCCGACGAATCCCATACAAATCTATTGCTACTCGCCGATGAGTCTGGATTCCGAATCGACGATGCCAACCCGCTCTCGTTAGTGGACCAAGTCAACGCAGCAGCTTGGGGTGATTTCAACAATGACGGTACGACCGATGTGTATCTGTTGCGAAATGGACCGAATCAACTGTGGCAGCAAGCAACAGATGGTCAGTGGTCGAACGTCACGGACACAAGCGGAACGGCGGGTGAAGCGATTAATTCTCGGGACGGACTTTTCTTCGACGCAGATCATGACGGCGATTTAGATCTGTTCGTCGTCAATGACGGCCCCAATGAGCTTTTCAACAACAACCTCGATGGCACCTTCCAGCCCATTGCTACCGAACGCAACATCGCAGGCGATGCCGACAGTCGCGAAATCATCGTGGCCGACTTCGATACTGATCGGGACGTGGACCTGATCGTGATTAACGAGGGGCAACCGAATGAGGCCTATCGCAACGATTTGCTATGGAGCTACGAACCGGCCAACGGCTTTGACGCATTTCGCAGTGCGTCATTGTCCGCGGGAGTGGCGTTAGATCGCGAAGCAGACGGACAGCTCGAAATCCTGACGCTCGGCGTCGGCGGCATGCAATGGTGGACTTGGGACGGAAGTTCCTGGGTCGCAAACTCATTTGGAGGCGACGAAGTCAAATTCGCTCCACCGTTGGCGGCGGCCGACATCAATGGTGACGGCCAACCCGAGATAGTCGTATCGACGGCGGATGACTGGCGAGTCCTCGACCTGATGACGGCCGAGACACTCACTCGCCACGATCACGCCGGATCATGGCGTCTGGCAAACCTCAGTTTGAATCAGGGCCCATCTTTGATCGGGATCAACGCGTCCCACCAGCCANTGCTTTGGTCGCCCGGACCAGGTCGGTTTCCATTCATCACGCTTCAGTTCACCGGCAAAGAGGACAAGGGTGAACAAATGCGGTCCAACCGATCTGGCATCGGTGTCCAGGGAGCATTGCGTATCGGCAGTGCCTGGTTTGCCTTCGACACATTCCGTACCGAGACCGGACCTGGCCAAAGCCTACAACCGCTGACGCTGGGCACCGGCCCNGTCNCCAAGATCGATTACGTCAAGATGACCTGGCCCGACGGCGTCTTCCAGACGGAACTGGGNCTTAACAGCGGCGAACGGCATTTGATCGAGGAAGATCAACGACAGGTGGCGAGCTGCCCCGTCGTCTTCGCGTGGAACGGCAAGGAACACCAGTTCGTCACGGACGTTTTGGGAGTCGCAGGAATTGGATTCAACGTTGGCTTCGGACAGTACGGCGAGCCACGGCCCTGGGAAAACCTGCTATTGCCGGAGAATCTCTTGAAGCCCCGTAACGGATTTTTCGAAATCAAGCTGGGTGAGCCGATGGAAGAGGCATGCTATCTGGATGCGGCACGACTGGTCCGATACGACCTGCCTCCGGATTGGCAAATGGTGATTGACGAGCGTTTTCATATCCTTGGCCCACCTCCGACCGGTCAGCCCATTTTCTTCCGCCAGGAGTTCCAACCGATCGAAGCTCGAAACGATCGAGGCAAAGATGTCATGCATGAGCTTCAGGAGGCCGATTTCATAGCGGCTCCCCCCGGCGAAATCGATCGTCGTTTNCTTGGCCGCACGGCGCCTCACAGTCTCGAACTNACATTTGATACGGAACTCAACAAGCCGCACCTTTACCTTCTGATGGACGGCTGGATTGAGTACCCCTACAGCCAAACCATGTTCGCGGCATGGCAAGCGANAGCCGCCTACGAAGCACCGACGATCGAAGCTCAAGACGCGNACGGCAACTGGCAAACCGTCGTCGAACANTTCGGCTATATGGCAGGAATGCCTCGACGTGCGGTTGTACCACTTCCTGTCGAACGAATCCCGAACGATTGCCGCCGACTGCGCATTCGCACCAATGTCGAAATCTTCTGGGACCGACTGGCCATCATCATCGCGGAAGCGAACGACCAGATTCTGTTAACATCACTGCCGCTGGCCGATGCGATTGTGCAAGAGGTTGGTTTTGCCAAACGCACAAACTATCCTCAGCGACGCCCACACTATGACTACGCCCAACGAGCTCCGCTCTGGGATACGCGACACCTCAGAGGCAACTACACCAACTTCGGAGAAGCAACCGAATTGGTCGATAATATTGATGACGCACTTGCCATTTTCGGCCCTGGCGAGGAAATTGAATTACGATTCAAAGATGACGAGTCCAATCTTCCTGCAAAGGGCTCACGTCACTATGTCCTGGAGCTGAACGGATGGTGTAAGGACATGGACCTTTACACGCGGGATGCAGAAACACTGGCCCCCTTACCCACGCTGGAGGCCGGGTCCGACAACCCGCAGCGAAACGAACTGCACAAAAAATTTAATCAGAGATACCGAGCGGGTTTTTGACCTGACAACAGCGACATGTCCGATCCACAGCAAGCTCATCCACCGCGCCCCGAAGCGATCCAGATTGGACCGATACGAGTCGATCCACCGGTCCTCCAAGCTCCGATGGCGGGCTTCACGAACTACGCCTTTCGTCAAATGGTGAGAGGTTATGGTGGCGCAGGCCTGCAGGCGACTGAAATGGTGAATGCCAAAGGCTTCGTCTGGATGGACGAAGTCAAGGCTGAACATCCAGATCGGCTCTGGGGGGTGAAGGATGAACCACGCCCCTTGGCGGTTCAGATCTGGGACAACGACCCCGAAACACTCGCTCAAGTCGGTGGTCGACTAGCTCACGAGTACCAGGTGAGTGTCGTTGACATCAATTTTGGCTGTCCGGTTCGGCAAGTGACAGAAAAGGCGCACAGTGGTTCCTATCTTTTGCGAGATCCTGACCGNATGGGCCGGATCATCGAACGCGTGGTGGCGGCGGCAGCCCCCGTCCCGGTGACCGCAAAAATCCGACTTGGCTGTACTCGCGATTCGATCAATGCGATCGACATTGCCCAGGTGGTCGAAGGAGCAGGTGCAGCAGCCCTGACCGTTCACGGTCGCACCGCCCAAGACTTCTTTCGCGGATCGGCCGATTGGGACGAAATCTCGGCCATCAAACCTTATCTAAAACGAATTCCACTCATCGGAAACGGCGATCTCGACTCTGTCGAAAAAGTACTCTCTGCCTTCGAAAGATACGCGGTTGACGGAGTCATGATTGCGCGAGCTTGCCTGGGTCGTCCCTGGTTATTTCAACAGGTTTGTGCGGCACTTCACGATGAACCGATCCCCGCCGACCCGTCGCTCGAGGAACAGAGAGCCTGCATGGTGCGGCATTACGATCTGGTCGTCGAACGATTTGGCGTCGAAAAAGGCACGATGCTGATGCGCAAGTACGCCTGTTGTTACGCTCAGGGCTTATACGGAGCCCGTCATTTCCGAACCCATGTGGGCAAGGTCAGCACGCCGGATGAATTCTTCCAGGTAGTCGAAGAGTACTTTCCTCGTGAGCGGGCGACGGTCTCCGACTAGAGACCCATCGCCGACGAGGGCACCGCAGCTGCTCGCTTTCTATCCGCCTCCAGGCCGGCGGACTATTTGAAAGTCTTAAACTCGTTCGCCTTGTAGCGTTTCCAGTAGTCCGCCAAATCGCGTTTTACTTTCGGGGCCAATAAGGCCACACCGAGCACGTTCGGGAACGCCATCGACAGGATCATCATGTCGGAAAACTCGAGAACTGCCCCCAGATTCACAATGGCTCCGATAAACACACAAACGACGTAGATAAAACGATAAACAACGGTGCTTCTCGCTCCGAAGAGACGTTCCCAACATCGTTCCCCGTAATAGCTCCATGAAATAATCGTCGAGAATGCGAAGAGAACCACGGCGACCGCCAGCACATAGGGAAACCAGGAGATCTCGCGTTTGAAGGCAACCGATGTCAGGGCGGCACCTTGCAATCCCTGATCGACAACCCAGGGATCGTGATCCCAGGCGTTGGTAATCAGGATCACTAAGGCGGTCATCGAACAAACCACCACCGTATCGATAAACGGTCCTAACAAGGCAACCGCTCCTTCGCGCACAGGCTCGTCGGTTTTCGCAGCACTATGGGCGATCGCAGCACTTCCGACTCCGGCTTCATTGCTGAAGGCGGCTCTCTGAATACCGATCACCATCACGCCAACAATACCGCCGCCAAAAGCCTGCCCTGTAAAGGCCTGTGTGAAGATACTCGCAATCAGCTGAGGTACGTCACCGATATGCATCAAGATGATCCAAAGGCAGGCGGCGATATAGACAATGCACATTGTGGGCACCACCTTTTCGGCAGCGGCTCCAATACGTTTGATACCTCCAATGATCACGAAACCGACCGTTATGGCGAGGAGAATTCCGAAGACGACCAGGAACTTCTGCTTGAAGCCATCCATCTCTTCTGACAGTGTTGCTCGTTGCTGCTCCAACGTCTCGAGATCGTTATAACGATTCTCCGCCGCCGCGGCTTGAATCTTGGCGTTGAGCTCGCCCAACTCTTCGATCTGCTCACTTTGGATCGTGCTTACTAACTGGNCACCGGATTGATTGGCTTGGAACATATTGCCGCCGCCAAAACTAGCCATGATGCACATCACGGAAAAGACGATTGACAGCACCAATCCCAGCGGCCCGAGTCCGATCTCTTTCAATCCAGCCTGCAAATACTGCATTGGTCCACCGAGAATTGTCCCATCCGGTTTGACGGTACGGTATTTCTGGCCCAAGGTACACTCGACGAATTTGCTCGTCATGCCGAAGACACCGCACGCAACCATCCAGAAGAACGCTCCGGGACCTCCCATCGTCATGGCGATGGTTACCCCCGCGATGTTTCCGAGGCCGACTGTGGCAGAAAGGGCAGAAGCCAGTGCCTGGAAGTGCGTGACTTCGCCAGGCTCGTTGGGATCGTCGTATTTGCCACGCACGATTTCGATCGCGTGGCGAAATCCCCAAATATTGAAGCCACCCATATANATGGTGAAGAAGATCGATCCGGCAGCCAACCAGACAACGACAATCGGTGCGCCCCCAAACTTTTCCTTGAGTAAATAGGATTTGCCTTCCACGGAATTATCGGCGTCCGTCTTGAGCCACCCTTTGGCGGCAACCGCATCAACCTCCGCCTGATTCAAAGTGTTGTCTGCANTCAGCAGGTNTCGCTTGGGTAAAACCTCGTGAAACTCCTCACCCCGCAAGACGAATTTTCTGTGACGATCNATCATGANCGTGACATACTCAACGCGCCGATCGCCGATCTTTCCAAGACGAATTTCNTTCTGGTTGGGGCCGAGCACCAACATGCCACGGGCAGCGAGCCCCGCGATCTGCTGGTCGTTCAACGTGGACTCTGGATACTCGCCGTTAGGATCGTAACGCTGAAAGTCGCCGTCACTTCCCTCATCGCGCACATAGTCCTCGTTGTGGTCAAACTGGATATAGACCCGGTCCTGGGCAAAAATGCGACGGAAAAGAACCGACGCAATCGCCTCCACCGCCGATTCGAACAGTCCATCGACTCGTTGCAGAAACGACGGCTGGGGATCCGACTCCAAGGATTTAATGGGATCGGGAACCTGGGCAAAAGCCGGGGTGGCCAAGGAGAACGCGAGGAGCAACAGGCCGATTCGCACTCGAACTCTTCGGTTAAAGAATTGATACATTCCCTTTGAACTCCTTTTCCCATTCGGGTCGGATCAGTTCGTCGCAAGCGGTTGCCCAGACCGAGTTCCGATGGGCGACTCGCCGGCATCCCTTCCATCCGTTTTTCTTGAACATGTCGGATAACCGGCTGATTGGCCACTCAAACAGCTAAACATGGCGGATCTTCTATCGCATAACCCTCATCGTGTCAATCGTTTACGTTTCCCGGTCGGGCCTGAATTGATTTTTCAAATATCCAGTTGTCAAAAATGCCTGAATATTTATGATTTAATAGATACATCCCGGAAATCGGAAGCTGTATGAACGAAAGAGATCTAGTCCCGAGCGACGTCACGATCCTCGATCTCCTACGCAAGCGACGTTGGATGTCAGTTTCCGATTTCCGTGATGCGCTTGGAGTTACGGCGACGGCCGTGCGACAGCGGCTAACTCGCCTGATGGCACAGGGCTACGTTCGCCGCGAGGCGATTGAGAGTGCAGGACGAGGTCGGCCGAGCCACCGCTATGAGTTAACGACAGAAGGTCGGCGGAAGACGGGTGCAAATTTTGGCGATTTGGCAATCGCACTCTGGCAAGAAATGCGAGGGATTACGGATGCGGAAGTCCGGCGTGGATTACTCCAACGTCTTTCCAATCGCCTTGCCGAGCTGTATTCGAGTCAGATTCAGGGAGACTCGCTCGCGGAACGCATGGAATCGCTGGCGGCCTTGTTCCAGGAGCGGCAAATTCCGTTTGACGTCCGCATCGACGAAAACCAGTTGCCCGTTCTAACCGCTCACGCCTGTCCCTACCCGGAACTGGCTGAACAGGATGCGACGATCTGTGCCATGGAACGCATGTTATTTTCGGATTTGCTAGGCGAGCCAGTCAACTTGGATGAATGTCGTCTGGACGGTGATCCGTGTTGCACATTTTGTGGTTCTGACCGGGATTTTGTGGTTCTGACCGGGAGAAGATGAATTCGGTCGACTAGTCAATCCAGACCAGAAGTGCGAAGATAGATGGTTACATTAAGGGCCCAATGGACGGCTGTAATCGATTTTTACATTCGAGACCTACAGGAACCGTGTCATGACGCGACCTTGGATCGAGGGACGTTTTGAAGAAAACGTGGTGACGACCACAGTGGAACAAGCAATTAACTGGGCTCGGCAATCCAGTATCTGGCCGATGACCTTTGGTCTGGCCTGTTGTGCCATCGAAATGATGGCAGCCGGAGCGAGTCGCTACGACATGGATAGATTTGGTGCCGGTGCCTTCCGCGCGACACCTCGTCAGGCCGATCTGATGATCGTCGCGGGTACCGTAACTTACAAAATGGCAAGTCGCGTGCGACGCCTGTACAACCTGATGCCCGATCCCAAATTCGTAATCGCCATGGGCGCCTGCACGGTGGGTGGTGGCCCCTACTTCAAGTGGGGATATCACGTCGTGAAGGGCGTCGATCTCGTCGTGCCCGTCGACGTTTATGTTCCTGGTTGCCCTCCACGTCCCGAAGCGTTGCTGGAAGGTTTGATGCGAATCCAGGACAAAATCAACGGCCATCGGATCGCCAAGCGGCCTTCCGGCGAGGTAACAAGCTTCCTCGGAGCAGGCGACAAGATGGAAGACGAACTGCCGATTCCGCATCACTCCGGTTATGTAGATGCCCCGGCTAATCACGATCCGGTGTTGGATCATCAGAAAATTACCGGTTAGTAACCAGGGCCGAAATGATTCCTTTTGGTTTGGAACGAAAAACTTAATGACAGATACGCTTAAAGTTGAAAACCTTCACGTCAGCGTCGAGGGGAAAGAAATCCTGAAGGGAGTTAACCTTCAGATCAAGCGTGGCGAAACTCATGCCTTAATGGGACCCAACGGTTCTGGCAAGAGTACGCTTGGCCTCGCCCTAATGGGCCATCCGAATTACGAAGTAACGGACGGCGAGATTCTGTTGAATGATGAAGACCTGCTGGAGATGGAAGCTGATCAACGGGCCCGTGCAGGGCTCTTTATGGCATTTCAACGCCCAGTTGCCATTCCAGGCGTAAAACTTGCCGACTTCCTGCGTCATGCAACAACCAATGTGCGTAATCCTGATCGCCAGGAAGGAGAAGACCTGATCCCGATGCGGGAATTTCGCAAAGAGATTCGAGATAATATGAGCCAGCTAAAAATTGACCCAGAATTCGCCCGTCGCTATGTCAATGACGGCTTTTCAGGTGGTGAAATGAAGCGAGCCGAGATTTTGCAACTAGCAATGCTACAACCCAAGTTCGCCATTCTTGACGAAACGGACAGCGGATTGGATGCAGACGCTGTNCTGCTTGCCAGCCAAAGTATTGCCGAAATTGGTAGAAATCAGATCGGTTTGCTGATCATCACACATCACGACAAACTACTCGAGCACAACCGCCCTGAATTTACCCACGTCATGCTGGGGGGCAGAATTGTGGAAACGGGTGGAGTTGAACTAGCAGCCGAGCTGTATTCTAAGGGTTATGACCGCATTAGGAATAAATATCCCGACGCGGATGCAGCTAATCAAGCAATGCTAACTGAAGACTTGGAAGCGACCTCCTGAGGTACGCAAAACCCGGCAAAATCTTACAACCTCGAAAACTTTCGAATAACGCCTAGGCGACAGGATTCAATCGATGGCAACTGATGTCTCTTCGAAATCGAATGAACAGATCGGCGAAATCAACAAGTACGATTTTAAAACCGAATCCAAGGCGGTCTTCAAGGCTCGCAAGGGAATCGACGCAGAAATCGTAGGCCAGATCTCGGAGATGAAGAATGAGCCTGAATGGATGCGAGACTTCCGGCTAAAGAGTCTCAAGATTTTCGAATCCAAACCGAATCCCGAATGGGGTGGCGACATCGCCATCGATTTTCAGGATATCTACTACTACCTCAAGCCTACCGATCAACAAGGGCGTAGCTGGGACGATGTTCCGCAGGAAATCAAAGACACGTTCGATAAACTAGGAATCCCGGAAGCGGAGAAAAAGTTCCTAGCAGGTGTGAAGGCTCAGTTTGAGAGCGAAGTCGTCTACGGATCGCTCAAGGACGATCTGGCGGAAAAAGGGGTTATCTTTACGGACACGGATACCGCACTCAAAGAGCATCCAGATCTTCTCAAAGAGTACTTCGGCAAGATCATTCCGCCAGCGGATAACAAGTTTGCTGCATTGAACTCAGCGGTATGGTCGGGAGGCTCCTTCATTTATATTCCAAAGGGTGTCTCGATCGATTTCCCGTTGCAAGCCTACTTCCGGATCAATGCGGAAAACATGGGTCAATTCGAACGGACATTGATCATCGTCGACGAGGGCGCACAGATCCACTACGTCGAAGGGTGCACCGCCCCCATGTACAGCACTGAGAGCCTGCACTCGGCTGTTGTAGAAGTCGTCGTCAAACGAGGTGCTCGTTGTCGCTACACGACGATCCAAAACTGGGCCAACAATATCTACAACCTTGTGACTAAGCGAGCCGTTGCATACGAAGATGCCACTATGGAATGGATTGACGGCAATCTCGGCAGCCAACTAACGATGAAATACCCAGCCGTCTGGATGATGGAACCAGGTGCTCGAGGGGAGATTCTATCAATTGCGTTCTCATCGGCCGGGCAGCACCAGGATGCAGGAGCTAAACTAGTCCACGCTGCTCCCAACACGACAGGGCAGATTATTTCAAAATCGATTTCGAAAAACGGGGGGCGCAGCAGCTACCGTGGTCTGGTCAAAGTGAAGAGGGGAGCTCACGGGTCACGATCCAACGTCGTTTGTGACGCATTGATTCTGGATCCTCAAAGCCGCAGCGACACCTATCCTTACATTGAGATCGCCGAACAAGACGTCTCGATCGGTCATGAAGCCAGCGTTTCTCGAATTGGCGAGGAGCAGCTGTTTTACTTGATGAGCCGAGGACTCAGCGAGGCCGAAGCCAGCACAATGATCGTCAACGGTTTTATTGAACCGCTGGTCAAAGAGCTTCCGATGGAATACGCCGTTGAGATGAACCGATTGATCCAACTCCAAATGGAAGGTTCCGTTGGCTAACTTCCACCGTCTAGGCAGATTTAGCGCCACGTCATGGTAGAACGTGGTCGGGTTCCAACACACGGCCGCCTTGACCCGAAGCGTTCTGATAAAGAGTAAAATTCAATGAGTCAATCGACTGCCGATACGACATCTTTTACACCCGAAGCTTTTGAAGCCTTCTTAGATTCACGGGACGAGCCAGGCTGGCTCTCCGATCAGCGCCGCCAGGCATGGCGTACTTATTGCGAGCGAGATTTACCGCACCGACGCGAAGAGGAATGGATGCGGACCAGTATCCGGCAGTTCAAGCTGGAAGAATACGGCATTCCCTCCGATGACGGTGGCGGCGACGCTGCCGCACCGCTACTCACCGAAGGCGTGAAGCTCGGCGGGCAAAACTCGTCCATCAACGGTGTGTCTACGCCGTCGAAAGTCCAGGAACAATGGACGGAAAAAGGGGTAATTTTTGGCAACCTCGCTGAAGTGGCGCGCGAGCACAGCGATCTTGTACAAAAATATCTATTTCAAGGAGTAGTGGATCCTCACTTTGATAAGTTTTCGGCATTACATGCGTCCTGTTGGACGTCCGGCACATTCCTCTACGTTCCTCGAGGTGTAAGTGTTGATCTTCCGTTTCATTCATTGTCCACAATCAGTCAAAACGGAGTTGATCTCGGGCACACCTTAGTTGTCGTTGAGGAAGGCGCTGAGGTCACATTTCTCAACGAGATGCGCTGCCCTCGTGAGGAAGATGCGGGTCTGTACTGTGGCGCTACCGAACTTATTATTCAAAACAATGCACGACTCCGTTTTGTCAACCTTCAAGACTGGTCTCAAAATGTTTGGCACTTCGCCCACCAGAGTGCGAAAGTGGGTCGGGATGCTTCTCTCCAATGGACCGTCGGGGCGCTCGGTAGTCGGCTCGCTAAGGTAAACCAAAAAGTATCTCTCGATGGAGTGGGAGCTGAATGCCAGGTCAACGGCGTCATGTTTACCGAAAACACGCAGCACCTTTCATACCACACGTTGCAACATCACGTTGCACCACACTGCCGCAGTGACTTTCTGTACAAGGCGGCCCTTCAGGACACATCCCGTACCGTTTGGCGGGGCATGATCAAAGTTGATGAACAAGCCCAAAAAACAGACGGCTATCAGCGCAATGACAACATGTTGTTATCACAACGTGCTCGAGCTGATGCAATTCCTGGCCTGGAAATCGAGGCTGATGACGTTCGGTGCACTCACGGTGCGACGACAGGACGCGTCGATGAAGAGTTGATTTTTTACGCTCAGTCTCGGGGCTTCACACGACGCGAAGCAATTCGACTGGTGGTAACAGGCTTCTTCCAACAGGTCTTTGATCGCATTACCATTGAGAGCGTTCGCGAAGCACTTGGACAAGCGATTGCGAGACGAGTTCGAGACTACGAATAAAGGATTACGACGATCATGAGCGAATTCACCAAAGTAGCCGAAACAAATGAGATTGCCGACCCTGATAAAATTGCAATCAAGCTCGCAGATCGTTCCCTTGTTCTCATTCACGCCGATGGTAAGTACCGTTGCCTAGAGGAAATCCAAACGGATGACGGAGGGACTCTCGCGGACGGCAAACTTGCTGGAAATTTTATCACCTGCTCAAAGGACAAGGTTCAGTTCGATATCCGCAACGGTAGGATGACCTCCAGGCCGAAATCGAGAGATACTCAAGTTCACTCTGTCGAAGTTCGGGACGACGGTGTTTATGTCCAAATCAGCTCCGACGTAACTAATGCATTAAACAGTTCAACAGCAATGTTGCCTGACACACCCGATCAAGGGAAGCCTGCCGAACTAAATCCGGCTTCAGAGGTGGTCAATCCCATGACGAACTCGGCTGAACCGCTAGACTTTACCTCCTTGAGCGAGGATGTCATCCGAGAACAGCTTAAAAAAGTCATCGACCCAGAGCTGTTCGTAAATATCGTTGATTTGGGTCTGATCTACGCCGTCGAACTCCAGGAAATCGAAGACGAACAAACGAACGTGACCATTGAAATGACGATGACCAGTCCCGCTTGCCCGGCAGGCCCACAGCTAGTCGCTAACAGCAAGCAGGTCATCAGTCAACTCAAGGGTGTCGGTGACGTCGAAGTCAAGATTGTCATGGAGCCGCCTTGGAGTCCGGATAAGATGACCGACGACGCCAAGGATCAGCTCGGGATCTTTTAGCATTCCACTGCGATGTTAGTAAAGCAGCAGGGAATTGTGCATCTGCGCCGCAAAAACTGCGACGAGGCGATCAAGTCCATTCACATGAGGCGGACATACCTCTCAAAGTCGCCTGATTTGGCTTTTCCCTGAAGACGAAAATCGCCACAATATTCTCATTGGTGATCCCAAACAAGCTAGCGGCAACCCAAGCCTGGTATCATATGATCGATCAAGACTTGGCAATCGTGTTCGGACTGGCGACGTTCGCAGTTAATGAAAAATTTCAATTCTAAATTAACCAGCACCGACGTTCACCATCGAATCATGTCGTAAACCAATTGCATCAGGGATTGGGTTTCCGTGATCAAAACACCTCTCCTACATCCAGTTTCACTTTTTCTAGTGGGACTTGCTTTATCGATCGGCTGGGGGATTCGCGGCAACTACGGACATGAGACGGGTGCGATGTTCCCTGGAGCTCTCGCAGCGATCTCGATATGCCTGTTATCAGGCAGACCAGATTGGCACCCAAGAGTGGGCTACTTCGCTCTGTTTGGCATGCTGGGATGGGCAGTTGGCGGATCCATCAGCTACATGATGATCATCGGCTACACGCAGTCCGGACACGCGGAAACCCAATTATTCGGATACTTTGGCTTGTTCGTGGTGGGCTTTCTTTGGGCGGGTTTTGGCGGCGCCGCCACTGCATTACCGGCGGTGATGCGTGAGCCCCAACTAAAAGCTTATTTCTACCCCCTAGCAACCATTTTAGCGGTGTGGACGGGTCTGTATTTCACGCAGGACTGGCTGATGAACGCCATCCAGGTCCAACTCGAATTGGATGGCATTGAAAGCCCCATGCGTCGCCAAGAGCGTGCGTTATATTGGTTAGACAGTGATTGGTTCCAGGTCTCGATTGTACTGACGTCGCTACTGATTTTTGATTTGATTCAGCGGCGTTTTGAAAAAGTCTGGCTGCTGTTCGGTTATGCGGCCTGCGGCGGACTCGCGTTATATTCGATCATCCTGGCTCTGCACTATACGACGGGCACCAATTGGCTAAGTGAAATATTGGTACAACCTCAGGGTCGCTTTGAAGATCGATTTAGTGATGATCAACTTGCGGTAACAAACTGGCCGAAGCTATTTCTTTACTTTGGATCTCGACCTGGTTTGATTTATCAGGGTGAAGTCTTGGCTTTGGGAGCGGGTGTGATTGCGGGAATTAGCCTTTACTTCCTGCGTCACGGGAAATTCGCTCTCGGCAGCGGTCTCTTCGTCTGGATGATGGTGGGTTGGCTCATCGCTTTTGTAACGCTCCCAGTCTTGGGTAGCCTGGCGCTGCCGCAAATCGGCGGACTACGAATGACTCCACCTCGCGGCGACAACTGGGCAGGGGCCCTGGGAGCGTTAGTGGCTGGTTTCATTTATTGCTGGCGACATCATTTGCGACTTGTGGTTATCGCCGGGGTCATCTCTGGCAGCCTGGGTGGCCTTGCCTTCTCGGCTGCGGCCTGGATCGAATCCCTGCTAGTTTCCTTTGGCAATCGCAACCGGTTAGCTTCGCCTGAACAATGGACAAACTGGCAGCAAACAACCTGGGAACCCACAAACTGGACAAGCGGCGAGCGCATGCCTGGCCCAGACTTCCTTTCTGATCTGCCATCCATGACGGAATGGAACGCATGGCAGGGCCAAAATTGGCACAGTGTGCTCGAACAAAACTATGGCTTCATGAATGGCTTGGCCGTCGCGGTCGCGCTCGGGGTTTTGGCAACGCGTGTCCCGCAGCGGGAGGTCGTCCGTTCGGGTGCGCGTTGGATGATGGGTACGGCTCTCATTTTCGTCTTACCGGTTCTCACCTACGTCAATCTTGTCAAAAATCTCGGCCCGTGGAGCGAATCGTTTGGCGGTCACCAAAGCATGCCGGACACCATGACCATCCCGTGGACAACCATCGAACTCTCCCAACGCATGTGGTTCGACATCGTCTATATGGTGGGTTTAATTTCGTTCATTCTGGTGCTGTTCATCCATTGGCGTCGAGGCATCGCCATTTTAAAGACAGGCTGGATCGGTCGAGGGCAGATGCTGTTCCTCGTCTTGCTCTGGACGATGGTGGTTGGCAACTTCACACGCGCACTGCCGACGTTCACCTCGAGTCGCATTGTGACCGAAGGCATGGTCTACCTGAATGCGTTGCTCGCATCGATCTTAATTCTGGCGTTGCCGACCCAGGAGATGATCGTCAAAGGAATCAAGAGTTTTCGAATTCGTCGTCTCCTCTTGATCAGCCTAGGACTCCTGATATTTTGCATCGCAGTCTTTCCTGCGACGGAATGGTGGACAGCGCGCCGAATTTACGGCGATGCTTACTATGGAAAACGGGGATTAGACTTTCGCTTAGGGCCAAATGCGAATTGGAAAAGAGACCCGCTCTTGAAGGATCAACTCCATCGCTGATGTCATTCCAACAGGTGTTCATCTACGAATTCGTCACAGGTGGAGGCCTCTTCCATTGGCAGGCACGCTCTCTAGATTCTTCTCTGGCGACAGAAGGAATGGCAATGCTGCGTTCTATTGCCATGGACTTTTTAAGACTCTCCGACGTCCGTGTCGTTGTGATGCGAGATTCTCGGCTTCAATTTGACTTGCCCGAGGACATCACAGTCCAGCCCATCGAGGATGCGACTCAGGAATCGGCGCAATACACTCGATTGATTAATCGTTCCGACTATGTCCTGGTCATTGCGCCGGAACTCGACGATTGGTTGGCTCGGAAAACCGCGAGCGTGCCAGCATCGAAACTCCTCAGCCCTCATCTGGATTTCGTCCAAGCCTGCAGTAACAAACGCGACTGTCACTTCCTCTTGCAGGCGGCGCGGGTCCCAGTTCCAGAGATTCTGGATGCGGGCCAATCGGCGGGGGCACCCGAGCAGAGCTATTTGGTCAAACCGATCGACGGCGCTGGATCGCAAGGAATCAGACGATTGCATTCCAGGGACGAAAAGGACAACGAACAGACGAGTCGCGCGTTCAGAGATGGGACGGTGATCGTGCAAGAAGAGTGTGAGGGCAGGGCGGCCAGCATCGCCGCGATCGGCAATGGCGATGGCTACCAATGGATGCCCGCATGCTGGCAACACATCCAGGACGACTTCTGTTATCGGGGAGGCAGCCTCATTACCAATACTCATGACCAGCGTCGAGCGTCTCGTTTGGGACAACGAGCATTAGCTGCATTGCCGCAAACGCAAGGCTATGTCGGCATCGATTTAATCCTCGGACCATCGCTCGATGGCAAAGACGATCGGGTGATTGAGATCAATCCGCGCCTAACCACCTCCTACATTGGTCTTCGCGCAGCGACGGATGATAATCTTGCGGAGGCGATGTTGCCGGCGGTTCCCAATGAGAGAACACGTATCGCCTTTCGTTCCAATCCAGTAGAATTCCAAGCATCGGGTGAAGTCCAGGTTAAACCTGCCAGAGGGCACGAGCATAGACAGGGCGCGTAAGGTCAATGAATTGGTTGTCAATTGACATCGGTGGCGCGAACATCAAGGTAGCCGACGGCAAAGGCTTCGCCGCCGCTTACCCTTTCCCATTGTGGAAGCAAGCCAGTTCCTTAACGCACGAACTCAGACGGGTCATCTCCGAGTCACCTCCGAGCGACCATCTGGTCGCAACCATGACGGGTGAGCTCGCCGATTGCTTTACTACCAAGGAGGAAGGAGTTTTAGCAATTCTTGACGCCTTGCAGGAGGCCGCAGACGGCCGACACACTCGCATCTATGTCAATGACGGAACGATGGTGACTCCGTTGGTCGCCGGACGAAGACATTCCGAAGTCGCGGCAGCAAATTGGCACGCTCTGGCTCGATTTGCAGGACGCTTCATGGAATTAGGTGCAGCTCTTTTGGTCGACGTAGGATCGACAACATGCGACATCATTCCCTTCCGGGATGGCCTACCGATCCACGTTGGAATGACAGACACCCAAAGGCTCATTACCGGTGAACTCCTTTATACGGGAATTGAACGTAGCCCACTCTGTGCCATCACCCACCACGTTCCGTATCGAGATCACATTTGCCCGCTGGCTCAGGAGTTCTTTGCGACGACACTGGATGCCTATGTTCTGCTTGGCGAAATTCCTGAAGCATCTGCCAATGAATGTACCGCGGACGGTCGCCCTGCCACCAAGGCACATGCTCGCAGTCGACTGGCTCGTTCGATTTGCGCGGACAGTGAACACTTCAATCACCGTGACGCCGTCGCGATGGCTCAATCGGTTGCGGAATCGCAAGCAGAATTATTGACCACGGCAATGGAGCGCGTGTTGCAACGGATTGACGAAAGCCCTCGTTCGGTCGTAGTCAGCGGTCATGGCGAGTTTCTCGCTCGACGATCGTTCCAGAACTATGGACTGGATTGCCCGATCATCAGTTTGCGAGAGCAATTAGGACCGTCGATCTCCCGTTGCGCGACGGCACACGCATTGGCGTCGATTGCTCAAGAGTCAGCCGGACCATGACCCCCGAACGCATTGTGAAAGTGGGCGGCAGCCTTTTTCATTCGGATCATGTTGGAAACCATGTCAACCGTTGGCTGGCGTCGCAGCCGACCAAGAAAACCGTTTTGATTGCAGGCGGAGGTGTTTGGGCCGATCAAGTACGTAAGCTCTATGCGCGTGGCGGAATTTCTACTGACGATGCACACTGGCATGCCATTCGCTCCATGCGACTCACGTCGTTCCTGTTAAGTCGGGTTACGGGCTGGGCGTGGCATGACAATCACGAACGCTTATTGAGTGCCATTCGGCAGAACCAGGATAACCCCATCACCTATGACGCCGAAGATTTCCTCCGCACCCATGAGCCTTACGCGAGTGGTACGAAACTGCCTCACTCCTGGGAGGTCACAAGCGACTCAATCGCCGCACGTCTGGCCCAGGTCTGTCAAGCGAGTGAGCTGGTGCTTCTCAAATCGGTAGCTGCGGATTCCAGCGACCTCGACGCGATCGCACAACAAAACGTCGTGGACGATTTCTTCCCACAGATCGGCAAGGCACTTCGTCGCAATGGCGTTGCCATTCGCCTTGAGCCCCTCGTCTCAGACGCATCGTCAGACCATTGAGGATGAGCCCGCCACCCTACAAAAAAAGGGACGCGGAATGCGTCCCTTTGGGTTCGACGGGGTAACTTAGATTTAGTTCCACCACCAATTGTCGTCGACGTGTTTTTGCTCGGACTTGAGCTGTCCGACGGCCTTACTTTCCTGTGAACGCGAGGCGTACTTCCAGGAATTGATCAAGACGCCGCCAGAAGCGGTGATCAGATACTCCCGACCCCTCTTGATGAAGCTGCATTCGGAGGCAACTGTTTTAGGCGGATTCCACGACTCCATCGCAAAGTCACCATTCTCGCCAGTCAGAATCGGCAGGTGGCAATTTGCCAGTTCAAGCAAGCCTTCCTTTTGAACCAAAGCAGCAATCACGCTCAGATCCATCAGGTTACGTAGCTGACCAAAGACAGGCTCTTCCCGTGATAGTTCCCCGTAGTGTTGCGTCATCTGGTCGGCCCATTTGACGGCGATGGGATTCTGCTTACCGGTGGGAGTAAACGAACCGTCTGCTTCCACGAGAGAATCCTCGGTCATGACTTTGACGCCACGACCTCGTAGTTCCCACGAGAGGCCATCATCACTACGCGCCAAGGGTTCGTAGTCGCAAGCCAACCACCAGCGAGGCATCATATTGGTAACCTTCACACGGCTGTCCGATAGCATCTGCAAAAAGCTTGGCAATTCAGCGAGGGGTGATTCCTCGAGTTGCATCGCGATGCGTTTCATTCGATAGTCAGCGGACACGAGTGTTCGTGCAAAATGGCTGGTGTCGGGTACACCTGCGATCGTGATGCGTTGCGGTCCCAGACTTTCAGCAATGCCCTTCAAAACACCCGGAGTAAATCGTTGTTGCCGAGCAACGTAGCGTTGCATTGCCTGCGTTCCTTCTTCAGTCGGATCGATCGAGCAGGAGATGCCCGAAGTCCGTGCGATGGAGGCAGTCTGAAAGGCAACGAGCAGATCTTCAATCGTCATGACGGGCTGTCCAGTCGTTTTTCCGACAACCTGCCCACGATCATTCACAACCCAACCTTCACCGGGTCCGGCAAACACCACATCCTGCTGTTCCGGATAGACGAAAACATATTGAATACGTTGGAT
Source organism: Planctomycetaceae bacterium (assembly GCA_002723275.1). Classification (GTDB taxonomy): domain Bacteria; phylum Planctomycetota; class Planctomycetia; order Pirellulales; family Pirellulaceae. The sequence goes on from PBNZ01000035.1 coordinate 30,337, forward strand.
ACCGGCGAGATAACGGACGTTATCGGGCAATTTCCCCAGATCGTTGTCGACGGAGTTTTGCAAAGCAGCCTCAAGCTGACGCAAGGAAATCTTCCGCAGCGCGACCTTCGCATCCATTTCATCAGGAACATCCTGCAATCGCTCGGCGACAAACTGTCTAAGACCATTCGTCGCAGCAACGGTCGGCTCACTCAGGACACCTTCAGCGTTAATGGAAACGCCACCCACGGCTCCATTGCGAAAAAATCGACCACCCGCCCAGACATCGGCCGTCACAATAATCAGCCCGATGACTGAAACGGCTCCAATCAGTGCGTAGAATCTAGAGGACACGCGCATTACACTGCTCCGGTTTATTCTTTTGACCCAAATCTTGAAGATGCCGGCGTGTCGAGCCAGCACTCTTCTCTGTTCCAAAAAGTAAGAGGCGCGAGGAGATGACAGGCGTCGCCCCAATTCACGCCATATGTACTTCCCTGCAATAGGTTTAGGATAACTAGGAAAGCCTGAGGAATCAAGGAAACCCTTCAAGCGTCAATAAATTGAGTCACTAATGCGAATAAACGGCCCTGAAGAGCGACCAATCTTCCGGGCAAAGGCCGCCGCAGCTTGCGTATTTACCTGCACAGCGACTAAGTTAAGGGATGGGGATTCGCGACGGCAAGGGCCCGTCCGCCATTCAGCATTTTTAATGCCCCGCAAGCCGCTCCTGCGATCCGCCGATTAGTGGCCGCTCACGCTCCGACCTCGCTCATTTCCGAGATTTGTGGCGTGGCACAACGATTCGCTTCGATCGGATCGTCCTTGTTTGATACATCTGATAGGCACGCATGCTCGCTTACCTCGTAATTCGAGAAGGTTCGAAATGGACCGACGTCTTTCGCCTGGTCGAAGGTCGAACGGTTACGATCGGCCGGGCGCCGACGAACCAGATCGTTATCAAAGACGAGCGATGCAGCCGCCATCACGCCGAAATATTCCTTTCCGAAAGAGAATGGATCTTACGCGACCTGGATAGTCGCAACGGGACTCTCGTCGGCGAGCAACGCGTCATTGGAGACCATACTCTCTCTGCCGGAGAAATCGTTCGAATCGCCCATGCACAAATGGCCTTCGTGCACGATTTGTCGGAGGCATTTCCGGACACACCCGCCGATCAGAAGCAGGAAGAGACGGTTCTCGGCGAGGCCGATGACGATGATGACGTTCTTGAGTCTCATGAACCGACGACCATCACCCACCGCAAGGGTCAAACCCGTTTCCTGGAACGTCGAAGCGGAGACGACGAGGGTTCAACTCCGAAAGTCGGTCAAGCTGCAACCAAGTTATGTCGGATTGCGTTTGAATTAGCTAATGAGCCCGACACAATCTCAGTTGCCAATCGCGCGTTGGAAGGGCTCCTCGATGGAACTCACGTGAATGCGGGAGCAGTGTTGTTGGTGCCCCGAGATTTCCACGGCGTACCGGCCGGTAACGATCTGGAGGTCATCGCTTCACTTTCCAAAGACGACGTCAAATACCACCGCGTCTCTAACTTTCTCGCGATGATGGTGATGCGCGAGGGCGAGGCGGTTTTGGCAAGAAACGTGGAAGGCGACAGCACACTTGGCAGTCGAGATAGCCAAGGAGAGATCCACGCGACGAGCGTACTCTGTGCTCCCATTCGCCAGGACGGGAAAGTGGTGGGCCTGGTCCACATGTACTCCACCAAAACGGAACTCGTCCCCGATCCAGACGATTTGGAATTCTCACTGGCGGTGGCCGACAACGTCGCACTCGCATTGAAGACGTTGGAACGTCAACAAGAGCTGGCAGAAAACCTGAACGTCACGCAAGGCGAAGTCAAACAGTTGCGTCGGCAACTGGGCGCCGCCAGCGAGATTGTTGGCACCAGTCCGTTGATGTTCCAAGTGCAACAGGAGGTATCGCGTGCGGCACCCAGTCGAGCGACCATCCTGATTCGCGGCGAAAGCGGCGTCGGCAAGGAGCTGGTCGCTCGTTCGGTCCACTATGCAAGCCCACGCAAAAAGGGGCCCTTCGTCTGCCTTAACTGTGCCGCACTTTCAGAAACGTTGCTGGAAAGCGAATTGTTCGGACATGAACGCGGTGCGTTCACCGGTGCCACCGATCGCAAGATCGGAAAGTTTGAAGCCGCCGACCAAGGCACATTGATGCTTGACGAAATTGGCGAAATGAGTCCGACGATTCAAGCCAAATTCCTGCGGGTGCTCGAGGGGCATCCTTTTGAGCGAGTCGGAGGCAGCAATGCAATCAAGGTTGACGTGCGAGTGATTGCAGCAACAAACCGCGATCTTGAGAAAGCCGTCGCTGAGGGTACTTTTCGTCGCGACCTCTATTTCCGATTGCGGGTTGTCGAAATTACAGTACCACCGCTCCGAAAGCGACCGGAGGACATCATCGAGATCGCTCAGCACTTCCTCCAAAGCTACATGGCCGACTCAGGCCGCAAGTTGCTCGGCTTCACCGCCGAAGCAAGAGACCAGTTACAGCAGTATCGCTGGCCAGGAAACGTCCGAGAATTGAAGAATGTCGTCGAACGTGCAGTTGTCCTCGCCCGCGCAGACTACGTGGACGTCGACGATCTCAACCTGTCGAATCTGGCAACTGCCGGAGACAGTGCAATCATCCCAGCAACCTTGAACACTTATGAGCCGATGACTTTGGCCGAAGTGGAGCGGCGTCACATCCTGGCGACTCTTCGTCAAACAAGCTGGAACAAAAGTCGTACCGCCCGAACGCTTGGCATCGAAAGATCCACACTGGACCGAAAAATTCGCCGGTATGGGCTCGTCCCAGACGTCGATACCGTTCGCGAATCTTAATCCGACGACTTTGAGTCTGTATCGTGCCTTGGGTAGAACTGCACGAGCTTCTTGGGTGAAACGCCCAGCTGGAAAGCGGCGAGCATACACCAATTCCGCAACGTTTGAGTTACAATTCCACGACTTTGCCAACGACGAGCATCGACTTTCAAGGGCCCGGTCAGCAGGGCAGGGCGGCCGTTTTCGCGAAGTCGCTTCATCAAAACCACCTCTTCCATGAGCGGCTCGAACGGAAATCCACCCACCTGCTGAAAGAGCTCTCTTTTCACGAAGATCCCCTGATCGCCGTAAGCCAGTCCCAAATAGCGGACCCGTGCAGCATTCCCAGCACTCAAACAACGGTAGCCCCATCCTGGCGCATCGATTTCTTGCTGAAACGCCCCGAAAGAAACCTGACCTTCCGCGATCAAGTTAGCGATCTGTTGCACCGCATCCGCGGGTAACTGGCAGTCGGCATGTAAGAAGAGCAGGATTTCTCCATGGGCCTCTGCTGCTCCTGCATTCTGCTGAATCGCTCGTCCCGGATCCGACAAAATCACCTGAGCCCCATGCTTTCTAGCAATTTCGACCGTGTCATCCTGACTCCCGCCGTCACTCACGATCACTTGTTCGACGCCAGCATTCCGAGCACTCTCGACCGCGACCGCAATGTTGGCGGATTCGTTCAAAGCAGGAATGATGACCGATACCGTGCAATTCATGGGTCGCCGGCAGATCAAACGTCTGCAGCCTCCGAACGAGAGTCCCTGGCAGCTCTCCCCTCCGTCCTAACCCGCTGAACCCCGGAAAGACGATGGAAGCAGATAATGGATGAGGTATGCAACATAACAATCTAACGAATTAAGGGAGACCAACCTAGTACGATTGAGATTTGGCCCGAAGCCGGATTATAATCGCTCGTTTGTCCGAAAGATCAGATCGACGGCGTGGCAACCAGCAAAGCCAACGTCGATCACCGCCAGGAAGCGATTAACCTTTATGAAGCTACGCGTGGGTCTCGTTGGCTTAGGAGATGCGTGGGAAGTACGACATCGTCCAGCCTTACGCGCGATGAACGATCGCTTTGAGGTACGTGCGGTTTGTGCTCAAGTCGCATTACGTGCCGAGCGTGCGGCCGAGGAATTTCAAGCAGAAGCCGTAGATGGCTATCGAGCCTTGACCGCCCGAGAAGACATCGACGCCATTCTCATGCTGTCTCCGCAATGGTTCGGTCCGTTGCCCATCTTTGCGGCTTGCGATTCGGGCAAAGCCGTTTACTGTGCGGCGGCGCTCGACCTTGATTTCGAACAGGCTCATGAAGTCCGGAGACGCGTTGAGGAAGCGGGAATTGCCTTCATGGCGGAACTGCCACGCCGTCACGCAGCGGCCACTCTACGACTGAAGGAGCTGATCGCAACGCGCCTCGGAAAACCCAAAATCCTCTTTTGCCACCAACGAAAGTCGTTGACCGCATCGAGTGACTCTTCGCCAGGACCTCACTTGAGTCCGATCATGAATCGTGACTTGATCGAGCTTGTTGATTGGTGCCGTTATGTGATCGATGCCGAACCAACATCGGTGGTAGGTGTCAGACACGGCTTAGGCGAAAGTGACGAGGAAGGGCTCTATCGCATGATGAGCCTAGACTTTTCCCAGGAGGGGAAAACGGGCGAAGGCCCGATGGCACAAATCAGCTGCGGTCACTACATGCCCGAGGCGTGGACTGAGGCAATTTCATTCCGACCGCCTGCCGGACTCCAGATTTGCTGTGAAAACGGCGTGGCCTTTGTCGATCTTCCCTCGACTCTTGTGTGGTTCGACGAGGCTGGGCGGCATATGGAATCGCTCGACATGGAAAGACCTGTGGGGGAACAATTATTGGGACTGTTCCATCGATCGATCACGAGTCTGGTTCGAAAAACAAACGACCTCGAAGACGCCTATCGCGCCCTGTCGATTGTGATTAACGCTGAAAAGAGTTTCCAAGACGGCCAGCGAGTCCAACTCTAAGCGACCCTGGCGATCAATGACCAGGCTTTCCCGCCGCCGATTCGACGGGAGTCATTCCCTGCTCTTGGCAATTCAATGCGACGACGAATTAGAGTTCAACGGGCCGCCCCGCCTGGCCGCTTTCCTTGATGGCCTCAATCACCCGCATATTCGCCACCGCATCGGTCAGGGGAGTGGGCACGAGCGTATCATTGAGAATCGCTAACGACATCAGTTCGCCCTGAACGGTGTACTGATCGGTCGTATCGAGCGTGATCTCGGCAACATCCGACCCCTGCTGCAGCCACATGCGACAGGGACGATCGGGTGGTGCATTAAAGGGGATTTCAATTTCAACTCGACCATCGATTCCAAATAAATTCACACGCTGATACGGCGTCAACTGGGTCGAGCAAGTAAAGGTCGACGTCCCTCCCTCGAAAACCATGACCCCGGATGCCATTCGATCCGTCTCGAACTGCGGATCCGTTTCAACGACGCCCATCACACTCTTCGGCTCATCGCCGAAAATAAATCGGGAAAGTGAAATGTTGTAGCAACCAATGTCCATCAGGCCTCCGCCTCCGATATCAGCCTGATTGCGAATATTATTGGGATCGTCATTGTAGTAGGAAAAGAAAGATTGGATCGTCCGCAATGCTCCAATCTCGCCTGCCTGAATCAGCTCCTTCGCTCGTTGCCATTGCGGGTGATGCCGATACATAAAGGCTTCCATGATCTTGAGCTCTGGAAACTGTTGAGCGTAATCGACAAGTTCTTGACCTTCATCCGCCGTCAATCCAATCGGCTTTTCGCAAAGCACATGTTTCCCCGCAGCCAAAGCCTGCTTTGACCAAGAAACGTGAAGATGATTTGGAAGTGGATTGTAAATCGCATCGACCTCACCTGCGGCCAACAAATCCTCATAGGACCCGAACGCTTGCGAGATCCCCAATTCCTGTGCCACCTCTTCGGCCCGCTGCGTATTCCGAGAGGCAATGGCCACAACTTCCGCATGGTCACACTGCTGCATCGCAGGAATCACTTTTTCTGTTCCGATCTTGGCGGTGCTCAAAATCCCCCAGCGTACCTTCGACATCCGAATCATCTCCCTTCATGCTCAAAACAATCAAACAGGTGGGCCCACCGTACAACGGTTGTGCTTGTGTTTCAACATGGCCTCTTCCATTTGACGATACTTATCGCTCGGTGCTCGCTTCATTCGAACGCAGTCCTCCATCGGCACCCGAGCAGATCACAACAAGCCTCATAACCCCATGGCCGATCACGCAGCACAAACCATCGATGTCGCTCCCGCCATTCTTTTTCAGAATCAATCCCGGAGTCCCGATGATCCACGGGTTCTCTTCTAAGATCAGCGGCTCTGGATCGGCGGCTCCGAATTCCTGGGGGTAAGAGAGATCCAAATAAGAATGGTTTTAGACAGTTTCCTCTCGCTTCGACGGCACTTCGCGGAGCCGGAAGTCAACGCAACCCGCAGCTTCACCGTTAAAATCCAGGAAAAACCGAAATCCGGTGCTTCTCCGCCCGGTCTGCGGCAGACGAAACCGACCGAGGTGTGATACCATCACTCTTGGTGAAACTGCAGGATCGTGCTGCGGCGTTTCAACGGACTTCACGATGATCCACGCCAACGGTGATTTCGGGGCTGGAAATTATCCAGCAGGACTTATGAATCAACTCCGTTTCGCAACCATATTCTTTATCTTTGGCATCGCTGTTCAAACGGTGAATGCTTGCAACATTCCGGTGTTTCGATATGCGTTGGAGAATTGGCAGCCCGACAATTACATCACCGTGATTCTGCACAACGGAAACCTAAGTGCTGAACAGCAATCCTTGCTTGAGCAGATCAAGGCTAAGTCGCTTCCTCAGCAAGAGGTCACGAATGTCGATTTCTATGAGATCGACCAACGGAACGTTGACGAAACCAACCTGCCGCCGGGTGTCGCAACCTACATCAAGCGATGGGCTGACTATGCGTCTCCCACAGCACCTACCATGGTGGTCCTCTATCCCGAACAACTACCGACGACGCTGCCTGCATGGTCAGGACCGTTCTCACGTGAAAATGCCGATCGCATCTTGGACTCACCGATCCGTCAAGAGATCGCGCGTCGCGTCCTGGAAGGCGAGTCGGCAGTCTGGGTCTTAATCGAGAGTGGGAACAAAGAGGTGGATGATGCCGCCTTTGCACGACTCGGTGACCTGTTGAAGGATGCTCCTAATCACGTCGCATTGCCGGACCAGGATTTGATTGAAACGGATGACGAGTACAATCCTTCCAACAAGATCGAGCTCAAGGTGGAATTCTCGGCATTGAGAATTTCGCGAGACGCCTTGGATGAAGCACCGTTCATCTCAATGCTGCTCGGCAGTGAAGAGGACTTGCAAACCTTCAACGAACCGATCGCAATTCCTATCTTCGCACGAGGTCGGACTTATTTTGCCCTGGTGGGCCGCGGCATCAATGAAACCAATGTGCACGAAAACTGCCAATTCCTTTGCGGAGCCTGCTCCTGCCAAGTGAAACAGGACAATCCGGGAATCGATCTTCCGATCGCCATGAATTGGAACGAACACATTACGGAATCAGCCATGGACGACGTCGCATTGCCAGAACTGACAGGTATTGGCGGCTTCGAAGTCGACATCGTCAGCGACGATGATCTGGCCACATCTGACGAGACCACCGACCAGATCCTTGCTTCTGCACAAGATAACAACGGCGGCAAAATTGAAAACTCAACCGAAGTAGCCTCGGTTCCGCAGACCCAAAACAACACCGCTCCGACGAATTCGAACGACGCTAAAACGGCGACCGATACAGCTCCAGGAGTGGATAGCGAACCGGCTTTTGAGCGCCGACTCGGTTATTGGCTTGTTGGCTTAATCGGAGCCGGTCTCGTGTTCGCAATCGGCTCAACTCTCCTCCTGAAACGATCCAATTCAACGGAATAGTCATGAACGTCTTGCGTCTTGTCTGCCGGGAAATCTGGCATCGCAAGTTAAATTTCCTAGTCAGTCTTCTGGCAATCATCGTACTCGTCGGCTATGCCGTCGGTGCGCTTACGCTGATTCGTGCTCAACGCGAGCGAACAGAGCAACGAGTCGCGGCCCTGGATGACGAAATTCGCAAGATCACGAAATCCCTGGGCTTCAACATCAACATTTTGCCCGCCGACCAGAATCTTGCTGACTTCCACGCAAATGACTTTGGCGAGAAAACCATGCCGTTTGAATATGTTCAACGGCTGGCGGAAAGCCCTGACATCGTGACCATTAATCATCTGCGTCCGGCATTGATCCGCAAAATCGAGTGGCAGGAACAACAACGGCAGATTGTGCTGATGGGCGTGGCGGGTGTCATCCCTTGGACCCACCGCAGCAACCCCAAGAAACCCATGACAGAAGCCGTCCCGACAGGCACCTTGAATATCGGAAGTGTGCTGGCAGAACAATTGCAACTCCAAGAAGGCGATACCACGCAATTAAATGGGCTTGAGTTGAAGGTAAACAAGATCTACCCCGAGCGAGGCACGAAAGACGACATTACCGTCTGGATTGATTTGCAAGCCGCTCAGAACATGCTTGAGCTTCCCGACCAGATCAACTTGATCCAGGCACTCGAATGCAACTGTGCCTCTGTGGATCGACTGGCAGAAATCGAGGGCGAGATCAGTCAGGTTCTAGGCAGTGACGTCCAGGTCATCGAACTTGCGACCAAGGCAATCGCACGGGCTCGCGCACGAGTCGACGTACAAGCCGAAGGCCAGATCACGGTCGCGAGAATGCAAGATCGAGCCACGCTGCTGCTGGTGCTACTTGTTTTGGCCAGTTCGATTCTGGTCGGCTTATTGGCGTTACTGAATGTCTGGGAACGCCAACAGGAAATTGGTATTCTACGGGCCATCGGGACTTCCACGGGTTCGATCATGTGGATGTTTTTACTCAAAGCACTTTTCGTGGGCCTAATCGGAGCGATCATCGGTTACCTGATTGGCTTCGGAATTGCCGTGCGACTCGACGAACAGTCCGCGAACGGCTTGATCGTTGAATCCCTGTTCGATTTCCGCATGATGGTGTTTGCGATTCTGCTCGCTCCCATCATCACAATTATCGCCAGCTGGGTTCCGGCCGTTTTCGCATCCAACCAAGACCCTGCAACCGTTCTATCGATGGAGTAACGAGCCTCATGGTGGCCGAAGTCCATGGCGTTTCGAAGACCTATCGCGACCATTCAGTGGCCGCGCTGCGCGATGTATCCCTGCAACTCGACTCCGGACAATTCGTAGCGGTTTGCGGGCCCAGCGGTTGCGGCAAGTCCACGCTGCTTTTGACACTAGGAGGGCTGTTGCGTCCGGATACTGGACGAGTCGTTGTCAACGAAACGGATGTTTACGGGTTAAGCCCAAATGAACGAGCGGCGTTCCGAGCAAAATGGATTGGATTCGTCTTTCAACAATTCCACCTCGTCCCCTATCTGAATGTCTTAGAGAATGTCCTGGCAGCCGAACTAGGCATGCGAGGGTCGCCTCCAACCCCCGACCGGGCGGCAACCCTGCTGGAACAGTTCGGACTTGCTGATCGACTGCAGCATCGCCCGGGACAACTCTCCACCGGTGAGCGGCAACGAGTTGCGATGGCACGGGCCTTGTTGAACGAGCCTTGCCTGCTTCTAGCCGACGAACCGACAGGCAATCTGGACGAAGAAAATGCCGATCGCGTGCTCGATGAGTTATCTAACTTTGCCGATCGAGGTGGCGCTGTGATGCTAGTAACGCATGATCCACGCGCCGCTTCCAGAGCCCAACAACAGATAAATCTCCTGGAAGGTCAGATCGCATCAGACCTTACAACGGCAACTCGGCTAGAATAAAATCAAAGATCGTTCCAAACGGTCGTGGTCGGCCTCTCGAATCGGATAACCACATCATGAAATTTCGCTTCGCCTGGATCCCCATCGTTTCTCTGCTGCTCCTCGTCGGGTTGATTTTCGCCGTGCAATATGGGTCGAGATCGAAAACCGAAATGGGCAATGAAAACCTGCGTTTATTCTGTGCAGCCGGACTACGTGTTCCCGTCCAGGAGATCATCAAGGATTACGAACAAGAATATAATGTTACGGTCGAGACATCCTTCGACGGATCCGGACGATTACTGAGTGAGATTCGGGCGGTGGATGCTGGTGACATCTACATCGCGGCCGACCTGACCTACGTCGATGATGCCCGCAAAATGGGGCTCGTCGAAGAGGTAGCTGCCGTCGCTTCACAACACCCCTGTCTAGCCGTGGCGAAATCGAGCGACCTCCAGAATCTGACACTGGAAGAACTGGCTTCAAGTGATCTCCGCGTCAGCCTCGCGGATTCCAAGAGTGCCGCTGTCAGCCGCGTCGCCAAAAAGCTCCTGGCAGACACCCGTTTCGAGACCGAACCAATCTGGGACCATCTTGAATCGAATGCGACAATCATTCGACACACCGTGAATGAAGTCGCCAACGACGTTAAGTCAGGCGCCGCTGATGTGGGCATTATCTGGGATGCAACAGCTGACCAATACGACGATCTGGACGCGATTGCGGTCCCTCAATTCCAAGCTGACCCCAAGCAGATTGTGGCCTCGGTCCTGACCGCTTCCCAACAGCCAACACGCGCGCTGCACTTCCTGCGTTACCTCAGTAGCCGCGATCGGGGTCTGAAGGCATTTGATCGTTACGGATACCAGATCGTTGAGGGAGATTCCTGGGCGGAGGTACCAGAGATTCGGCTGTTCACTGGGGGGCTGATGCATCCAGCGATTCAGGAGACGATTCAGAATTTTGAAAAACGAGAGGGCGTGCAGGTTTTGCAAACTCCTAACGGCTGCGGCATTCTCGTAAGTCAGATTCGAGCTGGGGAACATCCCGATGTTTATTTCGCTTGCGACACCTCCTTCATGACGGCCGTCGAAGAGATTTTCTCGGAATCGCAAGATTTGTCTGGAACGGAAATGGTGGTGGTGGTTTCACCGGACAAGGCCGCCGAACTCAACGTCACTTCACTGGATGACCTGGGCACCAAGCAACTCAAAATCGGATTGTGCGACCCAGAGCACAGCGCGCTGGGAGATCTCTCCAAACGCCTACTACAACGCCGGGGTTTGTGGGAGGCCGTGCAACCCAAGGTTCTTGATTGGCCAAGCACGGCGGATCGATTGGTGGAAAGCGTCGTCATCAGCGGCCTCGATGCGGCCATCGTCTATCGTGCCAATACGACTCGCCAACGGGACAAACTCACCATCCTCGAAATTGAAAGTCCAGATGCCAAAGCAGTGCAGCCGATTGCCGTCGCAAAGGACAGCGAATATCGTCATTTGACGCAGCGGCTTATCGACCAGCTTCACTCAACAACCTCGCGTGATGCATTCATCGCGTTAGGCTTTCGCTGGCTCGGAGACTCAGCACCGTGAACGAAGCAGCAGAGACGGACACCTCGGTTCCCAATGCTGTTTCTGCAACAGCACCTCTCGCTCGTCAGGGCTCGGATACTGCTTTCTGGGCAGGACTTTGGATCCTTGCATCGTTTTATGTGCTGCTGATTGCTGCCATGCTGGCCGCCGATATTTTCTTTGCCAGCCTTCGGCCCAACGTGGTCATTGAAACTCTACGAACCCCAGAAATTCGATACGCAGTGTGGTTGAGTCTGATGTCCTGTTCAATCACAGCGATCCTATCTCTCTGGGTGGCAGTACCGATCGGCTATCTGATGTCGCGTATAGATTTCCCTGGCAAGGCATTACTGGATTCGATCCTCGACATTCCCATTTTCCTTCCGCCGCTGGTGATTGGCTTAAGCTTATTGATTCTGTTTCGACAAACGCCATTGCGAGCCGTAGATGATACATTCGGCATTGCATTTCACGTCCCGGCAGTGATTATCGCTCAATTTGCCGTAGCGAGTGCGTTTGCCGTACGAACATTACGCGCCACATTTGACTCCGTTTCACCACGAGTTGAACAAGTCGCGTTGACGCTCGGCTGCAGTCGTGCTCAGGCATTCTTCGGAGTCGTCATTCCACAATGTTGGCGCGGCATCATGACAGCTGGCATTCTCGCCTGGGCTCGTGCATTAGGTGAGTTCGGACCGATCCTCGTGTTTGCGGGTTCCACACGTCGCCGCACCGAAGTGCTTCCGGTCAGTGTGCACATGGAATTGAGCATTGGCAACATCGAGGGAGCGGTCGGTGTTTCACTTCTCATGGTCGTCATTGCACTTTCGGTCCTGGTACTTGTTCGTTTATTGGGTCGACAACAACGTATTTGGTAAACCTTAAGGAAAGGTGAATTGGCATGAGCGAATCCTGTGTCGCACTTGTTACCGGGGCAAGTAAGGGCGTCGGCCGAGGCATTGCAATTCGTTTAGCGGAAGCTGGCTGGGATGTCGCAATCAACTTCAATAGCGACCAGGCCGGCGCGGAAGAAACCGCCGAACGCATCCGAGCTCACGGTCAGGAGGCCATACTGCTCCAAGGTGACGTCGGCTATTCCGACCAGGTCAATGCGATGTTCGAGACACTGGGCTCCAAGCGAGATCGCCTGCGTCTCTTGGTGAACAACGCTGGCGTACAAACCTGGGCTTCGCTTCTAGATCTCAAAGAAGAAGATTGGGATCGTGTGCTGCGCACCAACCTTAAAGGAACCTTTCTTTGCACTCAAGCTGCAGCAAGGTTGATGACTCAGGGCGACGGAGGCAGCATTATCAATATCGGCTCCGGCGCAAACAAACGTCCCTTCCCGAACCTGATCGATTACGGTTCCTCCAAGGGCGGTATTGAGCGACTGACTCAAGTCGCCGCCGTTGAACTTGGCCCCCAAGGCATTCGCGTGAACTGCGTTGCTCCCGGCGCCATTGAAATCGAACGAACGAAACTGGAATCAGATGATTATGCAGGTACGTGGGGTCCGATTACCCCCGTGCGAAGAATTGGCGTTCCCAAAGATGTTGGAGATGCAGTGGTTTTCCTGGCAAGCGAAGCGGCCAGCTTCATTACAGGACAGACCATTTATGTCGACGGCGGTCTCTTTACTCAGGCTCCCTGGCCCTACAACCCTTCGACCTGAAGCGAATCACGCTTCAGCGGCACCACATTCGCAACCGGAGCGCGGCTGCAATTGAACTTGCCGGAACTGCATCGTGCGCAGATCGGCAACAAGCAGACGTCCGGCCAGCGTATCGCCAAGTCCGGCGATCAACTTAATCGCCTCGACCGCGCCCAAACAAGCGACGGCTCCGGAGACGGCACCGAACACCGGAAACTGACGTCGCCAGTGCGGGGGTCGCTCTGGAAACAAGCAACGCACGCACGTAGTACGACCAGGAATCACAGTAAACAACTGAAACTCCATGTCGTACATCGCGCATTCGACCAACGGGACACCATGACGAAGTGAGGCTGCGTTCATCGCAAACCGTTCTTCGAATAGCGGAGCACAATCAACGACGACGTCACATTCGGCAACCAATGCGTCCGCGTTTTTGTCACTGATATTCTCTGGCACTGCAACGATATCAAGGCGTGGGTTCAATTCCAACAATCGTCGTTTCGCAGATTCGATACGTGGTTTCCCGAGCCAGTCATGCGTCATTAACAACTGCCGATTCAGATCGCTCGGCTTCACGTTACCAGCATGAGCCAGAATTAGTCGCCCCACGCCGGCCGCAGCGAGCTCATAGGCAACGACTCCGCCTAATCCACCAAGCCGGGAGACTAGAACGGTCGCGTCCTTGAGACACTGCTGGCCCTCCAGACCGAATCCAGGCACCCAAGTCTGCCACTCGTAAACAGCCTTTTCGTGCTCGGTTAATGGAGGTCGTTGTTCCATCGCCTCAACCCTTTATTCATCCACCGCTAATCGCCGTCAAAAACATGACGGAGGCTCCTTCGGTCAAAGGAGCATTATCACCGAGCGACACTTGTTCGTCATTCAGACAAATCACAACTGCGGGAAGCAAATTCCCTTGTTCATCGAGCACGTACTTCGAGAAGGCTTCACCATGCCTCTGGGTTAAGTCGTCGACCAGGTCTTTGAGTCGTTTCCCCTGCGACATTTCAATCTCTTCTTCAGCAGCGCCAACTGAGGATTTGAGCTGCGCCGTGTAATGCACATTAATTATCAAGACTGGGCTCCCGTTCCTTTTGTCCCAACTGAGGCAGTTTGGCAACATCCGTGAAGGTGACGGCTTTTCCGTCTTCAATGCGAATGACCCGATCCGCTAATTCTCGTGCTTCCTCTCGACTGTGGGTCACGTGCAACGCGGTGACCTCAAAATGGGCACGAATTCTCTGTAGCACCTCATAAAGATGATGCCGAGTCTCATCGTCCAAGGCACTTAACGGTTCATCTAACAGCAAGACCTTGGGATGAAATGCCAAAGCTCGTCCCAATGCGACTCTTTGACGCTCACCTCCACTGAGAAATTTCGGATAGCGATTGAGCAATGGTTCGATTTCAAGCAATCGAGCCAGTTCTTGCACACGAGCTCGAATTGTTTCGGCATCGACCCGCCGAACGTCCAAAGCAAACCCCAGATTCTGCTCGACCGTCATCGTCTCAAACAATGCACCATCCTGCGGCACATAACCAATTCCCCGAGCGGCCGGCTTCAGTTGAGTTACCTCCTGATCGGCCAAATGGATACTTCCAGAAACAATCGGACGCAAGCCGCAAATCGCTTCGAGAATAGAAGTCTTGCCGCAGCCCGTTTTGCCCATCAATACGGCATAGCAGCCCGTGGGCACCTCGAAGCTCACCTGCTCGAGCGCAAAATCGCCCAATCTAAGCGTCAAATTGGAAACAGCAATCACCAGCAAACTCTCTTATCGGGAAGACCGCATAAAACGTCGGATCCGCCAGTGTACTACAGAGCCGATTGCGAGGGCAAACCGGCGGACTAAGACTGCCCTTATTCGAGCCATTCAAACCAACGGTAAAAGCCAACGGCCAGTGCTGCCAAGATATTGACCAGGATGGCACCATAAAAGCGGCGAGTTATTTTGGGGGACGCCTTCACCCTCGAAAATCCAACCCGAATTAGAAGGTACATCGAATACGTATTTAGCAAGGGAGGGAAGATAAAGAGCCCCATGATGGCCGTCCGCCAAGCCCGCATCACCAACTCGTCTGTGTCGACCTGCGGTGCAATAACGATGGGTGCAGGCTTATACGAAGTGAGCGAGTCGTTGCTTGGGAGCGAGGCAATCTGCTCTTCCCCTTGGGAGTCCGACGAACGGCGAGTCAATTTCAAAATTGGGGCGTGTCCGGAAGCGACCTTTTCCTCCGAAAGCTCGACGACATTAGCCAGAGTTGGCTCGAAACTCCGATCCTCAATCTCCTTACGCGGGCGGGAGCAACTCCAGCACACATGGAAACTTGGCTCCACAATTTCGTCGCAACTGCCACATCTCCAAAACTTCGGGACGTCCTCATCGGACTGTCGAGAAACAAAACCCAACAACACAGCTCGCGCTCTCTCGACATCCTCCTCATCAACTTGAAGGCTCGCTCCGATGCCTCCCATTTTGAAGAGATTGGCTGCGATCATCGCATCGACCACGACAGCCGAAATCCCTCGTCGTTCAAGTTCGCTTCGCCCAGCATAAGCATCCTCTGCGTGATCGAAACTCGCGATAGTGACAAGGCTTTGTGACATAAACCCAAACTAACTTTTTTCCAAGAGGCAACGTAAATGCCTAATTACCTCGTAATCGCTTTCGACCTTCGGCAATCCGCTCTTCATTACTCTGGATTGTCGGAGGTTCAGCACACGACGCATGGGGAAAAATCGGATGCTGGTATCCCGTGTACGTTTCGTTTCTCAAATGCGACAGCATGTGATGGCCACGTCGACGCTCTCTTTCGTATCTCAGCGCGGCAAGATCAATCGGCCCGACAACAATTTGCTCACCGGATCCGGGATCCGCTTGGCTCATGATCCGACCGTCGTAATCTACAATCATACTCCCTCCGGGCCAGCTAAACGGAGGATAATGGCTGAGACTTGACGCCTGATTACAGGCAACCACATAGGCCATGTTCTCTAACGCTCGGACTCGATTCACCGAAGTCCACCAATCAAGTGGCTGAGCAGTGCCCCAGGGATCCATATACGCGGATACTCTTATCATCACTTCGGCATCCTGTAACGCCAGCTGTCGAATCGCCTCTGGGAAAAGCCAGTCATAGCAAATGGCAGCGCCAATCCGACCGATTTCAGTCTCCGCAACAGGGAACAGAGGTGCGTCGTAATCGGCCAAATCACCTGGACTCGAATGCACCTCCCATGGAATCCAGGGATGCACTTTCCGGTATTTGGCCAGAATTCCATCCGGGCCGATCAAACAAGTCGTATTGAAAAGGTGCCCCGGCCAACGATCGTCCATTTCAATGAACGATCCTGTTTGCAGAAAAATCCCTAGTTGACGACACCGTTTCTGGTAGCGATCGGTATGTTCATTAGGAATCGGCAAAGCCAGTTTGTCGGTTAACTCCTCGACCGTAGGGTAGATGGGCGCGGCATGGGCAAATTCAGGGAAGACCACAAGGCGAACTGCAAAGAAAGGTTCGTAACCGATCACGGCATGATCGATCATTTCAAGCATCCGATCGACGCGCGTTTTGATCTGCTCTCGATCGGTTGGATTTGGCGAATCCAGCTGGCAACAGGCGGCATAATAACGTTCAGTAACCGTCATAACTTCAAATCCTAAGAGTCCGTTTGGCAGATGAAGGGATCCTATCCAAATCACTAACTTGCTGACCAGTCGAAAACCCAAAAGGCCAATCCCAGCGGATTTTAGGAGTAACCGTCATTTTCGGCGATCCCCACGTGGCAGTTCCTGCCGGAACCATCTTGACTTTCCAGCACGCCATAGCTCCTGTTTGACACATTGAACGCTCTACAATACTCTGAATTTAAGGGATTCGCCGCTACGAGTCCCATTGCTTTGCCAGCGAGTCGCGACCCGAAACTGCTTCAAACCTGCCCGTTCAATTCGTCATGGCTCGCTGCTCGCCGCCCGATCGAGGATCCGGTTCACATCGTCTATGGCTAACTCCGGGAACAAGCAAGCTGCTCCATCCCCACGATCGGCGTACAAACCCGCCGTGACGCCTGAGCTGCGCCGTCTGCTTGTCATCGTGCTGATCCTGGTGGCTTTGCTCGGAGCCAATTCGTTTTACCTGGTAACCGTGACGGCGATAGAGGCCTTCACGGGACAAGCGTATCAGAACTTTTTCTATCAATACATGTTCTTGGCACACTTGGTGCTGGGCTTATTGCTGATCGCGCCTTTTCTCGTCTTCTCGATCTGTCACATGCGCAACACTTGGCGACGCAAGAATCGCCGAGCCGTCCGAATGGGTTATGGCCTGTTTGCGATGAGTCTGGTGTTGATCATCACCGGACTTTTGTTGACGCGCGCGGGCCCCCTTGAAATTCGCTCCCCCGCAGCACGGCAAGTCTTTTACTGGCTTCACCTGGCATCACCGCTGTTCATCATATGGTTCTATTGGCTCCACCGTCTGGCAGGGCCACGCATCCAATGGCGAATTGGCGTCGGTTATCTTGCGGGCGCTGCGGCTGTCTGCCTGATCATGGTGTGGCTACACAGCTCCGATCCGCGCAGCTGGTATCAAATCGGCTCATCGGCGGGCGAAGAGTATTTCGAGCCATCGCTTGCCCGCACTCACAACGGTAAATTCATTCCGCAACAAACGTTAATGAATGACCAATATTGCAAGGAATGCCACGCCGATGCGCACGCAGACTGGGCGCACAGTGCACACCGATTCAGCTCATTCAACAATCCCGCCTACCTTACCAGCGTGCGTGAAACACGAGAGGTCTCTCTCGCACGCGATGGAGATCCCAAGCGCGTACGTTGGTGTGCTGGCTGCCATGATCCCGTACCATTCTTTTCGGGTCAGCTGGACAATCCCCATTTCAATGATGTAACCGACCCGACGGCACACGCTGGCATCACATGTACTGTCTGTCACGCGATCACCCACATCAACAGCGTGCGGGGCAATGCGGACTTCACCATCGAAGAACCGCTGCACTATCCATTCGCCTTTAGCGAGAACCCGATGCTCCAGTGGATTAATCGGCAACTCGTCAAGGCAAAGCCCGCCTTCCACAAGAAGACCTTCCTGAAACCGTTCCATTCGGAAGCCGACTTTTGTTCGGTATGCCATAAAGTGCACCTTCCCGAGACGGTGAATGACTACAAATTTCTGCGAGGCCAGAACCACCATGATTCGTTTATGTTGAGCGGCGTCTCCGGTCATGGTGCAAGAAGTTTCTACTACCCGGAAAAAGCACAGGCGAACTGTAATGGCTGCCACATGCCGCTCCAGCCGTCCAATGACTTCGGGGCAAAGCCCTACGCCGGAGTCGATGAACCGAGCATCCACGGCCATTTATTCCTGGGCGCTAATACGGCATTACCGTTCTGGCATGGCCATACCCAGGTTCTCGAAACACACCAACGATTTCTCAAAGACTGTGTGCGAGTCGACCTCTTTGGGATTCGTGAAGAGGGACGCATTGATGGAAAGCTAACGGCACCGCTACGGCCAACCTTGCCAGTCTTACAACCCGGCAATCGTTATTTACTGGACATTGTCATCCGCACCTTGACGTTAGGCCATCACTTTACCCAAGGCACGGCAGACTCAAACGAAGTCTGGCTAGACGTCATCGTCCGACAGGATGGAAAGATTGTTGGTCGCAGTGGGGCACGGGATGAGCGCGGGGAAGTTGATCGCTGGAGCCACTTTGTCAACGTTTTCATGTTGGATCGAGACGGCAATCGAATCAACCGCCGAAACGCGCAGGACATCTTCGTTCCACTTTACAACCATCAGATTCCACCCGGCGCCGCACAGACCGTGCACTATGCCCTGGACGTGCCGCCCAACAGCAACAGTCCACTTGAAATTGAGGTTAAACTTCAATACCGAAAATTCGACTATGAATACGTAAATCTGATTGCAAAAGAGCTGACCGATACCCCACTCTCGCTGGGCAGTACGACCGCCGACCACAACGACCTGCCCATCACAACGCTGGCCGAAGATTGGATCGTTTTGCCCGTCGGCGAGGATTTTGCTTCGGATTCAAACACGGTACCAACCTCGAAGATTCCAACCTGGCAACGTTGGAATGACTATGGCATTGGCCTGTTTCTGAAAGGCAAAGCCGAGCTTCGGCAGGCCGCTGAGGCTTTCACCGAGGTGGCTGATTTGAATCGATACGATGGCGCCCTCAACCTGGCACGCGTTTATTTTCGCGAGGGACGACTCGACGACGCGACCGCGGCCATTCAGACAGCTGCCACCCATCAAGATCCAGCTCCACCACCCTGGACGCTTGCCTGGCTCAGCGGAGTCGTGAATCGCCAGCAGGGCAGGCTGCAAGAGGCAGAGGAAAACTTCCGCAGCATCCTGGAAAAACGCACTCAAGAACAGATCGACCGAGGGTTTGATTTCAGCCGCGACTACGAAATCATCAACCTGTTAGGTCAAACCCTCTTCGAACAATCGCGAGCGATACGCGGGAAGTCTCGTGCAGCCGAGCGACAACAACTGCAACTGGAAGCCATTGAATGGTTCCAAAAGACGCTGAGCCTCGACCCCGAGAACGTCACAGCACATTACAATTTACAGTTATTGCATGCTGCCATGGATGATGACGAACAGGCCTCGCACCACCAAGAATTGCATTTGCGATACAAACCGGATGACAATGCCCGCGATCGGGCTGTCGCTGCTGCTCGAAAACGCTATCCGGCCGCCAACCACGCTGCCGAAGCCGTCGTGATTTACGACCTGAGCCGCACGGTCCCGTCGACCGATGAACAATCCCCCGAGCCCTAGGATTCCCCTCACGCTCCTCGGCCTCAAAGCGAAACTTACGTGCCCAAGCCTCCTGAAATCCACCGTTCCGATAGCGAACCTGCTTCGCCCGACGAAATGCGACATGACGATGACGCGGTGATTGGCCGCGCCTTCCGGATTTCGATTATCGTCATTGTCCTGCTCGCAGTTATCGGAGGAGGGCTTGCCTGGTATTTAACCCGCAGCGATGAGACAGTTGCCGATCAACAGGAGCAGATCATACTACCGCAAAATCGCAATGTCTCCGCAGTCACGCTACCTCACATCCCGTTCACCGATATCACACAGAATGCGGGTCTGAATTTCACTCATGAGAATGGTGCAACCGGAGAAAAGCTCCTTCCTGAAACAATGGGAGCGGGCTGTGCCTTTCTCGACTATGACAATGACGGCGATCAGGACATCTTCCTGGTCGACTCACAGCGATGGCCTTGGGACGAGCAACCGGAAACCGAACAGCCCACGGCTCTTCTTTATGAGAACGATGGCCAGGGAAACTTCACGGACGTCACCGAAGAGAAGGGCATTGACGTGGCCGCCTATGGCATGGGCGTCGCGGCAGCTGACTATGACAACGATGGCTTGATCGACTTATTCATTTCAGCGGTTGGCTCAAATCGACTTTTGAAAAACGAAGACGGTGTGTTCACCGATGTCACCGATCAACTAGGAGTGGCCGGAGAAGCTGATCGCTGGAGCACAAGTGCGTGCTGGTTTGACTTTGATAACGATGGTGACTTAGATCTTTTTGTCTGCAACTACGTGACCTGGTCAAGGGATATCGATCTCGCTCAAAACTTCCAGCTGACCGGAATCGGCCGTGCTTATGGTCCGCCAACGGCGTTCGAAGGAGCACAACCCTATCTCTATCGCAATGACGGTGACGTCTTTCGCGACGTATCGACAACGAGCGGTGTCCAGCAAGTCAACGTCAACACGGGCGTTGCGCTGGCCAAGAGCCTCGGCGTCATCCCAGTGGATCTGGATGAGGATGGCTGGCTGGACCTGGTGGTCGCCAACGATACGGTTCGGAACCTCTTATTCCGCAATCAAGCGGACGGAACGTTTGAGGAAATCGCGATCAATTCCGGAATGGCATTCGACGCTCAAGGCAAAGCGCGCGGTGCGATGGGAATCGACGTTGCTCATTTCCGCAATGACGAGTGCATTGGGATTGCCATTGCAAACTTCGCTAATGAAATGACGGGGCTTTACGTTTGCGAAGACAGCTCTCTACTGTTCACGGACGACGCGATCCCCACCGGCCTTGGCCCTCCTACTCGAATGGACCTTTCCTTCGGCTTATGCTTTGTCGACATCGACCTGGACGGCCGCTTGGATCTCTTGGCAGCCAACGGGCATCTCGAATCCGAGATCAACACGGTTCAATCGAGCCAGCATTACCAACAACCCACCCGACTCTTTTGGAACGCCGGTCTTGAAGGACAAACGGAATTCGTTGCGATGAATCGTGAACAGCTTGGGGATGATTTCGAAACTCCTCTGGTTGGCCGAGGCGCTTCCTATGGGGACATTGATGGTGACGGCGACCTGGACGTGCTGCTCACGCAAAATGGAGGCCCGCCTCTTTTGCTAAGAAATGACCAGCAACTCGAACACAACTTTCTCCGGTTCAAACTAACAGGAACGCAAAGCAATCGGGATGCGATCGGAGCCAAGGTCATCGTACAGCTCAGTCCTGATCAAAAACTGACACGCATGGTGATCCCTGCAGGTAGCTATCTCTCGCAGAAGGAATTCCCGGTCACGATCGGCCTGGGAACAGAGACGAATATCGAGTCAGTGACGGTGATCTGGCCAGACGGAACAGCACAGGCAGTGAATGACTGGAACTTAAACAGTGTCACGACGGTCACTCAAGATGCCAAGCCATGAAACTTCCTTCATCGCGAGAGTCGACTTCTGGCGTCGCTCCCGTTGTGCAACGATCTTGCTGCTGCTGATGATGACCGGATGTCGGCCTACATCATCCCAACCGGATCCAACGACCTCACGGAACACTGAATCCAAACAGGAACAGTTTCGCGACGTCACTCATGAAAGCGGCATTTCCTTCACTCAGGTTGCGGGCGGAGACGACTACTTCGTGCCACGCAGCATAGGGTCCGGCGTAGCGATCTTCGATGCCAACGGCGACAACCGATTGGATCTCTACATAATTCAAAATGCGGGCCCGGATGGGGCTGCTTCGAACCAATTTTACCTCCAGTTGCCGGATGGCTCATTCGACGATGCCACGGACGCCGCTGGACTTCGCCACAGCGGGTGGGGCATGGGCGCCATCGCAGGAGACATCAACAACGACGGCTTGATCGACCTGCTGATTACGGAATATGGCGGAATCCGGTGTTACCTCAATCGCAGCTCAGAGAACAACGTCCGATTTGTCGACATCACCGAACAGTCAGGACTCCAAAATCCAGCTTGGGGAACCTCAGCATCCCTCTTTGATTACGACCGAGATGGTTGGCTGGATCTGGTCGTTGTGAACTACCTGGAATACGACCCATCCAGGCGTTGCACAGATGCAAGCGGTCGACAGGACTTCTGTGGCCCGCAATCATTCCCCCCCACGGTAGCTCGACTATTTCGAAACCTTGGAAGCAACCAGGATGCTCAATTCGAAGATGTCACCATCACCGCGGGCCTGGCAACAAGCCTCGGAGCCGGACTAGGTGTGATCTGCTCCGATTTTGATGGCAATCAATGGCCCGATATTTTCGTGGCGAATGACGGTATTGCCAATACGCTCTGGATGAATCAGGGAGATGGCACCTTTGTCGAAGAAGCCACTCAACGGGGTGTCGCGTACAACGCATTGGGCCAGGCCGAGGCAGATATGGGAATCGCCTTCGGTGACGTAAACCAGGATGGCCTCTTTGATCTCTTCGTGACTCATCGCGCCACAGAAACTCACACTTTATGGCTGCAGGGACCTCGAGGAATCTTCGCCGATCAAACGGCAACCTCGGGCATTCCGCGCACGGCCTGGAGAGGCACAGGATTTGGAACGGCCTTCGCCGATTTTGACAACGACGGGGATCTTGATCTGTCACTCGTCAATGGCCGAGTCTTGCGTACACTCGGTCCGGTCGAACATCTGGCAGACGGACTTCCCGAATTCTGGCACGCCTACGCTCAACAGGATCAACTGCTTCGCAACGATGGCCAGGGAAACTTCGACGACATTTCGACAGAGAATCCGTCCTTCAGTCAGGCAGCTGCGGTATCCCGCGGTTTGGCATGTGGCGATCTGAACAACGACGGCTCTTTGGATTTTGTCGTGACAACGATTGCCGGCCCCACTCATGTCTTCCAAAACACCGGCTTAAATACAGGCAACTGGTTAAATGTCAGAGCCTGGGACCCTCGCTTAAAACGCGACGCATACGGAGCTCGTCTCGAACTGCGCATTGGCGACAAATTCTATCAACGTGAAATTAATCCGGGCTACAGTTACCTATCCAGCAATGATGTGCGTGCTCATTTCGGCGTGGCAGCAGCTCAATCGTACGATGACCTGGTGGTCGTCTGGCCCGACGGTTTGCGTGAAAGCTTTGGGGCGGGCACGACCAACCAATTCCTAACCGTTCGCCGTGGCGATCAAGGCGGTTCAAATTGAGTCGGATGCTGAACTTTGCAAAACCCTCCAACACACACTTCACCAGCCTGCTGGTCGGTGTCGCTGTCGTCATGTCGTTGATGGGCTGCGGAGGCGATTCCGAAAAGCCATTGCCGAGCGAAGCAACCACAACAAACCAACCTGTTCAACTCCAGCTACCGAACCTCGTCGCCGACGAAACCGATCCAGCGGTCGCGAAGGCGATTCGAGAACGCCACCAGTTACTCGAATCCAGCCCAACGTCTGCGGAACGTTGGGGCGAACTCGGAATGACGCTGTTGGCGCACGATTATTTTGCCACAGCGGCTTCCTGTTTCACCAAAGCAGCAGAACTCAACCCGACCGTTGCTCGCTGGCCGTATTACGAGGCGATCGCCCTTCAGCATGATCAACCGCGACAGTCCATCAATCGACTACGACGGGCCGTCGAACTTTTCCCAGACGAGGAACAGGCGGCCAAACTACGTTTAGCCAAAGCGTTGATTCAACACGGCGACTCGACTGAAGCTGCTGAACTGCTCCGAAAAGTCCTGGCCGCAGACTCCGAACACATCACCGCCCGGATCAACCTGGCCAAAACGGAGTTACTCCAGGATCGTCCTCAGGGTTGTCTCGACGAACTCGCTCAACTACCGCGTGGAGATGCGACTCGGACTGAACTATTACTCTCAGCAGAGGCCCTGCGGCGCCTCGGGCAAATTGAAGAAGCGACACGAGTATCACGCGAGGCGCCATCCGCTATCGATACTCCAACGGTTGACCCGCACTTTCTCCCAGTCATCCGGCTCAAGACAGGGCTAAAGGCCGGCTTGGATACCGCGACTCAACTTTTAACAGCAGGGAGAACACAGGAGTCGATTAAACTTGCCGAACAACTGGTCATTCATTACCCGAAATCGGAATGGGCTCATATCACACTGGGCCGCGGACTCATTCGAATTCGTCGACTGGCCGACGCTGAAAGGGCTCTCAATAAGGCTTTGGAGATCAACGGCAATTCCTATGAAGCCTTGTTTCGAATGGCAGTCGCCAAACAATTGCAACAGCAGCACGAACAAGCCGCAAGTTGGTATCTCAAGACAGTTGAACGTCACCCCAATGCAGCCATCGCTCATAAAAACCTGGGCCAGTGCCTGATTGCTCTGGGCGACTTGCAAAGTGCAGAGAGTTCCTTTCAGGATTCCGTGATCGCTCAACCCAATTACATCGACGGTCATCTTGCGTTGGCAAGTCTCTATGCCAAACAACAGCGTACCAATCTCGCCCTGGCTGCCTTGAGGGATGCACAACGACTGAAACCTAACGACGCCGCCATCAAAGCAGCCATCGAGCGTTTGGAACGATCTCTCCGCTGATCATCACGGCGCTAACAGAACGCATCAACAACTTCTGATGCATCTCCCCCCTGAACGCACTCCCCCCCTCGTTGGAGTATCCAAACGGATCAAAACGGGGAAGTTCATGGTTTCTCTGCGATCGGCTGCTTGACACTTGATGTTGGCCTATTTACCGTCGTCAATAACAGAAAATCCAGAACGACTGTAACGAGGCTGCGCGCCAACTCGAATGATGGTGTTCAGCCCGTGAAGCGTCCTTGATCTGAATTTGTTTTGAAGGCGGGTGCGTCGACATAGTCGTCATTTCGTGCCGCTTTGTCTGCTCCGTCATTGAATGGAGAACGTGTAGTACCTAGCGCATCTTGAGTGAGTCACGCAAACTTGTACAAAGAGGGATTTTACAATGAAAGTATTTGGTGCTTTATTCACTGCTGTGTTTGCTGCGGCGACCTTGACGTCGGTCGCCAGCGGGCAACTCTACAAGCAGGACTTTACAGCCGACTTTCCGACGCCAGCCGACCCCGGACTGGTAACCGTCCTGTTAGAAAGCCCTGACGGTGACGTCATTGCACCGTTCGTTGATTTTCCGGTCATGGGTTTGACGATGTACAACGGTCGTCATCAGGTCGCTGCCCGAACAGGTGGTGCCAATGCAAACCAGGAAGTCTCGGAAATCACCAGCGTGTACGAACGGGATGGCGCCTCGACAACCGTGACCTACGGTGAAAACGACGATTGGCAAACGGGTGGAGCGAACTATGAACCCGAGTGGGGTTGGTTGCAAGACGGATTTGTCACGCTGTCAGAAGACGGCATTGGCGGCGTTCAATCGGCTCTTGCCTGGGATCAGAAGTATGACAATGCTTACGATCAGATCACGCATACGTTTGCGTTTCAGATCAGTGGCGTTGGTGATCCCAATAACGACCAGGCAGACGGTATTGGCTGGTCTTACCTGAACAGCGATGACAACGACATTACGGGCATCGTTGGTCCTGGCATTTCAGAGGAGCCTAGCTACAACGGTTCGCTCGGTGTTGGCTTTGACATTTGGAACAATGGCAGCGAAGGCGGAAACTCAATCTCCCTTCATTACAACGGTTTGGTTCTAAAAAGTTATGCTATCGACGAAGGTGAAACGGATCCGAACACCGGTGACGACTGGGCCTTCAACTCGTTTGAGATTGACGACATTTTCACGGCAACGATTATCCAGAAGCCTGGTACCGACGAATTGAGCGAACCCGTACTCAGCGGCGGATCGGCTTACCAATCCTGGAATCGAAGTGGTGCAGGCCCTGAGCTTGTCCAAGGTGGCGATGCTCCCAGCACGGACGGTTTCCTCCGCGTCGTTCCCGAAGCAGGCGGTAGCGCCAACGTGGTCGCCTTTGATTACGCAGGTAGTGATCCCGACGGCGATTTCTCGACAAGCTTTGAATTCCGTGGTTTGGACGAGGCTGGAACTCGTGCTGACGGCATGGCATTCCTGCTCGTGCCGACCGAACTCTACGACGAAGAAGGCGCTGAACTAATCGAATTTGGTCCTCACGAAGAACCCAATTTGGCAGGCGCATTAGGCATTGGTTTTGATACGTTCAACAATGACAATGCCGCTCAAGATGATCCGGAAGAAATGCCCAATGTGGGCAACCACATTTCGGTCCACTTCGATGGAGAAAAGTTGCTTCAATACAACCTCGACATTGAGGAAGAAATCGACCTCGTCACCGATGATGCAAATCTCTGGCACACCGCCGAAGCATTCATCTCGGGTGACAACCTGACGCTCATCGTGACTGATGGTGCGGATGACAGTGAACACGTCATCTTTGACGAAGAGATTGACGGTCTTGGAGAGATCGGTTCCTTCCGTCCGGCTTTCGCGGCACGTACGGGCGGTGCCTTTGATCACTATGATGTTGATAACTTCGTTCTCGGCTCGGGCGATCCTTCGGTGCCCGGCGATTACAACGCAGATGGTAGCGTCGACGTCCAAGACATCGACCTTCAGGCCATCGCAATGAACGACGCGAATCCTGATCTCGGCATTTACGACGAGAACAATGATGGCGCCGTCAACATTGCAGATCGCAACATCTGGGTGTCAACTCACGCGAGCACCTGGATGGGCGACTCGAACTTTGATGGAGCGTTCGGCAGTAGCGACCTCGTTGTCGTTTTCACCGCCGGCAAATACGAGGCTGACACGGCAGCCGGCTGGGCCGAAGGCGACTGGAATGGCGACCTGAAGTTCAGCAGTAGCGATCTCGTGACGGCCTTCACCGATGGCGGTTACGAAGCCGGTCCTCGTGCCGCAGTCGCAGCTGTACCCGAACCCTCCAGCATCGTCTTGCTGATGATCGGTTCTCTGCTGATGTTGCGAGTTCGTCGTAAGTCGTAGTTCGACTTCTGAAAAACCTTCTAAGCGAGGGCACCTCAACAGGTGCCCTCGCTTTTTTCTTGGGGGTAACACAATTGGCTTCCAGGGGCAGATCCAGGCCATCTCGGGCGATACTCGCCGGCAATACCGGGTCTCCATCCCACAGGCCCCGTATTCCGCCGGAATGAGCTATGATGAAGATATCGGTTGCGATCCCCTGACTGGGCAACCTAGACCGGCAGTGGAGTTTCTCGGTTGCGCGAACCGGAAGGCTCTTGGGATCGTTTCAATACCAGGAACCGATCGGTCCCATGTTTTTCCTGCGGCGTGCCAACCACTCCCAGCCGAGTTCTTCTCACCTTTGGATCTGACATTGAAAATGACTGCGACTTGCCGACTCAACTTTTCGGCGTTGATCTGCTCGGCATTGATCTACCTGACACTGATCAGCTTGGCGGGTTGCCAAGACAGAGACTCAGAAAACAACGCCCCGGAAGGCAACGGTCAGCAAACGTCATCTGGAAATCCGAACGAATTCGCAGTGGCTCCCTTGCTGGAAGATGTCACTTCATCCACGGGCATCGACTTTCGCCACCAACCGGTTGATCATGAACAAGACTATTTCATGCCGCGTTGTGTCGGTTCAGGCGGAGGCTTCCTGGATTTTGACAACGACGGTCGCCTGGATATTTACCTGCTCCAAAACACCGGTCCGGATTCAGGCATCACCAACCGGATTTACCGACAAACCGATGCAGGCTTTGTTGATGTGAGCAGTGGCTCCGGACTCGATGTCGATGGCTTTGGCATGGGACTCGCTTGCGGCGACGTGAACAATGATGGCCGCATTGATGTTTTGCTCAACGAATACGGTCGGGCGCGGCTGTTCTTGAATCAAACCGAAGGGACACAGCCCCGCTTTACCGACGTGACCGCCGCAAGCGGCCTGGAAAATCGGATGTGGGGAACTTCAACCTGTTTCTTCGACTTTGACCGAGATGGCCTGCTCGACTTGTTATTGGTGAATTACGTCAACTACGATCCTTCTCGCTGGTGTGCTGAGGGCGGAGGACAACAAGAGTTTTGCGGACCGGATGCATTTCCAGGTCGCGTTACCAAGCTTTTCCACAATGACGGCATGGACGAGGCAGGTAATCCTCGTTTCACGGATGTCACCATCAGCGCAGGACTCGGCGAACACCCCGGTCCGGGACTTGGCGTGTTCTGCGCCGATTTCGACGGTGATCGCTGGCCTGACATTTTCATTGCGAACGATGGAAAACCGAACCATCTTTGGATCAATCAACAAGATGGGACGTTTCGGGAAGAGGCGATTACGCGTGGCCTTGGCTATAACAGCATGGGGAAGAGTGAAGCCGACATGGGAATCGCCATCGGTGACGTGAATAGCGATGGTCAATTCGACATCTTTGTCACTCACTTGACCTCAGAAACCCATACCCTGTGGAGTCAGGGACCTCGTGGGATCTTCATTGACCGGACCGCAACATCCGGCTTAACCGCAACGGACTGGCGAGGCACTGGTTTCGGGACGGGGATGGCGGACTTGGATAACGACGGCGACCTTGATCTGCTCATTGCAAATGGTCGAGTCACACGTCTACAGGGCGCAGAACTCGCGATCTCAGACGAGCTTCCTGAATTCTGGCGTCCCTACGGGGAGCGAGACCAGGTCATGTTGAATGACGGGCAGGGGAGCTTCATGGACGCCTCGGAATCGAACCCGGCATTGAGCGGGGTTGGAAATGTCTCACGAGGCCTTGCTTGCGCCGACTTTGACAATGACGGCCGGCTTGACGTGCTGATCACCCGCATCGCAGAGGCTCCCAGCCTGCTGCGCAACGTCGCGCCCCAGCAAAACCATTGGCTCATTGTCCGCGCCATTGATCCAGACCTCAATCGCGACGCCTATGGGGCGGAGATTTATGTCCAACAGGGTGATAACCGTTTGATGCGATGGATCAACCCCGGATACAGTTATCTTTCCAGCAACGATCCGCGCGCCCATTTCGGTCTCGGAAAAGCGTCAACGATTGATCATATTGAGGTTTTCTGGCCCGACGGCAATGCAGAACGATTTACCGTGACCGAGGTCGACCGACAGATAACGCTTCGTAAGGGGGAAGGATCCGCGATCCAATAACTGAAGTTCGATGCCGCAGTATCCCTTTCACGTAACCGGTCGACCGCTCCCCGTTTGCGATCATGCCAGGCGGTCCCGATACCGAGCGATCCTGTTGTCGTTAGGGCTCATCCTCGGCAGCCTGACTAATGTCGGCTGCAATCACAGTGAGACAGCATCTCCACCGCCTCCAACCAACATTGATCCTCCCACGGTGGATGGAGACACGATCGACCCTGAGGTTGCAGCCGCCATCGAGTCGGCCAGCAAGTCAATTCAGGCAAACCCCACAGAAGGACGCCACTGGGGAGAACTCGGAATGGTTTTCTTCGCGCATGACTTCAAGGGTCAGGCCATCAAGTGCTTTCAGCAAGCCGCCGTGCACTCGCCAGAAGAAGGACGTTGGCCTTATCTCGAAGCACGGTGTATCGCAGCTATCCGCCCCAAAGAGGCTGAACAACTTCTCAGCCAAGCTGTTTCACTCTGCGGAAACGATCCGCCGTCTGTAAGACTGTTTCGTGTTGAGCTGCTCCTGGAGCTCATGCAACTTGACGAAGCCGAAGCAGAGCTCAACCTATCTCTTGACCATGACCCGAACAACGGTCGCGGCCAACTTGCGTTGGCAAGGTTGCTCTTCATGAAAGAGCAACACCAGGACTGCATGGATGTCCTACAGAAACTCGACGCGAACCTGAATTCAGCGAACGAACAATCTGGGCGTCGACAACCTCTTTATTTACTGGGGGCGGAATCTCTCCGACGACTAGGCAAACCTGAACAGGCGGAGCAATTACGAAAGCAGGCGATGACCCAGGTTGAATTCGCATGGCCCGATGAATACATGAGCGAAGTCAGCAGTCGCAAAACAGGCCTGAAGACCTATTTGGTCAAAGCGGACCGCCTCTACAACCGCGGACAGTATGAACCATCTATTGCTTTACTTCGGAACACGGTCGCCGGCTACCCGGATTCGTTGTGGGGAAAGATTCTACTGGGTCGTGCTCTGATCCGAACCGGAGGCCCGAGCAGCTCCTATCCCCAGGACGAAAAACAAAAGAGGCTGCTTGAAGCAGTCCAGATCCTGGAAGAAACGCTCCAGACGGACCCGAACGCGGTCGAAGCTTATTTCCGACTTGCCGTTGCCAAAGACTATCTGCAAGACCTGGATTCAGCCATCGACCTCTACCAACAGGCGATCAAGTTAAAATCCGATTTCACAATGGCTCACTACAATCTCGCCAGTTGCCTCAATCGCAAGCGTGATATGGACGGGGCCATTCAAGCTCTTGAGGCATCCGTGCAGGCCGAACCCGAATTTGTCGACGGGCACCACATGCTCGGGCGGCTACTTATTGCTCAACGCCGTTATCCTGAAGCGGCCAAACATCTTGGGATTGCCAGTCAATTAGCCCCCAGCAATCAGCAAATTGCAGAACGATATCGGGCAACCATGGAAAAAGCCCAGGTTCTTGATGACTAAAATCATGAACCTTTTTTCATAACCGATCGTTCCGGTTGACGTTTCCTTGCGGCATTTTTCGTCATCAACTACCATCGGGGTACAAACCCGATGGGATTCCCCATCCGCAGGGACATCGCAGGCGATTCAATTTCTTGACTTCTCGCATCAAGCACGATTGCGGGCGATTCTGGCACGCGACGAGACGGAACAAAACTGATGAAGCGACATAATCCCCAGGCTAACCGCATGTTCACTTCAAACACAATCCGACGTTCAAGGCTGAAGAGCCGGAAGACAAAACTTGAGGCTCTCGAACCTCGTGTTGTCTTGGACGCCAGTTTGATCATCTCTGAATTAATGGCCTCGAATGATACCGTCTTGCTGGATGAAGATGGTGAATCAAGTGACTGGCTAGAGATCTCAAACCCATCGGCCTATACGGTCGAACTGGAGGGATGGTATCTAACCGACAACATTGATCGGCCCACAAAATGGGAGTTCCCCGAATCAAGCCTGGAACCTGGTGAGGCGATTGTCGTCTTTGCTTCGGGCAAGGATCGTGATCGCTCAGAGACAAACCTTCACACCAACTTCAAGTTAAGCGGAAGCGGTGAGTATCTAGCCCTGGTTGCTCCGGATGGCTTTACTGTCGTGGATCAATACTCGCCGTACCCTGAACAATACACAGACATCTCCTATGGCCCGGAACAATCGACTGAAGATCGGACGCTGATTTCAACCGACGCGCCGGCACGAATTTATCTCCCCACATCGGCTGCGAATGACATCCCAACGGCCACATGGACGGATATTGGATTCAACGATTCCCAATGGACATCTGCCTCAGGCGGCGTGGGCTATGACACCAACTCCGTCGACGGAGATTTCAACTCGTTAATCGCAGCTGACAGTCGGCTGGACTCCATGCGCGATACGACGGCCTCGGCTTATTACCGTTCGACGTTCCAAATCGATGGAACCGTACCGGCCTTTACCAGCCTGGGTCTGGAATTGAATTACGACGATGGCTTTGTCGCCTACTTGAACGGCACCGAGGTTGCAAGAAACCTGGCTCCGGCATCCCTCGGCTGGAATTCAACGGCAACCGGCGAGCGAGGTGGAGAAACATCAGCGATCGTTTACTCGGATTTCTCTGACGAGGATGACCGTGACACGTTCACGCTTCTTGGAAATGCCACCTGGGAAGGCGATCGATTGCGACTCACCACTAACGACCTCCTCCAAACGGGCGCTGCCTGGGTTACCGAACCGATGGTGCTCGGACCGGATTACTCGTTCACCGCAACGATGCGCATCAACGCTCACTCGCCCAACGGAATCATCGACAACGACGGTCGTGGCGGTGACGGCATGACGTTCGTCCTGCAGAGTGGTGGCAACAATCGCCTGGGGGGCGGCGGCGGACAACTGGGACTCGACGGTTCCGGGATGACCTTTATTGCCGTCGAATTTGACACTTTCAACAGTGGATCCTTCGATCCGGATGAATCGCTCGGCACGCATGTCGGCATTAACACCAGCGTGGACGGCAATGTCGCTCGTGCTGCTGTGCCTCGTTTCAATGGTAGTCCCGCCGAGTTGAACGTCCCTGGCCCCGGCGTTGACGATCGGTTTGTATGGGTGGACTACATCGGAGGCCTCAATCTCCTGAACGTCTACTTTTCCGAAACCGAATCCAAACCGGCCGAACCGACGGTTACCGCTGAAGTTGACCTGGAACAACTGTTTGGCGGCGTCAAGGAATTGTGGACCGGTTTCACAGGCGCGACAGGTATCGGGACGAACCAACATGACGTTCAAAGTTTTTCGTTCACCGCGGGAGACGGAGAGCTTGGGCTACAACCAAGCGTGATCAACATTTCGTCGGCGGCG
Organism: Planctomycetaceae bacterium; assembly: GCA_002723275.1. Lineage (GTDB taxonomy): Bacteria > Planctomycetota > Planctomycetia > Pirellulales > Pirellulaceae. The sequence goes on from PBNZ01000035.1 coordinate 62,968, forward strand.
AATCAAATTCGCAGTGGTGAAAATGTCCTCGCCATCCACGGATTGAATATCGATGCGAGCGACGACGACTTCCTGATCCGCCCCCAACTTGTGAGCACCGTCAACGGCATCGGCGACCCGAAGTATTTCGGCACCCCAACGCCAGGCGAAACCAACGGCACGGGAAGCGAAACACCTCCGACAGGAGAAGTATCCTACTCATCAACAACGCGCACCTTCGTATCCTCATTCGACCTGGAACTCACGGCACCTTCCCCCGACGCCGTCATTCGTTACACGACGAACGGCAGTATCCCGACGGCAAGTTCGACGCGATACACAAGTCCAATCCGCATTTCGTCTTCCACTCGAATTCGCGCACGCGCTTTTGAGCCAGGTCTCAGCGATGGCCCTGTCCGCAGCGAAAGCTTCGTACGCATATCATCGAGCCTCTCATCCTTTGAAGATGGCAAACCGTTTGAGTCGAATCTTCCGATCATGATTTTCGAATCATACGGAAAGAACGTCGACGGCCAGGATCGCCTGATGCAGCCGGTCACCGGTATCTTCATCAACCCAGGTGAAGACGGTGTAGCTACCATCCTGGATGAACCTGAATTCGGTGGCCGAGCGGGAATGCGAATCCGTGGCCAGACTTCGCAGGGCTTTGCGAAAAAACAATATGCCGTGGAACTGTGGGACGAAACGAGTCAGGACACACGCGCGATAGACGCATCGCAAGCGGCGGATCAGGCCGCTGGCTTCTTCGGATTACCCGAGGAATCCGACTGGGTACTCAACGGACCCTATTCCGATAAAACGCAGCTCAACAACTACCTGACTTTCCTTTGGAGCAACAAAGCAGGGCTTTACGCACCTCGAGCGCGCTTAGTCGAAGTATTCCTCAACCAGGGCGGTGGGAGTGTCAGTTCAGGCAGTGATTATCGCGGCACATACGTTCTGCTCGAAAAAATCAAGCTTGACGACAATCGCGTTGACCTCGAACGACTGACTCCTCAAGACCGTGAAGAACCTGCGATCACAGGTGGTTACATCTGGAAGAAGGACAAAGCCGGAGCGGGTGACCAGCCTTTCAGCACGAGTCGTGGCCAAGAACTTCGGATGGTCGAACCCGACGATCGCGAAATCACGAACACCCAAAAGAATTGGCTCCGCAGCCATCTCAATGAATTTGAGGCGGCACTTTACGGTCCTGATTTCACCGACCCTGAAACGGGCTATGCGGCGTACATTGACGTAGCCTCGTGGGTTGATACCTGGCTACTCGTCGAAATGACAAAGAACATCGACGGCTTCCGGCTCAGCACCTATTATCACAAGGATCGCGGGGGCAAGATTCAACAGGGGCCCGCCTGGGACTACAACCTTTCACTCGGTAACGGAAATTATCTACGCGGTGCCTACCCGGACGGTTGGTATCACGACGGCATCAGCAGCAGCCAATATCCGTACTGGGATCGTCTCTTCGATGACCCAAATTTCGAGCAGCAGGTCATCGATCGATGGAATGAGCTACGCTCATCGATCTGGAGCACCGAATCACTGATCGCTGATATCGATACTGCCGTGGACGCGTTATCGAACGGCAACCCTCGCCTCGACCGTCCTCTTTCCAGCCAACCATCGAACCCTATCTCGCGAAACTTCGATCGCTGGAACAACATTGCCTCCTATCAGTGGCCTAACTGTTTCTTTGGCCAGGGCAGTTGCCCACCATCGCCGCTTCCGGGAGGTGGAAGGCCGAATGACTACGGTGATTACATTTACATCATGAAGGACTTTGTGGAACGTCGCACCGCATGGATCGACACCCAGTTCCCAACAGGCCCCACAATCTCACCGGCAGGCGGATCCTTTAATGAGTCGGTGACGGTCTCGCTTGATGTCCCCAACGGCTCCGAAGGGTTCTACACGATTGACGGGAGTGACCCCCGACAAACGACCACCGTTGGCGCAGAATCAAAGCTGCTCACCGCTGGCAGCACAGCTCATGTGCTGGTACCGACGAACAACAACTTGATCAATGAGTGCGATGAGCTGCTGCTCGATACGCCAGAACGATGCTTCATGAGCCCGTCGTACGAACTCGGAACGCTGGGCGAATCCTGGACGACCGGCCGAATGGGCGTCGGCTATGACGAAAACACAAATTACCGACCCTTTATTCGAACGGATGTCGAAGACGAAATGAACAACGGCAATACATCCGTCTACCTTCGTATCCCGTTCAATGTGACCGAGGAGCAGGCGGAGGCAAATTCTGTTCGGCTCAAGATGCGATACGACGACGGCTTTGTTGCTTATCTGTGGCAATCGTCTTTGAAGACGCCGGTTGAGGTCGCTCGGGCAAACGCGCCTGGAACCGTCCGCAAGTTCCCCATTAATCCGTTGGACTACAACGAACAGGCGACGGGAACTCACGATGACAATGCGGCCGTTGTGTTCTCCGATTTCGATATTAGCTCGTCGGCCACTTACATTCGCGAGGGCGAAAACTTTTTGATTATCCAAGGGCTAAATCGCGGCTCGAGCAGCAGCGACTTCTTGATCGACGCAGAAATCGTCGCCGCGACGACCTCGGTCGATCTCCCCAACAATGTCCTGCCCTACGAATCACCCTTCACCCTGACCGATAACACGCAGGTAACCGCTCGACTCTATCGCCCCGGAGAGGGCACATGGTCGGCACCGAGCTCGGAAATTTTCATAGCCGAGGCGCCTCGTGTCGCGATTACTGAAATCAATTACAACCCGGGTGATCCCACAACGGCTGAACTGGCTTCGATACCAGACCTCAACAACGACGACTTTGAATTCATTGAGATTCGCAATGTCGGCGCTGAACCAGCGGCGTTAATCGGCTCCAGCTTCACATCAGGAATCGAATACGTATTCCCATCCACGACTCTCGCCGCAGGAGAGCAGGGGGTCTTGGTCAAGAATGAAGCGGCCTTCCGTTTGCGATACGAAGACAACGCAAGGGTCCTGGGTGAATTCGCCGATGGCAGCCTGAATAACGGCGGGGAACGCATCGTCTTGAACGACGTCAGCGGAAACCCAATTCTCGACTTCGAATATGCCGACAACGCTCTCTGGCCTCAAACGGCAGATGGCCGCGGCGCCACCCTGCAATTGGTCAACGAGTTGAGTACACCGGCGGATGCCCAAGGCAAGTACTACAGCTGGCGAGGCAGCACTGAATACGGCGGATCGCCTGGAGCGGAAGGAGCAGCACCGATCGGAATCGTCATCAACGAAGTGCTCAGCCACACCGATCCTCCGATCACTGAGCCAGATTCGATCGAACTCTACAATACGACAACCAATACGATTGATCTGAGCGGTTGGTACCTGAGCGATGCAGCCGGCAATTTCCTCAAGTATCAAATCCCAGCCGGAACACAACTGGCACCGAATTCCTATCGCGTCTTCAACGAAGCCGATTTCAATCCCAACCCGCTGAACCAGGGCCCCAACGACTTTTCCTTGAGCGGGGCTAACGGCGATGATGTCTGGCTCACCATTGCAGACACGAATGGACAGGTCACTCAATTCGTTGACGACGTCCATTTCTGGGCGACCCCGAATGGCGAATCCCTGGGGCGTTTCCCCAATGGCACCGGCCTGTTAACTCGCATGTCGACCACGACTCTGGGACAGACAAACAGTGAACCCCGCGTGGGTCCGATTGTGATCAGCGAGGTCCACCATACTCCCGCTGAACCCAGCTTTAACGCGTTGATCCTGGACCCATCCATGACTTCCCAACAGCTGGAATTCGTGGAAATCAGCAACACGACGGGGACTTTCCTCGACCTGACCAACTGGAGAATTCGTGGCGGCATCGATTTTGAATTCACGCCGTCAACGACCTTGGCTCCTCAACAGTCGATCTTGATCGTCTCCTGGGACCCCAAAACCGAGGACAATGCCAATCGCCTTGCAGCGTTTCGTGCCCATCACCAAATCAACAACAACGTTCCGATCGTCGGTGGTTACCGCGGTCGCCTGAGCGACTTTGGAGAGCGAGTTGCGTTGCAGCGTCCTGACGATCCGCCGATGGACAGCCCTAATACAATTCCTCACATGCTTGAGGACGAGGTGATCTATGACAACCGTGCACCTTGGCCCGGCGACACCGCAGGCACGGGAAAATCGCTACAAAGAAGCACAACCTTAGGCTACGGAAATTTTTCCGCGTCATGGCTTAGCGCTAACGCCAACCCTGGCGAGTTTGACGGTGAAGTCGTCGTTCGCGGTGATTTCAGTGGCGACGGTGTGGTCGACGTCCAAGACATCAATCTTCTCTGCACAGCCATCAATGGAGGCGGTGATTTAAGCTTTGATCTGACCGGCGACGGAACGGTCAACCACAAGGACCACTTCGAATTAATCGAAGTCGTCCTCAACACGAGCTACGGTGACGCCAATCTCGACGGCATCTTCGACTCGACCGACCTGATCCAGGTTTTCCAGGCAGGGCTCTACGAGATTTCGGTCGCGAACAATGCGACGTGGACTGAAGGCGATTGGAATTGCGACAGCGAATTCAATTCGAGCGATTTGATTCTCGCCTTCCAGCGAGGTAATTACGCACCAGCCATCGCCGGTGCGACGCAGATGCCCATCCGGCCTGCCGCAGCTGACGTTATCCACCAGGATCGAGAAACGCCTTTACTAGACGAAGCGTTGACACCATCCTTCGAGATTGAATCCGTCGATGCACGTCCCACGGATCTCACTCTGACAGCCGTTGAGACAACGGCGGATGAGCGAGATCGCGCCCTCAATCAGCTCAGCGAAGAAGATTGGAAAGAACTCGAGATTTAATCGTTCGCGACTCGTTCAAATCGAGTCGCGATTTCCATCTCGACTACGCTTGGCGGGAAACGCGATCCCGAAGCGCGGCCATGGCTGCTGACATCCCTTCAGCCCGCTCCGTAAACTCAGCAATCTTCTTTGGCACATCACTCTGAACGTAATCCAAAACAATGCGTTCAGCAGCAATAAACTCGTCGCCAATGTCAGCAACTTCAGCTGCGATATCAATCGGGATATTGGTCACACCGTTGGCATCCGCGTGCAGCAAATCTCCCGTCCTGACGGTGAGCCCACCAACGCGAACCGGCAATCCAACATGCAGGGTATGACAGTCCGCATGCGAACTGATGGTGGAACCGGTGAACACGGGAAACCCGAGGGCCCGGACCTGCTCTAGATCGCGACCACCGCCACTGGTAATCAAACCGGTGGATCCAAACGCCTGATAGGTAGAACACATCACTTCGCCGAAGGTGGCACCGACCGGCGGATCATCGATATCCTGGAAAACCACCATCGCCGGTCCCGGCAAGGCTTCAAATGTTTCCAGCTGAGCTTGCAAACTCCCGTAAACGTTTCCACCTCCCGGCGGCTCGTCAGAACGAAACGACGCGGTCGAGGCAAAACCAACGGCTGGCTCAAATTCGGGATAAGCAGCCTGGATCCGATGATCCATGAACCCTTGGTTCCGTGGACGGACTTCGAACAACTCAATCACGTTACAAATGGTTGGCGTGTCAAATTCACGAAGTTTCTTAAATAGTGCTGTTATGTCTTCCATTGCCGCAGACTCTCATTCGAACGTGAAATTCTCCAGAAAATAACGGGCACCAACCTATCACTGTTGAATGCGACCTTCAAGGATAGAGAGGTAACTGGACCAGTATTCTGTTAGGATAGTCAGACCCTGTTAATTTCGGGTCCCCTGAACATGCTGGGAACGACGTGGTGCGGCATTTGATCAATCGCCTGTTAGCAATCTTCGCAGCCTTGGCGATCTTCTGCACTTTGACGGTCTGCCCGATGACGGTCTGTCCCGTAAAGGCCGAGCCGACCGATCTATCCCGCTCACGTGCCGCCCATCGACTTCTTGCAGCCAAATGTTTTACCTGCCATGGCCCCGATGAAGAAGTGAGAGAAGCGGAACTTCGGCTAGACACCTTTGAGGGAAGCACCGAAGAGCTTCCCTCTGGATTTGCTGCCGTTGTTCCAGGAACTCCAGAAGCAAGCGAATTACTGAGACGCATTGAATCAGATGATGAAGATATGCGGATGCCACCTGCTAATGCGGGCGAAGCATTGACGGCCGCCGAAAAGTCGTTGCTTCGTGAATGGATTAAAAGTGGCGCAACTTATCCACCGCACTGGGCGTTCGCCCCCTTGGATACAACCATTCCCGGCGAACCATCAGACCACTCGGATTGGAATCGCACTTCCGTCGACCGCTATGTGAGTGCACAACTTGCAGCGAACGGGCTAGACGCTCCTCCAGTCGCCGACCGCTACACGCTGATTCGGCGATTGTACTTCGATCTGCTTGGCCTTCCGCCATCCCCAGTGGCCGTTGAACAATTCGTAACTGACGATTCCCCTGACGCCTGGGCAAGACTTGTCGACTCCCTGTTGGCCTCCCCGCACTATGGTGAACGATGGGGCCGACATTGGCTGGATGTCGCCCGCTACGGCGATTCTAATGGCGGTGACGAAAACCATGCCTATCCCCATGCTTATCACTACCGCGACTATGTCATCCAAACCTTCAATGCTGACGTCTCCTATGATCGCTTTCTGCTAGAGCAACTCGCCGGAGACCTGATCTCAAACGACGCTGACAGCGAAGCGGCCACGGCAGCCACTGGCTTTCTCGCCATCGGCATGAAGATCCTTGCAGAACAGGATCCGATCAAAAAGCAGGCCGACATGATTGACGAACAAATCGACACCATGGGACGCTCGTTATTGGGACTAACTCTTGGCTGCGCTCGATGTCATGACCACAAATTCGATCCAGTTTCCACCGAAGACTACTATGCACTCTTTGGCATCTTCCAGAGCACTGTCGTGGAAGATCGAGAGGTCAATTCGTCCGATCTCCAGGAAAGGCTGGCAAAGTATGAACGCAAAATAAATGAGCTAAAGCAGTCCAGAGAGAAGGCGACTAAGAAACTCAATTCGTTGTCTTCGATCATCAGTCGACAGGCGGAGTCATTTGACCGAGGAAACGTCATTAAGGACGACGATCAGTACGGCGCAGGAATCGGTATCATCTCTGACCCCGGGGGCCAGGACAATTTCGTCGAGTATGATCTCGCAATTCAGCAGCCCGGCAAGTATCGACTTCAATTACGCTATGCCGCGAATGTGGCCAGACCGGGCCAGATCCTCTGGAATGGAGAAATTGTCGCCGAAAACGCAATCAGCGAGGCCACCGGGGGCTGGACTCCGGAATTTCAACAGTGGCACTCTGAGGCGGACATCGAGCTTGCAGCAGGCGAGCATATTCTCCGCATGCAGTCACGACCGCTCATGTCTCATATCGACCAGTTTCGTCTAATCCCTGTCGCATCGACGGATACGGCCTCCGCACTGGTTGCAAGACTCGATGAAATCGCCGAACAAATATCCGAACTCACCGGTGCGCGGCCGCAGGGCGTCCAGGTGATGGCCGTACGCGAGGGTGAAGCTGCCAACGCGAAGGTCCATCTGCGAGGCAGTCACCTCTCCAAAGGAGACGAGGTGCCACGTCGTTTCCTGGAAGTCTTGAGCAGGGACGAGCAGATAGCAATCCCTCCCGAACAGAGTGGCCGTCGGCAATTGGCCGAATGGCTGACGACACCGGAGAGCTTGGCCACTCGACTGACCGCCAGAGTCATGGCCAACCGAATTTGGCATTGGCACTTTGGCCGAGGCCTGGTCGCGACCCCCGATCAATTTGGGATTAAAAGCTCGCCGCCAACCCATCCGCAACTACTCGATCACCTGGCTGACACATTCGTTCGCAACCAATGGTCGATCAAATCGCTCCACCGAGAGATTCTGCTTTCAAGCACCTATCGAAGCAGCAGCCAGGTCGACAACGCGAATGCCATGAAGGCCGACCCAGAGAACCGTTGGTATTGGCGAGCCAATCGCAGAAGGCTCGAGGCAGAATTGATTCGAGATTCAATCCTGTACCACGCCGACCGACTCGACTATCGTCAGTTCGGAGCTCCAGTCCAGGTTCAATCGCAGGACCCGTCGCCGGACGATCTTCGCAACAACCGACGAACCTATTATGCCGCTCGCCGCCGGTCGGTCTACCTTCCCGTCGTTCGAACGAACGTCTTTAAGTTCTTCACACTTTTCGATTTCCCCAACGCCGCGTCGCCGGTCGGTCGCCGCTCGCGAACCACAGTTCCAACCCAATCACTCTGGCTCATGAATAGCCCCTTCATCATGGAGCACGCGTCAGAGGTCGAGAGCAGAATCGCAGATTCGGCAAACAAGCGGGAGCGACTTGAAGAGCTGTACTGGCACCTGTTTGGGAGACCGATTGACGACGCTACCCGCGTTCGGTTGGAACGATTCCTCGAGCAGGCATCGGCAGCCTCCAGATCAGACGCCGACGGACCATCCGCCTGGACGCTCCTTTGCCATTCGCTGTTGATGTCAGACCGCTACATATATATCGATTAGAGCCATGTCCGTATTCTCTATTTCACGCCGCAAGATGCTCCAGCGAATCGCAACCGGATTCGGGGGACTCGCTCTAGACACACTCCTGCACACAACGGCAACTCAAACGGCAGCGGCATCTCCCTTGATGCCACAGCCCTCCCATCATGCGGCGCGAGCGAAACGGGTTATTTTCCTCTTCATGCATGGTGGCCCGTCACATATTGACCTCTTTGACCCGAAACCCCAATTAGCCCTGAACGACGGCAAACCGTTGCCGTTCGCAGGCTCCCGAGTCACCTTTGCCGAACGCGGCAGCCTGATGAAGTCGCCATGGAAGTTCCGTTCGTGTGGCGAAAGCGGAATCCCTATGAGCGAACTATGGCAACATCTGCCATCGGTTGCCGACGAACTTTGCATGCTGCACTCGGTTTGCGAAACCAACGTCGCGCACGGCGGGGCCTGCATGAAACTCCACACGGGCGCTGAGGCCCATGTCCGACCGAGCATGGGATCGTGGATCAGCTACGGACTGGGTACCGAAAACCAGAACCTGCCGAGCTTCATCACAATTTGCCCCACCTCTTTACACGGCGGCGTCAACAATTTCGGTGCGAGCTTTTTGCCAGCCATTCACCAAGGCGTTCCGCTCGGAGCCCCCGGCTATCCCAACACTCTCGCCAGGAACGCACAGTTTGATTCGATGACAAATGATTCCGTCACGCTCGAACAACAAAAAATACAGCTGAGATTATTGAAGGATCTGAACGAACAGGACTCTGCTCCTAATTCCGAAATTGAAGCTCGCATGCTGTCATTTGAATTAGCCTTTCGAATGCAAATGGCAGCACCCGAAGCCTTGGACACCTCGCGCGAGTCGGCGGCCACGCGTAAACTCTACGGCCTGGACGATCAACCGACTGCCAACTTCGGACTTCAATGCCTCTTGGCGCGTCGCCTCGCAGAACGGGGAGTGCGTTTCATTCAAGTGAGCCATGCCCATTCGTTGCCATTCAACAATGAGCAATGGGATCAGCACAGCCACCTTGAGAAGGGCCACACCATCAATGTGGCACAGATCGATCAACCTATTACGGCGCTGATCAAGGATCTCAAATCACGAGGACTGCTGGATGATACACTCGTCATCTGGGGAGGCGAGTTTGGACGGACCCCCACCGTTCAAAAGGGCACAGGCGAAGTAGGCCGAGACCACCATCCGGAGGGCTTTACGATGTGGATGGCAGGGGGAGGTGTACGAGGCGGCCTCCGTTATGGCAAAACGGACGAGTATGGCTATTACGCGATCGAGAATCGCTGCACGATCCATGACCTCCATGCGACCATCCTGCATCTACTGGGCATGAATCACGAGCGACTTACCTTTGCTCATGCGGGCCGTGATTTCCGCCTGACGGACGTGCACGGCGAGGTTGCTCCTATCCTGGCCTAGGCTCTGAGGCGTCCCTGGGTCAAGGCGATGTTTCGAGCGGTTGCAGAAACTGCAAGGAGTAGGATTGGTCTGGCGAAAGATCCTTCGAGACGAGCTCGATCTCGGTCAACTGTTGCTTCAAGTCGTCCCAACGAGCATCAGTCATTGTGCCAATTTCAGCCTTAGCCAAGCCGGCGGGCAGACAAAGATCGGCAATCGCCTTGGCTCCATAGCTGAGAGCCTCTAGATTCATCTCAGGGTTATCCTTCTGAATCTTTTGATTCACGGGCTCTGGATCATTGAGATAAGCGAGCCAACCACGTCGCACGGCCCTCACGATTTTCGCGACGACCTCAGGCTTTTCCTGGAGCAGCTCTTCATTCGTGAAAAGGATGCTCGAATAGGGGTTAAAGCCAAGATCCGACACCATCAAGCAAACGGGGTGAGCCCCACGCTGCTCAACAACATACGGCTCACTGAATACATAGGCTTGCTGCCCAAACTGCGTATCCGCCAAAAAGGGAGCCACACTTCCCGTGTAGGGAACAACCTGAACGTCCTTCAGCACACCATCCTGACTCAAGAACTTGGCGAAGGACTTCCCGGCCCCCAAGGCTAATTTAATCCCCTTGAGCTGTTCGAAGCTGGTAATTCCAGATTCCTGATGGACCATCAGGCAACGAGGGCTGTTTTGCATCGATGCCATCAACGCCACCAACGGAATTTGCTGCTCCCTTGCCAACAAGATTTGATCGGCATTTCCAACGCCAAACGCAACGCGGCCCAAAGCGACATTTTGCACAACCGGCGCACCGGGCCCACCGGGCTCAATCTGCACCTGCAGACCTTCGTCCTGAAAGAATCCAAAATGTTCGGCGGCGTAAAAACCGCCATGCTGCGAATCAGGATACCAATTCAAGGCCAACGTAATCGTTTCATCGGTGAGGTCGTCCGGAACCTCTGTTCCAGTACATCCCAGCAACAACGGGACCACCATCAGGCCAAGAAACAATTTACGAGCGAGAATACTCGAACAAAACATTGCGTTCACCTTCAACGATGAAGTCACCTCTAAATGGCGCGAAATCGCGACAGACACTTTTCAGCGACAAAACTGACAACGGCAAAGATCATGACACCGAGCAACGTTGACAGAATCACGGCTGCAAACAACTGGTCGGTCTGAAATCGCTCCGCGGTAACGCGGATGAGATATCCTAAGCCAAAACCATCTCCGCCGTAACCAACGAAGAATTCGCCCACGATCGCTCCGATCACGGACAAACCACTTGAGGTGCGTACCCCCGTCACTAAATACGGCAGCGAATGCGGTACCTGCAGCTTGGTAAAGCGTTGCCATCGCGAGGCACGATTCAAATCAAATAGCTCGTGAAGCGAACGGGGTACAGAGGTCATCCCTTCCGTCACATTCGCAATGATCGGAAACACACTGAGAATAAAGGCTACGGCAATCACCCCTGAGCCACCATAGCCGAACCACATGACCAACAGCGGGGCGATGGCAACAATCGGAACGGTCTGCAAGAAGATGGCATAGGGATAGAGGCTGTATCGCACGATTTTGGACTGAGAAAACACGGCGGCAACCACGAACCCGCAAACCACACTCAGCAACAATCCCAACACCGCGGCTTGCCCCGTAAGCCAGCAGGCATGCCACAGACTCTCTCGCTCCCGCACCAAAACTCGCCAGACGTCCCCTGGCATTGGCGCCAAAAAGCTCTTTACCTGGAACAACTGAATAACAACTGCCCACAGACCGACGAAAAGCGCCGAAGCAATCAGAGGCGGAGCAACGCGTGTTAAGACAACCCTGACAAACTGTTTCACGACATGGCACCTCGCAAAGCTGCGGAGACACGTCGCGTCGTTTCCGCGAATGCCGGTGTTCCTCGCAATTCGGCGTCGCGAGGTTGGTCAAAGTCGATTGCAAACTCGTCGATGATCGTCGCGGGCCGTCGAGACATCACGATAACTCGCTGACTCAGGAACACAGCTTCAGTCACATTGTGAGTCACAAACAAGGTAGTCCAACCTTGCTGCTGCCACAGTCGCAACAATTCCTCGTTCAACATTTGCCGAGAGATTTCGTCGAGTGCGGCAAAAGGCTCATCCAACAACAGGACGTGCGGATCGGTGACCAAGGCTCGTGCCAGGGAAACCCGCATCCGCATGCCTCCCGAAAGCATATGGGGAAGCTTGGACGAATCATTCTGTTCCAGACCAACGAGCTGAATTGCGTCGCTTGCTCGAACGGCGATTTGCTCACTCGATTGTCGCTCCAACTCTAATGGCAGCCCAACGTTCTGATGTACATTTCGCCACGGCAGTAGATTCGGATCCTGAAATACAAAGGCGATCCGAGACGCCGCTGCCTCATCATCTTCGCAGAGCAGGGTACCGGTCGTAGGCTCTTGCAAACCCGCGACACATCTCAAGAAGGTTGATTTCCCACAACCACTCGGGCCCAAGATCGAAACAAACTCGCCAGGCTCACCGCGAAAATCGAGTTCGCTCAGCGTCGTCTGCCCATCGGGAAACGTAACTCCGAGCCGCTGTGCGATGATACGACGGGATGTGGACGTCATGAGGGAATTCTCGCTGCACGAACTCCCTTAGTTCGGCAAACAAGTTGCGGGCTCTTCAGATTTCGTCACCGTGAACCCCATCTCCTCTACCATCCGATAATCGCTTTCGGGTGCCTGACCTTGGGTGGTCAAGTAATCTCCCACAAAGATCGAGTTCGCCGCATACAGCCCCAATGCTTGCAAACTTCCCAGATGAATTTCACGGCCGCCCGCAATACGAATTTCACGATCAGGATTAACGAAGCGGAACATGGCCAGCGTCTTCAAACAATAGCGAGGATCAAGCTGATTGACTTGCTGCAGCGGAGTTCCATCGATGGAATTGAGGAAATTCACGGGAATTGATTCGACTCTCAGCTCCCGCAATTCAATCGCCATGCGAACAACATCTATGTCTTGTTCGCCCATGCCAATGATGCCACCGCTACAAAGTTCCATTCCCGCATTCCGTACCGCATTCAAGGTTTCTACACGATCGTCATAGCTGTGAGTCGTGCAGATTTCGGAGTAGAAATCAGAGCTCGTATTCACATTGTGATTCACGCGATCCACACCACATTCTTTCAATCGCTGAGCCTGTTCGGGAGTTAACAATCCCAAGCAAGCGCAGATTTTCAAGTCATACTTGGCTTTGATCTGCGGAACGATCGTAGTTACCGCGTTAATCTCTCGTTCACTGGGCCCGCGAGCCGAAATCACAATGCAATAGGTTTTCGAATCCCGCTCGTGCGCGATACGAGCTCCTTCGAGCAGCTTTCCGGCACTCAAAATGTTGTAACGAGGGATTTCGGAATCGGAGACCTTCGACTGAGAACAATAGGAGCAATCTTCTGGACACAGACCGCTCTTGGCATTCATCAGAAAATAAAGTTGAACCGAATTAGAAAAATACTGCCGGCGGATTCGATAAGCGGCCGCCATCAGATCCAGGACTTCCTCGTCTGGAGCCTGCAGGATGGACAAGGCTTCTTCGGTAGAGACCGGCTGGCCCTCCAACACCGATGAGGCAAGGCGATCCCACTTAATCGCCGCGGATTCCGTATAGTTATGCTGATTTACTTGCGTCATGCGTCCGCTCACAGGTCTATTTTCCACCGCCGATTGGGCGTTTACCCCAGTAAGTATCACCCAAAAGTACCGCCATTGACAGTCGCGTCTGACACGAAGGTAACAATAGTAAGGGCGGGTGAGCAACCCGGTTCAGCCTGCGAAACACTACGAGCTTGGCAAAGGGGATCTTCTGGTCGACAATAGGGAGGTATGAGGCGGATCGTCGATCCACCACCGTTTTAAGAAAAATCCCCGCTAGCTACGTGGATTTCCACTCAAAAACACCAGGAGCCATCGTGCCGGCTACCCATTTTCTTCGCGTCGGTGTTCTGGGGCATGTTGGCCGATTTACGGCTACAGACCACCAATTATTCGACCATGGGCGTCGAGTTATCTGTCGCACGTCCCGCGGTCTGGAAATCGGTGAAGTACTGAGCCATTCGGAAAACCAGGGCGGAGCTGATGGCACGCTGTTGAGATTGGTAACTCCCGAGGACGATTTACTGCTCGCTCGCCAGGAAAAGCACAAAGAAGAGGCCTTTCAAGCCTGCGTCGATCTGCTTGGAAAACGTCAAATTCCAGCCACGCTAATGGACGTCGAACACCTCTTTGACGGTGCATCCCTCTATTTTTATTTTCTCGGCGAAGTCACACCTCAGATCGAAGCTATCACCCGTGAACTAGCCGACGCCTACGACTCAAAAGTACAATTCCGCGAATTCGCAGATGCGGTTGAGCGAGGCTGTGGGCCTGACTGCGGCACTGAGGCCGCAAAGGGGCGTGGTACGGGCTGTGGCGCATGCGCCATCGCATCCGCCTGTCAGACTCGCTAGATCAATCGTTCGCGACTCCCAGCGACGCCAGAAACTCGCTCATCTCACCTGCAGCATGAGAATTCCCTTGCTGCCGGGCAACCTCGATGCCCTCCCTCAGCTTCTCTCGAGCTTCCGAAACGCGTGATAGGCCAGCTAATTGCTGCGCTGCCATGAAAAAGGCGGGCACATACGGAGGATCCTCGCTGGCTAATTCCTTTAAACCACTCAGACTCGAATCGTGATCGCCCTCCTTGAAAAGCTCAAGGGCCAAACTGTAACGCAAAAAGACGTCTTTGGGATCATCGGCCAACATGGCCTCAATTTTTTCTTTTCGAGAACTCATCGACGCTCCTCCAACACAAGCACTAGCGCCGGCACTGCATGCAAGCCGGCGTCAAAAATGGCCTAATCCGAAAATCTTATTTAATCCGCGCCGCCCATCTAACCGATAAGAAACACGCGCCAAAAATCCAACTCTTTGTTTTGACGGGAAAAGAGCGATGCAAGTAAAACATCTATTCTTAGCGACCGCCCTTACCAGCTTACTGGTAACGGCCACGTATGCTCAGTCCCCCACGGGGACGGCGAGCACGACGGAAACCTCCAGTCGCCGAGTCCAAACGACGGCTCCGATCCTTGATGGCCAGGCAAATCTGTCAGCCACCAAGGTCGATGAGGGTACCAAATCAGGCAAGTTGAGCGAAACTCCTCCGGCTGAGGCGAAAGCGGCGACGCATTTTGACACCTCCGGTGGAGAAAGCGACTCGAATGGCGTCACCAATCGACTTCGCCAGATCCGAACGGCCAAGGTGTATGAAGAGCTAAAGCCTATCGAAAAGCCGGAAACGCAGACTTCACGACGAACGAAAACGGTTGCAAAACCGAGTGAAAGCGTCGCGACCGAGACGGATTCGGACACCGGCAGCCCTGTCCAAAATCTTCCCTCGGTCATGAAAAAGCCCACGGTTCGCCAAGATGTGCCCAAGGCCGCCGCGCCACGCGTCACGACTCGTGAATCGAACGACAGCAAGTCAGCTTCTCCCAAGGATGGTTTTTCGGAAAACCAATCATCGGATCCAACTGAAAAAGTAGCAGCGGCTCCGAAGGCAACCGCAGCTCCGAAGACACAGCCTCGTGAAACAGCCGTGGCGGCAGCTCCGTCGCAAGCCGACGCCCACGTGCTGATCACAAATCGGAGCCCCGTCCTGTCCGTTACGACACGGGGCCCTCGCACGATCGTCGTAGGCAAAGAAGCTCTTTTCGAATTTGATCTTAAAAACGCAAGCGAAATTGCGGCGAAGAACGTTATCGTTCGAATGCATCTTCCGCATTGGATTGAAGTCGCGAAACAAGACACCAGCGTCGGGTCGACACGCGTTGAGCCAGACCAGCAGGGTGACTCGACACTCAACTGGACCATTGCACACCTCAACGGCGAGGCTCATGAAAAGCTGAAGCTGAAGATCATCCCACGTGGAAGTCGACCACTGGACCTTGGAGTCACCTGGACATTTGTGCCCGCGAACAGCACGGCTCAAATTCAAGTGCAGGAACCGAAACTGGAAATGTCCGTAATCGGTCCTCAAGACGTGCTCTTTGGGGAAACCAAAATCTACACGATCACCATCTCGAATCCGGGAACGGGTGATGCTGAAAACGTCGTCTTGAATCTAAAGCCGCTCGTTCCTAGTGAACAGGCAGCAGGCGTACGTCAGATTGGAACGATTCGCGCGGGCACCCGACAAACGATTGAAGTCGAGCTCACCGCTAAACAGACGGGGCGCCTTCAGGTACAAGCTGAAGCGATGGCTGACAACGGCCTACGAGCTCAGGGTGCTCAAGAAGTTCGTGTGCGGCGAGCTGCTCTCGAAGTTCAAGTCAAAGCACCGTCGATGAAGTACGCGGGCACGAAGGCACGCTATACGATTCAGGTTACGAACTCGGGTGATGCAGCGGCCCAAGACGTGGCAGCGATCGCAACCCTACCTGCTGGCGTCAAGGATATTGCCAGTTCGTCGGGCGGAAAGCTGGATACCAAACAGGGTCAAGTCCACTGGAAACTGGGGTCGATTCGACCGGGTGCTTCGCGAGTTTTCGAACTCGAATGCACCCTGGTTTCACCGGGCAGCAACCGATTGGACATGCAAGCCGTCGCTCATGGTGACGTTAATGCCCTGAGTTCTGCGGTAACAGCCGTTGAATCGTTAGCCGACCTCAAGATGACCGTCGACGATCCACACGGTGCAGTCGGTGTGGGAACGGACGTGATCTACGAAGTTAAGATCGAGAACCGCGGCACCAAGGCCGCTTCCAACATCCAACTCTACGGATTTTTCTCGGAAGGAATTGAACCAGCGGGCATTCGTGGCTGGCGAGGTTCAGTCAGCGAGGGAGAAGTGATCATTGAACGGATTCCACGTCTCGGCCCTGGCCAAGAAATGGTGATCAAGATCACTGCTAAAGCACACCGTTCCGGCGATCATGTTTTCCGTGCAGAACTTGAAAGCATCGACCCCGAGACCAAACTCGCGGTTGAGGAATGGACACGATTTTTTGGCGAGACGGAAACAGCTCAACAGGTCAACCGAGAAGAGCCTGCTGAACAGCGTTAGTCCATCAAGTCGATCCCGTCTTCCCGTCGGGAGAGAGAAAGGGCGAAGGCCGTCGGAATTTCCGGCGGCCTTTTTTCATCGAACGACTAGGAGATTGGCTCAAACGAAAGAGGATTGTCGGACTTGGGGTCACGGATTCTGATCGCTGTTCGCCCCTCCAAAACGTCATCGAGTGTCCGCCCAACAACTTCAGATCGCCACCCCGTCGCCAATGCCGGCACTTCATCATCTGCGGACTGACTGAGTCGATAATCAACAAGATCGCGTACATCTTGAACTGTCCCCACGAGACTGGGGGCGAGGTTTTGCGTTCGGCAAACGGTACTCAAGGCTGTGGCGATAAACTGCCCCACCAGGCTTGGTTGATTGGAGGTGCGACTACGTTTGATTTTAGGCCATTCGCTTTTGGGCAATTCAAGAGCGGCACGAATGGCTTCAGCAATCTCGGGAAAATGCCGCTTGGCAACCGTTCGGTCAATCCCTCGAATCGCCTGAATCTGCTTCACTTCACTCTTGCCTCGACGAGCCAATTCGACAATCAGATCATCTCGCAGGACTCGACGGGGAGGTCGATTTTGCTGCTGCGCCTGCCGCTCGCGCCAACGCCATAATTCGCGGACAATCACCATCGCCTTTTCGGACAAACCCGAGGTGCCCGAAACGCGACGCCAGTTTTCCCGATTCTCGAAATTCTCGAGCTCTTGCTGCCACTGCTTCATTTCGTCGTCCAGCCAGGCACGTCGATTCCACTTTTGCAGTTTTGCATCAATCGACTCGTAAAGCTCTTCCAGGTAGAGCACATCCTGCAAGGCATACTCGATCTGACGATCGGAGAGGGGTCGACGCCGCCAGTCGGTTCGTGTCTCCCCCTTGGCAAGTGAACGATCCAACAATTTCGACAGGAGCTTCCCGTAGGCGGCTGGATATTCGAGTCCGATCAGTCCTGCAGCGATTTGAGTATCAAACAATCCCGCTGGCCATTTCCCCGTGTCGTGAAGACAAAACCGGAATTCCTCTCGCCCGGCATGCACGATCGTCTCGTGCTCGCCTCCAGCCAAGACGTCCCAAAACGGAGCCA
Organism: Planctomycetaceae bacterium; assembly: GCA_002723275.1. GTDB lineage: Bacteria > Planctomycetota > Planctomycetia > Pirellulales > Pirellulaceae. Next base: position 81,039 of record PBNZ01000035.1, read on the forward strand.
CGGAATCGACCTCTTTGGGATCGATGACGGCCAACACCCCCTCCGCGGCCACTTGAATCAGGCAAAGATCCGGTCGGTAGGTATCTTCCGACACGAATTCCGTATCAAAAGCGATGCGTGGGACGCCCTTCAACTGCTGACAGATGCGTTCCAGATCAGATTGGGTTCGAATGTAATCGTGCTTCACCAGTGCTATCTTTCCAGAGTCGCTGAGCAGGTACAGATCATGAGACAGTCGCGGCGTCGCCGGGGAGCGACAAGGTGTGACCGAAGCCTTAATCAGACAACGGCCAACTTCCGATCGCCAGAGGGGCTCTATCGATCGACAGGTGGGCTCTGCCTGTATCGTAGTCGAGTCAGTGAGACAGAGCCAGTCGACTTTGGCAACAGAGTCACCGAGCAGGTGTGGTGCCGCCGCGCCGTCACAGCCCGCGGAATCGTCTAAATCCGTCTTCTTGCTGATTCGATCGGAATGACTGCGACTGGACGGCTGAGTTCGCCTAGCCTTACATAGATTCATCGAGTACGATTCGGGATACCGCTCAACCGAGCTGTTTCGGTTTGAGCCATTCGGGAGGGTAAGCGAATGGCTAGCGGCCTCATTGGAAATGAGGTGCTCCGTATGGAGTTGCGGGTTCGAGTCCCGTGCCCTCCGCTGCCTAATGGTGTTAAATCAACGCCTACTTCGTGAATTCTAACGTCGCGGCATGATGCCCTGAGCCGCCTGATAGGCGGCCGATTGGCGAGCGTTGCTGAAGCTCGCCATGCCTCTGCCATGCTCTGAATGCAGTTCTCCTTCCGGCAAAACAAGCACGGATCGCTCCCTCATCGAGTACCCAAAGAGACAGCCGACAACTAGAATCGGCGGTCGAGATCCGTGCATGAACACGGAACAGGGAAGCCACCAAATGGCAGGAATTTTGAACCTCACTCAAGACGGAAGCCATGAGCACATCGTTAACATTACAGGAGCTGACTCGACAAATCCGTCGTGACACGCTGAGTCTCTTGGATGCCGCGGAACCCGAGTGGCTCACCTACACGCCTCCGGGAACCTCGAATCATATCCTCTGGCATGCCGGACATATCCTCTGGCTTCTGGATGTGCTTTGCATCCAATTGCTCAACCCTGACGGCAGTGAACTGCCGGAAAACTGGGACGAACGTTTCGGCATGAACGGCGCACCGCCAGCAAGCAGAAAAGAATGGCCGTCAATTGATGAGCTCAAGGATCTCCTGCATTCTCAACTCTATTTTGTTTTGGACCTATTGGACGATGCCGACGAAGAAGTTGCGGAAGTCGCAGATTCTTCAAAAGGTTCCGCGACGATCGAAGCGAGCATTATCCATGCCCTGCACGATGAGGCCAAACATGGCGGTGAAATCTGCTTGCTGATGAAGCTCTGTCGAAATCGCGAATAAGCGAGACTGCGGTGCCAGAAGCATTTGTCGTAAGTGTTGGAGAAGATCGGCAACTTGAAGTCGGTGAACCGAATTTAGACATTAACGCACCACAAGTTTCCATGGCAATGTCACCCAACGACAACTTGAATCGCGATTACTTCATGTTTCTGTTGAACCATCGCACGCACCCGACATATTCGAGGGGCGGGTAATGCTCATGAAAAACAGTGTTGCCGCAGCGGCTCGAGAGGCGACATTGCCCCATTCTACCGAGCAAACCGTCACTGAAATCGCCACGAACTACACGGATCAAGTATCGCCCGAGACGGCGACGATGTCCATCTCGCCATTACTCAGCTCAATCGAAGCAGGGGATATGATTACCGTCACGGTAACCATCCCAGCAAGCGCCATTAGTCCACTCGGATCGACCTGGATGGGAGAAGACTTTCAAGTTGGTGGCAGCGCATCGATGCGACACGTAGGCTATCAATAGCAGGCATTCTCAATATCCCCCGCTATCCAACCGCCTTTTCCGCTACCTGTCCACTCTCACCGCGATAGGCATCAAGCACGGCGGTTTCAATCATCTGACGACAGACAGGATTAATGGGATGCGCCACGTCAAAATGGATTTTAGTTTCGCCCTGTCGAGTTGTATCGCTCCGATCACATTCGTGACCGCAATTCATGCAAAACTTTGCATCAATCGGATTCTTCATTCGGCAGTGGCGACACTTAACCGTGAGTTTGCGACTCGGCATTGCAATGAGCAATCCGCCGGCCTTTTCGATGATACGGATGTTATGCACAACGAATTCGTTGTCGATAACAATCGCACAATAGGCTCGAAGACGATCTTCGCCGCCCTCACAAAGATTCACCTGGACTTCGGTAATTCGCACTGTACTTCCCCCGTTGTTTACCTTTCTCGGCGTGACCCTACTCGGTACGGACGAAAACGAATCCCCTCTTTAACAGCCTCAGTGTATGACACGATCCGAAATAATTAAAGTTTTTTGAAAGCCAATGCGCTCGAATTTACGCGAACAAGGCTGACGGTTTACCGCCAAAACAATCAAATGCCGACTGGACGGAGGATCTCAGTCCAGTAGGCTTGTCTTCCATCGCATGAATTACCCATACAACATTGCGACTGCGAGAGGAGCTGAATAGTGAAAATCGTTGTCCTAGACGGATCTACTCTTAACCCAGGTGATAATCCTTGGACTGGGCTCGAACAGTTAGGGGAGCTAATTGTCCATGAAAGAACCGAACCTGAGCGTTTACTCGAACGTTGTGAGGGTGCGGATGTTCTCGTCACCAACAAGGTTCCTCTCCGACGTGAAACGCTTGAACAGCTTCCACAGCTCAAGTTCATCACAGTAACTGCCACAGGCTTTGATTGTGTTGACGGCGAAGCAGCTCGAGAACGCCAGATCTCGGTGGCGAATGTGCCAGTCTACGGGACGGACTCGGTTGCTCAGCACATCTTTGCGCTCTTACTCCACATCCTGCACCGAGTTGACGTGCACGATGAAGCGGTCCAAGCCGGCGAATGGGCGGAGCGAGCGAATTTCAGTTTCTGGAAAGTTCCCTTAACGGAATTGAGCGGCAAAACCTTAGGGATCATTGGTTTCGGCCGCATCGGGCGCGAGGTGGGCAACTTAGGTCACGCCTTCGGTATGCATGTCATGGCTGCTTCACGACGTCGCCAGGATCCCCCGAGTTATTCCCCCTTCGAATGGGCCGATCTGGACGTCCTCGTGGAACAAGCCGATGTGATCAGCCTTAACTGCCCGTTGACTTCTGATACCCAGGGGCTGGTCAACCGTGAATTCTTATCGCGCTGCAAACCGTCGGCGATATTGATCAATGCAAGCCGCGGGGCCTTGATCGCCGAGGCTGATCTTGCAAACGCGTTAAAGAGCAAGCAACTGGCGGCGGCAGGCGTAGACGTGGTCTCCTCCGAGCCGATTCAAGCCGACAACCCACTCCTTGGCGTCGACAACTGTTTCATCACGCCACACCTCGCCTGGGCAACGCTGGAGGCCCGGCGGCGGCTCATGCAAGTAACCGTGGACAATGTCGCAGCATTCATTGCCGGCGAAGCCCAAAACGTGGTCAACTAACTTCCTGTTCTAGTGGGGCTCAGTAACCCAATCGAGCCCGATATCCAGAGACGCTGCTGCGTGCGTGAGTGCCCCAACGCTGATGCGGTTGACTCCACTTTCAGCAATCGCTCGAATCGTTTGAAGAGTAACACCGCCAGAGGCTTCCAGTTCGACCAAAGGCGCGGCTTGATTGCGCAATTGAACTGCCTGACTCAACTGATCAGGCGTCATATTGTCCAACAGGACGATATCGGGCTGCTGAGGCAAGACCTCCTGAAGCTGATCCAGTGAATCAACTTCAATCTCCAAGATCATCGCCTCGGCGTCGGTGAGGGGCAGGGTGCTTTTCAAGAAATCGCGAGCCGCAATAACTGCCTCAGCTGGCGAGAAGCGTCGTCCGTCATTCGTGCGACCGAAATCGAGATGGTTGTCCTTAATCAACACCGCCTCATACAAACCTCCACGATGATTCCAACCACCTCCACATCGTACAGCGTACTTTTCGAGACGACGATAGGCAGGGGTCGTTTTGCGAGTGTCATAGACCTTGCTTATCAACCCGGAAACCTCGGACACAAAACGCGCCGTCAACGTGGCAATTCCGCACATCCGGCCGACCAGGTTTAGAATCAAACGTTCTGCCACTAGCAGATCGCGAACAGATCCCTCAAGAACTCCGAGACAGGTGAGCGGGGTAACGGATTCCCCGTCCGGCAATCCGGAACTCCAAACCAGATCGGCATTCAGTTCATCGATGACCGAGGGAATCGCGCGGAGGCCAGCCAGAACACCGGGCTGCCGCGTAACGAGTGCAGCTTGCCCTCGACTATCCTCCGGAACAAGTGCGACGGTCGTCCAATCAAAGGATCGGTCAAGATCCTCGCGAACAGCCAGTCGCACCAACTGGCGACAGTCATCCTCCAACAGATCCGACCACTCGGCTTGAGTGAATTCTTTAGACATCGACGGCGACCTCAGGTTGAACTTCGATCTAACTAGCCTAACTTGAGCCTGCAGCCTCGCCGAGTCCCCATCTCGGTAACTCGATAAGGATTTGTTAAACTGAAGCGTTTCCCATTGAACTCATGTCGCTTTATCTATGGCCCAAGTCCTACTTCAGAACAACCGTCGTGCATCCTGGATTCTCTTGCTTTTAAGCGGACTCCCGATCCTTCTTGGGATTGCTTTGTATGCTTGGCGCGGCGTCGACAATACCATCTCAAGCCTCTTGCTCATCCTGGTGATCGTCCTGGCGATCGCGGGTGTGATTCTTTGTTTTCGACAAATCGCCTGGCTCCGCTACCCGCGCATCAGCTGCACTTCCGATGAGCTCCTGGTTTACTTGAAGGGCTTTTCCCCGTTTCGCATCCCGCTTGATGTCGTGGAAGTTTTTTTCCTGGGTGAAGGTCCAAGCATGGTGCCTGCGTTGAACCGCCAAGAGGTCCCCAGTGTCACCGTCGTGATACGACTCGCCGAAAAAGCGACGGAATGGCACCGCCGCGACACGTCCAAATCTCTAGGGCACTGGTGCGATGGCTACATCATCGTCCGAGGCACCTGGACCGAACCTTTAAACAAAAATGTCGTAGGTAATATGAACTCCCAATTGGCAGCGATCAAACGATCTCGAAAGAACCCTTCAACATGACCCAGTTATTGGTTAGTGTCCGCTCCGTCGAAGAGTTCCAATTGGTTGCCGATGCGGGCGTCCGTTACATCGATATCAAGGAGCCACGTCTTGGCTCTCTTGGAGCAGCCTCGTTGGATGTCATAAGCGGTATTGCGGCGGTCGTTCAACCGAAGCACCACTTGAGTATCGCATTGGGAGAGCTACTCGATGCCCCAATGTTTGATCCTCAGCAAGTGCCTCCACGCACCAACCTGGTCAAGTGGGGACTTTCTGAATGCGCCAGCCGGCCGAACTGGCAAACCGAATTGCGCGACCGCATGGCATCCCTGCCTCCCCAGGTAGGCGTTGTTGCAGTCGCCTATGCCGACTGGAAAACGGCACGAGCCCCTCAATTCGAAGCAGTCGTTGAGGCAGGGCAAGAGCTTCAATGTGAGGTATTGCTGATCGATACCTTTTGCAAACGCCATGGCAACCTCTTACAGCACTTGACTCTCGCCGATTTGGATCGGGTCATTGAAACGGCTCGAGCAGCAGGCATGAAAGTCGCACTCGCCGGTTCGCTTGACCATACAGCGATAGCTCAACTTCGAAACACGAGAGCCGGTATCTTTGCAGTGCGAACAGCTGTTTGCCAAGGCGCACGCAGCGGCGAACTCAACCCGCATGCCGTGCGCGAACTCGCCTCGTCGCTCAGTCTTTAGTGGCTTACCGAAATCTCAGCCACATTGCAACGAAATTCAGACCGCTGCCGAATATTTTTCGGCAGCTGCACATATCGTTTCAACACGAGATGCTGAACAAGGCCTTAAGAGCACCGGGGACCGAAAGCGCGAATGCAGGATAATTGTTGACAATCGGTTTTCAGAATCTAATACTGGTGGTTCGCATTCAGGGAATGCAAACGTTGGCTGCAGGGATGCTGGCAGAACCTCGACTTTCAATTGCAGCCTTGAGGAGGATTTGAAGTGCCTAAGTCCGTGCTCGAAGCGATTCAAGCGGGTGACTGGAGTTTCGAACCTGGTCGAACAGAGGAGGAAGAATTCACCGCAACCGATGCGCTTCCTGGAAGCGATGAAAAGCTCGAAATACTCGCAAGACGGATTCGCGATGGCTTGCCACTCTGGCATCCGTCAGATCGCCACACCTACGAAGACCAGGTCAAACAGCTGACGTCGCAGGTGGACGAGCAACCACTGCCGAATTAGTGTTTGTACAAGCAGCGATTTGAACCTGAAGCAACGGTTGATCGCTACCAACTAATTGGATCTCATCCAAGGCAAACTGATTTTCATGAATTGCCGTTGCACCGCTAATTTGAATTCTTTCAACANGGGCTGATCAATCGTTTCCGCACGGGCGATCCAACCATCGACCGTCTGCATCAATTGCATCGCCGCTGCGATAGGATTGGAGACGGAAGTCGCCTTATCCGCCCCCTCCTCCATTACAAGAGGGACTAACGGCGACGTTTTCACAATATCAATCTGTTCGGTGACAAACTGATTTCTCTCCTCTTCCGATAACGCCTGATATTTCCGTGCCTGCGTATGAAACCAGGCCTCCAATAAAAGATTGCCATTCTTCAAGAGCAGCACCGAATCCTCGGGCATGAACTCTTGCAGTAAAGCGACGAACCCATCTCCATCCGATGTGAATTCATCGGCTTCCATCTGTTCCATGACACCTTCTGCGATTTTCTCACGGTCCGAAAGGGAAAGATCGCTGAGATCACGACTTGCGATCCACCGGACAAAGCAGGCCGACAACGCTTGCAACACATGATTCTGTTCATCCGGTGCAGCGTCCTCAATCCAGCGACTCAACTGTTCTCGCATCACATTGATTGAATCCTGTCCTGAATCACCTGCCATTGCCTGCCATTGATCGACAATCACAATTTGCTCATCCAGAAACGCAGTACGCTGGCCGACTTCTCGGCGATGAAACTCTTTCACCTTCTCCTGAAACCATCGATCTTGCAGCAACCTTTGATTGCGGTCTACCTGTGTCGCATATCGCGGATCGATTTCAACGCTCCCCCCCAATTCACCATTCTTGATCAACTCCTCAAATCGATTCATTAATGCGAGTTGCGTTTGCTCCGTTTCGTCAGCAAGATCATAGAGGGCCATCCAGCGAAACAACTGATCTCGACTGCAATCTTCAGGAGCAGGAAGCCGGAACTGCCAACTCCACCACACGGCAGAGCCAACCAGGAAGATCAGCCCAACCACGGCGAACCGAAGAAAGCGATTCAAATTCATTTCAACCTCATCGACACAACTCGATTATTCTCCACCAACCCAGCCAAGCTCGACTAAACCAAAAGCTATGCTTTTGATACACTCGGCGAAGATTAATGGCCAGTCATTCGTGGCCAACTAGAGAATCTTGTTAGAAATCCCGTTTCTTCACAATAGAGATAGAGGTCGTCCATGCCATCCTTCAATGTCCAAGTTCCACATTCCCTCGGACAAGATGCCGCTAAAGCTCGTATGGATTCTTTCCTAGAAACGATGGAAAAGAAATACAAGGATCAGATTAGCGACATGGACGGAAGCTGGTCGGACAACATCCTCAATTTTTCATTCAACACATTCGGCATTAAAATCGATGGCAAGATGACCGTCGCTGAAGACAACGTCCAAATGGACGGTGAGCTTCCTTTTGCGGCGATGATGTTCAAAGGAAAAATCGCCTCAGGCATCCAAGAGGCGCTCGAAAAGGCCTTAGCCTGAGCCAATCGAGCAAACTCAGCCGACGGAGCCTAGAATGGCGGTGGAAGGATTACGAGCTTGCGACCTTCCATTCGGTAACGCAAACCAGCTTGCGAAACGGTCTCCCGTAGCAGCCCGTCGCGGTTGACGTTCTTCACATCCAGGCTGATCAGTTTCGCAGCCTGATCTTGACTTAATTGAGACAGATCGAGCTGTAACCGCATGCGTTGGCAAAGCGATCTCAGGACACCGGCNACCGGCTGATTTTCAACACTTAATGTGTAACGTTGCTCACCTTGAGTCACGAGTGAATTAGACTCAGTCTCTCCTCGCATCCATTCCCGAATTGCCGCGTGTTGCTCACTCGTCGCAAGGACATTCATTCGTCTCCCTCGAATTTTGAATTCAGCCTTGCCGAGCCGCTCACGTATCTCATCAAGGCGTTCGGCCTGAGCGGCTGTCAGGGAATAACTACTTTCGACCGAAACCGTGGCAGGTATTTTCACAATCGTTGCCATCCCGTCGGATTCAATTCGAACGGTGAGGTCAAATCCGGCCAACAGGATGGTTAATCTTTCCAGCAATCCCATCGCCGGCAACCCACCGGCATCCCACAAGTCATGTGGGATCCGATCGAGATCGCGAATCGGAATCCCAGCCTCATCGCTCCAGGAGCTTGCCAAGCCCGCAGGCTCGGCCAATCGTGGCCAGTCGGAAGCAACTGGCTTACGCCACGCACGCCGTCGGCCGGGTGACACCTTTTTCATTCTTTCACGATTAATGTCCAGAAGGGTGGCGAGCTTTGCCGTCGAAGGAGCCGGCCCAAGGTAGATGACATCGCCAATCAGACTGACCTGCAGACCCAGCTGTTCAGCTAAGGCAGGCATTCCCTGACGCAAAGTGGGCGCCTCGACACTGACGTTAACCAGCCGACTTGGGTCGACGCGACGATCCAAAAAAATGCTCAAGCCTTGAATTTCGGCGAGACGTAACATCGAGATCTTGAGTGGGACGTTCTCCCAGGCGACCTGCACCGGAAGATCCAACTGCCGCTGCAAGGGGCGTATCTGGCGACGTTCCTGAGCGACGACAGCCCAAGAAAGAGCAAGACCGCAGAGGCAGGCCATGCTAGCGACACGTACCCACCACCGTAAAGCAAACCCATCTCCTACAATCGTTAGGATCACGCGCAGGTTCTGCGGAGAATACACTGGCGATCTGTTGTTGTTTTTTCGCATCAAAATTAAACTCGGGGAGTGGATTTCAGCAAAAACTCCGACCCCTTAACTCAACCNGCGAGCGGCTCGTGTCCCAACACTTCCAGTCTAACTCACGGATCTGTCGATACTACTACCGCTTTTTATGTGAGGGGAAGGCTCCGCAGTTTATTGCGGATGTATCTGAGCAATATACGCTGTCGACCCTGCATCGATTAACAAGCAGCCGTGACCCAGTCACTCNTCGTGGTGCCGTTCTGGCGGTTTCATTCCTAGGAGGTGCATCGTCGGTGCCCGTTGTGGGTCGGTGCCTTTCGGACGGAGACCGAGCCGTACGACTCATCGCATCCGATGGAATCCATGGACTCTGGACTCGATCCGGATCTCCATCTCAATGCCATCGTCTGCAGCAACTCGCACGACTCAATGCATGCGGCCAATACGAAGAGGTGATTGAAGGGTGCTCAGCATTACTTGAAGAGAACGCCGGCTTCGCCGAGGCCTGGCATCAGCGAGCCGTTGCCATCGGTTCTCATATCGGATCCGTCGCGGCCCTCAAAGATTTTCTCAGCGCGCTTGAATGCGATTCTTTTCACTTCACTTCGGCGGTTGCGGTTGCCGAATGCTACCGGGAACTCGAAGATTCCTCAACGGCGCTCGGCTACTTCCAACGTGCCTTGGCAATCTATCCGGATCAGGAATTTGCCAGAATTCAAGTCGCCTTGCTCGAACGGGCTGATGGGGAACGGCTTGATCGCTAGGCGTTCCAACGCCAGGCAATCGCACCCCTTGCCCCAATTCTTGCTCCACACGTCTAGGNAGCGACCACTCTCATTCGCTAGACTATCGGCTCTGTGCTGCTCGAATGCAGTTGCCGAAGTGCCCGTTGCCGTAAAGGATCGAACCCATGACGAAGTATGTATTAGCGTTGGACCAGGGAACCACATCCAGTCGCGCCATCGTTTTCGATGACCAAGGCAACAATGTGGCCGTCGACCAACAGGAGTTCGAACAGATTCTTCCTGCACCGGGCTTCGTGGAACATCGTCCGGGGGACATCTGGTCAACTCAATTCGACACCGCAAAACGGGCGATTGAAAAGGCCAAACTGACGGCTGCAGATCTATCCGCAATCGGCATTACCAACCAACGGGAAACCACAATTCTTTGGGATAAACAGACGGGGCAGCCCGTCGGCAACGCGATTGTCTGGCAGAGCCGAGTGAGCTCACCCATTTGCGATCAAATGCGAGCAGAAGGACTCGAGGAAACCTTCCAGCAAAAAACGGGGCTACTTCTAGACTCCTATTTTTCAGGAACGAAAGTCAAACACATCCTTGACGAGAATGAGGGCTTGCGTGACCGAGCCGCTCGCGGCGAAATTCTGTTTGGCACCGTGGACAGCTATTTGATTTGGAGACTCACGGAGGGCAAGACGCACGTGACGGACGTGAGCAATGCAAGTCGTACACTCATGTTCAACTTGCATACGATGGACTGGGACGATGAGCTCCTGGAATTGCTCGATATTCCCAGAGCGATGCTTCCCGAGGTCGTTGCTTCCAGCGGCGTCATGGGTGAAGCAACGGCTTTAGGAGCCCCCGTCCCGATCAGCGGTTGTGCCGGAGACCAGCAATCCGCGTTGTTTGGCCAGGCTTGTTTCCATCCGGGCTCGGCCAAAAACACTTATGGCACAGGTTGCTTCCTCTTGATGAATACAGGCCATGCGCCAATTCAATCTGGATCCAACCTTTTGACCACTGTCGGCTGGAAGATCGGCGACAAAGTCACTTACTGCCTCGAGGGATCCGTATTCATCGGTGGAGCGGTTGTGCAATGGCTTCGTGATGGTCTCGGCCTCATCCAATCGTCTTCCGAGATTGAGAGTTTAGTGGAGGGCGTCTCGGATACCGATGGGGTTTATCTGGTACCGGCGTTTGTTGGTCTCGGCGCACCCTACTGGGACGCCTACGCTCGCGGGACGATTGTGGGTCTATCGCGCGGCACGACCGCAGGACATCTGGGACTCGCCGCGTTGGAGTCAATGGCATTTCAATCACGAGATGTTCTGCACGCGATGGAAGCCGCCGCCAACGTCAAACTAGACATGCTGAAGGTCGATGGAGGAGCGAGTGTCAACAATCGACTGATGCAATTCCAGTCCGATATTCTCGGCGTGACGGTTCAACGCCCCACACTGGCCGAAACCACGGCTTTAGGTGCAGCCTACCTGGCAGGTATCGCCGTCGGGGTCTGGGAAGATACGTCCGCTGTCGAACAACGTTGGCAACTAGAACGAGAGTTTACTCCAGACATGCCCACCGATGAACGCGAACAACGTTACAGTCGCTGGCAAGAGGCGGTCAAACGATCTCAAGGTTGGGAGCAAAAATCATAAAGATGGACGCTCCCAAATCGATAGAAGCCTCTCGAGACGATCGCGAGCTGCGAATCACTTGGAACGATGGCCATCAGTCAGCCTACGGGTTCAAGTATCTCCGAGAACAATGCCAATGCGCTCAATGCGTCGATGAGATTACGGGAGAATTATTACTTGATCCCGACTCCGTCCCCACAGACATTCAAATCAATGACGCAAAGCTTGTTGGCAACTATGCGTTGAAGATCATCTGGTCAAATGGACACGACACAGGGCTCTACACGTGGATCCGCTTGAGAGAACTGTGCCACTCATCGACCGGCCAGCAACCGCCTACCGGAACAGACGATTGACGGTCCCCGATTCCATCGCTTGACGAATCGGCGCTGCATAGCCTTCGGGATTATCCCAAAACCGCTGAAGATTCGCCTCCGAATTAAACAAGAAGACTCGTTTGCGATAGACAAGTCCAAAGGCGCGTCGACCCTCAACCGCTTCTCCGCTATCGGCCAACATCACCGGATCGATACCCGCCAGGACGGGGCTGAAATCATCGGGGCTAAATAGAAAGGTTGCTTTCTGACTCTCCGAAAGAAACAGATAAACGCGTCCGCGATGGATGACGCCAAAACGAGAGTCACCCTTCACCCATTTGTCTTCCTTCAACAACGTTACCGGACAATATCCCTCCATCCCAAAGGGGGTCTGTTGAGCTTGTTGCGGCACCGGTCGTNCGTGCACCGGACGTTGCTGTGGCAATTCTTCACGAGCGAACTGCGGTGGCTGTTGATTAACAGCTGGGCTGGAGTATCCGTTACTTCCCTGCGCAAAGGTCTGTTGCTGGGACGGTGGTGAAGATCGTTGCGCATCCCATGGTGTGGATGGCGAATCACTCGGCGAACCACCGACCGTCACTGCTCGGGTGGCCTGTGCGGGAGTTGCATAGCGATTGATCACCTCTCTCGGCTCAGCCTCTGGAGCAGGCTGTGATTGATTCACCATCGGTGTTACCGCACCAATCGGACCGATATCATGAGAGGGACCCTTTGTATTCATCCCAACCGGACGTTCTCCAGGGGGCGGGCCGAGTGGAGAGCGATAGCCTGTGGATGCCTGGTAGCCAGCGGATTGCTCATGGCTAGTTTTGGCGTTCCCCGCGACTCCTTCCGGTCGATTTCGTCGCTGAGGCGTCATGCCTGACTTGAATGCGACAGCAGTCAGCCGAGCTACATATTGTGTTGGATCCTGCGGCGTGGTCAGGCGAAGCAGTTCTTGATCGCTGGGTGTCAAAATCACATCCTGAGGGACGGATTTAATTCGATACCGTGTTGCTAAGCGAGGATTTTCTCGCGCATTAATTTTGACGGGCACAAAGAAGTCTTCCAGTGTGCGAGCGACGTCGTTCCGTTTAAAGACGGTCTGCTCCAGCTGCATACAAGGCACACAGTCGGGAGACCAGAAATGCAGCAGAATGGGCCGATTTTGCTGTCGGGCCGTCTCGAACGCACGCTCAACGTCCGTTTGCCAGCCGATTTCAACAGCCTTGGACGTTGCGCTTGTGAACAGTCCACAGACTGCAAACAACAGAACAAAAAGTGTGTTTCGCCGCATCTAAAGCACCTTCCCTGGCACATCGACTCAGTTAGACGGATTTCGAGAAGATCTCTCCAACGGAATATCGACGGGAGAGACAGGCTGCCGACATAAAAAAATCCGACTAGGTCGACTTTAGGGGAAAAAACGATTAATCCGCCATTCCCCCAAAGCCCCCTAAGCCCCGTTTCCCGTGTATAAACCGTTTTTTTTTGCCGCTTTCGCCGGTCTGAACAATGAAGAATCGCACAAAGCTCAAATGATAGCTTGACACGACGGTTAGCATGAGTAATATGCCGGTAGTCAGAGAATATCTGCCTCAGTCGAAGGCGCCGTGCCCGACTCTCGGGCGTCCAATCCTTGGATGGGGAATCTAATTTCCGGTCTAGGTCATCGGCGTCACTCGAGCTTCCTTAGGTGCTTGAGCCCTGGTTTCGACCATTCGCATCAGCGATAGCACCTGACATGATTTCATCAATCATGAGTGCTAAGTACAGCACGCATCGGCTCATTAGCTGAGGAAAAAAGCTATTAGGTGACACTGCCTAGGAGGGCACTCCCAACAGGGAGAGAGACGTNTACGGTGTCTCGTTTAGGAAAATTTTTCGTGTCAGCCCAATTGGGTGGTCAGCAGCTCCCTTGTGCTGCGAGTGTTAAACACACAAGAACTCTGAAACTCAGTCGATTCTAGTTTCAACAGTGACCAGAATCACGTTGTGCGCAAAAGAGAGCGTCACAGCGAAGGCGATATTGACCCAGCAATCATGTGGCATCGGCTCGCGTTTATAACAACAAGCGGTCGACCACCAACGTTTTTTTACCAGGTGAGGATATGGGGAAGAAACGGAAGCCAAGAGGATCACGACCCAATCAGCGCGGTGGTGGCTCATCATCGGGTGGCGGCGGAGGCCAAGGCGGCCGCGGTCGTCGGCGACGACGTCCCAGTGACCAGAATGTACGACCGGCTCCAGCCGGTGAGATGGAACCGCTCGAAAATGGCGAAGAGGATTCACTGCAAGAGGGCAGTGGNATGCTCGAATTACACCCCAACGGCTACGGGTTCCTTCGCAGTCCGTCGAACAATTATGACCGAGTGCGTTCTGATCCGTTCGTCCCTGGCACGATGATCGACAAATATGGCCTGCGTGAAGGTTTGATGGTCACCGGCATGGTCCANCGAGCCCGGAAGCAGCAAGGTCCACGGTTACGCGAAATCACNGATGTGGATGGCATGCCCCCNGAAGAGTATGCCAACGTTAAGTCGTTCGACGAACTAACGCCCATCAATCCAGAAAGCTGGCTCAGCCTGGANACCGGCGGCGAACCGCTCAGCACTAGAGTCATGGATCTACTGACTCCACTGGGCAAGGGGCAGCGTGCTTTGGTTGTCGCACCTCCGCGTACGGGCAAGACGATGCTTCTACAGCACATCGCTCACGGCGTCTCTGAAAACTACCCGGATGTCAATCTCGTCGTATTGCTAATCGACGAACGACCTGAAGAGGTCACAGACATGCGTCGCAATGTGAATGGCGAAGTTATCGCGAGCAGCCTGGACCAGGACGTAGAAAGCCACGTTCGCATCTCACAACTGGTGATCGAAAGATGCCGTCGCTTAGCCGAGATGGGCAAGGACGTCTTTTTGCTGATGGACTCCATCACCCGTTTGGCGCGTGCTTTCAACAAATGGGTTGGCAACACCGGTCGGACGATGAGCGGTGGTGTGGACATCAAGGCGATGGACATCCCCAAGAAACTGTTTGCGACCGCACGCGTCTTTGAAGAGGGAGGATCATTGACGATTGTCGGCACCGCTCTAATCGACACCGGTAGCCGGATGGACGAATTGATCTTCCAGGAATTCAAGGGCACCGGCAACATGGAGTTGGTTTTGGATCGCAAGCTGGCTGACCGACGAGTCTGGCCAGCCATTGACATTTCTCAGTCAGGCACCCGCCGCGAGGAATTGCTTCACGATCCAGAAACGCTCCACGCAGTGACCATGCTTCGGCGCACGCTGACAACCATGCATCATGTGGATGCGATGGAACAGCTCACCAGGCAGCTTGGCAAGTTCAAAAGCAATGCCGAATTCATCAAGCTGATCAGCGGCGCGAAAGTTCTGGACTAAGGACCATCTACAGAGTAATCTCGTCGCCCATCCAACGGCAGGCGGCGAGATCGCTGATGCGGCAGATGCAATCTGCTTCGAAGAGCGATCGTTTTGTCTCGCTCTCGCCACGCGACTCCTTCATTCCCTGCAACAGCAGTCGCTCCATCGTGGTCAGATAACGCAGCAACGACTTCTCGACGACACGACCGATGTCTGCTGTGCAGTAAAGTTGTTCAGCGACGATGAAACTCTGAAAGCGGCGACGACTGCTTTGCTTACACTAACCCGTGAACATGGCGTTGATGCCATACCAACGCTCCCCCAATGACCGGCCGGCCATTTTATTACTTCGAATCCAATCGTCGCAACCATTCCGTCGAATGCTCCATCGGCATGCCACGCCCCATCGTCATACCAAGATCAGGACTCTGAATCATGGACAAAAGCTCTGCCCCCTGGTTCACACCGGCCCAACTTGTCGTGTTACAGACCATTCTTTCTGCAGCCTATGGAGCGGGAATCGCCTGGTGGTATTGGCAGGGTGGATTCGATGGAAGCCTGGTCAATATCGACCAACATCCAGGGATACCCTATCGTTTACAGATCGATCTAAACGATTGTGATTGGCCGCATCTCATGGTCCTGCCAGGAATTGGCGAAGTCCTGGCCAAACGAATTATCCAGCATCGGGAAGTGCAGGGGCATTTCCACCGCATGGGCGATCTGGCGGCCGTGAAGGGCATCGGCCCTCGAGTCCTGTCGCGCATTCGTCCGTATCTGAAATGCGTTTCGCATCCCGATTCTCTCGAGACCCCCATTCTGCAGCAGCCAAGTGGTCGGCCCCTAATTCCTCACGGACCATTACGCCCCCCTGACGACGAATCCGACAAAAAGTCGTAAAATACACTGATATCTTTCTGCATAATTCCCTCGCTTGAGATCAGCATGTTTCGTCTAGAAGCCCCCTTCGAGCCAGCCGGCGATCAACCCGAGGCCATCAAAGCATTAGTGGACGGTGCCTGTAGCAAGCGCCAAAGCCAAGTTTTGAAAGGGGTGACCGGTTCGGGCAAAACATTCGCCATGGCGAATGTAATTCAAGAATTACAACGCCCGACGCTGGTGATCTCGCACAATAAAACGCTCGCAGCTCAGCTGTATGGCGAATTCAAGGAGTTCTTCCCGCACAACGCCGTGCATTATTTCGTCAGTTATTACGACTATTACCAACCCGAAGCCTACATTCCTCAACGAGACATTTACATCGAAAAAGATGCCTCGATCAACCAGGAAATTGACCGTCTTCGCCTGGCCTCGACCAGTGCGTTGGTGAGCCGTCGTGATGTGGTGATCATCGCCAGCGTATCATGCATTTACGGCCTAGGATCCCCAGACGATTATCGTGAAATGATGGTCTCCATTCAGGTCGGGGACATGGTCGACCGAGATAAAATCCTCCGCAAGCTCGTCGATGTCCAGTATGAACGAAACGATGTCGCCTTTGAACGTAGTCGCTTTCGCGTTCGTGGCGATTGCGTGGAAGTCTGGCCTTCTTATGAAGAATTTGCCGTACGCATCGAACTCTGGGGCGATGAAGTCGAGCAGTTATCACTCATCAATCCATTAACCGGTGAGGTAATTCGCCAAGAGGAACAAATCTTCATTTATCCAGCCAAGCACTTTGTGATGCCTGAGGACCGCATCGCGAATGCAGTCGCAGAAATCAAAGAGGAACTCGCCGAGCAACTGGAGTACTTCAAGGACCGAGGCAAAATGCTTGAAGCCCAGCGACTAAACGCTCGCACTCGCTTTGACATCGAAATGCTGATGGAGGTTGGCTATTGTCCGGGTGTTGAAAATTACAGTCGCCCGCTTTCAGGAAGGCCCGCTGGCTCCACCCCCGATACACTTTTCAGTTTCTTCCCAGACGACTTCTTACTGTTCATTGACGAATCGCATGTCACCATCCCACAAATCCGTGCCATGTACGCGGGAGATCGAAGCCGAAAGACGACATTGGTCGAACATGGATTCCGGCTCCCTTGTGCTCTCGACAATCGACCGCTTAAGTTTGAGGAATGGGAGAAGCGAATCAATCAGGTCATCTACGTTTCAGCAACTCCTGGTGACTACGAACTGGAACAAACAGGAGGAGAGATCGTCGAACAGATTATTCGACCAACAGGATTGCTCGATCCGATCGTTGAAGTGGTACCAGCTCGCGGCCAAGTGCCTCACCTGCTCGAACAAATTCGCGAACGTGCCTCAATCGGAGAACGGGTCCTGGTGACAGCTCTCACCAAACGAATGGCGGAAGATCTCTCCGCATACCTGAATGAACAGGGAGTCAAATGTAAGTGGTTACACAGTGAACTCGACGCGTTCGAACGAGTTGAGTTGTTACGAGATTTGCGAGAGGGGCATTTCGAGGCTCTCGTTGGTGTCAATCTTTTGCGAGAAGGTCTCGACCTTCCAGAAGTTTCCATGGTGGCCATTTTAGATGCCGACAAGGAAGGATTCCTAAGGAGCGAAACGTCATTGATCCAAACGATCGGGCGAGCCGCTCGTAACGTCAATGCGAAAGTCATCCTTTACGCCGACAAAATGACGGACTCGATGAGTCGAGCGATTGAGGAAACGGAACGACGCCGCGCCGTTCAGGAAGCGTACAACAAACGCCATAACATCACACCGGAAACGGTTCGCAAAAACATTCGCTCGGGCATTGAGTCGGAGGCAGCGGCGCATCGAGAGGCAAACGCTGCCGTCGGCAGCACTCAAGAGGACGAATATGTCACCCGCGAATACATCAACGAACTTGAAGCTGAAATGATGGAAGCGGCCGAAGCCCTTGAGTTTGAACGTGCCGCCAGCCTACGAGATCGAATTACCACCTTGCAGGACGCAATCGGGCAAAAACTGTCAGAGGTCGCTACGACAAAATCACAGTCTGGTCGGCGCGGTAAACGCGGAAAACGCGGCGGCAGCCGTGTGCCTCGCCCGAAGAAGCGATAGGCCACTTAAGATTTCCCGTCGCCAACCGTTGCCGGCAACAACGCCCCTCGCCCGACTACGATGGCCGGAAAGCAGATCATGCAGCGAGACCCAAGCGAGAGCAGGTGACAGCAGAGCTAGCGGCACAACCGTCACCCTCAAAAAAGACTGAAGTCACAACGGACAAATGTGTCTAATCTTGTTTTGTCGTCGCAACCGAATCGATAGGATATCCGAGTCTCGTTTTCTGTACTGAGGATATCGCCATGAAACGGACGCTTTTCGTATTGGGTATTCTGACCGTCAGCCTGGGCATCACGAGCCCCAGCCAGGCGCAGCGTGTCGCCAAACCAGATACCACGGAGCCATTCACTCACATTTCTAGCGACAGCAATATCACGCCCGAAATGTGGTTCTACATGGAAGAGTACCGGCGGTACCAGAGCCCGAAAGAGGCCGTCCGCAGGAAGGCTCAGATGCGTTCGCAGCAGAGGGCCAATCGACTGGCAGCTCAGCGTTGGCTTGGTTTTTCCAACCTGAGACCTCAGGCAAGCCCAGTGCCTCAGATGGGATCTTATTCACCGTCTTGGCAGGCAAACAACTGGAACCCGTATGGATGGTCAGGCGTCACCCAGCCGGTCACTACCATTTACGCGACGCGTCCAGCGGATAGCGCCGAGTGACAATGAGAGTTTGTCACCGTTAAGAGNTGGCTCCAGATCGACAAAATCGGTCTGGCCAAAAAGAAGCAGCTCGATTAGCGTTCAGCCCGTCAAGCTATTGCGTCGAGAACGTCGTTCGGCACGCAATCGGGCTCGGCGCTTGGTTTCGCTCGGCTTTTCGTAGTATTCGCGACGACGCATCTCTTTTTTGATACCACTTCGTTCGACCAGCTTTCGGAAGCGACGAACTGCTTCCTGGATGCTCTCGCGATCACGTAAGACCAGTTTAACCACGTTGACTCCTTGATCCTGTGTGGGGCCGGGACTACCCCTGACCCTTCCAGCGTCGTGAATATAAGCCACCCAGTCTACTCCTCACCCCCCTGGGTGTCCACCCAGGTTTACCTGACCGTTGAGAAAAGCCCCCTTAATTTGGAGACACGCCTCGTGGAGCTGTTTTCCCCCGAATCGGAAGAATTGGCCGCTACCGAGCANGAATCGCAGGATGCGGATCGCGAATTGACGCTGCTGGAGCGTCTGGACCGTCGCCAGAACGACGTGATGGCCGAGCTAGACCGTCTGGAACATCAAATCCAGAGCTTGGTGAAGGAATGCCAGTCTGATCGAGAGGCTGCCAAAGCGGCTGAGGCAGCCTGAGCCTAATCACGTCGATCCAGATGCCCCGACTTACCGATCGCTCGTAGTAACCGCAGTCCCACCAACAGGCTGACGGCACAGCCTGCGAGCCCCAGAATCGAGACGTCCTGCATTCCTAAGAACGCATTGGTCTCCCCTCCAAACAAAACCGGTGGCACCTGCCGGCTCAACATTAGTGAAGAGCCCATGAAGAGGGCACTCGCAAGCATCCCGAGCACGAGACGATTGACCGACGGCTCAAGGCCACGATGGTCCAGATGCACGTCGAATCGCCCCGCCTGAATTTGCTCAAAAATGTCGGTCAGTCGGCTGGGCAAGGTCTCGACGAGATGCTCCATCTCCACATACAGNCGCCGTAGTTTTCTGGCACGGCGCATCGGCGAGAGCCTCCGCAAGACAGACTTTCGCTGATATCGCTGAATCACCTCGATGAGACTGAACTGAGGCGACAGCAACTTTGCGCTGCCCTCGAGCGTAACCAGCACCTTCAGCAACATCGCGACCTGAGCGGGCAAAATGATTCGGTAGCGGAAGATAATTTGCATCATCTCCTGGAGAGCATTGGCCAAATCAAGCTGTTCAAGAGACTGTGAACCAAAGTGAGAAACAAAGTCGGCCAAATCGTTTTGCAGGGACGACTGATTGAGATCCGATGGGGCAGAACCGATTCGGATAATGAGCGATGTCAACAATGGTACGTCGCTGTTGACGATCGCAAGCAACAGATCTTCAAACTCCTCGCGCAAGCGTTCATCAATACGGCCCACCATGCCAAAATCAAGCAGGCCGATTTTATTTCCTGGCAACAGAATTAGATTTCCCGGATGCGGATCGGCATGAAAAAATCCACCTCCGAAGATCATTTCCATGTATAAATCTGCACCACGTTGTGCCAACCCGGCAAGGTCGTAAGACGGATCCAGCGGCGACTCGATTTCTTTCAGCTTGATGCCCGTGACCCACTCCATCGTAAGAACACGAGGCGTGCACAACTCAGTGAATGGCTTCGGAATTCGGACATAAGGGTTTTCCTGGAACTTGGCAGCGAACTGCACCAGATTCCGTTCTTCTCGTCCAAAGTCCAATTCTCGACGCAGCGTTCTTTGAAACTCCGCAATCGTCTCAACAGGTCGATAGGGTGCAAATTCCGGCAACCGTTTAACGAGNTGAGCCAGGGTAGCGAGCACGTCAAGATCCTTGTGGACCATCTCTTGAATACCAGCGTGCTGAACTTTTACAGCCACCAATTCACCAGTTCGCAGGCGAGCCCGATGAACCTGCCCGATGGACGCAGAGGCGATCGGTTCGGCATCGAACTCCGCAAATACATCCTCAACGGGTTGGCCGAGTTCATCCTGAACGATCTGTTTAACGACTTCCGGCGGATCAATTGAAACCGAATCCTGCAACTGAGAAAGTTCGTTGGCAAGCTCGGCTCCCACGAGATCGGATCGAGTGCTGAGAATTTGACCCAACTTGATAAATGTGGGTCCCAGCTCATCCATCGCGAGTCGCACGCGGGTTTCGCGCGTATGACGAGCGAGAGCTTCTCCACCTCGGTTTTTGAGGAGTCCTTTCGCGAAATCCAGATTCAACCGACTGATTCCATCCGCAAGTCCATACTTGCTCAAGACCGACAAGATCTCGGTCATCCGATTAACATTTCGATAAATGTGCGGAATCGTTGTGATTTTCACGGAAAGGCACTCACAGGAGCCGGCGCGGATCGAATCGATTACCTCATCATACTCAAGCCACGGCAGGGAAAGTATCCGGCAGGGCAAGTTCATTCGGAAGTCCGGCCAAGTCGAGTACCAGAAATCAAACTCAACTGCTAAACTCAGGGACTCTCAGTGGCGCCAAGTGCATGCGAAGGTCACCTGGCACCTTCTCCGTTTGCCGACTTGCCACCCTCCGCAGCCGGTGAAACCCCAAGAAAATCAATGATTTAGGATTAGATTGTGTCGGGACGTCGTACTGATCTACGAAATATTGTGATTATCGCCCACGTGGACCATGGCAAGACCTCACTTGTGGACTGCCTCCTGAGACAAAGCGGGCAATTTCGCGACAGCCAACTCCAGGGCGAGCGAATTTTGGATTCCAATGATCTCGAACGTGAGCGTGGCATCACGATCCTAGCGAAGAACATTGCGATCCCCTATCAGGGAATCAAAATCAACATCATCGATACACCGGGACACGCCGACTTTGGTGGAGAGGTTGAGCGAGTCCTGAGGATGGCGGACGGCGCCTTGCTTTTGATCGATGCGGCAGAAGGACCGATGCCACAGACACGGTTTGTGCTTTCCAAAGCGCTTGAATGCGGCCTGAAGCCCATTGTCGTTGTTAACAAGATTGATCGCAGCGATGCACGTCCACACGAAGTGATCGACGAGACGCTCGATTTATTGATTGATCTCGGAGCCGACGACGATATCGCCGACTTCCCTCATCTGTTTGCCACCGCCAAAGAAGGCTATGCAACCGCCGATCCGGACGTTCGCACCGATTCGATGAAGCTCTTGCTAGACATGGTGGTCAAAGAGATCCCCGGACCTCTTGTCGAGCGAGACAAACCCACGCAAATGCTGGTCACCACGCTCGATTGGTCAGAGTACGTCGGACGAATTGCGATCGGCCGCATTAACGCAGGTAAAATCAAAAAAGGGCAGAATATCGCGTTATTGCAAAACAATGACCAAACGATGCAGACAAAAGTTTCGCAACTCTATGTTTTCGAGAACCTGGGGCGAGTTGAAGTCGACCAGGCAGAAGCGGGAGACGTAGCCGCTATTGTGGGACTTGAGAACGTCGAGATCGGGGACACGATCAGTCACCCAGAATCGCTCGTTCCCTTGCCACGGGTCAAGGTCGACGAACCCACTCTCCAGATGGTGTTCTCGATCAATACATCTCCCTTCGCGGGCCGAGATGGAAAATATGTGACGACAAGACAACTTCGAGATCGCTTGACGCGAGAACTTGAAAAAAACGTGGCGTTACAAGTTGAACCGATGGAGGGCTCTGACTCGTTCGCGGTCAGAGGTCGTGGAGTCCTTCACTTATCCGTTTTGATTGAAACGATGAGGCGCGAAGGCTATGAACTCGCTGTTGGCAAGCCCCGAGTGATCAACCGCGACAACCAGGGGCAGCAGGAAGAACCGTTTGAAACGCTGGTCGTCGAAGTCCCCTCGGACAAAATGGGGCCGGTCATGGAAATCGTGGGAGAGCGACGTGGCGAAGTCCTCGAAATGATGCCCCGCGGAGCTTACACCCAGGTCAACTTCCTGATCCCGGCACGCGGCCTCATTGGCATTCGTACGCGACTGCTGAATGCGACCCAAGGAACCGCCATTATTCACCACCGATTCGAGAGCTATCGTCCGCTGGAAGGAGAAATTCCTCGACGACCTAACGGAGTGCTCATCTCGGGAGTCAGNGGCAAAGCCGTCGCTTATGGACTAGACGGCCTCCAAGAACGAGCCGATATGTTTGTCGCCCCTGGTGATGAAGTTTATGAAGGCATGATCGTCGGCGAAAACAGTCGTTCCGGGGACATGACCGTGAACCCCACCAAGGAGAAGAAGCTGACGAACATCCGAGCTGCTGGCTCGGATGATAACATCTTGCTGAAGCCACCAAGAATCCTCTCCCTGGANGCAGCTCTGGAATACACCGAAGACGATGAGCTCGTGGAAGTCACGCCCAATTTCATTCGCCTTCGCAAAATGACTCTCAAAGAATCCGATCGTCGGCGAGAGGCGAGAAAGCGATCCTAGACGACTCACTCTCCGCTGCGAAGACGCTGCATCTCATCGGTGACCTTCTTCAGCTGTGCATTGATTCGAACCAATGCATAGCCAGTATCATCACCGTCAGAGACATCAAATAGAATCTTTTCGTAATCGCTGACTAACTTTAGCCGCTGGTGCTCTAGCTCTACTAAACGAACGTCGACGACATCAGGAAGCCCATGATGAAAATCAGTCAATGGCTCCAAGTTATCCGTTGTCATTTTCCCTTTCCTCTAAAATTCTCTGTATCTGTCGAATAAAACTCAGTCGTTATCGGTTGCCTGTCTAGTGCATCATAGCGATTCACACGATTGGACAAAGACGACATCCGGCTCTTCATCAAACATTAACAGTGTGAAAGCGATTGACGATTTCCGTTCATTATTCAATAAATATTCTTTCTGCTTTACTCATCGGCCAAGTGACCATGCTGCCATTACCCGTACATTCAACAGGCACTCCTTTGCACCGCATCCGGCTCCAACGACGCAAGATACTGCTGGGCCACCCGTTGGGTGATTACAATCGCCGTACACCATGGAGTATCCCCGAGGTCCGGCTCACAAAGGTNCATGCCTAGAGCCAGCAGTGAGACGTGGGACGAGACAGGGAGTCGGCTCTGGGCAACTCAAACCACTCGGCCCCATTCGTTATCGCAGGAATCGCAAAGAAGTTCATGCCTTCCCGGGTGTGGCTAACGACGATAGCGAACCAATGCTGTACATCTTGAGAGGTCGACTGCGCGGAATTCACCGGAAGAAAGAACGCCTAAGAACTGCTCCACCTGGATCGAATTCGGTTTCTCGATCGNCTCATAAGTCGCCTGCAGGGTATTCCCGATGAAAAAACCTAAAGTCTTTTCTGTTCACCTGTCCGGTCGAACCATTGAATGTCTTCTGGGTGAAAACAGATTTCCCGAAGCGTCTCAGCTTCAACCCCAGAAAGTTCCGATTCAGTAGCGGGAACCGCNGTCCAGATTTCACTTCCTATTNCCAGGCGGTAAAGAGTCTCTCGCCCCAGACACGCACGATGAACGAGTTTCGCCTTGATTCGAATTACGTCAGGAGCAGAACTTTCTAACTTCAGTCGAACCGCCTCAGGCCGCACCCCCAGAATCGCACTCCCTTGATGCCCAACGTAAGGGCAGACAATTTCCACACCATCACATCGGAAAATCCCAGCTTCGACTTCCCCCTGCAAAAAATTCATCGAAGGTGTTCCGACGAAACCAGCAACAAACCGATTTACCGGCGCCTGGTAAATCGCGGTTGGCGTATCCACCTGGTGAATTCGNCCCTGATCGATAATCGCCATCCGATCGCCAATCTCCATCGCCTCTCGATGGTCATGGGTCACGTAGATCATCGTCGTTTCAGAACGAAGGTGTACATCTACGAGTTCTCGCCGCGCTGCCTCACGTGTCTGGGGATCCAGATTGGAAAAAGGTTCGTCGAGCAGGCAAACCAGAGGCTGTTTGATCAGAGCTCGTCCGAGCGCAACCCGCTGTCGTTGTCCTCCGGAAAGCTCACTCGGACTGCGTTCTAACAATTCGGAAAGACCAAGACGTGCCGTCATCTCCTGAACGCGTTTTTCGATTTCGTGCTTTGGACAACGTTGCATCTTGAGTCCAAAACTGAGGTTATCAGCCACCGAGAGATGAGGATAGAGAGCATCGTCCTGAAACACCATTGCGACATTCCGATGCGATGGAGCCCGCTCCTGAACCACTTCATTGTCGAAGCGAATCTCTCCGAAAGTTGGCATCTCAAGTCCTGCAATCAACCGAAGCGCAGTGGTCTTTCCGCTTCCAGATGGTCCGACCAGCGCCAACAGTTCACCGTTTCGAACGCTGAGATCAACGTTATTGACGGCGCGAACTCCGTTCGCAAAAACTTTCGTGACGAGCTTAAGACAAATATCTGCCATCGTTGAGTTCTTCCATCAGCACCGCGACCCANACCACTATGGGAGTCACGGTTAGCAACGTCAAGTCGTACTATTTGGCGTTCTTAACAAGGACCCCATCTTCATGGTTATAGAAGAGGTCCTGTTGGCGTTCCAGGTTGAAACGTTGGATCGCACTATTCCTTCCCCGTACGCCTTTCCTTCCCCGTACGCCTTTCCTTCCCCATACGCCTTCCAATAACTCACCTTTTGCACCGGTACGTTGGGGTAGTTCAAGCTGCTCGAATTGCCGGTCTTCTGAAACAACGGATCCGAGATGCGTTGTTCCCCCAAAGAATGCATCGCGATTCTAATCCACTAGCGCCATCGAAGTGGCTTCTCCATGGATTCCATTGACNACNAAGACATCTCGCAGATCGATATCCCCAAAAATGAATTCGCCAGCGAGCGGTAGGGGGGACCGTGCAAATTGACAATTNCCGANCAAACGTAAGCCTCGCTCGCCAAGGCAACCAGGGATGAGATTCGAGGAATGTCTGAAGACGGGTGGCCAAGTTGTCATATCGCAACAATTGCTGGAAANATCGAATGATTCGCAGTTGNATTTGCGCTACTTTTCGGACTGCTGAACAACCTCAAAACCCTTCAGGTAGAGCCAAAGCGTCGCGGCAACATCATTAGAAACCCGAGTAATCTCCTGAGCAGAGCCCTCCCACCGTGAATGCAACGGCGAGAAAAGTGAGAATCATGCGTTTCATTTTCAATGGCTCGAAAACGGGAATAATCAGCACCAGATCTCNTTCCTCAATGCGNTCTCAACGATCAACGGAATCAACCATGATGGCCGACTNGAGAGGCGTGAAAGTTCCGTCATTCAGTTTAAGAACAGTCGTTTTCGCAGTCACTCTTAACGACAGGTTATACGAACAAGGATGGCAGACGGGTAACATGGCTGTAACAGCCGCCAAAAAGCTATTTCCCCGCCGAATTTGACCTTTGTTACGACAGCCCCCATGCCCGCTGAATCGACTCCAAAAACCGAGCACCAGCCAATTTTGGTCGGAATTTCTGCCTGCCTGCTTGACCAGGAAGTGCGCTTTGATGGCGGTCATAAACGCGATCGTTTTTTGACCGACACGCTCGGACAGCACGTNGAGTGGGTCCCGGTATGCCCGGAGGTTGAGGCGGGTCTCGGCACTCCCCGCGAGCCAATTCGACTCGAGCAATCAGGAGAAGATACGCAGCTGATCACCACCCGCGGCAAAGAAGACTTAACCGCTCGAGTGCGANGATTTTCGCGTGGACGCGTGAAACAACTTTCTGCTCAGTTGCTATGCGGGTTCATCCTGAAAAAAGACTCCCCAAGCTGTGGCATGATGCGAGTGAAGGTTTATCAACCCAAGGGGCCCGCTCGCCGTGCCGGTGTCGGCGTATTTGCGGAGGCATTACTCGACGCTTATCCCAATCTACCGGTTGAAGAGGAGGGGCGTTTGTGCGATCCGCGTCTTCGTGACAATTGGGTGACGATCTTATTTGCTTATCGCGACCACTAATCATTGTAGAAGCCACGTTGGAAACTGGACGACGTCGTTCGATTCCATACTCGCTACAAGTTGCTGTTGTTGGCGCATTCGGAGGTGGGTTATCGACGGCTTGGGAAGATGGTCGCCGGTGGCAAGCAGGTCGAACGCTCACAATTCCGAAAAGAATACGAATCGACTTTTATACAGACGCTGCGGTTCATCGCAACGACGAAGAAGAACACCAACGTGCTTCAGCACATGTTGGGATGCGTCTCTGACAATCTCTACCTGTCGAGCCAACGCGAGTTAGTTGAGACGATCGAGGATTATCGGCAAGAGCTGCTCCCCCTGGTCGTGCCCCTCACTTTGATTCGACACGATGTGCGGATCCAAGGCGTACCGTGCCTGGAGCAACAGGCATATCTGAACCCGCATCCAAAAGAACTCGGGCTACGCAACTAAGTGTAGGATTACTCCGAGGAAGTTGCGTCAGCCTCCTCCTGCGAGCCATTCTCCTCGGAATCGTTAGCCGGTTTCTTCGAAGCCTTCACAAAGGTCTCCAACATACTCTTGAGTTCCTCGATGTCTTTCCCGAGTTTCTCATTGCTTTCCTTCACCTGTGTGATTTCTTTGCGAAGTTCCACCACCTCAGTTGGCGCCGTCGGCCTGGATTCTTGCACCTTCTTCAACGCGTCTTCGGCGGCCGAAGCAACTCGACTCGAAGGCCCGTCCTTAATCGCCAGAGTTTCCAAAACAGACTGTGCTGCAGGATCACCGAGTCTCCCGAGCGCACGAATAGCGCCAATCTGGACCGTCTCCTTGGGGTGATTAACAAATTCAAGCATCAGATTCCGCTCTGCGACGACATTCTCCTGGCCACGACTGATCGCCGCCAGCGTGCCTAACGCCGAGGAGATACCGCGCGAGGTGAATCGATCCTGCTGCTCACGGATCGTCTCTCTCAACAAAAACCGGTCACCAGGATTCCGCTGCATACCCATCGCTGCGATGGCGGCATCGGCGAGTTCATTCCGGAACGAAGGAACGTCCAGATATTCAGCTAACAGTGCCCGAGTCGGCTCAGTATTGAATCGCCCCAAGCCACGGAGGGCAGCGATCTGAATCGCAGGGTTCTTTTCATTTTCGAGAATCTGATGCAGAACTTCCTCAGCCTCAGGTCGATAGAATTTTGCGATTTGTGTCACTACGGCCAACCGGACTCGAGCATCTTCCTGATTTCGAGATGCAGTCAGTGCCTCAAAGGCATGGTCATCGTGAATCTTCCCAAGTGCCTCTGCGGCGGTCGCTCGAACACCGAAGAAAGGATCTTCCTGCAAAGCCTTCTGCAGCTGCTCAACGGATTTCTGAGTCTTTCTTTTCGCGAGAGAATCTGCTGCGAGCAATCGCCCGACCATATCGTCAGCTCGTTCCAATTGGGCAAAAAGCAACTCATCCGATTTATTGAAGTCAACTTTTGCAAGAACACTGTATTCCGGATCAAAACGCACGATCGTCGGCTGTCCCGGAAGCGAGACGAAGAAATCTTCTTTCTTCTGGCTCACTTGAATCGGTTGATCAATCACCTCGGATCCCACGACGAATCGCAACGTTGTAGGGAACTCGAAAAGTAGAAAATGGTCGTCGACGGGTTGAGTTTGTTCGATCGTAACCTTGGCAAGCTTTTCTGCACTAAGCCAGCGATAGCTAATCTTCAAGGTCGGACTACCAGCGTGATAAACCCATTGATCGAAAAAGCGATCAAAGGTCCGACCGGAATGTCGCTCAAAACACTGCCGCAAGTCGTCGGAAACAACACTCTGAAACTGGTGCCGAGCTAGATAATCACGAATGCAATGCCGAAACAGATCGGGGCCTAGTTGCGACCGCAGCATGTGAAGCACCCAGCTCCCCTTGGGATACGCACGGTAATCAAACTGCTCCATCGCATTTTTGTATCCTTTGAACACCATGGGGCGTTTATCCGTGCTACGCGGAAGAACTCTTGATTTCGCATCCCGATAGAGACCGTAGAGCATGGCATCTTTGCCATATTTATGCCCTTCATAGAGATGGGTGTAGTAAGTCGCAAAGCCTTCGTTCAACCACAACTGACTCCAATCCTTACATGTCAGCAGATCGCCAAACCATTGGTGAGCCAACTCGTGAGCATCCAGATTTCGGGTTTGCCGAATGTTCTCGGTCGCCTCGGTGAAGATCGTTCGGTGGGTCAATGTCGTAAGGGTCGTGTTTTCCATGCCGCCCGCGACAAAGTCTCGAATCGTGACTTGATCGTACTTTTCCCAAGGGTAGGGCACGCCAATTTCACTTTCGAGGTACTCCATGATCTGGGCAGTATCCCGGAAGGAATTGGCAGCATGCTCGTACAGGCTCGGCTGTACATAAAAGCCCAAGGGAATATCGTTTGCTGTTTTTTCGAGTTTCTTAAAGTGACCAGCAACCAGACAGATCAAGTAATTCACGTGAGGCTTCTCCTGAAGCCAATGCACTCGCTTCAAACCCGACTCGCCGATCGACTCGGAAACTCGCCGCCCATTCGAAAGCACAATCATCTCGGGCGGGACATGGCAGATCATTTCGGTCGAGGACCGTTCATTCGGATAATCGAAACAGGGAAACCAGAATCTTGCTTCGTGAGCTTCCCCCTGTGTCCAGACATGGGTATCGCCCTCGGGATAACCCATCTCGGGCGTTCGAAAGTACAGACCTCGAGTGGGCTCGGCTGCGTGATCAATCTCAACATAACGATCTTCATCAACCGGAATCGCTTGCTTAAAACGAATCAAGAGATTTTCACCTGTATTGGTGACCTCTGCGATCTCAACGTCACTACGGACGTCGTCCACCGTGAGATTGACGGCATCGAGCTTCAACTCAGAGAGCGGCTTGGAAATTGGTGCAAACTTGAGCGTTGTCGTGCCACTCACCGTCCGTTTGGCAAAATCAGGGGTCACATCGAGCTTGATGTGTTTAATATCGACCTGCCGATCAGGTGCGTACTTGCGTCCNTCTCCTTCGAGATCGATGCCAAAAAAGGAACGATGATCGTGGAAACGACAAATCTGCTGTTCTTCCGCAAGGGCAAACCAGGGAGCAACAAGCAGACAAGAGAGCGTGAGGGAAATGACGAACGCGCGGCGGTAGTTCATGGAATATCTTTCACAAAATCACTTTTTCAACAGCAGGCTCGCAGCATGAGCAAGATCATCCAGAAAAGCGGAGGGGACTTGATCGTGAGCCCGCCTCATGGAGATCCGCGTGCTTGACGCCAGGATCCCGCCAATTACCGGAACCCTGATGAAAGTCTAGCAGCTTGTTCCCCGAGGGAAACAAGGATTTACGCTGTTTTTCGGCAAATCGGCCGAGCGAGCGGCCACAGATTCCGCCCGCTTCAGAATTCTCTTCGCATTACCAGAGGTACCAGGCCCCACAGTAACAGACATACAAACCCAGTAACAAATTCGTGACCATATGGGCGACCACACAATCCCAAATACTGCCCGTTCGCTTGTACATCCAAGAGACCATGGAAAACCAGACGATGGCTGCCAGTGGTTCCGTTAGATGAGCGACAAGGCCGTAAATCGTTGGTACGAACCAAACCCAATTTTTGGCTTTGCCCAGCGGAAGTTCATCCCAATCGGGATCCTCAACGTACCGCATCAAGAAGCCACGCACAAAAAACTCTTCGATGATCGGTACGACGATAACCAGACCAAAGAAACGAATGGCCAAGAATTGCCACATCCAGGTCGGATCGCCCTTCAGCGTTTCAAATGGATTGAACGCGGTTCGACCACTCGAGACCAAATCACTGATGCCGAGAAAATTCTTATCCAATTCAGCCAGTGCGATCCACGCCACGACACCAACGACACCGACCACAATCGACAAGAAACTAATTTTGAAGGGCGCTTTAAAGTAGCCCCATCCAAACATCAGCATCAACAACGTGGTGCCGGCGATGGTGAACGTGTAGGTATAGGGATATGCGTCTCGATTGAGCGGAAGCAAGCCGAACAAAAAGCGTTCGTTTGGATCAATTTCCTTTTCAAGTTCGGAAAGAGGTATCTCTTCTTCCTGCGGTAAAGTGCTTTCATCACCGTGGTGATAGTCATCGAGCGTGCCTCGGATCAGATGATCGCGCAACGTCTCGATATAGGGACCAACCATTGTGCCGGTCAAGTAGAAGATGAACGGCATAACAACAATCCAAACCGCAAAGCGTCCAAAGACACGAGGACCTCGCGGCGTCGAGGAATCCTGTTGTACGTTGTCCGTTGTCTCTTCGCCGGCAGGCTCATTTTCAACGGGCTGTTCGATCGATTCGTCCTGAGGAGATGTTTCGTCAGTCATAAGCTGTCATCGTAAACGGTTAGGGGAAAAGGTCGGCTATCCATCTACGCTATCACAAAAAAGTCCAGATACCAGCTAGAGATCGTATTATGCGTTTTAAACTGATTATAGGATTCTCTTCAAAGCCCGTCAGTAAATCCCACAAGCTTACCCGTCTTTCCATCGCTGCCCTGAAGTGTGACGTAAATTATGCCTCGTTTACCAACCGCCATTGCCGTGGGCCGCTCCAACGCCGAAATTCTTACTGCCTTCACACCGAGCCGATTTCCTTGAAACACAGCATCAAG
The DNA here is from genome assembly GCA_002723275.1 of Planctomycetaceae bacterium. Lineage (GTDB taxonomy): Bacteria > Planctomycetota > Planctomycetia > Pirellulales > Pirellulaceae. The sequence continues at coordinate 112,403 of PBNZ01000035.1, forward strand.
CCTGAACAGCCCACCCTGTCCAGCTTCGCGTTCTCCGTAATCGAGTGCATACAGGGCGCGAACTTTTGCTCGATCTTGAGGCACTCNATAGGCAAGGGCAACAATGTTGGTCAGATCAACATTCAGTCGGGTGAGAATCGTGTTATCCGAGACTCGAAAAAATGCCAATTGGCTCTGAGCTCCTGACTCCACACCTTCGGAAACAGCCGTCACCAACTCTCCCCGTGGGCTAACGGTGATCGCAGTCGGCGAATGACGATCCGGGGGCACTGAGACGGAAACGACTGATTTCAAGGGCTCGAAGGATTCAGCCTTGTTTAGATTCGATCCGTCAAGGATCGCCGAGGCCAGAATTTGATCGGCGCCTTGAGCGCCAACCATTGACGCAAACACGATCGGACCACTGGAGGCGAGTGAATAGAGAGCTCCCGTTGAATCTTGGGGAAGGGCAAGGCGCGGCAAATCGGCAGCGTTGAAAATCTGATCNGATTGATCTGTTAATGTAGCGATCAACAACCCACGTTGACTCGCATCCGAACCGTTAGCCGCGATCAGCAGGTTCGACTTATTTAGAAAGAGCAGACCACAGGGGCCTAATGTGAGGCTTTCAGCAAGCCCGACGCCTGCCTGCCCAAACCCCTCGGCCACCACGCTCTGCTCGGCCGATTCATCTTCGTTATCGACAACGCGGATAATCCGTCCGGCACCACCCTCAGACACGTAAAGCTNGCCCGAATCAGGATGAATGGCCACACCACAGGGGCGATCCAGATTTGCGAGGATCACTTTTGGTTGTAGATCTTGACCGCAGACCACTCCGGTAACGAGCAAGCCAACAGCCAGCGTTTGTGTCCACAACCCCAGGATCGTTTTGTCCATGCTGGATTCTCCGATGGAAAACCGGCAGATTACGAGATCCCGTGCTCGGCTTCGTATTTTGAAATCAACTCTTCGCTCTGCAACGTCATCGCGATGTCGTCGAGTCCCTGCAACATTCGTTCGCGGCGCGCTGGCTCCACTTGGAACTCAGCAGCCATCCCATGCTCATCGGTCACCAACAATTTTTCGAGATCGACGGTTATCTCATAGCCTTTATTTTCGGCAACCCTCGCGAAGATACCATCAACCGTATCTTCGGCAAGCATGACAGGCAAAACACCGTTCTTGAAGCAGTTATTGAAGAAAATATCCGCGAAGCTTGGTGCCAGAACTGCTTTGAAGCCGTAGTCAGAAAGGGCCCAAACAGCNTGCTCACGACTGGAACCCGATCCAAAATTATTGCGAGCTACAAGAANGCTGGCTCCGGCAAATTCAGGGCGATTCAATTCAAAATCAGGATTTTCATTGCCTTCGTCATCGAATCGCCAGTCCCAAAAAAGAAACTGTCCGAAGCCTGTCCTTTCGATTCGTTTGAGAAATTGCTTGGCAATGATCTGATCCGTGTCCACATTCGCGCGATCCATGGTCACGACTAATCCAGTGTGAGCTTTGAATGGCTCCATGTTTGTATCACCTGTCTTGTTAAAAACCTATTACGCGGACCTTTATCGCAAATCGACGTCNGAGTTACTTGAAATCCCAATCCCGTACATCAACAAAATGGCCCAAAACGGCGGCAGCAGCAGCCATTGCCGGCGAACAGAGATGAGTTCGCCCACCTTTTCCTTGGCGTCCCTCAAAATTTCGATTGCTTGTGGACGCACAGCGTTCTCCAGGCGTTAATTTATCGGGATTCATCGCAAGGCACATACTGCAGCCGGCATCGCGCCAATCAAATCCAGCAGCTTGAAAGACCTTGTCGAGCCCCTCCGATTCCGCTTGCTCTTTTACTTGGCCGCTCCCCGGCACGACCATTGCATACACTGATTCGGATACCTTATGCCCCCGGACAACCGATGCGGCTGCGCGTAGGTCTTCAATTCGTCCGTTGGTGCAAGAACCGATAAAAACACGATTAACGGGGATTTCTGTCATCGGCGTGCCGGCTTTGATACCCATGTACTCAAGGGCTAATTCAGCCGTTTTACGNTCGGTCTCTCCATCGTGCTCAGTCGGATCTGGAATATTGTTGACAACAGGAATCACCTGCCCAGGATTGGTTCCCCAGGTAACTTGAGGTGCAATATCCTCAGCGGCGAAAACCTGTGACCGATCGTAGGAGGCACCAGGGTCTGAGGATAGTTGCCGCCAACGTTCAACAGCTTTTTCAAAGTCAGCACCTTTTGGTGCAAATTCGCGACCTTCCAAATATCGATACGTGATATCGTCTGGCGCGATCATCCCTGCTCTAGCGCCGGCCTCAATTGACATATTGCAGACGGTCATGCGTTCTTCCATAGTCAACGCTTGTATGGCGGTACCGGTGTATTCCAACACAAAACCTGTTCCACCGTGCGTGCTGATTTCACCAATCAGATACAGAATCAGGTCTTTTGCCGTAACGCCAGCTCCTAAATCACCATCCACACGGAGTTCAAATGTTTTCGGCTTTGACTGTAACAGCGTTTGCGTTGCCATGACATGCTCAACCTCGCTAGTTCCAATTCCGAAGGCAAGAGCTCCAAAAGCACCATGGGTGGCTGTATGACTGTCACCACAAACAATTGTCATTCCAGGTTGAGTAAGACCAAGCTCAGGTCCGATAATGTGAACGATGCCCTGCTTCGAATCATTAATATCGTAGAGCCGTATTCCAAATTCTTCACAGTTAGCTCGCAAGGTGTCAACTTGCTGCCGTGAGACGGGATCAGCAATAGGAAGGTGTCGGTCTGAAGTTGGAATATTGTGGTCGGGCGTGGCAACTGTTTTACTAGGGCGGCGAACTTTCCGTCCCGCAAGGCGCAGACCTTCAAAGGCCTGGGGACTCGTCACTTCATGGACGAGCTGCAGGTCGATATACAGAATCGTCTGTTGTCCGTCTTCCGCATGAACCACATGGTTGTCCCAGACTTTCTGAAACATCGTACGGGGTGCATCACTCATCGAAAACTTCGTCCCTTCTTGAAACCCGAAACTTCTGCGTAGCAATCGTCCGAACGTGGCCATGCAAACGTAAGGTGCCGACCGCACCGTTAAGCTTAGTACGCCCATCATCGCCGCGGAGGTAATCCCTCATTATATCCACCGAAATTCAAATCTGCGAGGCATCCAAAGGGCAGGATTGGGGCGTCATCGCTAACGACGACGCCCTCGCCAACAACATAGAACCCCCGAAAAATCCAACCGATGCCCACGCGAATCGATGAATCCCCCATTCCACACCGTCGCGGAGCGAAGTCACTAATTCAAGAGAATTCACAGGACACGGATAGCATGACTCGCAGAATGACCGCCGCCCAATCGCAATAGAGGAGGGAGGAGAACTCGCANCCCAGAGCGCTATAAGACGACGCCATCACCGTCATTCAAAGTCCCATAATCCAAAACGACGTCAAGGAATCGATAGCATTGAGGCTATTCGCGCGACTAGTTGCCGCAGATCAGGCGGCCCTTTTCTCAGACCGTTCAGCAACCTCTGCTCGACGATTTACTTCATCCGCAGAAATCATTTGAAATCGAGATCGGCCTGAACCGGCATCAATCGATTCCAGGAAAACAACAGCGTTGGATGACAACATGCGGGGCAGGTAATACCATGCTGCGCCCAGGTCCTGATCGACGATACTAGAAATAATTAGCAGCTCAGAACCTGATAAATGGTTCGCAGATCGGCATATGGATGCAACAGGATCACCAGGAATCAAACGAACCGTTGCCCCCGACTGCGTGAAACTCCGATGAGTTTCCTTCAGCGTCATCGCACACTGATCATTTGATCGGGCTTCAAAAAGATCGATTCCGGTGTATCGAACTTCAGTTTCGCCGCGAGTAGCATAGCCGGCCAAGCGGATCATTCGAAGCGAGCGTTGAAGGTCACTGATACCGATTTCAATAAGATTTGAGACGCGATGTTTCTTTACGAAACGGTAAAGGACGCGGTCACACTTNGGCTGTGAAAACCTTGTCAGGTAAACCGAATCGAAAAAATGCTTCGCCGCCACTTCGATGCTCCTTCACCATTCAATTTGCGGGACCTTGCCACCTACCCTTTGTCGGCAGAACCATGACTGAAGATAGAGTCGACCGAGTCCCCCTGGCACAGATTACCTGCCTTACCAGGATCGAGAATTCAGGCGGCGAATCGCCGGGCCAACAGATGAGGGAAACGCNGGATCGAGAGGACATCACCATCAACGCTATCACTGCATTTNCCGTCCGCTCGACCAACGGTCAGCGTGGACCATCCTAATCGACGCGCGGCATCGAAACCTTCATGCTCCGGTGGCGCCACAAAGGTGCAGTGTTGGGGCGACAACCCCCGACAGTTCTGGATACTGAGAAACGCGCGAGGATGGGGCAGGGCGAATCCAGGCCCCCAGTACTCGGGAAGAACGACGCGATCGATCCAACGTTCGACTCCGAGCTGCTGAACCCGACCTCGCGCTTGCTCGGGTGCGCCGCTGACCACCGCGAAGAGCAGATAGGCCTCGCGTAAATCCGAGAGGATCTGGACCGTGTTTCGACTGACACCCTCAATCCGACCGTGCTGCTCAAAACACCGACTAAAGTCCCTCACGTCCTGCCGCGTCACCTGCTGACCGATCCCAGCAAGAGCTCGGGAGAAGAAATCATCGACGTGAAGAGAGTTACTGAAGCTGCCACAACGAGAGGCGAACGCATCGATACCAAATCGCTCTTGAGCTAAGCGTTCGACGGCTTGAAAGCCCAATTCGCAAGACCAGCAGGATGCATCGATCACACTTTCGAGATCAAAGACAACCGCGGATTTCGTGGGTAAATCCATCACTCAATTCTCAACTTCGCCAGGTAATTCAACGATGACGTAGGTCGAAAAATGTATTTCCATCGTCTAACCAATCCTTCAAGGACTGTCAGTGACTGACGAATCAGTCACCAAGCGATTCAAAGTGCTGGACAAAATCCGAGGTAAGGTTTGGCAATCGCCTCTGCAGACGAAGCCGGAGGCTCCCGGGCGGAATATGGCTTTGCACGTCGGCAAGATAGCTCTTCAGTTCTGCCTGAGCTTCCTGCGGTCCGTTCAGCATAAAATGCACCCAAGCCCAGGCATCTCGATAGTCGTCGCGTTTCATTTCAGAGAGCTCACTAAACTGTTCGAGCCGTTCCAAATCTGGAATCTGCCTGAGTCGAAGTCGCCAGCGAACGCTTCTGAGATGTGGATTCTGAGCCTGGCGTTTGCTGATGGGAACCTCAAAGTATTCCGCCAGACCTTCATCCAACCAAAGGGGCACCATCGGCAGATTGGCATGCAAAACGGCATGGGTGAATTCGTGCCTCAAATCAATAGCGAACTCAGAACTGCGATAGGCAAACACCATGCCTGGTCCACGTTCCTTGATAAACAAAGCTCGTCGATAGGGAACACCCGGAAAATATTGCCTCAGGTAGGCTTCATAAACGTTTTGGTTAGAGAACAAATAAACTTGAACGGGTCCCCGAGTCGGTCGCAATCCCAGACGACGCGGGACTTCCTGCCGTAGACTGGACAGTTCGTCCAACAAAGGTGCGTGGGCGTCTAATCGAAAATTTGCGTGATACAAAACCTCTCCATCGCGACGCTGATCAGGCCACTGTGATTGCGCAAAGGCTCCCACTGGCCAACTCGCGATCCAACCCGTCAACAGATACAGCAGGAGGACACCGCTCTGAACGGATAACGGCCTGTCACTGCGTCTGTCCTCGACTCGCATAGGTTGCTGCCATTTATTCTGAATTGAAGATCGCGAAAACAGTTTGATGAAATCGACTATCGAAGATCAAGCGTGTCGCCCGAAACTGAACCAACGGCGCGTTTCAACCTCGAAGTTGGGTCGGACATTACCAACGGGGACAGACGTACCACGGTAGACTCGACTGGGATTGACGGAACACAGTTCTTGAGCAACATCAGCACTTGCCAACTTCGTAATCGCATCAAATGCTCGGCTCATTTTTGGACGACGAAAGCGGGTTCCATGAGCGTCCGTAGCGACGAAGTGAATTGCGCTTTCCGCCAACATCCTCTCCGCCAAGCTTTTCGATGAAGAGCCAAAGGCACCGACAAAGCTCCCCGCCGTAACTTGCATCAAGCAACCGACACTCATTAAATCGGTAATGATCGCAGGTCGAGCGAGAATGCCCTGATTCCGTTCTGGATGGGAGAGAATCGCCTGATAACCGCGGCGTTCAAGTTCCGAGACCAGATGGTCAATCGGAAAGTAGAGCTCATGCGGCAGCTCCAATAACAGGTGACGCGATTGGTCCGCTAACGACAAAACCTTTCCGTCGTCAAGCTGCTCAAGCAGATCGGGCTCAACGCGAACATCTCCCCCCACACGAACCTCGAGGGGAATCCCAGCAGCGCCCAGCTGAGATCGAAATTCTTCAGCCTGTTTACGGATCCGTTCTGCCGTATTGAGCCGGTAGTTGCCAAGCTGATGTGGCGTCACGATTAACCGCGTAATTCCGTCATTCACCGCCATACGAGCCATCGAGATCGCCTCTCCCCAGCTGGTCGCACCGTCGTCCATCTCAGGTAAGAAATGGCAATGAATATCAACGAATCCTGTGTCTTTTTGTGCTTGCAACCCAATTATCCTCATGGGCTCTGGATCCGAACTTCGCTCACCTATCCGATCGGTGATTCGAGCCTGGCAAAGTGGGCGGAGTGTATCGATGTTGACTGTTCTCGGTCAATAGATTCTTAAACGGCGATTAGCGTTTCGGTCGAGGGGAAATCAGCTACAATGGCGCCTTTCCCAAATCCCCTGGAAAGCGATTCCGCGACGCTATCACTTCGCCAACGCGAATCACTTTTGATCCATCGACATTGTTCCCGCTGCGACATTTTGACGTGCAATACGCTTCTATCGGTCCCATCGCCGTTCATTTTCCCGCTCGAGTGGAA
>PBNZ01000036.1 GCA_002723275.1 Planctomycetaceae bacterium
TCTCGTTCGTGGTGCTCTCGTTCGTGGTGCTCTCGTTCGTGGTGCTCTCGTTCGTGGTGCTCTCGTTCGTGGTGCTCTCGTTCGTGGTGCTCTCGTTCCAGATAGTCTGCTTTTTCAAGAAGTTCTGCAGCTTCTCGTTCGAAATATTCGGCTTTTTCGCCTTGACCACTTTCAGCGAGTTCGGCTGCTTCTGTGTTAAGCTCTCTTGCCTTTTCTCGCAGTTCATCAGATTCAGAGGCGATTCCGATCGTCACGAAGACGAAGAAAGACAGGATGATTAAGGAAGCTTTTGGGTAAGTCATTTTGTGCCCTTTTGAAATGTGCAGTCTTGATTGTTTGGTCATGAATTCGATAGGCGCTGGTCAACAGCTCAATCATGGCTGCAGGTTAGCATGGAAACAGTTTGTATCAGATTTTTGAACGAAATTATGCAGGATTATTGTCTCCGATTGTCTCACCTGTGTTTTTCGCCTTATTCAAAACTACTTAAGTGTGCTATTTGATTGTTTCCGTCTTGATACACCTCGAGTCTCATCGCGCCTGAGGGCGGAGGCCTAGAGTATCGAGTACCTTCTTTGCAGATCGCTTTCGGTTGGTCATTTTGAGTATGAGATACGCTGGTGAATCTTAATCGTTCGCGCTGTCGCCGCAAATCAAGTGGTAAGGCTATGGGTCAAATTATCGCCGGATTAATTTCCCACGTGTTGCAGGATTTGCAAAGGACGCGAGAATGAGAGTAAATTCGTGCCTCCTATGGATCTTCCTCATGACTTTGTATAGCAATCGACGACGCGTATTCCTTTCCTTGTTGGTAGGTTTGGTTCTGGTCGCTGTGAACAGTCGGGTTGAAGCGCAGGCTTCGAAACCTAAGCCCATTTGGGCGGAGGAGTTTACTGGCGACACGATTGATCGAAATCTTTGGATCTACGATACCGGAGGGCATGGATTTGGAAACGGACAGCTCGAGTTCAACACCGATCGCCCCCAGAATTCGTACATCAAAGATGGGGCGCTGGTGATTGAAGCACGCCGTGAGTCTTTTGGTGGTCGGTCATTTACTTCCGCTCGCATGCATACTCAGGGGCGTTTTGCGTTCCAATATGGAACCCTCGAGGCACGTATTCAGGTACCGGATACGGCCGACGGGATTTGGCCTGCGTTCTGGATGCTAGGCGATAACTTTCCAGCCATCAGCTGGCCGTATTGCGGCGAAATCGACATTCTGGAAATCGGTGGAAAGGAAGGTATCCGCGACGGGTTGCAGCAGCGAAGAATTAATTGTGCTCTGCATTATGCCGGCGCAGGAAACCGCAAGAAAAGCCTGGTCCGTTGGTACAACGCTCGGGTCGATCTCGATGATAATTTTCATATCTACAAACTGGAGTGGACGCCGCAGTCTATCCGTTTCTTGCTCGACGATGAAGAATTTGGCGTTTGGGATATTTCAACGCCGGAGTTTCGCGAGTTTCATCAGCCCTTTTATCCGATCCTAAATGTGGCCGTCGGAAGTCGCGTGGATTCGTATACCGGGATCGATCGGCCTAATAAGATAACTGCGGAATTCCCCGCACGAATGCGCGTGGATTGGTTGCGACTGTATGCGAACGATCATACCCAGGTTCGGTTGTCTCCAAAGCCAGTCCCGGCGGGACGTTTGGGGGTATTCTCTGAGCAGGCAGACAATGTCGAGCAGCTGCAGTACGCAACTGGCGGCGGGGCAAACTTCCCCTACAAAGACAACGCGGCACTTTATCTTTGGAATAATGTGGTGTCTGCCGATTCGGATTCTGACGGAGCCTATGAAGGCGACAAGAGTTGGGATTTTGAGATCAGGTCGGGAGCCTGGTTCGGGTTCGGTGTGATGAAACCGCGATACCGAAACATGGAGCTCTATGGCCAGGGCGTTTTGGCCTTTGTCATTAAAACTCGATCACTCGCCGACATGAGAGTTGGCATCAAGAGTTCTAGCGGTGAGGCTTGGATTCCGTTAGGAGATGAGAACGCCGAATTTGGTTTTGCCCGGGATGGAAAATGGCACCAGGTGCAGATTCCTCTTTCGCGCCTGCCGGCCGACCTTCGTACCGTCCATCAATTCTTTATGCTGTCTGGTGGCGCGCCCGATGAAGATCTCCAATTGAGTATCGATGATGTGCGTTGGGAGTCCGAAGCTACGGCCCCTTGATCGCTCCTGATTGGATTGGCCGAAGCTAACGGAGAGGATTGCTGACGCTTGTTAGTTGGAAAGACTTGATGGGAATCACAGAGAGTCCGCAGTCCTCTTTGCCAACCGAATAGACCACGTAAAGATGCCCGTCATGTTCATGTCCATAGGGATAGGACCATTCTTTACCCTTCGCGCGTCCGGAAAATCGAGGGGGAACCGTTTTGCCATGTCGCACACGCCAGATTGAGCTCAGGGAGTTCTCACCAGGTTGGCTTACAGAAATCGCCAGCGTATCCCGGTTCTTCAGATTCGAAAGCAGGTAGAGCTGTCCGGTGCTGAGCTTCCCGAGATAGGCCTTGGCTCGAGGCATGGGGAAGTTGCTGGCACGCGCCTTCGACCAGGTACGGCCGTTGTCCTCGCTCACCGATACCCAGGCAATGCCACCTCCACCACGAATGATCGCAAGCACGCGTTCGCCTTCGGACCAAACGGTCGTCTCTGCAAAACTTGGTTTGAGCCGCCGATCGTAGGGGATCGAAATCGTCTCCCATTGCGTGACATCATGACCACGACTGATCGCGACCACCGGTAGGCCATCTTTGTCCTGACCTCCCGTGATGAAATTGCCGTTCGCCATTCGCACGGGTTCGTCATACGGCCAACAGTTTTCCATCACGATACCGCGAGAGAGCCAGCGGTTCGTATCTGGGGCGAGCACAAAGGCTTCTGCCTGGAGACCTGGGAACCGGCGGCCCGGCGTGCCAACACCAAACCTTGAGCAGATCGTCCAGAGTTCGCCTTGGTGAACAAACAAAATGCCGTGACTGTGACGTTCCTCTCCGCGAAAACCCGGGCCGATGGTTTCCAAGATCGGCCACGTCTTCCCACCATCGGTGGATCGTCTGCCTTTGAGTGTTTCGTGAGGACCGTTCTCATTGATCGGGCTATTCGCCCAATTGGCGTAGCACAGACCCTCATGGAAGACGATGGCTGCACCATGTAGGAATTTGTCGGTATCAACTCCCGCTTGGTGAATTGTTCGATGTACGACGTCTGGCACAAATGGAATCTCGGTAACATCGGCGGGAATCTCGTCTCCAGTCCAAAGTGGATAAGGTGGCGGAGGGGGCGGCACCTTGTGAGTCGAGGTCACAGGCGTANAGNGGATAAGGTGGCGGAGGGGGNNNCACCTTGTGAGTCGAGGTCACAGNCNTATAGANAGANNTCATTTTTGCCCTTGAAAGAGGTCTTTCAAACAGCTGAATGTGATCGATTGCGCCTACCACGTTTTGCCATATGCGCCCATTGTCATCGACGCCACCGAAGGTCAGCGGTGCCTCGGTTGACGAGATCGGTTTTGTCAGAGGGATTTGTTCTGCCATCTCTCCGTTTACCCATAACTGGGCTGTGGTCGGCCGAATGACAATTCCCAATAAATGCCAGCTTCCGATTTTGGGAGTCAGGGACGACTGGGCAGTCACCCAGGTGCCCTGCCATACGTACAACCGAAATCGATTGTCTTGATCAATCATGACACCCCACTGGCGTTCGTTGAGCGAATAGCGATTCTTCGCTGCAATCATCTGCTGATCACCATTGAGTTGATAAGGATTCACCCAAACGAGAACGGTAAATCCCTCATCGCCATGGGTTAGGCTGGACGAACGGTTAGCTTTCAACAGTGATGTGCCATCCAACGCAAGACTGCCACCACACACGCCGGGCAGTTCTCGTACCTCACCCTGCACGCTTATCTCGGAGGATGCGGCTCTATCGAGTAGCCAAAGATACTCGCCCGATGACAAGGCAGGCGTCGTCAGAAGCAGTATTGTGGTGAACAAAACCAAACGGATCATGGTGGGCCTNATGGTTGCCTGCTTCGGTGACGATGAGTTACTCGCAACCATCCTCTCTTTCGAAATAGGAGCCCGTCAAGCAAAAGGCCAACGATCCCAGTCGACGCGAGGATAGATATCTGTTGCTACTGTTGGATTGCCAAGNCGCTTCAAAGAACTCGGGATGGAACTCATATCGAGGCTCTTTGATTCATGGAGGAGCGGGCAACCGTTGCTCTTTAAAGTTATTAGTCATTCCTTCGTTCCGCCGGAAAAGATGTTGATTTTTGGGAAAAAGCCGTGAGTCGTCGATTTCACCGGGGCCTCTTAGGGTGTGGTGCTTTGCGGGGCTTCGGTTGATTAGGAGGTTTTGTGCTTGCTGTTCCAGGGAGGACAGGTATGCTGATGGCGTCGCGGTTTATTCCTTCACGGAGAAACGCTACTGAATTCTGAACAACTCGAAGGCATGTCCTGCTTCCGTCGTAATGCGGAGTCCGGACATGCCTTTTTTGTTGCACTCGCACACCAGATTTCGTTGAGCATTTTTCCATTGAGGAGCCTCATGATGTACAGAATCGCTGTTGCTTTTGCATTCACCCTGATTGTTTGCAGCGGCCAGCTTTCAGCCGACCTGCTGTTTTCCGAAAATTTTGACTCGTTGTCGCTGCGAGGCGCGGTTGACGAAACGGGTACGGGTTTTGATAAGGATGGGTGGACGCCGACTCCACCCGCCGGTTGGAATTCTGATCCACGCACGACACCTCCGGGCGGCGTCACCGAATGGTTTGGTTGGACGTTCGCTAATCCCGAATTCTGGGTTGCCGCTGATGATCAGCGTCGATCGGAATTCTCTCTCGGCCAAAATGTAATCGCCGTTGCCGATCCCGATGAATACGATGACGGTGCGACAGACATCGATCCGGACAAGTACACGACCGTATTGACGACACCCGATATCGACGTATCGAACGTCGTGGCTGGATCACTCGTTCTGAATTTCGATTCGAGTTGGCGAGATGAAGACATCCAAGGTGCAATTGTAAATGCGATTTTTGATGGGGGGGACGTTGTGAATGTTCTCACTTGGTCCTCCGATAGCAGCAGTCCCAATTTTAAGGATGATACACCGAACGAAAGTCTCTCGTTTGCGATCGACAATCCGGCGGGGNCGAGTATTGTTGCCTTCGAATTCGATATGCCACAGGCTGGAAACGACTGGTGGTGGGCAATCGACAACGTGGCGGTCGAAGGTGAGTTGATTCCCGAACCGGCTTCGGGCGTTTTGCTGATAACTTCGCTGTTAGGTCTGCTCGCGCTGCGGCGCCGACCCTAATTCGCGAGTCGTAAACTGATTAAGAAATGCTCAACGAAACAACGGCCTGAATCTCAATGAGGTTCAGGCCGTTTCTGTTTCACCCGTCCAGTCTCTCGACTGGCGGCAAGCGACGAATCACGGTCGTCCAAAAAGTGGGCGATGACGGGCTCGAACCGCCGACATCCACGTTGTAAGCGTGGCGCTCTAGCCAACTGAGCTAATCGCCCTGAAGGGATATCTGACCGACGATCGTCGGGAATCAGCATCGTCTCCTTTACATCGGCGAATTCTACTGGATTCATTAATTTGTGTATAGATAGCCGGCCATGACGTCTCAAACGGTCGGCCGCGGTGTCAAGGGATTCTCCGTCGACCTGAGAATGAGATCTTGAAGCTTTCCAAGCAGTCGAATCATCAGAATCCTCCCGATAGGCTCCTGATCGCTTGAAGATTGAGCTTTTGGATTCGGAGCGGACCGGTAGATGCAGAGCGTGATCTCACGGTGCTGTCGGATAAAGTCAACGTGAGTGGCTGGAATTCGACGGTTCGCAAAGGGCCGGTTGTTGAACGGGAGCATCTACTCGGTAGCGGCGATCTCGTCTGTTTCGATTCTGAAACGTGTTGGTAGGAATGGTGCGACAAAGCACCGGTTCGGCCATTTCAGCGTGGCGATGCCGTTATAGCCTGCGCTGCTTTCCGAGATACTCAATTGTCAGAAAACATTGTTTGAAAAAAGCGTCCAACAACGTCTCGCTCAGTTGCCTGATAGACTCTGGCAAACTAGCATCAGTTACGGCCTGAACAGATTGATGGGTCGAATAGAAAGCATCTTTTGCAGTTCGCTTCGCCGCGAATCTTAGCTTGATTGGATTTACAGGAACTGTCGAAATGAGCAAATTGATGGTGGTCGCTTTAGCGGCTGTGTGTATGTTGTTTTCGAGTCGTGCAAACGCTCAGCTCGTCACCTACTATTCGCCTGTGGTAACGGCACCTGAGACCGTGATAACCTATTACGCACCGCCAGTGGATACGGCTGCTCAACCGGTAACCACCTACTACGCGCCTCAGGCTGCAACGGTCGTTCCGGAACCGGTACACGGACTGCAACGGTCGTTCCGGAANCGGTAACGACGTATTATGCACCTCAGCCGGCAACGGTTGTTCCGGAAACGGTAACCACCTATTACGCGCCTCAGGCCGCAACGATGACGGCGGCTCCGGTCACGACTTACTACGCTCCAGCAGCTCCAGTGACGGCGGCTCCGGTCACGACTTACTACGCTCCAGCAGCTCCAGTGACGACCTATTATGCACCGACGTCAGTCGTGGTGCCGACCACCGTCTACCGACCTGCCGTTGTTGTTGAACCACCTCGCCGTTGGCAATGGTTGTCGCCTTAATCCTGCAAACGACAATCCGCCGAACGACGCCGTAATTGAAAAACAGGGCCTCTGCACTAACCGTGACGAGGCCTTTTTCCATGCGCGAGAATCTTTCTCAGACCGTCAATCTTTACCTAGTGAGACTGATCCCGGTAGATGTCATTGGTAAATCTCTGCAAGCATTTTTCATGCTTGCAAGGTTGCCTTCCGATCACCCTCTTGAACGGGTATCGGATTCTTGTGGGAAAGGGGGAGGTTCATGCGGACAACATTGATTATTTGTGGGTTAATGCTCGTGGGAACTACGGCACAGGCTCAAACGGCGAAGCCGCCAGCGGCTGACTCGGTTGATGCGGTTGTTTCCAAAGTTAATCGCCATGTGACCAATCTTGAGCGGCAAATGGCGCGAGAAGAAGCTCGTCTTCAGGCTCGGATGAAGCAGATCGCTCAGATGAGAAAGTCGGCTTTGGCCAAAGAAGATTCGAAGGCGTTAAAAGCGATCGAAACCATGGAAGCACAGGCTTTCAAAACCTACGAAGCTCGAATGAGACACATTATTTCGCAATTGGAAGGCGATCCGACGAAAGCCAGCTCCAATTCATCGAATCGGCGGTCAAATCGAAGCACCCGTTCGAATTCGAACTCGTCCCGTAATCAACGGAAGACGAAACAGGGATCTGTGTCGAGTCGCAGCCGATATTCCAAAGGATATCAACGCTAAATCGATGTCTTCCTGACGTCGAACAATCAACAAAAAACGACACGAGCCATCTCCCGGTAGGCTTGTGTCGTTTTTTTTCGTTATGTCTATTCGTTACCACGGCGTCATGTAGATGCCATTTCCACGAAGCCCAATGTCGCCGCTGGGGATCCCAATCGAATCGAAGTATCTCGCGTTGAATCCGCCGATGTACTTGGGATAGTACTTGTTGTAGTACGAATATTTGTAGCTGCCGTAGACTGGGAAATTCTGACGTTGAACCGGGTGGTGGTGTCGCCGCCAACGGCGTCCTGCCTCGCTCTCATTCGAGCTTAATCCCAGAGGGAAAAGAACGGTTGCTAACAGGACGATTAACCCCATTTTGAAACGACTGGACATAGTACGACTCTCGAACATGAGGAGAGGAAATTAGTTCCTGATTCATTTCGAATGTACCACGCGTTCTTTGGGTAAGAGAAAGTTTACGGGTTGAATCAACTTCAATCTTTTTTGGGAAAATCCGACCACACCGACGTTCGTGGTTTTTCATGCCCCGAAAGCCGTTTGAAGAGAACCGAAGATGAACCGGATCTGCGCGGCAGAGATCTTTTGCCGGAATGACAAGACGGGACTGGCCTGGGCCCGCGGCAGCAGTAATTTAGGTTGACCTATGCGTCGGGAATGCCCACAGCGGGGATGATGGCATACATGAAGGGACCTTCCAGGGGATCGAGTGGTCAAGCCACGCGTGAGTCCGCACACAGCTTCCCCTAGTCTAGGGCATTTGTCGTGGGTTTCATCTTTCATCCAAGTTCGCCGATGCTTTAGAATGAGGATAAAGAAGAGGCTGTTCGATCCAGTGGATTCCGCTGAAGCGGGTGGACATCGGTACAATTGCTGGTGCAACAAAACACAGCACGTGGTTGGACTCAATGAAGAGGTGGTCGATCGGTCGACATGCATCGCTGGTCGAGTTTGCTTTATTCCTCGAACCCAAGGGGATGAGGGTTACAAGAAGTGCTGTTTCGGTGCTTTGACGTTTGGCTCGCTCACGTGACATGCCTGAGGAGAAGGTAATGATTCGGCGAGTGACGCTCTGCGCAACCCTCTTGGTGTTCTTGTTTCAATTCTTGTTGCCCCTGATTTGCCAAGGTCAGGAGGCGGAGGGACGATCGCCCAAGCCGAACCCGGAGGGAGGCCTGCGCCGGGGGGCCCGGACGATGGGCGGCAAGCAGTTTTGGACCGACCTCTATGTTTTTCGCGACTGGCGGATCCAAAAGAATGCATTGACCGGACACTGTCGGTTGCTTGACGATCAGGATCTGCGGCAGACCTGGGGGAGTTATGATCACTGCCTGCAAACCTTTCAGGCGATCCGACGGCAGCGATCGTTGCCCCCGCTAAAGTCGCGCGCTGTCGTCACCATTCATGGGCTTGGGCGGACCCGACAATCGATGGATCCCGTCGGCCGGGCTGTCCTGCAGGCTGCTCGCGTTGACGACCAACACGTGGAATGGATCAATATGTCCTATGCGAGTACGCGTGGAGACATGACGGCCCATGCCGAGGCACTCGATCAGGTTTTGCGCGGATTAGACGGCGTTGAAGAGGTAGATTTTGTCGCCCATAGTCTGGGGAATCTCGTCATTAGACGTTGGCTGCACCTCCAGACCGAACGGCAGGATCCTCCTGCCGATTTACCTCGCGTCGGTCGCATTGTCATGCTCGCACCACCGAATGGCGGCGCCGAGATGGCCCAAAGGCTGAATGAAAATGGACTCTTTCATTTCGTGCTCGGGACGAGTGGTACCCAGTTGGCACGAGAGTGGGAATTAGTACAGCAAAAATTAGCAATCCCGCAAACGTCCTTCGGGATCATCGCTGGCGATGTTCAGTTGCCGAAAGACGGGAATCCCTTGATCGAGGGTCCCGATGATCTGGTTGTGAGTGTTGAGGAGACAAAACTTTCGGGAGCTGATGACAGGTATGTTGGACCATTCTCGCATACCTACATCATGGATCAGGAGAAAGTGCACGAGGCCATTCTGCGTTTCCTGAAACATGGTTACTTTCTGGATAAGGACCGGCGAACGGCTTTGGAGTCACCATGAATGAAAGCACGTCGATGTTGACCGAGCATCAAATCGAAATCCGCGTTCGTTACAACGAAACCGATTCGATGGGGTTTGTGCATCACGCAAACTATTTCACTTACTTCGAATTGGGGCGCACGGAATTATTGCGAGCTTCCGGTGGCAATTACCGCCGAATGGAAGAGTCAGGGCTTCTGGTGGTTGTCGTAAGAGCCTCCTGCAAATACCAGCGGCCGGCCAAGTACGATGATCTACTCACGATCAAAACAAAGATCACTCGAATCACTGCTGCCAAGATTGAACACGAATATCAAGTTTTTCGTGGCGAAGAGCAGTTGGCCCAGGCTCAGGTCACGCTGGCTGTGGTGAATCGGGCAGGGGCTGTTCAGCCAGTACCTGAGTGGATGGCAGCGCTTGTCGCTCAGTCAACAGATTGACCGGCAAGCCAACCCGTGCTGAAGGCCGCTTGGAAGTTGTATCCGCCGATGGGGCCGTCCAGGTCGAGAACCTCCCCGGCAAAGAATAGTCCGGGAACCCGTTTGCTTTGCAGTGTCTTTGAGTCGACCTCCGAAAGTGAGATTCCCCCTGCGGTCACCTCCGCTCTCTTGAATCCAAGGTTGCCTGCAATTGGTATTTCCATCGCTTTGATCGCGGTGAGCAACCGGTCTCGATCTCCTCGCGATAGTTCCGCAAACCGTCGATCGATTGTGATTCCCGCTTCTTGCAATAATTGCTCGACTACGCGCCTGGGTAACATCTCCGATAAGCTTTGCTGGAGTGGACGTTTGCCGTCGGAGACGCTGATTTGTTTCCAAGTCTCGGTCAATTGTTCCCGAGATTGATTGGGGAGAAAGTCACAGGTCATTGATAAGCGTTGGCGGTGTGGTGAGGTCGTGATGAAGCGACTGATGTCCATCGCGACCGGTCCCGAAATCCCGAAATGCGTCAAGAGTAACGAGCCTCGCCGGGATATCGCGCGGGTTGCGTTGTCGGAAGACGCTTCCTGATGAAGGGATAGCTCCGCATCCGCAATCGTGACTCCACTCAAGGTGTTCGTCCAATGGGGTGATGTTGTGAGTGGGACGAGAGCAGGGCGAGGGGGGACGATTGTGTGCCCCAGGGACTTGGCCCATGCATAACCATCTCCGGTCGTGCCGCAGCCTGGGTAGGATTGTCCGCCGCTGGTCACAATCACAGAACCACACTGATAAGACGACTGGTCTGTTTCGATCAGGAATCCATCAGAACGGCTGGTCATGTTTTTGGCGGCTTCACCGAGAACCAGTTGGGCTCCAGACCGATTAAGCCGATTCAAAAGTGCATTTCGAACGTCACGAGCCCGATCGCTTTGCGGAAAGATCTTACCTGTCGGCTCCTTCTTGGTCGGGACTCCCTCGATCTCAATCAAATCGACGAGCTCGTCAGGACCCAACGCGGCCAGTGCCGAATGAAGAAAGGGGCCCTGGTCTCCAAAGGCTGCCACGATACCGAGACGGTCGGTCGCTTGCGTAATGTTGCAACGCGTGCCGCCAGACATCAGGATTTTCACGCCCGGTTTGCTATTCTTTTCGAGCAGGACGACTTGTTTGCCATTCTCAGCAGCAGAGATCGCTGCGAGCATTCCGGCAGCACCAGCGCCGATAACGATGACAGGCACAGATTGGCAGCGATTTTGATTCACGTGTGTGTTGCGGGCGGCCCGCCGAAAAGGCCATAGGAGATCGATGTTCTCATTATGAAAGTGCCTACTATGCTAACTAATCCATGGCCTTCGTGCTTGCCGTGAGCAATCGCCCCGCTTTGCAATGACGCAGGACGGCGACTATCCTTGACGACCAACGTTATTTTTTCACTTTTTCACCTTGCCACGGTAGACCCCGTCGATGGCTAAAACGATTCTCTTGTTCGATGTCATGGGAACGCTTGTTTCCGAGCCGTTTCTGACCGCAATGCCTCAGTTTTTTGGAATGCCACTTGAGCAGCTTCGCCAAGAAGCACATCCCACGGCCTGGGTGGACTTCGAGAAAGATTTGATGACGGAACAACAGTTTTGTGATCAGTTCTTCACGGATGGACGCCCCGTCGATCGGCTGGGCTTGCGAAAGTGTTTATTCGATGCCTACGAGTGGCTAAGTGGGATGGAAGATCTGTTGGCCGAACTCCATTACGACGGGTTTTCAATCTATGCTCTCTCGAACTATCCGATTTGGTACGAGATGATTGAGGAGAAGCTGAGTCTTTCGAGGTTTTTAACTTGGGACTTCGTGTCATGTCGAACCGGTTTCCGAAAGCCTGATCCGAAAGCCTATCGGGTCGTAACCCAAAAGCTCAGAGTCGCCGCCTCTGATTGCTGCTTCATCGATGATCGTCAGGAGAACGTCGACGCCGCAATTGCACTAGGCATGGATGCGGTTTTGATCGAGAACGCCACGACGCTGAGGGAGCAGTTCTGCCAGCGAGGGTTACTCACCTAAATTGGCTCAAACCGCATACTGTTGGAGTTCGTCCAGGTTGACGAACTCCAATGCCGAAATGTGGGTGGCGGCCAGATTGACCCCAGGGGCCACGCCGTGATCCAACGCCTCTTTCCACCGCTGGACGCAAAGACACCAACGATCGCCGGCCTTCAGGCCAGGAAATGCAGCCATCGGATTTGGGGTGATCAAGTCATTCCCCTGAGCGGCGGAGAATTCAAGAAACTCGTCGGTCATGACCGCACAGACCAAATGTAGGCCAAAATCACCAGGGCCAGTGTTGCAACAGCCGTCGCGATAAAACCCCGTCATGGGAGCGGTGCTGCATGTCGTCAGGGGTTCTCCGAGGACGTTGGTAGCTTGAGTCATTGTGCGGTTCGCGATCAGGGGTTCGGCAGTTTAGATTTCGTATATTATTCTCCATGTTTTTATCTTTGAGGACCAGGGCCCAGTATCACGATGTCGCCGCCAGATAGATTTGGCGCGACGATCTTCGTGCAGCCGTCTCGCTCGTTTTCTGGGAGATGGTTTGAGATTTGACGAATGAACCGTTGTTCGTTTTCGAGAGACTAACGGCGAAATCGACGGAAGATTCGAAACTTGGACGAGGTACTTCGTGATGGCAGTTCTCGGACGTACACATTTCGGAAGGCAATCTGACTGTTGTGATCTGTCAGCATGATGTAGCCCGAATGGTTGCGGCCAAAGCCATCAACATCCGAAAACTTGCTGTCAGCGATGTTCTTATTCCACTCGGACGAGCCAACGCATGCGTCGACGACCAAACAGCCGTTTAACCAGTGTTGGATCCGATTGCCGCAGACGACAATTCGGCCATGATTGAACTCGCCCGGCGGATTCAACGTTGTGCCTGATCTTCGATCGTAAACGTCGTAAAGAGAGGCCGTTAACCTATCTGCTGGCGAGTCCGGGAATGCTGAATCGTCAAGCATCTGATATTCACAGCCGAGAATCCTGCCATCAAAGCTCTTGACGCGATACTTGATCCCGCTATTCCCTTTAACAGAGCTACGCCATTCAAAAACGAGCTCGAAATTGCCGAATTCCCGTTTCGACAGGATATTACCCCCCCGTTCCACGGTCGGATCCATCTCCAAAACGCCGCCTTCGATTTGCCAGCCCCGGGTGATCGGATCCCCCTGAATCGTCGTCCAGGCTTCAAGCGAAGCTCCGTGCGTCAGTGGAATCCATGGGTAGGCAGCTGTTGCCGTCGTGCAGGGCAGAAAAACAAGGAGAATGAACATTGGGATGCGATGCATGGCAAATCCAGAGAAAAGGGGGTGATGGACAATTGGCGACTCGCTACTTTAATGACGTAGGGAGCTAGCTTCCAGCGATTTTTGTGATTTTGGCGCCCCGAGTAAAAGTGGCTCGCTAAACCTAGTTAAGTTGTGGAGTTTCAGGATGTTTAGCACAGACTGCCCGGGCGAACGCCGATTGAAGAATACGCAACGATTTATCGGATTTTGCCGGTGACGGTTTGTGCCCTCCGAGCCCCGCTTTCGAGGCTCCGGCAGAAAGAGACAGATCAAAGCTAAAAACGGCCATATCGCTGAAGCGAGAACGGAGTACAATAACGTCGAATATCTATTTGTGCCCCTTTCGCCGCCGTAGTGGTCGGCGGAGGAGTTAGTCGCCAACAAGACCATCCTGGGAGGCTTGGAAGGCGGTATTCGACGTCTGTGGATGGAAGATGATTACGATCAACAAAGGCTTAAATCTCCCGATCGATGGTGCACCACGCCAGCAGGTGTGCTCGGGCCCAACCGTGGAGCGAGTGGCGCTCATCGGAGACGATTATGTCGGCATGAAGCCGCTTATGAATGTAGGTGTGGGCGATTCGGTAAAAATGGGTGACGTACTGTTCGCCGATAAGAAGGCGGCCGGCGTCAATTTCACCTCCCCCGGATGTGGAAGGGTTGTCGAAATCAATCGTGGGGCGAAACGTCGCTTCGAATCGATTGTGATCGAACTCGATGGCGAAGACGAAGTTGAGTTCCCGTCCTTCGCGGATCGAGTATTTAACCAACTCAGCGGTGAGGAAGTACGAAAAAATCTGACCGACTCCGGTCTCTGGACGGCCTTCCGGACCCGTCCCTTCAGTGGGGTCCCGAGTCCCGATTCATCCCCGCATTCCATTTTTGTCTCTGCGACGGATACCAACCCTCTGGCGCCTGATCCAGATCTGATTATCGCGGAAGAGTCCGGTGACTTTCAGCGAGGTTTGCAGATCGTTTCTCGGCTGACCGAGGGCAAGGTTTACGTCTGTTGCGGACCCAACAGTGAGCTTCCAGATCCGAAGACGCCCAGCGTACAGACCGAGCGTTTCGCGGGGCCGCATCCCGCGGGACTTGCCGGAACTCATATTCACTTTTTGGATCCGGTCAGTCTTGGTAAGACGGTTTGGACGATCGGTTACCAAGATGTGATTGCAATCGGGAAGCTTTTTGCAACGGGTCGCATCCCGACCGAGAGAGTTGTTTCCTTAGCAGGGCCGGAGGTCACCGATCCTCGGTTGATTCGCACGCGTATTGGAGCGGAATTGAGTCGACTGACCGATGGGCAACTAGGGACAGATTCGGTTCGTGTGATTTCCGGTTCGGTTCTTTCGGGGCGAAACGCGGTTGGCGTCTTTGGATATCTCGGACGATTTCACCAGCAGGTAAGCGTGTTGGCAGATAATCGTCCTCGAGTGTTGTTGGAGTGGATGAGGCCTGGCCCCAACCGCTTTTCCGTCAAAAATGTATTCGCGTCGGCAGCTCGCCGAGGAAATCGCACCTTTCCGTTTTCGACTTCCCAAGAAGGAAGCCCGCGTGCGATGGTACCGGTTGGTGCTTACGAGAAGGTGATGCCTCTCGATATTTTACCGACGTTTTTGTTGCGTTCATTGATTACTGGGGATTTGGAGCAAGCACGAGAGCTTGGGTGCTTGGAATTGGATGAAGAGGATCTTGCTTTGTGCTCATTTGTTTGTCCAGGAAAGTACGATTACGGTCCGTTGCTCCGGACCTGTCTCAGCCGCATTGAGAAGGAAGGGTAGCGGCCGGTGAAACCTCTGCGTAAATTGCTTGATCGAGTCGAGCCGCACTTCGTCAAGGGCGGAAAAGTCAGTTGGGCCTATCCGCTTTACGAGGCGCTCGATACCTTTTTGTATTCACCTAATGATCGAACCTCAGGGTCGCCCCATGTACGCGATTCGATGGATTTGAAGCGGATGATGTCGATGGTCGTCATCGCTTTGGTTCCATGTGTGTTCATGGCCATGTTTAACACGGGGTACCAGGCGAACTTGGCAATGGGTTCGATGGAAGTAAACTCGGCCACCGGTTGGCGAGGTGATGTGCTATCGTGGCTCGGCATGGGGTACAATCCCAGCAGCTTCATCGATAACTTTGTGCACGGTGCGCTGTTCTTTTTGCCAGCTTACATCGTGACTATGACGGTGGGCGGTCTTTGGGAAGTTTTGTTCGCTTGCGTCCGCAAGCATGAGGTGAATGAAGGCTTCCTTGTCACTGGATTGCTCTTCCCGTTGACGTTGCCTCCCTCCATTCCGCTGTGGCAGGTTGCGATCGGAATCAGTTTCGGGGTGGTTGTTGGAAAAGAGGTGTTCGGCGGAACCGGCCGGAACATTCTCAACCCAGCCTTAACAGCTCGAGCGTTCCTGTTTTTCGCCTATCCGGCCAACCTTTCCGGAGACACGATCTGGACGGCGGTTGATGGTTACACAGGAGCCACAGCACTGGGAGCGTTGGCCACCGCGCCGGTAGGGTCCAGCCTCACTAACCTGGTCGATTTCAGCTGGTGGCAGGCGTTTGTTGGATTGATTCCTGGATCGATGGGCGAAACCTCCACGCTCGCCTGCCTGTTCGGAGCTGTCTTTTTAATTGCCACCGGTATCGGTTCCTGGCGAATTATGGGCGGCATGCTGATTTCCGCGTTAGGCTTATCAACGCTTATGTGGCTGGCCGGAAGCGACACAAACTCGATGTTCCAGATGCCGCCATGGTGGCACATGGTCATCGGTGGCTATGCTTTCGGTCTGGTCTTTATGGCAACGGATCCGGTTTCGGCCACTATGACCGACGCGGGACGTTGGATTTACGGCGGTGTGATTGGCGTGTTGACCATTCTGATTCGCGTGATTAACCCGGCGTATCCTGAGGGCGTGATGTTGGCCATCTTGTTTGGCAATGTGATGTCACCGCTCATCGATTACTTTGTCGTCCAATCAAACATCAAGAGAAGGGTTGCTCGAAGTGTCGCGTGATTCGATCGGACATACGCTCATCGTGGCTGTTATACTGTGCGTCGCTTGTTCGCTCTTGGTTTCCGGGGCGGCCGTCGGACTGAAGCCTCGGCAGATGCTGAACAAAGAACGCAATAGCCAGAAGAAGATTCTGGAATTGACCGGGCTCTATGACCCAGAGGTTCCGATTGCGGAATCGTTCAAGAGCATCGAGACGCAGGTTGTGAATCTGGATACTGGCGAATATGTGTCGGACATCGATCCGAATGCATTTGACCAGAGGCGCGCTGCTCGCGATCCCGCACTAAGCGAGTCGATTCCGTCCGGTGAGGATGTTGCTGGCATTGTGCGACGTGAAAATGATTCGATCGTCTACTTAGTTAACAAGAGTGGAAAGCTCGATCAGATCGTGATGCCGGTCCGAGGGACGGGCTTGTGGTCCACGATGTACGGTTACCTTGCCCTCGATCATGACGGCACGACAGTGCGTGGGATCACCTTTTACGAACACGGTGAAACGCCCGGGCTTGGTGGCGAGATAGATAACTCTAAATGGCAGGCTTCCTGGATTGGAAAGCATATTTTTGACCAGGGTGGTGAGCTGAAAATCAATGTGATCAAAGGTATGGTCGATACGGCGAAGCCGAATGCCGAATACGAGATTGATGGGATTTCCGGTGCGACGATCACCGCTAATGGAGTTACGAACATGATCCATTATTGGATGGGGCCGAAGGGCTTCGGACCCTACCTGCATCGCCTGCAAGAAGAAGGAGTGGTTCAGTAATGGCCGCGACGAAACCACTGGACGTATTGACCGATCCAGTTGCAAACAACAATCCTATTGCTCTTCAGATGCTGGGCATCTGCTCGGCTCTCGCGGTGACATCCAGGATGGATACTGCCGTGACGATGAGCATTTGCGTGATCCTGGTCGTGACTGGCTCAAATACGGTGGTCAGTTTAATTCGAAGCCAGATTCCTAGCAGCATCCGTATTATCGTGCAGATGACGATCATCGCTTCACTGGTGCTGATTGTTGATGAGATCTTAAAGGCGTTTGCGTTCACGCTCGCCGAGCAGATGACCGTTTACGTGTCGTTGATCGTGACCAACTGCATCGTCATGGGGCGAGCAGAAGGGTTTGCGATGAAGAATGACGTCAAGATGAGCATCCTTGATGGCCTCGGAAATGGTATCGGCTACAGTGCCATCTTGCTGATCGTTGCCGCTGTGCGTGAATTATTTGGGTCCGGAAACTTTTTCGGGATTGAGATCCTCAAGAAGACGGCCGATGGCGGTTGGTACGACCCCAATGGTCTCATGTTGTTGCCCCCGAGTGCTTTTTTCGTGATCGGATTGATCATCTGGGGTTTAAGGACTTGGCGACCTGAACAGGTAGAGCAGGAGTAGTGTCGTGGAACATTTTCTCAGTCTTTTTATGAAGTCCGTCTTCGTTGAGAATCTGGCACTCGCTTTCTTTCTCGGCATGTGTACGTTTGTGGCCGTTTCCAAGAATGTGAAAACGGCGATCAATCTTGGAGCCGCCGTGATCGTGATTCAAACAATCACGATTCCCGCGAATAATCTTATCTTCCGATATCTGCTCCAAGAGGGAGCGCTTTCGTGGGCTGGTTATCCCAGCGTGGATCTGACCTTCGTTGGTTTGATTTGTTACATCGGCGTGATTGCTGCGATGGTGCAGATCTTGGAGATGACGCTCGATCGTTTCTCTCCAACGCTTTATCACACACTCGGTATTTTCTTGCCCTTGTTGACCGTGAATTGTGCAATCCTCGGTGGGACACTCTTCATGGTGCAGAAAGAGTACACCTTCACCGAAAGCGTGGTTTACGGATTTGGTTCGGGTTTCGGCTGGGCTCTGGCAATTGCTGCTCTCGCCGGCATTCGAGAAAAGATGAAATACAGTAATGTCCCCGATGGTTTGCGTGGCTTGGGGATTACTTTTATTACGGTGGGTTTGATGGCGTTAGCCTTCATGGCCTTTTCAGGAATCAAACTATGAATGCGATCTTGCTGGGAGTTATTATTTTCNCCAGCGTGGTTCTCGCGTTGGTGGCGATCATCCTTGTTGCTCGTTCCGTTCTGGTGCCCAGTGGGAATGTTCAGATCACGGTCAATGGACAGAAAGAGCTTAGCGTTCCAGTAGGCGGAAAGTTGCTGGGCTGCCTCTCCGATAACGGCATCTTCGTTTCCTCTGCATGCGGTGGAGGCGGAACCTGTGCACAATGTAAGGTTGTCGTGGGCGAGGGTGGTGGTGATATCCTGCCGACGGAGCGTTCACACATTAATAACCGCGATGCTCGCGATGGCGTTCGGCTCTCCTGTCAGGTTGCCGTCAAGCACGATATGAAGGTCGAGGTACCACCGGAAGTCTTTGAAACCAAGAAATGGCGTTGCAAGGTTCGATCGAACCGCAATGTGGCGACCTTCATCAAAGAGCTTGTGCTGGAGTTGCCCGAGGGTGAAATTGTCGACTTTAAGTCCGGCGGCTTCATCCAAATCGAGGCCCCACCGCATGAGGTGAAATATTCCGATTTCGAAGTGGAGGATGAGTATCGAGAGGATTGGGACCGATTCGACATGTGGCGTTATGTGTCCACAGTGGATGAAGACGTCGTCCGTGCCTACTCGATGGCAAATTATCCTGGCGAAAAAGGTGTCATCATGCTCAACGTGCGGATTGCTTCGCCACCGCCTCGAGCACCTGAAGGAACGCCGCCCGGTAAGATGTCTTCCTTTACCTTCAACCTCAAGCCGGGAGACGAGGTCACGATATCTGGGCCTTACGGTGAGTTCTTCATTAAGGAAACCGATGCCGAAATGATCTACATCGGCGGCGGTGCAGGGATGGCCCCGTTGAGAAGTCATATCTTCCAACTCTTTCGAGCCATTAAGACGAATCGTAAGGTGTCCTATTGGTATGGTGGCCGTAGCTTGAGAGAGCTGTTCTACACCGACGATTTTCGGCATATCGAAAAAGAGTTTGATAACTTTAAATATGAAATCGCTCTCTCGGAGCCGATGCCTGAAGATAACTGGGAGGGGCATGTAGGGTTCATTCACCAGGTATTGCTAGAACAGTACCTCAAAGACCATCCCGCTCCTGAAGATATCGAGTATTACATGTGCGGTCCGCCGATGATGATCACGGCCGTCCAAAACATGCTCGAAGATCTCGGTGTCGAACCCGAGAACATCGCCTTTGACGACTTCGGCGGCTAGTACCATGACCCAGGTGGCCCGAGGGCAAATGCTGAAGCTCCTTCGTATTTGTCGTCTTAGTGGCGTTTGCCTGTTGGGACTGGTGGCATTGTCTGGATGTCACTCGGAACCGAAGGCGTTCTCCATCGATGGTGAGACGATGGGGACGACCTATACGGTCAAAGTCGTCGGCACTTCTGCAGGCGACAAATCCGAGCTGCTCGCAGCAGAGATAGACGCTGCGCTCGCTGAGATTAATCAGCAGATGTCAACCTATCTCGCGGATTCGGAATTGACTCTGTTTAATCGTAGCGATGCACTCGAATGGATCGATGTCTCCCCTGCAACGGCAGAAGTTGTTCGTGTTGCTCGGGAGATTTCTGCTGAAACGGGTAACGCATTCGATCCCACCGTTTCTCCTTGGGTTGAACTTTGGGGGTTCGGCGCCGATCCGCGACAGAATAGCTCGCCTGCACCGGAAAAAATTGCCAAAATTCAAGGCAGGATCGGAGCGCATCGCCTGGAATCACAGAATCAACCGCCAGCGTTGCGTCGGTTGGATGTTGGGGTGCAGCTGGATCTTTCGGGGATTGCCAAGGGTTACGCAGTCGACGTTATTGCTGGAATTCTTGAGAGTCACAGTGTCCAGGGATATATGATAGAAATAGGAGGAGAGGTGCGAGCCACCGGTGTCAATGCAAACGGGCGTTGCTGGAAAATTGGTATTGAGGCGCCCACCGTTGACCAACGCGGGATTGGACAGGTTGTAGAATTGCGTGATGCGAGTCTTGCGACTTCGGGCGACTACCGCAATTTTTTTGTGGAAGACGGAAAACGCTATTCGCACATTATTGATCCAAGGACCGGCTATCCGATCGATCATGGACTGGCCTCCGTGTCGGTGATTGAAGAAAAATGTATTCGGGCAGATGCAGTCGCCACAGCATTAATGGTGATGGGACCCGAAGAAGGTTTTGATTTCGCGAGACAGCACGAGATTGCGGCGCTATTTTGGGTGCTTAATCGCGATGGAGAGTTTGAACAAAAAATGACACCAAGGTTTTCAGAACTGAAGGCCGGGGAGGGAGTTACGAATCCATGAACATCTTTATCCTTTGTTTGATCGTGTTCTTGGTTTCCGTTGTCGCCATGATGATTGGCGTCTTGTTAAAACGACGACCGCTACAGCCCTGTAGTCGTTATGCCACTGGGGATGCCAAGGTCGAAGGCGTTTCCTGTGATTTGTGCACCCATTTCTCTCGTGAATGCGATCAGAAGCCTGAAGCTGTTCCAGAGCAGGAAGTCGAGTCGTCATGACCGCACCATCCCTTGCCCGTGACATTATGAAGACGGAACTGGTCACGCTCTCCGCAGATATGGATCTGCACGATGCAGCAATGCTGTTGGTTCGCAACAAGATATCCGGAGCACCCGTTGTGTCAGATGACGGTAAGCTCGGAGGGGTTCTGACCGAGAAGGATCTCATGACGGCCTTGATTGACGCAGCTTATGACAGACTTCCTTCAACGAAGGTCAGCTCTTACATGAGTTCTGAGCCGTTCACGATTTCAGAACAACTTGATTTATTGTCCATTGCTCAGATCTTCCAGACGCATCACTACCGAAGACTTTTGGTCGTCCGCGATGATGAGCTTTTGGGATTAGTCAGCCGTCGCGATGTGCTGAAATCGGTGATTCGCCTCATCGAGCCGGCTCAAGATAAAACATCGGCCATGCTGTATTTGAGTGCTCTTCGCGATGAAAACGAGGAGCCGCCGATCGGCTAAACGTTGATCAGTTCGAAGGCATTGTCAGTTCAAAGCCAGCGTCGTGTTCTAAACCAGCCCAGATAAATCGACCGTTTGGTCGCCCAATAACTTCTCGACGGAAGAATTGTATCGGCCCGTAAATAATGGGATGCTAGGCTCAGTGTCGCCGCCTTTATTCAGGAGATCCCCCATTTTTACCGCGCATCTTGAGGTGTTTGCCGAACATCAGTCGCTACAGCAA
Source organism: Planctomycetaceae bacterium (assembly GCA_002723275.1). GTDB lineage: Bacteria > Planctomycetota > Planctomycetia > Pirellulales > Pirellulaceae. The sequence goes on from PBNZ01000036.1 coordinate 21,466, forward strand.
CGAGTGCGGTTCGTNCTGGAATCCTTGCCTCAACAAGTCCAGCAGGATTTTCTCGACGATCCACGTTTTAGTCTCGCTGTCGACAACTACATGCCCGGTGTCGGGTGGAAGTTAATGGTTCCACCGCCTGGTCCTGGAGAAGATGTGACTCGATGCGTGGTATTGCGGACCAATCTGGGCGACTGTGCTGAAGCCTTTGCTTTTTGGGTGATCGCGCATGAGTTCGCACATGCTTATTTGCGAAATGGCGGTTGGGGCACGATTACGGATGTTGAAGAGGCTGCCGACGCGCTTGCCGCTCACTGGGGATACCCTCGTCCGCGTGGTTTGAGTCGCAATGCAATGTTCCCTAAAAAATACAACGGTTGATCGAGACGTACTGCGTGGGGGGAGCGAATCCGGCAAATGTCGTTGTCCCCGTTAGAATGTTGGCGGTCAATCTTGCTACAATTTCGCATTCGGAGCGACTCGCTTGCGACTTTGGAGATGGCGATTCGGCGATGAGGCTGGTCCTTGCGTTTCGTCGTGGGTTGAGAGTGAGCGCTGCCCGCTGCAGCATGGTGCTGTTGCGGACCGGCATGGCTCTAAGAACCTGATATCATCCGAGCTACAGGATGCACCTCTTGAAAAGCTTATCTGTCGAAACCATCGCCAAATATTGGTTGNTCGGCTTGAGCTTTTGGGTGCTCGCGGGCTGTTCTGATTCGAATTCGAGCGCTCCTTCTGTTTTGAGGTTGGCGGTGACAACCAGTACACGTGATTCCGGAGTGCTCGAGCAGATCATTCCTGAATTCGAGCGACGTCATCAAGCACGGATCGACGTGATTGCGGTAGGAACTGGGGCGGCACTGAAGTTGGGGATGACGGGCGACGTCGACGCAGTGTTGGTGCATTCCCGAAAAGCTGAGAATGAGTTCATGCAGGCGGGATACGGAAGTCGACGAGAAGACGTCATGTACAACTCGTTTGTCTTGGTGGGTCCTGACGAGGATCTAGCGGGCGTCCGTGGACTTGATCCGATTCAAGCCTTTAAGCAAATTGCCAAACATCAAGCCTCCTTTCTTTCACGGGGTGATGAAAGTGGCACACATCTTCGCGAGCTCCAATTGTGGGCCGACGGTGGTGGCCGACCGGAATGGGACGGTTATCAGCAAAGCGGTCAGGGAATGGGGGCATCACTCATCATGGCGGATGAAATGCAGGCATATCTTTTATGTGATCAAGGCACCTTTTTGAAGCTGAAAGATCGTGTTGACCTGGAAGTGTTGGTCGCAGGTGCCGATATGCTGAGGAACCCATATGGAGTCTTAGTTGTCGATCCCGATCGACATGAGTCTGTGAACGGAATTCTTGCAGAGATGTTTGTGAATTACCTTGTGTCCGATGAAACACAAGCAGTCATTCGAGATTACCGAGTGAATGGTGAGCCGCTTTTTTTTCCTCGACAGGGAATGAAAGTGAGGGGTGGGTAGTCGACCATGGACTTGATCTGGGATGGCGTGCGCGAGGCAGTTCAGCTGCTGATTGGAGGAGATGCAGCAGTCTATGATGCTGCCATGCGCAGTCTCTGGATTTCTTCATTGGCTGTATTGCTGGCGACGGTCACTGCTCTACCGTGTGGGATTTTATTGGGGCGCCGCAGGTTTCGAGGGCGTCGAGCCATCGTCTTGTTGTGTCGAGTTGGCATGTCCTTTCCCACGGTGTTTGTCGGACTTGTCTGTTTCGCTCTGTTTTCACGGCGCGGCCCGATCGGCGACTTGCAACTGCTCTATACGCCTTGGGTGATCGTTTGCGGAGAATTCCTACTTGCCTTTCCGATCATTGCGTCATTGAGTCAGGGGGCGATTCGCTCCCTGGATCCTCGCGTCGGTGAGACCGCGTGGACACTCGGCGCGGGACTCGGCAGAAGGCTCATGACCTATGTGTCAGAGGCTCGTGTTGGAATCATGTTGGCAATTCTGACTGCGTTTGCCCGCTGCATTACTGAGTTGGGGATTGCCATGATGGTAGGCGGAAATCTGAGTGGTCGGACGAGAACGCTTGCCACCGCGACGGCTCTGGAAACAGGGCAGGGCAATTTCGGGCGAGGAGTCGCAATGAGTCTGATTCTGCTGGTGGTTGCTGCCATTGTGACGCTGATGATCATCACCCTGAGTCGTGAAGACGAAGATACGGAATGGTGATGGCAATGATTTCAATCCGACAACTTGCCGTGAAGAAACAAGATCGTGAAATCTGCTATCTGCCGGATTTAAGGGTCGCCGAGGGGAGTCGCATTGCGCTCGTCGGGGCCAATGGTTCTGGCAAGTCAACGTTGCTTAGGGTGATCGCCGGTCTCGAGTGTGATTTTCAAGGGACTTGCGAGGTTGCTGCGAATCATCGCGACCGAGTTTATGTTCATCAGACACCTTACTTGTTCCGTGGAACGGTCGAAGACAACCTTGTTTACGGTGGAAAAGTCCGAGGGTGGTCTCAACAGCTGCTGTCAAAACGCTGTCATGATTGGATGGAACGGTTCGAAATCCAAGAGTTCGCCCGCTCATTTGCTTTGCAGCTTTCGGGCGGAGAACGACGACGTGTTGCGTTAGCTCGAGCCATGATTCTCGAGCCCCAACTCTTATTATTGGATGAGCCGCTGGCAGACCTGGACGATCATGCGATGGAATGGGTGGCCGAAGCCTGCGGCCAATTGGCCGACACAACCATCGTGATGGCCTCCCCTCTCAGCCCGCCGGACACGATGGGATTTGACGAGTTGTCGATGCTCTCTGCGAGAGANGCGAGGGCCAAGGAGAGCACGGCATCCTGACGTAACCAATACGCCTGTGCCCACCAGGATTCCCTCGGCTAGGAAAGTGAATATCGTCTCAGGCTAGATTCCGTCGTTGATGATAAGCAGGTTGTCGCGACTCGGATTGCGTTGTGTCAACGTCTGTGCAATGATTTGGAATGGGCTGAACGCCCACTTCCGCGCCCATAGCTCAGCTGGATAGAGCAACGGACTTCTAATCCGTAGGTCGGAGGTTCGAATCCTCCTGGGCGTACTGACTNACGTCGTTAGGTATTCTCTAGCACTCCAATAACACTCCACAGTGAGTGTATCTAAGACCTGCCTGAGAACAGTGGTTTCTCCAGTGCTGTTTCCGAGTTGAGCTGGCAGGTGCAGTGCGAAACTTGCTGCCTTCAAAAACGGCCAGCTGATCAATGCAGAGCTCACCAATCATCGGTAAGGCTNGATTGGGTGATTCATTCTCTCGTGGCATCTGGGCTGGTCTGGAGCCTTCTGAGGCCGCTGGGCCTATTCGCTCAAATAGCTGGCGTTTGCGGCGGGTTTTCAGCATGACCAAGTCTCGGNACCCGTCTTTGCCTCTACCTCAGATAGTGGTGAGAAATCTTTTTAGTCGATAAAATACCGAACTCCAGGTGGTTGAAGACTGCAGACGAGGGTGACACGTTTGCAGGGGTTTTCTAGCGTTCCAGCTTGCACGGAAGATACGGGAATATGAGTCAGCAGAATCTTTCTTCGTTTATTTGGTCCGTGGCAGATCTCCTCAGAGGCGATTACAAGCAGTCTGAATACGGACGTGTGATCTTGNCCTTCACGGTGCTGCGACGGCTTGACTGTGTGCTCGAGCCCACGAAGGATGCGGTGCTCGCCGAACAGAAGAAACGTGAGTCCGCNGGGATCAATCCTGAGCCCTTCTTGGTCAAGAAGTCGGGCCAGCTCTTCTACAACACNTCACCACTCGACATGAAAAAGCTGATGGGCGATCAGGATAACATCGCCGAGAACATGTTCAGCTATATCCAGGCCTTCTCACCCGAAGTGCGGGACATCTTTGAGTGCTTTGACTTCCACACGCAGGTGACACGTTTAGACAAGGCGAACCTGCTGTACCTGGTCACCGAGAAGTTTGCNGGCATCGACCTGCATCCGGATACGATCAGCAATGCCGAGATGGGATTGGTCTTTGAAGAGCTGATTCGCAAGTTTGCGGAAATCAGCAATGAGACCGCCGGAGAACACTTTACACCGCGTGAAGTGATCCGACTGATGGTCAACCTGCTCTTTATCGAAGATGACGACGCACTCACCAAACCCGGCATCGTGCGTTCNCTCTATGACCCCACTGCGGGAACTGGCGGAATGCTGTCGGTGGCGGACGAGCATTTGTCGAACCATAATCCAGACGCCCGACTCGTCATGTACGGTCAGGAGCTCAATGGTGAGTCCTACGCCATCTGTAAAGCGGACATGCTGATCAAGGGACAGGACATCTCGAACATTATCAACGGCAACACGTTGTCAGAAGATGGTCTGCCTGCCAAGCAGTTTGACTACATGCTCTCTAATCCTCCGTTCGGGGTGGAATGGAAGAAGATCAAGAAGGAGATCACCAANGAGCACGAGCAAGAGGGCTTTGATGGCCGCTTTGGCCCGGGGTTACCTCGAGTCAGTGATGGTTCGCTGCTGTTCCTGATGCACCTGATCTCGAAGATGCGTCCCACCAAGGACGGCGGGAGTCGCTTTGGGATTGTCCTGAATGGATCGCCCCTGTTTACCGGGAACGCCGGCAGCGGAGAGAGCGAGATTCGCCGCTACGTGCTGGAGAACGATTTATTGGAAGCGATCATCGGGCTGCCCACCGATATGTTCTACAACACGGGCATCAGCACCTACGTTTGGATNGTCTCGAATCGCAAGCCGGACCATCGTAAGGGCAAGGTGCAGCTGATCGACGCTAGCGAGATGTGGCAGAAGATGCGAAAGAGTCTCGGCAGCAAACGGAAGGAGCTNAGCGACGAGCATATTGCGGAGATCACTCGGCTNTTTGGTGAGGCTCAGGANATGAGCACCACTGACGAGGAAGGCCACGAGGTGCCCATCAGCCGCATCTTCAGNAACGACGATTTTGGCTACCGCACGATCACCGTAGAACGNCCCGTGCTGGATGAAGAGGGCAATGTTGTCAAAGAGACNCGAGGCAAGAAGAAGGGCCAGCNGAAAGCGGATAGNAAGCTACGTGANACCGAAGAGGTGCCGCTCAGCGANGATGTGGAAGAGTACTTCCAGCGAGAGGTGNTACCGCACGTNCCAGATGCNTGGATCGACGAAGACAAGACNAAGATCGGCTATGAGATCCCGTTCAACCGACACTTCTATGTGTTCAAGCCACCGCGTGAGCTGGACGAGATCGATGCTGAGCTGAAAGGC
>PBNZ01000037.1 GCA_002723275.1 Planctomycetaceae bacterium
CGAGTCACCGACCCAGACGGAGTGCTGTCCGTCATGCTCGAATACCAGTTGGTGAATCCGGGAGATTACATTGGTCTGTCGGACAATCGTTATAAGACGAGCTGGACATCCGTCGAGATGAGAGATGATGGCCAAAACGGCGACGTTGAAGGGTTCGACGGCGTTTACACCGCAGTCATGCCCGCAGAATTGCAATCGCATCGACGGCTGGTCCGTTATCGTCTAACGGCGACCGATACGAAAGGTGCGGCCATTCGTGCACCCTATGAAGATGATCTACAGCCGAACTTCGCTTACTTCGTCTATGACGGCGTTCCGGATTGGACCGCATCCGATCGGCCCGGCTCAAAGCCTGAAGTGACGTACACCGGCGATGTGCTCAACAGTATTCCTGTCTATCAGCTGATCACGACTCGCCAGTCCCACATCGATTCGCAATATATTCCCGATTCGACCCGCCGAGGTGGATACGGCGGAAGTGATTATCTGTGGGAAGGCACCATGGTTTATGACGGAGTCGTTTACGATCACATCAACTATCGTGCACGCGGTGGCGTTTGGCGTTATGCGATGGGCAAGAATATGTGGAAATTCGACTTCAATCGAGGTCACCGTTTCCAGGCCCGTGATAACTACGGCAATGAATATTCGGAGCTGTGGGACAAAATCAATTTCTCCTCCGTCATCCAACAGGGCGATTTCCGCCATCGCGGTGAACAAGGATTATTCGAGTCGGTTGGTTTCAAGCTCTATAACCTTGCGGGAACCGAAAGTCCCAATACGAATTACGTTCATTTCCGGATTGTCGAAAGCGAAAACGAGAACGGAGCGGATCAATATAAGGGTGATTTCCAAGGTCTTTATCTGGCCATTGAACAACCGGATGGAAACTTCCTGGACGAACACGGATTGCCGGATGGCAACTTCTATAAGATCGAAGGAAATAACCCTGAGTCGGTAACCAACCAAGGACCCTATCAGGTTGATGATCGCTCTGATGCTCGCTCCTTCATTCGTTCATTCCGTGGGAACTCAAGACCGGACGTCCAGTGGTGGCAGGAAAACCTCAATCTCGAAAAGTACTACGGCTACCAGGCGATATCGCACGCGATTCATCATTACGACACCGCCTTCGGTAAAAACTTCTTCTATTACAACAACCCGGAAACCGGTCTCTGGGAAATTCATCCCTGGGATCTCGATTTGACGTGGGCCAACAATATGTATGGCAATGAAAACCACGAATTCAACACCAGGGTCGCCAAGAATGATGACTTCAATGAATATGTCAACCAGGCGAATATGGATTCACGTAATCGGCTGAATCGCTACTACCAGAATCGGTCGCGTGAGATTCTGGATTTGCTCTACAACCAGGAGCAAACGGGAATGCTCATTGATGAGATGGCTTCCTTTGTCTATCAGCCGGGTGAAGTCTCGTTTGTTGATGCGGATCGGGCGATGTGGGACTACAATCCCGTCAACGCAGTCAATTCTCGCTACTCGAATAGCAGCAAGAATGCGTCACGCTGGAAGTTCTACGCTCAAGCGAGTACCAAAGATTATGCCGGCATGATCAAAATTCTGAAGGATTATGTGGACGAGCGTAACAGTTGGATCACACGCAGGATTTTGACCAACGAAGATAATGTTCCGAAAACCCCGACGGCATCCTATGTTGGGCCGGAAGGATTTCCGCTGAGTGATTTGACCTTCCAAACAACTGCCTTCGATAGTCCTATCGGTGCCGAGTTTGCTCGCATGGAATGGCGGATTGCTGAGGTGACGGATCCATCGGCGCCAGGTTTCGATCGATACAGTCGAACCGAACCGCGGCTCTATGAAATCAATTCGCTTTGGGAAAGTGGCGAATTGGAGACCTTCGACGATGCGATCACGATTCCTTCGCATCTGGTCGAGCCTGGGAAAACCTATCGAGTTCGCGTCCGGATGATGGACAACGATGATCACTGGGGACACTGGTCCGCACCCGTTCAGTTCGTAGCCAACGCGGCTGTTTCAACCGAATTGGCGGAATCTCTGCGAGTGAGCGAAGTCAATTACAATCCGGCTGCCCCAACCGCTGCTGAATTGGCTAATGGCTTTGAAAGTAATTCTGACTTCGAATTCATCGAACTGATAAATATTGGAGCTGAGTCGATCGACCTCTCAGCTGCTGCCTTGGATCGTGTGGACACAGAACAAGGTGAGCAGGGTGTTGGATTCAGCTTTGCCGAGGGGACCATAACCGTCCTTGAACCCGGTCAGCGCGTCTTGGTGGTAGAAGATTTGGAGGCCTTCAATTCCCGTTACGGAAGCGACCTTCCAGTGGCAGGTCAATGGAATGGACGGTTGAGTAATAATTCGGAACAGATTACGGTTTCGGCCTTTGGTAGTGTCATCCAACAATTCACCTATGACGATGAATGGCATGCATCCACGGACGGACTGGGAGCCACCTTAGAATCCGTCGACGTTAATGCGACGGATCTTGCCCGCTGGTCGACGGCTGCAGGCTGGAAAGCAAGCCCCGTGATCGGCGGAACGCCCGGCGCTGGTGGAATCGACCGTTTGCCGGGTGACTCTAATGGTGATGGTAACTTTGATTCCTCCGACCTCGTTGTTGCGTTCCAGTCTGGTGAATATGAAGACGGCATCGCCGGCAATTCAACCTTCGAAGAAGGCGATTGGAATCAGGATGGCGATTTCGATTCGTCGGATCTGGTTTACGTGTTCCAGTTGGGACTCTACGAGGTCGTCGCGGCTCGCTCAGGCTTGCAGCTCGAACTCGTTGGTGCTGCACTGGCACCCACAACCGATCATCGTGAAGCGACCGTCCACGTCGCTCGCACTGCCGACGGTCAGCTGGAAATGCAGGGGCCGATCGAACTTCACGATCAAGTTGCCATTGATCGAGTTTTTGATGAGTTGGCTGAGACCTCGCCGTCCGAAGACTCTAAGACGCTCCTGATCCTCGACGAAGACTCGGTTCTCGACATTTGAGGCAGTGCGGATTAGAGTGGGCGGATAACGAAAACGACCTCACCTGATTGGGACCCTTTCATGGCGAAACACTCTCTTCCATGGTCGCTTGTCGCGGCGGCCATGCTCGTCGTCGGTTTAGTCGGCGCTGATTTCGCGCCGGCTGCTACGAACGTCGTCTTCATCATCGCCGATGATCTGTCTGCCGAGGCGTTGGCCTGTTATGGGAATTCACAATGTCGAACGCCTGCGATCGATCGTCTGGCAGAACAGGGGCTGCGATTCGAGCGAGCCTATAGTCAGTTCCCCGTCTGCGGTCCCTCACGGGCTGCCTTGATGTCCGGCATGTATCCCCAGGCAATCGGCGTGGTCGGCAACGGATCGTCTCGTCAATTCACCAATAATCTCGGCGATCGACCTTCTTTCAGTCAGCATTTTAAGAACCGCGATTATTACACCGCACGCGTTAGCAAGATCTATCATATGCGGGTGCCCGGTGACATTACGGCGGGAGTCGATGGGCCCGACCATCATGCCTCGTGGACTGAACGATTCAACTGCCAGGCACCGGAGTGGATGTCGCAGGGCCAACATGCTCATTTGAGTCATGAACGCCTGAGTCGAGATCCGGAAAAACACTATGGACTAGGTTTTGGCACCGCCTTTTATGTCGTCAAGGGAAATACAAACGGTGCTGAGCAAGCCGATGATCAGGCCGCTGAAAAGGCGATCGAAATTCTGGGAGAGCTAAAAGATAAACCCTTTTTCCTCGCCGTTGGGTTTGTTCGTCCTCACGTCCCGCTGGTCGCACCGGCGGAATTCTACGCGCCCTATCCGCCCGCAGAGATGAAATTACCCGCCCGATGGTCTGACGATTGGAGTGACATCCCCAAAGCGGGAATCTCCCACAATTCCCAACGCATCGGTTTCGCTGGTAATTCCGCCAAGCAGCAGGAGGTGCTCGCTGCCTACTATGCCTCTGTCGCCTACATGGATTATCAGGTGGGTCGGATCCTTGATGCACTCGACGAGCTTGACTTGCGAAAAAACACCATCGTCGTCTTTACCTCCGATCACGGATACCACCTCGGTGAGCATGATTTTTGGCAGAAGATGAGTCTTCATGAGGAATCGGTAAGGATCCCTTTGGTCATTTCTGTGCCTGGAAAGAATCCTGCTGTGACCGAAAGTCTCAGCGAGCAGATCGACCTCTTCCCGACGCTGTCAGAACTCTGTGAGTTGACCGTGCCTGAGCATTGTCAGGGAGTGAGCCTCGCCCCACTTTTTGATGATCCAAATCAAGTTGTTCGAACTGAGGCCTACTGCATGCACGGCAAAGGCCACTTGCTACGGACAAACCGATGGGCCTACATCGAGTATCGGGACGGGACGCAGGAACTCTACGACATGCTGCAAGATCCAAAGCAGTTTACGAATCTGGCCGCTACCGGTGAGCATCAAGAGACCGTACAAAGCCTGAAGCAACAATTGCAAGCAAAGCTCTCCGAGATCAACAGCTCCCAAGATTAATCAGAATTCGACAACCCGAATAGCTCGACAACAACGGCCCGATCATAGATCGTGCGATTAGATGCTGTTGAGCAAATCTTCGGTCGAGTCCGTCGAAACCGAGTCCGTCGAAACCAACAAGATCAAATCCCGAGACTCAGCTCGCTCGGTCTCCGCGACCAGATCTAAAGCAATCGGCCCGTTTTCAACCTCATCAGAGAGCACATCATCCACGAGTGCTGGAGATAAGCCAACCTTCGATTCCTGCGTGGATCGGTCTTCTTCGAGCTGGAATGGGAGTGGAATCGCCGCGACGGAATTGTCTTCCTGGCTCTCGAGATTGAGATGATTGATCACCAGCAACGCGTCGATCGGCGAAACAAAACCGTCGTTATTCGAATCCAGATAATGCGTTGGCATTTGCGTGGGGTCCAATTCGTGAGGACCCACGGTGTTGAGTTCGTTCAGCACAAACAAAGCATCAATGGGCGAAATGAAGGAGTCGTCATTCACGTCGAGTGGTTGGTCGTAATTGTGCCACGGATTGAGTGGTTCCTCGGTATCTGCTGCCGAGATGAAGATGTTCTTCAGTTCTTCGTAGTTTTCGGAGTCCTCCAAGCCATTCTGAGTCAGGTTGTAGACGGACACCACTTCGTTTTCGCTGCCCAGGATGACGACGTCTCGCCAGTCATAAGCAAGAAGATTTCCCCAAACGTCAGACTGGCCGTCGTTGTCTGAATCGACATCCTGCAACCAAGGGATGTCCACAGTGGCAGTTGCCAATCCATTGCCCAAGTGATTGTTTAAGCCGTTGATGCCGAGAATCTCAATGTTGAGATCGCCATAATCAGCATCCAACTCGTCCTGCATGTCATTCAAGTAGCCAAACTGGCTACGGCAGTAACCTCACTGAGCGTTCCCGAGATACCAACCGCTGACTTGCCCAAGATAGTCTCGAGGTGACACCATCTGGTCATAACGCTCGGAAGATTCATTGACGTCAATCAATGCAAAGTCCGGAACCATGTCGCCCTCTCCCTCGGCAAATACACCGTCGAAGGTGCCACCGTGCAAGAGCGTTCGCGACTCGAGACTTTCAACAACAAGAGCGGATACGCGGCGCTGGCTGCCGCGGCGTGCATTCCGATTTCTAAACATGCGGTACCGTATTGATCGTGGGAATCCAGAGTCCGAAAAGCTGGCGAAACAGTGAGCGTTCATTATAAGTGCGGATCAAAAATTCGACATCATTTTCCCGGCACACCTTTCTGGGGAGAAGACGGCTCGATCGTCGTTGGTAGCCTCTCTGCCGATTGTTCGGTCCCGGCTCCTCTCCCCCGACGACTGGATGTCAATCAAACGAGACAGTTTCCTACTTCCAGACTGCTCGATTTGCCGAAGTGCGACGCCTGCCAGGTAAGGAAAAAATGCATGATTCGTGTTTCGCTCAAGAAGCTCACCTGCCGATCGACACCGGCGGTGTCACCAAAGGTCGGATTTTCGCCGGCCTGGGAGCAGCATCGGAACTCGACGTTGATATTGTTCATAGGAGGCCCCATGAACGTCCACGAGATCTTTTTCTTCCCATCGGATGGCAGCGAGGATGTAGACGGTCAATAACGAGGCAAACATCAGTCGGGATGCCGTCATGGTGGGTGCTGCCCAGAAAACCAACAGCCAGCCGACGTACAGCGGATGACGGACCCATTGATAGAAACCGGGAGTGGTAAAATGTAACGCGGTGTGGGGTTTCGCCTGCCAGAAAAGCCAAGCCTGTCGCAGGCCAAACATCTCTGCATGATGAATCAGAACGGTAGTGATAACGATCGTAATCCAGCCCAACGCGTTGAGAGTCCAAAGGGAGATTTGACCGAACAGACTGTCGATTTGCCAGATGATTCCACCTATCGGTTGCCAGGTTTGGAAGAGAAGCAGCAATGCTCCGCTGGACAACAACACATAGCTGCTCCTTTCTGCAGCCGCGGGTATCCATTGAAGACACCACAACTTGAAGAAAGGGCGGGCCATCACGCTGTGCTGCACAGCGAATAACGACAATAAACCTAGATTGATGAAGAACGCTTCGGCAGGAGCTTTCGTGACTGGAGCGTCGATGGACTTTGGGACAAATTGGTTTGTCAGGAATCCGATTGCATACAAAAGTGTGAGCACTGAAATTGCGTAGCAACCCATTCCATAAAGCAAAATGATGAATCGTTTCATCGTTGAGATCTCAGGAGGCCTTTGAGGCCTCGTCATGAATGAATCTTCGGCGGCTACGAATTTCTCCGATGGTTTCTTGCGTTGCACTGTATCTTGGCTTCTCATAAAGATACGGGAAAAAGGAACCCATGGAATTTTATTTTAACAAGGTCAGCTATCGGGACATCACGATGACACGATTCGTATTAATTTTTCTCTTGTTGGCGTGCTTTTGGAGCGGATCGCTACGAGCGGAAGAACGGCATCCCAACATCGTGTGGATTTCGGTTGAGGATATGAGCCCTGATCTGGGCTGTTACGGAGATCGTTTTGCTTCGACGCCGCATCTCGATCGATTGGCATCCCAATCTTTGAGGTATACGAATGCCTTTGCGACCGCGCCGGTGTGTTCGCCAGCACGGTGTTGCCTGATCACAGGCATGTATGCGACATCACTGGGGACGCAACGTTTACGATCACACTTTCCGCTGCCAGCCTGGTGTGAGCCGTTTCCTGCTCTCTTGCGTCGTGCAGGTTATTTCACGACGAATAACGTGAAGACGGATTACAACGTGCGAGGAGAAGCGGAGCTAATCCGTGCTGCCTGGGACCAGAATGGAAACCAGGCGCATTGGAGGCAGCGCGCCGGAGATCAACCGTTCTTCTCGGTCTTTAATCTGATGACCACACACCAATCGAGAACCAGTGTCTGGTCGCATGAGCAATTCGAGTCGGAGATTGGATCCAAGTTGACGGCGGATCAGCGGCATGATCCTCAGCGGGTACCGTTGCCTCCTTTCTATCCGGACACACCGGAAACTCGACGTGGTATGGCTCGGTATTACGATTGCATTACGAGAATGGACCAGCAGGTTGCCGAAATCCTGGCACAGCTTGAAGAAGACGGTTTGGTCGACAATACGATCGTTTTCTTCTTTTCTGATCACGGGATGGGAATGCCACGAGGGAAACGGCTGCTCCATGATAGTGGCATGCATGTGCCACTTATGATTCGCATGCCGGCCGGGCTACAGGCGGAATACGGTATCGAGCCAGGTGCTGTTTCTCATGACCTGGTCTCCTTTGTTGATTTCGCTCCCACCGTCCTGCGAGTTGCCGGATTGGAAATTCCTGCAGCGATGCAAGGAATGCCGTTTCTGGGTGAACGAACGTCTCGTCGACCTTATGTTTACGGGGCTCGGGATCGAGTTGATGAGGTTGATGATCTGTCGCGATCGGTTCGTAATCAACGATATCTCTATATTCGAAATTACATGCCGCACTTTTCCTGGATGCCTCCGGAATGGTATTCCGACCAATCTGTATTACGACAGGAGCTTGCTGAGTTGCGGGATGCAGGCCGCTTGAATGCGACGCAAATGAGCTACGCTGCAGCGACGCGAACTCGTGAAGAACTTTACGACTGCCAGCGGGATCCAAATCAACTCAATAACCTGGCGGACGATGCGGAATACCGGGCATTACTCGAACAGATGCGAGATGCTTTGCGGGCGTGGCAGTTAGAGACGCGTGACCTGGGGTTTTTGCCTGAATCCGAGACGTGGCGTCGTCTCCATGCAGATACCCCTTGGGATTTAGCAAGGGATGAAACGCGATATCCGCTCGAGCAGATTCTAAAGGTTGCCGGGACAGTTGGATTTGTGGCAGCGGAACCAGTCGCAGCAGCCGATGCACCCGTTAGGTTCTGGCGAGTATTGTCACAACGTAATGCGGAAAAGGTGACGTCAGAATTAAGTCAACAGTGGCGGCGTGATCTCAAGGATCCGGCGCCATCCGTCCGAATCGAAGCTGCCGCCGCAATCTTGTCGCGAGGTCGTTCCGCCGAAGCCTCCGAGATTTTACGGGAGGCTATTCAAGGTCGTGACGTCGATGTAAAACTGCGAGCGATGCGAACGCTTCAGCTGAACGCTGGACATGCATCCATCGATCGAGATATCGTTGAGTCCGTTTATGAGGAAGCGGTCAAGAATGAGAATGCCGGTCTGCACCCGAACTGGATGTTCGTTCGGTTCAGTGCGGATGCCGTTCTCGATCCATAAGCTTCAAGTTACCGAAAGCATCGAAAGGAATCGCTGTGGCGGATTTACAAACCAGGTTCAGACCCGAACTTGTCGACCCGAGCGTGTTTATCGCTCCCGGGGCGATTGTGGTCGGTGATGTGACTCTCGGTCCTAACACCAGTGTCTGGTTCAATGCTGTTCTGCGTGGAGATACCACTTCGATTCGTGTGGGCGATGGCTCGAATATTCAGGACACCGCTGTCCTGCACGCCGATCCTGGATTTCCATGTCAGATCGGGCGAGACGTGACGGTTGGCCATGCAGCCGTTGTGCATGGCGCCACCGTCAAAGACAACGTTCTGATCGGGATTCGTGCCGTGGTTCTCAATGGAGCTCAGATTGGCAGCGGAAGTGTGATTGCTGCTGGAGCTTTAGTGACGGAGGGACAGCAAGTCCCCCCGAATTCCGTCGTGATGGGCGTTCCTGGTAAAGTGGTCGCCGAAACGAGTAAAGCCCACCGAGAACAGATCCGGCACGCTGCTGACCATTATGTTCAGGTACAAGCCGAATATCGTACCGTGGGTGACGCGGATTCGTGAGCCACTCTCTGATCTCGCCAGCCTACTGATTCTGGATGTGAACGTCCATTTGAGGAAACGGAATTCCGATTCCGGCGTCATCGAGTTGAAGTTTGACGGCCCTCAAAAGTTCCTCTCGTAAAGACGCATAGTCGGCCGAGGGTACCCATACGCGAATTACCCAATTGACCGACGAATCCGCCAACTCTGTTAGACAAATTTGGATTCCGTGCCCTTCACCTTCGATGATGCCCTTCAAGGTTTGAGCTGCAGCGAGCAAGTTCGCGCGAGTCGTATCGATATCGGCCGAGTAATCAACTCCAACCGTAACGTCGATACGGCGTTCCTCATGATGGGATACGTTCTCGATGATGCCTCCAGAGATCATGCTGTTGGGCACAATAATTCGCCGATTGTCAGGCGTGTTAAAAGTCGTGGCGAATAGATCAATTTCATTCACCTTGGCCGTGATGCCTGCTGCTGTGATGACGTCACCCACCTTGAACGGGCGAAAGACGAGCAACATTACTCCTGCGGAAAAATTTGAGAGCGTTCCCTGGAAAGCGAGACCGATGGCAAAGCCAGCAGCTCCAATGACTGCCGCGAAACTTGTGACGCCAATGCCGAAATACTGAAGGACTCCCAGGAAAGCCGAAACAATGATTAGGTAAAAGACAACTCTTCCGACGAATCGTCCCAACGTCTCGTCCACTCGTTTGCGGATCGGAGCACTACAAATCCTGGAAACGAACGCGGCCAGGAAGTACGCCACAATGAGCACAACAAGGGCCGTTATTGCCGGTACCGCATAGCTCTTCATGAGGCTGCGACCTAACTCCGCAGCTGTACTGAAGTTGCCCGACTTGACCGCTTCGATTGCGTCGCCCGCAGTTTTGCCAAGTTGATGAGTCGCGTCCTCGATTTTCATTTCCGCCGCTGGCTTGTCGTCGCTCGAAGCCGCCTGACCCCAGCTCGGCTCTATTTCCAATAGACCGCTCACTGCTAGAAGGGTGATCAAGAAATAAATCCAACGCATTGCAAAGCTCCGCTTTTTCTCAGGTGGATATCAATTCGGACGCGTCGACGGCGATTGAAAAGGATTTTCTATCCATTGGTTCGTTGATTCTGTTGGATCGTAAAAAAATCTTGGGGCCATCAGCGCGATCCGCAGCAATGAAGGCCGTGGGCTTCTTGATCCAAGATTTCTGATCTCGAGACATGCAGTTTAAATGAGATGGGGCCGGCCACCTATCGCAATTTCAACGCTGCGAGAAGCGACCGATAGGCGGGATTCCACCTTGGCTGGGAGATTGGAGAATCGCCGTGATCTCTCGGGAGCGGATACCTGTGAACCAAGCCAGATCTCTCGTCGGTTCCAGGCACGCGACCAACATAGGACGACGACGGTCTTCGTCGTTATGGTGTTTCGGCGATGTCGTAGCACATGAGTGAATCTTGTTCACGCAAGTACAGCTTGCCTTGATAGACGACTGGATGAGCCCAGCTGTTGCCGTCTTGGAAAGCCGGCGCGAATTCGCCCTTGAGCTTGTATTCGGTAGGGGTGGCTTCAATCAGCGCAACTACGCCATTCTGGTAGCGAAAAATTAAATGTTCGTCCGCGAATACAATCGCAGCAGATCCTGTTCCGGGACCTCGCTTGTTTCCTCCCCAAACCACATTGCCCGTGGTCAGCTCCAGGCAAATCGGAAATCCCTGATTGTGCTTGTGACCTGCGTAGAGATGATCACCCACTCGGATCATGCCGCCGTGATGGTTTTGGAAGACATTCGCGTCGAGGAAATAGACTTCTTCAGCGCTCAGTGCATCGCCCTCACGTTGAATTTTTAGCAGGGCGGCACCGGTGCCATAACCGGTCGAACAAAATACGAAATCATCCCAAATTACGGGTGTTGGGATATTGGCAACATCGTTTGCGATCGTGTTGTAATGCCACAATAGCTCACCGTCGCTGGCGCGAACGCCAATGATACCCCGCCCTGTGAGTTGGATATATTGCTTTTCTCCACACGCATTCGAAATCACAATCGATGAATATCCCGCTCCATCCTTACCTTTCGGTCCAGGTTCAGCAGGGGCTTTCGATTTCCAGAGGGTCTCGCCGGTATGCTTGTCGAGTGCGACGATGACCGCGTCAGCCGCTCCGGGCGTGCAAATTAAATGGTCGCCATCGATGAGCGGGGACTCGCTGTAGCCCCAACCCGACATCATCTTGCCACCATAATCTTCTGAAAAACTCTTTCTCCAGATTTCACGACCCGTGATTACGTCCGCGCAAATAAGATCGCCGTTGAGTCCCACCGCGTATACACGATCCTCATCGACTGTCGGCGTTCCGTTGGAATGATCTCCGTCACCGAAGGGCACTGTCCACAGGCGGGCACCATTCTCCAGGCTGAGGCCGATGAGGTGTTCTTTGTCATCAAGGAATCCGAGTGTGAAAATTCGACCGTCTGAAATCGCAATGCTCGAATAACCTTTACCCAGACCTTTCGATTGCCAGATAAGTTCCGGTTCGGCAACCGTCCAATCGTGGGATAAACCGGTTTCCGTCGACTTGCCATTACGTTGAGGTCCGCGCCATTGATTCCAATCGGGTTCAGCGAACGCCGAAACTGTCCAGCTTGTCACGATCACAATTGCGAAGATGGCACGAAACATAAGAAGCCGTCCTTAAACCAGTGGGTTTGTATTTGAATCGCATTGTCCTTGACGCAGGTCACCTAAATACCATGTCAAAGTTCAACAATTGATGTCCGCATTTGAGGTACGAGACGACGCAGATGCCCAAACCGGAATAACTTTAACATCACGTTATATTTCCCCGAAAGTGACTTCACAAGAGATTGAATACACGAGCATTTCTTGAACCTTGAATCTTCTCGGAACGTAGTTAGATTTCTCACGGATGGTTGTTCAATGCCTCTCGAAGGTTTGGTGAGCAAATAAGGTTGTCCAGCTTTATTCAAGAAACAGGGGGCACCAAGGTGGAGAAGTTAACCATGACGTCACTTCGCGTGCTGATAATGCAGCAGGATCAAGTGATCGACGTTGAGTCGTTCGATGATCCACGACAAGAATTTGTCGATGAATTCAATCGATTAAATCAAGATACCTCGTATTGGGCCGTCATCGAGGAGGCCGCGAATCCGTCCACGATGGAGAATGTGCGAATTGCTTGCACGGATCGCCGTACCTGCGAGGATGTGTGAAGAATAGGTCGTTGTCGTGTTTCCCATGATCCCATCTTATTTCATGGTGCTCTCGACGACCTTGTTTAATTGAAGCTTATGGCTTGAGACTCATCGACGATCCGGATTCCCGGAAACAAAATCCAAAAACAAATCTTTAAGCCGTTGTTAACTTGATGGTTTGACGTCAGGTACGAGTTGCGCCGTCCTCGGATTTTGATCGGCCAACCCTGAGTTGGGGACGGTGCATCCCGTACCTGTCGTACGATCGTGTCAATGAGATTTCAAATCAAATCCGCGTGACGCCGTTCCCTAACTTTGGTTGACTCTCTTTGAGGGGAGGCAACGCGCAGATTTCTGAAATCCCCAAAAAAAGATAAGCTCAGTCAGGAGCTTATCGTGAGAGTTTTGTCGCCGTTCCCACGTATTGATTGGCCTGCTGGGTGTGGGAGCGGCGATTTTTCTGACTTGAATTCAAAATTGCTTTATGAATTCGGATCCTCCATGCGAATCATCAACCATTTGCCATCACGTTTAACATGCACAATGTTGTAAGTTATTTCTCGAGGAGGATTGTCGGCGCTGAGAACTTTGGCGTAACCCTGTTTGAGTGCAACGTTGGGTGAAATAAATTGCACCGATTCAACAGAGACATCGATTTTCGCGTCACCGATCTGTTCAAACAATTCTTAAAATTCTTTTCCAATCGCTTCCTGGCCGGCGATGTCTTCATCCGTTACTGGATTTGTGTAGACGCCTTCCGGTGACCAATGTTCGGCAATTGCTTTGGCGTCGCGATCATTAAAGGCGGAGACGTAGGATATGATCGAAGCGGCGATCATATTGTCATCGTCGGCCGTGTTGGGGCCTGACCGTATGTTGCCGTTGCCACGGCAAAGACCAACATGAATGATTGGATTAGCACAATGGATTTCATCGGGGCACTTAGTTCCTGCGGGGGGATCATATGATAGAAACAATCATCGAACCGCTCGCTGAGATCAAATCCAGCGAGTTGGATCTCGGTATATTTGTCCCGAAGCCTGGGTTTGCGAAGGTGGTCAAACGTCGATGAGCTAGCGATATTTCGTCTGACAAATTGAAGCCTCAACCGCGATGGAAATCGGAACTCTTTTCCAAACACTTGCGTAACAATGTTGGAGGGGGGCTCATGCGAGACGCCCTCCCTTTTTTGTGGGGGTCTTAGCATTTTTGGGGCCGTCTGAAGCGGAGTTGAGTGCGTTAAAGGTCTGTGCTTTTTGCGACTTTTTGATGTCTTATCCATCCAATTTTGAGGAATTTTGTTGCTTCCGGATTCTGTTCTGTTTATCAACGATCCAGCATGATCTACTCCCCAGGAAAAATAGTTATCTAGGAGGTGAGTCAATGAAGCGAAACGCTTTATTTGTAAGCTGTGCTATTCTGTCTTTGGTGACAGCTCCCTTGTTTGCCGGCCCAAAAGGTACCGTTCAGGTACGACCTATTGAATCGGGATCGGTGACAATTGATGGCAAGTTCGACGATTGGAATCTCAATTCTTATACGACGGTTGCACGACAACCTTTGTATCCTGACGCGTTGGATCAGGATTCGACCGATGCCTATGGGGATCACCTTGTGTGGGAGATCGACCGAGTTGCTGGATTTAACGGTACATTTACCGACGACTTTGACCCAGAATCGCCTTCTGAATTTGGATCAAGCGTTTACTTTGGCTACGACGCCAATTTTCTTTATGGCCTGGCGGTTTTTATTGACGACGAACCGAATGGTACGCGCGATCCTGGTGGTCTTTCAAACTTCTTGAATGATGGTTTGGAAATCTTCATCGACGCCAAGGGCGACAGTACAGACCCAGCTGATGAAGCGAATTTCCCGAACTTCGACACTGATTTTGACGCCGAAGATTTCGGCGTGACGTCCAACGCTGATGACTTCCAGCTCACCGTCGGTTTGAACGAAGAGTTTGAAAATGGCGCGGAACAGCATCTTGAGCGTGGTGGCAATACAGACATCATTAAAGAAGGCTACCTTGACATTCGTAACGACTTGGATCTGAGTTCCGTGGGTGGCGCTGATATCGCGGCCCAAGAATTTTCGGATCTAGGTGCAGCCGGTGCACGGAATCCCGAAGTCCTTGCTGATCCCGGTACGACGTTTACTGGCTATGCCATTGAATGGGTTGTTCCCTTTGGCTTAGTGGACGGCTTTGAGCCCGATCACAACATGGGGTTCGAATTGTTTTGGCGGGATGTCGATGATCCCGACTTCCCTGATCCAGGCTTTGGTGGGGCAGGCATCATGTGGACCGACTGGGCTCAGAACGAGACTGTTCCAAGTGATGCGGAATTGGGAACCGGACTCTTCCACACCGCTAACTGGGGTCAACTCGAATTTGTCACCGCTGGCGATCCTTGTGACTTTGATGGCAATGGAACGATCGACGTAGCTGATATCGATATGCTTTCTGCAGCCGTCAGTTCGGGTGCAGGCGAGGCTCGTTACGATATCAACCAAGATGGTGTCGTCGACGCATCAGATATCGCCGCTTATGTTGAGGGTGCCTGCTTGAACACATATCTGGGTGACGCAAACCTGGATGGGCAGTTTGACAGTACCGACTTCGTTGTCGTGTTCACCGCAGGTGAATACGAAGACGCCGCGGCTGGTAACTCGACTTGGGCAACGGGCGACTGGAATGGCGATAGCGAATTCAATTCGTCCGACTTCGTCGCGGCCTTTGTCGGTGGCGGTTATGAAGTAGGACCGCGTGCTGCCGTTGCCGCTGTACCCGAGCCGACTTCCCTCGGATTGCTTGCCTTTGCCTTGCTTGGCTTGCTTGCTTTGCGACGTCGTTAAATCAATCGTGAACGATTGATAGATCATTTGAATGCCAACACGGACGCTAGAGTTTCCGTCGTTGGCGGGTTGCGGGCTCGTTCATTTCGGCCCGCAACAATTCTTCCCTCGATCAGCTCCCCTTCTCGGAGCCGCCCGGGCAACCGCTTTCTCACCGGGTTCAGCAATTTGTTCCTTGGGAAAACCTACTGGGAAAAGTGTCCGTCTCGAGTCTGGACTCTTTCAAAACCGCGGTTGGAATCGCCCGTGGATCACGGACAGGGGTAGCTCTCCGATAGAGATTCTGCTATCCACCTCTGAATCAACCTGACCCAAGAAGAGAGTTACGATGAAACATGTAGGAATTATTGGCCTCGGTGATATGGGGATCGGGCTTGCCCGGAACCTGATCGGTAGCGGTTTTCAGTTAACGGGTTTTGATTTGCGGGAGTCGCGCCGGACGCTCTTGGCCGAAGCCGGTGGTACCGCCGCCGATAGTATCGCCCAAGTCGGAGAGGCTGCTACTTCCGTCTTTGTCATGGTCCTCAACGGAGAGCAAGCACTTGCCGTCGTCGAGGAACTAAAGACCACCTTGAAGGTAGGCAGCACCATCATCGTTTCCGCGACGATCGAACCGGCAGAGGTGCGCGAGGTTGCTGATCGTCTTGAGGGTACTGGAATCGAGTTGATCGATACGCCGGTCAGTGGTGGNAAAAGCGGAGCCGATAANGGAACACTGACGATGATGGCNGCCGCNAAGGCGGAAGTGCTCGAAAACAATCGAGATATNTTGGAGGCTGTTGGCAANGACATCTTTCATGTCGGTGAAGAAATCGGCTTAGGGCAAACCGTCAAGGCNTCNCTGCAAGCCTTGATCGGCGCGACCTTCACNGCCATCTTTGAGTCGCTGGTGTTNGGCTGCAAAGCNGGAGTGCCGGGNCGNGTGCTCTATGAAGTNTTTACTTCGAGNGGTGTTCGAAGTCCTCTTCTCGAAAACTGTGCCAAGCTGATTATGGATCGGCAGTTCAAAGATACCGGTAGCCACATTGGAACCATGTANAAGGATCTNGGGATCAGCATGAATATGGGGCGNCAAACGGGNGTGCCNTTGTTTACCGCTGCGGCTGCCAATCAATTGTTCCAGTCCGGGATCTCCGTNTTTCCNGANGAAGATAATTGGTCGATCGTCAAGCTGTTAGAACAGATTGCCGATACGGANGTGACTTGGGACTGAGTCACGAAAAAATCNCANGCTTGCAAATCTGCAAAGCCGTGTCGTCTTTTGAAAACCGATGGAGTCTGTGATGGCGAAACTAGGTGTGATTACGGATGGNATTAGTCGTGACTTGGAGCACGCGCTGAGTGTGATGACCTCNGCGGGGCTNGAATATGCCGAACTTCAATACATTGGCGATAAAGAAGTCGGTGATNTGAATGATGCTGAAATCAATCAAGTCCAGTCNNTGGTGCAATCNTACAATGCNAAGGTCTGCTGTATTTCNAGGCATAACTTTGCGGGNATGCTCGTCGGTGCGACGGAAGTAGGTGACGCGAACTACAATCAGCACCTCGACGGNCTGAAACGCTGNATNGAGATGGCCAGGNNCTTGGACTGTCCNCGCGTNCGCATCATGAGNTTTCGNNGAGAGATGATNCTCTTNGGNCTCAATGGNGCNGANCATTGGATCGTCAGTAAAGGNGCNTGGGANAANCTTCTGAAGCTGCTGACTCCCGTCGTTCAATTGGCGGAAGACGAACAAATCCAATTNGTGCTTGAGACGGGGAATAACGCGATGATNACCTCGGGATTCCTCGGTCGTAAGCTGCTTGATGACCTNGGAAGCGATCGGCTNAANATCCTGTGGGANCCNGCCAATAGCCTGTATGCNTGTGAACCGACGCACCCCGACGGTTATCAAGCATTGGGAGTNGANGGNATCGGCCACTTGCATATNAAGGATGCGATTGTTGATATGCCGAAAGCGACGGTGCAATTNTGTGAGCTTGGAGAAGGCGATATGGCTCCNTACCTGCAGCCGCTTGCCGACGATCTCAANNGAGANGGCTATNACGGNGTGATCTCCNTGGANAGCGTCTATCGGCCGNACAACGGTGATTTCGAAGCNGGATTCCTGGCGTCGGTCGGCCGTTTTCGTGAACTGTTCGGTTAATCTTCAGGCGATCGAGGCNGAGAGAATCTTTTCCGCGCGNGTGGTCNGCGGCGTTTCATTTTTCGAACGTCGCGCCGACTGNTGNGGGACGCACTCGCTTCNTCNCGACGNAAGCTCCAGTGTATAATCTNTTCCGGTGATTATCAGGCANGCGCGATCTGGATAACGCTGCATTTCATTCTTGTNNTNCNGAGAATTTTTTGATCTGTTTGANCGGTGTTTGGTACATTCTGATCGTNACCAGGGAAGGTNCCCGCCCGCTTAGCGCGGAGTCATCGATAGACATACCTNAGCCAACGTTNGATGGGGANATCGNCAGAANCGTTGGCAGTGTTNGCAAAGGTCTTTTNCNNGATGTTGTCCATGTCATTTCAACATTTGCGTCGCTTATNGGGCCGTCCTCGNAACCAAANTCGTCAACGTCATCGCGCGTTGGAGATGCTGGAACCTCGTCAGA
This sequence comes from Planctomycetaceae bacterium, assembly GCA_002723275.1. GTDB lineage: Bacteria > Planctomycetota > Planctomycetia > Pirellulales > Pirellulaceae. The sequence goes on from PBNZ01000037.1 coordinate 17,968, forward strand.
TGCTTTCCGCCCAGCCCATGATNACCGAGATCATGGCCAGCAATCGGCAGACNCTGGAAGATGGTAACGGANGATCCTCGGACTGGATTGAAATCTACAATGCGGGCGATCAGACCGCAGATTTGACCGGNTGGTNTCTGACGGATGATCCACAGACTTTGAATCGTTGGCGCTTNCCGGAGGTTCGAGTCGAGNCNGAGCAGTATCTGTTGGTCTTCGCTTCGGCCGGGAGTTTTCCGGGAGCGATTGATCAGGATGGATTGCTGCACGCAAACTTCAAGCTTTCTTCTTCAGGTGAAACGTTNATGCTGGTNAAGCCGGATCAGACGGTGGCACAGAAGCTTGAGTTTCCAAAGCAGTATCGCGATGTTTCCTATGGTTTTGCGATGCCCAATCTTGATCAGGTTGGCTTTTTTACNAGTGCGAGTCCGGGCGACGNGAATGGTGAGTTGAGATCCGGAGTCACGCAACAAGAAGTCACGATGGCGANTCCTAGCGGCAGCTTTACCGAGCCGTTTCTGCTGGAACTGAANGCGGCGGAAGAGGGACAAATCGTCTATANCCTGNACGGATCGGTACCGGGAGAAGATGCGACGCCCTATGTNGAACCCATTTCCATTTCTAAGTCGACCCAAGTGCGAGCTCGCCTTTTGCAGGTGGACCGAGTGTTAGGGCCAACCTCAACAAGCAANTACGTCAAACTCGATGCGGAGGTGGCNGACTTCAAATCTCAATTGCCGATNATGGTGATCGATAATTTTNNCGCCGGNAGGATTCCCAATCGAGGTTGGAATCAAACGAATGCTAAGGTCAAGCAACTGCCGCGACAGTCTGCNAGCTTNATGCTTTTTGACACGGATGATTCAGACGCTCGTTTGCGCNATGCTGCTGATTTATCATCGCGAATCGGAATTCGNGTANGGGGTGCCTTTTCGACGACCTTCCGNGAGAATAATTATTCCGTCGAAAGNTGGNGTGATGGTGACGACAGCGATGNCAANATTTCTCCACTAGGAATTGCTGCCGATTCCGACTGGGTCCTGTACGCNCCGAATCCTGANCACGATCAAACGTTGATTGACAACGCGTTCCTTTTTGAACTTAGCAATCAAATGGGGAATTGGGCTCCTGAGGTTCGCTATGTCGAGGCCTTTGTNAATACCNCTGGGGACGAAGTCACCATGGATGACTACGTCGGGCTCTATGCGATCACCGAAAAGGTNAAGCGGGCNGAGGACCGCATNAGCTTTGACGAATTCGGCTTGGATGGGAAAAGCGGNGGTTGGTTNTTGGGAATTAATCGGATGGATCCCATTGCANTGGACGGCAGTCTTCCCAAGAACTTCCACACCGCCGGCCCCGATGGNCGGCTTCGTACTGAACGTGATCTTTCGAATAGCTCGAGTCGGGGCGATGATATTCCACGCCAATACAATGCCTATATTAACTANGACGATCCCACCGGACAGGATATCAACCCGCAACAGCGCGATGCGATTTCCGCCTGGTTCGACACCATGGAGAGCGTTCTTTACGAACGANCCGAGGNAGTTGCCTGGAACGATCCCCTTGAGGGCTACGCGAAGTACATCGACGTCGATAACTTCATTGACTACTTCATTCTGAACGACATCTCTCACAACGGCGACGGGTTACTGCTCTCAATGTGGTTGTACAACGCCGATCCAAATGGCGATGGAAAATTGCGGTTTGGTCCGATTTGGGACGCGGACCTCGGCAGTTACACGGGTGATGCGGCGAATGAGCTCATGCGGCGAAAAGATCGCTTGTGGTACGGCAAGCTATTTGAAGATGCGGAATTTGCGTTGCGTTATACCGAACGTTGGCAGCAATGGCGTCGGACCGTTTTAAGCGATAGCAACATCGAGCAGGTGATCGACGGTTTCTACGAGAAAATCGGTGACGATGCGGCAGTGCGGGACCGCGTCCGCAATTGGCGCAGCCGTTTGGATCGGATGGGTTCCTGGCTCAAGGAACGTGCGAGCGCGATCGATCAGCTCTTCGTACCCGCCCCTGAATTCAGTCATCCTGGTGGCGTGGTACCTCCGGGCTTTAAGGTGAAAGTGGGTGCCGAAAGAGGTGCCATTTTCCTGACGTTTGATGGAACGGACCCACGCGCGCCCGATGGAAATCCTATTCCGACCGCGCAGAAAATTGAAAACATCATCGTACCCATTGTACCCGTCGGGGCTCCTGCCAGTATTCTCATCCCCGATGACACGGTGGATGCACAGATCGGGACGAGTTGGGTCCAGCCTGATTTCGTTGAAGGAGCAGCCGGTGAGACATGGATCTCGGGGCCGACGGGCGTCGGTTATGATCGCCGTGGTCGTTTGACCGATTTAATTCAAACCGATCTCGGTGATGTCGACTATTCCGTCTATCTCAGAATTCCGTTTGACATAAGTGAACAACAACTCACTCGATTACAGTTCATCTCTCTTGAGATGCAATACGACGATGGCTTTGTGGCTTACTTGAATGGGGAAGAGATCGCACGCGTCAATGCTCCAGGCGGTATTGGCCAGCCTGTGCCCGTGGGAGTGAACTCCACTGCGACTCATCGAGTAACGATGGATGAGTTTGATCCGTTTACCTGGGTGGGGAATCGAATCAAAGAAGGTCGGAACGTGTTAGCCATACAAGGCTTGAATTGGAAACGCACTGATTCCGATATGATCATCCGACCTCGACTCGTCGGCGTTCAAGTCGACTCGACAGCGATAACGATCGATGAACCAACTCGGATCCTGGCGCGCACCCAAGCGGATGGGGAGTGGAGTGGACCCACTGCCGTAGAATTTTTACCGCGAATTGACGGAGACCTGAATGGTGACGGTCAGATTTCAGCTGACGATGTTGACCGACTTTGCAAAGCTATCCGAGAAAATGATTCGCAATTTGATTTGACTCGCGATGGACAATTAGATCGGGCAGACCTCGATTTCTTGGTGATCGAGCAGCTGGGCACTACTTACGGTGACGCCAATCTCGACCGAGTGTTCAATTCCAGTGATTTGGTTCGCGTCTTTACGGCCGGTCAGTACGATGATGGAATCGAAGGCAATTCCAGTTGGGCGACGGGCGATTGGAATTGTGACGGTGAGTTCGATAGTGCCGATTTGGTGTTTGCCTTCCAGCAAGGTGGTTACACCAATTAAACAGAATTGGCACGAAGCGGGCAGCTTCTTGGCTCCGGTCAATTAAACTACTATACTGACCGCCGTCCCAGATAAGAGCGCAAAATAAAGATGACTAGACTGTTTCATTCTTTGTCTGTTGGGCTTATTTGTTTCAGCTTTTTGGCGTTGGGCTGCTCCTCTCAGCAGTCTGAGCAACCGCAGCCCTCCACAACTGCTGTTGATGAAGCAAATGTTTCGATGCCTGCGAATGACTCTGCACCGTTAATGGATTCGCTTGATCCTGCCAAATTGGGGATCGACTTTGTGCACTTGTGGAAACCCAAGGATCGGTATGAGGCACTGATGCTCAAGACCGGCTTCACCGGAGGTGGAGTCTGTATGGGTGACTATGATGGGGATGGCCTTTCCGACGTCGTGCTGACGCGGCCTCATGGTGGTTTGCAGTTATATCGCAACCTTGGCGACTTTCGTTTTGAGAATGTGACCGCCAAGGCCGGTATTTCGGCCAGCGATCATTGGACAACGGGCGTTGCGATGGTCGACCTCAATCGCGATCACCAACTCGACTTGGTGGTCTGTGCCTATGATCAGCCAAACCTCGTTTATTTGAATCAGGGTGATGGCACCTTCCAGGAAGTTGGAGAATCACTTGGGCTGAATTTTCGTGGAGCCAGCATCAAGATTGCGTGGGCGGACTATGACAACGATGGTGATCTGGACGGCTATCTGACCACAAATCGCCTCGAGCCCAAGGGAACAGTGAACGTCCGTTATTTGGGAGAGCCCGGAAATTATTCGGTAGCTCCTGAGTTCCTGGAACAGGTTGGCGTGTTGACCCTGCCAACCGGTGAGCAAAAGTTCTTCAAGGCTGGACAGTCCGACTATCTCTTCAAAAACATGCTCGTGGAAACGGGTGAGTTGAAGTTTCAGAATGCAACAAAAGAAGCCCAGCTCGACGGATATTGGCACGGGTTGGATGTTACCTGGTGGGATGCCAATGGTGATGCTTACCCTGATCTCTATGTGGCGAACGATTTCACGGATCCAGACCAGTTCTTTATCAACAATGGCGACGGCACCTTCACCGATGTGACCGGTCAGGCGTTACCGAGTACCCCCTGGTTTACCATGGGCGCGGCGTTTGCCGACCTGAATCGTGATGGTCGTCTCGATCTGCTGGCCACGGATATGGCAGGAACTACCCACTACCGACAAAAAATGGCGATGGGGAGCATGGACGAATTGGCTTGGTTCCTGGATTGGATGGAACCGCGGCAACACATGCGCAACGCACTCTTCCTGAATACCGGCACGGATCGATTCATGGAGGTTGCCCAGGCCGCTGGCCTCGCAAACTCGGACTGGACCTGGTCTGTCAAATTTGCGGATTTGGATAACGATGGCTTCGAAGACGCGTACATGACCAACGGGTTTACACGCGACTACCTCGATAGCGATTTCAATTTGCGACTGCAACAATCAGGCAACAAGGATTCACTGGCCTGGTATAAGGCCCCGGTCCTTGAGGAGGCAAATCTCGCCTTCCAAAATCAACAAAGCAAAGACGACCAGATTCACTTCGAAGATGTCTCGAAAGCATGGGGTGTGTCTTCCGTTGGAATCAGTTTTGGTGCTGCCTTTGGTGACCTCGATAACGATGGCGATTTGGACTTAATCGTCAATAACTTCGAGAAGGCACCGAGCGTCTACCGTAATCGTTGTCCCGAAACGAATCGCCGGCTGAAAATCACGCTCCGCGGCAAAGAAAGTAATTCCCAGGGATATGGCGCCGTGGTGAAAATCGGCGATCAGATGCGATGGGTGAATCCCCATAACGGTTATTTGTCGTCCAACGATCCGTCAGTTCATTTTGGACTTGGAGATCAAGATGTCATTCCCGAGATTGAAGTTCGCTGGCCCAGTGGACAAGTTCAGACGTTGAAGGATGTGGCCACAAATCAAACGATTACGATTTCCGAAGCCGGGGCGTCGGAAACGGTTCACGTGTCGGACCAGGAAACCTTGTTTGTTCCCTTTCACGAACCCTTTCGCGAAGTCAAACACGAAGAGAAGTTGTTCGATGATTTCGCCGTGCAGCCGTTGCTTCCCAATAAACTCTCTCAACTCGGACCAGGAATGGCCTGGGCCGACGTGAATGATGATGGTCTTATGGATCTTTATCTCGGGGGAGCAGCAGGACAGGCCGGCCAATTGCTCGTGGCCAGCGACAACGGGCAATATCTTGCACCGCAAACGGCTCCTTTCTTAGCGGACGCCGAGTCCGAGGATATGGGTTGCCTGTTTTTGGATTGTGACAGTGATGGAGACCTTGACCTGTTTGTTGTGAGCGGCGGGGTCGAGGGAACTGAAGAAGGCACAACGCTTCGAGATCGACTCTACGTCAACGACGGTTGGACCGCCGAGGGTGTGGTGAATTGGCGGCTTGCTCGCGATCAATTGCCCGATCTGCTTGACAGTGGGGGGCCCGTGGCCGCGGCCGACGTGGATCGTGATGGTGATTTGGATTTAGTCGTTGGTAGCCGCGTGTTGCCGGGACAATATCCGCTTAGCTCCCCCAGCCGACTGTTGATCAATCAAGGGGGAACCTTTGAGGATCAAACGCAAATTCGGTCACCGGCGCTGCTTGAGGCCGGAATGGTGACCTCCGCCGTCTGGAGTGACGTGAATAACGATGGCTGGTGCGATCTCGTGCTTGCCTCCGAATATGGTCCACTGAGACTTTTTCTGAATCGGGATGGCCATCTCGAAGAACAAACCGAAGCAGCCGGACTCGCGGCAGATCCGGGCTGGTGGAACGGCCTGTTGGCGACTGATCTCGATGCGGATGGTGACATTGATTTTGTCGCTACGAATTTTGGAAATAACACGAAGTATCATCCGGATGATGAACATCCCCAATTGATCTTCTTTGCAGACTTCGACCGAAGCGGTAAGTCGGACATTGTTGAAGCCAAGGCAACGTCGGCTACTTTGTTGCCGACCCGGGGACGCAGCTGTTCCAGTAATGCGATGCCCGTCTTGCGAGATCGATTTAAGACCTACCACAGCTTTGCTTCGGCGGCGCTTCAGGATATTTACACTGAAGCACGACTCGAGGATGCGGTTCAACGTCGGGTGACCAACTTGAAGACGGCTGCTCTAATCAATGATGGTAACGGCCATTTTGAAATGCGCAAGCTACCCGGCTTGGCTCAAGCTGCCCCCGGATTTGGTGTCCAGGATCTGGTCGTGGGAAGGCGAGGAGCCAGTTTGTTCGTGGCCCAGAACTTCTACACCGCCCAACGCGAAACAGGGCGAATGAATGGGGGTGTGGGAGCCCTTCTCGTTCCTCAGGCAACGTCCGAAACGACGGCCGATTTTGGAGCCGTCTGGCCGGATGTGAGCGGAATCCTCGTCCCGGAAGATGCCAAATCAGTCGCAGCTGTCGACATCAATGGTGATGGTTGGCAGGATCTTGTTGTCGCCGTCAACGATGGTTCACCTCGCTGTTTTCTTCAACGACCGCCAGAGTCACCAGCTCCCCTCAGGGTGAATTTGCAGGGGCTCCCCGGTAATGCCTCAGCCGTCGGTGCCCAAATCCTCGCCGTCGAGCATGACGGTCAGCGATCCCTCCACGTTCTCATGGCGGGTGAAGGGTATCTAACGCAACGACCCCCGTACGTTTATCTCCCTGAAATTCCGGAACGCTTGATCGTTCAGTGGCCTGATGGGCAGCGTTCGGAGCACGAGGTGAGGAGTAGCGTCACCGGATCGATGACGTTGAAGCATCCCGCCTTGCCCTAGTTGCTCGACTCGGCTGTTGTCTTAAGAGAACAATTCCTGTCAGTGCAATTCTGCGCAGATTCTGTCTCACCGTGGTGAATGGGCGTTCAGATATTTGTACGTCCAATTGGCCGATTCGAGATGGAAAATGAATTGTTATTTTTAGTACACGTGTCATAATTAGCCCCAGCAAAAAATGGAGTTGCTAATCCTCGACTAATACATTTTCGGAAAACGCTACTGAAAAACGCCAATACAAGTGTCGTGACATGACCCAGCGGTCATCGAGCGGCTTTTGTATTGGCGTTTTTTTTTGGTCCGAGGTCAGCAGTTCTTAAATCAATTTCTCGGGAGCTTAACGATGAAACGACAACTTTGTGCTTTGGCGATGGTTGCGGTCCTTGCAGGATCCACAGTTGCTGCTGACCAGTTCTACCCAATCAGCAGTGTTTCCTCTTCCACACAGGACTCTGACCTGTGGCCCGTATCCAACCTGATTCAGGGACCGGGGACTGGCTTCAACGCGGATGCACCTTACGAAAAACTTGCTGGTGGTCCTGATGGTCTGTGGGTAACGGACGCTCCTGGTGGTTATCCTTCCGATTACATTGAAGTCGCAGGTCAGCCGGTTGTTACTTTGGATCTCGGTTCTGATACCGTCCTGAACGAAATCAGCACCTGGGGTTACTCGAGTGGTAACAGCAACGGTGTCAGTGAATTCAGCTTGAAATTCTCCACCGACGCTGAAGGTCCTGCTGGCGGTAGTGCTTCAGCAGGTCCCTTCGTGATGGCTGGCGACCCAGCCACCGGAACCAACGATGACAGCTCGCGTCAATCGTTCGACTTTGACACGATCACTGCTCGCTACGTCGAGCTGACAGTTATCGACAACTTCTTCGTCGCACCCGGTAACGGTGACGGCGGAACCGTTCCTGGTGGCGACCGAGCTGGTCTTGGTGAAGTGGCCTTCCAGGTCGTTCCCGAGCCCTCTAGCGCGATTCTTCTGCTGATCGGATGCTTACCCTTCATCCGACGTCGACGCTAGTCGATCTAGGTGAAAGTAAAAAGAAAAGGGCAGGCCAATTGGCTTGCCCTTTTTCGTTGGCAGAATCAAAATGCATTCAAGGTCTCGCCGTTTTCTGTCGGCAGTGCTGTAGCGATCATTGCCGAGCCAAGTTGCCGGTGGTGATCTCGAAGGCATGGAACGGGACTTCCTTTGCAAAATTCAATTAGTTGGGTCTCTGAGTTTGGACCAGGACAGGAGAAACTTCGTGGCGACGAAACATAAGAAGACTCGGCTCGTAGGTAACGGTGAGCGTTTGGAACCTCGGGTTCTTCTAGCGGCCGATGTTTTCATAAGCGAGTTCTCCGCAAGTAACGATGCTGTTCTGAGGGATGGCGACCGTGAATATCCCGACTGGATTGAACTCCACAATGCCGGAGATCAGTCGATCGATCTTTCCGGATGGTTTCTGACGGATAGCCAGAATGAGTTAAGCAAATGGACTTTCCCGGCGGGCAATATTGATGCCGGTGGCTTCATCACGGTTTTCGCTTCGGGCAAGGACACCGAAGATAAAGATGGGAATCTGCATACGAACTTTCGGCTGTCTCGGTCCGGTGAATACCTGGGACTGGTTCAGCCTGACGCCGTGACGATCAAGTCAGAGTTTTCGCCTGCTTATCCGGATCAACTCACGGATATTTCTTACGGCGTGCGAATGGACGCCAATTCGATTCTAGAGCGTGATGTTTACGGCTTCTTCACAACCCCGACCCCAGGCGCCCGCAATGCATCGGTGTTTGATTTAGGGCCGAGGATTTCAGATGTTGAGCACTCGCCGGCCGAACCTTTGGTCAGTGAACCGTTGTTAGTCACGGCGAAAATAGATAAGACCTTCAACGATGTCGCATCGGTTGAAATGGCCTATCGCGTGATGTACTCCGACGAAGTTCGTGTGACCATGACCGACGATGGGCAGGGTGTCGACGAAACTGCTGAAGACGGTATCTACTCGGCTCAGATTCCCGCGGGAATCGCCGACGAAGGCAAAATGATTCGCTATTACGTCACTGCGAACGACAATCAGTCTAACGCGATGCGAGCACCGCGCATTACGGATACGACGGGCACCGATCGATCGCCCGAGTATTTTGGGACGATCGCCCAGGATCCCTCGATCGATACCAATCTTTCGGTCTTTCACTGGTTTGCGGAAAGAACCTCGCGAGCAAAAAGTCGGTCCGGTAGTCGAGTCTCGGTTTACTATCAGGGTGAGTTCTACGACAACGTGTTTGCACGGGCTCGTGGTGGCGCAACCAATGGAGCATCTCAGAAATTTAATTTCAATGATAATCAGCCGCTGTACGTCAATGAGACGCTTGGGCGGGTCGCCGAAATTAATATGAACGCCCGAGGAGGCGACACAACGTATGTGCGACAGCCGATGGCATTTCAAACCTATACCTTGGCCGGTAATGAATCGTCAGAATCGTTTCTTGTTTTAATGCGAGACAATGGAACGTCGGATCGCGTCGGTGTTCTCATTGAACAGGTTGATGAAGACTATTTGGAACGACATGGGTTGGATCCAAATGGCGCGTTGTACAAGTTCGTGCAACGGTCGAATTTGAATCCGGTGTTTTCAGATATTATCACCGGTATTGAGAAGAAAACTCGATTGGATGAAGGTCTTGACGATATTAATGAGGTCGTCAAGGGTCTCAAGTTATCGACGCAGGAAGCGCGAGGTTCCACGGTATTTGATCTCTTTAATGTGGCTCAGTTGCTCAACTACCTTGCCTTGCGTTCGATTACGCTGGATGCCGATGACGTTCGCAAGAACTTCTATCTTTATCGCGATACAGACGGAACAGGACAGTGGTCCATCTTCCCGTGGGATAAGGATTGGACATTTGGAATCACGGGAGATGGCGGGCAATTCTTGGAGCATCCTTTCTTTGCGGACGAGGCGCATCGTAAGGACAATGCATTGCAGTGGAACCGACTCTATGACGCGGTCTTTAATGATCCTGTGCTGCAGTCGATGTATTTGCGACGGCTGAGAACCGTGATGGATGAAGTGTTACAACCGCGAGGTACCACCAACGGAATCCTTGAACAGTTAGCGGAAGAAATCGCAGATTCGGCGAAGGGAGATATCTCTGGAAATATCTCGACGATTACCTCCTATCTTCGCGGTCGTCGAGACACGCTCTACAACGATCATGTCGTTGACCCCGGCGATACGGGAAAGATTCAAGACCTGGTTTCTGAATTCACCGAAGGTCAGTTCTTCATCCCGACCAATAATGACCTCGGACAAACCTGGACGGAAGTCGCAGACCCGGCAAACATCGCCGAGTGGCAGACTGGCACGACCGGACTTGGATTCGGCTCTCGCTTCTCTGAGTTAGTTAATACCGAAGCGATTCCGTTACAGAGCTGTGCTACTTGTACTTCGATTTATCTGCGCGTTCCGTTTGATGTCGAAGATGCCGACGCGATCAAAAGAATGACGTTGCAGATGAAATACGACGATGGATTCATCGCCTATCTCAACGGAACCGAAATCGCTCGTGCAGGTGTCCGCGGCGACATTTCCTTCGACATGGATTCCAGAAGTCATCGAAATAGCGAAGCACTCAAGTTCCAGAATTTCCTCGTTTCTGAGCATGCAGATGCCCTGCGAGATGGACGTAACGTTCTCGCAATTCAAGTCGTCAATTCAAGCCCGACGAGCAACGATATGTTGGTGCTACCGAAGCTCGTTGATGGTGTGATCAGCAGCACGGCTGCCGCGGGGATTCCATTAGCTCAGGTGGGGAATCCAGCCATTTCATTCGGAGCGGTTGATCACGATCCGGCAGGTGGACAAGATCAGGAATACATCGAACTTCGAAACGAGAATGATACGGCAGTAGATGTGTCCGGTTGGCGCATTAAGGGTGGTGTTGAGCACAATTTCCCTGCTGGAACGGTGATCCCCGCAGGTCGTTCGCTCTACCTCAGCCCCAATGTTCCCGCCTTCATGAGTCGCAGCGAAGGCCCCACGGGTGGACAGAGGCTCTTTGTACAAGGCACCTACAATGGCAGGCTGTCGAATTTTGGGGAAACGTTGACACTCATCGCGCGGGATGGAACCGAGATGGATTCGTATACGACTCCCGTCTCCGCATCCGATGTGCAGAACTTCCTGCGTGTTGCTGAGGTTCATTACAATCCCGCCGGAGCGACGGATTCGACGGAATTCATCGAGTTGGTCAACATCAGTTCCGATCAGGCTCTCGACCTCGCCGGTGTGCAAATCACGGATGGCCCGGAGGCGCCTTTTGTGATCCCTGCTGGAACGACCCTGGCCGCCGGTCAACGTCTTGTAATCGCCAGAAATCGAGAAGCCCTCTTGCAGGCGAATCCAGATTTAGCAGGCGAGGCTGTCTTAGGGGATTTCGTCGGTAACCTCAACAACAACGGCGAACGCATCAAGGTGGATGATGCAGATGGAAATACGGTGGTCGATTTCCGTTATGACGACTCGACGATCTGGCCTCAGTCCGCCGATGGTGCTGGCGCTTCACTTGTCGTGATTGACGTCAACACGAATGTCGATGAGCTATCGAAAGATTATCGGTGGCGAGGCAGTTTCGAGTTCGGGGGGAGCCCCGGTGCCGAGGGATCAGCGCCAATCGATGTGGTCGTTAACGAAGTGCTCAGCAATACGGATGGCCAGGATGATGCCATTGAAATTCTGAATAACTCGGCGGTTGAAGTCGATCTCGGTGGCTGGTTCCTGAGTGATGATTCGGACAACTTGAGAAAGTATCAGATCGCTCAGGGAACCTCGATCGCACCAAGTGGATACGTCGTAGTGACCGAAGCTCTGTTTAACTCCGATGCGGCCAACGATGCCTTTGCTTTGGACGGAGATGATGGGGATGATGTTTGGCTCTCCGCGCCGTCAGGTGATTCGATTGGGTTTGTCGATGATGTTCATTTCGGTGGTAGCCGGAATTCAGAATCGTTCTCTCGTCAACCCAATGGAGTCGGATACCTCTGGCCCTCAACTCCCTCGTTGAACGCTGCGAATGGTGCCGCCCGATCACCTCAGGTCGTCATCTCTGAGCTGCACTATAATCCTGCCGAACCTACCCAAGAGGCAGTGCAAATTCTGTCCAATTTGGATGGCAATGATTTGGAATTCATCGAGCTGCACAATCCAAGTGGTAGTCCCGTCGATCTCAGCCAGTGGCGGATTCGGGGAGGTATTGAATTTGATTTCGACGAAGGTTTGCGACTCAACTCAAATGAGACCTTGGCAGTGCTCAGCTTCAATCCTGCCAATCCGCGAAATGCCGAACGTCGAGCTGCATTCCTTGCCAATTATGGCGTTGAAAGTGCCGTTACGCTTATCGGCGGTTATGACGGAAGTCTGAATAATAGTCAGGAGTCGATTCGATTGCAGGCTGCAGCTTTGACCGAAGAGGGCACGACCGTTCATTATTTTGAAGACCGGGTTGTTTATGACGACGTGCAACCCTGGCCAGAGTCTGCCGACGGTGGGGGCAATGCTCTGGGCCGTCAGGATTTCTCAGGAATCGGTACTGGACCCCAAAACTGGATCGCTCAGCAACCAAGTCCAGGATCGTTGGGATTAGTGAACATCGACATTAACGGTGATGGGCAAATCACTCCAGATGACATTGATGCTCTCTGCGTACAGGTCATGCAGGAAAACAATCCCGCCTACGATTTGAATCGTGATGCGGCTACCAACCTGGACGACGTGATGTTCTATGTTGAGCAGCTGCTTGGAACGACCGCCGGCGATCGAAATCTCGATGGCAAATTCAATTCCACCGATCTGGTCGTCTTGTTCCAGATTGGTGAGTATGAAGACGGGGTTGCTAAAAACTCGACATGGGCTGAAGGGGATTGGAATTGCGATTCCGAATTCAATTCATCGGATCTCGTCCTGGCATTCCAAAGCGGCAGTTATGGGGTTTCGGCTGCCCCTCGAAAGAGTCGTGTCGATGCCGCTGTAGCTGCTGCTCTCGCGGACGAACCGACCTCCACCAATAATCAGTTGAAAGCAGACTCCCAGCATGGTTTTTCGTTGAGTTTCGAGCAGTCCAATCAACTTTTGTTGATGAATGAGGCCGAAACACAGTCGGTTTTCAAAGACCATTCCGAAGCTCGTATATCGTCAACAAGCGTTAACTCGATCGATCAGGTATTCGGCGAGTTCGCTTCAGATTCGGACGAAAATCAGCTCACAATCTAAGGACGGTCGCCACGAATGAATTGGGACATCATTGAGTTCAATGGATGTTGAGTGTAGAGTTAGAGCCAACGCAGTGTGATTTCAATAAACGAAAACACATTTGCCCGATTCAGTCCTGCCTGAATTTTTTTGAACGTTCTTGTCGCATGTTTTTCTGCAGAGGACTTGAAATGCACATCCGCAAATTAGTTTTGTCGGTCTGCGTCGTTTGTCTCACCGTCCCGGTGGCATTCGCGCAGGACGAGTTTTATCCCATCGATTCCGTTAGCATTCAGTACCCTGACGACATTGGTGGTGATTTTTGGCCTGCATCCAATCTTATTCAGGGCCCTGGAGTCGGATTCGAGGCTGACGAACCCTACGAAAAGTTTGGGGGCGGCGATGCCAACAATTGGGTGACGACCGATGATTGTGGTTTTCCAGCAGACTACATCGATTGTGTTGGTGAGCCCGTTATTTTCCTGGACCTCGGCCAAGATCGCGCGTTAGACGAGATCAGCATGTGGGGCTACGAAGATACAAATACGAATGGATGGCGTGAATTTAGTCTTCGTTTTGCATCCGATGCTGACGGTGCCGATGGTTACGGTTCGAGCATCAGCTACAACCCGACCTTTATCCAAGAGGATTTCTTCGAATACTTGGCGGTTGAACGTCAGAGTTTTGACTTCAGTGAAAACGTGAATGCCCGTTATGTGGAACTCACGGTGACTGATAATTATTTCGATGATCCCGGAGATGGAACGGGTGAAGAAGGTTGGGGACCTGGTGGTGATCGAGTTGGTATTGGTGAGATCGCATTTCGTGCGAGTGGTGGATTTGAACCACCAACCCCAGAGCCCGGTATCGATTTTTATGACATCGCTGACATCACCTCTTCCATGTCCGATAGTGATCTCTGGCCTGCTTCCAATTTGATTGCAGGACCGGGGGAAGGTTTCAACGCCTCGGAGCCCTACGCGAGTTTGGGTGGTGGTCCTGACGGCGCCTGGGTGACAACCGATCCTGGTGGTTTTCCCTCCGATTACCTCGAAGTGGAAGATCCACCCGAGTTGATTATCGATCTTGGTGAAGATGTTGCCCTGAATGAAATCGATGTTTGGGGTTACTCCAGTGGAAACGCAAATGGCGTTCTTGAGTTTGAACTCGAATTCGCCACGGCAGCCGATGGAGACGACGGCTTTGGAGCTTCGATTTCGTACAATCCCACATTTGGTGATGTTGAGCTCGATCCAACCATTCGCCAGCAGTTTTCCTTCGAAGAAGAAGTCATGGCTCGCTATGTAAAATTCATTGCGACCGACAACTACTACGAAGATCCAGGTGATGGAACCGGTGAACTCGGTCGACCACCTGGAGGTGACCGTGTTGGTCTTTCCGAAATCGCATTCCCGGTGATTACCGACATCGACCCGTTGGCTCCGTTGGATGACGGTCGACTGACCGATCCGCAAGAACGTGCTGATTATGTTCACAACATTCTCGGTACCTGGTTCGGTGATTCTAATCTGGACGGCGAATTCAACAGTTCCGATCTCGTTCTCGTGTTCTCCGAAGGTCTCTATGAAACTGGCGATAAAGCTGGTTGGGCCGCTGGTGACTGGGATGGTGACATGCAGTTCGGTAGTAGTGACCTCGTTACCGCCTTCATCGATGGTGGCTACGAAGCAGGTCCTCGACCGGACGCCGTCGTAGCAGTACCTGAGCCAAGTGCATTTGTTCTCGCCTTCCTGGCAGCTCTTGGCTTGTTGCGACTACGTCGTCGATAATCGCAGCCCGTTGTTCGAATCGCTCTCGGGCGAAACATGCAACGAGTCGTGGATGAAATGAAGAACAGGTAGCCGGAAGACAGTTGAAAGTCTCCGGCTACCTTTTTTCATGCGCCTATCTTCTTGCGCATCTTCTGCATCGGTGAAACTTTCGACGGCTAAACCGGAAATCAATTCACTTCGAGCCTCCATGTTCCGGTTGCGGGATCCCCCTCCTCAGGATGGATCGTCAAGGATCGGATTTCTATCTCGGTGGGCTCCGGACAAGGCATTTGCAGCCATTCGAAGAATTCTCGCACCATCTGCAAGTTTTTGGGAATTCTCAGCAGTGGACGCGCATCAAAAGCTCTAAATCGAAAACGACATTCCATTCAGATACACCTTTCTGAAAGGTCATCAACATGAAAAGAACGCTCTTATTCGCTTCCCTGCTGCTGTGCTGTGGCATTGTTGGCTGCGGTCAACAAACGACCCTTGAAAACAAACATGTAAATCAGGCTTCGCCGCTTGTGAGGACTCAATCCTTGCCACCAAGTGATGAACATCCGTTCGCCAGTGATGCGAATGCCGAAGTTCGAACGGAACAAATGCATTTGCCGTTGGCAAGTCAACCTGCGTCGCTGGGAAGCCAGAGGCAGGCGAAGGTTGTGGCGGCTTGGCCGGATTCGGCTTTGGGACACGGCCCAGGAATGGCAGGTGATCGTTATGCGTCCATCGTTGACAATCAGTTTCTCCAGGTGATCAACGAGCCCCTCAGTACCTTTTCAATCGATGTTGATACGGCATCCTATGCCAATACTCGACGGTTTCTCATGCAAAACAGCGTTTTGCCACCTGCCGGAGCCGTGCGAGTTGAGGAGTTGATCAACTATTTCACCTACGACTACAAGCCACCGACAAGCGGCGAACCGTTTGCGACCCATGTTGAAGTTGCAGCGTGTCCCTGGCAGTCAGGGCACCGGCTCGTCCGTGTTGCCTTGAAGGGTAAAGTCGCTGGTGCGGAGGAACGTCCTCTCAGTAATCTTGTCTTCTTACTCGACGTTTCTGGGTCGATGAAAAGTCCCGACAAGATTGAGCTCATGAAGCATGGTATGTAGCGAATTGTCGAAGAACTTGGAGAAAACGATCGTGTTGCCATTGTTGTGTACGCCGGAGCCAGCGGCTTAGTACTGCCGTCCACCTCGGCTGATCAGAAAGTAACCATTGGTCAAAAGCTTCAGGAACTTCAAGCGGGTGGATCGACGAATGGTGGCAGTGGGATTCAATTGGCCTATCAGGTGGCTCGCGATAATTTCATTGCAGGAGGCATCAATCGTGTGATTCTTGCGACCGATGGTGACTTTAATGTTGGCATGACCAGCCAGGACCAGCTCGTGGAACTGGTCGAGAAAGAAGCAGATAGTGGAGTCTTCCTTTCTGTTCTCGGATTTGGTCGAGGCAATTTGAATGACTCGACGATGGAAAAGATCTCTAATCGAGGAAATGGAAACTATGCTTACCTCGATACGCCCCGTGAAGCCGAGAAGGTTTTGGTGGAGCAGGTCGGAGGTGCTCTGGTAACGATCGCCAAGGACGTCAAGATTCAAGT
Source organism: Planctomycetaceae bacterium (assembly GCA_002723275.1). Taxonomy (GTDB): domain Bacteria; phylum Planctomycetota; class Planctomycetia; order Pirellulales; family Pirellulaceae. The sequence continues at coordinate 34,553 of PBNZ01000037.1, forward strand.
CGAATTTAATCCGGCTGAGGTCGCATCCTATCGATTGATTGGCTACGAAAATCGGAAGCTTGAGAACGAAGATTTCAACGACGACAAAAAGGATGCCGGAGAGATTGGCGCAGGGCATACGGTAACGGCTCTCTATCAGGTCGTCCCCGCCGATGCCCAAACCAGGCCCGCCTCGACGGAATCGAACCGAACGGTCGATCCACTGCAGTTCCAAGGTCAACGGCCGCTGACAGAGGCGGCGAAAAGTGGCCAATTGCTGACGCTTAAGATTCGCTACAAGCAACCCGAATCGGAGAAAAGTCAGCTCAGCGTTTTTCCGGTCAACGATGAGGGGTATGCTTTTGGTCAGGCTACCCAGGACTTCAGGTTTGCAACGGCCGCGGCAGCCTTCGGGATGCTCTTGAAAGATTCTGAGCACAAGGGGAATTTTACCTTCGGGGCAGTTGCTGAAATTGCCAAAGCCAATCAAGGGGATGATTCAGAAGGATATCGGGATGAATTCGTCAAGATGGTGGAACGAGCTGATTCCCTTTCCGGTTCGTAACTTTGAGATTGGATCTCTATTTTCATTACCTCGCGCTCAGCAGGCCTGTTAAAATATGACAGCCAAACGCGAGGTGATTTATGAATCGAGAATTGAAGATTGCAGCGGTCGTCACGGAATATCGAAAATATTCCCATGCTCAGCACATCGTCGACCGCTTCTTGTATGGTTACGGCTGGGATGGAAAACATCATCGTCCTAACATGAAGGTCGTGTCGATGTACACCGACCAGGTTCCTGAGTCGGACCTGAGTCGCGATCGCGAAAGCGAATTCGACTATCTCAAAATCTACCCAACCGTTGCTGAAGCACTGACCTGTGGCGGAGAAAAACTGGCGGTCGACGGTGTAATGTTGATCGGCGAACACGGCGATTATCCGACCAACGAAAAAGGACAACGACTCTATCCTCGATACGAGCTGTTTCAGCAGATCGTTTCTGTCTTTCGCGAGAGTGGCCGTTCCGTTCCTGTCTTCAATGACAAGCATTTGTCCTGGAAATGGAAGTGGGCCCAAGAGATGGTGGATATCTCACGCGAGTTGGACTTTGGGTTTCTCGCCGGTTCTTCGCTGCCGGTCGCTCGACGTATCCCGGAATTAGAGTTTGACCGTGATGAAAAGGTGACCGAGGCGATGTCGCTCGCGTTTGCCTCTCCCGATTCCTATGATTTTCACGGTTTGGAAGTGCTGCAGGGAATGGTCGAACGGCGAGATGGCGGTGAGACGGGCGTTGTTTCCATGCACGCGCTGCGAGGTGATGCCGTTTGGGAGGCAATGCAGGCAGGCTCTTGGGAGGACGGTGGTTGGGATCCTGAACTTTTTCAAGCGTGTCTATGTCGAAGCCACCAAATGGAGCCTATGCGAGCCGGGTTGGGCCACAGCTTTCCCACGTTTGATGAATTGAAATCTGCTTGGAAACCAATCGTCTATCGATTTCAATATGCCGACGGACTCAAGGCTACCATGTTTGTCGGCAACGGATTGGTGACTGATTTTACCTTTGCCGCACGAATTGATTCGCAGCCAAAGCCGGTTTCGACGCTGATGTTCTTGCCGTACTACGACTTGCAAAACTTTTTTAGTCCGCAAGTCCATCACATCGAACGGCTCTTTGAGACGGGCGTCGCAAACTATCCTGTTGAACGGACCTTGTTGACGTCCGGCCTTACCGAGGCAGGCGTCGACTCCTTGTACCGTGGGCAAAGACGCATCATGACACCGCACTTGCGAGTCAGTTATCAGCCTTCTGATGAGTCAACGTACTGGAGAACGTAGGATGTTTACCCGTCGAAAGTTTCTGGAAGCCACCGCGGCTGGAACGCTTAGTTCGTCAATGTTGCGTGCTGATGATTCAGCCAAGCCCGTTTGCCGGCGGCTCGCAGTCATCTCAAATGAGTGGGTTCCTGATTCGCCAATTCAGCAGATTGTCGATCGTCTCCTGGTAGGGTATCCGCATGAGGGTGAGTGGCAGACGCCGGGATTCAAAATCGCTTCAGCCTATGTCGCGCAGAGGTCCGACGCGGACCTGACAAAGTCGCGATGTAAAGCATTCGGATTTTCGGTGCAACGTAGCGTCGCCAAAGCGCTACGGTGTGGTGGAAGGCGCCTTGCGGTTCATGGGGCATTGCTGTTCTCCAACTCTCAAGAACCGTTGCGGAATGGTCGCCGGTCCTGTGACACCTCGCAATCCACCTTGTTCGATCAGGTTGCCAAGGTGTTTGCCCAGGATCGTCGCTCTGTTCCAGTATTCATCGAAGGCCGACCTGCGGACAGCCTTGAGGCAGTAAATCAAATTGTTGATCACGGACAGAAGATGCAGATTCCCTTGTTGACGGGCTCCTCTCTGCCGCTGACCTGGCGACTGCCGTCCGTCGATCTGCCCTATGACGCCCGCGTCGATGAAGCATTGATGGTGGGGTTTGGTGATTTTGAGACAGGAGCATTTCATGCGCTCGAGGGTATGCAGGCCATGCTGGAACGCCGGCAGCACGGTGAGACGGGCGTACGTTCCGTGCAGTTGATTGAAGGCGATGAGGTGTGGAAGGCTGCGCAAAACAATCGTTGGTCCCAGGATTTGCTCGAGGCTGCGTTGTCACGAAGTAATCAGCTGCAGGGCATCAGTCGATCCCTCGCGAAACCGCAAGACCTGGTACGGAACGGACAGTTACCAAAACTCGTTAAACAGCCAGTCGCTCTCTGTATTGAATATCTGGATGGCACACGAGCCACACTGTTAATGTTGGATGGGGCCGTTGGCGATTTTACTTTCGCTGCTAAAGCCTCCGATGCTCAAGCAGAAGCTCAGATAATCTCCACGCTTTTTTATTGGGCGCCGGAACCTAACTTTGCTCATACGGCTGAGCATGCTCATCAGATTGTCCAGCTTATGCGTCACGGAAGGACAACGGTTCCGCTCGAAAGAACTGTGCTTGTCACCGGGTTGTTCGAACAGGCCGCGAAATTGAAAGGACTCGCGGGACAAAAGGTCTCGACGCCAGAATTGAAGATCTCGTATCGTCCAAATTCGGCGTCGCAATATGCCCGTAGTTAGGGCGTGTACGCTCGACTTCGACTGGAAACGGTTGTGTTGCTTTCGACGATGGTCAACAATCAATTAGACAACTTAACCCGCCTTCAACATCCTCTTCTGGATTGTTTTACCTGATGACTATCTTTTCTCGCGTGATTTTTCGTGGTTCGCAGACACTTGTGGCTTTCATCGTTGTTTGTTTGTTGAGTCCGAATTTTGGCTGTGCACAGTCGAACGAGATGCTTTCGGATTCTCTGAAAACCGAAGGGTTGTCGTCGCTTGTCGAGGCAACGATGGAACGAGGCGATGCGACGCGAGGCGCTATTCTGTTCCACCAGGCTCATTTGCAATGCGCCAAGTGCCACGCGACGAGCAATAAGACATCACTGTTGGGACCCAATCTTGCCAAGTATGACGAAGCTGTAAAACGAGAGTATCTGCTGGAGTCGATCTTGGAGCCGTCGCTCAAGATTCGTGAGGGGTACCAGACGGTGGTCGTCATCACAGAAGATGGACGAACACTGAATGGAATCCTTACCGCCGATGAACCTGATTTTCTGGTGATTCGCGATGCATCGAGTGACGGAAGCGAAATAAGACTCGAAAAGTCAACGCTTGAGGATTGGACAATAACTCAGCAGTCCTTGATGCCCGCAGGGCTCGTGAATCAATTGGGGACAGCTGAGCAATTCTATGATTTGGCTCGTTACGTAATCGAAGTTGCGGAGCAGGGCGTTGAGCGAGCGGATGAATTGCAGCCGCCTCAGGCATTGACTCAATTGCCGCCTCTGCCCGACTACGAAAATGATATCGATCATCAAGGGATGATCCTTGCGCTCGATGACGAAGCCTTCAAACGTGGACAGGAAATCTACGGCCGGGTGTGCGCTAATTGTCATGGTACGCAAGATCGTCCAGGCTCACTGCCAACGGCTCCTCGTTTCACGACCGGAAAACTCAAGAATGGGAATGACCCCTATCGACTTTACCAGACGTTGACCCATGGTTATGGCATGATGGTGCCGCAGCGTTGGATGGTTCCGCAGCAAAAGTATGATGTCATCCACTACATTCGGGAGGCATACTTCAAGCCTCATCATGAAGATTTGTATGCTCGTGTTGAGCAAGACTATCTGTCAAAGCTTCCTGAAGGTTCGACGCGAGGGCCTGAACCCCTTGATCTCGAACCGTATATCACGATGGATTATGGCCCTTCGCTGATACATACCTACGAAATCGAACTCAATAACGAGGGGAATCGGATTGGTGGAAATCTAGGGCGGGGACCCGACCCTCGTGATCCTGCGGCCAACCCGGATCACTATTTCCAACCGGGCGAAGCGCCGAATTTTGCCTACAAGGGCATCGCAGTTCGACTCGATCCTGGCATTGGCGGAATCTCGCGCGGATCGCAGTTTCTCGTTTTCGATCACGATACGCTGAACGTGCATGCGGGCTGGAGTGGTAAAGGGTTCATCGATTATTGCTGTATACAATTTGATGGCCGTCATGGTGTTCATAATCGATTGGTCGGTACGATCGACTTTGAGAATCCCGTTGGGCCCGGCTGGGCTCATCCGCTTACTGGGAGCTTTGCCGATCCCCGGCCGGTGGGCCGGGATGGACGGCCTTACGGTCCGCTGCCCTGGTATTGGGCACGCTACCGTGGACTTTATCACCACGGACAAAGAACCATTCTTTCCTACTCGGTCGGAGCAGCGAATATCCTGGAAATGCCGGGGCAGTTCGCGCAGGACGAAGGAGCTCCGATCTTCACTCGGCAATTCACGATCGGTAAAGCATCTCATCGTTTGACTTTGCGAGTCGCACCCGAGGGAACGGACGTGTTGGTGCGAGGCGATGGGGATGCTGATATTATCGAACAAGACGGTTTCGTCTGTGTGGTGATTCCAAAACGCCAACGAACGATCAATCTCGAAGTGATGGTTTCGAGAGAACCGATTGAGATCGATGAAAATCGTCTGTTTGAACTTACCGATCTAAATGCGTTCACAAGTGGAGGACCACCTCGTTGGCCCGAACGTGTTCGCACGAATATCAATACTATCCATGACGAGGTTTTTGCCGTCGACCAGATGTCGTTGCCATTCGAGAATCCGTGGAATTGTCAGGTGCGGGCTACCGGTCATGATTTCTTCGAAGATGGAAAGTCTGCTGCGGTCTGCACTTGGGATGGCGATGTCTGGATTGTGGAAGGCGTCGATCAGAACGAAGGTGAATTGGTCTGGCAACGTATCGCCTCCGGATTGTTTCAACCGTTGGGCCTGAAAATTCTCGATGGACAAATCTATGTCACCTGTCGTGATCAGATTGTCACTCTTCGAGACCTGAACGGAGATCGCGAAGCCGATTTCTACCAGTGTTTTAACAACGACCATCAGGTGACGGAACATTTTCATGAGTTCGCGATGGGCTTGCAAGCCGATGAGCAGGGCAATCTCTACTATGCGAAAAGCGCACGACACGCCAAACGCGCTGTCGTTCCGCACCATGGGACCCTGTTGCGCGTGCATGCCGATGGAAGCCAAACGGACATTATTGCGACCGGTTTTCGTGCCGCGAATGGTGTCTGTCTGAATCCTGACGGGACCTTCTTTGTCACCGATCAAGAAGGACACTGGAATCCCAAGAATCGCATCAATTGGGTGAGAGAAGGTCGATTCTATGGAAATATGTATGGTTTCACCGATGCGACGGATTCGTCCGACGATGCGATGGAACAACCTCTGTGCTGGATTACGAATTCATTCGATCGTTCGCCTGCGGAACTCTTGTGGGTACCGAAAGATGCTTGGGGACAACTTGGGGGATCCTTGCTGAATCTCTCTTACGGTTACGGCAAGATCTATATCGTGCCGCATCAACAGGTTGGCGATCAGCTCCAAGGTGGAATGTGTCAGCTGCCGATTCCCTTGTTTCCGTCTGGATCCGTACGCGGAAGATTCCATCCGCAGACACATCAACTCTTCGTGACCGGGATGTTCTCCTGGGCCGGTAGTCGTCAGGCGCCTGGAAGCTTTAACCGGGTCCGCTACAACGGTGTACCATCCCACCTGCCAGTGGGTTTGGAAGCGGCCAAAGAAACATTGTCACTCACACTCGCCGACCCCGTTGATCGAGATTCGGTTTTGCCCGACCAGTTTAAGGTCAAGGCCTGGGATCTGAAACGAACAGCCAATTACGGTTCCCAGCATTTCAATGAACGCGAGCTGCCGGTCGAATCGGTTTCTGTCAGTAAGGATGGAAGGACGATACGGTTGAGCATCCCAGCACTGGCACCGACGTGGGGTATGTCGGTCAACTATGGGTTGCGAGGAGAAAACGGCCGTGACTTTGAAGGCGAGATCCATAATTCAATTTTTGAGCTCGAAGGCAACGACGGATAATTGGTTGCGGTAGCAGCGGGGGCTGCGATGCCGCTTGCATCGTACAGTCCGCGCGAATCGTTCAATCTAAGAAAAGTCTCGTCCTCGGACCCCTGTCTCGTCATTATCCCAGAATTTGGGCGCACCCTTTCACGATATCCGTGCGCTTTGGAAGCGAATTTTCACCGAATCTGGCCGCCAAACGTCTCCCAAGGCTGACTGCACGCACGCTGCATGCAGATGATGGCATTGCTAGAACGCTGCCCAAGATCGTTATTCGACTTCGATCGGGGATCTGCTATCTTTCCGGCAAATCAAGGATCCGAACTTGGAGACAATCAGTGAATACTCTCATTCGCATAATGTTTTGTGGGTTTGCCACCTTACTGTGGCAGGGAATGATGCCGGGGAATCTATCGGCACAAGATTCACAATCAATTATCGACGGGCTCCTTGATGATCTGGTCAAACAACGGCAGCTTCCGTCACGCGAAGAAGCTGAAACGCAAACGAAGCCACCTTCCACTTCAAAGCAGATACCTGAACCGGATCCGGAACCCGAACCGCGGCCGCAGCCGGAACCCGAATTGCAGCCGGAGCCGAAATTGGAATCGGAATCTCAGCCAGAGCCAGCATCGGTCAAACCGTCTCTCGGAATGGTGCAGGTGATTAATCGCAGTGACCGCAATGCGGTGTTGCGTTTGTTCTCGGATGAGTTGCGAGCGTCGGGGCGGGTCATTCCGCCTGGAAAACTTGAGCTGTGGAGCGGATTGCCGGCGGCCGAGCAAGGGGAGATCGTCATGGATGGTCATCGACGCCCCTTTGAAGTACGACCAAATCGTGCGCTGATCTTTACCATCCTATCGAATGGCGAGATTGTGAGCGGCAAGGTCAAAAGTGCCTCGCCGAATCGACGTTCCGACTCGGAGCAGTGGGCCCCTGATTCCAACGCGAAGCAGCAGCCGTCATCGACGCCTGGACGTGTCAAGGCAAGCCCGGTAACGGCTAAGTCCACAACGAGTCGAGAGGATTTTCCGGTGCCCTTGCTCACCGCAAAGGCAATGTCTAATCCTGTGCCAAAGATTCGCGTTGCTGAACTTGGAGAGGATGCAGCAGAAAGTATTTGTACTTCTATCGATCAGGATTTATCCCGTTTGCTCGACAGGCTACTGACGGCCGCCGATCAGCGACTCGAGACGGTTGCAGCCGAGCTCGCTGCGAAAGGATGCCCGCCCGAAGATGCGAAACTCTTGATCGAAATGGCGACGACAGGCAACGCTCAAGATCTTTCTGCAACGCTTCAGGATCCGGTGGGAGTGGCCCGTCGTTTTAAAAATATCGGCGATTGGGAAGATCAATTGATCACATCAGCCAAATTCTACAGGCAGTTTTGTCCCTTGCGCATGAAGTATCGAGCGCAAGTTGAAACGGCGGAATTACAGTCGCATATCGAACAGCTCAAAGGACAGGCTGCCGAATTAGATCTCGCTGACTTGGCGACCATGATGAAATCGTTCCAACAACATTTGATGGTGAGAGACACGATTCGCCAAGCCGCGTTTCCTCAGCAAGAATCGACTTCGAACCGATGGCAATTGCCCGTCGATGAGACGAATGTGATTCGTCACCCTCAAATTGACGAAGGAGTTTTGCTCGTCGGGAAAAACCAACTGATTCTGACGCACAGCTCTAAACCAGAGCTCCAGATTGAACGCGGTAACTTCTTGGATGTTGTTAGATGGCCACTTGAAAATCGTCTCACCCCGTTTCCCGACTGGGAAGAACCTGAGGTCATTCAGGGGGTGATGATCCACAATCCAACCGAACTTGATGCGACGGTTAATTACCGACTCAACGGAGAAAGCTACCGTCTGCAAGCGGGAACCCAGCAATTTCTCGATGCCGGAGAGGAATGGATTATCGAATTCAGGCGTGGTTCGGAAGGGCCTGATTTGCGATACGACATCAGTCAGGAAGGAACCTATGCATTTGAACTGAAAAACGGTCAGTGGAATCTGAGACAAAAGCGGTTCGAAACGACTTTGGTGAATCCTGTGGGGAGCCGCGTTTTCCACCTGATGGTCGATGGTAGGCCCGGTTCGATTGAGCCTGGCACGGCCACACGATATGAATCCAACTATCCTATCCTGATCCAATTCGATCGAGGGAATGGAGAGGCGCTTGCCAGCAAGTTGATCACCACCAAGGCACCTTTGTATGTTGCTTTAGACACCGATCAGAATGAATGGAATTTGTATCGTCGATCAGCAGTTGATTCCTGGCAGGTGCCTTCAGAGGCCCTTAGCCTGACGTTGGTCTCACTCGAGACTGTCATGCCCTTGGAGTCATCAAGGTTGTTTGAATTTGGTGCTGTTACCCAACAGCTGCCGATCGAGAAACCCCAGGATTCGAATCTGCTTGAGGCACTACAGGCGATCGACGAGTGAGATTGTTTGGCTTGCCAGAATCCGAAAGCAGTTGATCGGAAACTCGAAACACGAGTCAGGATGTTCGCCGGCGGATCGATCGGCTGCCAAGTATCGATTCCTACTGGGGTATTTCTGCCCGCGGTGGCTCAACGATCGGCGGCTGCGAAGAGAGTTCTTCCAGCTTGTTTCGGATCTGGTCTACCATCTCTCCCTGAGCTCGTTCGAGAGCCATGCGATAGTAGATCTGCGCCGCACTGTTTCGGCCTGATTGCAGCTCTCGCTCCGCTCGCCTTACATATCGCTCCATCGTTCGCAGCCGTAACGCGTCACGGATCTCTTGCCGCCGAATCTGATCTTCCGTCGGTTGCTGAGCTTCGGGCACACGAAAGTGATTTGCAGCAGGAATCTGCCGCGCCGGTCCCGGTCGCCAGTGCACAGCCGGATACTGCCAGGACGCAGCGTTGTGATGGCCGACGATGGGGATCACACCGGTCACAAAAGGTCTCCAGACTCCGCTGCTGATGGAACCCATTCCGCCCTGAGGAAAGGTCAGCATGGGTGTACTCGAGGAGATTGATCGGCTGCTTTGTTGAGTTCCAAACAGGCGTAGGCGAATCGTTTGGGCGGCGGCGGGTTCAACCAGAATGCCAGCCAGTAGTACGAAAAATGCGAAACGAACCATCACTCCTCCCTCGCGACTTGGGATATGGATTGCCGCTGACGTTTATCCGTACGCTCATTTTCTGAAACATGTCCGTTCAGGACAAGGGAATTGACGAGCCACTGGATCCTTTCTGATTCCGCCGCCCTGAATTTCCGTCCCAGTCAGCCTCACGCCGCCTGAGGCTGACTCCAAATCGATTGCAGGCCTCAATCCTGCGAACGGATTAATCGTCACAGCAGGACCTTACAATTCCATTCTGTAACGGTTGTGGGGGTGTTCGGAGAATTAAACATCGTTCTTTCGATGTTCAGCTTCTTTTTCATGCAGAGCTCGAAGGCTGCGTAATTACGGTGAGATCTAACGGCTGTTCTGGCCGCAAAGTCACCCAAGCTTGCCCATCTTTGATATCACTTCTCGGTTTTCACCTGGGGTTCTTTTGCATGGCGATCAAAAGAGGAACGTTCCGTCACTCTTCGAGGCTTGAAGGTTTAGAACAGCGGGTCTTGCTCGCGGCTGACGTCCTGGTTTCCCATGAGCCGGCGGCGAATATTCCCGGCTACACAACCTATCTCTTCGAGATTGAGTCGACTGAACCGGTTCTGGAAATCAATGCCAGGATTCGAAGCGGCTCAGTACGACAAGTGAATTCTCGCCATGTCGACTCAATTTTTCAGGACAACAATGATCGGTTGGGAACACGCCGGGAATCGATTGCGGTCGATTCTCAGTTCCTCTTCCACACGGAAGATGATGACTTGTCGATTGTGAAGAGTCGCGAGAGCCGACGCGAGCTAAGTGCTCAGTTCACTGGATTCACGCCATTTCACCAGCGTGAAGTGGCTCAGGTGACCGTCGAGAACACGGGGTCAATGAGCTATTCGTTCGAGATTACGACGGCGAGCGGTACCGAGACTATTGAAAAAGAACTAGCTTCGCGTTGTGATGCCATTCTCGCACGGCAAGGCAATCAATGGTATGTCGCCCGATTAACTGGAAAGCGACTGCAAACCCAGAAATGGTCCACGACAGACGCTCATCTCGAGTGGTTGGGCGCGGCGGATGTTGATGCAGATGGCGTCGATGAATTAGTCGGCCGAAACACGGTATCCGGTGAATGGATTGTTTCTCGTTCGAGCAAGGGAGGCACGTCACAGGAAGTGTGGGGGCAGTGGTCCGCAGGGGTCGAATGGGTTGACGTGAATTTAGCCGATATCAATGGAGATGGACGCCAGGATGTGATCGGCCGCGTGGCCCACAATGGATCCTGGTGGGCAGCGGTTTCTACGGGCAACGGGTTTCAGAATCAACCCCGTGGACGATGGGCGGCCAATGTTGATTGGTCCGATGTGCGTGTTGGTGACATGAACGGTGATGGTCGTGATGATATCGTTGGACGCGTCGAATCAAATGGCTCAATCTGGGTTGGGCTCTCGACCGATTTTGGCTTCTCCTCCCGAGTGTGGGGCCACTGGCGAACAGATGCCGACTGGGGATTTGTCGAAGTCGGTGACGCTGATGGCGATGGGCGTGATGACCTGATCGGACGGAATTACAACAACGGCGGCTGGATGGTGGGGCGATCGACGGGGTCCCGATTTATCTCGCACGGTTGGGGCAAATGGTCGAGATTCCAGCCCTGGGTTGATTTTCAACTTGCTGATTTGAACGGAGATGGTCGCATTGACATCGTCGCCCGACTGAAGCACAACGGTCAGTGGTTCGCGCTGGAATCCCAAGGCGACCACTTCACGACTTCCCGTCGCGGCCGTTGGTCGTCGCGAGTGGACTGGGTCGACGTTCAGATCGCGGATGTGAATGGTGATGGTCGCGACGATATCGTCGGTCGAAATCGCAAGAACGGAAAATGGATTGCGGCCATTTCCAATGGCCGGACGTTAAACAACGTCAATTTAGGTCGCTGGGCCGGAAAGTGGGCAGACACGCTGGTAGGCCGATTCTAATCTCAGGCCTGGTAAAACGAAGAGGCATTCAGCCGGCTTTTTTTTTGCAGCCTATTTGATCATTCGGTGGGGTGAACCACGCGCTCTTGGTTGCAAGCGATCGGGGCATTTCGGCATCGCATCTGCCACAGCGTTCAGGCCTCGGCGAGATCCGTTCGGCCGAGAGAGCCTCCTGCTGGAGTGAACGAGGGGGAATCTGGCGTTTTGGCGTAAGAAAACCACGTTTTCGGCTGGCGCGACTGGTTTCAGGTCGGGTTCGATCGAAGGCCAACATCTGCTCGAAGCCTAAAAAACGAAGCGAGTTTTTGGGCCCGCCGTAGGGGGTGGACGGAAATGCATTTTTCGACACTTGTGAAATGAGGTTCCGGCGTGACCTGGCATCTCTTTCCGTATATGATATCAGCACCGAAAACACCCCCGTTTTCTTATGCCAGACCCCAAAAGGAAATAGCTATGGGTAAATATACCAATCCTAATCGCCGCGATTTTATGAAGACGGCGAGTACGGCAATCGCATTGCCTTATGTCATTACATCGTCAGCCCTTGGTGATGCTGAACGTCCGCCGGCCAGTGATCGAATTGTTATGGGCGGTATTGGTATCGGCAATATGGGCCGAGGTGACTTGGGCGCGTTCTTGGGACGCTCTGACGTACAATATGTCGCTGTTAGCGACGTGCGAACGAACGCTCGTAAGCAAGCACAGGGGCGTGTCGACAAGCATTACAACAATAAAGACTGCACCGATTACAACGACTTCCGTGAACTCCTGGCACGAGAAGACATTGATGCTGTGCACGTTGCGACGCCCGATCATTGGCACGCGATCATGGTGATTGAGGCCTGTCGGCATGGCAAGGATGTTTACTGTCAGAAGCCGGAAACTCTGACCCTTCGCGAAGGTCCGCTCATGGTTGACGCGGCTCGCCGTTACGGTCGTGTTGTTTCGGGTGGTAGCCAGCGTGTGTTGCAAGATTATCGCGGAGTTGTCGACAAGTGTTGGGGTGGTGAGTATGGCGAGATCAAGTCGATCAACGTCAATGTGAATCCTCTGTCGCAAGCTTGCAACTTGCCTGCGGAAGATGTTCCTGCCGACATCGACTGGGATCTGTGGCTCGGGCCTGCTCCCTGGGCTCCCTACAACTCCAAACGCTGTGATGGCAATTTTGGAACCAGCGGTGGTAGCTGGCGTTCCTACATCGATTACTCCGGCGGTGGTATGACCGACTGGGGAGCTCATCACTTTGGTGGCGCAACCTTTGCGGTTGACGTACGCGAAATGCAACCTGAGGAAATTATTCTGCAGGACGATGGAAAGTGGGTTTCCTTCCGCTTCTCGAATGGATTGTTGATCCATCACAACAAGCCCAACACAGGCAACTTGGCTGTCGAAGGTACGAATGTCAAACGTGAAGCCAAGCCCGTACCGACCTACAAGGGTTCGGGAGGGATTTATGGCGACTTCATTGAATGCGTGAAGACTCGTGAACGACCGTTCCGTGACATTGAGTTGGCTGTTAATTCGGTGGCCCTCAGTCATCTTGGCACGATCGCCTACCGTCTCAATCGATCGCTCACGTGGGATGCCGATCAACAACAGTTCCCGAACGACGAAGAAGCAAACCGAATGCTTGACCGCGCTCGTCGAGAGCCGTGGCAGCTGTAATTCGTCGTGGGTTAATGATTCGAGAAAACTGACCTGTTAAAGGAACTCAATAAAATGTTGGAACAAGCTTTTGAAGCCTTGAAAGTATACGACTGGGGTACTGACCCTAAAGTATTGCAGCCCATCAATGCAGCGATCATCGAATCGCAAGGGAATGAGGATGCTCGCCAGGAATTAGAATCTCGGCTGACTGCAATCCTTGCATCCGATACGCCTCGCGATGCGAAGGACTTTGTTTGCCGTAAACTGATGCAGATTGGTACCGAAACGTCGGTTCCCGCTCTGGCAAAACTCTTGCCCAGTCAAGATGATTCGCATATGGCGCGTTATGCGTTGGAGCGTATGCCGTGCGATGCGGCTGGTGATGCTCTCCGTGCAGCACTCGGAAACGTAGAGCCTGCATTGCAGGTTGGTGTCATCAGCTCTTTGGGAGCTCGCGGTGACGAAAAGAGTGTTGCTCAGATCGGCGAACTTGTCAGCAGCGACGATGCAGCTGTTGCCACTGCGGCGGCACGAGCTCTGGGTGCGATTGGTACTGCCGATGCAGCCAAGGCATTAGCCGAAAACCAGGCGTCCAACGATCAGGCCAAGATGGCTGCTACTGATGCGTCGTTCGCTTGTGCTGAATCGCTGTTGGCACACGGAAAGAAAGCCGAAGCCGTCGCCATTTACAAGGCGTACATCGGATCGGACCAGCCCAAACACATTCGCACTGCGGCAACTCGCGGTATGTTGGCTGGCGCTAAGTAGTGGAGCTACGTCTTGTGAAAGACGTTCTCAGGGAATACAGCATGGTGGTGGACAAGTTTGTCCGTCACCATGCTCGTTTTTTAGGAGCTGTGATGGTGACGAAGATGTGGTGGACATGGATCTTGCTCGTATTGCTGGCCCTCCAAGTGCCGACGCGAGCCTTGGCACAGGACGAAGTGAGCAGTGAATTGCTGCAGTTGATCGTCAACTTAATGAACGATCCCGATAAAGACATGCGGGCGATAGGCTTCGAACAAGTTCGTTCGGAGGCGAAGGGACAGACCGCGACGAAACAGTTCGCAGCTCAGCTAAAAGAGTTGTCGCCGGAGGCGGCCGTTGGCTTGCTTAGTGCGCTGGCGGACCGTGGAGATCAGGCTGCACGCGAGGAAATTATCGCCCTGCTGGACGCCAGCGATAATGCTTCTATTCGTGTGGCAGGGATCAGGTCATTGGGAGCTCTTGGCGGAGCCGACGACGCTGCTCGGATCGTCGAAATTATCACCAGCGGGCCGGAAGCCGAGCAGCAGGCTGCGAAGGTCAGCCTCGTCAATCTTCAAGGGTCCGGCGTTGCACAAGCCATTGTGCAGCAAATGAAGAAGGCTCCAGCGGAGACTCAAGTTGAATTGATGAAGGTGCTCACCACTCGCCGAGCACTCGATACGATTCCGGCTTTGCTGGCCACTGCAAAGGGAAAAGATCCGAAAACTCGTGCCGCTGCGATGGCCGCGCTGGGACAACTTGCTAGTGAAGAGCATGTTGCGGATATGGTCCAGGGAGTCTTGAAGGCAAGCAAAGGTGCTGAGCGTGCCGCTGCCGAAAAGAACGTGATGTTTGTTTGCCAGCGTATTGGTGATCTCGATCAGCGCGCCGTGGCCTTGCTCGCCGCCATGGATGATTTGAATGAAGCGGACCGTGCGATACTGCTGACGACGTTAGGACGTGTTGGCGGCCCTCAGGCTCTTGAGGTTGTTGAAGCAGCTCTCAACGATCGCAAACAGCACTCGGCTGGGTTGCGTGCGCTTTGCAATTGGCCGGATGCATCGGTTGCTCCTCAACTGATCGAAGTTGTAAAGACCGACAAGCATCGAGGTCATGCGACGACGGCTCTACGAGCGCTGATTCGAATTGCCCCACTACCCGACGGGCGGTCCGATCAACAGAAACTCGATCTGCTCAAGCAGGCGATGGAGCTTTGTCAACGTGACGATGAACGGATTCTGGTGCTGAAACGTGCCAGTGCAATTCGACTGCCTGAGACTTTGCGATTCGTATTGCCCTACCTCGATCAGCCGAAATTCAAGGAGCAGGCATGTGAGTCGATCGTGGATCTCGCACATCATCGAAATCTGCGCGAGCCCAATGAGGATGAATTCCATGCAGCGCTCGATCAAGTGATTGCCGTGAGTAGGGATGCGGTCGTTGTCGATCGAGCCAATCGGTACAAACGCGATGAAACCTGGGTGCGTCCGAAATAGATCTTCGAACTGATTGGCGGGAGATGAATCGATGAGACTGTGGATCTTTGGCTTCGTTGTTGCTCTGGTCATGCTCCAGGTAACGGATGCTCAAGAAGAACCGATTCTGTGTCGAGGCCATTACCACAGTGAGGCTGAGGCGATTCAGCAGTTAGCTCGAATGGCGTCGACCTATCAGGATCTCCCAGGGTGGAAGGATCGAGCTGACCGAGTACGAAGGCAAATCTTGCAAGGTGCCAAACTCGATCCACTCCCTGAAAAAACGCCATTGCGACCCATCGTTCGCAACCGTCGAGTCTACGATGGCTACTCCGTGGAGTCGGTTGCATTCGAATCGATGCCCGGTTTTTTTGTGTACGGTAATCTCTATCGACCGACCGCAGGGGAAGGACCGTTCGCCGGCGTTTTGTGTCCGCACGGCCATGCGAGAGGACCGGCGGGTGGACGTTATCGATCCGATCAACAACATCGTTGCGCTACCTTGGCCCGTATGGGAGCCATCGTCTTCTCCTATGACATGATCGGTTTCGGTGACTCCTTGCATCTGGGATGGGATCATGGGCATCCACAGGCACTGACTTTGCAAACATGGAGCAGTATTCGGGCACTTGATTTCTTGCAGACGTTGCCTGATGTCGATGACGAACGAATCGGAGTTACCGGATGTTCCGGCGGCGGGACGCAGACTTTCCTGTTAGCTGCCTTGGATGATCGTGTCACCGTTTCAGCTCCTGTTGTCATGGTGTCGGCGCATTTCTTCGGCGGTTGTGCTTGTGAAAGCGGCATGCCGATCCACAAGACGGCTGATCTAGAAACCAATAATGCTGAAATCACCGCGCTCACAGCTCCGCGGCCGCTGTTGCTTGTTTCTGTCGGTGGTGATTGGACGAAGAATACCCCGCAGGTTGAATTACCCTACATTCGCAACGTATATCGGCTCCATGGCGCCGTCGATGCTGTTGAGAACGCGCATTTTCCCAATCAACAACACGGCTACCAATTCATGAAGCGACAGGCGATGTATCCGTTTCTCGCAAAGCACCTTAAATTGAATACGAAGGGGGTGTTGAATCCCGACACCGAGCTTTTTGACGAGACACGCACCCATTTGGAAACTCCCGAACAAATGCGTGTCTTCGATGACACGCATCCGCTTCCGGAGCATGCGGTCAAGCCTGGTACGCTTATCAACTTTTCAACGGCTGACAACTAATTCGATTCTTCGAAGTCTGTGTCAGCGTCATCCAGATTCAAATCCTTGATCCACGCATTGCGAAAACGCACGTCGTGACCTTCGCATTGAAGTTTCAGGCCGCCCGGAGTGTCCGTGATTGGTCCGTTCCCATTGAGACCTGAATTGGGACCGCCCCAGACCTTGTCGATTTCATGGTCCGTGTGCACCTTCTTGCCATTGAAATAAACAGTCGCCTTGGCACGCTCGACTCGCTTGCCATCCTTGAATCGAGCAGCTCGAAAGACAACGTCGTAGGCGTTCCATTTGCCCGTGCCGTTGTATGCATGGTACGGAGATTCCGATTCGTTAATGATTGCGCCCATTCCATGTTTGGTCTTGTCGCCGTCGAGAATCTGGATCTCATAACGGTTTTGAAGATACACACCGCTGTTTCCCCGCGGTTTGGAAACCAGGAATTCGATGTGCAGTCGGAAGTCGCGATATTTCTTCTTGGTCACGATATCCGCTGTCCCATATTTGCCACCCGCAGCTGCGGGGTCAAAGGACATGACGACCGTTCCCGAATCGACGGGGTCGTCCAAGATTTTCCACTTGATGGGCAAAGACGAACTGAAACGTGGGCCTTCCCAGTAGGTCCACTTGTCATCGAGTGTCTCTCGTGATCCGTCGAGGATCACATCGGATCCCGGAAGAGGGGCGGCGCCAACTCCCACGGCCGCATGGACGGTTAAAGAAGTTAGACACAGGATTCCAGTCAATATCAGAACATGGGGAACACGGAAGAGCATGTCACAAAACCTTTAGATTGAGGAGCAAGTTGGGGGAGATCGCAGCAGATTGACTGACAATAGGTGGTCCATCATATCGCTCATCAAAAAACAAATCGAATGCGTAATCACAAAAAAAGCTCCCGCCCACCGGACGGAAGCTTTTCGATTATGTTGGATGGCTGACAAAATGTCAGGCAAGGAGATCAGATGATCTTAACCGAAACGGCACAGGGACCCTTGCGGCCTTCGCCGATCTCGTACTCAACCGTCTGGCCTTCTTGGAGCTCTTCAATACGAGTTCCTTGGACTTCCGAATGATGGAAGAACAGATCGTTTCCGTCACCTTCGATAAATCCAAAACCTTTGTCTTGGATCAGCTTCTTGATTTTACCTTCTGGCATGATTGCCTCCACGAAAACTAAGTGCCTAGGACTGCGTCATTTCATCTGCGGTGAGATGCAACAACCAACCCGAAATAATTTGGAGCAGTTACAGCCACAATACGCCCTTGCACTTTTGTGGAGAGTACGGCAACGCAGAATGCGGCGTGACGGGAAGAAGTTTCGTAATGCAATAACACCTGAATCATTTCTCTCATCGCTGCTCGTCACGATAAACCCGTCGTGACAAGCAAAAGTATAGGATAAGCGGGACCAGAGATCAATGGAGTCAACACCAATTCTGAAAGGAGCGCTTTTTTAGATACGACAGTCGTATTTTAGCGGCGTTTTTTTGTTCCTCTGATTCTGATAACCCCTGATATTCGTTACACTTTCCCCTAGGGAAATTCTGCCAGCTGGACCGTTTTCGTGGTTCGCAAAGTGCCATTGCAAGAGCTTGAACTGTCGATTGACGATTGGACTGTACCTTCACAGTTGCAGCCGCTTATATCGGAGGCTTCGCGCCGCGTTGCTGATTTTTCGCAGAAGCGGCCTGATCCGCGGAGTGGTTTTGTGCCATGTGGCTTCGAAACAGTTGCCCGCGCCCTTCAACTTATCCAGGTTCAGCAGCTTGCCACAGGGCGGAGCTTTTGCGAGTGGGGTAGCGGATTTGGTGTGGTCGCTTCGGTCGCTGCGTTGATGGGATTCGATGCGATGGGCATCGAGATCGACGAGCAATTAGTCGAACAGGCTCGGCGGTTGGCGGATGACTTTTCTGTGCCGGTGGACTTTTTTCAGGGGAGCTTCGTTCCCCCCGGTGGCGAATATGTTGCCGAACGCGCCAACGGTGATTTCTTTTGGCTGGAGTCCGATTCCGATGATACCTACGAGGAGCTGGGGTTGGGGCCCGATGATTTTGATCTGATTTTTGCCTATCCCTGGCCGGAAGAAGAGACGGTCATCGATGTCTTGTTTGAAAAATTTGCAGCCCATGGCGCCCTCTTGCTGACCTACAGCCAATTCGATTCCGTACGGCTTCGCCGAAAAATCTCCTCGCGTTCAATGGTTGATGGCTGAGTCGATGCGTTAGACGGCTTGAGGCAGTCCTTGGTAACTCGCAGCAATGATCTCCGCATGGGAGCAGTTCAATAGGGTAGAGCATCGAAAGAGTGGGCCATCGAAGGTGCAGTTGTCGATTAAGTGGCTTGCTGTGAAAACCTTTTTGGCGAGCCTATTCACGGCGGTTGGATGGTTCACGGTACGGACGCGTTGTGTTGGATGTGGATTTTGCTGCTTGTCGACGAATTATTTCCTAAAATGAAAGTCATTAGCCGAGTCGGTTGCTTGGTTGCAATTTCTATTGTTGGAGAGGTGAGCGGATGATGAGTAGCCGTGGTGGTTTGTTCAGTCTTTGTTTTCTTCTTTTGATTTCATCAGCACTCGACGCGGGAGAATTGGGTTCGCTGCCGATTGTTCAGCGACGTTTGACCGATCGTCCTCCGAGCGACTATCTGATTGACTCGGCCTTCGCCAAGGCGGCTGCCTACCGAGATGCGGACGGGAAAGAGCTGATTTTGGATAACGGCTTAATTCGCCGTGCCTGGAGACTCGAGCCCAATGCAGCTTGTGTTGCCTTCGACAACCTGATGACGGGCCAATCGATTTTGCGATCGGTGCGACCTGAAGCTCGACTGACGATTGATGGTATCGACTTTAATGTTGGCGGTCTTGTCGGCCAACCTAATCACGCCTACCTATTGCCGGAATGGCTAGATCGGATGAAGGCGGATTCACTCGCAATGCAATTCGTCGGTTTCGAAGTGGGTAAGCCTCGAGAACGAATTAAGTGGGGGCGTGTGCGTCCGCATGCAAAGGACGCCGTTTGGCCGCCGGAGGGCGTTGCGCTGCGGCTCGACTTTCAGCCACCGCTGGACTCGGGTGTCGCCGATCTCCGAGTTTCGGTTCACTATGAGCTCTACGACGGTGTGCCCGTCATCTGTAAGTGGATTGAAGTGCACAATCAATCCGATGAACCTCTGACGGTTGACCGCTTCGTTGCCGAAGAGCTTGCCGTCGTCGAGTATGCGAATTGGGTAGAGACTCGACCGGGAGTTGATATTCCCAGGCCTGATGTTCTGCATGTGGAAACAGATTTCGCGTTCGGTGGGTTCACCGTTGAGAATGCCAACCGTCATGTGATTCATTGGCGTACGGATCCGTTGTATTCGACCCAAGTGAATTACACACGCGAGACGCCGTGTCGCTTGGTTGTAGAACCAACCTACGGACCTGCTCAGGACGTTGCGCCTGGAGAGAGCTTTCAAAGTTTTTCGACATTTGAGCTGGTCTTTGACAGTTCCGAACGGGAGCGACGAGGCTTGGCTCAACGCAAAATGTACCGAACCGTTGCTCCTTGGGTTACTGAAAATCCTCTCACGCATCACCTGATCAATTCTAATCCCGAAGTGGTACGACGGGCTATCGATCAAGCCGACGAGGTTGGTTTTGAAGCGGTGATCATGTCGTTTGGTAGCGGCTTCAATATGGAAAGCACCGACGCCGACTACCTCCAGCAATGGAAGGATGTTGCTGAATACGCGGAATCCAAAGGCATTGAGCTGGGAAGCTATTCACTCTTTTCATCTCGACGAATTGGAAATGGAAATGATATTGTGAGTCCCGAGGGCCAGCGACCGACGCACAATAATTGCCCCGCAGCGACATCCGAATGGGGACGAAACTACTACGCCAAACTCAAGGCCTTCTACGATTTCACAGGGTTCGATCAGTTCGAAAATGATGGTCCGTATCCCGGTGATGTCGACGTTACTCCGCGTTTGCCCTGGCAGAAAGGTGAACAAGACTCTCGCTGGGCTCAATGGAAGATCGTGACTGATTTGTATAAACATCTTCGCAAAAGTGGCGTCTATATCAACGCGCCCGATTACTACTATCTGGCTGGATCCAATAAATGTGGGATGGGATATCGAGAGGTGAATTGGTCGCTGCCGAGAGCCCATCAAGTGATTCACACTCGGCAGAATATCTACGACGGTACCTGGACGAAGACACCCAGTATGGGTTGGATGTTTGTACCGTTGAGTCAATATCACGGTGGCGGAGCGGCGGCGACGACCGAACCGCTAAGCGAGCATATCGATCATTATGAAAGGTTGCTGCGATCCAATCTTGGAATGGGTGTTCAAGCACACTACCGTGGACCTCGGATTTATGACACCGAGACAACGAAAGAAAGAGTCAAATCGGTTGTCGAATGGTTTAAAGCCTATCGCGATATTTTGGAGTCGGATATCGTTCACGGTCGCCGAGCTGATGGGCGCGATCTGGATTGGGTCCTCCACGTGAACCCTCAGCTCGAGAGTGCCCAGGGAATGCTCTGCATCTACAATCCTTTGACCTATGACGTCAAACGGAAGCTTAATGTCGATCTCTATTTCACTGGTATTAAGGGGAGTACACAGATCAGTAACGAAGGTCAGCCGTATCAGCAGGTTGATCTCGTTGCTGATGGCTCTGTGGATCTCGACGTCGAGGTACCTGCTGGCGGGATGACTTGGCTGGTCTTTCGACGAGTTCCCTGATGTTACCTAACGCAGGGGCGTTGGTATCTCGACGAGCGTTGTCGGCGATACGTACTGGCTGGTATCACTTGGTCTGAATCACATACTCCAGAATCTTGACCACTTGCTCCGGGGAGCGGGCCGTCGCGCAGGCTGCGGCATTGATTTCCTTGAGGGCGTGGTCCAGCTCTTCATCGTGGAGCGTGATCAGGGGTTTACCGAGCGTTACTGCAACACCTGCATCGAATGCGGCATTCCATTGTCGATACTTGTTGCCGAATCGGACAACCACGACGTCGGCTCGTTCAATCAATGTTCGAGTGCGGATCGCATTGACCCCAGCACCCCGCCGATCTTTCCAGAATGGATCGGATTCGTTGCCGAGAATTTTGACACCACAGTTGTCGCTGGCTTCGTGATCCGTGACAGGCGCATAAATGTCAACAGGGAGTCCATTTTGTTGAATCCCCGTTGCTATTTCTCCTCGCCATGAAGAATGAATTTCACCGGAAAGATAGATTTTCCATTGCATGGTATACGGCCAACGATTGATTCGGTGGAGGAGAGCATGAAACCTGTAGCATCCTGAATGTGGCAGGGCTGTCAAGTAGATCTGAAAGGTCAAATCTCACATAGGTTGCCGTTCGCGTTGGTGTTAAAATTGGTGGAAGTTACTTCAAAAAAATCGACCTTTGTGGATTCGACGATGATCGCGACTCTTATATTCTTGCTCTTGTTTGTGACGTTATTCAGCTCTCGATTTCCCAGTCGTTTCGTCACGATATCGTTTTATTTCGTGAGCCTCGTAGCGATTCTCTTGCTGTTTTTTCACCACGTCACCGATCCTCTCGATATAAGCCTTTGAGAGGCAAGGGGTCAGCCATGCAGAGATTCGCATACGTTCTCAATCATGTATACATCTGGGGCATCATGTTCGTGCTGCTCGGCGCCTTTTGGATGCAATTCTACGCGAAGGAATTCCCGTGCCCACTTTGTTTGCTGCAGCGAATGTGCATGATACTTGCCGCAATCGGGCCAGCTTATGTGTTGATGCAGATGCGCGAAGAAGATGATCGGGAGGAACGGCTGATTGATGTTGGCATGGGATTCGGCATGTCAATTCTGGCCGCGCTGGCAGGTATGGCAGTGTCGACTCGGCAAGTGCTTTTGCATATCGCACCCGGTGATCCAGGTTACGGTTCGGCCGTCATGGGTTTGCATCTCTACACGTGGGCACTGATTGTGTTCGCCGTCGTGATTTTCGTTTCGGGGTTGACTCTGGTATTCCAACGATCGCTCACCGTTACCGAGCCTCATGATCATTGGTTTACTCGATTAACGCTTACCTTTCTCACTTTGGTGATTCTGGCAAACGCTTTTTCCTCGCTAGCCATTGCCGGTTGGAATCTATATCTGCCAGACAACCCGACGAGTTACCTGTTGTTCTCGTAGGTCGAGGGCAATGTCTACGGGGCGACAGCGAGAGTGTCGACTGGGATCGGTTGTAGTCGCCAAATCCAAATCTTGTCATAGCGTTGCACCAATCGAAGTTCAACGCTCGCATCCGTTCCGAGTTCTTCAATGATCTCGTGTGTTGGGTGCTTGCCTCGCGTGATAATCCAAACGGTACGTCTTGAAGATACCTGCCGTAATGAACGATTGGTATGTTTTAAAGGAGAGTCGACAGAGACGATTTGGCCGGTGGACGCATGAAGCGTTTCATCGTCCTGCAGGGGATCGACCTCGCCCGGTCCAATGAAGTACCAGCAAAAGGCCCAGTAACAGAATTTTTGAGGAACGACGATGAGATCACCCGCCGAACTTTCCGAATGCAAGTAATCCACTGCTGATTGGAAATGCGACGTTCTCGGCAGCATTTCGCGCTGAGTCTGGATAGCGGTTGCGAAAAAGCTAACCAATAACGCGACGTAGATGCCAGTTGTCATGCGCCTGTTCCACTGCCAATTTTCTCGGTGATGCAGCAGGGTATGGGAGATCTGAAGCACGCCTGTGGCCAGCCCCAAGCAGGTAAACGGAATGGCATACGAAATGGCACGGAATACCCAGATCGGACCGCTAAGGTGACTGATTGTGTAGACCGCAAGAATCGGTACCAGCACGAAGCATAAAACAGCTCGTTGAACCGCGCCTTTGATGATACAGGACGTCAGGACGGGGGCCGTGATAAGCCCGAACGTGATGGCGGGGGTCCAGAGTCCGAATGGTTGTCCTAAGCCGGCGAAGAGCCAACTTGATTGCTCCACGAGTTCACCAAAGGATGGAGCGATTGCGTAGGAAAGCCCGCCATGGTTGGATTGAAGTGCTGCGGCACGCGCATGCTCCGGAATTCCTGCCAGCAACGCAAACCCTTGCAACAGCATGAAGCGAAAACCGCTTTGGAAAGATGTTTGCCCCGTGCCCCACATCAGGCACGCCTGACACCACATCGAAACCAGGATCAAAAAGCCGGCTCCGTGACTATAAATGACGATGACGCTCGTCGCCAAAGTGAGCAGACCGTATCGGCACCGATCTGACTTTAGGGTGCTGGTTAAAAAACGTTCGGTGAAATAAAAGCTCCAGATTGCCAAGAATATCAACATGGCGTACATCCGTAGCTCACGACCAAAATGGATTCCGGGCGGATTGACGGAGTATAAGGCGAGAGCAAGCAACGCGACGCCGGGAGAGGTAAGTTTCTTCGCTATGAAATAGAGTGAAATCGCACTAAGGATCCACCACGCAGTTGAATTTAATCGCAACCAAACATCACCTGAATGAATCTTCTCCCATAGTGAGAGCTGCAGGTAATAGACTGGTGGATGTACGTCGTAAAGTCGGATCGATTCGTACACGTCGCTCAACGCGACAGAAGCTTGAGTGGCTGAGTAGAGTTCGTCGTACCAGAGCGATTCTTTTTGAATCCCGTCTAGGCGCAGTAATAGACCAATCAGCAAGCAAGCACCTACCAGAAGACCTGGCCAAACAGGTTTTTGCTCGTTGGCGAATTCTGTATCACTCATGATGCCCGGTTCCAGATGCGATCAGCACGTTGCTCAAGCGTACTTTCGGATCCGTGGGAAGAGCGGAAGATGGGGTGAGGATGCTTTCACCCCGACGAGGATCGACGAGTCTTCAGTGTCAAAACCCGGACATTCGGAATGAAAAATAGCCATTTCGGACGGCAGCGACCGGTTAGGTTTCTGCCGTCGAACTGCCTTCGAGCCTCGCGACAACAGCACAGCCGCAAGAGTCGCTCCACACATTCACACATGTTCGAGCCATGTCCAGAATGCGATCGACGGCGATGATTAGTCCTTGGGCTTCGGTCGGGAGGCCCACAGCTTGCAGGATGATCACCATCATCACTAGGCCAGCGTGAGGGATGCCTGCAGCACCAATGCTCGCCAATAATGCCGTCATCGCGACGATGATCTGTTGCATGATTGAGAGATCAACGCCTGGAGTTAGATTCGCGATAAACAGCACAGCAACGACTTCATAAAGAGCCGTACCATCCATGTTGACTGTCGCGCCTAACGGCAACACAAATGAACTGACTCGATTGTTAACCCCTGCGCGGCGTTCTACGCTGGTCAGGGTGAGCGGGAGAGTCGCATTACTGGAGGCTGAGCTGAAGGCCGTCAGCAAGGCGGGGCTCATCGCCTTCGCATAATTCCAGGGATTCTGTCTGGCAACGAAACGTAGTATCAACGGTAACGTGATCGCCGCGTGCACCAATAATGCACAGGCGACGGTGAGCATGTACAGTCCCAGGTGTCCGAAAATGCTCAGTCCTTGAGTTGCTGTCGCAAAGAACATCAGGCAAAGGACGCCGATCGGAGCCAGTTTGATGACCGCCATGGTCAACTTCATCATCACCGCAAACCCCGCCTCTGCGAACATGCGGATGGTGTCTACCGTTTTTCCGCCAACCAAGACCGCACAAATTGCAAAGGCCAGGGTGAAGGCAATGATTCCGAGGAATTGACCATCCGTCACGGCCTTGGCCGGGTTCGGGGGAATCATGTTTTCAACTTGCTCGAAAAGTACCGTCGATAACGACTTTCCTTTTTCCGCGACTTCGACGGCAGCACCGCTCGTCTCCGGAGACGCGCTGCGGTCGAGGCCTGGTTGTAGGATATTGACCATCAATAAGCCAGTGACGATTGCCAATAGACTCGTGCAAAGATAATAGGAAACTGTTCGACCGAACATTTTTCCGAGTCGATCTGCATGTCCCAGGCCAACGACTCCGGTCGTCAGTGAAAAGATGATCAGGGGAACCGATACCATCTTGAGCATTCGCAGGAATAAATCGCCGACAAGCTTGAGTCGATCACCGATGTGACGTGCCGGGGAACGACCATATCGGAGAAAAAGCGCGTAGGAGGCCGGATCGGCCTTTTTGAACTCGCCTAGAGTTGGCTTCACGATTTCGATGGTTTGGGCGACCGGCTGTTTCGGGCTAGGCCAGTTCGTCATCTCCGAGAGTTGGGAACCCGGAGTCTTCTCCATCTCGCTGCGTTCCATCGGACCGACGAAGACGCGTTTTTCCGTAAGCTGGTTGCCATCGTCAACGATGATCTGCATCATCACTCGCTCAGGCCGATCGTGAGACCAGAACGTTCCCTTGGAAACACTCACAGGAGACGAGTAGCCGTACGGTTGTAGTTCGCCTGACGGAAATGAGACAGGTGCCTCGAGTTGTTGGTCGCCAGCTGAAAAATTCATGGCCAGCCCGCCGGCAGCACCTAGGATCATGGCTATGAGAATCTGCCAGTGTAACGCGAGTCGAGTCATGATAGATCCTGTTGGGTGATGCAGAAACGCGAGGCGAAGTTGGAGATTCTACCAGCGCCCACACGCCTTCGCCGAGATCAACCTCAGGAAAATTCCTGGCGAGATTGATGCCAGGATGAAGGGGGCGCACGAGTTTCGTCAAGGCGTTGCTGGATAGATAAGGCGTTGTTGGATAGATGTTTTCTTCTATCCGGACTACCAATTTGATAACTGATAGTCCTTCAGGAATTTACCCCAAAGGTGCTCGCCTGTCAGAATGCCGGAAAAGATGGGATCGCAAATGCGAGCAGCCGCATCGATATGGTCCAGGGGCGGGTGAAAGCGATGGTCTTTTTTCTTTCGCTCTGCAATGTCCAGAGGATCTTCGTCGGTGATCCACCCGGTGTCGACGCTGTTTATGTGAATCCCATCCTTCACGTAATCAACAGCCGAGGTTCTTGTGAGCATGTTCAACGCGGCCTTGGCCATGTTGGTATGCGGATGCGTGTCCCGTTTGAAGGCTCGGTAAAACACTCCCTCCATGGCCGATACGTTTACGATGTGTTTGTCTCGATGCGCACTGCGAAGCATGAGTGGTTTCAATCGGGCATTCAAAACAAAAGGCGCCACTGAGTTGACCAGATGAACCTCGAGAAGTTCAACGGTGGGCACTTCGGCAAGCTTCAGACGCCAGCTGTTGATTTGGCGGCAGTCGACCTGCTGCTGATCAAGATCGTACTTTCCAGTCGGAAAGGTTTCTGATTCCCACTGTTCATCGCCCGGTGCCAGTGGGATCTGTGTTAGTTCCGCCGAACGAATTCCTGCCAGGCTTTCGACCACGGCCGCCGGCATGTTGGCTGTGTCGAGAGAATGAGAGGTTTCTTTTAGCTCCAAATGAGATTGTAGTACTCGCCGCGCCGAAAGGTCCAGCGATTCCTGGCTTCGTTCGCCGTTCATTAAGTGGGCATAAAAACCAGGCGGTCGGCGCACGGTCTGACATGCATTGTTCAATAAGAAATCGAGTTGTGGGATCGTTTGTGTCAGATGGTCTGCGAGCGCTTCTACACTCGGCGTGTGTCGAAAATCAATGCCATGTACCTGCAAACGATCGATCCATTTCTTGGAGTCTTGTTCCTTATTGAACCGTTTCACCGCATCGACTGGGAATCGAGTTGTGACGATCGTATGTGCTCCTGCACGTAGGAGTTTAAGCGCTGCCTGATAGCCAATTTTGACGCGGCCTCCTGTGATCATCGCATAACGCCCAGTTAGATCAGCGCTCTGGTTCCGCTTCGTCCAGTTTAGCTCCGCACATTGAGGGCACATGGAGTCATAAAAGCTGTGTAACTCCTTGTAGTCCTGTTTGCAGATGTAGCAGTTGCGGGCGTCGTTGAGTTCGCCTGGTGATTTGGATTCTCCATTCGGTAAGGCCGGCAGTTCGGGAAATGGACGAGGAGGGGACGCATTGGTGATTCGTGTCTGCTTGCGGATTCCTGTTTGTTCCAGGAGCATGTCATCCGCTGCCTTGCGACGTTGGGCCGTCTCGCGAAGCTGCTGCCGCTTCGCATTGTTAAGTTGGCGGCGGGCTGATCGACCGGGGTGAGCGACCTTACTAGCGGCACGTTGCAATCTAGCGCGTTCTTCGTGCGAAAGACCTAACAGCAAACCGTGATCACTCACGATCTGTTCAAGCACTGCAATCGCTTCTTGAATTTGCTTGGTCTCCAAAATAGACTCTCCTGCTCGAGTTGCCCTCGCCATGGCGAACGTTTGCTCTCAACGATAATCGTACGGGAGTAAAGATAAGCTGATTTGCAACATTGAGGCAACCGGCATTCGAGTCACAATTAGAAACGCTCCAGCAGTTGCTGTGCTTCTTGGGTCAGGCTCATTCCTTGCATCGTGGTGAATTCCGCCTCCCGTATTTGGGCATAACCTTTGCCTGTTCGGAGCCCATCGATTGCTTCAGACTGGTATCCGATTTGAATCGCTCAATTGCCGCATCCAAGGATGTCGGCAGTCGTCGGATGCCCCGTTCAGCGCGTTCTGCATCCGTCAGATTACCTGGGTCGACCTCTACGGGATCGGGTAAGGCAAGCTAACGCTCAATTCCATCCATGCCCGTTGCCAGGATTCCGCCGAAGGCAAGGTAGGGATTCGCCGCAAAATCAACTGTCTTGAGTTCGATGTGGTTGACTTGGACGTCGTGCGTGTCGCGAATCATCCTTAACGCGGCTTCCTTGTTCTCGACTCCCCATGCCTGATAGGCACCACTCCATACATGCGGTTGAGTGCGGTGAAATGAATTAACACGTGGGGTGCTGATTGCCATTAAAGCCGGTAGATGTTCAAGCACTCCCGCTGTGAAATGTTCTGCCGTTTCTGTAATTCCCCATCGGTTGTCGGAATCAGGCAGCAGGTTCGTGCCATCGGACCTGAGACTGAAATGAGTATGCATGCCATTGCCCGTCGCTTCGTCGTAGAGCATGGGGACGAAGGATGCGATCAGTTCATGTTTCAAAGCTGTCGCATGAATCGATTCACGGGCTTTCACAATGCGATCTGCCGTGGTTATCGGAGCGTCATGGTCAAAGGAGATTTCATGTTGCCCGGGCCCTGTCTCTGGATTGTATTGTGCGACGGGGAGCCCCTCTGCCCACAATGCGTTTAGCATGTCACTGAGTACAGACTGACTTTTTTGAGCCGCTAACGACGCTCCGTAGAGACATTGATCGACTGGTACAAGCTCACCCTTTGGCATCGCGTTCTTGGTGAAAGAGATAGAATTCCAGCTCGAATCCGAGTTCGACATCAAGTTCACACGTTTCCAACTGCTGTTGCATTCGTGCCAGGAAATGGCGAGAGCAGTGAACCCACGGATGATCCTTCAGCACCATTTTTCCGGTCACGGTGCCGATGCGCGGCGTTTGTGGGCATACGGAGAATGTTTCCCAGGCCGGGTCCAATCGAATGTCCAGCTCAGGCGCGAGACCGGTTGAGAGCACCGGCTCGTCTCGAATTGCCGGGGGTGACTGTGAGGCCGCGGTAATCGTAACGGCGCGATTGATCCGATCGATGATCGCGTTCGGATCCGACTCGTTCTCGAACATCAGCGGCAGGAAAACCCCTTTCGTCCGGATGATGTTCGAATTGTCACACCAAAGAACGCGAAGAAGTTGCAGTTCGCGCAATTGCTCAATAATAGGCGAGGTATCCATCCCAACTAGCTAACTCTTGATGAGGGTCTGGGAAAGGTTGTAAGGCAATCGCTTGATTCCACACGGAAGGAGATGCGGGTAGGGATATCAGCAAATCTGCGGAATTAGAATCCTTACCAACTTGCGGATATACTACAGGCTCTTCGAGAAAGAGCTGGCCATTCCAAAAAAGAAAGACGAATCGATCTTGAACATGAAACGAACGACCTCCGTAGCCCGTTTTTTTATTCCGTTGGTTTTGGTGATCGTTGGGCTTACACAATCTTCGGTGTCTGCTCGTCAACCGAACTTCATTATCATTTTCTGTGACGACTTGGGTTACGCCGACATCGGGGCATTCGGGTCGACAAAGCATCGGACGCCGAATATTGATCGCATGGCTGCCGAAGGTATGAAGCTGACAAGCTTTTATTCAACCAGTGGGGTCTGCACTCCGTCCCGATCGTCATTAATGACGGGTTGCTATCCCAAGCGTGTTGGGCTTGATCAGAACGAAAAAGGCGGCTGGGTGCTCTTTCCGGGGAATCAACGAGGATTAAATGCCGACGAACTCACGATGGCGGAAATGCTCAAGCAGGCGGGTTACGCAACCGCGATCGTCGGCAAGTGGCATCTAGGTGATCAACCGGTATTCTTGCCAACTCGCCATGGCTTTGACTCATATTTTGGTATTCCGTTTTCCAACGACATGGGGAAGCTGGATCGGCCGGTCACCGTCTATCCGCCGACACCGCTTTTGGAGAATGAGACGGTTGTTGAGTTGGAGCCTGATCAGCGCTACCTGACTCAACGCTACACCGAAAAAGCCTTGGAGTTCATCGACGCGAATCGTGATCAACCCTTCTTTCTTTATCTGCCACATTCCATGCCGCATTGGCCTCAGTATTCGACAAATCGGTTTGCTGAGCAGTCGAAGAATGGTGCCTGGGGCGATACGGTTGAGGAGATTGATTGGTCGACCGGTGAAATCTTGAAAAAATTGAAAGAGCTGGAGATTGACGATGATACCTTCGTGATCTTTACCTCAGATAACGGTGGGGCACTCCATCATGGAGCTGTGAATACTCCACTCCGCGGCGGCAAGGGGACAACATGGGAAGGCGGGCATCGAGTTTGCTGCGTCGTTCGTTGGCCCGGCAAGATCTCGCCGAATAGTTCGTCGGATGAGATGGCTGTTACATTCGACCTGCTTCCGACGTTTGCGACCTTGGCAGGGCAGGAGCTTCCACAAGATCGTCGCATCGACGGTAAGGATATCAGTGGTTTACTCACCGGCGATACTGAATCATCGCCGCATGAACGTTTCTTTTATTACTTTCGAGATCATCTGAATGCTGTTCGCAGCGGACCCTGGAAGTTATACGTTCGCCATCGACCTCGACGAAATAACGATGGCAAGTTAGCCGAACCTGAGCTCTATCACCTCCTCGATGATATTGGGGAAACGAAGAATGTAGCGGCACAAAACCCTGAAGTGGTTGCGCGCCTGCAGGGTTATCTGGATGAGATGCGAGAAGATCTTGGAGACGGTTCCCAAGCGAATGGAGCGAACGTGCGTCCTGCTGGTTTTGTCGAGAACGCTCGGACCCTGACTCAGAATGCTCCGGATGAGTTGCAAACACAGCGGTTGTTTCATAAAGGCCAGGAAGGTTACCACACCTTCCGAATTCCTGCCTTACTGGTGACGCAACGCGGTCGCTTGCTGGCTTTCTGCGAAGGACGCAAAACCAGTCGCCGAGATCATGGGGATCTCGATCTCGTCATGAAACAAAGTGATGATCTCGGAGACACTTGGAGCGACCTGAGATTGATTTATGAAGAGGGTGGGGACAAGCAGATTACGATTGGCAATCCTTGTCCAGTTGTCGACCAGACAAACGGTCGTATCTGGTTGCCCTTCTGTCGTGACAACGACGACGTGTTCGTGATGTACAGCGATGACGAGGGCGATAGCTGGTCAACGCCTCGTGAAATCACGGCCGATGTGAAACCGAAAGGATGGAGTTGGTATGCCACGGGACCGGGGATTGGAATCCAGCTGACACGTGGGCCCTATCGCGGGCGTTTGGTGATTCCCTGTGACCATCGCGAGGTGAAGAATGGCAAGTCGCTTAAAATGGCTCATGTCTTCTATAGCGACGATCATGGTGAGACGTGGGAGCTTGGTGGGTCGGTCTCCGATTACAGTGACGAGTGTCAAGTCGTTGAGCTCGAAGATGGTCGCCTGCTTGTCAATTGCCGTAATGATTGGGCCCGCGAAGGTGACCGCGATGATCTCGGCTTCAAGAGAATTGTCGCTATTAGCAACGATGGAGGAGAGAGCTGGCAACAAGTCGAGTTTGATGAAACGTTGATCGAACCAACTTGTCAGGCAAGTCTCATCAAGTTTGCAAATGACAACTTTCGTCGGCCACCTTTGTTATTCTCCAACCCTGCTTCACGCTCGAAACGTGAATCGTTGACAGTACGTGTCAGTCGGGACGAAGGAAAGACATGGCCGTTTGAGCGCGTGCTGCACTCCGGCCCTGCTGCCTATTCGTGTCTCAATGTGTTGCCCGACCGATCTGTTGTCTGTCTCTATGAGGCGGGTGAGGATAATCCCTACGAGGGGATCTCATTCGCGCGCTTCCCGCTCACTTGGCTGCCCGAGCAAAAGTAATCGCGAAGACTGCCACGCCTGAATGCGATGCATCGGTGACGGAGTGTCGAGCGAGCGTGGAGCTTATCTGGATGGGGGAATGGATACGACTTGGCCTCCCGGGAAAGGATATTCGCAAATAGGGCGTTGAATAGGAAGGAATCAAAAAGTCGCTTTTTTTTCCAAGATCGTGATAATTAGGCGAATAGCCGATCAATCGCAAAAAGAATGAGGTGTCAAATGACCAAGGTGCAAAATAGTCGATCCTATCAGCGAGCGACTTCGCGGGCAGATGAGTATCTGCGTGACGCCCAAAAATTGCGAGGTCTTTATCAGGATGCATCTGTTCGGGCTGATGTCCTAAAGGGAGACAAAAGGTTGGCCCGCTTTGCGTCCGATCTCAAGACTTTGCTGCGTCTTGTGCGAGGGATTCTCTCCGGCCAATATCGGCGGTTTCCAATGACCAGCCTTGCTCTCGTCGTGAGTGGTCTTTTGTATTTTGTTTGGCCTCTCGATCTTTCTCCTGATGTCATACCGGTTCTTGGCTTGTTGGACGATGTGACCCTCCTGGCTTGGATTGTGAATTCAGTTCGTAAGGATCTCGATCTCTTTCGAGAGTGGGAAGCATCCGCCAATGCAACAATCGATGCCGATGTCATCATTCCTGCGGTGGAATCCGTCTGAGCCTCTTGCACTCGGTCCTTCACTCGCCAGGATGGTTTTGAACGCGAGCCAGTGATCGCATCGCTATTTTCTCGGAAGCTCTTTGTTTTCTTTTGGCAGAGTACCTTTTCTTGAGATGGCAGCGGGCAATTCGGGTGTGGTTTTGTCCGTTTCTTCTCCTTGTTAGAATGAAATACAGGAGCCTTGCTCCTGGCAGCGAGGAGACAGCGGAGCAGCAAGCAATTTCTGTTGGGCAATTCCGCAGTTTGAGGCGATCCTGGGTCAGTCGAGGTTGTGGTTTGGCTCAATCGCCGTATTTGGATTGGCAAGAAGAGTTGGCCTTCGGGCCCGTAGCTCAGTTGGTTAGAGCAGGGGACTCATAATCCCTTGGTCGGGGGTTCGAGTCCCTCCGGGCCTATTTTGCCATGTCGCTTTTTTGCGCTGCCCATTTCTTCGCATCGATTTTTCGCGATTGAAAAATCACGGCCGTCTTTGCACGGAACAGGGACAGAGCGGAGCAAGGAACGTTAATTTTTTGTTATGGTTGAGGAACGATTCGAGGGTTCGCAATTTCAGCTCCGTCCTGGTTTGACTGGATGTTGCTGCAAAGATCATCTAGTTGACGACTTTCGTGCCCCTACCTAAAATCGCACGCGTCGGTGGCACCTTTGTTTCCGTTAGTTGCTCATGGTTTGGAACAGTAGATTGTCTTCACGTTGGAATCCGATCGGCTTTGTCGCACTGAGCGTCTTCGCTACGGTTTCAGTGTTTGGGCAGGGTTTGCACTTTTTTCCGGGTGCTAATCATGGTTCGGAGCAAGGACATTCCTGTGCTTACTGCCATCAACATGACACGCCGGATCCAACGGAATCGGACGCGAATTTTCA
Source organism: Planctomycetaceae bacterium (assembly GCA_002723275.1). Classification (GTDB taxonomy): domain Bacteria; phylum Planctomycetota; class Planctomycetia; order Pirellulales; family Pirellulaceae. The sequence continues at coordinate 68,070 of PBNZ01000037.1, forward strand.
CGATTGCCTCATTTGTAAATTTCTTGCTCAGGCACAATTTCAGGCTGATGTGCGTATTGAGCTGCCTCTTGTGCACAGTTTCGAGCTGATTAATGATAGCCAGCCTCTGCGCAAGGCTTCCTCTTTTGATGCGTTACATCTTGCCCGCGCACCGCCTGTCTTCAGCTAAATGGTCTGGCTGCTTTCGAAGAACTGCCCGTTGGCCTTCGCGTTTGTGTGTTGTAGCGATTTGAGCCGGTAGTTTCCTTGGTAAGCAGCCATTCTCGGTTCCACAAAGCAAAGGGTGGGCCTCGCAAATTGCAAACCCTTGTCTGTGGAATTCCGATAACCGGGCCAACGCAATTGGATGCGGTCGCTGAGCATTGTTCAGCGATTTGCAATCCACTAAAGATCTGTCACGAATCTTTGCCATTGTGATTACCACATTGGCCGCTGAACCTAAATAAACCAAAGACGAAAATAACACCGTGAGGTTATCCGTGGCTGCATCAGATTCGACTGAGTTGACTGCAGATACCAAGAAGATCGTTCAGAATCTTCGAGATACGTTGAACACCGTGCTCGTCGGTAAGTCCGATGTCATCGAACTTGTCATGGCATGTCTGTTGGCTCGTGGGCATCTGCTGCTGGAAGATAAACCGGGACTCGGCAAAACGACGTTGGCAAAGGCCGTTGCAAAAGCGATTGCGGGCAGCTTTGCTCGTATTCAATGCACCCCTGATCTGATGCCAAGCGATGTGACGGGATTCAATATTTTCAATCAAAAGACTCGTGAATTTGAATTCCGGAAGGGGCCAGTCTTTTCTGACATCTTGCTTGCTGATGAGATCAATCGATCTACGCCACGAGCTCAAAGCGCACTCTTTGAAGCGATGGCGGAACGGCAAGTCACCGTCGACGACACAACCTTCGGACTATCGCCAACGTTCTTCGTGATTGCGACGCAGAACCCGCTGGATAATCATGGTGCGTATCCACTTCCACAGGCGCAGCTCGATCGATTTGCTATGAAATTAAGCATTGGTTATCCGGCCGCTGAGAATGAGGATGAGATGCTCGCCACAGCAGTCGGAAATTCACGATTGGATCGTAGTGATATTGCGACCGTGTTGGACCTCAAGACCTTGCAGCGATTGCAGGATGAGGTTTCAAATGTCGAACTGTCTGATGCAGTCCGGAAATACCTGCTCGCGTTGGGGCATCAGACTCGCAATGACCCTAGAATCACCCTGGGAATGAGTCCGCGTGGATTGCTTACCTGGCAATCGCTCGCTCAAGCTCATGCCTATCTGGACAATCGCGCCTTTGTGACTCCTGATGATGTTCAAGCTGTTGCAAGACCCGTGATGTCAGTACGGCTGGAGACGGATTCTGATTCAATCGATACACTTGTCGATGAATTACTTCAATCCGAGCCAATTCCAGTTCATGGATGACAGCTGTAATGTTCGTCTCTCTCTAGTTCAAAAAGAATGCGTTTAATTTTCCGCCAAAAGAATAAGGAACCAATGAAATGAAGCGATCGCTATTCCACATTTGTATGTTCTCTCTCTGTCTTTTCATCATGGGCTGCTCCAATGCGATCGATACGGAGCATGCAGGACATGGTCACAGTCACGATCATAATGGTCACCACCATCACGATCATTCGGGGCCAAAGGCGTCATACGATGTTCTGGTCACCCAAATCTGTGAGCATCGCGATGCCATCAAGTCTGCGTTTGATGCTGACAACAAAGATGAAGCACACGATCCACTGCATGAGATTGGACATCTTGTTGGACAGTTGCCTGACGCGGCTGCCGAAACCGACATGAGTGAAGCTGATTGGAACCAAGTCAAGGAAGCGTCGGATAGCCTGATGGAATCGTTCGGCAAGGTGGATGCAATGTTCCACGGCGACGATGAAGGTGTTGAGTTTTCGGAAGTTGAGCAAAACGTTCAGGATGCAATCACCGTCTTGCAAGAAAAGGTTGAGGTCGTTTCCTCGGCAAACCAGGAAACGCAACAATGACGGCGCTTTTTTTCGGCATGCTGCTCCGGCTCATTCAGGCGACCTTAGAAGGTGCGCCTACGTTGCTGATCGGTGTTCTATTGGCCGGAGTGTTCCGGCACATGCTAAACGCGGAGGGTACGCGGCGCATTTTCGGGAACGGGACGTGGCGTAGTATTCCACAGTCCTGGGCTTTGGGGATGCTTTTGCCCGTGTGCTCGCTGGGCGTTATCCCGATCGCCTACGAGATGAGACGTGCCGGCGTGTCGACAGGTGCGATTCTCGCATTCGCACTTACGGCGCCATTGTTCAATCCGCTCTCGCTACTTTATGGATTGACCTTGTCCACTCCGATCATTGTGATTGCATTTGCGACAGCATCGCTTGTGCTTGTCACGTTGCTTGGCTGTGGTTGGGACTGGTTGTTCGCTTCAGATTCCCCGGGTCGATCGGTGGAAACAACGCCGATTGCCCCCGGGTGGCAGCGAATTGCTGGCGTCTTTGTCGTGGCCTGTCAGTATCTGACAGGCTCCATTCTGCTGTACTACTTGATCGCGCTGTCTGGAAATCTGCTATTGTGCCTCATCTTCCCCGTGGGAAGCCTGCAAAGCCAATTTGCGCAGAATGACCCATGGGCGCCAATGATCATGTTGGTTTTAGCAGTTCCGGTTTATGCCACACCGATGACCATCATGTCGCAGATTGGATCGATGTTTGTGCATGGAAATTCGATTGGTGCAGCGTATACCCTGCTGGCCCTGGGGACCGGTGTCAATTTGGGTCTGCTGGCCTGGATGGCACGAAACCACAGCTGGTTTAGAACGTTCGTTTTGCTGCTTGTTTTCGCCGGCTCGGTGACGATGATCGCTTACGGGATTCAAGTTCCTTTGAGTGTTGAAGGGTCGGTCGACCATCCTCATACCCATGCCTTTGATATTTACAGTGCACCGTTCGAGAGTTCGGCTCCAAATGTTCAGTGGATGTTTCGTCATCAATTGGCTGAATCGGCTATGGCCTACGAACAAATCGCTTTGTCGATCCTGGGTTTTATGAGCCTTTGTGGACTGGCAGATCGTTTCTTGCTTCGACGGATTGATCTCGAAGAATGGTTGTCACGTTCGTCTGTGAGTCATAAGTCAGATTCGCGGCGACTAGATCTCTATTTGCCCAGTTCCGTATTAGGTTTGGTGGTTATCTTTGGGCTCGTCGCGGCCAGTATTGCGGGTTGTTTCATCTACTATCCACCCCCGGCGGAAACGCTCAAAGAGATGAGATATGTACGTGCTGAGGCCATGTCGGCCGTTGCGTCACGCGATAAACTCACGGCGACGCGGAATCTTGATCGATACGAGGAATTAACTCGGCGTTTGGAAGTAGGTTACTATTTGCGGAATGGTTCGTTGTCTGACTTCCAACGCACTAAATGCCGCGTGCTACGCGGCTGGTTAGAGCGATGTAAACACACGACCGAAGCCGGGGAATTTGAGGCCGCGAGAGAAATGACGAATTCCATCTTTGCAGCTCACAGAAGAGTTCGAGAAGCCTTTTTGGAATGAAGACGATCACCCAAGAAAGACGATTGGGATGAGCAAAAAAGATAGAGTAGATTTAGTTTGAGTCGGGCATTGGAACCTGCTGGGGAGCCAACCTCAGACGGTTCTGGGCCCGAATTTCTTATTGGTCAGTCTTGCCTGCCGATTTGGCAAAACTAGCCAGGTAGCTGTCGAAAGCACTGGGCCGCTGAGCACGGTCTTCTGCTAATTCTTTTCGACGGATCGCGTTTCTGACCGCGAGTGATCCTATCCAGCGAAATGGTTCCGGAGGAAACTGCCCGCGTGGACCACCGACAAAGCCACAACGGCTCCATTCGTCATCTTGATCGAGGCAGAGGGAGGCCAGGATCTTGCCTCCGAGTCGGCACTGAATGACGCCATTGCCAGAATAGCCGAAGCCGTAGTGGATGTTGGGGTGGTCGTTCAAGTTTCCGAAGAACGGAAAACCTGTCGTAGACCGGTCGGAACCTCCATTCCATACTTGTGCGAGCTTTGTTCCTGAAATCGATGGAAAGAATTTCTGAATGGCTTCGTTGAGCTGGGAGCCATAGCGGCTCGGTTTAAAGAACGCCTCAATCATCTTCGAACCATAGGCAAAGGTGTTTCCACCCTTGCCGAATAAGAGCCGTCCGTCTTGAGTTGTATGGAAGTAGTGAACGAAAGTTCGGCTGTCACAGATCGTCGCTCCATGATTGAGCTGAAGCTCGTCGAGTCGTTCGGGGATAGGTTCCGTAATGGCCATGTCCGACGAGACAACAACGATGCTCCGTGAAAACTGCTTGAATGATGACGCCATCCATGCGTTCATTGCCAATACAACTTTCTTGGCCGTGACCTCTCCGAACTGAGTGACTACTTTGGGAGCCTCGTTCTTTTCGATCAAGGAAGTCATCGGCGTTTTTTCAAATATTCTTACTCCTTTATTTCGTGCGACTCGAGCCAATCCGCGAACGAGTAGAGCTGGCTGTAGGCTACCGGCGATCGGTGAAAAATAAGACTCTCGCAACATTGAAGTGCCTGAGGACGCTCGTGCCTCGTCCAGAGGTTGCTTCCTCCATGAGTTGATGCCCTCACTCTCGAGTGCTTCAAGAACGGTATCCATCGCACCGACTTGAGCTTCATTCGTGGCAATGTATTGCGCCCCGTCGACTCGGAACTCACAATCAATTCCATGTTCGTCAGTGAATTGCTTGATTTCTTCAACGGCGGTCTCCGAACCCAACACAATGCGTTTGGCTTCTTCACGACCGAAATACTTGCATAACGATAAGAATTTTGGAGCAAGTGTCAGAGCGCACCCGCCATTGCTGCCGGAAGCGCCGTAGCCGCAGATCTCCTTCTCAAGCACTACCACGTCCAGATTGGGCTCACGCGTTTTGAGCTCAATGGCCGTCCAAAGCCCCGTATATCCTCCGCCGATGATGCAGACGTCCGTATTGATTTGGGCGTCGAGAGGCTGAGCCGTGTCAGGATCCTCGTGTTTCATTGCTTCATTCATCCAGAATGGTCGAAACGATGAAGCGACGCTTGCTGCGGAATCGTTCATGGGATGTCTATTGGCCACAACAGCGATTTATTCAACCTTGAGCATCAAGCGAAGCCGAACGCCGAAGGTCGTATTGAAACAGGAATCCATAGGAAAGCATTCAGGAATCCCATCTTAAGGCAATGTATGGCTCGGCGACAATGGTTGAATGAAGGGAACCCATGCCTCGAGGGTACATGTTGCACGCAGCGATTCATTCGCCTTTCGAGTGTAGCCAGACAGGTTTCCCTTGCCGGTATAGAATCGCTCGTTTCTCCAGCGATTTGGTTATCTCGTTGTCACCGCGACCTCGTGCGATGCTGGCAGCTGTTTCCGCAAGCCGAATCGCTTCGTCGAATTTGCCGCCTTGAGCGAGTGCCGCTGCCAAAGTACCCAGGTACGGAGGAACCGTGTAGCTAGTGCGGTCGCATAGATCTCGCGCAAGATGCAACGCCCTTGTAGGATTACGCACCGACGCATCGTTGTGAGTCGCGTACAACCAGGCAAGGTTGTTTGCAGCTTCGTTCGCCTCAGGGGTAGTCGCCAGAATCTGTTCATACTGTTGAATTGCTTCGAGGGGACTTCCTTGCAACTGCAATGCGATGCCAAGATTGAGTTGTATTTCAGGACTATCGCTCTTCTGCTCTAAGGCTTTGCGGAACCATTCAACCGCCGACGGGACTTGACCCGTTTTCATGTAAGTCTGTCCCAACAGGACCATTGTTCCGGCATCGTCCGATACACGACTTGAGATGTCTTGCAGAATCGAATCTGCCGCCGACGTTTGACCTTGCTGGAACAAGGCCACTGCTAGATTCGCCTTGGCTGTATTGCTATCTGGTTGCAAAGTGACCAATTGACGCAAGATGCGCAGTTGGTTTTTCGGTTGCCCTCGGTCTCTTTCAATATTGGCCAGGAGCCGAAAACCCTTGATCGTGGTCTGTCGCTGCAGATCCTGTAAGGCCTGCTTCAACCTTGTTCGCTCAGTCGTCTGGTGGCTCGACGAATTGGTTTGCGTATGACGTGGCACTCGACTTTCGTGGATCGCTCCGGGACGTAGGGAACCCTCCATCACATCTGTCAGCCGATCAAAATCGCTGATCTCCGCAATGTTTTTCAGGAAGCGAATCAATTCACGGCGTGCGTCCTGAAGATAGCCAGCCTCGTAATAGGCCGTTGCCAAACTCAACGGGCTAGGATTGTAGTTGCGAATAATTTGTCTTCCTGGAAAGGGAAACGCCGCTCGGGCGAGTTCCTCGGGGGCGGCTTCGAGACGTTCAATGTCCATTGCCAATTGCTGAGGTTCGACGGGACCCTTGTAGATCGCTGCGACCTTCCCCTCTTGGTCGATCAATAAACTACAGGGCAGGGGGAGCGGCTGCGTCAGATAAAAGATGTCGTTGTTTAACGTGGTCAATGCTTGAATGACCTGTTCATTTGCCAGTCCAAACTCAAAGGGCCAATTGGATTCCTGGACCAGTGATCTGGCTGTCGATAAATCCGCGTCTTCCTGGAGAGGATCGGTACAAAGCGCGACGACCCGTAGCTTTGACGGTTCGAGCAAACTCCATTCTTTTGAAAGTTGGTCGAATTCCTCCAGACACGGACGGCACCAGCTTGCCCAAAGATTGATCAAGGTGCCAGAGCGAGACTCTGGTGTAACACTCGCGTTGGACAGCTGTCGAGTTTCGCCATTAAAGTCGCGGAATTCGAGGTCGGGCAGGGCGAGTCGGTGTGTCAGTAACGTGCGGGATCGATCGCTGGAAGCTGTTGCCCCAAGTTGTGAAGCTTGCAGCTGTACCAAACGTTCGCTGTGGACGGCTTTGGCCAGTTGCGAGCCCTGGACGATGCTGTAGCGTTGGTTGGGGAGAATGTTTTCGAATGATTCCACATCTTGGCTCGGCCAATGAACGGTCAGACGATCAATCTTCCAGTCAGTTCCTAAGCCGAAGTGAACCCACTTGGATGACTGACTGAGAAATCCCTCACCGGCTCGGAGTGTTCGGATTAGTGTTTTGCGTTGTCCATCTGACGAAGATTCTGCACCTGAAATCGTCGTCTGAAGATGCAATTGAACGCGAGCACCAATTGCGTCGCGATTGCAACGGGTCCCCTGCAATCGGACAGCCACAAACTGATTACTCTCAGGACTGCGATTTTGTAGCATCCGCACGCGTGGTCCTGTTCGGTTGGAGATCCAGAGATCTAGATCTCCGTCATGGTCCCAGTCGACTATTGCCGTTCCTCGTCCATCGTCGATAAAGTCCAGGCCGGTTACATAGGAGGCATCTGCGAATTGCTGACCTCCCGTGTTCAGAAAGCAACGGTTGCGTTCGCGTCCGCTGAAACTGAAACCTTCGCTGATCATGCCACCCAGGTCGCTCCAGTTATCCAGGTAATCTTCAGCATTGGCAGGTGTTTGAGCATCCGTTGGTGATTGCGACACGACCTGTCGCCAAAAGAAGCTTCACAAGTCTTGGGTCGATTCTTGGGTGATGTAACCGTTGGCGACAATCAGATCTTGCCAGCCATCATTGTTGATGTCGGCGAATTGTGATGACCAGGCCCAGCCACCAACGGTGACGCCTGCCGAGACACTACCATCTGAAAACAAGGGTGCATCACCGGCTCCAAGATTGGTGAACAACGAGTTTCCGCGAGCATGTCGCTGGAATCCGCCGCGTGTCTCGGGTGTCACGCTGTCTTCAAGGAACTGACGTTGGAATGCGATACGGTTTCCAGCCGAGGACCACATGTTGCTGACATACAGGTCCATCCATCCGTCGTTGTTGCCGTCACCCCAGCTGACTGACATACCGGCCGACATGTCCTCAACCCCCAACTCCGCCGCCACATCCGTAAAGATTCCGTCATCGTTGCGGTAGAGGTTGTTGCGTCCGAAATCATTCGCGACATATAAATCTTGATCCCCATCATTGTCAAAGTCTTCCCAGGCGCAGGCCAGACTGAATCGGCGGTTCGATTTGTCGAGGCCGACCTGTTGGGTGACATTCGAAAAACGCCAGTCGCGGTCGTTTCTCAACAGTACGTTCCGGCTACCATTGTTTGCATCGTGATAGGGAACCGGCCGTACCATTCCTTCGGCGGTCGCCCGTCGGGCATAACAGCAGGCGTAGATGTCGAGGTCACCATCGTTGTCGAAATCGGCGGCGGCGAGTGAAATCGGTGGACCATCGGGAATAAGTTTGAATTGCCGCGGCCGAAAAATCCCTTCGCCATTGTTTTCAGCCATGATCACACCCGCCATCGTTGCCGCCACGAGATCCTGATCACCGTCGTTGTCCAGATCGATGAATAACGCGCTGTGGGTCTCGGTCAGCCAGTCCACACCTGCCTCTGCGGATACATCGCGAGCTGTTCCATCGGGCTGTTGCAGGTACAGGCGATTCGGCAGTCCTCCCGAAATGCCGCCGGGCTGACAAAGATAGACATCGTCCAGTCCATCGCCGTTGACATCTCCCACAGCTAATCCGTGATAACTCGTGGCGATGATGCCGTAGTACAACTCAAGACGGTGTAGCCAGTGACCGAGTCCGTAGACCAATTGCTGATGAAACGACTCATTCCCACCCAGAACTGATTCAGTACAGTCGGCAAACACACGATCACTTGGCCCTGAAAAAGAAGTCTGTTCGTCCTTGGTGATAGAAATCGATTTCAGTCGGGGCGGCGTTTGCGGCGTCCCGATGGTCCAACGACATTCCCATTCGCTTGTCTGTTGGATCGCTTGTATGGCTGTGCGTCCGCCGAGCCGAACCACGACCGCGGTGGTCGCCTGATCGGCTTCCATGTCGACGCCGAAGATCTTGAGCTTGCACCGCACGTCGCTCGCATCGGTCAAGGGAGCCGTGAGTTGATGGAGGGCGCGAAGAAAGCCTTCCGCTCCGTTCTGGACGACGGCTGAATCGGTGGCGATTGCTTCAGGACGTTGTACGGTGAGACCATGATCCTCAAAGACGGTCGATAACCGTTCCGGCCGCAGCTGGTGGCTCTGAAAACTTGGTGTGATCAAGTTCGAGAGTTGTTCGCCTGAGACTTTTGCTGGATCCTTGACCCAGTTGGCGATCACGTTTAGTTGGGATTGAGCGGCGCTACTGAACGCTTCGCTATCCCACAGATTACGCTCAAATACCGAAGGCGGCTCCGAGATCGAAATCGTCGCCGGCCTCTGACTTGCGCCGGCGGTTTCTTGCGATTCGGCTTGTTGAGCTGGCTCGTCGACCGCTGGCTTCAACGGTTCGGCCTCGCAGCCGGCGATTAGAAGCACGGCTGCGATGGATAACTTGACGATTGAGCTTGTTGTAACCTTCATCAAGCCACAAGCGACGGTTTTAAGCCCGTCGACGAAGCCATAACGGAGCCAGGCAAAGACCCAGGATAAGCGTCAGCAGCGAAGCAGGTTCTGGCACTGCAGCAACGGCCGCGACGGGACCTGCTTCATAACCGCCGTCTGTGAACGACGTGACAAGATCTGCTGAGGAAAAATCAAGATCCCCATTCCAGTCGCCGTCACCCCAGTTCGAGTTGCCCGCTTCGGTATCCTCGTACTCACCTCGAGTAAAGACCTGTACCAGATCAGCACTATCGAACGAACCGTCATTGTTCGAATCGCCAAACCACGTTTTGCGGAGATCTTTGACCCACGTTGTGCGGTCCAGTTGATTGACAGCGCCATCGTTATTCACGTCGAAACTATTCGAACGATCGGCTTCGGCCTTATTGACCTCTGCCGTCAGTAGATCGATGTCGACCTCATCCAACGTACCGTTATTGTCAAAATCACCGGGGACACTTGGGCCACCGCCGCCGGCGCCGAAATCACTGAAGTCGCCACCCATGATCGTCATGATCTGTTCTTGAGTCAGGGCCTCATTGAAGATTGCCACGTCATCCAGCATGCCATGCATATTCGTTGTTCCGTCCAAACGGCTACCAATGAACAAGGGCATGTCTTCGTCCACTAACGGCTGGAATTCGACGTCGATGAAGCCATCACCGTTTTCTTCCCCGTTCAGATAGTGCAAGACCTCGCCGTCTTCGGTCATCGTGATCGCGATGTGTTGCCATTCTTCAACCGCGGCTGAGTCTAATGAATTGACTTGGGTAATCGCTCCGTTGCCTTCACCAGCAAAATAGCTGACTCGTCCATCACCACGATGCGTGTAAACATCATACGGAGAGGGTTTGTTTTGAGCTGCCGAACCTGTCTTGGAGACAACGGCGTTCCAGGTGTCGAACTGTTCGAACTGAGCCCAGGCTGCAATGGTGATGCCCGTTTCTTCGATCGAAAGCGAATCTGAGTCTTCGACTTCAAGCCAACCAACGGGATTCTGGTCACCTTCGCCCGCGAAGTTCATGGCTCCGCCACGATCACCACCGCCGTCGACCCAGGAGACAGCATCGCCCTGTGCGAATGCGTCGTTTCCGTACTCACTGGAATCCGGTTGTGGATCGACGTCACTGTCGAATCGCCACAAACCAACGATTTCCGCTTGAGTTGAGCCTGTTACGGCGAAGCATAAAACCGTCGAAACAATCAATACTTTTTTGAGCGACATCATGTTGGCAGCCTCCATTGAAAAGTTGACGCAATCGCGTTACCCGGCGGTCGACCGCCGATGGTAAACTAGCAGATATGCAGAATCAACTTTTTTCTACCGAAACGTTTGTTTCGGCATCTGTTGCCGCCGCATTTTCGAGCAGGCTGATAGGCCTGATGGTGATCGGGCTCTGTCTTTGGGGCTGCAATTTTCGAAAAGAAGTGGCTCCAGTTTCGGAAACGGGACGAAACCAGCAATCTGCCATCGGCGTACACGGAGATCTCAGCGACTCGACCGAACCAACAGCGGAAATCGCTCGCGGTAAGCTGGGTATGCCCAATGTTTTGGATGCTGATGTCGCTGGGAATTGGGATACCGAACGAGTCAGCCAATTGGTCAGCGACAGGTTACAAGAGGTGGCCGACCTGTTGAAGAGTTATCCGGCTCCCGAAGTGGAGCAGATGCGGAAGCTGCTGGATGCATCCTTTCAATGTTTCAATTTGCGACCTGATTCGCCGCCGCTGGTTTACGAGGATGATGTACTCGTCATTCGGCGTCAATTGGATGCCTCCACAAACGCATCCGAAGCATCGGCTCGTTTATTGAATTCGAAAGTCGACGAAAGCCAGATCCGTGACACATCCGGCGTAACGGATGTCGGAGTGACCTATTCCGGCGTAGAGGGTTTTCTGAAGGCGATGTTGCATCTATCGGAGCCGCTGCGAAGTGTCGCGAAACGGCAGTGTAAATTCAAGCTGTTTTCGATTGATCTATCTGAAGGCAATGTTCAGACGCTCGCCTACTTTTATCTTAGCGGCCAGGTCAACGCTCGTCATTTGCAACAGTCGGCCACATGGCGATGCGACTGGAAGCTGAATGGTGAGAGTGATCTCCGTCTCGTATCGATTAATCTGATGGATTACGAAGAGGTCGTCTGCCATCAGAACGGTTCGCCGTTCTGGTCGGACTGCACGACGGCGGCCATCGGAAAGTCGGATGCCTTCCAACAGCAACTTCGATATAGTCTCGACCATTGGTTGGATCGAACGGAACAGAATTATGGCATTGGATCGACGGGCTATCAGGGGCTCGCGATTGCCGATGTCAACGGTGATGGGTTGGATGATGTTTTCCTGGCTCAGTCAGGTGGCTTGTTGACAGGTTTGCCTAACCGTTTGTTCGTCCAGCAACCGGATGGTACGGCAGTCGATACTTCTATTGAGTCTGGCCTTGGATGGACCAACGGAACTCACACTGCGTTATTTGTCGATTTGGACAACGATGGTGATCAGGATGTCATCGTGGCTACTTCGATGGGCATCATCTTGGCCGAAAACAATGGCTCCGGCCAATTCAAGATTCAGCAGTCAAAACTGACTCCGGAAGCGCCTCCCATGTCTCTGGCTGCCGCGGATTACGATGTCGATGGCGATCTGGATATCTATGTTTGTTGTTATTCCCGACGATCGTCATCTCAGCTTTTAGGACGCCCCCTACCTTTTCACGATGCGAACAACGGTGGCCGCAATATCCTGTTTCGAAATGATGGTGGTTGGCGCTTTTCCAATGTGACTCAGTCGGTTGGCTTTGAGCAAAATAATCGGCGTTTCAGTTTCGCTGCTGCTTGGGAGGACTTTGATAACGACGGTGACCTGGATTTGTATGTCGCCAATGATTACGGCCGCAATAATCTGTTTCGCAATGACGATGGTCAGTTTACGGACGTCGCTGACGAGTTAGGGGTTGAGGATATTTCGGCGGGAATGTCGGTGACCTGGGGTGACTACAATCGTGACGGGATGATGGACCTGTATGTCAGCAACATGTGGTCATCTGCCGGAAATCGCATTGCCTATCAACGTCAATTCCAGGAGAGTGCAGATGACGCGACTCTCCAACAATATCAGCGGCACGCTCGGGGAAATTCCCTGTTTGAAAACGTTGGTTCAATCGGTCCGTTCCGAGATGTGAGTGTACCGGCAGCGGTCACGATGGGACGTTGGGCCTGGTCATCTCACTTTGCCGACATCAATAACGACGGTTGGCAGGACTTGTTGGTGGCAAACGGCTTTGTGACACAGGAAGACACATCTGACTTGTGAAGTTTCTTTTGGCGACAGGTCGTGTCGCAATCACCCGTCGATGCAACCGCTCCGACGGATGAATACCTGGATAGCTGGAATCAATTGTCGCAGATGATTCGTAATGGTCGCAGTTTCAGCGGGCGCGAACGCAATTGCTGTTTCCTCAATACGGGGCAGCAGCGATTCGCAGATGTTTCCGCTGCGACCGGCTTTGATTTTCCTGACGATGGTCGTGGTTTGGCACTGGTTGATTGGGATCAAGACGGTGATCTCGATGCCTGGATTGCGAATCGGTCGAGTCCTCAAGTGCGATTGTTAATGAACCGTATGCAGACGGATCATCGTTGGGTTGCCTTTCGGCTCGAGGGCACCCAATGCAATCGCGATGCAATTGGTGCTCGTGTCACCGTTATTACGCATGCCAAAGAGCAGCGGCCGCAGATCAAGACCTTACGAGCCGGTGAAGGGTTCCTCAGTCAATCCAGCAAGTGGCTTCATTTTGGCCTTGGAAACGACACGCTAAAACGCGTCATTGTCCATTGGCCGGGTGCGGAAAGCCCAGAAGTCTTTGAAGGATTGGAATCGGATCTTCGTTATAAAGTTGTTCAGGGTACAGGACACGCGCTGCCGCTTGAACCGCGGTCTGGTGTCGTGCTTCCGCCGTCTGAGCTGATGCCAACTCCGAGCCAGGAAACCGCTCGCATTGTCCTGTTGCAGAGGCATCGTTTGGAGGGTATTCAATTCACCGATTTCAAATTGCAGCAGAAGACACTTGTTCCTGGCAACAGAAGCCCGCGGCTGATAAACCTTTGGGCTTCCTGGTGTCAGCCATGTATCGCCGAACTTGCCGCTCTGCAAGAGCGAGCCAATGACCTGGCAAGCGTCCAGCTTTCGGTTACGGCCTTGTGCGTGGACCGGGTTCAAGATGAAAACGCGGATCCAGCACTCGCCCAAACGATCGTCGAGGCTTGGGATGCGATTGAATTCGGCTGGGCCGAAACCGATTTGCTGCGTGACCTGACGAATGTTCACAACGATGTGCTCTACCGCCAAAGATCTTTGCCGGTCCCCTGCAGCTTCTTGCTCGACGAACAAGGAGCGATTGCCGCGATTTACCGAGGTCCGCTGGAGGTCGATCAACTACTCAAAGATGTGCGGTTGTTGAATCGCTCGCCCCCAGAACTTGCGGAAACCGCTGTTCCCTTTTCCGGGATGAATGTCGCACGCAGATTTTCTCCCCATGGAGTCAATGTTGCTCGTGCTTACCTTGAAGGCGGCTACCTGGATGATGCACGCATTGAATTGGAAATGTATGTCCGACAGCACTCTAATGCGACAAATTCGAATGCGAGGACGGATAGCAATCGGAATCGTTTGCTGCAGGCGTACCTGTTGTTGGCCAGGATTGCCCAGCAACAAGATCGCACTCGCGATCAAGTTAATGCCCTGCGACAAGCCATCCAACTAGAGCCAACCGAGTTTGATGCTCGAATTGAGTTGGCGTTCGCTGTCCTGGCTGGTGAAGGCGATCGCGATGCGGCGAATGCCCTGCTCAGTCAGGCTCGGCTCCTGGCCTCGGACAATGTCGATCGATTCGTGCGTTTAGGGCAGGCCTATGCAAGAATCGGTCAGGTTCAACAAGCGATTGAATTCTTCCAGCGTGCCACAACCTTGGAGCCACAGAAGCCTGAACCACGTTTCAACTTGGCGATAGCGCTTCAGCTTTCTGGCCAATCGGCATCGGCTGTAACCCAGTACAGTCAATTGTTGGAAACGCATCCGGGACTGATCGAAGCGGCCAACAACCTGGCATGGTTGTTGGCGACCGACGAAAATCCGGCGATACGAGATGCCTCGCGAGCGATCGAATTGGCAGCCAGTGTCTGTTCCACGACGCAAAATTCTAATCCTGCTTATCTGGATACATTGGCTGAGGCCTATGCGGCCGCTGGAAATTACAGCGAAGCTGTTCAAGTTGTCGCGCAAGCCATCGAAATCGCACTCAAAGATGAAAACGCGGAAATGGTGCAGAAGCTTCGGCAAAGGCGTCAGCGATTTCAGTCAGAAATAAATACAGCCACCGAACGCGAATAAGTTATTCAAGATCCTTTCCATTCCAGAATATTTACGTGCTTTACGCACTCGTTCTGGTTAAAAAAGAGATCATGAATTCTAAAAAACGCCTTCTCCGACACGGTTTGGAATCGCTTGAAATTCGATTAGTGCTGGATAGCACTGTCGTGTTCAATGAACTTATGTATCACCCCCTGCAAGGGCAGGAATCGCTGGAGTTTGTTGAACTTCACAATCAGATGGCCGTCGATATGGACATCTCGAAGTGGAGTCTTCAACAAGGTATCTCCTTTGAATTCCCCGAGGGAACGATTGTGCCCGGAGGAGGGTATCTGGTTCTCGCAAAGGATCCGGCTGCCTTGCAGCAAGAAGGTGCCGAGGTGGTGGGCCCCTACGAAGGCAGTTTGTCCAATCAGGGGGAACGTCTGGAGTTGCGTGACCGCAATGATCGTCGCATGGATGTGATCGATTACGACGATGGTGGTCAGTGGCCCATCGCGGCGGATGGTTCTGGAGCTTCGTTGGCGAAGATTGATGAGGATACTCTGAGCCGGCGTGCTGAAAACTGGTCGTCTAGTATTGTTGTGGGGGGGACTCCGGGCGCGGCTAATTTTCCGGAAGAGGTTGAGCCGGATCCGGATGTAATTCAGCAACTGCTTACTCAGGAGGACTCCTGGAAGTTTGACACTTCGGGATCCGATCTTGGTACGAACTGGCGAAGTCCCGACTACGACGATAGTGGTTGGTCGGGTGGCGAGCCTGATCAACAGGGACCCTACTTTGCTGGCGACGCGCGTTTGGTAGGAGCGACCTCGGAAATGGTGACGGGCGTAAGTGCTGCAGCATCATCTGCCTTGGCCAGTCACGACCCGATCCACACGGTTGATGGCTCAGGAATGGTTGGAGATGCCCACGTGTTCTCCAAATCCGCGGGTAATATGTGGGTAACGACCGGTACCTTCTTTGGTTTGCCACCGGATCTTGATCCAGAGATTACCTTTGATTTAGGGCAAACCCTGTCGGTCGATTCGATGCGTGTCTGGAACTACAACCATGTCGATGTCGGCGACTGCTGTTTGAATCAAGGGGTCGCTCTGGCGGATATCTGGGTTGCCGGTGAGGATGGCAACTTCTCATTGTTGATCGAGAACCAGGTTTTCGATAAAGCACCCGGCACCGAAACCGACTTCTCTCAGGAGATTGACCTGAACGGAGCGAGTGCCCGATACATCAAGATCGACGTAGACACGTCTGATGGAGTTGCCAACTACGGGAACGCACTCAACTTTGTCGGACTCAGTGAAGTTCAGTTTTTTGCTGAGCCACCGGCCGGTAATACCGAGCTGTCGCTAGGACCGCCAACTCATTACTTCCGCAAGGAATTTGACTTCACTGAAGCGTCGGACCGAACACGTTTGTTAGTCGATCTGATGCTGGATGATGGCGCTGTGGTCTATTTAAATGGCGAAGAGATTGCTCGTCAAAATATGCCAGCTGGCGACATCGGCTTTGAGACGACCTCGATGTTCGAATTGACAAATGCGACTTCGAGTGGAACCCTTGAAGTTCCCTCGGACAGTCTTGTCAACGGACGTAATGTGTTGGCAGTCGAGGTGCATCAGCATCGTAGCGATGATCCCGATATGGTCTTCGCGATGGAGATGACGTCGATCACTTCGCCGCGTGTGCCGCTTCGCTTCGATTCTCTGCCGGTCGTCATCAATGAAGTGGGTGGAGCCGATTCGCCTGCGGACTTCTTTGTTGAGTTGACGACTACCGGATTGGGATCGGTCGACGTATCGGGCATGAAGCTCGTGGTAGGGGATTTTGAACACTCGATTCCCGCCGGGGCGGAACTGACTGCGAATGATTACCTCGTGGTATCACCTGGTGCTGCTTACTCGCCGCGAGCCGGGAATGATGTGCGGTTATTTAGTGCTGATCGCCAGCTTGTGCTATCCGCAGTGGAAATCGATTCCGTGGGGCGTGGGCAACATGCCGATAGCGATGGTCTATTGTTCACTTCGGAAGAGACGCCGGGTGCCGCCAACCTGTTTGAGCTGCGAGATGAGATCGTCATCAACGAGATCATGTATAACTTTCGTGCAACAGCTGCTGATCCTGGTACGCCGCCAACGTTCGACACACAAGTTTTGATGCCGTTTGGCGCGATATGGCGCTACAATCAGTCCGGAGAGTCTTTGCCTGCGAATTGGGCTGAGTCATCCCACCCCGTTGGTGGGAATTGGTCGTCGGGACCGGGAATGCTCGGCGCTGAAACGGCACCGCTGCCAAGCCCTGGTTTGAACACTGAGTTTGATGATCCCCGAGCGAACGACATCCTGACCTATTATCTTGAGACCGACTTTGATATTAGCCAGGAACAATTGGATAAGGTTGATCAGTTCCAGTTGCGACATGTGATCGATGACGGTGTGATCATCTACCTTAATGGGATCGAGGTTCTGCGACTCAACATGCCGGACGGACCGGTCGATCATCTGACTCGTGCGAGTGGAAGTGTCAATAACGCTGGCGTGAGTGAAGCGGTCGCGATACCGACGGACTTGTTGGTTGTTGGGAAAAACCTGATTTCGGCGGAGGTTCATCAACGTTCCGCATCCAGCTCGGATGTCGTGTTTGGCTTGGAACTTTACACGGGGGCGATCACCGCTCCAGGGGAAGCGCCAACGTCGTATCAGGAAAGCGATGAAGAATGGATTGAACTGTATAACCGCGGGACCGAGATCGTTGATTTGTCGGGATGGCAACTCGATGACGCCGTCGAATTCGATTTCCCCGCAGGGACGAGCCTGGCGCCCGGTTCCTATCTGGTTGTGGCCCGAGATGCGGAAGATATGCAGCTCAAATATCCGGAAATCTCCGAACAGATCGTTGGCAGTTTCCGCGGTAGTCTTAATAACCAGACGGACCGCATTGTGCTCTTGGATGCAAACGCCAATCCCGCGGATGTCGTGGAATATTATGAGGACGGTCAGTGGCCGTTTGCCGCTGATGGTCGCGGTTCCAGCTTGGAACTGCGCGATCCAGATGCTGACAATAGTCGGGGGTTAGCCTGGGCGGCTAGCGATGAGAGCGGAAAGTCATCGTGGAAAACCTACACCTATCAGGGAGCTGCCAAACGCAGTTCGCTTGGGCCTGATAGGACTTGGGAAGAATTTGTCATGGGCATGTTGGCCGATGGTGTTGTTTTGTTGGATGACATCAGCGTGATTCAAGAACCCAACGGTGAGGCAATTGAGATTATTCAGAACGGTAGTTTTGAAGGAGACACCGTTGGTGAGCACGCCGACAAGTGGCGGCTGATTGGGAATCATCGCCACAGTCAGGTCGTCGTCGACCCCGATGATCCCAACAATAAGGTTCTGCGTTTTGTCTCTACGGGTGCCACTGAGCACATGCACAACCATGCTGAAACGACGTTGAAGCACGGGGACGAATTTGTCGATATTCGAAACGGCTTCGAGTACAAGATCTCCTATAAAGCTAAGTGGGTTACCGGTGCAAACCTTCTGAATACTCGGCTTTACTTCAATCGATTGCCTCGTTCCACGCCAATTGCACAGCCCGAAAACCACGGGACGCCCGGACGTCAAAATTCGACGGCCGAAGAGAATATTGGTCCCACCTATGCCGAGTTTGGACACTCACCCGTTGTGCCGGATGAGAACGAGGCGGTTACGATTTCTGTCGTTGCTCAAGATCCTGATAACGTGACAGGTCTGGATCTCTGGTATTCCGTTGAAGCGGGTGATTGGGTCAGTACCGAAATGAACTCGGTCGGCGGCGGGGAATATCGCGGGATGATTCCAGGTCAGGAGGCAGACGCTACTGTGCAGTTCTACGTTGAGGGAACTGATTCGAATTCAGTCACATCGACGTATCCACGCAGGGGACGCGATTCCAGGGCGCTCTACAAGGTCGACGACGGTCTTGCGGCTGATGGGGGACTGCACAACTTTCGCATGGTGCTTCACCCGGACGACGCCCGCACGTTGCATCAGACCATCGAATTGATGAGCAACGACATGGTGCCGGCCACCATGATTTATAACGAGAGTGAGGTGTTTTACGAGGCGAGCGTTCGGCTAAGCGGTAGTCAACGTGCCCGACCATTTCAGCCACGGTGTAGTTTCCGAATCGGTTTTAACGCCGATCATCTCTTTCGTGGTGTCCATAACGGCATCACGTTAGACCGCTCCGAAAGTACCGGTTTTGGACAACGCGAACACTTATATCATCATGGTATGAATCACGTCGGTGGCCTGCCAACCGAATATAACGATCTTTTCAATATCATCACGCCGCAGCAGCAACATACTGGGTCGGCTGAAGCTCAGTTGGCTCGTTATTCGGATGTCTTTCTTGACGAGCAATATGAGAACGGCAGCGATGGGCAGTTGTATGAGTATGAACTGACCTATTTTCCACAGCAAACCGTCGATAGAGACCCAGAAAGTCGTAAGGTGCCGAACCCGGACGGAGTCGCTGGGACTCCGATCCGATATCTCGGTGACGATCAGGAGGATTACCGATGGGCGTTTCTCAACAAGAACAATCGTGTCGAAAATGATTACAGCCAACTCATGGAGTTTACCCGCGTGTTTGGGCAGTCGGGTGATTCATTCAATAATCAGATAGCGGATGTGATCGATGTCGACCAATGGCTGCGCGGTTTCGCCTTTTCAGTCATGACAGGACATGGCGACAACTATGGTGCCGATGGCTCCCAGCATAACTTCCAGATATTTGAGAGACCGTCAGACAATCGGTTCCTGTTCTTACCGCATGACTTGGATGCCTTCTTTGATTATCGCCGCGCACTCGTAGGGAATCAGGATCTGCGAAAACTGATTCGTGTACCTGACCATGAGCATATGTATTACGGCCATGTTCATGACATGATTCAGACCACATTTAACGAGCAGTACATGCAGCGTTGGACCGATCATTGGAGAGAGCTGCTGCCGAGACAACGCTTTGATCGGCACTTGACTGATTTGGTTCGGCGATCCGATTATCTGATGACGCAAATTGAACGTCAGGCACCGGATGTTGAGTTTGCAATAACCTCTCCCGCAACGACGGTAGATGAGTCCGTCGCCACGATCGAAGGAAACGGATGGGTCAATGTGCGTGAGATCCGGTTGGCCGGGAGTAGCGTTCCGTTGGAGGTAACGTGGGCCGATGTGACGGAGTGGCAGATCGACGTTCCGTTGGCTGAGGGGGCCAATCCGGTAACGGTCGAAGCATACGATTTCCAGGGAGCATTGATCGGCACTTCGAGCGTGACGATCACGAGTACTGTTGCGAATCCGATCGCCGACTCGTTGGCAATTACCGAAATCAATTATCATCCTGCTGAGCCCACGGCAGAAGAACGACAGCAAATTGCCAATCTGGATGATGATGATTTTGAATTCATCGAGCTTTCGAATATCGGCGCTGAGCCACTGAATCTATTGGGTGTTCAGTTTGACGCCGGCGTGAGTTTCACCTTCCCCTCACTGATTCTTGGTAGCGGCGAGTCGACTCTCGTCGTTCGTGATCTGAACGCGTTCCAGCTACGTTACGGGGATGCGATGAGAATCGCGGGTGAGTTTGCCAGCGGTCGATTGGACAATGCGGGCGAGCGTATCTCACTTGTCGACGCCACCAATCAGACGATTCTGGATGTCACTTACAACGATGCTGATCCTTGGCCTGTCCGAGCCGACGGCGTTGGTGCAACCCTGGAGCTGATTGACCCAGCTGGGACACCACGGGATCAAATGGGTAAGCACTACCAGTGGCGGGGAAGTGTCGCCTTTGGCGGATCCCCCGGGATCGCGTCACAGGATGCGGTCGGGGTGGTCATCAATGAAGTGTTGACCAACACCGACCTGCCGTTGGTCGACTCGATCGAACTGGCCAACGTGACGGATTCCTCGATCGACATCAGCGGCTGGTGGTTGAGTGATTCGGCTGCAGACCTGGATGGCTATCGAATTCCCGATGGCACGATCTTGGATGCCGGGCAATACATCGTCTTTGATGAGGGGGACTTTAACCCAACACCGGAGACACCAGGTCCAAATGACATCGCGCTCAATGGATCTGACGGTGACGATGTCTGGTTAATTGTGCCGAATGAAAATGGCCAACCCCAGGCATTTGCTGACGATGTGCGATTTATCGGTTCGCCAACGGGTGAATCCTGGGGACGAAGTCCGAACGGCAGTGGCAGATTGAATCCGATGACGGAGGTGACACTCGGCGTTGCGAATTCAACGCCTCGCGTTGGCCCGATTGTGATCAGTGAGATCAATTATCATTCAGGTCCTGTCTCGGTTGCCGCGCTCGCGATCGAGCCGGCGTTAACCGTCGATGACTTGGAATTTGTTGAGATCATCAATCCGACTGCCGAACCGGTCGATCTGACTGCTTGGCGTTTGCGTGGAGCTGTCGACTTTAATTTTGCCGATGGTACAACCTTGGCTTCAGGCCAAGTCGCAACCGTGATTGGTTTCGATCCAGCTGATGAGGATAACGCAACTCGTCTATCCGCTTTTCGGGCACACTATCAGCTTGAAGAAAACGTGGTCCTGCTCGGTGAGTTTGATGGCCGACTCAACGATGATTCAGAGAAACTCCAGTTGCGTCGACCTGAGATCGTCGGCCTGAATGGTGATGTTGTTGGCCATTACCTCTCCGATGAGGTTATTTATGATGACGTGTCGCCGTGGCCCGTTGCTGCGGACGGAGCGGGACAGGCCTTGGTGCGGTCGAGCTTGAGCGGATATGGAAATGCCGCACAAAGCTGGACGGCTGCTTCTCCCACACCGGGATTCATGTTGACGACGGATGCCGACTTTGATCAAGACGGTCAGGTCGACATTGCGGATGTTGACTTGCTTTGCGTCGGTATTAATGCGGGAGATGCTGCTTTTGATTTGACCGGAGATGGACAAGCCAATACCGATGATCTCGTCTTCATGATTCGTGATGTGCTCGGAACAACTCGTGGTGATGCCAATCTTGATGGCAAGTTCGATTCGGCTGATCTCGTCACTGTCTTCACGGTTGGCGAGTTTGAAGACGAAATCGCCGGGAATTCGACCTGGGCCGATGGCGACTGGAATTGTGATTTTGACTTTACGACGAGTGATCTCGTTGTCGCATTCCAAGACGGTGGGTACATTTCTGCCGCGCGACCAGCTGCTAACGGTAACATTGCTGCAGCTTTGCTGTTCGACTCTACGTCGACTCGCGATGCCGCATCCCCAACGCCTGAGACCCTTGCACTCGCAATTGAAGATGATGGTCGATCGCGTCGGATGGATTTCGACGTGGAAGCACTGGATTCGATTTTTCAAGAATTCGACGAGCGTCGGGAAGAAGTTGATTCTTCGGATAAGGAGTTGGATTTGCGATCGATGCGCTTTTGGCAGCCACCGGAACTGTAAATCACCTTCGTCCGTTGACCTTTGCGAGAATGAGTAGATGGGGCAAGGCTCTTGAGTTTCTTGCTGCTTCGGCTTCATTAATAGCGAACGCGATCTGCTCTCTCTCTCTCTCGATTCCGCTCTTTCTGTTCTCTGGTGGCTGTGGATAATGGAGGCGGTCCCGTTCGCTCACCAGAGGAAAATTGAAGATGTCAAAACCACTTGTTGTGATCACGGGTGCCAGTGAAGGCATTGGCAAAGCTTTGGCGATCAAATACAGCGACGAGGGACATTCCTGTTTATTGATTTCTCGACACATCGAGCCGATTGAGGACTTGCAGGATCGGGAGGTCATTTACCAGCAACTGGATGTTGTTGACTATACTGCTTTCAAATATGCAGTGACCGTTGCCGAAGAAAAGTATGGTCCCACTGCTTGCCTGATCAATAGTGCGGGCTTCATCAATGTCGGCGACTTTGCACAAATGGATATTGAAAAGAGCGCCTACGAAATTGATGTCTTGATCAAGGGTGTCTTGAATGGCATTAAGGTGGTGCTGGGCGATATGGAATCGCGTCGCAGCGGCACCATTATCAATATTAGTTCGGTTGGGGATCGAAAACCTTCCGAGGGGGCGGTCGGATACCATGCAAGTAAGCACGCAGTCCGATCGATGGGGGAAAGCCTCAATCAGGCAGAAGCCAAGCACAACGTTCGTTTGATGAATGTGGCACCCGGTCTCGTGAAAACTAACATTCACGCCCACATGGGAATTAGTTTCGAAGAATATTGTGAGCGACTGGGCAATCCGACGTTCATCATGCCAGAGGAACTTGCTGAAGTCGTTTGGTTCTGTTGGCAGTTGCCTCAGCACATTTGTGTCCGCGACATTGAAATCATGCCGACGGACTGTCCGTTCTAAAGGTGCGGCCAGGCTGAGATCGTTTCAGGTTGAGCAATGGTGACCGGTACGTTGGCATCATGTCGTTGCTCGGTTCGAGTGCGGTAAATCTACGGCAGGTTGAATCTGCCGCTGAGTAAAGATATTGCGAGTGGTGAAGATGGAAGGTTGTCGATGAATCTCAAGCAATCCATTAAGGAAATTATAGAAACCACCAACACGACAGGCGGGCGTATCTTTGCTTGGGCGATCCAGGCATTGATTATTGTGTCGCTTATCGAATTCTCGATAGAAACGCTGCCCAACCTTTCGGAAACGACGCGTCAGTATCTTGCCATTGCTGAGATGGTGGCTGTGTTGATCTTTACCGTGGAATATTGTTTGCGAGTTTACGTCGCGGATAACAAGCTGCGATACATTTTTAGCTTCTATGGTATTTTTGATTTGCTTGCTATTCTTCCGTTTTATCTCAGTCTTGAAATCGATCTGCGTTCCTTAAGGATTTTTCGACTGTTTCGTCTGGTCCGAATTTTTAAGCTTGTTCGTTACAACTCAGCGATAATGCGATTCAAGAATGCGTTTACCAGTGTTCGTGAGGAATTGGTGTTGGCTTTTGTGGCCGCAGCCTTCGTGTTATATCTGAGTTCAGTCGGGATCTACTATTTCGAGTCACAGGAACAGCCTGAGAAATTTGGATCTATCTTCCATTGTATGTGGTGGGCGATTGTGACGCTGACAACCGTTGGTTATGGAGACACTTATCCCATCACCACCGGTGGAAAGATCTTTACTGGCTGTCTGATGATTGTCGGTCTTGCCGTGGTCGCTGTGCCGACCGCTCTATTTGCTTCAGCGTTAACAGTTTGGAAGGAGAAGAACTGAAGCGGGAACAAGCGGAGAGCGAATAACGCAGGAGTGCATGGTGTCGCTTGATGGTTGGATTGCAGCATCGAGGTGAGGCAACGGTTACTAGTAATTCACTTAATCAACAGGAAGCATCTCGACCAGGACCTTTGAGATATCTTGGACTCGCGCCTCACTGTCGGCTGCGGCTACGCCGTCCGAAAGCATGGTAAGGCAGAAGAGACAGCCCACCGCAATGTCGGAACAGTTCGTGTTCAAAGCTTCCTGAACTCGTTCTTCTCCGATTCGCTCATCGGGGCTGTCGTCAAACCACATGCGACCTCCTCCTGGTCCGCAGCAGGAAGTATTCGTGCCGTGTCCTCACAAATGATTCGAAAATCCTCCATCACATAGCTCGTCAAGCCAATCAAAAAAAATGTCCCTCCAAGACAACTCAATCAAGAACATCGTCACAGACGCTGCTGGACGGATGAAGACGGCGTTTGGCAAAGGAGACCACACAGATCAAGAAAACCAAGGCCAATGTGTACATTAAGAGTTCGAAAATTGCATGATATTTGCCCTTCTTGAAAAGCGGATCCATCGCTGGACGTCCAACAAATCCTATTAAACCGTTTTTGATCTGATTATTGTTGTTCCAATCAACGGAACCACAAATTTGGAAAACAGTAGGATGTGAGCTGTACCGGTTAAACCACGGCCCGATAAACGCCGATGGAACAGGAATTTTTGATGAGCCGGCCGTTTGCTCCCGTCAGTTAGTTTCGCCAAGACTTGGAGGGTTGTCCAAGATTCCAAACTCGCCAATGGCGATACCAACCCTACGAAAATGTGACCAGCGATACAGTCGCCAAGAAATAGAATCAATTCTTAGAATCCGGTGAAATATTTCCGAAGATTTCTTAGGTCAGCGTGCTTTCGACAATGATCATATTTGCGGCTAGCGAAGGCATCAGTAAATTCTATTCCTCAAGTCAATAACGTCGATGATCGATCATGATTCGTGTGTAGGTGAGAAGGCGGCCTACGTGCTTACTCGCCTTGCAGTTGCAGTTGTTTCAGAACGTTCGACTGGAAAGCAAACTAATTAACTTTGGTACAATCTCATAGACGTCGCCGATCAGCCCATAATCTGCAAATTGGAAAATTGGCGCATTCGGGTCTTTGTTGATCGCGACAATCTTTTTCGAATTCTTCATGCCGGCCAAATGCTGGACGGCGCCAGAGAGTGCGAGTGCGACGTAGATTTCAGGATCCACGGTTTTTCCTGTTTGACCGACCTGCATGTCATTCGGAGTAACGCCGGCGTCAACCAAAGCTCGCGAACTTCCTGTTGCTCCCTCTAGGCAGTCTGCGAGTCCGCCCACGAGTTGTTCAAAGTCCTCGGGATTTTTGATGCCTCGGCCGCCGCAAACCACGACCTGAGCTTCCGTCACATCGGGCCGATGACTTTCCTTAGCGGTCAGACACTCGAAATGCATACCATTGGGCAGTGCCTCTTCATTGACTGGAATGTTCTCGACATCGAAGGCCTCGGTTGCAGCCTCAACAGCGGGATAAGATGAGGTTCGCACGGTGACAACTTGTGGGTGCCCGTGCAGGGCGACCGTCGCCAGGACAGCTCCAGCGTACATCGGTCGTTGAAGGTGTAATTCTCCGTCGACTACATCATGGCCGACGACATCGCTTGCCATGACTCCGCCTAACAATCCAGCCGCTCGCGAAACCACATCCTTGGCAAAAGTCGAGGAAGCTGCGACGACAAGGTCGACGTTGCGAGTTGTCACCACCTCGGCGATCACGTGAGCGTAGCGATCTGACAATGGGTCGGCCAATGCGGCACTGTTTGCAGATAGCACTGGTGAGAATTGAGCAGCGTCTTGAATCACGGCGTCCGTGTCGGCACCAAGGATCAGGCATTCGATTGAATCGTTCGCGGATCTCGCGACCGATCGTGCAAATTGCAGCGCCGAGCGGCTGATGCTTCGCATCGTGCGTCCGTCATGTTCACCGACTACCAAAGCTCGCATCGAATCTTAATCCCCTCATTTTCGCTCACTTAGCTGGGGGACTATTCCCAAGCTGTTCGGCAAGCTGCTCCACACTTTCGAGTTGTACACATTTTCGCTCTAAGGCAGCGGTGACCATGGATTTGATTTCAATCCTGGGGTCCAGTTCGACTGCCAGGTCGCTGAACACTAATTGTTCAATCTTTTTCTTTTTTGCCCTGAGGATACTGGGCAGAGAGGCGTAACGGGGTTCGTTTAATCGTAAATCGGTGGTGATTACAGCAGGCAGGTCAATCAAAATTGTTTCGACGCCTCGATCGGTCTCACGGTCGATGCGTACCGATCCTCCAGTCATTTCGACACGAGAGGCAAAGGTTGCCTGCGGCCAGCCCAAGATGGCGGCTAGAAATTGACCAGTCTGGTTGGAATCGTCATCCACGGCCTGCTTCCCCATGAGCACGATGTCGGGGGCCTCTTTTTCGACTAGGGCAGCGAGTGTTTTAGCAACATGCCAAGGATCAAGTGTCGACGGCGTTTCGATCCAGATTGCTCGATCGGCACCCATGCCTAGACCGGTTCGCAGTTCTTGCTCGTAATCCTCTTGGCCAATACCTACGATGACGACCTCGACTTCATCATTCGAGCTTTCTTGCAGACGCAAAGCTTCCTCGAGAGCGATAGCGTCGAAGGGATTGATGATGTAGGGAGAATCCGCATCGCCGGCCTCGGCCTGATTGTCGCGTACCTGGACGCGCTGGTCGGTGTCAATCACACGTTTTGTTGAAACGAGAAGTTTCATAGCTGGCCGCTACGCGTTGCTAGAGTTCGAATCAGAGCTACCTTCAACACGACCATAGTAACCGGCGTGCATGTCGTAGCATTTAGATTTGATTTGTGTTCGCGTTTCAAGTTCCGGTAGGTCAAAAAAACGATCGGCTTGAATCGCAGTGATATCGTAATTCGTTTTCCCGTCCAGGATAAGGTCGGCCATAATCACGCCGATAGCTGGGCTCTGGACAATTCCGTGTCCCGAGAAACCCGTGCAATGAAACAGACCCTCGACATTCGGCATCTTGCCACAGAACGGTTTCCCATCCGGTGTAAAAGTCATGATGCCGGTAGTGATAGTCATCGGCGTGCGTTCGTTGATCCAAGGGAACCGTTGTTGCGCTGCATAAATCAATGTTGCCACGAAGATGTCGTCGCGCCGCGTCTTCATCGCCGACATGTCCCAGGTCACGGCTACCGATTCCATGTCATGTTCGACCGTTTCCTCACCATAGATTCCCACGATCAGTCCACCGCTTTCTGGGCGGCTGTAGATGCGGTGATGACGATCGCGAATAGCAGGGCTCATGCGATCAACGGGGTGGTTTTCATCGGGACGAGTTGTTAAGTAATAGTGCTGCAGAGCTGCCGTCGGGAGGTTGGTGTCGGCAAGATCCGCGACGAGATATGACCAGGGTCCTGTCGCATTCACGACACAGTCGGCGAAAAAATCACCTTGTTCGGTTTTCACTCCGGTTACACGACCGTTTTGAATGCAGATCTCGGTAATCGGGCAGTTGCTCTCGTAACGGACACCATTTTCTCGTCCTACTTTGATGTAGGCGCTAACCAGTTCGGCAGGCTGTAGATGACCGTCCGTCGGACAATAGCAGGCGTCGAGCAGATCGTCGACTTTCATGTAAGGAAGTTTTTCTGCCACCTCGGAAATGGCGAGGTGATCGATATCGAAACCGATCGATTTTCCCATTTTCACAAGGTTGACGATCTCTTGGACTCGTTCGGGAGTTTCGGCAACGAGTAAAGAGCCCGTCTGAACAAAGATGTCGACATCTGCAAGTTGCTCAAGCTCTTTTACGATCTCCACACCGTCCATTAGCATTTGAGTTGCTGCGGATGTTCCCCTTAGTTGTCCCAGCAGGCCGGCGGCCCGACCGGTTGATCCATTGCCCAACTGTTCGCGTTCCAGCACAATCACGCGCCGACCGCGTTGTGCTAATTGCATCGCCGTGCTTAGTCCCGCGACGCCGCCACCGATGACAATGACATCGGCCGTATTTTCCTGTGTCACTGGATAGAACCTCCTCAACTATTCACAAACTCTTCCAGTTTGATTTGGATTTGCGGAAAAGTTCTTGGTCAGCTTTAATTCGCAAAGGGCCAATATAGCACAAAGATGTTTGCATGCCTGGACTAGGATCGTTCATTATTTACCTGATGATGGCGTGTGCTGTGCTAGGAGCGTTGGCTGCGAATCAGGAAGCGTGAATGATGTCGACCATTGTCGGTAACATGGCTGTGGCGGCGATCGCCAACGCGCTGGCAGTGTTTGATCTGGTTAAGAGGATGCGGTCATAAGACAAGGTCTTGAAGATCGCCCTTACGGTGTGCGGTCTTTTGCTGGGTGATCACCCGGCCTTCACCGCCCACTTACAACCGACCCTGATTATGTCGATCATGGTTAGCACGATTGTTGGTGGGTTTTGCGATCTCGCCTTGGTTTATTGGTTAGGCGTTTCGTTGGCTCTATCTCTGAAACAAAAACCGGCCACTGTCTGCGGCTCTAAGGACTACAGCGAGTCTTTGGCCACTGAGCAAGCGGTAAGGTTGTCTTGCGCGTAGCCGTCATAGTCGAACTCAATGTCCGACGCGACTGATTGGATCAGCGCCCACAAGCCTTCTCGTAAGAGTGAGATAGCCTTCAAGACCTTAACTTCATGCAACATCTGTGTGTTGAAATCCGGTGCGTACTCTCGGAGCAAATGAGCCTCCGCTTCATTTGACAGTGATCCGTTGGCAGAAATGCTGGCGATATCAAAGAGAGGATTGCCGACACCGGCGTATTCCCAATCGACAATCCATAATCGCTTTCCATCATCGAGCAGGTTTGCAGCCAGCAGATCGTTGTGGCACATCGCCGGTCTAAAGGGAGTGATTTCTCGGGAAAGTGTTTTCGCATCTTCAAGGTATATGTCCATCTCAGTCGGTAGCTTGGCGTTCAAGCGACTTGCTGTTTTCGCATAAGTGCGAACCGTCTGGAACGGACAGAAATATAGCATCTCGCCGTCGTGATGCTCTTGCGCTGTATGCAATTGACGAAGTGACGAAGCTATTTTTGTAAGGGTCGTTAGATCGGACAGGTCCGTCACCGTTAAAGTGCGGCTTTTGATAAATTGAGTGACGAGCAGGTCGGATTTAAAATGGAGCACCGCCGGAGCAACCCCGGCTCGTTGAGCCGCCTGTTGGCAGATACGTTCATTGTCGCGATGAATCCCTAGATGTCGGCGGTCTTCACAAATCCGAGCGACATAATGATTCACATCATCTTCGACGAAATAGTTCTTGTTGGTTATGCCGCCTGAAAGTTCAACAATCCGCAGTTCGCCTTGCCAACAATCAAGTTCCTGAATCTTGTTCAGATGATGATCGTTCATGCGGATCACTGCCTTTCACGGTGGGTGTCCTGTGGCTGTCTTTTCAGCTTCACGCAATTGTTTTCGACGAGCGAAAGCTTCTCAAGTCATTTTGTTCATTTTGTCTTCAACGGCGCGTTAACGATTCACATTTGTCCGGGATTCAAGGAGTTCTAGCGAGGGTCGGATTAGCGCAGTAATTCGGCGATTAGCTGGTTTTCATTCGACAGGCATTTTGCGAGCAGTGAGATGCTGATGGATCTCCTGGAGATGTTCGCTCGTGGTTTTTGAAAGAGAAAAAGGTACTATTGAGAGATAAGAGCGCAGAGGCTCGTCACGGCGCCATAGAAGCTGTTTATCATTGGATGACTCAGGAACGCTTGCCGCCGGATTCCCGCCCAACCAGAGATCCTGAGACGACCAACCAACGTCCGACCTCCTTGTTGTGTTCTGTTTTCTGACTCCTTCCGCTCTACCTTTCTCCTCGATTCCACCTGAAGATGGTTGATGTCATGGCTCACAATCTTCCCAAGACCAAATTCAACTGGATCAGTGGCCACGGCCAGAATTTAAGATTGGCTCCGCTGACTTTTTTTGTCCTGGTCGTCTTGCTGAGCCTTGAACTATCCGCACAAACACGGCGCGAACCCATTCGTTTGACACACGGCCCCATGCTTGGCATGTCGACCTCAAACTTGATTCGCGGATAGGGGCGAACATCGGAAGCGAGCCCCTTCTATGTGCGATACGGTACCTCCGCGGCGAACCTCGATCAACAAAGCCCGCCGACGCTGACAACCGTTGGACATGACAATACGGGAACCGTTGAGATCAAGGGTCTCAACGCGGATACCGTCTACCACTATCAACTCTACGTGAACGATCTCCCGCACGGCTTACCCGGCAATTTCGGACCTTGCCCAGCAGCGAGGAATCCAAAAACGAAGATCACAACCCCAAAGGCCTTTTTAACTTTCGTTTCGAGATCGGTTCCTGTGCAAACAAGAATCCCATGCATGGTGGTGGCCATCGAGCTACAACCTACGAACACCTGAATCGTGATTGGGCTGACAAGGTTCATGTTTACATCATGAACGGTGACTGGTCGTACGAAGAATTGCGGACGCATCCCGCCGCGGCCTGGCGACTTTCCATGGGACTGTCAGCCTTACCCGTGCCCGTCAAAATCATGCCAACGGTGGTCGGGGTTTGGGGAAACTACAAGCTGTACCTGAGTCGAGGCGTCGAACTCGCAAAGTGGCACCGGAATGTCTCCAGCTATTTCACCTTCGACGACCACGAATTGGTCAATGATATCTGGGGAGCTGGCGAAAAAGGGAAACGCCATCGCCGCACCGTATTTCGAGACATTGCCACATATACCTCGCACGAATATCGCGGCTGGGCGAACCCGATGGAACACGAACATCGTATCCATTTCGGCAAAGCAACCATGAAGGCTAGTAGCGATCTTCTGCACGATCCTGACGCTGACTTCACCAAGCGACCACTCGATGAAATGCTCAACCTTCACGTCCATTGGGGCACGCCTGAAGCGGATATCAATGACATGAATTTTGACAACGACGAAGGCAATAAGAACTCGTATGTCTACGATATTGTTGAGGTCGCTGACGCACACCACCTCCGCCTCCACATGCCGACCAAGGTTGATGACGAAAGTATCAGCTAATCCATTGGCCGTCGAAGCTATTGCAAATTTCGGGTGTCCAATTGCGAGTTCTATTTGATCGAAACCCGTGGTATCGGGAGATGCATGATGTTCGCAACCGTGGCAAGGAAGGAGTCTCCATGCTCGGAAAGCCACAACGTGAATGGTTGCTCAAATCTATGAAGGAAAGCGATGCAGATTTTTTCTTTGTGATTTCTTCCGTTCCCTTCATGATTCCCCACAGTGGTGCTGGAGGATTCGAGGCGGATAATGCCAACAAAGAAGAAGCCTGGACAGGATTTTTTGATGAACGCGAAATGCTCATCGACGAATGGGAGAAGCTAGGCAAAAAAGTATTCGTGATGACCGGAGATCTTCACAACAGCTTCGCCATCAAGGTCACTGGCAAGATTTGGGAATTCTGCTGCGGTCCTCACAACAGTGTCAACCACGTCCCCGTCAATGATGAAAGCGATCGACCTGCCACCGGAAAATTCAAGTTCGGCCCTAGAGAATGTGACATTCGATGGAACAGCTACATTCTGCCCGATGTTCCACGGCTGCAACGTCTGTATCCGCATTTTTGCGTCGTTCAGGTCAACAACGTATTCAATATGCCCAAGCAACTCGGCGGTAAACGACTCGTTGCCTATCCACACCCACAGGTGATTTTCCAGTACTTCGACGTTCGTTCCGGAGAACTCGTTTACGCAGAATCCGTCACCGTCGATCACTGACCGATCCGGTGAGACCTGTGGATGAAGTCAGAATAGAGGAGTCGCCAAGCGTTGAAAGATCAACTCTTAGGCAAAGAGCTTGTCGACGCTGTTTTCGTCCAGAGATAGCTCTAAATCAGAAGATTCATCTGGGAAGACAGTCGGCATTGATGCATCATGCCCGGCAAAAACGGCTTCGACCTGCTCAGGATAGGAGAGATCGTTTGCAGGTTGGAGGGCCTCCGCGGTTGACGTCTGCCCGACGTTTTTCGGTTCGTCGTGACTCGAGTAGATCGGCACAGCCGCCACAGCTGCTGCGACGCCAGAGATACCGACTGTCATCTCGTCCCCGGGGTTCTCACCTTCCGCCTGCTGCGCCGCTTTGTTCAGGCGGTTCACCACCAACAAGGCATCCAGAGGTTCAACTGAATTACTTCCGTTCGAGTCAACGAAGGGTGCCGGAGCGAACGGGACCTGTGGGGTTGCTGGCAAGGATCCTCGGAAGCCGCCGTTGAGGAATCGCAGAACCGACTGCACATCTTCTTCGTCGACGATGCCGTCGTTGTTCACGTCGAGACGATCGTTAGGATTCATCCACGGAGTCGTATTGTCGCTGAGCGTGACAATGACGTTCGCAGTGTTCCTCAAACCAGAATCGTCCGTGACGGTGTAACTGAATGTCGCCTGCCCAGTGAATGATTCGGGCGGCGTATAACGAATGACTTGCTCCGTTTGCACCGCCGAATTGATGGCATCTCCAGGAGTTGCGGGACGATGATTGTCATACGAATGCACTTCATCACCCAACGTGCCGGGGATGCGCTGAATTGTATCAATGTCCAGCGTTCCGTCCGGTGGACCGTACCATTTGCCAGCCTGAACAGCGAGGTCCATGAGGGTGTCTGGACGTGGATCGCCCCAGGCTACGAAGTCGTCGATCTTGGTGAAATCACGTAAGCCACTCGCGTCGTCGCGGAATAAAAGCATTTCGCCAGATTGGGTCGACATCGACATCCCCTCCGGCCAACCAAGGAGGCGATATCCACGGGCTGGAATCGTCTGGTTCCCCGCAAGATCCGCGACCTTGACCGCATGCGAACCGGAAACAAGTACTTGGTTCACGCTGCTTAAATCGACCTCTTGGTACGTCGAATTGTAAAGCTCAACATGCTGATTCGGAATGATTTCAGAGATGATCACATCAGGAATGATCAACTCGATTGAGTCCAGGTCTGCTGGATAATCGACGGTCACAATCTCAGCAAATCCGTGGTCCGGTGCGGTGATGCTATCGATCACCAGTCGGCTCGAACCTTTGTCATTGTCGAGTACCTTGATATCGGCACTTGTATCATTGTTGAGATAAACAGCGTCGTCTGTCGCATCATTCGCGCTGACGGCGACATCAATTAGCATCTGCTTGAGTTCGGCGTAGCTGTCCGGTTCTTCCAGGCTGTGAAGCGTCAAGCTAAAGGATTCGACGGCAATGTTGTTTTGGTCAACAATGACGACATCGCGATAGACAAACGGCCAGCTGGTTAGAAAATTGTCGCTCGCGCCATCGCCGTCGGCATCCGTGTCCTGGAGCCATGGGATGTCGCGCCCTTCGGATACCGAATCATTGCCAAGCTCAAACCCAACAGGATTCATCCCCAGAATATCAATCTTCAATTCGGGGTGGTTTTCACGGAGATCATTCTGCAGATCGTCGAGGTACCCAAACTGGGCACTGCAGTAGAATCACGTGGAATAGCCGAAGTACCACGCACTCACCTGGCCTTGATAGTCTCGCGGCGAGACCATCGTGTTGTAGGTGGCTGAAGTTGGATTAACGTCAAGCAGCGCAAAGTCGGCCACTTGCGAGCCAAGACCCGTTAACAAATCACGCGATTCAAGGTGTTCGACCTGCAAGTGGCGTCGAGAGTTTCGAAATAACATCGGTGAATGATAGAACCAGATTCTTAGGGAAGGCTTAATTCCGACAAGGCCTCGAACGAGGCCGTAAGGCATTAGCTGCGAGAAACGGCGACGACTTCATTGTAATCACTGTTTCATTTTGACTGATTGAAAGTGTTTCGGATTCTTTACGTATCTGCCACTTCTCCCAAAATTGGATTCGGCCCTGTTCCGACTAAACCGGTTGAACCAATTAGAAATAAAGGATCTTTCTTGGCGCCCGCGACTGAGGGGCAATCAGAATTGTTGCAACGTAATCTCGCGAGACAATCTCGAAAGCCGGCTTTCGGTCTCAACTCCGAAATCCAACCGACAAACGATCGAATTGAGTCCAGAAACAATTGTGGACACATTGATTTGCGGCTGGTCATTCCACAAAAAAAGGGCTGCACGGTGATGTGCAGCCCTGGATATTGATTCGCCGCAATGGCGTTTGTTCGACCGAGTTACGCGGCGCGACGGCGTCGGAGGCCCAATGCCATCAGCGAGCCGATTCCCAGCAGGCTCAGGCTGGTGGGCTCAGGGACGAGCGAGTAGATAACACCATCAATTTCGCTGCGGGGCTTGTTGCCCGGAGCATCGTTGTCGAGGTAGACGTGGAGAGCACCAGCGCCATCAGACAAGGCTGATCCCATCGGAACCCGCCAGTTTCCGCCCGTTACAGCACCACCGGGAGTGGCGTCGCTACCATCGGATGCAAGATAGTTGGTGAGTTCGCCGGAAGCGAAGCCGCCCGCGAAACCAAAACTGTCTCCTTCGCCTGCTTTCGCGAAGATTACGACGTCGATATTATAAGCCGAATTCGCGAGCAAACCGTCAATCGTCATGTCCATTTCAGTGACATTGTCGCCACTCTTGTCGTCTGCCACATTGCCATCGATTGTGAAATCGCTGTCGCTGCCATCAGGCCAATTCCAGCCAACTGCGTTGAGCGTATTGACGTCAGTCAGATCGACGTAGGTTTGGCCGGCGGGAAGGCTGTTCTGGAAATCATCAATTGAAATCGCCAGAGCTGGCGAAGCTGCGCAGCTGATTGAGATAACTGACACGAGTGCCACTAAGTTAAATCGAATCATTTCTTAAGTACCTTTTCTACAGCTGTCTGAGCCACTCTTGCTGATCCAAAAAAAATGCCAATTCCCCCGGCCTGAGCGCAATTGCACACAGATTGGAGAAATTGACATTTTGTGGATCTTCAGTAGCGGACTCGCTAAACCAAATTGTTCATTAGTCGTTACCGATAACTTTCACAATCCATGTAATCGTAATCCGTTCGGTTTTATATTAATTCTCGATTTTGATTTGATTAAAACCTTATTTGCCAATTTGTTTGTTCAAATTTCTGAAGTGCAAATAGGACGACTTATCGTCGAGAAATCTTGTCGTCCTATTCGATCTGAATGGCAACGTTGAGAAAGTGCCATTCCAATATCGAACAAGGGCTTGGTTAGCCAATGGTTTGTCTCAATACGTTGAGATCTTACCTTCGTCGATCGTTTTTTGGGTTTGATGTGTCTTGCTCAAGGGCACTCGTTTTAGCAGTTGATCGTTTCGCAATTCTGCAGCGGTAATGCATGTTTGATCTTCCGGTTTTTGTTTTGAATGTTCGCTCACCTTATATCTCGTAAGATGAATTCTTCTTGTTTGGAGTTCGGTGTCGATCAGGCAGCTTGGGTAGATTTGTTGTTTGTTCAACATGGCACGTTGAGTCGGTCATTGCCTGATTCTGACCGGGAAATGGAGTGCCCCAGTTCAACGTGATGATGGTTGGATTCTGTTAAAATACAGATCGATTTGGCGGTTCTCGAAGATCGCTATTTGTTTTGCCGATTGGGATTTGTTTTCCGAGGGTTCCATGCATACCAGCTATCGTCATCGAGTATTCTTTGCGGTTCTGTTGGTGGTGGTTTTCACGGGGCTAGTTGAGGCTCGCGAGCCTCGCCTGAGTTCAGTGCGGCGTGAACTAGCTCCGCCGATATCTGGTGGATTGGACTGGATCAATTCAAAGCAGCCTCTCGAAATGGAGGACTTGCGAGGCAAGTTCGTCATTCTCGATTTCTGGACCTATTGTTGCATCAACTGCATTCAGACTTTGCCTGAATTAAAGAAGTTGGAGAAGGCTTATCCGAACGAACTGGTCGTGATCGGTGTGCACGCTCCGAAGTTTTTCGGTGAGCGAGATACCGAAAATATACGAGAGGCGGTGGTGCGCTATGAGGTTGAGCATCCTGTTGTCAACGATGCTAATACGGTGATCGCCAAGCGGTATGGAGTGAAGGGCTGGCCGACGCTTTATGTGATCGATCCCCAGGGGTACCTGGTGGCGACCCATTATGGCGAGGCAACTTTCAACATGCTGGACAGCTTTATGAAGAGGGCGATTCCTCGGTATCGTCGCAACGGCGTACTCGACTCGACTCCACTTCACTTTGATCTTGAGATTAATAAGGCGCCCGCGACGCCGCTGCGATACCCTGGAAAAGTTCTTGCCGATAGAGGGTCCGATCGGCTGTTCATCGCCGACTCTGGATATCATCGCATCGTGATTACATCGCTCGATGGCAAATTGTTGGAGGTGATTGGTACTGGCCAATCTGGAGCGGGTAACGGCTTGTATTCGGACGCCTCTTTCTCAAGTCCTCAAGGAATGGCTCTCCAAGGAAACTCGTTGTACGTTGCCGACACGAATAATCACATGATTCGGCGAGTGGATTTAAAGGCACGCCGTGTCAGCACGATTGCTGGGACGGGAGAACAGCTACGCCAGTATGGACCTGTTCCAGCACGACGGGCAAAATCTCAAAGGTTGGCAAGTCCCTGGGACTTGTATATTCAGGGTGATAATCTGTTTGTCGCCATGGCGGGTGTGCATCAGATTTGGCGGATGTCACTTGATCGGGGCCGTATCGGAACCTACGCCGGTAACGGAGTTGAAGATATTGTTGACGGTCCACTCGTCACGCGCTCCAACGATTCTTCTTCGTTTGCTCAGCCAAGTGGTTTTGCATCCGATGGCCAGTTGCTGTTCGTTGCAGACAGTGAAGGTAGCGCAATTCGGGCGGTGCCCATCTCAACAAACGGCCAAGTTGTAACCGTGCTTGGTCCCAATCGCTTGAAGAAAGAAATGCGATTGTTTACGTACGGGGATCGCGACGGTCCCCTGCCTGCGAGCTTGTTGCAGCATCCGATCGGGGTCGCGTTCTCGAACAATCGTATCTTTGTGGCAGATACCTACAACAACAAAATCAAGGCGATTGATCTTCGCACTCGACAGATTCGGACCATTGCTGGAACGCCCGCCCCTGGAAACGAAGACTCTCCGGCGAGATTCGACGAACCAGCAGGACTTAGTTTCGCCGGCGGCAAGCTATACGTCGCCGATACGAATAACCATGCGATCCGCATCATTGATATCGCAGATAAAGGGCAGGTCAGCACACTGGAGCTGCAAGGTTTAGAACCGCCTCAGCCCGTTGCCGAGGAGAGATCTGTTGTTCTTGGACCCCGGATTAAATTCAATCGGGTGGTAAGGCCCAATCGAAAAAATGAGTTGGAGGTTGATGTTCGTCTTGAGCTGCCGAGTGGATCTGGGCTCAATCGCGACTTGCCCATTTCCTATCGCACCAGTACCGTAGGCAAGCAAGAACTGTTCAACGAAAAAGATCTCGGCAAACGGGTCGAGATCAAGGATTCGAAGCCGACCTTTCGAATACGAGTGCCCTTGCAGGAAGAAAAAGGGAAGGCTCCCTTGAGGATCACGATTACGTTCTTCTATTGTGAATCGGAATCCAAGGCGATCTGCAAGATCGGAAACGTTACCTTCGAAGGACTCATTGCCGTAGACTCACAGGCAAAACAGGAATCGCTGCAATTGGCTTACCAAGTCAAGTAATGCATTTTTCATAAGAGAAGATGATGAATCCAGGTCGAATCACCTTGGTGGTGTTCTTGTCGTTGCTGGTGTATTCCAACGTTCAAGGGCAAAACGTCACCAACTATGCCCAGATCCCCAATCCTTTTCTGTTTTTGCTGCGTGAACCAGCCGTCCATCAGGATCTGCAGCTTAGCCCAAAGCAGCGGGGCGAACTCATCTTACTCAACGAGAAGTACGACGGGGTCCTACTTGCCGCACGCAATTCGCCGCAGAAGGGCCAGCAAAGAGTAGCCCAAGTCTTCGCTGAAACGCGCGATGCGGTAAAGAGCTTATTGACCGCAGAACAACAGACACGACTGCGGCAGATCGGCTACCGGCTC
Source organism: Planctomycetaceae bacterium (assembly GCA_002723275.1). GTDB lineage: Bacteria > Planctomycetota > Planctomycetia > Pirellulales > Pirellulaceae. The sequence continues at coordinate 106,096 of PBNZ01000037.1, forward strand.
AAGGGCATGCCGTTTGTCTTACTGCCGGACGCTGCCATGGAAATGGAATTGTCAGATGAGCAAAAGCAACAGATTCAGCAGATTGTTGATGAGACGGCCAAAAAACTTGATGACTTGAATACCGGTACGTATCCCGGCCCTGACGCATACGCAAAGATCCAGGCTGATTCTCAACGTTTGCAGCGAGAACAGCAAAAGAATATTTCGGCTCTGCTCGAAGATCAACAGAAGCAGACGATCGTTGCCTTAATCGGAAAACCATTCGATCTCGCATCGCTTGGACGAGTGGCCTTCCGGGCACCCGAGATTGCTCCAGGTGGAACTTGGATTAATTCGGAAGCTCTCAATCTGACAAAGCTGCGAGGCAAGGTGGTGGCCTTGCATTTCTTTGCCTTTGGCTGAATCAATTGCGTTCGAAACTACCCCTGGTACAGGGGTTGGCATCAAGAGTTCTCACCAGAAGGACTGGTGATGGTGGGTGTTCACACACCTGAGACAACAACAGAACGCGATCTGTCTGCGTTGCGGCGACATGTGATGTCCGAAGAACTGAAGTTCCCTATTGTTTCCGATAACAACCAAAATACTTGGAACACCTGGGGCAATTCGATGTGGCCGAGCGTTTATCTCATCGACAAAAAGGGACGGTTGAGATACTGGTGGTACGGGGAGCTAGATTGGAAGGGTGCCGGTGGCCAAAAGATGATGGCGGAAAAGATCAAGGAACTGTTGGCTGAGGAAGGTTGACGGATCAACCAGCCTGCCGGGCGTCAACGCGTGGAACGACCGGCAGTTGTGTACCTGCGGAAATCACCGTTTTGCTGATCGAACGAAAGTCGCCTAGCTGAGATAACTCTTCAACATCCAGACGGTTTTTTCGTGAACTTGGATGCGGGCGATCATCAGGTCTTCGGATTCAGAGTCGTCCGCCTCTCCCGCCTTGTCTCGCGCTGTCTTTAAGTCGACCAGCAATTTTTCGTTGGCGGCGATCAGGTGCTGGACCATCGCCTCGGCGGAGGCATCCTCGGCGATCTCATCGATTCCTGCCATTTGTGCCAGGTTGGCCAGCCCGCCAGGAGCGAGTGCATCCTTAGCGCGAATTCTTTCGGAAATTTCGTCGACGGCGGTAAACAGTTCGGTGTACTGTTGTTCGAAGGCGACGTGCAAGGAAAAGAAAGACGGGCCACGTACATTCCAGTGGCAGATGTGCGTTTGGCCGATCAAGGCATAAGAGTCGGCAACGACTTGGCGCAGGGCTTCAATAACAGCTTGGCTCATGCAGATTTCCTTACTCAAAGAATAGAGTTTGCGGTTTTCAGCTCATTATAGAAAAGATGACCGTTTTGGCTCGAAATCGTAGATGGAGAACTCGCCCGCCCGCCAGACAGCGAGAGAACTCGCTAGGTCATGATTTCGTGGACGATCTTGGCATCGTCATGAGTGACGAGTCGCTCCGGTTGCCCGTTTCGGAGGAAGTAGAGATCTTTAAAATCCATGCCGAACAGATCCAGCACAGTCGCCTGGTAGTCATGTGCCTTCACGACGTTTTCGACAGCACGATGACCGACTTCGTCGGTGCTTCCGTAGGTCATGCCTCCGCGAATTCCTCCGCCGGCGAGCCACATGCTGAAGCCCTGACCGTTGTGATCGCGGCCCCCCTTGGCTGGATCGCCTTCGACAACGGGCAGTCGTCCGATCTCACCGCCCCAGTGGACCAAGACCTCGTCTAACATGCCGCGTTGCTTGAGATCCTTGACGAGTGCAGCCGAGGGACGATCGGTTCGGTTGCAGATGCTCGGTAAGGTTTCCTGTAGGTTGCTGTGGTTGTCCCATGGTTGTCCGCCGAGGAAGAGTTGGACAAAACGGACTCCCCGCTCGACCAAACGTCTTGCAATAAGACAACGTGTGCCGTATTCGCGCGTCGTTTCGTTATCGAGGCCGTACATCTTTTTCGTGGCTTCGGTTTCCTGGGATAGATCGAGAGCGTCCTGTGCGGACTCCTGCATGCGAGCTGCCAATTCATAACTGGCAATTCGGGCCTCGAGATCGTGTGCACCGGGATACTTCGCTGCATGGCGTCGATTGAGTTCGTTAAGGAACGACAAGTTCTGTTCCTGGACCTCGCCACGAAGGTGTTGCGGTGGATCGAGGTTGAGGATGCGTGGATCTTTCGGGCGCAGTACCGTGCCTTGGAACATTGACGGCATCCAGCCATTCGACCAGTTGTGTACTCCATCAACGGGATGTCCGCCCGGATCCGTCAAAACGATATAAGCAGGCAGGTTTTGAGATTCACTGCCCAGGCCATAGGTGATCCAGCTTCCCAGAGACGGACGTCCCGTCACGCCGGCGATGCCGTTATTCATGTACCGGATAGAGACCTCGTGGCCATTGTGGCCAGTCTGCATGGAACGCACGATACAGACGTCATCGACAATGTTTCCTAACTCAGGCATGAGCTCGGAAATCTCAGTCCCGCATTCACCGTGCTTTCGGAATTTCCAGGGTGTTCCCTTCAGTTGTTTGGTGGCTCGCTTGATGAAACTAAAACCGATATCCCCCTCGTAGCTTTTGCCATCGAGTCGAGAAAGTTCGGGTTTGGGGTCCATCAAGTCCATATGAGAGGGGCCGCCGTGTTGGAACAGCGAGATCATCGCCTTGGCTCTTGGTGGTCGATGCGGCTGCTTGGGTTTCATGTCGAAAACCGGAGGCCGCAGTTGTACCTCTTTGGGAACCCCCATTGCTTGATCTTCCATGAGCAACGAGGCAATGGCGAACATACCGATCCCCATCGCATTTTCCTGCAGGAAGGTTCGACGATCAAAAACACCATCTCGAAAAGGGCTCATGGGTCATTCCATGTAAAGGAATTGGTTGGAGCTGAGTAGCGTTTGACAGTAGTTCGTTAACGCTTGCTGCTCGGGGTTCTCGTTCTCGCGTTCGACCAAGAGTTGTTTCTGATCGTGAAGGAACTTTTCCGCGAGTTGTATTTCTTCTGAGGAAGGTGGATGGCCGTAGGCGAGTCGCCATCCGAGACGAAGTTGCTCTGAAACGTCCGAGCCTGCCAGCGTTTCGAGTCGTTTAGCGAATGCGGCAGATGACTTCAAAACAAAATCGCTATTCATCATCATCAGCGCCTGGGTCGGCACGTTTGAGATTTCTCGTTTGCCGCAGTTCACGTCCATGACTGGCGCGTCAAATGACTTCAAAAAGGCCACCGGCTGACTGCGGCGTACCTCCAAGTAAACGCTACGCCGTTGACGATCGCCGCTGGTGATCACCTGGCCGGTATCGTCCTGTGAGACGGCGATTGCCGGGCCGTACATCTTGTCGTCGAGACGGTCACTGACAAACAAGATCGCGTCGCGAATCGTTTCTGCCTCGAGTCGCCGGATCGGAAAGTGTCCGTACAACTGATTTGAGCCGTCCACTTGCTGAGACAATTCTGTGGCCAGCGACTGCTGCCTGTAAACGGTCGAACGCATGATCAAGCGATGCAAATGCTTGAGGCTCCAGCCCTTCGCCATGAATTCGTCGGCTAGCCAATCCAATAACTCTGGATGCGTCGGTAATGTGCCGAGCTGACCGAACTCATCCGGAGTCGAAACAAATGTTTGTCCGAAATGATGTAACCAGAAACGATTGACGAGCACCCGAGCGACCAGAGGATGCCGGCCACTGGTTAACCATCGAGCATAGGCCAATCTGCGTCCTGAGGTTGGCCGCTGCGAGTCATTGAAAGCGATTTCAAACGGCGCATCATCAGGGGCCGCGATGGTGAGTCCACCCGGAGCGATCGCTTGTTTCGGTTGTCGATAGTCACCACGATAAAATAGTTGAGTTTCCGGCGGCGCATCCGCGGTGGGTTCGGTCAGAACTCGAATGAATTCCTCCGCCGGTTTTTGGCTGCGAATGTCTGCGATTTCCTTGTCGAACGCTTTTAATTTGTCGGCGTTTCCCTGGTTGTATTGATACAACACGCCCGGATGTAGCTTGCCGATGCTAGGATGCTCTTCTAGCAAGGCCTTTTGTTCGTCGTTTCGTGGGTCGGCTCGGTAAGCAGCCTCCAGTTGAGCTCGCAGGGATTCTTTAAATCGGCTCAACTCTTTCTGCAACGCCGCCTCCATAAACTCGGCTTGCTTTTCATTTCTGGCGGCGAGCTTTGGCGCGATTTGTTCTTCAATTGCTTGGACTTTGGAACGCTCGGCGTCGGTCATCATCGAAAGACGGCGGCCAGGTGGCGTTTGCCACTTGCGATAGTTGAGCGCCGGCTCGAAGACTGCTCGTAAACGATAGTAGTCCGCCTGGGAGATTGGATCGTAGCGGTGGTCGTGACATTGGGCACAACCGACGGAAAGCCCCAACAGTGAAGAGCTGACGATCTTCAACGTGTCCGTCATTACCTGGTTGCGATGTAGGTCATCGTTATTCGAAGTTGTTGGATCCGCTGCCATTCGCAGGTAGCCGGTTGCGGTTAACTGGTCGGTTTCTTGGTTGGAAAGGTTTTTGTACGGAGCCTCGACAAGCTCGTCACCAGCTAGTTGCCACGTGATGAATTGATCGAAGGGCATGTCCTGATTGAGCGAACGAATCACCCAGTCGCGATACCGAAAAGACCAGGGTCGTTGTTCGTCTCGGTTACTGGCTCCCTCGGAATCTGCGTAACCGGCGACGTCCAGCCAATGCCGACCCCATCGTTCTCCATAACGAGGTGATTCGAGCAGTTCATCGATGAGCGATTCCCAGGCTTGCTCGCTTTCATCGGCGAGAAACGCTTGAATCTGCTCGGGTGTGGGTGGCAGACCAATCAGATCGAGATAGGCGCGGCGAATCAATGTCGTCCTGTCCGCGTCTTCAGCAAATGACAAACCTTTGGGTTCCAACTCGGCCAGCAAAAATGCGTCAACGGGAGTTCGCACGCGCTGAACGGCTTTGACCTCGGGAACCGTCGTCCGCATGATCGGTTGATAGGCCCAATAGGCTCGTTCTTCAGGGGTGATGCCGAGCCCAGGTCCGAGACTTGCCGGTTCGGGGCGTGCCGTTGCCGCGCCCGATTCAATCCAACGTTCGATCGTCGCGATTTGATCTGCTGGAACCGGATGGTCTCCCGGCGGCATCTCTCCGTCTTTAATTCGTTGCAGCAACAGACTGTCTTCCGCCGAACCTCGTTCTAATGCGGTTCCGCTGTCCCCGCCTGCAACCATGAAACGCACGAGTCGCAGATCGAGACTTCCTTCAACCACCTCTGAAGCCCCATGACAATCGAAGCAGTGGGCGCGAAAAATGGGACGAATGTCGCGTTCGAATGTCAATTCATCTGCGATGCTCAAACTTGAACAAGCGGCGACGAAAATTAGAACGGCGAATACGGTTCGAGGTTGATCTTTCACGGTCATAAGTCGGAGGAATGCGAGTCGATGTGAACGAAGGGGTACCTCCTTACTCGTTCCAACCTGGGTTGGTCTCCGCAATATAACCGATTTCAGCTCGGATTCGAAATGTTCCTCTCCCCTTGAAACGCTTGTGTTTCCGGCGTTTTTTCGGGAATGCTGAAAAATGCAGGCCGTTTACAGAGGTCGCTCCGATGTGGCGGCAAATCAAGATTAACCCAGGGCTGTCGAAGAATGCCGACCGAAGCTTGCGGGAGATATTTACCGTCGCGATCGACCCTGAGAGACAACAATCCCGTTAAGAGCTGTGCAGCCGGTATTCGGCTGCAGGGATGCTAGGAAGCTGCCGTTTCCAATGTTGTCTGCGGTTGTAATCGAAGCTGGCGTGTGTTGCGCAGTTCTTCCAGGTTTTCAATTGTCTCTTGATTCCCAGAGGGCCAGATAATGTCGATCGCTTCGATCTGCTCAGGACGGCTAATGCGAAGAGTTGTGTCCGACTGTGATAAGTATCCGCTGCCGGCTGAAACCTCGTGCAATTCCTGCTGGCCACCCGCATAGCGAACGAGCACGCGAGTTCCGATCGGCAAGCCGTGACCCGTAGCAGCGGAAACTGTCAGTGAATCGTGCGCCTGCGTTTGTCGGAAACCATAGCAAGGTCCGTCATTCGAGGCGACAAACAGTTCCGCCTTACCGTCGTTGTCGAGATCGACCAGAGTGGTCGCCGTTGCATCACCAGGGATGAAACGTTTGCCGCTCTTGAGAATGGGGATTGGTTTCTAACCGGCGTTTTCGCTTTCGGAGTCGTTGTTGTCGGTTACTGCGGATTCCAAATCACTGAATCTTGCGTCAATACGTTGCAGCAGGATCTTTGAATTGATCTTCTCGCTGACGTAATGGCTGATATCAAGAAAACAAAAATAGGCTGGGTCTTCATTCAATTCGTGAGCGGAGAATTCACCGAGCGCCTGTTGTCTCAGGCCCGTAACTTCATGCAGCAATTCTTGGAGTCGCTTGGTATCGTCAATACCGGGTGTTGAATCAAGATGAGCTTGTTTCAATTCGATCGCCAAAAGGTTGTTCAGGTACTCGTCAAGGCGGTGGTCCTTATTACGATCACTCCGTCGTTTGAGCCATCGGATGGCGACGAAACCTGCGATCACGGCTGAAGCAATCAGTGAGTACAAGGCTTCCCAGTCCTGGAATGTATCGGCATCGAAGGATTGTGGATCATAAAAACCGAGGGATCCTGGGTGGATATCGAATTCAGCTTTTCGTTGTGCATAGCGACGCCGTTCGACGGGAGGAAGGGAAAACAATTCCTTGAGGCCATAATTGCGGCAGAAATCATCTCCCAGTACCCAGTTTGTAACCTTCGCGACGGTGTGATCTCGTACCTTGGCATTGACCAACAGGGTGGCCTCCAAGCTGACACTCTCAAGCATCTGCTGCGGTAAGAATTCGCGAGAATTAAGAACATACATGCCAGCGGGGATTTGAGCCGGCGAAAGCAGTACCTCTTGAGCGCACAACGAATCGACTCGTGGGACGCCAATCAGCGTGCAGTTACCAAGGTTCAGTAATTTGTGGATGTGGTTTTCGGTTTTCCCGATCCCTTCCGTGATGATGGCGGCGTCAAATCTTCGAGGTCCCGCATTACCTGACCAGTCATCGATTACGGCAAGAGGACCCTCCCTTACCAAATTATCTGAATCCGGGATCGCCAGGTGATCTAGTAAAATTAGGCTCATCGCCAGGTGCCCTGATTGAGGATCGCCGACCGCGACTCTTTTCCCCAGCAGATCGTCGGCTGAGGTAATTGCAGCGTCATTGTGGACCAGAATGTGCGCGATCTCTGGAAATAGATTCGCGACGAATCGAACATTGTCGACTTTGTTGACAAGGTTCGAATTGCCAGTCTCGATCGGCAACACTTCTCCGTGATGGTCATTCGTGGAGTTTCGTAAGAGCCTATCGGTACCGGACTGGTAGATGGCAAATCCAACTTCACCCGCTTGAAGTTGAGTTAGGTTTTCCAGGGATCCATGACTGAGTACCGGGGTGGCCTGCTCAACTAATTCGTACGTTTCTAAAGTTCTGGCAAGTCCGTCGGCGATGCTGGCGTAAACGCCAGCCGGTTCACCACCGGCAACCTTCAGATTCACCTTTTCAGGTGCCTTCATCGCTTCTGAGATGAAAAACAGCAGAATGGGCAAGAGGACTACAATGACACTCACCGTTGCACGAAACCATGGAAGCCTCCAGAAATGGGGCTTGGCAGGTGGTTGGTATTTTGGGTGATTGGTGATCCCCAATGTCTCCCAGATTTCCACTGTTTCAGCGAAGTTGGGGTCTCTGTCTTCAGAGTGACTATTCGTTGGATCGACCATTGGGGCAGCCTTTTCGTTCGATATACCAATACGCGACCGAGTTCGTGTCATTCCAGTCGTGGTCAAAAATGATCTGCGGACCGATTTTACCGCGCCAGAACGTGAAGCGGCACATTGATCTTCCGCAAGCAAACTGAATTACGTTGACAGGGACCGAGCCCGCTTCGGTTCGGGGCACGTCACCTATCGAATTCGAGGGCACTTTGCTACGCTTTTTTCAGCCGTCCATGTTCGTATCGCAATAGGGTGATTGGTGTCTGCTTATTCTGAAGATCGTCGAGATTTTTACCAGGAGCGGATCACATCTTGCGATGCTGAGATCGCTCATTGGGGGCTTATCAGTACTCGGTTGTCACGTTTTCGAGGGTTGACGTTTTTTGCAGCGGCACTCTTCGGCGCGTGGGGGAGTTTCGGCGATACCGCACCGATGCTGATGTACGCTCTGGCCGCGACGAGTTTTTTTGGCTTCATTGCTCTGATTGTTTATCACGAGTCAGTCGATGTTCGTGATCGCATTGCGCGAGAAAGAAGGGCATTGAATCGCGATCAATTGAATCGTCTTGGTCGAGAATGGAACAAAATACCAGAGCAGCCTATTGAGATTCCGACCGAACAGGTCGCTCTGGCGAAAGATCTGGATCTATTTGGACATGCTTCTCTCTTTAAATTGATCTGCAATGCTCATACGCCTATCGGTAGACGTATGCTGCGCGACTGGCTCTTGGTGCCTGCCGATGGGGATGAGATTCGAGCCCGTCAGGAAGCTGTGCAACAGTTAACGCCTCTGGTCAATCTTCGCGAAGAATTATCCATGCGAGGTCGGCTCATCGCCAAGAGCGGCGCGGGACCTGATGCCTTCATGGAGTGGGTGGAAGGGAAGGGTTGGCTAGAAGGGCGAGTGTTCGTTCTCGTCAGCGCTCGAATACTTGCTTTGGCGAATTTGATCAGTCTTCTGCTGTTGATCTTCGGAATCGTTCCACCTTTTGTTGCGGGAGTCTCGCTCGCGGCTTTCGTAATCCTCAGCATGATCTTTAACGTCGTCTTCACCGGCCACGTCCACGAAATCTTTAACTCGGTCGACTCAAAGCAAAATGATATTCAGATCTATCGCCAGTTAATCGATGATGTGAGTCGACTTCCAATCGAAGGTCTCAAAGCAGAGAGCCTTAAGGCGAAACTTGGTTCACTACCCGATCAACCGCAGAAGACTTTGCATGCGTTAACGCGAATCATGCGATTTGCCAATCTGCGTCATTCCTCTCTGTTTGGTGTTTTTCATATACTGTTGCAGATTCTTTTCCTGATCGACTATCAGGTGTTGATCGCGCTGGAACGTTGGCAACGTCGGCATCGTGATGAAGTGCGACCGTGGTTCGAGGCGATCGGTGAGCTTGAATGTCTCGCATCGCTCGCGACACTTTCTTTTGACGAACCTCGGTGGTGTCAGCCGAAGCCGGTTCAAGACGGTAAGTTGACGGCTCAAGAACTCGGACATCCTCTGCTCGGGGACTCTTGTGTTCGAAATAGTGTTGAGATAGGACCGGCCGGAACGTTTCTGCTTGTTACCGGTTCGAACATGTCGGGAAAGAGTACGTTGCTGCGCGCGACCGGCTTGAACGCGACCTTGGCGCAGGCCGGGGCCGTGGTCTGTGCGACCGAAATGAGCTGTTCTTCGTTTGTCGTTGCGACGAGCATGAGGATTCATGATTCGTTGGAAGATGGCGTTTCATTCTTCATGGCCGAACTCAAGAGACTGAAGCATATTGTTGATCAATCGAACTCTCTTCAATCCGTATCGAATCGCACCCTGTTGTTCTTGCTGGATGAGATTCTCCAGGGAACGAACTCAGTAGAACGGCATATCGCGGTGACGCGCGTGCTCAATCGATTAGTCGAAAACGGTGCCACCGGCGCCGTGTCGACGCATGACCTGGAGCTTGCCGACAACCCCGAGCTTTCGCAGGTCTGTCAAACTGTTCACTTTCGGGAGACGATTCATGGAACCGGCAAGGATCGCCGCATGACCTTTGATTACAAGATGCGCTCGGGGGTTGCGACGACGACGAATGCCTTGAAGTTGTTAGAGCTGATCGGATTGGGTGAACAATCCGAATAGCTGCAGCCGTTCAAGTCTTTGCCTTCGCTTTCCTTTTGAGGCCTATTTCATGGGAAAATTGCCGAGATTCATGGTCCGTTCGTGGTCAGAATCGCTGGCAATCTCTTGCCTTGGCGAGAAGCATTTGATCTTCGAGCAACTCTCTGGAATGATTTCGAATGCGCGGGCACAATAAGGGTTCGTCTTGCAATGATCATCGGTTCGTTTAGACACTTCGATTTCGTTTGGAGGTTTTCGTGTTCAGGATGTTTTTGTTTGTGTTTTGGTTTGCCTGGCTCTGCGCTCCCGGACATGTTGTAGCAGAGTTGGCCGACACAGAAGTTTCTGATGCGCAGATTCAGTCGGCCCTTGAACGTTCTGGTGATAACCGTGACCAGATCGAAAAGGCTCTCGCAGTATCAACGCCTGAACAGCTTCGAGCGACTCGGTTTCTGATCGCCTACATGCCTGAACGTGATCTGACATCTCTGTCGTCCAAGTTTATCAATGGCAATGTACGTCTGGCTTATGAAGCTCGAGCTGCCACTGCTTGGGGTAAAATGATTCCCGAGTCTTTGTTTTTCAATGATGTCTTACCATACGTGTCGGTGAATGAGCGACGTGACGAATGGCGAGCTGAATTCTTTGAGCGATTTCTGCCACTTGTGAAGGATTGCAAAACGCCGACAGAAGCGGCGCAGATTTTGAACCGCGATATGTACAAGATTCTCGATGTGCAATATCACGCTCGCAAGCGGCCCAAGCCCGACCAAAGTCCGTATGAGTCGATCGAAGCCAAATATGCTTCTTGCACAGGGCTTTCCATTCTGTTGATCGACGCGTGTCGTGCCGTTTGTGTGCCAGCTCGTTTTGCTGGAACACCGTTATGGGCCAAAAAAAGAGGCAACCACAGCTGGGTTGAGATATGGGATGAAAAATGGCACTTTACAGGCGCTTGCGAATACAACGCCAAGGGTCTCGACCAAACCTGGTTTCAACGTGACGCTTCGCATGCCATCAAAGAAAATCCCCTGCATGCGATTTATGCTTCTAGTTGGCGGACGACCGGTACCAGCTTTCCTATGATCTGGGAACGTGATGCCAAATATGTTGCAGCCGTGAATGTGACCGATCGCTATGCGGCGAAAGCGGCGGAGATTCCGACTGGAAAGATCATGCTGACGATTGAGATCTATGATGCTGGCGGGCAACGTGTCAGCAGGCAGGTCACGATTCGTCAAGCTGATGAGATCATCAAGGCTGCCAAAACGAAAGGGCAGGGCGATGATTCGAATAACAAGCTCGAACTGTTTTTGGATCCCGATACACAGTACATCCTGATCGTTGACGATCCCAACGGTTCTGAGCGACTGCGATCCTATCGCACTACCAAAGAACAACGTCAGACCTGGAAGGTATTCCTGAATGCTGAGCCCGCAAATGCCGCCGGTGCGGATCCAATCGCAAAGTTGGAGCAGGCGTTGGCAGAGGCTGATGTAAACTATGAAAAATTGTCGCAAGAAAACTTCAGTCAACAGCCGTTGACGAAAGACCAAGTCGAGCAGGCTGCCGCATTACTCTGGCAATACCACCTGAAGACGTTGCGTGAAACGCGTGCGGACGAAATGAAACAGAAGTCGATTCGATTGGGTGACAAGAATCTCAAATTCGATTACATCATCTATGGCGATAAACCGGCAACCGGTCGCAGTCTTTACATCTCGCTTCACGGTGGCGGGGGCGCGCCGGCTCGAGTCAATGATCAACAGTGGGAAAACCAGAAGAAGCTCTATCAACCCAAGGAAGGGGTTTATCTCGCCCCGCGAGCGCCGACCGATACGTGGAATCTTTGGCATCAATCACATATCGATCCGCTTTTTGATCGGTTGATCGAAAACCTTGTTGCTTTTGAAGACGTCGATCCCAATCGAGTTTATGTGATGGGATACTCGGCGGGTGGTGATGGAGTGTATCAGATCGGGCCTCGTATGGCCGATCGTTGGGCGGCTGCGGCAATGATGGCTGGACATCCCAATGATGCGTCACCACTGGGTTTGCGGAATATTGGTTTCGCACTCCACATGGGGGCTAATGACGGGGCATACAAACGAAATGAAGTAGCGCGTCAGTGGAAAGCCCGACTTGCCGAATTGCAGGCGGCTGATCCCGAAGGCTATCAACACCAGGCCGTCATTCATGAAGGAAAGGGGCATTGGATGGGGCTACAAGATGCCATCGCAGTGCCCTGGATGGCAGAATTTACTCGTAATCCCCATCCGCATCAGATCGTCTGGCAACAAGATGACGTCACTCAGCCAAGATTCTATTGGTTGGCTGTGGAGCCCGGCTCTGCCAAAAAAGGAGCTATCCTGCGAGCGCAGGTTGAAGGACAGGTGATCGATTTAAACTCCGACGATGTGTCGGATTTGCGGTTGTTGCTCCACGACGAATTAATCGATCTTGACCAACCGGTGGTAATTCGGTTCAACGAAAAAGAGGTGTATTCGGGGCAGGTGAAACGCACGATCGCAGACCTGATGGACAGCCTGAGTCGGCCCGGAGCATGGGCAGCTGCAAGTGTGCGAGTTTCCAGCCCGTGAAGTCAACGAGCATCGGTGACGGCCAACAAGATTCACGAGAGTCATTAGAATCGGAGCAGTCGTTCCGATCGATGCTCTTTTTTGACCTTTCGATCGGACAGCGATGATGTTGTTTATCCATACACTTATACTTTTTAATACCTGTAAGCGTCCGAAATGGCCATTGTAGTGTCGGTCTGATGACGCTGGTTTTGGTCTGTTCCTGTGAATAAATACTGATCGAATGACGGCAATTTTAGGGATATCAGCGTTCTATCATGATTCCGCGGCGGCGCTTGTCGTCGATGGGCAGATCGTCGCAGCTGCTCAGGAAGAACGGTTTACGCGGAAAAAACATGATTATCGTTTCCCGCAACACGCCGTTGATTTTTGTCTGAAGGAAGCTGGACTTGCTCCCAGCGATTTGACCTACGTGACGTTTTACGACAAGCCGCTCACTAAATTCGAGCGTTTGTTGGAGACCTACCTGGCGTTCGCTCCCGTCGGATATCGTTCATTTCGACAGGCAATTCCGCTCTGGCTCAAGCAAAAACTGCATCTGCCGCGTGAGATGCGAGCTGGTTTGCGAGGTGAATACACCAAACGATTTGTGTTCACAGATCACCATGAGTCCCATGCAGCCAGCGCCTTTTTCCCCTCGCCCTTTGAAGAGGCGGCCATTCTGACCTTGGATGGTGTGGGAGAATGGTCGACAACCTGTTGTGGCGTAGGCCGCGGAAATAAGATTGAGCTAAACGAGGAGATTCGTTTTCCCAGTTCGTTGGGTTTGCTCTATTCTGCCTTTACTTATTACACCGGGTTTCGGGTCAATAGCGGTGAATACAAGGTGATGGGACTGGCGCCGTATGGTCGTCCCATTTACAAGGACCTGATTCTCGATCACCTTTTGGATCTTAAGGACGACGGTTCATTCCACATGGACATGTCGTACTTCAACTATTGCCAAGGTCTGACGATGACAGGCCCCAAGTTTCACAAGCTCTTCGGTGCTGAACCGCGCGAACCCGAGTCTCAAGTCACTCAGCGAGAGATGGATCTGGCTGCCTCGGTTCAGGCTGCGACCGAAGAAATCATGATGCGGATGGCTCGACACGCACACGCTCAAACCGGGCTTAAGAATCTCGTCCTGGCTGGCGGAGTTGCGTTGAATTGTGTCGGTAATGGAAAAATCCTGCGGGATGGTCCGTTTGAAAATATCTGGATTCAGCCAGCGGCTGGCGATGCCGGAGGCGCTCTGGGAGCGGCGTTATTTGTTTGGCATCAGTTGCTCGAAAAACCCCGCGACCCACAAGGGCGCGACACTCAGAAAGGCTCCCTGTTGGGGCCATCCTACGGGGATCAAGAGATTGAGTCAGTTCTGAGTCAGCACGGGATGCAATTCACAAAATGTGAATCCGAAGATGAACTTTGTCGATCGGTCGCTGAATTCATCGCAGATGAAAAAGTGATTGGATGGTTTCAGGGACGTATGGAATTTGGACCCCGAGCACTGGGAGCACGCAGCATTATCGGCGATGCGCGAAGCGAAAAGATGCAGTCAGTCATGAACTTGAAAATCAAGTTCCGGGAGTCATTTCGCCCCTTTGCTCCCATCGTGCTCAAGGAGCATGTGCATGAGTACTTTCAGATGCGAGAGGGTGAGGATAGCCCTTACATGTTGCTGGTCGCACCTGTTCAAGAAGATATTCGGACCGAGCTGGGCGATGATCACGACGAGGCATTCGGGATCGAAAAGCTGAATTTTTCTCGATCGACGATACCCGCTGTCACGCATGTCGATTATTCAGCGAGAGTACAAACCGTTGATGATGAGAGAAATCCCCTATTGCATCAACTCATGACCCACTTTTATGAGATTACCGGGTGCCCGGTTCTCATCAATACGAGTTTTAATGTTCGTAGTGAGCCAATTGTTTGTACGCCGGAGGACGCTTTGCGATGCTTCTTGATGACGGATATGGACGTCCTTGTCCTGGGGAATTATTTCGTCACCAAGCAGAAGCAGGACCAAGAGATCTCCGATACTGAACGGCAAAAGCATTTGGCCCAGTTCCAGCTTGACTAGAGATTGAATCATGAGTTTCATCGACATCAATTGGAAGCCTGATCATCGTCAGTTGCGGCAATTCGCCTGGATGGCATTAGTCGCATTACCGCTGATCGGTTGGATTTGGGGGGCTTCCACGAACGTTCTGTCCTGGTTGGCGGGTGCGGGAGCAGTCCTTGTTGTTTTGAGTTATGTGGCGCCGGTTGTCGTGCGACCGTTCTTTCTTGGATTAACGTTGGTCACTTTTCCGATCGGTATGGTCGTTGGCGAAGTCGTGATGCTGATGATCTACACCACGGTCTTCCTACCCATTGCTCTGATTTTTCGTTTGCTCAGGCGTGATGCGTTAGAATTGAACGTTGATCAGACGAAGATGACCTATTGGAAACCGAAAAAACAACCTCAAAGCGTCGAAAACTATTACAGACAGTGGTAAAGATTATGAGCGAAGTCAAAAAAGATAACGATCAGAAAAGCTTCGAACAGCTTGGGGATGAACGACAAGCCTCGATTTTCGAGGAATTCACTTCATTTATTCTTGAGAATAAAGCCTGGTGGCTTGTACCGATCCTGATTGTGTTCGCCCTGGTTGGTGCCTTGTTGCTACTTACCTCGACCGGCGCAGCTCCCTTCATTTACACGCTCTTTTAACGATGATGAGTGAGCATTTCGTCACGAGAAGGGAAGGTTGCAAAGTGAAGGTGAAGCCGTCCACGCTACTCAAATGCGGTTGTTGCTGGCGATCTGTGTGTTGGTTCTTGGATTACGGGGACTCTTAGAAGTGGAATTGTCGAATTCATTGTCTGGTATTTCTGTTGTCGTACCATGCTACAACAGCTCAGCGTCACTATCCGAACTATTGGATCGGATGGTTGCAACCCTTGAGTCGATGAATGCCGACTTTGAAGTGATCCTGGTGAACGATTGTTCTCCCGATAACACTTGGGGAATCATTGAAAAAAGATGTGCCGCTGACCCCAGGATTCGCGGCATAGATTTGCAGTTCAATGTTGGTCAGTTTCAGGCGACTATTTGTGGATTCGAGCATCTGAACAACGCATTGGTCGTTACGATCGATGACGATTTGCAACATGCTCCGGAAGATCTACCGACACTCGTGTCTGCTCTTGAACAGAATCCTGATGCCGATTGTGTAGTTGGATCTTTTGCAGTGCCGAAGCAGAACATCCTGCGGCGTTTTGGCACGCAATTCAAGGACATCGTTATCGAGTTCCTCTATGGTAAACCGAGGGGACTCAAGATGTCGGCGTACCGTGTGATGAGGCGCAGCACAAGTGATGCGATTTGTGCTCACAAGACCATTAAGCCGCTTTTACTCGCGACGCTATTAAAGAGTGCAAGAAAAATCATCAATGTTGAAGTTCCGCATTATTCTCGTCAGCATGGGAAGAGTGGGTATTCATTTCTTCGTCTCGCCAGTATTTTGTGGACCGCGACCGTTTTCGGTTCAACGATTCCCCTGAGAATTGTCGGGATGCTGGGCGGAGTCTCCTTGGTTGTGTCGATGATCCTCTCCATCTATTACCTGGTTAGATATTTTGCCGGAGGAGGAGTGCCTGGATTCGCGACAACGGTCTTGCTGTTGCTCTTCTTCGGAGGAACGACACTGTTTGCACTTGGAATCATCGGTGAGTACATTTCACGAGTCGTCCAAGAAGTAGCGCGAACTCCACGCTATTTTGTGCGGACCATGACGTTCAGCGAACGTGTGGAATCCGACACCGTGCTGACACGTGATTGACGATTCCGTTCCCGGAATTGCCGAATCCCCTGGCAGAAAGTGGAGCGAGAGGTCTGACCTTGATGTTTTCGAGACGCCCGCTTCTTCTCAGGTAACAAGGCCACCAGCAATAGGCTTCGATTTGAACTCGATGGCCTGCTCAGTTGCAAACACACTCGGTTCTTTTGAGTGGGGCAGGCATCCGTCCTGCCTCAAAAAACTCTCGTTGTAATTGGCTTGCGACTGTTCCGTTTCAGGCGATCGTCGACCGCGGAGAAATGGTCCGCGTTAAGCGAGAATAATTGGTCGATCGCTGCTGTTCGAGCAGCTGGGGCATCGTAGTTACCCAGTTGAAAGGCGAAAATCAGGTCGCTTGAATCGAAGTCACCGTCACCGTTCCAATCGCCTTCGTTGAAATCGGAATTGCCATCGATCTCATCCTCGTATTCTCCGGCTTGGAAGATCGTGACAAGGTCGCCCGAATCGAAGATGCCGTCGCCATTTGAGTCGCCAATGACCTGATCTGAAGGAGCCGTGATTTCAATCGTCAGGGAAGTTGTCGAACTACGGCGTATATCCCCAGCGGTATACGTTATTGACTCCGTAACTGATTCGTCACCATTCAAACTGCTAACATCAGGGTGCTCTAAGTCGAATTGGTAAAAGTAGCGGCCGTCCAGATCGATCTGCAATATCCCGTAGGTTAAGTCCAATATCCGTCCGACGTTAGCCTCATCACCACCAACACTCTGGACACCAAGTTGATCCCCATCACGGTCAAAATCGTTCAGCAGTAGATTGCCGGCGAGCATTCCAACATTACTGGAAACTCTCGCTGAATCTGCAGCAACTTCAGGGTAGTGTCCATCGTCGAATCCTTGGATTTCAATCTTGATTTTCCCTGATCCGGAGCGAGTTTCATCACTGGCTTCATAGGTGAATTCTTCAAATAGGACCTCGTCTTCATCGAGCGAGTCAACGGTGCGATTTTCGTTATCAAGTTGATAAATCAATTGGCCGGTGTCTGAAAGAGAAAAGAGACCATATTCCCCTCGGATCTCTTGGTTGACGTTTTCAGCGGAACCTTCAANCGCAGAGATCGTGAGTGGTCCTGCTGTTGAATGATCATTCGACAGGACGTTTCCGATCACAGTATTCGGCACTTTGTTTTCGAGTAAGGTGTAGCCATCGTCTTCGATTTTGATTTCATCGATTGAGTCGGCGCCGACGATTGTCACAACAACGTTTTCGACATCAAGACTGTTTCCATTCGTGACAATGTAAATAAAGGCGTCCAAGATGATGTCACCTGCTGCCAACTGTTGAATTCGAGGGTTGGCGAGATCCAATAAATATCGTGTGCTCCCGTCGATTTCCCATTCAATTCGACCAAATTGTCCTTGGGTGAATACGAATTCTTGCGTGGACAGAGTGCGGTTCTGTGGGTCTGTATCGTTTTGCAATACATTAAANCCCAGGACCGGCTCATTGCTTTTTATCGTCACCAAGTCTTGATATGCCCTTGGACGCCCGTTGTCGCCGTCATTTCCATTCGTGGGGGGGCCACCATAGATGGTGATATCGAGGGATGACGTGGATTCCTCNACACCATCGATAAGTGTGTAATCAAAGCTTTCAATGACAGTCTCTCCCTGAGCTATCGCACTGATGGTCGGATGTTGTAGATCAAGTTGGTAGCTGTATGCTCCATCCTCCGACAGCGTCAGAATGCCATATTGTCCCGCGAATGGTGTGTTCAAAATAGGACTGCGATCGAGTTCTTCGATGCGCATCGTGTTTCGAACGGGGCCCAGATCATTATCGATAATATTACCGGAGATGACGTTTGAGGAATTAACCGTATACAGGCTGTGGCGGTCGGGCTTTGCTGTGAGAGCGATCGCGAATTTACGAGTGACCACGGAATGAGTTTCGACGCCTAAAGCCCTCAGCTCTTGCAGGCTCTTGTTGTCACTTAGCTTGAACACTTTCTCGGGGAGTACTTCATATTGGTTATAGTCCCAGAGTCGCATTTCGATCGGGTTTGGCATGATGCCGTCGCCCAAAAAGTTATCTCCGTTGTCCGCATCAACGCCCATGAAGTTGTTAGTGAAGACTCCATCTTTCTCGAATAGTCGATCGATGTTTTGGATATGTCGTTGATAGATGATCGTATTTGAGGCAATGAATTTCGCCCCTTTACCGCCACGCATTTTCACTGGATTGTAACCGGTTCCGGTGATTTGGTTTCGGAAGACGTACCACGGACCACCTTGTATCGGCTGGAAGGAGATGCCGTGAACTCCAGATTGCCAAGTCTGATTTTCCCAAATTCGGTAGTTGTCCCAGCCNTAGTCTGGTTCGATGGCATCGTCNTAGATGTCATGAATCCTATTGTTGTGAACGTCTATGTTGCCGTCCCCATAGGAGATGCCATCCGAGACTTCCGAGATATCGTTGAAGGCCGCCAGATGTCCTCGACCCCGAAACTCGATTCCCTCCCCCTCTCGACCGCGACCGATCAGGACATTGTCGGTTACAACCCAGTCAGTTCCCCATGCATCGATGGAATGCTCTGCGTTTTTAACGGTTGTTCGCGTANCGGTGACACCGACTTGGATCTGGTCAGGGGGGGCCGACCGGCCGTGGATTCCACCTTGGATAACTTCTATTCCGTCAAGCCAAATATGGTCTGCGAGAATGTTAATGCGTTCAAACCGAACGGGACCATCTCCCANTGCCTTGTAGATGACCGGTGCGCCCGGAGTGCCGCCCCTCCTGATCGTCCAGGGGCCGTAATTACCCGCGTGAAGCAATACGACTTGGGAAGAGGACTCCCTGAGTTCTTCTGCGTTTCGAACCTCGGAGACCGCTGCCGATTGAGGAATGCGTGGAACGGCTCGGGTCGTCAATTGAGTTATTTGTGAGAAATTACCCCCATCGACATCTTCGATCGCCACTTCGATCTCATAGGTGGTTTCGGGGGACAATGCAAAAATGGAGCCGGCAAAGCGATTCAGGTTTCGAAGTTGACCTGTATCTTTCGCATTGCCCTCGTAAACAACTCGGTTTAGATCCAACGCTTCCTGCCATTGCTGACTGCCCATGCGACGAAATTTNATCGNCGCTGTGGCATTTTGATTTGAATCGCCTTCAACGTCCCAAAGGATGCTCGCCGAAGTTAAAGTGACGTCTCCGTGGAGTACCCCCGCTGTGATTGCGAGGTCGTCACTTGAACTGGGGACGGTACCTGCAGGGATCACTCCGTGTGGTAGGTATGGCGTGTCCGTTGCGCGTTCGTCCCAAGAATAATTGAGGGACCGAACGAAGGAAAACATGTCGTCTTGAACCAACGACCGATCGTTTTGAGCCACACCACCCTGGATCGTTAATATTCCGTTGTAATCGACTCGAACCCCGGTCAAAGTCGCGATTTCTGCAGACGATTGTAAAACCGCCCCTAAGCCATCTCGGAAAATCGCTTGGGTTGTGTCTGCCGCTTCTGCTGAACTCTTCAAGGACGTTTCGTATCGATTCCATCGTTCAGCCTCGGTCATCGGTTCGAATCCGACGAGGATGAATGACCGAGGTTCCGAGCGGGTCATCAAGAGTCTTGTTTCATTCGGCGACGTCGGTGCTCCAAGATCGATGAAATCCGCAAGCTGGTTGAGTGGGGTGACGTTCCAGTCATCAGGGATGCCATAAGCGAGTTGATCAGTGAATTGTCGCGGACCCGTCCAGCCAGCCCCGAGGCCCAGTTCGTTCGCACCAACGTCTCGCGAGTCGCCCGTGTAAGGCCCAATTAGATTGCTCAGCCCACGAATGGCGTCAACCGTGCCGGCATCAATCAGTGAACCTGTTGCAACAGGAAGGATGGGAAACTCAGTGCCAACGGCGACGTCGTCAGGGAGATTTGAGGCAACATCGGCTGCAAGCAGTACGCGCATTTCAAGCGGCTCAATAGCAAACGCATGTCGATGTTTCTTGGTATTCATCACAACCTGGCAGTGTCCGAGAGCAAGAGCGTCTATCTCACACTGTCGTGCTGCTTCAGATGTCTGTCAAGCAATTAATCGGTATCGGGAAAGAATCAGCGATCAGTTGGCGGCAATGATAAAGAGCCGCCGATGCGAGTGCATCAACGGCTCTTTTTTATTCGAATTTTATTTGGGCGAACGCTTACTTGCTTCGACGTCGCATCCAAATCAAACCGCCGATTCCGGCCATCAAGGTCCAGATCGCGATGCTGGCAGGCTCCGGAATTGCTGCCGTGTCAACAGCGGCGTTGAAGGAGCTTGTTTGTGGTCCGCCACCCTCATGCGTGATGGTTGCGGTCAACGTCAGCCAGTAGTCGACATCCGTACCATCATCGAAACCCGTCGTCTGATCGCTAAAGACGGACGATGGTCCTACGCCGCTCAGCGTCGGGGTCATCGTGCTGATGAGGGTGCCTTCATCAAAGGCAGATGTACCGATGTAAAGAGACGTCTCGATCGTACCCTGAGTCGTACCGCCGATTGAGTGGGTGAAGTCAGTGATAACCGGGTCGCGGGGAAGGTATTTACCCGTAAAGCTAATCTTGATCGTACCGGCGTTGCCCATGCTGGTGACATTGACCGAGTTCAAGTCCATTGCGGGAACGGTTGACGAACCGATAGCCGGTTCGGAAATGCCCGTCGAGATCGTTGTGAGCCAATTGGTGGTCGCTGTACTTAGAAGAACAATACCATCAATGTTATTGTCGTCATTGGCACCTTGGTCGATTGCGGTGA
Organism: Planctomycetaceae bacterium; assembly: GCA_002723275.1. GTDB lineage: Bacteria > Planctomycetota > Planctomycetia > Pirellulales > Pirellulaceae. Next base: position 127,128 of record PBNZ01000037.1, read on the forward strand.
TAGGAGCGTCAACACCATCATCAACCCTGACTTGAAGCGGTCCAAGCGAAGCCTGGCAGACAGATGCGATTGCGAACACGGCACAAACGGCCAAAGCTGAAAGTCGATAAGTCATTTTAAATCTCCATAACATGCTTAACGAATGATTTGAAATCAATANATCAGTTAAGAGTTATGAAGGCGCGGGACTTTCAGCAAGAAGAAAATGGGGNCATCGGGTATCCATTGACCCCGATCATACACTCGACGTATCAGTGTTTGATCGGCGGTTGAGTTGGCAATGCTGCTGACAGCAGGTGCCTCGGCTCCACCCCCATCGGACACGACGTTGCCTGATCCGGATGCGGAAGAGGCGGGTAANTTAGAATGACTGAGCTTCGCTCTGATTTCTTCTCNAGACTTGGGCCATTCTTCTGGCTCACTAGAACTTGAAGAAGAAGAAGTTGTTATTGTTGGATTCACCTGCGAACTTAATTCGTCCGCTAAGGTCAACGCCCACTCGCCTTTGCTGTCATCCAGGTCGAGATCGACCTGCAGACTTGCATCGGCGCGCATCGCAATGCAGCTGGCGAATGCCAGAGTGATGCAAGCGATTCGTAGTTGCGTCGGGAGATTCACTTCTAAAATTCTCGTGTCATCTTTGCGCTGGCTGTCTTAGTAGGACATANGGAACTATATCAGATTGTTAACGCTGTGAAGCCTGTCCACTCCAAGAATTGCCTCGTAATTGATCGCATTTATTANGGGAGCTGGCATTGTAGGTAATGTAGGGGCTCTTGGTGGGTTCGTCGTCGGTCTAAGGCGACTCAGTCTTGACCGTNAGCAGCATGCCTTCTTGGAGAGGCTGAGAAGAAATCGCCCGTCTTTCAAGCAAAAGTCAATCCGCTTTGGTTTTTCTTGGGTGCATGACGATCCGACAGTGTACGAACAAGAATGCGTGTCTCAACCTGGGCTACAATGTCGAAGTGTCTTTGAAATATTTGGACAGGTGGCACGATCAGAAGAGTCGGTGATCGTTGGGCCTGAAAAGAGAAAGGGCCGTTGATGCATCTGCACCAACGGCCCTTTTTTCGTTTTCTAAGCTGACTGCAACGAGCGCTTACTTACTTCGGCGTCGCATCCAAATCAAACCGCCGATTCCGGCCATCAGGGTCCAGATCGCGATGCTGGCTGGTTCCGGAATTGGTGCCGAGTCAACCGCCGCGTTGAATGAGGTTGTTTGCGGTCCGTCCCCCGTGTGTTCCACGGTAGCAACCAATGTAAGCCAGTATTCATCACCTGTGCCCTCTGTGGTGTTAATCGTTGGCACCTGTTGGGAAAAGACGNACGACGGTCCTGAGCCGGTAAGCGTAGGGGTCATCGCGCTTAGCGGCGTGTCCTGGTCGAAGGCGGATTGACCCCACCAGAGTTCTGTCTCGATCGTACCCTGAGTCGTACCACCGATCGAGTGAATGAAGCCAGGAANGGCGGGGTCATTGGNGAGGTACTTACCCGTAAAGCTAACGGTGATTGAACCGGCGTTGCCCATGCTGGTGACGTTGACCGANCTCAAGTCCATCGCGGGAATGGTTGTCGAGCCGATGGCTGGTTCAGAAATACCTGTTGATACCGTTGAAAGCCAGTTCGTGGTCGCGGCACTTAGAAGAACAACACCGTCAATGTCACTGCCATCGTTGGCACCTTGGTCTTCGGCGATGACGGCAGCATCAACACCATCATCAATCTTGACTTGAAGCGGTCCAAGCGAAGCCTGGCAAACGGATGCGATTGCGAATACGGCACACATGGCCAAAGCTGAAAGTCGATAAGACATTTTAAATCTCCAAACGTTACTTAACACAAAGAATTGAAATCACTCATTCAGTTAAGCGGTCTGAAGACGGGGGACTTTCAGCAAGAAGAAGATGGGTTCATCGGGGATCCATTGACCTCGATCATATACTCGACGCATCAGTGTCTGATCGGCGGTTGAGTTGGCAATGCTGCTGACTGCAGGTGCCTCGGCTCCCCCCCCATCGGACACGACGTTGCCTGATCCGGATGCGGAAGAGGCGGGTAAGTTAGAATGACTGAGTTTCGCTCTGATTTCCGCTCCAGACTCGGGCCGTTCTTCTTGCCCACTGGAACTCGAAGAAGAAGGAGCGGAAGTCGTGACGACGTCAGAACTTAATTCGGATGCTACGACCAACGCCCATCCGTTTTTGCTGTCATTCAGGTCGAGATCGACCTGCAGGCTCGCATCGGCGCGCATCGCAAGGCAACTGGCCAATGCCAGGGCGAAGCAAGCGACGCGTAGATGCGATGGGATTTCCAATTCAGGAGTTCACTTGTAATGACTGTGTATTTCATGCAGGTTGCGCAAAAGTATTTGCACCTATTCCCTATGTTAATTGCCTAGATTAGCTTATCCACTTTTTTTGCCATTTGTTTTGAGGAAATAAGGAAGTGCTCAGGCAGCGTTAACAGTTTGAATGCTCTGGGTTTGAGATTGTTTTCGGGGAGAGGCCGACTTTGAAGTTAAACTTTTGCTGTCCTAAATCGCTAATGGTGGCATGATCGTTCCAAACAAAGTGGGCATCTCACTAGGATGAGTTCACAAGAATTCAAAGTTGTTGCTTTATTCATCCCTAAGTGCCACACTCTTCTGTTCCACCTTACGGGCTTAAATAGACGGTGTTTTTCGCAGGAGGCGAGCATTTGAGGGGCTGCAGTAGAAACCCCAGTAGTGGGGGGTGATCGCTAACCCAGGGGGACGGAGTCCAGGCAAGCTGCAAGTCCAATTACGCCGATCAATGCGGATGTAGATACAAGTGCTGAATGCGTTAACGATCGATGTTGAGGACTACTATCAGGTCACGGCTTTCGAGCAGTCGATTCCGCGGTCCAGTTGGGGTGACTACGAATCGAGAGTTGTTCGCAACACGGAGCGGTTGCTGGAGCTATTTGAACTCCATGATGCCACGGCCACCTTTTATATCCTCGGTTGGGTGGCTGAGCGTTTTCCTGGACTTGTTCGCCGCATTCACGAAGCTGGGCACGAATTGGGATCCCACAGTTATTGGCATCGTTTGATTTACCAGTTGGAACCTAGGGAATTCCGCGAGGATCTGATCAAGTCGTGTGATGCGATTCAAGATATTAGTGGCGCGAAGGTTAAGACCTTTCGTGCGCCAAGTTTTTCAATTACGAAACGCTCACTTTGGGCTTTTGAAGTCCTCGCCGAATTGGGCTTTGAGATTGATTCGAGCGTTTATCCAACTGCTCATGATCGATACGGTATTCGTGACGCTAACCGGAGCATTCATCGTGTGGAAACCGTTCAGGGCGAACTCTGGGAGTTTCCCATGACATCGATCGGACGTGGGCCGTTGACTGTGCCAATTTCGGGGGGCGGGTACTTTCGATTGTACCCAATAAAAGCTACATTAAAGGGGCTGCATTCCGTGAACTTGCGAGGTGAACCCTTCGTATTTTACCTGCATCCGTGGGAAATCGACCCCTTGCGGCCCCGCCCCCCCCATGGGTCGAGGATTTCACGGTGGCGTCACTACGTCAATCTTGCATCAACCGAGGCAAAGCTAACTCGGCTACTGCAAAGTTTTGATTTTGCCAGTGTCTCGCGAGTGGTTTCGCAGCACAACCGAGATGAATGCAACGGTCATCGACTCAGCTTAGATGTGGCGGAGTCAGAGACTGTCAAAGATTTATGAAACATTTCATGTGGCTGACGGGTAGCAGTGGCGGTCCATTCCACGTTCTACGTCGAGCTACAAAAAGGTATCGCAGCGAGCTAGATAAACTCGATTCATGGACCTGGCGACAAGGCGGTCTGCAGGTTTCAGGTGAGTGCCGGTTGAGACCAACATGACCTCCGCCAAATCAAAAGAAACTCCCGCCGCCAATCACTCTTCCAGCGATGAAAAATCATCCACGAACTTGGCGTTAAGCCCTCAACAAATCGGTGCATTTTGCATCTTGTTCGTGGCAGGCGTCTGGTCTTACTGGCCGAACATTGTCGAGATGATTCTGTTGTGGGAGCAGGAACCGGACTATTCGCACGGCTATCTTGTCGTCCCGATATCGCTCGCATTCCTTTGGTTCCGGCGAGATATGTTTCCGACTGACCAGGTGAAGCCGGCTTACGTCATTGGTTTGCTTGTCGTTTTGGCGAGCGTTGGTCTCCGAACTCTCTCCGCGAGGTTTTTCTACGGACCGATTGACAATTGGACGTTGATGCTCTGGTTGGCTGGCTGTGTTTTGACCTTTTTCGGCTGGCGAGTGCTCTGGTGGTCCTTGCCGTCGATCGCCTTCCTTGGGTTTGCTATGCCGCTGCCTTACAGCTTGGAAATTGCGATGCGACTACCTTTGCAGGGGATCGCAACTGAAGTTAGTACGTTTGCTTTGGTATTGTTTGGCATTCCTGCGATGGCGGAGGCAAACGTTATTCGAATCGGTACCGAAACCTATGGAGTCGAAGAAGCGTGTTCCGGCATCAGAATCTTTTTCGGGATTGCCGCACTTGCCTTTGCCATCGTTGTGCTGGCGAGACGGGCCTGGATCACGAGGCTGCTGATTCTCCTGTCGATTTTGCCGGTGGCTATCGTCGCAAACTCAACTCGCATCGTCATCACCTGTATTCTCTTTCAGGAAGTCGGTTCTGATGCAGCGAAAAGATTTTCCCATGATTTTGCAGGGATGTTAATGATTCCCTTTGCAGCGATTCTTCTCGGAGGCGTACTTTGGATTCTGACGCGAGTCCTTCAGGAACGAGAAGTGAACCTTGTGAGGGATGGAAGTCTGTTTCAATCCAAGGCGGGCAAGCAACGGCCGGGGTGATGCCAAATTAATTGAATGAATTTTGAGTCCCTCATAAACTGATGGAAAGAACTCGACGACGATGATCGCCTGAGACGTACAAAGTTCTGAGGTGCAGAAGCCACCGAATCAGAGAGCTTCCATTGAGGTATTTATGAAAGATCGTCCGCAAAATGAATTGCTACCGGCAAACAGCCCTGCCGGTCAGTATTCTCTCGATACTGTTGTGCGCGAAGCAGCTAGATCACAGAAGGATGTCAACAAGCTGCGGCAATACTTGACGTTATTGTGGGCGTCTCAACTGCGATGGTGGAAGATTTCTTTGCCCTTGAGTTGCATCTTGGCCATTGCCGCAGGCGTTGGCGCGTGGTTCACGGTGGAATCGACCTATACGGCCAATGCCATGCTCAGAATTCAAGAGGTTGCGCCGTACGTTGCATTCAAACAGAGTGAAAACTCAAGGTCGTTTGTGAATACTCAGTTGCAGTTGTTTCGAACACGAACGGTTGTGCAATCTGCATTAGCAGAGGTCATGGAGAAGTTTCCGGAGACGGCTGAAAAAGAGGATCCGGTCCTTTGGATTCAGCTTGGGATATCAGCGCGCCTGATCGGGGCTTCTGAACTCGTTACCGTAAAATTCACCGATCCTGATCCCCGACTTGCAAAGGCAGTCGTTCAATCGGTTGTTGATACCTACATGCGTTATCAACGGGACTATTCGAATCAGCAAGACGAACAGGTTATTCGTCTGCTGCGAGATGAGGTTTCCGACCGACAGGTCGCTTTAAAAACGCTTAGGCAGGAGGTCACTGAGTTAAGTAAGAATGCCATTATCGATCGAACGGTTGATTCCAGTTCCGACTCATCACTGCAATCGATCCAAAATCTTTTAATTCGTACCGAGGTCGAGTTAACCGTTTCGAACGCCCAGCTTGCTGCCGTCGAACATCAAGTCACTACGGATGATCAGGAAATCTCGCCGGCCCAGTTGGAGGCGATGTTGGAGTCGTCGATTGACTATTCACAAATGCGTAATGAATTAGCTCAGGCTGATACTCGATTGGAGATGCTGAGTTCTCGATTGTTGTCACCCGAAAGTTCGACTCGCTATCAGCAGGCGAAACAACAACGCGATGAATTAGCTCAAGCGATCGAAGAATATCAGAAACGATTCCAGGTTGATGGAAAGGAAGCCGCTTCAAAATACAGAAAGGTGCAACAGGAGGAGCGGCTTACTGCAATGCGCAAAGAGATTGAAGCGAAGGAGACGATGCGAGATTATTTGCGTAGTCGGTTAGATGAGGCGAAAGAGGATGATGTGGTCGTCAGCAGTGATAAGAACCAGGACACCGTTGCGTTCGAAATTAAATCGCGGGAACTAAAGCAACAGGAGGCAATTTACAATCGCATCACTGACCGGATCATGCATCTGCAGACCGAAAAGTATGCACCGGCTCGAGTTGCCCTCGTGGATCCCGCTGTGAAACCGAAGGAAGCCGATAATTCTCCCTGGGCGATCATAGTAGTTGCGGTCATGGCCGCTTTCGGTGCGCCGCTAGGACTGGTCTTCGCTTATGAGTTTTTGATGCAGCGAGTCAATGATTCATCCTTCATTGAGGAGCAGAATCTCGAAGTTGTCGGAGAGATTGCGACGTTGCCGAGGTACCTACCCGCGACGGGATCTGGATCGGGGGATGTGGAGCATCGTCACTTGACCTTGTTTGAAGAGAGTATTGATCATCTCTGCAATACGCTGAGGTTGTCGTCAAACACGGCTGGCAAGCAATTAATCGCCGTTACGAGTGCTGTGTCGGGAGAGGGTAAGACACATGTTTCGGCACAATTAGCAATCAGCCTAGCTAAGTCTGTTAAAGAACCCGTGTTACTCTTGGAAACTGATTTTCGAGCACCTGACATTGGACGAATGTTCGGTTTTGAATCTCGTCAAGGCGTGCTCGATATGTTCGTTGGCGGGGTGTCGCTTGACGATGTGATTCTTCGCGATGCGCATCCCTATCTCGATGTGATATTGGCCGGGACTCAGCATCGTGACTTACATGGGGTGCTCCACCAGAATGATATCAGTAACTTGCTCGAGACTGTGAGAAAGCGTTACCGGTACATTGTGATCGATACTCCGCCGGTGCTCGGTGCTGGCGAAGCTGTTCTGTTCGCATGTCACGCGGACGCTTCACTGATTTGTGCACGTCGCGGATACAGCAGAATGTCTCAGGTTGTGCAAGTTCGTGATCGTCTTTCGCGGGCACAGGCAAACCCGGTCGGCGTTGTTCTGAATGGTGTTTCTCGGCGTCAATACATTTACTCATACGGTAACTATGAGTTCGTGAATGGGTAGGTGCGTATTGTTGGCCGGTTCTTTGATTGAAACCAAGTACGTCAAATTGAAATGGATGAAAGAGGTTCGTCGATGGAAACTGGCCGTCAATTGAAGACGAGAAAACAATCTAGAAAACGGATTTTTATCGGTTGGCGATGGTTGCTTGGCTTGTTGCTGGTTGGGGCCGTTGTCGGTGGACTTCTTGGGTGGCGTTATGTCGGTCAAAGAGGAGATGTTGCTGAGTATTACTTGGTTGCTGCTAACAAAGCTTATCTGGATGAAGACTGGCCAACCGCTTCGGACGCTTACTATCAGTATCACCGTTTTCATCCAGATGATTTAGACGCTCGCATCAAACTTGCGTTGGCCTACGGTAAAAACCCTGAGGGGCAACGAAACCAAAAGATTCGTCTGTATCGGGAGGCGATGGCGCTCATTCCTAAGCCGATCGATAAAACCGAGGAAAATGCTCCCTATCGAGAAGAGTATAGGGAATTGAAGAATTCACTCCTCGATGCATTGGTGAGGAGTCGAAGGTATTCGGAAATTCGAAATGAAGCGGATAGTGACGCATTCGGCTTCGAAAATCTTTCCGAAGTAAAGCGTGCTGTCGCGTGGTCTGAATTTGTGACGGCGAAGATAAATGATCGATCGATCGATGGCCCCATACGCGATCCGGAACGGCCAGGTGAAGTTGTGCTCGACGGGAAATCGCCTCTGCAGTTGGTTCGTGAGTACCTTGTCATCGATCCCGGCGATATCGAAATGGCACGGCTTGCTGCTTTTGGATTACGTGAATTCGCCGAGTCTTCGTCCGATACTGATCATCAAGCCGAAGCCGATGCGGTGATCGATCGAATGCTTGCCGCCGACGAAAATAAGGAGAAAGCACGCGCCTGGCTCACGGTGTTCGGGTATCGGCGCGCCCATCGTCTTCCCGGTGATCAAGAAGCTCTGCAACAAGCGATTGAGGTTTACAGCGATCCGGAAGATGCGCTCTCGCTCGGAAATGCAGCGATGAGAGTCGCCCGAGGTACAACGCCCATTGATCCATCTTGGTTGGAACAGGCGATTGGAATGTACAAGCTCGCTGCGGCGCACCGACCGGAAGCATCAAGCCCCGTCTTGCGACTCAGTGAAGCGTATTATGACACGGGCGATTTTGAGCAAGCGACTGTTGTTTTGAATGAAGCTATCGAGAACATGAGTGATGTGGACGCCATTCAGTTCAGAATGTATTTGTCCAATCTCTACTTGCTCCTGGAAGACGTCGAGAAATGTCAGGAACAGATTGATGTGCTCGACCATGTCATTGCGAGTGCTGAGCAGAACAGTCGGTTGTTTTCGTCTCAGCGACGCCGACTTGAGTTTGAATCGCGAGTCGAATTGTTTCAAGCCAAAGTTTATCTGTTGGCACGAGAGTACAGTAAAGCCCGCAGGATTGCGTTTAGTCTCGTCGGTCAAAATCGATCGATTCCCGCGAGCGATGACGATGATGGCGGACGTGTGATTGCGTCGCTTGGATCGGGATCCTCCAGTGAAAAACAGTTGCTCTTCGATGCATGGATGTTCATTGGACGGACGTCGCGGTCTCTCGGCCGGTGGGCAGAAGCTGCTGATGCCTTTGAATCAGCGGCGGAACTCGGAGTTGACTCGGGTGAGGCTGCCGGTGCAGCGGCGAATGCATATCGACAAATCGGGCAGGCTGATTCAGCCCTGCGAGTTGTGGAGCGACAGGGTCAGCTCGGGCGAGAACCGCTTCTGTTTGAAGTCGCCGCGTTGCAGTTTGCTGAAGAAATCAAGAAACGAACCGCCGATCGAGATTGGTCAGCTTTCAACAGCACGATTCGTGCGGCTCGTCAAACGAACATAGATCCGTGGCAGGCGAATTTGATGGTCGCCGCGCGGATGCAACTTGAAGGCGCACCTCGAGAAAAAAACCTGGAAGAAATTGATGCAGGTGTTCAGCAAAACCCAGAAGCTGCCGATCTCTTTTCGAGGCTCGTGTTGTTCTATCAACAGTTAGGTGAATTCTCGTTGGCAGACGAGGCTCTCTCGAGGTATAGCGAGTTAGCTTTCGATCCGTGGAAAGTTGATCTGCTCAATGCCCAACTGCAAATGATTCGAGGCAACTATGAGCAAGCGATTCCACTCCTTGACGGAATCCTACCTGACGTTGGTCAAGATCAGAAGAGATTGTGCCTCAAACTTAGGGCCCGAGCTCAGGTTGCCCTCGGGCGAATGGAATTCGCTCGTAAAACGCTTCAGCAACTTGCTGACCAGGACGATCTTGATTCTTTGGTCCGGCTGGCGGAAATGGAAGTGAGATTGAAGGATTTTACGGAGCTTGAAAAGCATATCGAGAGAATGAAGGAAGTTGAGGGATCGGAAGGCGTCTACTGGAAATACTTTGTTGCAAGTCGGGCCATTGCGGACGACCCTTCGCCGCAAGATGTTCTTGATGCAGAGAGGTTGCAGGCGCAGGTTGTTGAGGCGAATCCGAACTGGCCATTGGCCTATAGTCTCCACGGCCGCATCCTTACCGAGAAACAGAATTATGCTGGCGCTGCGAAAGCACTAGAAATTGCGGTGCAGAAAGGTGACCGTCGGCTTCAGATTTATCAAGAATTGCTCGCCGCTCTATTTGCTGCTGGGCAATATGAAAAATCCGAACAGTACCTCGAGGAAATGCAATCGCAAGGAAGCAATGCCGCATCCTTCCTCGGAGCAGCAGTGGATGTGGCTGAATCTCAGTCTCAGATGCCCGAGTTACTTCGCCGTGCGAAGGCTGTTGTTGAAAAAACACCGGCCAATGCAGTCGCGAGGATCTGGTATGCGCAACTACTGTTGATGAATGGGCAAGAGGATCAGGCGAAAGCTCAGTTGACGGATGCCTTTCAAGATTCCCCGAGTGACATCGGTGCAGGCACGGCCTTGTTTCTCTTCTATCTAAAACGAGATCAAGCTGAGGCAGAAAACGTTCTTCAGTTGATTGAAGAAAACGGTAAAGATCCTTTGTCCAAGCAACGAGCAATTGTCCTCGCGACGGGTTGGAGAAGGCTCGGCGAAGACAAGCGAGCTGAGGGCTTTCTCAGGCAAGCCATCGCAGGCGATCCCAATGATGTTAATCTAAAGGTCATGCTTGGCGAAACGTTGCTCGCATTCGATCGCGACGCAGCAGAAGAGTACCTGCGAGAAGTTTTGCGCACTCACCGAAATCCTATGGCTCGTCGACTTCTGGCACTGACCCTCATGACGAAAGGTGGTCCAGACGCATGGGCAGAAGTCCAGACGTTGTTGAAAGGTCGTGAATCAGTTACTCAGGATCTGCGAGTTCTGGCGCTGCTTTCGATGAGACGCGGAGGGCTGGACAATCTGCTTCAAGCCAGAGACCTGATCAATCAGGCGATCGAACAGACAGGGGTCACAACATCCGGCGATCGCATGCTTCTGTCCGTGACCTTTGAGTCAGAAGGAAATCTGGATGAAGCGGAAAGACTGATTGATGAACTGGTCAGCTCTGGAGGTGGAAACGTCGAAAGCCTGGCTGCTAAATTCGACTTTCAAATGCGAAACCATCAGTATGATGCTGCGGAAGCAACATTGAAGAAGCTAGAGGTCGCTGCTGAAGATGCTCAGCTGACTGGCAAACTTGTCGTCTTGAAGTCGCAGGTAGAGTATCTGAGATTAAACGAGGACCAACAGAAAATTCGTGATGTCATCGTTCAATTTGGTTCTGAGCAGGAGCCTGCCATCGACGAAGAACAAGTGGGTCAAAGAAGCCAACTTTACACCAATCTCGGACAGATGTTTGCCTCCTCGCGATTGTACGAAGATGCTGAAAACTGGTATCGGAAACTTTTCGAACTCAACGAACAGCAGGTGAAACCGCTGGCGGTTACATTAGCTCGACGTGACAATCATCAACAGGCAATCGAGTTGCTTCAAATCGATTGCTCAAAACCAGAATCTCTCTCTGCCCAAGATTTTGTCTTGCTCATCGAAGTCATGTCAGCGGGGAACCCCGCGGATGAAGTCTGGAGCCAGACACAACCCGTTTGGGATTTCGCCGATGCTTCTGATGACTGGGTGCTCAATATGATCGGCTGCTTTGCGAATGTGGCAAAAGGAGATGAGGGTCAGGCGATTCAAAAGCTCAGCCGAATCGTGAAAGATAATCCGGACAATGCGATGTTACTCAATAATCTCGCGTCCCTCATCGGGCACTTGCCAGCCCGTGCCGAAGAGGCCTTGACCAATATTGATCGGGCGATCCAATTGTCGGGTGAACAGCCCTATCTGCTCGATACAAAATCAAGCATCCTTGTCGAACTTGGTAAGCCTGAAGAGGCGATCAAATTACTCAAACCGCTGAATAGTTTACGACGCCCAGATCCACGTGTTCTCTTTCGGTTGGCCGTTGCTCAGGCGAAAAGCAATGCGCTCGACGAGGCCCGCCTCAGTTACGCTCGGGCCGTCGCGCTGGGCCTTCACGCAGAAGTGTTAACGAATTATGACAAAAAGCTAGTTGCCGACTTGGAAACAGCATTTGATCGCTAATGGATGTTGTTTTCGGGTTTTTGATGGGAATCCGAACTTTTTTGGGTACGAAAATGATTGGAAAATCGTTGTAGATCAAAATCATCCGACTTACGATTTAAGATGATGGCTTTCCAATAAAACAACGGTTTTTTGCTATTGGGGTTTGCTGGGCCTTCTGGCTTACCGGGCTTGCCGTTTGTGGGGATTTTGGATGAATTGGAAAACGAATACTGCTTTTTTGGCACTTATCGCTGCGACCGTTATCTCTGGCATCTTGCAAGGAGACCTGACGAAGCGATGGAAGTCCCAAGATAGCCAGTCACTAATCCCTCTCGCGTCAGTACCGACTACGTTTGGCCCTTGGGAGATGAAAACCGATCTTGAGATCACCGAACGAGTTGACGAATTGTTGGAGGCAAAAGACTGGCTGAATCGCACCTATAGGAATCGTGACACAGGTGAGGTTGTATCATTAGCGATTGTCGCGGGTTCACACGGTCCCATTTCTGTTCATGTTCCAGAGATTTGTTACAGCTCGAAAAACTATCAGGAGCGTGAGATTCGGAAGTCGGTTCCGCTTGCTGACAACAGTTTTTGGCGATTGGTTTTTGAAACGAAGAATGTGCACCAGGCTCCAATGTCTGTTTGGTATGCGTGGAGCACAGGGGATGCGTGGGCGTCTTCCGCATCACCGCGACATGAATTCGCTGGAGTACCGGTTTTGTACAAGATTCAACTCTCGGGGATTGTGCTAAACGAAGGTGGTGAAGAGCGTGATCCTTGTGAGCAGTTTCTGAAAGATTTTCTGTCGAGTGAATGGCCTTTGACAGATTAGGACTTTGTTTGCGACAGAAAAGTCGAGTTGATGAATGGAAAACGTAGAACAAGCATCTCTGGAACAATACGTGACTAATCCGGAAACCCCAATAGAGTCGAGGGCGGTTGAGCCACCTGCAGAAGAGTCTTTCGGCTCTTTTTCTGTTGTCTCTCCGTCCGGTTACTTCCGATGGAAGTCACTTGTTTCAAGATTGATTGCAATGCTCTTGTTGATTCCGGGGCTCTTTGTCATCTGTATTCTGATGGCATTAATCCGTGTTACCTCGAAGGGGCCAACAATCTTTAAGCAAAAGCGAGTTGGACTCAATGGTCGAGTCTTCACGATGTATAAGATGCGCAGCATGCGACTTGATGCTGAGGATGGAACGGGCCCAGCTTGGTCGACGAAAGGTGATCCTCGAGTGACTCCGTTGGGAAGACTGTTACGTGACCATCACCTAGATGAGTTGCCTCAATTGTTCAATGTGTTGCGCGGTGACATGGATCTTTTTGGCCCTAGGCCAGAGAGACCTGAGTTTGTGCAAGTGCTTGAAGACAGAGTACCCGGATATACCGAGCGATTGCGTGTGCGGCCGGGAATCAGCGGCCTGGCCCAAATCAATCTGCCGCCTGATACGGACGTCGATAGTGTTCGAAGAAAACTTTGTCTCGATCTCGAGTACATTGATCATGCAACGTTTTGGCTCGATTTTCGCATGTTCATCGCGACGCTGCTCCGACTCTTGGGAATGCCAGGCGATACTGTGATGCGAATGATGAAGTTAGAAAGAAAGTTAAGTAGTTGCGAGCAGCCAGAGCCGGGCACTTGCCGCTCCCTTAACGACATCTAAACTCGCAGTGAAGTTGCTTTAATTCACTGTTAAACATGTGATCATTTCTTCTTGAGCGATTCCAAAAGTACGAAAAAACTTGCGATACATGGTGTCCTGTTTAATTGGATTGGCCGTGTTGCGAGTTTCTTGATTTCCTTTGTGCTCACCCCGGTTCTTGTGCGCGGGCTTGGAGATGAGAGTTACGGGGTATGGTCTCTGTTGATGACATTGACAACTTACTATGCATTGGCCGATTTGGGCCTGCGAGGCGCTGGAGTCAAGTATATTTCACAGTATGCTGCGACGAAGGATTGGGACAATGTCAATAAGGTGCTTGTCACTTGCCTCGGACTCTTTCTATTGTTCGCTGCTTGCCTCGTGCCCGTCGTGTCATTAATTGCGTGGCGCATGCCTTTTCACTTAAACGCCGAACACGTTGGCCTTGCTGCGATACGTCTGGTTATTGTCCTCACCGGTGCTACCGTTGTTCTGGGGATACCTGGTCAGGCTTTTGCCGCTGTTCTCGCGGCGACAAAGCGTTTTGATCTCTCAAATGCGCTTGCCGTCATCGCTCAACTCACTCAGTCTGTACTCTTGATCTTCGTCGTCTGGCGAGGAGGGGGTATTGTGGAGATGGCTCAGGTTACGCTACTCGTTTCGGTACTCGCGCAGGTCAGCAGGATCGTTCTGGCAAAAGTAGCTTTACCCCAGGCTCATTTTTCAATTCAATGGCTTGATGGCGAAATGGCGGGTCGCTTGATTCGCTTCGGTATTCTTAACGTGGTGCAAGGGGTTGGGCGTCTCGTTTCCAAGTCGGCGGGGACTGTTCTTGTGGGATTCATACTCGGCCCTGTTCAGGTCACTTATTTTTCGATTGCCGAGTCGCTTACAAAGAAGTCTTCGGAATTGAGTCGCTCGATTTGTTCCGTCTTGATGCCGGTTGCCAGTCAGTTCGACGCACAAGAGCGTCATGATGACCTCAAAAGAATGCTACTGATCGGAACGAGTGTTCTTGCCGCTCTCGGTGCCGGTTTAGCCATTGTTTTTATCGTCCTTGGTGACACTCTGATTTCGTTGTGGATCGGCGCCCGATATGTCGGCACGACCTTTCCGATACTTTGCGTTTTGTCGATTAGTTTGGTCATCACGACTGCTTCCAACGGCTTGCGTAGTATTCTCCGCGGGACGAATCGAATGCGGCTACTGGCCGGATTGGGTATCTGTGAAGCAGTGATGACGTTGGCCTTAGGGGTCGGTCTATTGAATGGATATGGACTCGATGGTATGCCTTACGCCATCCTGATTACCCAGTTCGTCGTTTCGGGAGTGGTATTGCCGTATGCGACCTGTAAAGCAATCGACTTGCCGATAGGCAAGTATCTTGCTCGCGGCATTTTTCCCGGATTGTCGGCTGCTGTGCCGATGCTGCTGTTTTTAACGGGAGCGACAGCATATGTCCCGCCGACAAATCTCGTTCATTTAGTAATCCATGGTGGGATAGCGCTGATCATTCTCGGTTGTGGCGTACTGTTTATTTGTTTTGAGGAGGATACTCGTTCAGCAATCCTGACTTCCATTCCGTTACCATTTTTAGGCGCCAATAGGCGTTGAGCTTTCATGTTTACTTTCAAGTTTAAGCGGGATTTCGCGTGAAGCTGCTCATCTCCACAGGGCCCGGTCTCATTGCCTCGCGCGAGGGTCATGTCGTGGTTTTGGACTACGATCGCAAGTGCGTGATTGACGCATTGAGTTACGAGCATCGTGTGCATGAATCTAATCGGAAGGGATTGGAAGGTGCCTCCTGGTACAAGGATAACTTACTCGTCGCGAGCGAATGCGAGCTGTTGACTCTCGAAGTTGCCCCACTCAAGCTGGTGACAAGCCGTTCCTTCCCTTTCTTCAATGACGTTCATCACGTCGTTGCCTCCGGGAATCAGATCTGGATCTGTAATTCGGGGCTGGATCGGATTGACGAATTCGATGACTCTTGGCGACCGGTGCGGTCCCACTGCGTTATGGGGCCACCAGCCAGGCGACTTCGTTATGCCGCAACTTCTTTTCGTCGCAATGCACAAAAGTGGTACAGTCGTTTACGTGGATGGGAAAAGGCATACGACCATCTTCAGCATCGCCCCATATTCAAGACCACGCGGAAGATTCTATTCAACGATCCGTACGGGCAGAATGGTAGGGACTTACGATTCTCCTATTTCAGACCGCACGTCCTTCACCCCAATCATTTGTTTCTTTTGAAGGATGATGTGCTGGTCACCTTGTTCGCGACGGGGGAATTGATCAGTCTCAAGACAAAAGAAATTCTGGTCAATGATCTCGGAAAACCGCATGAC
>PBNZ01000038.1 GCA_002723275.1 Planctomycetaceae bacterium
GCACTCGCTGCTGCGATTCCGCCGGTTCCAGCCGCACCCGCCATTGCTGCAGCACCAACGCTCGAAGCTCCTGCGTTGGCCATTGAAGCTCCTCAAACCGTTGCGAGCCCTGCCATTCAGCCAGTTGCGGCGAGGAGCCCAGCAGCACCGGCAATGTCCGCAGCTCAAATGACAGCTCAACCTACACGAAGCCCGATTGGTAGCGGAGTTACCGGAATGGCTCGCCAGACGGCAGCCCCTTCCCAGGCTCCTCTTGCCTTCGCTCGATCGCAGCAGGGATACGCTCGCCCCGCTTCCTACGCAGCCCCCGAGTACAGTCAAGCTCGACAGGCAAGTCACGGAGCTGGAAATATGGGCGGTCCTTCGCCAATCGCGATGACAGGTGGAGTTGCAGGAACTGCTTCCTACGACACGCCGCAGATGCCAGGATATGCGTGGCCGAGCTACGCAGCCTATCCCAACTATGCTGCTGTCACTTATCCTCATCAGTATTCCGCGACCGCTTGGCCCTACATCGGTCCGTTCTACCCCTATCCTCAGGTTCCCCTGGGATGGCGAAAAGTGACGTTGGAATGGGATGACGGCTGGTGGTTCCTGGACTTCAAGTCCAAATAAGACCACTCAATCGCGATCCAATTCGACCAAAGGCCTCCAGCACACCGTGCGGAGGCCTTTTTTGTTGGGTATCGATCGGACTGTTTCACTGGAAATTTCACTACGACCGAAAAAACCCGCAAGTCCGATCCAAATTAACGCGATAAAAGAGAACAAAGAAACGCGCAGGGAAGTGAACCACCGAGAGACGAGTATTGGAGTTGTGCTCCGGCTCGCACAAATTCTCAGGTGCAGCTCAGACTCGAGGATTGATCATGTCGACCAAGTCACTCAAAACCGTTGCTTGTGGCGTGTTGCTTTTCGCAACTCTTGGAAGCAGTGGGTGCATGCACTACGGACCGACCTTTGGCGTACTCGGAGTGCCGCTCCCAGTAAGCCCTTATTTCCAGGATGCGAAAGAGGATGAATTCTGGGAGCACGAACGATATGATCGTGTCCCGATTCTCGGCCCGATCACATCGGGCGGTCCTGCTAACGCCTTGGATCCGCCGAGCGACGATGAAGTCATTCGCGCCTTGGAGCGTAGCCATCCGGTAGAAGGCGGCATTCCGTTCTTGCATGAAGTCCAACGCAACAATGTTGTCATTCGCAAAGAGCTGATCGCCGACTACGTTGATCCGCCTCGGTTCTACCCGATGATCGGCCCAGCACAATTGCACCACGCCCACTACAAGTGCACGGTGTACTTCACCGAAGTCAAACGAGTTGGCTGGCCAGTACCACACACATTGACCGACGAGGACGCTCGTGAAGTGATCTATATCGACCATAACCACCTGCACATGGTGGGCAACGTCGACATGGGATCGAGCCCTGGTCAGTAAAAAGACAGGTTGATATTCAACCAGGGGGGATAGCCCGCAGTCTTTTGGCTGCGGGCTTTTTTTTGGCGCGCCCCAATTCCCGAACCTCACCTGCCCATGAGATCCCAGCACTCACGCTGTAACCGCCTTAAAACATCAGGCAATGGTCACTTCGATTCTCGGAGTCCCCGATTCTATTCGGTGCTCGGTTTAGCCTCGGGAGACTCGACCGTGACGGCCATTACGATCGGTGCTGTTTGATCGGGGCCTTTAACCAATTCAATGGCGTCAATCATCGCGGTTCGCTTCGGATGAATCGCAAGATATCTAAGCTGCTGCCCTCTCAACGCGAAAGCAAACTCGGAACCAGGCACGTCAAACCGCCGTATGTAATCGGCGAAATGATAACCATTTCGTAATTCGTGGTTCTCCGTCGCTCCATCATCGTACTTCAAGCGCACGATCATCGATACGCTTCCATCCTCCTGGACAGACTGAGCTCCCCAGCCACTTACGCCACTGAGCAGATGGATCGACTTGGCTGCTGTTTGACAGGGAAGCTGCACCGCTTCAGGCATTTTCGGGGCGATCTGACCATTGGGACCTTTGAGCATGATCGCGTTGGGTACCTGATCTCCCTGGGGATCAACCAACAGGAACGGAACGCCCTGAAAGGTCTTCGGTTTCCAATCCGGGAACACCATTCGCTCTACAGTTGATTCTTCGCTGAAAAACATGCCCTTGGTGCTCACGACGGTGGCATATTTACGAAGATCAATGGGCACAAATTGCCCACGATGGGTGAGGAATTCAAGCAGGTCAACCAGCTCAACTTCATTCATTTGTTTCTCAAATCCCTCAGGCATCAGGGACTTAGGGGTGGCCACAAGTTCATCGATATCCTCTCGCTGAATCGGATAGCG
Organism: Planctomycetaceae bacterium; assembly: GCA_002723275.1. Classification (GTDB taxonomy): domain Bacteria; phylum Planctomycetota; class Planctomycetia; order Pirellulales; family Pirellulaceae. The sequence goes on from PBNZ01000038.1 coordinate 2,342, forward strand.
TTTGGCTTCGGCATCGATCAATTCAAGCGAAGTCCGAGTCTCACTGGCCAACGTTCCATTGATAACCCGACCATCATTGAGGACGACGGTATAAAGTCGGTAATTCCCTTCGACGCTTTGACTCGGGTCGAGAATATGAGTCAACAACTCAGCTTTTGGGTGCACGGCCATGCCTGTGAGGTTCGGCCCGATATTTTCGCCGAGATCTCCGTGCTGATGGCATTTGGCACACTGTTTCTTGTAGACGGCTAAACCGCCATCGACACTCCCCGTCTTTTCCGTCAAGGGCATCAACTGATGAATGACACGTTGACGATCGGGATTAGGTAGCCCTCCATCCTTGGCAAGGACCTCTCGAGCCAGATCGCGAATTCCCTGGTCTGGATGTCCGCGTAACGCCGCTTTTTGATCGAGCGTCAAATCAGAGATCCGCAGCCGGCCTTCATTGACGGCGACGAGAAGAGCTCGGGTTGTCGGGGGACGCACCAGCAGGGCACGAAGAAGTGCCTGCTGGAGTGAGGGCGAGAGCGTGTCAACGCGAGCGATCAACTGCTCTCCAACATTCTTCGCCTCGCTTCGGCTTAATTCCTCGATAATCGCCGTTGCAAATTCGGGCGTCGCCTGAGGCGTTAGCTGCTCGGTCAAGGTTGTCACAATTTCGGGATCTTCCGGACGAAACCCGACCAACTGACGGGCGATAAGCACTCGATCCTCAGCAGTCACCTTGGTATCCGCGAGTTGCTGTGAAAGCCCGGTCACCATCTCATCCACATATTGTTGAAGCGATTCACTTCCCCAATTCATACCAAGCCAGATCAAGTCGCCACGTGCAGCAGCGGGTAGTTTCTCCATGATCTGCAACAGATGCGCGTCAGCCGCTGCGTCGAGTTTCACGACATGATCATCGGGCCAGGCCTCCTTCAAGGCAGCCAAGAGGCTTTGCGAGAAGCGAGCGTTTGAAGCAGATAATTGAGCCAGGAGTGGTTCGATATCACTCCAGGCAGGACGTCCACGAGCAATGTGTTCTCCCAGAATCGCGACGATTCGCTCTGCGGGCTCACCCATTTCACCGTTGCCCGCCAACGACTGCAGGAAAGGCATCGCATGCACGGCCGCTGCGCTAATGAGAGCGTCATTCAGCCAACGATCGCCGGTAATGGAGGGCAGGCGTGACAGCCGCGCCAGGGCGGCCCCAGCCTGTGCATTCTGGGGCTGGTCCGCCAGCGCGAGAATGGTCACCAATTTCACCTGAGCATCCTCATCCGCCAACAATTGATTCGCGAGCAGGATTTCCACTGTTTCTGCTCCCGGGGGTAACGCTTGAATCGCATTCCGTCGGACTCCAGCCGAAGGATGTCGAAGGGCGGCAACAACCACGTCGCGTACGGTCTCATCCTGGGCGATGGCGTTGATTCCATTCAATGTCCAGATTGCATGGATGGCCCCCACATTCAGGCCGATTTCGTCTTGCGAGTCATCCTGGACCAGTTCCAGAAGATCGGGAATGACCTGCTTCCCCAGACTCTGCTCGACGAGCAATCGCTGAGCATTGAGTCGCACAATCATCGACGGATGTCGCAAATGCTGGACGAGTGTTTTGGGCTCCGCATCGGCAAGATCAACACTGTCGCTTGGCCCGGCATCTTTTCCGTGATAAGCCAAACGATAAATACGTCCGAGAGTCTTATCACGCAGCACCGTTTCGTAGGCATTCCCCTTCCCATTCTTGAAACCATGAGGCGTGGGATTGTGTTGCACGATGTAGTTGTACCAATCAAGAATCCAGACCAATCCATCGGGACCGACATCGGCAGCGATCGGCGCCGTCCATTCGTCATCGCTGGCAACCAAATTGGCAGGGCTCATGGAACGAAATCCGGCACCATCGGGGATTAAGACAAAGGTCCCCACAAGCTTGCCGGTTGGCCCACAAACAAAGGCGGTCCGATTCCACCACGTCTGCGGGTAGGCACGAGCGGTATACAAGGCATGCCCTGCCCCCGCGGTATAGCCACCATGCTGATCAACCTGCCGCACCTTATCGCTAACCGGCTCGAACATGTATGTGTCGGCGATTGAACGCAAAACCGAGGGCGACCACCCACGAACTCGTTCATAATACCGATTGGGAACCGGCAAAAAACAACTAGGATTTCGATTCGCGGTCGAACCAAAGATTAAACCATCTTCACTGATACCCAAGCCCCACGTATTGTTATCCGTGGACCGTAAGAACTCGAGCTGGGTGACGCGAGGTTCCTGATTTCCATCACCGGGATCGAACTTGAAACGCCAGAACCCCATCCGGAACGTCTGCTGCTTTTGCCCCTCGACCTCGGGTGTGGAATTGTTGTACCCCTGCATGGCATAAATCCAATTATCGAGCCCGAGCCGGAAGTTGCTTACGCCACCGTGCGTATCGCCCAGGGCCCAACCGGAGATCAGAATTTTCCGACGATCGGCGATTCCGTCGCCATCGGAATCAGAGAGATAGAGGGTTTCGGTACCATTTTGGACGATACAGCCGTTTTGAAACGGCAGAATTGCCGTCGGAACACTCAGTTCGTCCGCGAATCGAGTCACCTGATCCGCCACGCCATCGCCATCGGTATCCTCGACAATCTGAATCAGATCGCACCCTAGATTATGCGGTTGCAATTCATTCGGATAGTCGTAGGTCTGACAAACCCAAAGTCGTCCACGCTCATCCCAATTCATCGCGATGGGCTTGGAATCCAGAATCGTTTCGTCAGCGAATAGCTGCATTTCGAAGTCGACGGGCGTGACAAAATGCTTGATAGATTCGCCAGCGGGGAGCGGCATCTGCATTTTCGTCATCGGGGCCCCCTGCGTCCCCCATCGGTTCCCACGGGTGTAGTTCGGGATTTCAGGTCCGACATCCACAAACTCCACGGGAGCAACATCGTTAGGAGGCTCAGTCATCGCCGGAACTCGGAAGGCCTTGGCATCAAGATACGGTCCAGCCTTGGCTGGATCATCATCACAAGCCCAACGTATGCCGCGTTCCAGCAGATTCTGAAATCCTTCATGTCCCCAAGTTTCCGGACCGTGTCCCCAGGCCGTGTAAAACACGCGCCCATCGCCATGAGTGCGAACCCAAGTCCACGGTTCGCGTTCGTTTCCATCTACACGATATTCCAGCACAGTACGGTTTTTCTCGTTGTGCTTCGTGTGGACGTAGGTTTCATCCCAACTTTCGAAACCATCGTAGCCATTTACAACGGGATGATTCGCAAATTCACTTGCAGGGCGCACACGAAAATTTCCAATCCCATGTCTCTGGAATTGGGCTCCAATCAGCGCCACGATATCGTCGTTATTGCGAAAGCAGTAGGAAGCACAATGCAACGGTATAAAGCCATGGCCTTGGGCCACGTACTGCAAGAGTGCTTGAGCTTGAGCATCTTCAATACGATCGATATTGGCATAGACGATCAGGCCATCGAATTCAGCGAGATTTGATGGCGTTAATGCCTTAGCAATGTCCTCCGTATATTGAATCCGAATGCCCCGTTCAGCGAACACCGGAATCATCTGACGCGCACGCTTGGCCGGCTGATGGTGTCCCTGATCGCCGAGAAACAAAAGATTCAAATCGCCAGCCATCGCAGCGGAAGCAGTACAGATGCCCAGAGCAAACCAAAGCATTAAAACTCGAAGTGCAAACATCTTTTCCTCCAGGCAACTCTAACTCGCTCAGACTCAGCGACAAATTGGAAAAACGTCTTTGCCTGCCTTAACCGAGAGTAAAGTCGGGCAGACGGATGATTTCACCGCCCTTTTCGGCAGATTCATGGGCACAGATCCCGACGCAGGTCCAGTTAGCCGATTGGACTGCGTTTGGCCAAGGATCACGATCCTCCATTAATGCACTGACAAACTCATGCACCATGTGGGGATGCGAGCCTCCATGGCCACCGCCTTGAATGAAGGACAAGTGATCGGCGTCATGAATTTCTGCTGGCTGCGTAAACCGCTGAATGGGCTCCGGCAAAAGATGGGCAAAGTCAGGAACTTCAACCTTTTCGGGAATTTCATGCTCCGGTTTTTTAGCCGTATGAATCACATGAGGTTCATTTTCAACAAGGGTCCACTCAAAACTCTTCTTCGTACCATAGACGTCGAAGCTTTCACGATACTGTCGCGCTACATCGTAGAGGAAACGCCAAATATGAGCGGTCACATCACTATCCTTGACCTTAATATGGCACGTCTCCACAGCGAAACGATTTCCGGATTTCTGAGCGATATCATCTCGAACCGTTCCGCTACCAAAACAACTGACATACTCCGCATTCAGATCGAGCAAACCTAAACATGGACTGACAACGTGTGTGGCATAATGCATCGGGATCATCTCTTCCCAATAACTAGGCCAGCCATCCATATCTTGTGGATGAGACGCAGCCAGATGTTGAATCTTTCCAAGCTCACCCTTCTGGTAGAGGTCCTTGATATAGAGAAACTCACGACTATAGACGACCGTTTCGGCCATCATGTACTTCAGTCCCGTTGATTTGACCTTTTCCACAATCTGCCGGCACTCTTCGATCGTTGTCGCCATCGGCACCGTACACATTACATGCTTACCGGCGTCCAGGGCTTGCAATGACATCCAAGCATGGTCAGGAATGGGACTATTGATGTGCACATAGTCGATATCTGGATCCTGCAACACTTCTTCGTAGCTGGTGTAGCGTTTCGAAATCCCAAATTGCTCGCCTGCTTGATTGAGTTCCGCTTCGTTACGACGGCAAATCGCGGCGACTTCAGCATTCGGATGGGCCTGGTAAATCGGGATAAATTCGGCTCCGAATCCAAGGCCAACCATCGCCACTTTTGCGGTCTTACTCATATCTTCTCCCTTTCAATCCTCACACCATCAACAACCGATGAAAAACTTGTCTCGAACTCTCTCGAGAAAGCACTTACGAACCATCCAGATTCGCATGGCCGTTATGATAGTTTTTCTGACGATAAGATGCACCTACATTCGGTGGATCTTGATGAGCCGAAACGGCTGAGAAGAGTTACTGTCCCGGGGTGCTCCGGCGCAGGCGACACGGTTTCGCCAAAACTGGGCGAACCCAAGAGAAGAAGGCAAGTCAAATCGAAATAACTAATCGGTTACCCAGAACCCGAGTGCTACGAAAATCAAAATCCCCAACAGCAATAGCCCGGCAAGAATCAATAGGTTGCGTAATAATCCATTCATTTCCTGGCTCACCCTGATCTCGTTCTAGTTTTGTTCTTTTACCCAGGCCCCAAAACTCAGTCTCGTCGACTCGGGAACGATCCTCTCGACGTCCTTCTGCCAACGTCCAAACCGATTCATCTCTACAACGATCCCGAAAAATCGATCCGGCACCATTTCGCACCGGCGGTGGGCTTGTAACCGAGCATTTTGAACGGTTCTCACACAGCCTGTCTTCCGAATAATGCCGTTCGACCGGCGTGTCCAGTCATTCCGCCAAATGCATTTTGCCGCTACTGCCGGACGGTCAGTCGAAATTCGCGACCGACAACGATCATGGCAATCATACCGATTTGAATCGATGTTCGTCGCGATTTTGCATCTGGTTAAGGCCCAATTGTCAGGATCTGCATTTGAGTGTATGTTAATCTAAGAATGTTGACGCGAAGGTCATTCGGCATCGTCCGGGGGGCCGCTCAAATTCGGGGACGTAGCTCAATTGGGAGAGCACCGGCTTTGCAAGCCGGGGGTTGTCGGTTCAAGCCCGATCGTCTCCACTTTCGTTTCTCATCTCGAGGGGGCTAGATCACTGCCTTCTCTTCGGCAGGACCGTCTCTGATGAGTCGTTCTCTCGCTTGCCCGATCCATCGCCCCGCGTCTTCGATTTGGAGAATTGGCCAATCGTCGGTGCCTACCAACTCGATGCGCAACTTGACGAGACATGGTCAGCGCAAATTATCCTGAACGACGTGCCGACAATCTGGACAAAATGCTTCGGTTGGCTTGTCTCTATCAATCTTTAGGTGGCCGATAGACGCCCATCTAACCAACTCCCCTGCGAATTTGCTTTCACAAAGCTCGAAGCAGACTACAGTAAGAATTTAAGGCGGGGGCGTTAGCGACGGGCAAGTTTCGTGCTAATCCACATCTGTCGCTAAACCCCAAACTGCTAATCAAATTTCACGATTTCGGCTTTATTTCTACATGGGAAAATCATTAATCATCTACGGCGCTGGCTATCCTGACATCGTTAAGATTATCGATGCGATCAATGCCAAGTCAGACACGTGGAGTATTTTGGGATTCATTGACGACTCCCCTGAAAAACCGGGCGAAGACTTATTGGGCTATCCAATCATCGGCAACCATCTTCGGATCACTGAATTCAATCACGAAGACACGTGGTTCTTCAATAACGTCTACAGCTCCACACTCAAACGTAAGCGGATTACGGAAAAGCTACTGCGATTATCCTGCCAACTGGGTCGCATCATCGATCCGGGAGTTGACCTGGCCTTTGCCGAGGTTGGCCGCGGCACGATTATCAATAAAGGAGCCTGCATTGGCTCCCGGGTACGGATCGGGCAACACTGTGCAATTCGTTTTAATAGTGTGATCAACCATGACAATAACCTGGCCGACCATGTGTTTGTTGCCCCTGGAGCAACTCTGTGTGGACGGGTGACCATCAAGTCAGGCGCCTACATTGGCGCAGGCAGTACGATCCTCGAAGACGTGACGGTAGGCGAGGATGCCATCGTAGGTGCAGGTGCCGTTGTCACCCAAGATGTCCCGAACGGTAAAACCGTCATCGGCATTCCAGCTCGACCCCGTCAACCGCACAACGTTTCTTGACGACTCTATCCTTGAGAACTCAGAAACGATACTGAAACACTCATCCACCCTCACCCACGAGTTTTCCCAAATGAATCTAGCCAACCTTGGTATTTTTGGTGAGCTCGAAGAGCTGGTCCAAGACGAAGAGCTTCGTCAACTTGTTCGACGCTGTACAACGGCATCGCAACGGGCGGGCCAGAAAATGCGAGACGGTTTCGAATCGAGTGACGACGCCAAATACGCCGTTTCCGAAGCAGCACTCAATGGCATCCTTCACCGGGGCGATGATATCAGCGACATTCGCACGAACACCAACATTAGCAACTGCCTCGTCTTCCACACGAAGAACTTACAAGGGACGGTGATCGACCAAGAAGTTGTCGATTTACGAAATGAGATTGATGAGATCGTCAAAGAGCGAGCGAAAGAGTTATTCGATGTACCGCTCGACGCGATTGGGGTTAGCGGTCACTTCTGGTATCCACCTGGTGGCTACATGGGCTGGCACACCAATCTCAGGAAACCCGGCTGGCGTCTCTATATCAACGTCGCAGAAGAAAAGGATCGATCGTTTTTCCGCTACCGTGATCCTATGACGGGTGAAATTTTGACGTGTGATGACGAGCTTTGGAACTGTCGCGTCTTTCAAATCCGGCAAGACTTACCCTTCTGGCATTGCGTTTACTCGGAAACCAATCGGCACAGTTTTGGTTACCGAATCGACAAGCCGTTGGAATCGTAGTCAATCTCGACTATCACTTGTGCACGTCGCAGGCTGATGGGCGAAAGACAACTGGCAACTATCCTCCCAAGTGCTTTGGACATGTCAAAGGTGCTTACCCGACCTACGTAGTGACACCTGCGCCACTGGCCAAGACTTCAAGCTACAGTCCACCAGGGCACCGCATTCAACCAGGACAATGCAGTCCACCAGGATTCTAATGGGTTGCCTGGGATCGATTTTAACAAAGGCCAACTGCCCTTGGGCAAGCGTCTGCGGATCTCGTTCGCTACCGAGCATACGTTGCCACCCACAATTTCCGTTTAGGAACTAGCGTTCACAGTTTTCCGCGGTGTCTGAGAAAGTCATCCATCCCGCCCTCCTCACGCTTGCCGGAAAACATGCCACCCAGAGGCAAACCTCATGCCCCGACGGTAGACTGACGCTAGCTTCGGGCGGCGATTCGGCCGAAGACTGAGGAGCAACGATCGAAATGACTAATTTGTGACGAAGACGCGACTTTTCATATTATCTTCGAAGCTGACCGAGGACGTAAAGTTTTGGAAATCGCCGCTCGACCAGCTGAAATCTCCGCAAATTGTTCTTACCGCGTTTCTTACAAAACGCTACTATTCCCCATGTTGCGCTGGGTCGCTGATCCTTCAGGGAAGAGTGAACCAGCGTACTCCCAAGTCAATGAGTCGAACGGATGGAGTTCCCAGCAGGTGAAGACATCGACCGTAGGCGATGAGAGCAGGAACCAGGGCCCCCCTGTCTGCACGGATTCCTGCGGCATTTCGAATGAACATCACGGGAATTACATCGAGTCAAACTCGTCGACAAAGTGACGGGTTTAGACTCCTCAGGAAGACGTTGTGATTTTTACTCTGGCTTGCATGTAAGCCGAGGGGTCAACATGGATGTTTCCATCATTATCACCACCTACAACCACCCACGCTGGCTGGAGCGGGTTTTGTGGGGCTATCGGTTCCAAACCCATCAACGCCTTGAAATCGTTGTGGCCGATGATGGTTCCGACGAACCGACTCGGCAAACGATTGAAGCGATGCGTGAGAAGACAGGCCTCACCATTCGTCATATCTGGCACGAGGATGATGGATTTCGCAAATGCGAGATTCTGAACAAAGCAATTCTAGCAGCGACTCATCCCTACCTGATATTTACTGACGGCGACTGCGTACCCCGCAAAGACTTCCTGGAGCAACACATTCGCCTTTCTGAACCGAATACATTTTTGTCGGGTGGTGTCGTCCGATTACCGCAAAGTGTCAGCAAGCTCATTTCTCAAGAGACAATTCAGACAGGTCAAGCACTCGACTGGCGGTGGCTACGACAAAAGGGGCTCCCATGGAGTCGCAAGGCCATCCGTCTCACGCGAAACCAAGGAATCGCTCGTTTCCTGGATGGAATTACGACGACTCGTCCAACGTTCAACGGACACAATGTTTCGGCCTGGAAGTCCGACATCATCCGTGTCAACGGCTTCAATGAAGAGATGAAGTACGGCGGGCTGGACCGCGAAATCGGCGAACGGATAGTCCATGCAGGAGTTCAAGCCAAACAGGTTCGTCATCGAGCAGTTTGTGTCCATCTCCATCACCAACGTTCTTATGCGACTTCGCAGAGCTGGAGTCACAACAATTCGATCCGCACGGCGACCGCCCAGAACCAGCGGCAGTGGACCGAAAAAGGTCTAGACCAACACGCCCAGGATGCGAGTTACATTCGTGAAGTCTCTCATCCCTTGGATCAAGTGTACGAGGCAGCTTAGTCGAGGATTCAGTCTGCTCGAATTATAAGTTTCTGCGGCACAGCGGGGAAGTTTCTTGCTGCAATCGCACTCGGTGTCTCAAAATCAAATCGCCGCAGGATCCACAACCGTAAATCTTGTCCTGGAACGCTCCGATTTCGCGATCTCCAGCGAGTGGCTTGCCTGAATCCGAAAGAGACACCGATAAATCCTTGTGGATTCTGTGTTGTCGTCCGTAAATTCAACCGATTGTTCGAGCGATCAGGCTGATGCCTGGCACCTCATGTCGATCGAGGTGTCTAACTCTTGCTTGATTTAGTCCGTCGGTTGGCGATAGCATATTGGGAACTCAGTCTTCTCCCTGGAGATCAGAAGATGGAAGGTCACGCCAGCACAAATCACCTGCATGCGTTCTCCGCTTTGCATGCGAGGCAAAGAGAGGGGCTAACACTTTTGACTCGCCGCGGCATGCTGAAGGCGAGCATGAGCGGGATGGCTGGATTAACGCTCCCCGCACTCCTTCAAGCACGAGCGGCGGCCGGTTCAACGGCGGCACCGACAGGAAAGAGCGTCATCTTACTGTGGATGGCGGGCGGCCCGAGTCACATTGACACCTGGGACCCCAAGCCGGATCGACCATACGAAAATCGAGGCCCCTTTAGCGTCACGTCGACGGCACTTCCTGGAACGTTCATCTGTGAGCATCTTCCAAAACAAGCGAAGATGCTTGATCGGTTCACGCTGATACGCAGCGTTGATTGTCGTAAAAGTAATCATGAGCCGAACATGGTGATGCAAACGGGGCACCGGTCAGCAGCACCACGCGTCGAACGGGATGGGGGGATGTACCCCGCGATCGGCTCCATCGTTGCCAAGCATCATGGTGCCAATGAACTGGGGGTTCCCCCTTACGTTGCATTTCAGCGATCGCGATCGCATCTTGCCTACGGAGGATACCTGGGACAGACCTACGATCCGTTTATCGCCGAGCGTGCAGCCAGCTTGCCGATCTATGATCTCGTCGGAAAAGAAACGGGCAAGACATCCAAGGCGGAGATGTTCCAATTCGCCCCAGGACTAACGCTCGATCGCATCCACCAACGACAATCGATGCTGAAACAACTCGACCGATTAAGACGAGGCCTCGACCAGACGGGCTCGATGGACGCCATGGATTCGTTCACTCAACAGGCCGTCGATCTGATTGCCGGACAGCGAGCTCAAAGAGCATTTGACCTATCGAAAGAGCCGACCGAGGTCCGCGAGCGATACGGAAAACATCTGTGGTGTCAGAAGGCGTTACTCGCGAGACGCCTCGTGGAAGCTGGGGTTGCCTTCGTCACCATCGATCTCAGCTACCACACCGCATCCGGCACCTGGGATACTCATGGGGATAACATTCCGCCCTACGGTGGGATTAAAAAGGGGCTGGGACCTCTCCTGCCACTTTTCGACCACCTAATTACGACGCTGGTCGATGATCTGGATCGCTGCGACCTGTTGGACAACACCCTGGTGATTGCCATGGGGGAATTTGGCCGGACTCCGCAAATCGGAACACAGGGCAGCACAGATGGTCGCAATCACTGGCCCGAAGTAATGTCCATGTGCCTGGCGGGCGGTGGCCTGCGACACGGTCAGGTCATTGGCTCGACCGAGGCGGATGGCGGCTATATCCGAAGTCGACCCGTGACCCCAGGTGATCTTTCAGCAACGATCTATCGCCATTTTGGCATCCCCCTGGAAACGACTTACGAGGACAGTCGTGGACGCCCTCGCTATGCTGTCCAGGAAAACGGACGTCCGATCAGCGAGCTAATCTGACCCCCTCATGGCCAAGAGGCCCCTAGTTTTTGTAGCATGGGGGACTTCTGGCTCTGGCTGGACGTATCGTCCGATCTTGCCTGAGCCCCAAATTGACTCTCTCACTGCAGACTTGCTACCTCCAAGCTGACCATGGAAATAAACGGACAGACGAATGTCACGTCACAACTCTTTGGACGTGGAACCTCTAACGAACTCGCTGCATCCCTGGGAAATTTTGTCGTGACGACAATGCCCGTTCCCTGGCAATTCGTTCAGGAACGGATCGGCGGCACACCTTTAGCCGTAGAAATGGTCGACTCGATGGAAATATCGATCGTCGAAGAGGCCATCGACCGATTACCCGACTGCGATACGGTTTTGGCAGTCGGAGGAGGTCGAGCGATTGACTTCGGCAAGTACATGTCATGGAAGCGGGGCTGTCGACTCGTCTCCATGCCCACGGTGTTGAGCGTCGATGCCTTCGTTACGCCAAAAGCGGGCCTACGAGTCGACCATCGAGTGGAATACCTGGGTGAAAGCAGCCCCGACCCACTGGTCATCGACTACGATCTTTTGCGGCTTGCACCGAATGAGTTGAATATTGCGGGCGCCGGTGATCTGCTGTCAATCCATACGGCGACCCTCGACTGGGAACTCGCGGAGGCAAGCGGCCGTAGCGAATATCCTTTTTCGGGAGACGACGTTTCCAAAGCGCGACAGATCCTTGCCCAGGTCGACAAGGAAGCCGACGAAATTCGCACCTGTACCGACCGCGGCCTGCAAGCCATCGTCGATGGCTACATGCAGGTGAACACCATCTGCCTGCCCGCCGATCATTACCGGGTTGAGGAGGGTAGCGAGCACTTCTTATTCTATGAATTGGAAGAGCGACTACAGCGTCCGTTTATCCACGGCCAGATCGTCGCGTTGGGAATCTATGTAATGAGTCGACTCCAAGAGAATCGGCACGGGGAAGTCGTTGCCCTGATGGATCGTCTGGGCTTGGATTATCGACCCGCATCGTTAGAAATCGAGCGAGACCAGCTGGAGGCATCATTACTCGCGTTGGCGGGCTACGTTCGTCAATCAGGTTTTTGGCACTCCGTGATCGACGAGCGGTCGATCGAACCCGTTTGGATCACGAAACTGTGCGATGATCTGTATGGTGACTCGAGACAGGTGTAACCTTGAAAGAAAAGAACATTTACGAGTCCTTAGGACTACGACCCATCATTAATGCCGCGGGAACATTCACCGATCTTGGCGGCTCGCTCATGCCTGAACCTGTTGTCGAGGCATGGCTGCAGGCCTCCCAACATTTCGTCGATCTCAAAGAGCTTCAAGATCGAGTCGGAACCCGAATTGCCGAAATGCTCAACGTCGAATCGGCGTTGGTTACGGGCGGAGCCGCCAGCGGCATTCTGCTGGGAGTCTCCGCAGCATTAACCCTCCGCAATTCACAATTCCCCCAGAAAAACTGCACGGCCTCTGAGGGCCAACCCTACGAAGTCATCCGACAAAAAGCGCACCGTGACATCTACGATCGACAGCTTGAAACTTGCGGCATCAAGATCGTTGAGGTTGGCTCCGAAGACGAGTTCCAAGAGCATATCTCGGACCGGACCGCGTTGATGATGAGCTACAACGTCTACGATCCTGAGTCTCCTATTCGGCACGAAACCTGGCTAAAACTAGCCAAGCAGCACGACATTCCGACTTTGCTCGATGCCGCTGCCGATATCCCTCCGATCGAAAACCTATGGAACTTCCACCAGATGGGCTATGACATGGTGGCCTTTAGCGGAGGCAAAGCGATTCGTGGCCCTCAAAGCAGTGGTCTCCTGGTAGGAGGAAGCCGATACATCGAGGCAGCCAAACAAAATGCAGTCCCCATCGAGGGCACGATCGGTCGCGTCGCAAAGGTTGCGAAGGAAGATATCGTTGCACTCTGGCGAGCCCTGGAATTGTTCATTGCTGACGGGCCGACAAATGGGAACGAAATCAGCGGCCGCTGCCAAAGGCAATTGCAGACGATTAAGGCAATGCTCTCGGACATAGCTGACTTGAAAACCGATTACATTACGCCAGCCGTGGCCAATCATTTTCCCCACCTGCTGCTGACCTGGAATGAGGTAGAAACGGGGCTCACCAAAGAGGCGTTTGCCGAGCAATTACGTGAAGGGACGCCCGCCATCGCAACAGGACGAGTCTACGGTACCGGATCTGAAGGCTTGTTGATTTCCGCTATCAATCTTCAGCCGGGAGAAGAAACCCAAGTTGGAGAATGTCTCCGAGAGGTTTTCCTGAATGGGACGCATATTTCCGTGAGTGGTTCCAATCCGTCAAGGAAGTAATGTTTTGAATAAACCAAGCGACCAAGATTCCCTAGAACTATCGAAATTCGGATACACGCAGCGCTTGCGACGCACCATGAACGCGTTTTCAAGCTTTGCAATCTCGTTTTCCTTGATCTCCATTACCACAGGTATCTTCGCCGGTTTCTCGTTTGGATTTCGCGAGGTGGGCCCGATCATTATCTGGTCGTGGACAATCGTCCTCTTTGGACAGCTCCTGATGGCAACCGTGATCGCTGAACTCTCAACGCGATTTCCCCTGGCAGGCTACGGCTACCAATGGACCTCTCGGTTAATGAACCCTCACTACGGATATTTCGTGGGTTGGTTACTGTTGCTCCAGTTTTTGACAGGATTCCCAGGAGTTTGTTACGCGTTGGCGGAGTACTCTCATGGTTTCTTTGGACTGCCTCACGGTTTCCCCGTTTCCTGGCTAACCGTGGTGATTATTTCAGTCATTGCCGTCACACACATTGCCGGTATTCGAATCGCGTCATTGGTCAACGACTATGGGGTCATCGCAGAAATCATCGGCGTCATTCTGATCACCGTTGTCTTGCTTGGGATGTTTGGGTTCAGCCAAGAGACCGATTGGTCTCAACTTTTCAAATCGGTGAATTGGAGAACCGGAGAGGCAGCGACTTTTTCCAGCTTTTGCCTCTCTCTGTTGATGGGTGCGTGGTGTCTAACGGGTTTTGAAGCGGCCGCAGATATGGCGGAAGAAACTCGCAATCCTCGCAAGGTAGTGCCGCGGGCGGTAATCAGTGCAGAGTTGACGTCGGGCATCGCAGGTTTCTTGATGCTGGTCGGTTTCTTGATCGCCATCCCGAATATCGAATCGATCCAAGCCAGCGAAACACCATTGCTGGACATTCTGGGAGCTCATTTTGGGTCGACCACGACAACTATCACAATGATTTTTGTATTCATCTCCATCTTTGCGTGTGGAGTCGCCAGTATGGCAGCGACGACTCGCCTTATTTTCTCTCTGGCAAGAGACAACATGTTGCCCGCTTCAACTCTCTTGAAGTCAGTCCATGCAACGCGTCAGTCCCCCACCGGAGCGATCGCCATCGTGGCTCTCATCTCAATCGCGGTCGTACTCATTCTTGATGACTTGGCGAAGATCACATCCGTTTCTGCGACCGCCGGATATCTGGGCTACTCAGCTATCGCCTTGTGTGCATTGCTGGCAAAGCCCGGCGACACAAGTGGTGAATATTTCTCACTCGGCCGGCTCCGGAAGCCAATCTGCCTGATCGCGATCGTCTGGACATTGGGAGTTGTCGGAGCTTTAACGATTCCTAAGATCGACGGTGGACACCAGAGTGCCATCAGCACGTCGATCGGTATTGCGGCCGGGATTATTCTGTATTTCTTATTCGTTTATAGCCGCATACGACAAGGCACCGCAGGCCCGACATCCGAGCAGGATTACCCGGCCAGTGAGGAAGCAGAGTAGGCTTGCTCACTCTTTCACCAGTTCGATACAAGCCGTAGGGTGACTGATCACCAATTCGTCGTCAATTTCCACACAGGCGGCCTTCAGGTATTGAATGGCATCCGCTCGGAATTGATCATTCATTTGGGAAAACTCAGCCTGCAACAGGAACGAAACGAATTGATCGAGTTCGTCTTGATACGCCTCATCAAAGATCCCATTCATTCTCATCCAGGACGGTTCGATCACATACCTGGGTGAAAAGCCAGCATTCCGCAGCCCTGCAACCAACTCATGACTCGACAGGGCGTTATCCTGTCCGTCTGGCCGATCACGTTCGAGGAGCGGATTGTAAAGCGTGTAGAAGGGATAAAAACCAAGAGGACTTTGGTGAATTACGACCAGACGTCCGCCCGGCTTTAATGCCTGATAGGCATTCAGCAAGCACTCGATCGGCTGCGTAAACCAATAGCAAGAGTGCGAGAAGTAGATCAAATCAAACGATTCATCCATCGAAAACTCGGCAGCGAAAGGAGCATCGATCAACCGAGTTTCACAGCCCAATTCAGCGAGCTCGGTTTCAAGTGCGCGAATGTGTTCAGCATTCGGCTCGAGCGCGACAAATCGGTCCGGCAACCTTCCGCCAGCAGCAATCCAGTCGCGGACGACCATCCCGGTTCCAGCTCCAACATCGAAACAAGCGTATCCTGGGGAACACTCCTGGGTAACCCTGACGAGCTGGGTGATGATTTGCGGATACTCCAGAGAACGGGCGACAAATACTCCAAATGCTTCCGCGAAACGAGTCGGCGTCAGCGCCTTGGCAGGAAAACGCATCGTAGTCTAATTCTCCAAAACAAGATCTTTTGGTGGGTACTGCAGAGTCTAGGCGAAAGCCGTTCGCAATGCGACTGCGCGACGGACAAAGTCTCAGAGGGATTTCAAGCCTAACGAATCACTTATCGGCTACGTGTAAGAGACGATATTAAATCGCAGCATGGATCAGGCATCAAACGATCGCCAGTGTTTGAAATTGGGCATCATCGTTTCATGGCCACGACTATCCCGTAACATCGTCGTCACATCGGCCGAAATCGAGATACGCGGCTGGTCGGTTTCGCTGGGCACCGTAGCATGGAGTGTCTTCGATGGAAAAATCACAATCTCATCTTCTTTAGGATTGATGCCGACCGTATTCCACGTCAACATACTCGGCCGATCGATAAACCCCAGGTCGGCTTTCGACGGCGTGAACGCACCGGGAGAAATCTCATTGGGATGATCGTAGGTGATGAAGTTGATGCCGCCGGACCCCGCTGGTTTTTGAAGATAATAGGCAAAGCTGATATTGGATTGATTGTGGGCGTGCTCGTTGATCTCTTCTCCGCGGCGGGTGACCGTGGCCCAAGATCTCTGAAAATAGAAATCAAGGAGATCGTTATTCATCCCCAACGCCATCGTATAGTCGCGTATTTTTTGAGCGATGGCTCGAAAGAGTTCCTGAAACTCTTCACGTTGAAACAGAAACTCATGCCCTGCCGTGTCGCCTAACCAGGCTCGATCGACGCTCTTCTTTTGCGACGCAGCTTCCATCTGCAAGATCGAGTCGATCAGCTGTTGCCTGTAGTCAGGCGCAAGCGTCAACGAATCCCGATAAATCGAGAGCGGAAAGATATGCACGAACTTCGACATAATCACCTCTGGATCGAGTTGGCACGATGCGTGAATCGATCCAGCGGTGGTTCGGCTAGATCGTTTCCGGATCGTCGCTCAGAAGCAGCTCTAAATCAAGATCATCCAACTCATATCCATCGTTTAATCCACCGTCCTGTTCGTTGAAAACGAGGTCACGAGCGGCGATCGAAAGAGAAGGTGCTGGTGATTGCTGAGCTGCCATGGTCACGTTGGCCGGATCTGCTTCGCCAGCCTCACGGCGAGTTTGCCCAGTCTGCCTGAGGAACAGATCAGGTGTGACAGCTGCCGTCTGAGCGCCGGGTGCGGCTCCGAGCTGATAACTGCCCGTCTGGAACGCCGTGACCAGGTCGCTGGTGTCGAACTCACCGTCACAATTCCAGTCACCTGTGCTCCAGAGAGAGTTGCCGGCGACTCCATCTTCGTATTCACCGGCGGTGAAGACAATGATCAGGTCGGTCGAGTTGAAGATTCGATCAATGTTAACGTCACCGGCGTTGGTTCCAATCACGTCCTCAACGAGGTAGTTAACGTCGGCCACATCGACATTTCCATCCGCATTGAGATCGTAGGTTTCATCACCTCCATTCAAAACGGCGGAACAGACGAGATCAACGTCCTCAACGCTGAGGCGGCCGTCTTGATTCATGTCGCCAAAGATGGGGCCAACCACAAAAGCAGTTTGGCCGGGCGACGCAA
This sequence comes from Planctomycetaceae bacterium, assembly GCA_002723275.1. Classification (GTDB taxonomy): domain Bacteria; phylum Planctomycetota; class Planctomycetia; order Pirellulales; family Pirellulaceae. Next base: position 19,658 of record PBNZ01000038.1, read on the forward strand.
TCTCTGCCTTCCAACTGGATGGATCATTACCGTAAGCTGAAACGGCTGCACGGGTGAGCGAGCGATTATTGTCACTTGCATCGGGCCATGGAGCAACAACATCGTAAACGACCTGATCTTCGAGCAGGCGAGGAATCAAGTTCGGATCCTCGGCCGGCGGTTCATCAGGCCGTTGGAGTCGCACAGCTTCACCAAGATCATTCAATCGCCCACCGAATCCCCCGACCAATTTGACCGATTGATCAATACGATGATGGGCTCGGAACGCTGCGAGACGATTGACGTTTTCTGGCTTATCGGGGTTGAAGGGAATGACCACAATGGTACTTCCGGAGGCCAGTTGCGTTCCGGGAATGAAATCGTAATCAACTCCACCACGTATTCGCCAATCAGTGAGATCCACGGGTAGTCCGGTTGGATTGTACACTTCAATGAATTCGAGGTCGTCGCTCGTAATCGACGGGTCAAGGATCTGTGCATTAAATGCAGGACTACCGGGATGATAATGAACTTCGCTCATGATCACCGGTCCCACACGTGGCCCGGAATTCGCGGAGCCCAAGGAGAGTTCGGACATCGGCGTGAGGATGCCGGTACCGTTTGGCAAACGTCCGAGTGACTCACCGTTCGGCGTAGCCCCGAAGTGCACATCATCGGCAATCAGACTCGGCTTTCCATTTTCGGCCACAACCAGCCACACGTCATCGCCGCGAGCGCTGCTCAAGGCAAAATGATTTGGAGCAGGGTTCAAAGGTGTGGGGTTGAAATCTCCTTCGTCAAAGACCACGTAGCCACCCGCAGGCAACACCGTACCGTTAGGAATTTGGTACTTGAGCATCTGATTTGCAGAATCACTCAAATACCATCCACTGATATCGACCGGTTCGGATAGCGTATTGAACAATTCAATCGAATCTGGAGGCGTCAGGGGTGGATCTGTGTGAGCCAAAACTTCGTTGACAACCACTCCTAACGATTCCGCGTCGGGAGTTCCAGGTGATCCCAGATAGGAAACACTACCGATCCAATTTTCCGGATCGTTGAAGTTACCTGCAGGATCAAGAATTACCAGCGTTGATCCTCGACCATCGGCACGTTCGGGCCACAGTCCCGTATCGTTGTAAGAGAACTGCTGAATCACGGAACCGTCATAGGCGGTCATCGTGAGCGTCTCACGGTTGTTACTCAAAGCACCATCCCATTCACCAGCTACGGTGACTTGATCACCGTAACGTGCTCGGAACGCGGCAAGGTCCTCTACAACGACAATCCGATCTCCCGGCGCCAAGGTAGCCACATTGCTTTCGGAGAAATCAAAACTCACGCCTTCCGTATCGCCGTCGACATCGACCTTAGAGAGTTGGCTGCCCGTTAAAACGACGTTTTTGTCGCTGACGTTGAGCAATTCGATGAACTCAAAATCATCGTTATTGTCAAAGCCCAGAGCTTCTTCTTCCGCGGTGGGATCGACGGGATTGTAATTCACTTCGCTGACGATCAGATTCCCAGCCGCAGCCGTCGGGTCATTGAAGAAGACAGCCTCTGCCGGTGGTGACCAATCGTCTCCTGTGACGATATAGCCATTCCGTGTGGAGCCATGACCAGACTTAAAGATACGAGCTGTAATGCGAGTGAACTCATCGATCGTGATGGGGCCGGTTGCGCGAATCGCCTTCGAACTAACCGAAGCATTATCACCACGAGGATCTGAACCGTCGAGTGTGTAATAGACCGTACCGGTACTGGAAGTAAGATTCACTTCGGTTCCTACCGGAACCTGAGGAGTCGAAACGCTGAAACTTGGTGCCGACAGCCAACGCGAATCAATCCATTCGACACGGTCCTCGATCCAATTCTTAAGATTTCGAATTTCAGAGGTGAAGCTTCCTCGATTCCAACGTCGGAAGTCACGTGTCGCGGCCGAACGAATTTCGTCTACATGCTTATCGATCGTCGCGTAAACATTCTCGAGACTTAACTCGTTTTCTCGCAGCTCAAACCAGCGATCAATGTATTGCTGAATGTAGTCCGGATCCTGCGACATATCAGGCCACCAGGACATCACGCGATCACTGTCATTGAAGTATCGGGTGGAGTCACCCGTACCGTACCAGGTGCGAGCATTGTTATCACGGCCATCCGTCGAGTCTAAGGACCGATCAAAGTCCCAGATCGGTCCGGCGATGATCTTACTATCAGCAGTCTTGTGATAAAACGAACTCAATCGGAGCGCATCCACATTCATCGCGAAGAGATTGAGAATATTGTGATCGATGAAGGAGTCAACATCGGCATACGCGGCGTAGCCTCGTTCAGGATCTTTAAAATCGGCTCGAGCAGCTGCCGATCGTAAATCTCGAATCCACCCGTCAATGTAACGACGTTGGGCCGACGTGGTCGAATCGGGATCGACGTAAGCACTACCTCGATCGTTCTTCCAAATAAATCCTCCTTCCACCGGAACCCCACCAGCGCCCGTGGTGAGCGGTTCAACATCAACTCGATCGTTGCCCTGCTCGATCACCTCCATAATCGCGTAAACTCCGACATAGTCGGAGGAGCCGACCGTGCCGCCACGGTTCAGATACATCTCAACCCAGCGCGTTCGCGTCGCATAACGCCCCATTTGATTGCTGAGGTCGTACATCAAGGGATTCGCTAACAGCGACCTGTCGTACTGCCCTGGACCATAGAAGATCCAATCGGCCTCCCTGGGCATCCCCAAAATCTCATACTTCTGATCTTCGTCCTGCTGATCCCACAATTCGACTCGGTACTGTTTTTTCGAGAAGCCGGCTGAACTGGATCCGCGAACGTGAATCCCGCCTCGCGTCCAAACATCAAATTCGTCGGTCAAACGAGTCTTGCCATCTTCTCCGGGCTCAATAAAGGCGAAAAAGGCATCTCCAAACGACGACCCTGCCCCTGGAATTCCGTCACCAAAAGTATCCACAAGCACGATCGGTAGATCCGAGGTATCGTTCGCGACGCTCGAGGACAATTCCACATAGGACTCACCCACAACCGTACTTGCCTTACCGTTGGGACCGACCGAGATCGCTCTCAATTGAGTTGTCGAAGTAATGTTGATTGGTCCGTTGTACACCGTCGAACTCGTGGTCGGAGTTCGTTCATCGGTTGTATAACGAATCGTATGGTTCGCAGCTGCAGGAACAATCTCCACCTGGACAGAACCCGTGAAAGTTCGGCTGGGCACGGTAATCTGAGGGGCCTTGGGGAAATCATTCGCGTTATCTTCACCCGGCGTCGCAACGGCATAAAAACGCTCGGTTCCCGCTGCATCGACTCCGAACGAAATGTCTTCACTCTGCGTCGGCAAATTCTCGAACGATGAAATCACAACCCCTTCAGCATCCATGATCGCGACATCACCACCGGCACTCGAGCCCAGTTCGAAGTTGGTATGCAGACTGCCCTTTTCATCCAAACGGCTGTCTTTGATATCGAGTCCCGAGGCAAAGACGATCAAGAAACCATTGCCGGGAATAAGCGTGCCTGCGGGTATCTCCCACTTGGTAGGTTCCGCGACATCATCCGTCAAGTAATAGCCACCGACGTCGGCGACCACGGCGGTCGGATTATGTATTTCAATCCAATCCGGAGTCAATTGATCACCCCGGAAAGTGGTCGTCGGAGTCGCTCGCACGCGCGTTCGCAGCGTGGTCGCATTATCGGTCATAAACTCATTCAGCTGCAGCGGCGGCGTATCGGTCGTCTCAAAGGAGTACGTACGCGAGCTCCACATATTTCCAAGGCCATTTTGGGCATAACCGCGGAAATAATACTGCGACATCGGCTGCAAATCGGTCACGAATGCCGCAAAGGATCCCGTTTGAACATCCAGCTCAGCCGACTTATCCCATGCGCCCGGATTCGTCCCGCCGTCATTGTCACCGTAGTAGACCGTGACAATCGGAGGATCATTTCCGGTGTCCAAAATATTGCCTGCCAACTCGGCCGCATACGCCCCCACATTCGTGGCGGGGAGCATCTCTAATTTCGGAGGAGCTGCAGTCAATGTCGTGAATGACAAGCTATTATCAGCCCAATCCGAGCCAAGTGTGTTTTCCGCATAGCTTCGGAAGTAATAAGTTGTATTCTGATCCAGGTCGTCGAGGATCTTGGAGTAGACGCGTTCTTTGCCAATCTCCGTCGAATTCTGCCAAGACGCTGGATTCGTGCCCCCATCTGTCTCGCCATAATAAAGCGTGATATTGGGAATCTGGCCGCCCGTCGTGGTCACACGACCGCCTACAGTCGCCTCGAAGGCCGCGACGTCGGAGGGTGCAACATTTTCGATCACGGGAGGTCCCGCTGGAACGTTTTCAACGAGCCGAATTCCAGCGATGCCGTATCCCTTGCTACCGTCTGCGACACCATCAGAATCAATCGAAGTTGGGACAGGCCCTGTGTACTGTTTCGAGATGACTTGAAATCTGCCATCTGCACCAGGATCAATGTCAATCCATTGCGCCACAACCCCCTGCCCGAAGGATTGGTTGTTGCCTGTCCAAATCGCAACTTGATTGGACGGCAAACCGGTCGTCACGACGCCTGATCCAGTACTGTGAGCGGGCGAAGCAGCATCCACCCCACGCAACTCGACCAACGTCCAGCGGTTTGTATAGAAGGCGTTTCCACGGACCGCAGTACCGGCAAATTCGTAAGTCGCTCCCGAATCAAGATTCTCAAAGGTGTACCCATACGTATCGGTACCCGCGATCTCAATACTCTTCTCACCACCTGCCGAAAAATCGACGTAACCATTGAAGATATCGTAGGCATCTGTGCCTTCTGCCGGCTGTCTGCCATTTCCGCCAAAATTCACTCCGTCCTGGGCAGTCGTCAACAAGATTCCTGACGCTTCACCTGTCTCGATATCGACCAGCGGTCCCGCTGCATCGCGTCCGGACACATCAGAGTAAAACGTGGTGTGCTCAGCCGTCGCATCGCTGGAAAACAAACCGTTGTAAGCAACCAGGCCAGCCAGTAACGATCGGTTCTCAAGTCGCTCGATTACTCTCGCGCGCTGACCGCGCACTCTGTTCCGTCTTTTGATCATGATTACTCTCAGAAAGTTCCGTGTCGCCCAAAGTATTTACTCTATCCGAGAGAGCAAATTTCCGCCATGAATAAGCGTGTGATACGCCGATAATCGTGAGCGTTTTCTTGAAAAGGTTAAGAACTTCATACGCGTTTTGGCTTTACAGAATCAAGTTCTAACCTTGTCTAATCTCCTGCAAAAAATTTAAACATCAATTCCGCCAGTGCGAGTTCAACACACAACATAAAAACGCCAGGAATTCACTGGAGTTCAACTCGACCGATCCGTCCGGCTCGATCTTACATCCCGAAAGCCCTGCAACGCGTGGCTGTTGATGCTCAACGGGTGAGTGCTGGCGATCTCGCTCAGGTAGTCCAGGCTTGTAAAGAGGAGGATTCAGAGTCGTTCAATTCTGGCTGGGTTGAGGGGAACGGCGACGGTAACCTTGGCCGCACAACCTGGTCGCTGCCTTCCAAACTTCCACCTAAGAGGAACCGGCTACTACTCAACTTGTGGCTGAACCTCAGGCTGGCTACCTGCCATTGGCCTTTTGCTGGCCATGCCCTTCATGCGGTGCGACAACTCGGCCAGAAGTCGCAGTTGTTGAGGCACCACCTGGTAACGATCGTATCAATTATCAGGAACTGACGCCCCATGCCTGTCTCGCCGGTCATGCAACTCGCAATTCCTGTAGAGTCGCATCTGCGTCCAGTGTCCGTTGCGTCCCGGGTTTTTATGTAACGCTCGCAACAGTTACGTCGATGAAGGCTGCTGAGTTCATCGATCGTTCTAGAACTATTCGAACGATCCGATGCATCTTGGTCCGAACCCGATGGAGCGATAATAAGCGACACACTCAAGGGTGACGACTCTCCGAGCTTGCGAATGGATTCAATGAGATCAGGGGGAAGGGATTCGTGAAAAGAATAGGGTTGCTGATCGTCATCGGCCTGCTCATCAGTTCTCACTTAGGGTGCGGTCATCGCAGGACCTATTCTCGTACCCATCAAGGCACCTATCACTCGGCACAGAATCACTCGGCACAGAGAGAATCGGTCGGTCATCATCGTGGTGCTCCACCGCTTCGTATGGCTCCTCTGCCACAACCCACGGTACTTCCCGACAACTCCGTTGAAGCCCCGTTACCTCCGCCCGCTCCGCAGCCGGTACCGCCGTCCATCCGGATCGCAGAAACCAAGGCTACCACGATCAACGAGGCGCGAGAGCCGACGCCGGCCGACCCGCGTACCGCTCCTCAGGGCAGCTACAATGTCGCCGACATCACAGTTTTTCTGCGGCCGAATCAACCGTCACGACCGCCACAACTGTACTGAAAACAACCTCCAACGATTGTCAGATTAAATAATTAAACCCTTCCGATCTAACCGAAAGATCTCTTCAAGGTACTTTTTTGTCGGGGAACACCTGAGTTTTGACGCGTATCTTTGCGGGCGTTTCCAGCATCGCCCAGTTTAAAGCAAATCCTAAAACGCTTATTCCTTGATCGTGGAGGCAAAGAATGTCGATTTCAGATACCCATTCTGACGTGATGCCGTCAACCAACGATAACGCTGCTCCCGTTCGCGTTAGCCCCGAAGACGCCCGGCACAATCGAGAGGTCATCGATCAACAGCTCGAACGAATCACGGAACTGGAGTCGATGCTAGCGGGAACAGATCCGCCAGCCAACAACGCGGAACTGGTAGGACGACTGAATCAACGAATCCTTGAGTTAGAGAACGTCCTGAGCGAGCTGACCACACCGGAAGCATGGGCCTTGTCTTGGGCTCGCGAATCGGAACCCTGGGTCCGAATTCGTAAGGTTCTTGAATCGAACAAGTAAGTATAAGTCGACAGACAATCAGAAACGCAACTCGCAGCTCATGTGATTTGGGCTGCGTGTTTTGTTGCGCGATGCTGAAGTTCAACCTCCGAGGAAACCGGAGCAGCCAGCCAACCGTGGTCGACGAACCACCTCGTCCTGACATGCGACACTCGCTATAGTAGTGATCTGTTCTGACAAGATTCGTTTTCCTTGCATTTGCCTGACTTGCTGCAGCCCCTCGAAACGGCCTCTTTGCATCATTCGCCGGCAATGAAATCGCAGCTGCCCCCATGTCATCAAATGCGGCCTCCGATACCAAAGACAATTCAAACTTGGAGCTACCGGGCCATCTCAAGGGCCTTTCTGTGCGCCGCCAAGTCTTGGTAATCGCGATCTGGCCTTTGCTAGAACAGCTGCTAGGGTTTCTCGTCGGTTTTGTGGACACGGCAATCGCGGGCCGACTGAGTGTAGCTGCGACCGAGGCGATTGCCGTCGCTGCCTATACCGGTTGGCTGTTGGTCTTAATGTTCGGCGCCATCGGGATCGGAGCTGCTGCACTAGTATCCCGGGCCATTGGTGGCCGGCATCGGCGACTTGCCAACGCAGCACTGGGACAAGCCGTCACCTGCTGTCTCATCATGGGGCTGCTATTAGCGGTGATCGTCTATATCGTCGCGCCCTGGATCTCTTCGCTCATGAACCTTACCGGCGATAGTTTGCGACTCGCCACTGCTTATCTACGGGTGATCGCCTTGGCCGCTCCAGCCAACGGCGTTCTGTTCGTCATTAATGCGTGCCTGCGTGCATCCGGAGACACCAAGACACCGTTTCGCACGCTCGCGATTGTCAACATTTTCAACATTGTTCTGAGTTGTACGTTTGTATTTGGCCCCGAGCCCTTCGGCGGGCACGGAGTTGAGGGAATTGCCGCCGGAACAGCAGTGGCCTGGTGTGTCGGCATGTGCCTGGCATTAAGGGCTGTGCTGCGCGGTAAATCACCGATCCGTCTCCGCCTACCCCGTCTATGGCCGGAATCCAACACACTACGACGCATCCTAAAAATCAGCTTCCCTCAGTTTCTCGATTCATTGATCATGTGGACGGGCAACTTTTCCATCGCCTCCATCGTCGGCTACATTGGTCGCACTGAACAAACGGGCGCCTTGGCTGCCCATGTCATTGTGATCCGCGTCGAGGCATTAAGCTACCTTCCTGGTTGGGCCTTGGCCGTTGCGGCCGCGACCTTGACCGGTCAGTACCTGGGACTCGGCGATAAGAAACGAGCTCGGCAGGCAACGGGATACTGTTTGTTCCTGGCAGCGACCGCGATGGGCAGCATGGGGGTGATCTTCATGATGTTTCCGGAACCGCTCGTGCGACTCGTCACCAGCGAACCGAGGCTGCTTGAATTAACGCCGCAGATTCTGAGAATATGTGGTCCGGCACAAATCTTTTTCGCAGCCGCCATGGTGCTTGACCAGGCGTTACGAGGAGCGGGAGACACGCGCGTTGCGACGCTCATCGTCGGCATTTCGACAATCTTCATCCGGCTACCAGCCGCCTATTTTGTAGGAGTCACCTTAGGTGGAGGCGTTGCGGGAATCTGGCTTGCGGTCTGCAGCGAACTGGCCTTACGCGCAATCATTATCACCGGTTACTACGCGACCGGTCGTTGGGCTCGGGTGAAGGTGTAGAGAGAAGCGGGCATTCTTTGTAAAGCAGAGAGCGTTACGATGCTTTCTTAGCAACGTCCTGTGCGTGAGCCTCTTCTCGCTCGACATCCTCGATCGCCTTGATCAGTTCTCGCGCTTCTTCGGGCGAGAGTTTGACGTTATCGCGTTCTGTGGATCCGTCCTGAAACATGGGCAAGCTCCGTCTTTTGAATTGGAACAATTTAATCTTCTCAGCCAGCCATGGGCAGCGGAATAGTAGCTGATTGCATCCTTATTGGAAAGGCGAGAATCATCCTCGCGACAAAGGACCGTTGCCGACCATCTTGAAGAGCCCAATAGACGCTATCACCAACAAGCACCCTGACAGCATGACTCGATAGCAAGATTTCCAACGGAACCAGGAAATCCTAAATCTTGAGTTAGCTAAAACCGTGCTACACGGACCTTCTGATTGCTGGCGCAATTGCGAAAGCATCCAATCCGTAAGTCCATAATCCTCGAAGGCTTGTGTCCAGCAATCGTGCGTCTGCGATTTGATAATGGTCAAATGCGTTGGTCCACCTTGTTGACGAAGACGATCGACAAACTGACCAACGTTCTCGACCGAAGCGTCTCCATCAGCCGCAGATTGAAAGGCCCAGATTGGGATCGAGGTCAGGCTTTCAACCTGCTCAGGCACCACAGTAGTCGCCAAGGGTGCCAACGCGGAAAAGCGGTGAGGATGTCGCTGTGCGTACGCCCAAACGGCAGAGCCTCCAGAAGAGATACCACAGAGCATCACGCGATCTGGATCGATCGCATGATGCATCATGACGTCGGTGAGCACTTCATCGAGCAGCTCAAAGGCGTCTCCCGAACCTGGACGGTGCGACAACCACCGAGGTGATGGAGCTGGCCGCTGAAGAGCCACAACGCAGGCGGGAAACGGCCTTCCAGAATTTTCCAACATCAACTCAAGCCACGCCAGTTGTTGCTGATTATCGTCCCCTGCCTCACCACGTCCATGAAACCACACAATCAGTGGCCATGGTCCAGGTGAATCTGGACAAAAGAGCCGATACACAATGGGACGATCACCGCTACGACAGTAAACCTCCCTGAATTTTTCCACCACATGCGGTTCAGGCAAAGTGCCTCGTTGGGCTCCCAAAACAAAAAGGCTGATGCAAGTAAACATTGTCATTTGTTTTGCCTGTCCAGATGAAGGATCACTTTTCAAAAAATCAGATCCGCGGCTCATGGTCGTTCCAAGCGGAGCCGTGAATTCATACGATTTCCCAGTTCACGGTGGATTCTTCGATCGGTCGCATAATCATGAGCTCGCACAGAACCATCACAATAAACGACCTGCCAGATACGGGCATGGGCGCTACCAAACCGCGTCTTGAATTCACCACCAGCAGAGTCGGCCGTAGGCGGTTCTGCCGTGGAGCGACAATTGTCGTTATTGAAACCAGCAAACAGGCTCTCGTTATCACCCCAATCCTCACCGGTCTGATACTTGTTCGCTTCAACATACTTTTCACCCACGAGATAGGTTTTGGATAATCCATCGACAACGTGCCGGGGTCGAATCTGACTGCGACCGAAGACGATCCCGGTAAACTCAGTGCGTTCGGGCCACACAAAAGCGGCTGCATCTCCCTCTTCGAGCGACTGTGGCCCAGGCCATTTCCAATCAAACTCAACGCTCGCCCCATCGCCGACATTGGCGGCATAGTCTGTCTTCGCCGCCCTATGCAGAGGTGTGGTGAGTCGCCCGCCGCTGGTAAACGGACGTTGATTCTCGCGATAGGGATAGGCGAGTGCAGGCCTTCGTGAGGGACAGTGCAGCAGCTCTAATGGCGTCGCACACCGACGTCGCAGGGCAGCATGCCTCGCGCGACCGGTGAGACTCACCCCCGCAGAACGCAACGAGTCTTCGCCGAGATACCCAAGCAGATTAAAGACCCAGCTACCGGGTTGCCTTGGCCCGGTCCCTCGTTCCGGTTCTCCGATCCAGTTGAAGTGCCAACCTCCTGATGGCCAGTATCCCTTCGACTCCTGATGAATTGTCATCGCCAGGCCGATCGATCGCAGATTTGCAGCACAACGAATTCGGCGAGCGGCTTCACGAGTTGCATGAACAGCTGGAATCAACATCTGCACCATCAGTAGCACGATGGCCATTGCGCAAGTCACATCGAGCAGTACCTTCCCACTCCGTTTTCGACGGAAAATCATTCAGGGCTCCTTTCCAAGATTCCAAGTCCCAGCAAGCGTATCGATGCTCCCCGTCACCAATCAAATACTCATCCCCCTAAAATTTCTTTCTCTTTTTTCCGTCTCCGATGTCCGCCCTTCATCAGAAATCTCGACTGGAGATTACGAGTGCCAATCTGTTGACTTTCAAGGAAGGACCATCCCATGTACGGACTCCCAATCCCGCGCCTATCGCCAGCCCGCCCTGCGGCTCTCTCACAGTCGTCTTGCCTCGACCAGATCAATGAGGTGGCGGAACAACTATCGCATGCGACGAATCTTGATCAATTGAAGCGATTAAGAGATCGCGCGGAATATTTGCGAACATTAACCGTGAAACGAGAACTTGGTCTCGAAGTTCACAACGACGCGGCCGAGATCAAGCTACGGGCTGAACGCAAGTTAGGCGGTCGCCTGTCGGAGATGAAGTTGCGAGGCGGGGATCGACGCAGCCATCGAAAAGGACAAGTCAGCCTGCGCGAACTTGGAATCGACAAGAATCAGTCGGCCCGATGGCAGCAGGAGGCATCGGTGCCCGACGAGTTATTCACGGATTATCTGGCACGTACGCGAACTCATGGCCAGGAGATCTCGTCGGCGGCTCTTCTGCGTCTTGCCAAAAAGATTCGACAAGGCTGCGGGACAAATCGAGTTCGCATGTCGGAGCCCTTGGAATCGACAAAGACGTCATGGACACGGGAACGATGGTCCATCCAGGCAGCTCCCTTGGAGGCAAGCGAAATTGCCACGGAGGGCAAAAATCACCTGAAGACGTTAAACACTTTATTTGAGTTTCTTTGTGAACAAGCGAACCTGTCGCCGGACGCCGGTGAATCCCGCGCTTGCAGACGTTACCTCTTTGAAGTGGCGATTCAGTTCGATGAACTGCTGGATGCGTTTATCCGAATGACTCGAGCAGCCGAGGCCAAGTCCGCAATCGAATCTTCAAGACCATAAACTCGCCACCCATCTGATATCGATTGTGAAAGGTCTTGTCATGCAAACGTCCGCCCGTGTCCACACCTGGATCTTATCCATGTTCGCCGTCAGCTTAGGCCTTGGATGTGGAGCTCGACCCACCCCAAAGATTGAACCATCACCTACAAGTCAATTGAGCGTCCATAACGCGGGCACGATCATGTCCGGCGACACCGTGCGGCACACCTTCTCATTGCTAAATGACACACCGTTGCAGCTTAACCTGTCGGATGAGGATATTTCTCGCAGTTGCGGTTGCTCCGACGCCGATGTCTTTCCGCGGCAACTCCCTCCCCAGGGAAGGGCCAGGGTGACGGTCGAGTTAGACAGTTCGCATAAGGTTGGCGAGCTCGCCGAGGTCGTTAAAACTCGATGGCGTAACCCTAGGGGTGCGGTGAATGAATTTGTGTTCGGGATCCGGGCCATCGCCAAGACTCCTTTAGCCTGTGCGCCAGCTGAAATCTCGTTCTCACGTGAAGAAGTTGCGCAGGGAAGTCAAAAGAACGTCACGTTAACGTCTGACCTCGAACTCGACTGGAAGTCATTGAAGGTTCAAGCTGATCACGACGCGCTCAAGGTCCGATGGATCCGATCCGAAACGTCACCACACCTGCTGAAGGTCGGATGTCTTCCCTCGCCAACGGGCGAGCCGCAGCAAGGTCATATCATGCTGACGGTTTTTGAGCGAGGCAAGGAGTCATCACACCAGGCGACACTGCCGGTCTTCTGGCACTCTCCCACCCAACTTCGAATTTCCCCCAAAACCGTCTCAGTCCGGCGTCAGCAGAATGGCTGGACGACGACGTTCGTTATCACAGGCAACAAAATTCGCGAGGGTGTTGAACTGCGAAAGATCCAGGCCGGAAAAGAGTCGCTCCACTTCGAGCTACATCAAATCGGCCAATTCGCCAACCGCGTCGATCTGACGATTGAGTCAGATCAATTCGGATCGCTCCCCAAAGAGGTGACTCTCTGTTTTTCCGACGGGACAACGAACTTCTTATCCCTGATCCCCCCTTCCCTTCCGTAAAAGGACTCCATCATGCTTTGGTTCTTCATGACATTTTGTGCCATATGCTTCAGCTCAACCCCACTCTACAAACAGTTTTACGAACGAGATCTATCACCTTGCCTCTCTGAGGATCTAAATCAGATCGTGGGATCGATTCAAGGAAAGTGTTGCCAGCCTGGACGTCGATGGGGTTGCGCACCGAATAATTTTTCCCAGTCCGGTTGCACACCCATCCAAGGAGCCGGCACTCGGTGCATCAGCCGGGAATGGACCACGATGCGTTGCACATCGGCACGCTGCATCACAACAAACCCCGAGCACGAGTGTGAGGTGGACATTCGGCGGGTCCCACAAAACCGATGTCGCCCCACGGGAAATCGCACGACCGTGGGATGCCCTGAAGAGGAGTGGCAATGCGAAGTCCTCAGGCAAGACTACTCAGACAAAGACAGTCCAAAGATTGAAGTCCTTGTATGCGACTTTGAAGTCGCCACCCCCTGTGTTACCCAGTACAACCACTGTGACTAACGGAACATCGACGTGCCCCGTACAGCACCCACATTCGGCATTGCCTGTATCCTGTCAGCAGTTGTCTTTGGTGATGTGCACCTGTTGGCAGTTCAGACTGAATCCGCACCCGAACTCATGAGGTCGACGGTACAGGCAATCGCTGGCCGCGCCGAAGCACTCTACAGCGCAAGAATTTCCTTCAGTATCACCAGCAACATTTACGAAAAGACTCCGAAATCGCTAACCCTAACGGTAACAGGTGCAGAATGGGCTCTTCGGTACAACCATTCGAACAATATCATTATGAATCGCGAAGATGCGTTACTGAGGTACCTAGAAACCTCGTCAGAAAAAGGGCATCGGTGGTATTCATTACACCTGACCGCCCCCCAATCGCAGACGAATATGTTGGGATCCAATTATGCCTTCGCAGCAAGTCGCCTGGGGACGTTCTGGTATCACTCGCAGCTAGAATACATCCAAAAAACAAAGGCCGAATGGCTACCGGCGAAACAGATCCATGGCCATCGGACGATTGCTTTGCGATGGCCGGTGTCTGCTCAAGAAATCGGGAAGGCTTTCGTCGTCGTGCCTGGATCCATCCCAAAAAACTTCAAAGGCTATCTACAGGTTTACGCGGTCCCCGAACTCGGACATGCGCTGGTAAGAATTGACTACGTTGATCAACGCGGCCAATTGCTTCGCAGATATGACTCTCGTGACTTCGAAGAAATTGGCGCCGACCTGTTTTTCCCCTGGGTCTCGCGAGTCACGACCTTTGAAGGCTCTCAATTCCAATCGTTCGAATTTCACATCGAGGATGTCGAATTAGCGAATCAACAGATTCCTGCCAGCGATTTTGATGTCCAAGTTCCTCCGGAAACACGAATACGTGATTCCAGACCCGGCTTCGCCAATGCTGCGTTTCGACTTAGTGACCAGGCTAGTCTCAAGGAGATCGACAGGCTCCTTCACGATACGGATTCCAGCGAGTCGCTCTGGTCAAGACGTCGCACGATCTTCCTTGCCCTGAATGGCATCTTTGCACTTTACCTCTCAGCCATATGGATGCACCGTAGATGGGCCCGACACTCTTGATCCTTCTCAGTACAGTAACCCTCTCCTCTCTTGCGTCTCAGTCAGCGTTCAATTGGCAAGAGATACAATCCAGACTCACGTCACACCGACAACTTCAATCGTTGTGCGGACCTTTATCTGCCTTCAGAATTGCAGCGTTACATCAGAAACATTTCTCAACCGACAGGATCCTGGCCAATCATTCCGTTTCCTCTCAAGGGATTCCACTTCGTGACGTTATCGGCATTCTCGAACAACTGGGGATCTCCGCGAGAGCTGTTCGCTGCCACAACAAGCAACTCACCAGCCTTCCCCTCCCTTGCATTCTCGTCACCCATAAGCACCAACATTGCCTTGTTCTCGAGTCCATCGACCATCGACAACAGATCGCGCACATCTGGGAACCATCGACAATGCGAAACTCGCAAATCTCTCTGTCAAGGCTTGAAGAACTCTGGTCGCAGATGGCAATTCTATTCCCAACTAACCCGACAATCACTGATCGACTGAGCGACCTTTCCCTTGCGATCATGACAGCCAGTCTAATGATGATCGCAATTCGCTGGGCACCCTCGCATCAGGCACTTCTCTGCTTTGCCAACAAGGTGAGTAAGATTGGCTTTCAAATGGCGACTATCTTCGCTCGATAACCTCGACAAAACGGACGACCGTAATGCAATCTGCGCGGCAGCTTTATGCATTGGATTTCAAAGCATGCTGCTTACCTGGGTCAGTTGGACCTCTGCTCCTAACTGCGATGAATTGGGGCATCTCGCGTCAGGTCTCTACCATTGGAACACCGGACGTTTTGACG
Source organism: Planctomycetaceae bacterium (assembly GCA_002723275.1). Lineage (GTDB taxonomy): Bacteria > Planctomycetota > Planctomycetia > Pirellulales > Pirellulaceae. The sequence goes on from PBNZ01000038.1 coordinate 34,853, forward strand.
CCTACAAGGTAAATCCACCGCTTGTTCGCATGTGGGCTACCCTCCCTCTGTTAACATGCCCAACCGCAATCGACTGGCATGGCGTCGGCTCCCACTGGAAACGACTAGAATGGGTACTCGCTGATCTGTACACAAACAGTCATTCTACTGACGTCATCCATCAACACCTTTTCTTGGCACGTGTTTGGTGTCTCCCGTTCTCTGCACTCGGCGGCCTCACCTGTTTTGCATGGTCGCGTGATCATTATGGAAATGAGTCGGCCGTCACGTCGCTGATTCTTTGGAGCTTCTCACCCAATGTCATCACCTGGGGTGCGACCATAGGGCCCGATCTTCCCGCTACGGCATTGGGCGGCCTGTACTTTTACCTTGAATCTTGCTGGCTAGGGCGAGTCAATGTTTCCCGGACAATCCTCCTGGGATTCCTGACAGGCGTCCTGATATTGTCGAAGTCGACGTGGATTATCCTGCTTGGAATTTCTCCGATCCTCGTTCTCACCGCGACTCCATTATCCTGGAGACAGCTTGGCATCCGAATATCGATACTAGTAACAGTCAGCATTGCGACATTAATACTCGCTTTTGGTTGTGATTCGTTTTGTCAACCGTTCGCCGAAGACAGTTTTCATTCATCCCTGTTCAAGCGAACTCTCTCATTGATGACTGCCTGCGCAAACAACCTTCAAACGGTTCATTTCCCCCTTCCGAAACCGTTTATCGAAGGGCTCGACTTGCAGTGTTTCGAATTCGAGAACAAGAAATGGTCCTACCTGTTCGGTCAATGGAAAATGGGAGGTTGGTGGTATTACTACTTGCTCGCAGCAGCCTGGAAGATTCCACTCGCCCTTTGGTGCCTTGCGCTAATCTCATTCGCTGCATGCAGAAAAGATCAAAACCCGATCAGACGTTGGCAGCGCAGCTGTCTCTTAATCCCCCCGTTGGTCATATTTATGCTGGCCAGTTCTCAAGATGGGTTTTCTCGACATCTTCGATATGTCGCGTTGTGCCTTCCATTTGTAATTTTGTGGGCAAGTAAGGCTACGTGCAAAGCAACGTTATTCCCGCAACCGGTCCAACAGATCCTGATCTGCTGGTACGTACTCAGCAGTGCCGGGGTGGCACCCTATTTCCATTCATACTTTAACGAGTTAGCTGGCGGTCCGACGGGTGGTCATCAATATTTGCTCGACTCAAACGTTGATTGGGGAGAGGATCTTTATCGCGCTAAAACTTGGGCTGCTCGATATCCGCAAGCGAGACCTCTTTACTATGCGTTCATGAATGATCAATTCGCCCGCAGCTTGGAAGTAGATTGGCAGCCCGCGAAAAACGATCTTCCTGGCTGGTACCTGATCTCGATTCATCGCCTGCACGAGCCATCGAGTGACGTCTCCTGGTTGCGAAAGGCGACGCCCATTGGCCGCATCGGCTATTCAACGCTCGTCTTTTCATGGCGCCGAGAAAAAAAACCGATCGGAAACATCAACGAAACTTCCGAGAATTTGAACTGTCCCGTCGCAGGCTCCCTCAAATCCCACTAAACTATTCCTCGGTAACTGATTTCACACGGCGGGAAACTCTCAATGCTTCGCACAGTCCTGATTAGCTTGCTCATTACCCCAGTCGTTGTCGCCGAGGAATGGCGAATCACGGTCGAGTCTGGAGACGAAGCGCGACAAGACAGTCCCATCGTGGCAACTCTTCCCGATGGATTACAAGCAAACGGGAGCCCTANTCTGACCGATCTGGAGTCCGGTCAGAAGACACCAGCCCAAGCGACACCCGACGAATCACGGCTTGCCTGGATCCTCTCCGAAGAGATGCCGGCGAATAGCAAGCGGGAATACAAACTGACGTTTGAACCGTTATCCGTCGCAACAACTTCACCTGAGATGCGTTGCTATCAGCAAGACGAACAGCTGAAGTTAACCTCACGTGAAAGGCCAATACTCCAATATAACGCGGCGTTGAATTCGGCTCCCGAGGGTCTGGATGACGTCCAAGCACGTAACGGCTACCTACATCCCATCCAAACGCCAAAAGGCGTGGTGATTACGGACGATTTCGCCCCCGACCATCCGCATCAGCGAGGTGTTTTCCTGGCGTGGACGGATTCTAAATTCGAAGGAAAGCTCATCAATTTCTGGGAAATCCAGGACAAACTTGGACGCATCGAACACGCTCGGATCTTGCAAACGGTCGACGGTCCGGTCTTTTGCCAGCTCGATGTTGAATTACGTTACCTCGACGTCCGAGATCCATTCCAATTCAAAGAGGTATTGAAAGAGACGTGGAGTCTGCGAGCTTACGCAGTCGAAAAAGGCTTTTTGTTTGACCTCCACTCTGCTCAACGCTGCGCAACCAACGAACCACTCATTGTCGGCCCCTATCACTACGGAGGGCTCGGCATACGGGGGCGACGCGACTGGCTAGACGGCGCCTCGGGCTTTGCAATGACAACCAGCGAGGGACTCGATCGCAAGCAAGGCAACCACTCCAGACCCCACTGGGTCGACTTTAGTGGAGCGATCCAGGGTGAATCGATTGGAATGGTCGTTTTTGGTCATCCCAGCAATTATCGATTCCCACAGCCGGTACGATTACATGGCAGTAAGCCGTATTTTTGCTTCGCTCCGATGGTCGCCGGAAAATTCGAAATCGCGCCGAATCAGAACTACGATTCGTCCTATCGATTCTATCTTTACGACGGTACCCCGGACCCCAAGCGAAGCGATCAGATCTGGCAAGACTATGCCAACCCAGCCAAGGTCACGGTTACAAAGGTCCAACCCTAGCGAAGCAATTCACTCGAAGTCGCCGGGGAATGATTGTCGATTGAGGACCTACGACTGGGTCTCGTTTTTCTCTGTCCAAGAGGTTAAAACCTTAGACTATCGACGTCGCGTTCTCGCAACCGCGTCGCAACAAGCGCAGTCAACGTCAACTCATTTGACAAGGAGATGAAAAAGATGAAACGACAGATTGGACTTTTGTGCCTCACAATCATGGCTGGTCTCTGGATCGTCTCAGAAACACGAGTTCATGCAGACGATCATGAAACGAAAGTTAGTGACCAAGCCGAAGGTCCGCACTACTTCGAACAGCGGATTTATACGACAGCGGATGGCAAGCTGCCCAACCTGCACGCACGTTTCCGAAATCACACGAATTATCTTTTCGTGAAACACGGCATGCAACTCATCGGCTACTGGACCCCGACTGACAAACCAAACACACTGATCTATATGCTGGCCTACCCCAGCAAAGAAGCTCGGGCAGCATCATGGAAAGCCTTCATGGCTGATCCCGAATGGCAGAAGGTCTGGGCTGAATCGAAAGAGAAAGCCGGAGGCCCGATCGTGACGAAGGTCGAAGAGATTTTCATGACTCCGACTGACTACTCTCCCCAGCGATAGTTTTCCAGAAGAGAGTCTTTCGTCATGAAATANGCTCTCCGACTGATCNCAATTCGCACTCCGCTGTAAACGCGAGTGCGAATCCCGNATTCGCCGCGTCAGCACACTGCCGCAGCCTGACCGCTCACCCCACCGACCTCTCATCACTTCCCGGCCANCGGAGACGGAGGTTTGAAAAAACCAGACCTCCTTACCGATCCTGAAAAGACGCAGCCCCTACGCAACGGTTTCCAATCCGTTTAACAACGTAGAACTTCCCCTGAATGCGACTCGTGAGAGCCCTACGCATTTCTGGACCAACAGAGTTGCTTCAGACTATCTGAGTACGTTTTATCCATCGACTCTGCGGCAATTCGCCTCAAAAACGGCAGCACCACTNTGGATGGCTCAACGACTGTAGCTGCTAATTTGACCATCCCCTAGGAGAGATCGTCACCAACGGCTTGCATTAGTCAGATAGCCGGATGAATCGATCACGAAGCATCGCAGACAAACCAATTATTGCGAAACAAATTAGCAGCACAGCAGCAGGTTCTGGAACAGTTTTGACAAGCCGATGCCCTTTTTCGTAGCCACCTTCTTGGAATGCCATAATTAAGTCGCCTGTACTGAACTCAAGATCGCCGTCCCAATCGCCAGTCGACCATTCCGAATTCCCAGTGAGATCGTCTTCATATTCACCAGCTTGAAAAACCTGGACAAGATCTTCTGAATTGAATTCACCGTCTAGATTGGAGTCGCCAACGTAAGTATTGGCGATCTNGTGAACCCAAAAACCCAAATCGTCATGATCAATTGATCCATCAAGATTCACATCGAATCTGGTGTGCAAGTTCTGATTAAGGATCGCGACTACCAGCTGATGAACATCCTCGACATCGATTTTGCCACTTAAATCCACATCGCCTCTTACCGGACACAAATCACAAGCAACGGAATATCGGCCGGCGATTGCATCCAAATCAAACCCAGCAATATCTCCACCGGTTGGCCAAGCGTCCAAGATGGGTCGTTCGAACGAGTCACGAAACCAACCATTGCCCGGTATGTCGGTGACACGNACGAATCGAATTTCATGAAGATCAACACTGCCGAGCAACACCATTTCGGTGAAGGCGAGGTCGTTGAAATCAAATACAGTACCAAACCCTTGTGGATGAATTCCGGCAAGGTTGCGAACATTGGAAGTATTGATGCCGGCGAAGTTCCGTCCGAAGTTGATTAATAATTCATCACCGACCGCTCCCTCACCCGCTTCAACATTTAGCGACTCATTGGGAAAACCTACGAAATCATTACCGTTACTTGAAACTTCAATTGAAGCAAGTTCACCAAAGACAAATGGAGTTTCAAAAAACGCTCCCGCATTTTCAAAGACAGCAAGATCCCATCCGGGGCCATTCGATATGGCAGACGAAAAGGACACGACGATTCTCCCAGGAGACAATCCGCTGTCCAATTCATCACTCGTAAGATCACCAAGAGACGTAAAGGATCCGTCTGACGCCCCCAATGAATTGGCTCCTGACGCTTGGTCGCTACCCGTCGACGTAGGCTTGAACTCAACGACTTCGCTTGCCCAAACAGCGATGTCTTCATTTTGCCAGTGAATGGCGCCACTTCCAAAGGGCCCCGCGACCAGCAGATTGGATTCCACCAAGAAATAAAGGCTGATCAAAATTACGGCGATCGCGAATCGCATCGACAATACTCCGTGCATGTCTTGAATCACGCGCAAACGACATTACAAAATGCATGATCCCGATTACGTTCTGGAACGCAAACAAACCCAAATCAGGGAAAGAGCAAGCGACTCAGAGAAGAGTTCATCCGTAGCGAACTACTAACTCAAAAATGCAATGGCAGGTCTTCTGACTTCTGCTTAAGATTGCCAGCCTTCTCGTCCACACGGCAATGGCTAATGAAAATGGCAATCTGGCATGCAGTTACAGCGGCTAGGACCGTCCCGGTATCGCACCGGAGTTCCCTGTTCACCAGACTTTCGATGGAAATCCTGGTCACCATATACACGCTTGAAGCGTTTGGCATGAACTATAATTTCATGCGCCCTATAATTGTATAAACTCCGGGAACGGTTGTCAGCGGGATGATGATCGTTTTCAACCCGACAGAAAACTCGGAAAACATCGTTCTGGTCATTCGAAGTACAACTCAACAAATGCCGCTAAAGCAGGGTCGCATTCATCCACGTGACAACAGCGAAAGAAGCTCACAGCCTCAACAACAGATTTGAATAANTCGATTAAACTCGATTTCATTAAATCGTTGGGGAGCCGTGGGTGATCTTCTCGGCATGACAACGTTTTCTTACCATGACCAGTTTTCTCCATGGTAGCGTTCAACGCGACGAAACTAACNCGGCGTGCGATCTCGGACAGGAGGGCAGATCAGTCATGCTTAGCCGACTGGAATACCTGGCTTCTCTGATGGAGATGATTCATCCGGCGAGTACGAACGCCCATTGCCGTTGCGTCGTCGGAATAGCCAAAAACATTCACAACACATGAGAGAACTAGCATGCTTGTGGTCCAAGCCGCAGGAAAGTTAAGCGGTGAGCACGACCCTTCCGGACGTCGACGACACCAACAGTAAAACCGGCCCTTGTCATCAGTAACGAGAAACGAATCGTTAACGATCGGGGCGAAAAAACCATAGCCGACTTGGCTCAAATTTGTGCCAGTCTCCAAATCAAAGATCTCGCAATAGCTTCCCAATGCCCAACGATCATCAGGAAACAGCCGAGGCGAAGGATAGCTGCCGAGACTTGGTCATGCTGAAAACCCGCCGCAAACGCCAGCTATTTGAGCGAATAGGCCCGCCACAACTTTCCTCAATGTGACACGCACCCCAGGCATACCGGTTTTACATTGGCATACTCTTGCTGCCTCATTAAACTTTCATCGTTGCTGAAATTGAAGAATTCCATTTTCCAGCACCTTCGTTTAGACAGTTGCCGGACATAGTAGGTCCGTCTGTGTGGTTTGATTCATATCATCCACGCAGGATGCCGCGCAAGGAGACATGGTCGATTCGAAGTGCCGAATTGATTCATCTCCAATTCGGAACAGTGATGAACTGGCACGATGTCAGGGGTGAGTCTCGATATCAATTATCGAGAAAAATAAAGTATGTCACTGGAGAGAATTCGAAATGTCAAAAGCAAGTGCTCGCTGTCCAAGTTGCGATTCAAGTTTTTCAACTGCAGTAGCAAATGCAGGGAAAAAAGCAACGTGNCCGAAATGCAAGCAACCGTTCATCATCCAGTTCGAAGCATCTGCATCACCGAAACCTCAGACACCCCCATCAATTGGTCGGCGGCTACCTCGTACAACGCCCACCGTATCGACGAAGGCTTCTCAGTCGATTGCATCAAAACGCGCTGGCGGGAAACGATCTGCCTCTAAGGAAATCGTCATGCCGATGTGGGCCATCGTGGTAATACCGACGGTTGTGGCGTTAATCGTTGGCTATTTCGCGGGGCGGGAACATCTGAAATACCAAGTTCGGAATGCAGTCGCTGACGCATTCACCGATCGCTTTCAACCGAACGAAGAGGCAAAAGCTGAGCAAAGTGGACAGAAACAGACAGTGCCGCAGACGCTGACAATAATCCCGACGTAGTTGACAATGAAGAACAGCCTGATGAGGCAACGTCGCCTTTCGTATCCGGTAAGTCGTTAACCAATTCAGTAAATCGGTTAACGATTGGTCAAACACATGCTGCCGAAAAATTTTCGATCGTACTTGTGAACGCGAGTANCGAGAAACCTCAGATCAAGGATCTGTTGGGAGACACTGGNGTCGCCGAGAATCCGGATTTGGTATTTGAATTCAAGATAACGAACACAGATGATCGACGAATCCTCCGTTTTCGGGAGGCCAATATGTTTATGGAAAACAATTTCCGGCTCCGCGACGACGTTGACAATGTTATTCGCGGCGTCAGTTACGGTGTTGGGGCCAAGCCGGTGGGAGCGCTCACCGGATCAGAGGATATTGCGCCTGGTGCGAGTGCCAATCACATTGAATTATTTTCCGTTCCACCTCCGAAGACGGAATTTTTAATTCTCACTGTCAACCTTGAATCTCTTGGCGGTGAGGGCGAGATTGAAATCCAGATTCCGGCCAACCAGATCAAACGATAGTATGACGCATCCAAATCACACAACGCTGCTAAACGGCGAGATCAAGGTTAAACCCTGGGGAGCGAATTCTATCGCATTCAACAGTTGGGAGGCATCTGGCGTAAATGCCGTGAGAAACACACTCACACGGACACATGTCACCTCTTCCGCTTCCACGCATTCCGGCGTGGATCCGCGACGATGAATGCCAGAATACTGACAGCAGAAACACTCACAGTGGAGTGTTGGAGAGTACTCAACGACGTAAGTCAGTACGCCCAGGAGGATTCGAACCTCCGACCTACGGATTAGAAGTCTCTCGGATACACGATGCTCCCCGACGCCAGCCGATCCAAACTGCTTGATTTCTCGTCTTTCTTGAGCTTCATCCGTCGGGACGTGTAGCCCAGCGTCGACGATGTGTGGAATGTNGGTGGAGTGTTGGTGGAGTGTTGAACAAAGCCCAAGCCCACTGATCCTGGCCACACCTGTGCAGCTTGTACCGCTCATCGCTCCCTGGATCGCAGGAGCATNGNTCCAGAGGTAAAAACNACGATGCNGTTGCCCCANTAGGNTTACCAANGAGTGGGGCCCCTTCAGCAATGGNCCGAAAGGTACGATGTAGCCCTTCCGCACAAACAGAGCTGTTTCAGACTACCGGATGCGTGCTCTTGACCGGCTCAGAGCGATTAGGCTAAGAGCAAAAGTACCATGGCCGAAGGCTCTGACACGGCAACCACGGCAG
>PBNZ01000039.1 GCA_002723275.1 Planctomycetaceae bacterium
CGGCGATGACGGCAGCATCAACACCATCATCAATCTTGACTTGAAGCGGTCCAAGCGAAGCCTGGCAAACGGATGCGATTGCGAATACGGCACACATGGCCAAAGCTGAAAGTCGATAAGACATTTTAAATCTCCAAACGTTACTTAACACAAAGAATTGAAATCACTCACTCAGTTAAGCGGTCTGAAGACGGGGGACTTTCAGCAAGGAGAAGATGGGTTCATCGGGGATCCATTGACCTCGATCATATACTCGACGCATCAGTGTCTGATCGGCGGTTGAGTTGGCAATGCTGCTGACTGCAGGTGCCTCGGCTCCCCCCCCATCGGACACGACGTTGCCTGATCCGGATGCGGAAGAGGCGGGTAAGTTAGAATGACTGAGTTTCGCTCTGATTTCCGCTCCAGACTCGGGCCGTTCTTCTTGCCCACTGGAACTCGAAGAAGAAGGAGCGGAAGTCGTGACGACGTCCGAACTTAATTCGGATGCTACGACCAACGCCCATCCGTTTTTGCTGTCATTCAGGTCGAGATCGACCTGCAGGCTCGCATCGGCGCGCATCGCAAGGCAACTGGCCAATGCCAGGGCGAAGCAAGCGACGCGTAGATGCGATGGGATTTCCAATTCAGGAGTTCACTTGTAATGACTGTGTATTTCATGCAGGTTGCGCAAAAGTATTTGCACCTATTCCCTATGTTAATTGCCTAGATTAGCTTATCCACTTTTTTTGCCATTTGTTTTGAGGAAATAAGGAAGTGCTCAGGCAGCGTTAACAGTTTGAATGCTCTGGGTTTGAGATTGTGTTCGGGGAGAGGCCGACTTTGAAGTTAAACTTTTGCTGTCCTAAATCGCTAATGGTGGCATGATCGTTCCAAACAAAGTGGGCATCTCACTAGGATGAGTTCACAAGAATTCAAAGTTGTTGCTTTATTCATCCCTAAGTGCCACACTCTTCTGTTCCACCTTACGGGCTTAAATAGACGGTGTTTTTCGCAGGAGGCGAGCATTTGAGGGGCTGCAGTAGAAACCCCAGTAGTGGGGGGTGATCGCTAACCCAGGGGGACGGAGTCCAGGCAAGCTGCAAGTCCAATTACGCCGATCAATGCGGATGTAGATACAAGTGCTGAATGCGTTAACGATCGATGTTGAGGACTACTATCAGGTCACGGCTTTCGAGCAGTCGATTCCGCGGTCCAGTTGGGGTGACTACGAATCGAGAGTTGTTCGCAACACGGAGCGGTTGCTGGAGCTATTTGAACTCCATGATGCCACGGCCACCTTTTATATCCTCGGTTGGGTGGCTGAGCGTTTTCCTGGACTTGTTCGCCGCATTCACGAAGCTGGGCACGAATTGGGATCCCACAGTTATTGGCATCGTTTGATTTACCAGTTGGAACCTAGGGAATTCCGCGAGGATCTGATCAAGTCGTGTGATGCGATTCAAGATATTAGTGGCGCGAAGGTTAAGACCTTTCGTGCGCCAAGTTTTTCAATTACGAAACGCTCACTTTGGGCTTTTGAAGTCCTCGCCGAATTGGGCTTTGAGATTGATTCGAGCGTTTATCCAACTGCTCATGATCGATACGGTATTCGTGACGCTAACCGGAGCATTCATCGTGTGGAAACCGTTCAGGGCGAACTCTGGGAGTTTCCCATGACATCGATCGGACGTGGGCCGTTGACTGTGCCAATTTCGGGGGGCGGGTACTTTCGATTGTACCCAATAAAAGCTACATTAAAGGGGCTGCATTCCGTGAACTTGCGAGGTGAACCCTTCGTATTTTACCTGCATCCGTGGGAAATCGACCCCTTGCAGCCCCGCCTCCCCCATGGGTCGAGGATTTCACGGTGGCGTCACTACGTCAATCTTGCATCAACCGAGGCAAAGCTAACTCGGCTACTGCAAAGTTTTGATTTTGCCAGTGTCTCGCGAGTGGTTTCGCAGCACAACCGAGATGAATGCAACGGTCATCGACTCAGCTTAGATGTGGCGGAGTCAGAGACTGTCAAAGATTTATGAAACATTTCATGTGGCTGACGGGTAGCAGTGGCGGTCCATTCCACGTTCTACGTCGAGCTACAAAAAGGTATCGCAGCGAGCTAGATAAACTCGATTCATGGACCTGGCGACAAGGCGGTCTGCAGGTTTCAGGTGAGTGCCGGTTGAGACCAACATGACCTCCGCCAAATCAAAAGAAACTCCCGCCGCCAATCACTCTTCCAGCGATGAAAAATCATCCACGAACTTGGCGTTAAGCCCTCAACAAATCGGTGCATTTTGCATCTTGTTCGTGGCAGGCGTCTGGTCTTACTGGCCGAACATTGTCGAGATGATTCTGTTGTGGGAGCAGGAACCGGACTATTCGCACGGCTATCTTGTCGTCCCGATATCGCTCGCATTCCTTTGGTTCCGGCGAGATATGTTTCCGACTGACCAGGTGAAGCCGGCTTACGTCATTGGTTTGCTTGTCGTTTTGGCGAGCGTTGGTCTCCGAACTCTCTCCGCGAGGTTTTTCTACGGACCGATTGACAATTGGACGTTGATGCTCTGGTTGGCTGGCTGTGTTTTGACCTTTTTCGGCTGGCGAGTGCTCTGGTGGTCCTTGCCGTCGATCGCCTTCCTTGGGTTTGCTATGCCGCTGCCTTACAGCTTGGAAATTGCGATGCGACTACCTTTGCAGGGGATCGCAACTGAAGTTAGTACGTTTGCTTTGGTATTGTTTGGCATTCCTGCGATGGCGGAGGCAAACGTTATTCGAATCGGTACCGAAACCTATGGAGTCGAAGAAGCGTGTTCCGGCATCAGAATCTTTTTCGGGATTGCCGCACTTGCCTTTGCCATCGTTGTGCTGGCGAGACGGGCCTGGATCACGAGGCTGCTGATTCTCCTGTCGATTTTGCCGGTGGCTATCGTCGCAAACTCAACTCGCATCGTCATCACCTGTATTCTCTTTCAGGAAGTCGGTTCTGATGCAGCGAAAAGATTTTCCCATGATTTTGCAGGGATGTTAATGATTCCCTTTGCAGCGATTCTTCTCGGAGGCGTACTTTGGATTCTGACGCGAGTCCTTCAGGAACGAGAAGTGAACCTTGTGAGGGATGGAAGTCTGTTTCAATCCAAGGCGGGCAAGCAACGGCCGGGGTGATGCCAAATTAATTGAATGAATTTTGAGTCCCTCATAAACTGATGGAAAGAACTCGACGACGATGATCGCCTGAGACGTACAAAGTTCTGAGGTGCAGAAGCCACCGAATCAGAGAGCTTCCATTGAGGTATTTATGAAAGATCGTCCGCAAAATGAATTGCTACCGGCAAACAGCCCTGCCGGTCAGTATTCTCTCGATACTGTTGTGCGCGAAGCAGCTAGATCACAGAAGGATGTCAACAAGCTGCGGCAATACTTGACGTTATTGTGGGCGTCTCAACTGCGATGGTGGAAGATTTCTTTGCCCTTGAGTTGCATCTTGGCCATTGCCGCAGGCGTTGGCGCGTGGTTCACGGTGGAATCGACCTATACGGCCAATGCCATGCTCAGAATTCAAGAGGTTGCGCCGTACGTTGCATTCAAACAGAGTGAAAACTCAAGGTCGTTTGTGAATACTCAGTTGCAGTTGTTTCGAACACGAACGGTTGTGCAAGCTGCATTAGCAGAGGTCATGGAGAAGTTTCCGGAGACGGCTGAAAAAGAGGATCCGGTCCTTTGGATTCAGCTTGGGATATCAGCGCGCCTGATCGGGGCTTCTGAACTCGTTACCGTAAAATTCACCGATCCTGATCCCCGACTTGCAAAGGCAGTCGTTCAATCGGTTGTTGATACCTACATGCGTTATCAACGGGACTATTCGAATCAGCAAGACGAACAGGTTATTCGTCTGCTGCGAGATGAGGTTTCCGACCGACAGGTCGCTTTAAAAACGCTTAGGCAGGAGGTCACTGAGTTAAGTAAGAATGCCATTATCGATCGAACGGTTGATTCCAGTTCCGACTCATCACTGCAATCGATCCAAAATCTTTTAATTCGTACCGAGGTCGAGTTAACCGTTTCGAACGCCCAGCTTGCTGCCGTCGAACATCAAGTCACTACGGATGATCAGGAAATCTCGCCGGCCCAGTTGGAGGCGATGTTGGAGTCGTCGATTGACTATTCACAAATGCGTAATGAATTAGCTCAGGCTGATACTCGATTGGAGATGCTGAGTTCTCGATTGTTGTCACCCGAAAGTTCGACTCGCTATCAGCAGGCGAAACAACAACGCGATGAATTAGCTCAAGCGATCGAAGAATATCAGAAACGATTCCAGGTTGATGGAAAGGAAGCCGCTTCAAAATACAGAAAGGTGCAACAGGAGGAGCGGCTTACTGCAATGCGCAAAGAGATTGAAGCGAAGGAGACGATGCGAGATTATTTGCGTAGTCGGTTAGATGAGGCGAAAGAGGATGATGTGGTCGTCAGCAGTGATAAGAACCAGGACACCGTTGCGTTCGAAATTAAATCGCGGGAACTAAAGCAACAGGAGGCAATTTACAATCGCATCACTGACCGGATCATGCATCTGCAGACCGAAAAGTATGCACCGGCTCGAGTTGCCCTCGTGGATCCCGCTGTGAAACCGAAGGAAGCCGATAATTCTCCCTGGGCGATCATAGTAGTTGCGGTCATGGCCGCTTTCGGTGCGCCGCTAGGACTGGTCTTCGCTTATGAGTTTTTGATGCAGCGAGTCAATGATTCATCCTTCATTGAGGAGCAGAATCTCGAAGTTGTCGGAGAGATTGCGACGTTGCCGAGGTACCTACCCGCGACGGGATCTGGATCGGGGGATGTGGAGCATCGTCACTTGACCTTGTTTGAAGAGAGTATTGATCATCTCTGCAATACGCTGAGGTTGTCGTCAAACACGGCTGGCAAGCAATTAATCGCCGTTACGAGTGCTGTGTCGGGAGAGGGTAAGACACATGTTTCGGCACAATTAGCAATCAGCCTAGCTAAGTCTGTTAAAGAACCCGTGTTACTCTTGGAAACTGATTTTCGAGCACCTGACATTGGACGAATGTTCGGTTTTGAATCTCGTCAAGGCGTGCTCGATATGTTCGTTGGCGGGGTGTCGCTTGACGATGTGATTCTTCGCGATGCGCATCCCTATCTCGATGTGATATTGGCCGGGACTCAGCATCGTGACTTACATGGGGTGCTCCACCAGAATGATATCAGTAACTTGCTCGAGACTGTGAGAAAGCGTTACCGGTACATTGTGATCGATACTCCGCCGGTGCTCGGTGCTGGCGAAGCTGTTCTGTTCGCATGTCACGCGGACGCTTCACTGATTTGTGCACGTCGCGGATACAGCAGAATGTCTCAGGTTGTGCAAGTTCGTGATCGTCTTTCGCGGGCACAGGCAAACCCGGTCGGCGTTGTTCTGAATGGTGTTTCTCGGCGTCAATACATTTACTCATACGGTAACTATGAGTTCGTGAATGGGTAGGTGCGTATTGTTGGCCGGTTCTTTGATTGAAACCAAGTACGTCAAATTGAAATGGATGAAAGAGGTTCGTCGATGGAAACTGGCCGTCAATTGAAGACGAGAAAACAATCTAGAAAACGGATTTTTATCGGTTGGCGATGGTTGCTTGGCTTGTTGCTGGTTGGGGCCGTTGTCGGTGGACTTCTTGGGTGGCGTTATGTCGGTCAAAGAGGAGATGTTGCTGAGTATTACTTGGTTGCTGCTAACAAAGCTTATCTGGATGAAGACTGGCCAACCGCTTCGGACGCTTACTATCAGTATCACCGTTTTCATCCAGATGATTTAGACGCTCGCATCAAACTTGCGTTGGCCTACGGTAAAAACCCTGAGGGGCAACGAAACCAAAAGATTCGTCTGTATCGGGAGGCGATGGCGCTCATTCCTAAGCCGATCGATAAAACCGAGGAAAATGCTCCCTATCGAGAAGAGTATAGGGAATTGAAGAATTCACTCCTCGATGCATTGGTGAGGAGTCGAAGGTATTCGGAAATTCGAAATGAAGCGGATAGTGACGCATTCGGCTTCGAAAATCTTTCCGAAGTAAAGCGTGCTGTCGCGTGGTCTGAATTTGTGACGGCGAAGATAAATGATCGATCGATCGATGGCCCCATACGCGATCCGGAACGGCCAGGTGAAGTTGTGCTCGACGGGAAATCGCCTCTGCAGTTGGTTCGTGAGTACCTTGTCATCGATCCCGGCGATATCGAAATGGCACGGCTTGCTGCTTTTGGATTACGTGAATTCGCCGAGTCTTCGTCCGATACTGATCATCAAGCCGAAGCCGATGCGGTGATCGATCGAATGCTTGCCGCCGACGAAAATAAGGAGAAAGCACGCGCCTGGCTCACGGTGTTCGGGTATCGGCGCGCCCATCGTCTTCCCGGTGATCAAGAAGCTCTGCAACAAGCGATTGAGGTTTACAGCGATCCGGAAGATGCGCTCTCGCTCGGAAATGCAGCGATGAGAGTCGCTCGAGGTACAACGCCCATTGATCCATCTTGGTTGGAACAGGCGATTGGAATGTACAAGCTCGCTGCGGCGCACCGACCGGAAGCATCAAGCCCCGTTTTGCGACTCAGTGAAGCGTATTATGACGCGGGCGATTTTGAGCAAGCGACTGTTGTTTTGAATGGAGCTATCGAGAACATGAGTGATGTGGACGCCATTCAGTTCAGAATGTATTTGTCCAATCTCTACTTGCTCCTGGAAGACGTCGAGAAATGTCAGGAACAGATTGATGTGCTCGACCATGTCATTGCGAGTGCTGAGCAGAACAGTCGGTTGTTTTCGTCTCAGCGACGCCGACTTGAGTTTGAATCGCGAGTCGAATTGTTTCAAGCCAAAGTTTATCTGTTGGCACGAGAGTACAGTAAAGCCCGCAGGATTGCGTTTAGTCTCGTCGGTCAAAATCGATCGATTCCCGCGAGCGATGACGATGATGGCGGACGTGTGATTGCGTCGCTTGGATCGGGATCCTCCAGTGAAAAACAGTTGCTCTTCGATGCATGGATGTTGATTGGACGGACGTCGCGGTCTCTCGGCCGGTGGGCAGAAGCTGCTGATGCCTTTGAATCAGCGGCGGAACTCGGAGTTGACTCGGGTGAGGCTGCCGGTGCAGCGGCGAATGCATATCGACAAATCGGGCAGGCTGATTCAGCCCTGCGAGTTGTGGAGCGACAGGGTCAGCTCGGGCGAGAACCGCTTCTGTTTGAAGTCGCCGCGTTGCAGTTTGCTGAAGAAATCAAGAAACGAACCGCCGATCGAGATTGGTCAGCTTTCAACAGCACGATTCGTGCGGCTCGTCAAACGAACATAGATCCGTGGCAGGCGAATTTGATGGTCGCCGCGCGGATGCAACTTGAAGGCGCACCTCGAGAAAAAATCCTGGAAGAAATTGATGCAGGTGTTCAGCAAAATCCAGAAGCTGCCGATCTCTTTTCGAGGCTCGTGTTGTTCTATCAACAGTTAGGTGAATTCTCGTTGGCAGACGAGGCTCTCTCGAGGTATAGCGAGTTAGCTTTCGATCCGTGGAAAGTTGATCTGCTCAATGCCCAACTGCAAATGATTCGAGGCAACTATGAGCAAGCGATTCCACTCCTTGACGGAATCCTACCTGACGTTGGTCAAGATCAGAAGAGATTGTGCCTCAAACTTAGGGCCCGAGCTCAGGTTGCCCTCGGGCGAATGGAATTCGCTCGTAAAACGCTTCAGCAACTTGCTGACCAGGACGATCTTGATTCTTTGGTCCGGCTGGCGGAAATGGAAGTGAGATTGAAGGATTTTACGGAGCTTGAAAAGCATATCGAGAGAATGAAGGAAGTTGAGGGATCGGAAGGCGTCTACTGGAAATACTTTGTTGCAAGTCGGGCCATTGCGGACGACCCTTCGCCGCAAGATGTTCTTGATGCAGAGAGGTTGCAGGCGCAGGTTGTTGAGGCGAATCCGAACTGGCCATTGGCCTATAGTCTCCACGGCCGCATCCTTACCGAGAAACAGAATTATGCTGGCGCTGCGAAAGCACTAGAAATTGCGGTGCAGAAAGGTGACCGTCGGCTTCAGATTTATCAAGAATTGCTCGCCGCTCTATTTGCTGCTGGGCAATATGAAAAATCCGAACAGTACCTCGAGGAAATGCAATCGCAAGGAAGCAATGCCGCATCCTTCCTCGGAGCAGCAGTGGATGTGGCTGAATCTCAGTCTCAGATGCCCGAGTTACTTCGCCGTGCGAAGGCTGTTGTTGAAAAAACACCGGCCAATGCAGTCGCGAGGATCTGGTATGCGCAACTACTGTTGATGAATGGGCAAGAGGATCAGGCGAAAGCTCAGTTGACGGATGCCTTTCAAGATTCCCCGAGTGACATCGGTGCAGGCACGGCCTTGTTTCTCTTCTATCTAAAACGAGATCAAGCTGAGGCAGAAAACGTTCTTCAGTTGATTGAAGAAAACGGTAAAGATCCTTTGTCCAAGCAACGAGCAATTGTCCTCGCGACGGGTTGGAGAAGGCTCGGCGAAGACAAGCGAGCTGAGGGCTTTCTCAGGCAAGCCATCGCAGGCGATCCCAATGATGTTAATCTAAAGGTCATGCTTGGCGAAACGTTGCTCGCATTCGATCGCGACGCAGCAGAAGAGTACCTGCGAGAAGTTTTGCGCACTCACCGAAATCCTATGGCTCGTCGACTTCTGGCACTGACCCTCATGACGAAAGGTGGTCCAGACGCATGGGCAGAAGTCCAGACGTTGTTGAAAGGTCGTGAATCAGTTACTCAGGATCTGCGAGTTTTGGCGCTGCTTTCGATGAGACGCGGAGGGCTGGACAATCTGCTTCAAGCCAGAGACCTGATCAATCAGGCGATCGAACAGACAGGGGTCACAACATCCGGCGATCGCATGCTTCTGTCCGTGACCTTTGAGTCAGAAGGAAATCTGGATGAAGCGGAAAGACTGATTGATGAACTGGTCAGCTCTGGAGGTGGAAACGTCGAAAGCCTGGCTGCTAAATTCGACTTTCAAATGCGAAACCATCAGTATGATGCTGCGGAAGCAACATTGAAGAAGCTAGAGGTCGCTGCTGAAGATGCTCAGCTGACTGGCAAACTTGTCGTCTTGAAGTCGCAGGTAGAGTATCTGAGATTAAACGAGGACCAACAGAAAATTCGTGATGTCATCGTTCAATTTGGTTCTGAGCAGGAGCCTGCCATCGACGAAGAACAAGTGGGTCAAAGAAGCCAACTTTACACCAATCTCGGACAGATGTTTGCCTCCTCGCGATTGTACGAAGATGCTGAAAACTGGTATCGGAAACTTTTCGAACTCAACGAACAGCAGGTGAAACCGCTGGCGGTTACATTAGCTCGACGTGACAATCATCAACAGGCAATCGAGTTGCTTCAAATCGATTGCTCAAAACCAGAATCTCTCTCTGCCCAAGATTTTGTCTTGCTCATCGAAGTCATGTCAGCGGGGAACCCCTCGGATGAAGTCTGGAGCCAGACACAACCCGTTTGGGATTTCGCCGATGCTTCTGATGACTGGGTGCTCAATATGATCGGCTGCTTTGCGAATGTGGCAAAAGGAGATGAGGGTCAGGCGATTCAAAAGCTCAGCCGAATCGTGAAAGATAATCCGGACAATGCGATGTTACTCAATAATCTCGCGTCCCTCATCGGGCACTTGCCAGCCCGTGCCGAAGAGGCCTTGACCAATATTGATCGGGCGATCCAATTGTCGGGTGAACAGCCCTATCTGCTCGATACAAAATCAAGCATCCTTGTCGAACTTGGTAAGCCTGAAGAGGCGATCAAATTACTCAAACCGCTGAATAGTTTACGACGCCCAGATCCACGTGTTCTCTTTCGGTTGGCCGTTGCTCAGGCGAAAAGCAATGCGCTCGACGAGGCCCGCCTCAGTTACGCTCGGGCCGTCGCGCTGGGCCTTCACGCAGAAGTGTTAACGAATTATGACAAAAAGCTAGTTGCCGACTTGGAAACAGCATTTGATCGCTAATGGATGTTGTTTTCGGGTTTTTGATGGGAATCCGAACTTTTTTGGGTACGAAAATGATTGGAAAATCGTTGTAGATCAAAATCATCCGACTTACGATTTAAGATGATGGCTTTCCAATAAAACAACGGTTTTTTGCTATTGCGGTTTGCTGGGCCTTCTGGCTTACCGGGCTTGCCGTTTGTGGGGATTTTGGATGAATTGGAAAACGAATACTGCTTTTTTGGCACTTATCGCTGCGACCGTTATCTCTGGCATCTTGCAAGGAGACCTGACGAAGCGATGGAAGTCCCAAGATAACCAGTCACTAATCCCTCTCGCGTCAGTACCGACTACGTTTGGCCCTTGGGAGATGAAAACCGATCTTGAGATCACCGAACGAGTTGACGAATTGTTGGAGGCAAAAGACTGGCTGAATCGCACCTATAGGAATCGTGACACAGGTGAGGTTGTATCATTAGCGATTGTCGCGGGTTCACACGGTCCCATTTCTGTTCATGTTCCAGAGATTTGTTACAGCTCGAAAAACTATCAGGAGCGTGAGATTCGGAAGTCGGTTCCGCTTGCTGACAACAGTTTTTGGCGATTGGTTTTTGAAACGAAGAATGTGCACCAGGCTCCAATGTCTGTTTGGTATGCGTGGAGCACAGGGGATGCGTGGGCGTCTTCCGCATCACCGCGACATGAATTCGCTGGAGTACCGGTTTTGTACAAGATTCAACTCTCGGGGATTGTGCTAAACGAAGGTGGTGAAGAGCGTGATCCTTGTGAGCAGTTTCTGAAAGATTTTCTGTCGAGTGAATGGCCTTTGACAGATTAGGACTTTGTTTGCGACAGAAAAGTCGAGTTGATGAATGGAAAACGTAGAACAAGCATCTCTGGAACAATACGTGACTAATCCGGAAACCCCAATAGAGTCGAGGGCGGTTGAGCCACCTGCAGAAGAGTCTTTCGGCTCTTTTTCTGTTGTCTCTCCGTCCGGTTACTTCCGATGGAAGTCACTTGTTTCAAGATTGATTGCAATGCTCTTGTTGATTCCGGGGCTCTTTGTCATCTGTATTCTGATGGCATTAATCCGTGTTACCTCGAAGGGGCCAACAATCTTTAAGCAAAAGCGAGTTGGACTCAATGGTCGAGTCTTCACGATGTATAAGATGCGCAGCATGCGACTTGATGCTGAGGATGGAACGGGCCCAGCTTGGTCGACGAAAGGTGATCCTCGAGTGACTCCGTTGGGAAGACTGTTACGTGACCATCACCTAGATGAGTTGCCTCAATTGTTCAATGTGTTGCGCGGTGACATGGATCTTTTTGGCCCTAGGCCAGAGAGACCTGAGTTTGTGCAAGTGCTTGAAGACAGAGTACCCGGATATACCGAGCGATTGCGTGTGCGGCCGGGAATCAGCGGCCTGGCCCAAATCAATCTGCCGCCTGATACGGACGTCGATAGTGTTCGAAGAAAACTTTGTCTCGATCTCGAGTACATTGATCATGCAACGTTTTGGCTCGATTTTCGCATGTTCATCGCGACGCTGCTCCGACTCTTGGGAATGCCAGGCGATACTGTGATGCGAATGATGAAGTTAGAAAGAAAGTTAAGTAGTTGCGAGCAGCCAGAGCCGGGCACTTGCCGCTCCCTTAACGACATCTAAACTCGCAGTGAAGTTGCTTAAATTCACTGTTAAACATGTGATCATTTCTTCTTGAGCGATTCCAAAAGTACGAAAAAACTTGCGATACATGGTGTCCTGTTTAATTGGATTGGCCGTGTTGCGAGTTTCTTGATTTCCTTTGTGCTCACCCCGGTTCTTGTGCGCGGGCTTGGAGATGAGAGTTACGGGGTATGGTCTCTGTTGATGACATTGACAACTTACTATGCATTGGCCGATTTGGGCCTGCGAGGCGCTGGAGTCAAGTATATTTCACAGTATGCTGCGACGAAGGATTGGGACAATGTCAATAAGGTGCTTGTCACTTGCCTCGGACTCTTTCTATTGTTCGCTGCTTGCCTCGTGCCCGTCGTGTCATTAATTGCGTGGCGCATGCCTTTTCACTTAAACGCCGAACACGTTGGCCTTGCTGCGATACGTCTGGTTATTGTCCTCACCGGTGCTACCGTTGTTCTGGGGATACCTGGTCAGGCTTTTGCCGCTGTTCTCGCGGCGACAAAGCGTTTTGATCTCTCAAATGCGCTTGCCGTCATCGCTCAACTCACTCAGTCTGTACTCTTGATCTTCGTCGTCTGGCGAGGAGGGGGTATTGTGGAGATGGCTCAGGTTACGCTACTCGTTTCGGTACTCGCGCAGGTCAGCAGGATCGTTCTGGCAAAAGTAGCTTTACCCCAGGCTCATTTTTCAATTCAATGGCTTGATGGCGAAATGGCGGGTCGCTTGATTCGCTTCGGTATTCTTAACGTGGTGCAAGGGGTTGGGCGTCTCGTTTCCAAGTCGGCGGGGACTGTTCTTGTGGGATTCATACTCGGCCCTGTTCAGGTCACTTATTTTTCGATTGCCGAGTCGCTTACAAAGAAGTCTTCGGAATTGAGTCGCTCGATTTGTTCCGTCTTGATGCCGGTTGCCAGTCAGTTCGACGCACAAGAGCGTCATGATGACCTCAAAAGAATGCTACTGATCGGAACGAGTGTTCTTGCCGCTCTCGGTGCCGGTTTAGCCATTGTTTTTATCGTCCTTGGTGACACTCTGATTTCGTTGTGGATCGGCGCCCGATATGTCGGCACGACCTTTCCGATACTTTGCGTTTTGTCGATTAGTTTGGTCATCACGACTGCTTCCAACGGCTTGCGTAGTATTCTCCGCGGGACGAATCGAATGCGGCTACTGGCCGGATTGGGTATCTGTGAAGCAGTGATGACGTTGGCCTTAGGGGTCGGTCTATTGAATGGATATGGACTCGATGGTATGCCTTACGCCATCCTGATTACCCAGTTCGTCGTTTCGGGAGTGGTATTGCCGTATGCGACCTGTAAAGCAATCGACTTGCCGATAGGCAAGTACCTTGCTCGCGGCGTTTTTCCCGGATTGTCGGCTGCTGTGCCGATGCTGCTGTTTTTAACGGGAGCGACAGCATATGTCCCGCCGACAAATCTCGTTCATTTAGTAATCCATGGTGGGATAGCGCTGATCATTCTCGGTTGTGGCGTACTGTTTATTTGTTTTGAGGAGGATACTCGTTCAGCAATCCTGACTTCCATTCCGTTACCATTTTTAGGCGCCAATAGGCGTTGAGCTTTCATGTTTACTTTCAAGTTTAAGCGGGATTTCGCGTGAAGCTGCTCATCTCCACAGGGCCCGGTCTCATTGCCTCGCGCGAGGGTCATGTCGTGGTTTTGGACTACGATCGCAAGTGCGTGATTGACGCATTGAGTTACGAGCATCGTGTGCATGAATCTAATCGGAAGGGATTGGAAGGTGCCTCCTGGTACAAGGATAACTTACTCGTCGCGAGCGAATGCGAGCTGTTGACTCTCGAAGTTGCCCCACTCAAGCTGGTGACAAGCCGTTCCTTCCCTTTCTTCAATGACGTTCATCACGTCGTTGCCTCCGGGAATCAGATCTGGATCTGTAATTCGGGGCTGGATCGGATTGACGAATTCGATGACTCTTGGCGACCGGTGCGGTCCCACTGCGTTATGGGGCCACCAGCCAGGCGACTTCGTTATGCCGCAACTTCTTTTCGTCGCAATGCACAAAAGTGGTACAGTCGTTTACGTGGATGGGAAAAGGCATACGACCATCTTCAGCATCGCCCCATATTCAAGACTACGCGGAAGATTCTATTCAACGATCCGTACGGGCAGAATGGTAGGGACTTACGATTCTCCTATTTCAGACCGCACGTCCTTCACCCCAATCATTTGTTTCTTTTGAAGGATGATGTGCTGGTCACCTTGTTCGCGACGGGGGAATTGATCAGTCTCAAGACAAAAGAAATTCTGGTCAATGATCTCGGAAAACCGCATGACGGCGTGGTCGCCGACGATGAACTTTATGTGACCGATTGTTCTACGAATCGATTGCTTGTTTATTCTTTTGATGCGACTGGCCCTAAGGTTGGCTCGAAAATTCTGGATACGAAGATCACCGAAAAAATCGAGCATGGATTTCTTCGAGGTGTCGCTGTCTCTGGGGATGTTGTTTATGTTGGCTTGACGGCTCGCCGAAATGCTCCCAAGGATTATTCTCGTGCAGCTATTCTGAAGCTTGATCGGTCAACTCACGAAATACTTGACGAATGGATTCTTCCCGAAGAATACGGCAAGAATATCTTCACGATCTTAAATGCAGGTGATCGGTACAACTGAAGCGACCGTAGGACAACTCATGTCAAATAAACCACCGTTGCTCTCGCGATTGGGTATTCGTTTGCGGGAGGAATACGAACAATTTACTGAGAAGATGGAGATCCTAGGTCTGCGTTTCAAGGCGAATGAGTGGCCCAATCTGCGGCAACAAATTCTCCTTGTGGGCTGTGAGTCCTCGGGGACGACAGCGATCTCGAAACTGTTGCTGCGGGATGGAAGCGGGCGGTTTCTTTACGAGGGAGGCAATCATTGGGTCTGGGATGCGTGTAACTCAATCTACCAGAGGCAGACAGCACTCCAAGACTATCCTCGATTGCAGATCTATGATCGTATGAAGATTCCGCGATTCGCCTCCATTCTTGATCAGTATGTCGAAGCGTATCCGAATGTGAAAATTGTTTATGTCTTGCGCGATCCTCGCGACGTTGTTGTATCAGCCTGCAAGACGTTCAAGGTGACCACCGAAAATGGTTTGTCCGATATCCCGTGGGTAACGGAGTCGTGGCTTGGAATTGAAGATCAGGAACCGGTCGCACGACTCGCGAGAAGGTGGGCAATATTCTTGGAGCAAAGCCAGAAGACTTCCGGAGTCTGCTATGTTCGGTACGAGGATTTTTGTGAAGACAAGATAGGTTGTATTGTGGATGCGGCGAAACAATTGGATATCGCATGCGATCGAGATCGACTGACTCAGCTTTGTGATAGTCAAGCAAGTCCGCCATCGACGCGTGACTATAAGCCCGCAGGCCCCGGTGGTTGGAAGAGTGGGATTCTTCGAGATTCCGATATCGAAACCATTCAAGAAATCTGTGGTGATGGAATGAGGCAATGGGGGTATCTGTAACTTGAGGTGACTCAAGTTCGTTAGAAGATTTTTATGTGCGGTATTTGTGGAGTCTGTCTAACGCGTTCTGAGCAACCGGCTCAACACAGTCTCATTCAGGAGATGTGTGACGCGATCGTGCATCGTGGCCCTGATGCCCAGGGTATGCATGTCGAAGGCAGCGTTGGGATCGGGATGCGCCGACTAAGTATTATTGACTTAGAGGGGGGCGCGCAACCTATCTATAACGAAGACAAGTCCGTGGTGGTGGTCTTTAATGGCGAAATCTATAACTTTAAAGAGCTTCGGAAGGAATTGATTCGAAAGGGGCATCATTTTCAAACGAGTAGCGATACGGAAGTGATTGCTCATGCGTATGAAGAATACGGTGATCATTTTGTCAATCAATTGAATGGTATGTTTGCCATTGCCATCTGGGATGTTCGCAAGAGTAGACTCATTCTGTCCCGTGACCGACTGGGACAAAAACCTCTTTACTATGCCTGGACTGATGCTGGATTGATATTTGGATCCGAGTTGAAGTGCGTGCTCAAGTCTCCTAGTGTTTCACGGAACATCGATCGCGAATCGGTCTATCATTACTTCACTCTTGGCTACGTACCTCATCCGAGATCGATCTATCGAGACGTTCGTCAGTTGTCGCCTGGATCGCAATTGATTGTTGAGGGGGATCAACTTGATATTCGACGGTACTGGAGTCCAAAGGCGGCGGTTGATCCTGGCCTGGAGTATTCTGTCGCAGTCGAAGAGTTTCGAGAATTACTTCTTGATGCAGTGAAACTTCGGCTGAGGAGCGATGTGCCCCTGGGAGCTTTTCTGAGCGGCGGGTTGGACTCCTCAATCGTGGTTGCGCTCATGGCTCAAGTAAGCCAGCAGCCTGTCAAAACCTTTCATATTGATTTTGGTGATCGAGATCTGAGTGAGGCTGTCTACGCTCGCGAAGTCGCTGAGCGATATGCCACGGATCATTATGAATTAATGATTAAGCCCGATGCCGTGAGCGTGCTTGATGAGTTGGTGAGCTACTTTGATGAGCCGTTTGGCGACGGTTCCGCGATTCCCACCTACTATGTTTCTCAGCTCACAAGACAGCACGTTACCGTTGCTCTTGCCGGGGATGCAGGTGATGAGACCTTCGGAGGTTACCGAAGGTACATGAATATTCTCGCACGTCGGCAACGGTCCTGGTTGGCTCGCAAAAGCTTGGGAGCCGTCGGCAATTGTATTCACAAGTGTCTGCCCTCGTTCGCTCCCGGCCGCCGATACTTTCGCAGTCTTGGAATGGATAATCACGAATTCTTTGTGGTGGATACTCGTGAGTTGGAAACGCGTGAGATCCTGTCTCGTGATTTCTTTGAGCAATGGAGCGGTTCGTCTACGTTGAGTATGATGAAATCGCTTCTTGCAGATTATGGAGACGAGCGAGATGAACTGTCTCCATACACCTCCTTGGATCTGGCAAGTTATTTGCCCGATGATATTCTCGTGAAAGTGGACAGGATGAGTATGGCTCACTCGTTGGAGGTGCGATCGCCGTTCTTGGACTACCGCGTGGTTGAATTTGCAATGCGATTGCCGCATCACTGGAAAGTTCGCGGACAGGAAGGGAAGGTTTTCCTGAAAGACGCCTATGAAAATGAATTGCCGCCGAGGGTTCGAGAAACTCGGAAACGTGGTTTTTCGCCTCCACTCTATTCTTGGCTAAGAAGTGATCTGAAGCCCATGTTGGAAGAGGCTTTACACGATCAAAGTGTGATGAACCTTGAGTTTTTCAATCAGGCGAGCCTTAAGGCATTTGCCAAGGAACACTTTGATGGGCGTCGTGATCGATCTGATTTACTTTGGAAATTTCTCTTTTTCGTTCGCTGGTATAACTACGCGATGGGTGATTGTTGTCCTGATAAATCGGGCCTTGTTTCCACTGTTGGTTAAATGCCAAGTCATGCCAATGTCACGATGAGATTAGCTCCGCCCTCGGTAACCATGAATCATTCTTCCCGACGAACAATACGTGTGATGCATTTAGTAGGGAAGCTAGGTACAGGCGGTATGGAAAATGGCGTCATTAACATTTGCCATAATCTCCCGCAGTCGAGGTTCCAAAGTTCAATCTGCACCTTTGAGTCTGGTGGCGCCATGGAGGAACGGATTGACAAGCAGGTTGTGGATGTCTTTCATGTTGCGAAAAGAGTGGGGAATGATCCCATTTTGCCGATTCGACTTGCAAGACTTTTGAAGCGACAGCGTATCGATATTCTCCATTCACATAATTGGGGGACATTGATCGAAGGGGTTGTTGCTGCAAAGCTGTGCGGTACTGCTGTCGTTGTCCACGGAGAGCATGGGATGATCTATGATCAACCACGCCAAGTATGGGCCCAGAAATTGGCTTGGCGAAGAGTTGATCAGGTACTTGCCGTTTCCGATGCCTTGGCCAGTCGAATGTTCGAAACGATTGGCTATCCAAAGGAACGAATTCAGGTTATTCCTAACGGTGTCGATTCCGATTTTTTTTCTCCAAGCCATCATTCAAAGGAAGACGCCAGACGCCAGCTAGGGTTGCCAGTCGATGGAGTGATGGTCGGCATGGTGGCTCGTTTCGTGCCCTTCAAGAACCATCTTGGCGCTATTCGATCGCTGGCTATTGCAACTGAGAGTGGAGCTCCCTTTCATCTGGCACTGGCTGGTGGTGGACAGCTTGCTGGTGAATTGCGACAACTCGTTGATGATTTGAATCTCAATTCAAAGGTTCACTTTTTGGGCGAATTGGAACGAGTGCGACCATTCTTGCATGCCCTTGATGTGTTCCTGTCGAATTCCACTCACCGTGAGGGTATGTCGAATGCCGTCCTCGAGGCGATGGCTTGTCGATTACCAGTGGTTGCCACTCGAGTCGCAGCCAGTCCCGAATTATTGGATAGTGGTTCTTCCGGAATTCTCATTCAGCCCGGGAATGACCAGGCGCTGGCCGACGCAGTCATGAAACTTTCCAAAGACCAGCACCTGCGATCAAGACTTTCTGAGAAAGCCCGCGAACGAGCAGTTCAGGTGTACGGATTTTCGAAAATGATTCAGAACTATACAGATTTGTATCAAGCTCTCTGGGCAACGAAGCAGTTGGAAAGGCAGTAAGGTCTCGTGGGAATTACAAGTCTTCTGTGGTTGACTGCTTTTTGCGGCTCCCTCGCAATGAGTTTTCAGAGGTCTTCCTGGGGGATTATTGTCTACCTGATGACGGTTTATCTCAGTCCTGCTTATTGGTGGTTTGGCGATCCCTTTGAAGCTTTCGGCATGCGCTGGAATTTTATGGCGGCAGCAGTCTTTGCAATCGCTTGTTTTGTCGATGGTCGGAAGTTCCCTGACGGCTGGTCGGATAAGGTTACGCCAATCATCGGTTGCTACTTTCTTTTCTGTGTGAATGCGACCCTTGTGCATTACTTTTTCGCAGACAATCCGGAAAGAAGTGCGTATGGTTTGCAGCTGACGTGGAAGCAATTAGCTCTGCTAGTTTGCTTGCTCGTTTCTCTGCGTGACCGTTTTGACTTAAAGATCTTTGCAATGGCAATTGTCAGCCTGTCTGCGTACGTTGCCTATGAGGTTATTTTCAATGACGCGGGGTCTTATGACGATAGTCGTTTGAATAGGATTAGCATTCCTCAGGCTGTCGGTTCGAATGAGATGGCAGGTCTCTTCTGTATTGCCATCTGTTTGGGTGGCTACTTCGTGTTTTTTGGAGAGACGCTTCGCACTAAAGCGATTGCTGCGCTGCTGGCCTGCATGTCACTTGAGGTGGTGCTGCGGACCGTTAGTCGCGCTGCCTTCCTGTCGTTGTTCTGTGCCGCTACTTGCTTTATTGTGTCCGCTCGGGGAGTCGCCCGCCGATACGCCATTGTCTCTTGCGTTCTGGCGATCATGGCAGCATTTGTTGTGATGGGAGAAGAGCACCAGTCAAGAGCGCTCGAACGTTTCATGACCGTCTTCAATAAAGCCGAAGAACGAGATGTTTCTGCGGACAGTCGATTGAATTATTGGCGAGCTGGAATGCAACTTATCGCAGATCATCCACTCGGCGCTGGCTATGAGGTTGCGTTTACGAGTGACCTGGGCGTGTCCTATTTGATGAGACTGGAGTCGGATCATGCTTGGTACACTCAGTATCGAGCCGTTCACAATGGCTATTTGGACGTGACCGCCAGTTGGGGAGTGCAGGGGATGGCCGTCTTTTGCTTCATGCTGTTTATTGCGTGGCTGAGACTTCGGGCTGGTCTGCGAAAGGCTCATGAACGTCGTGATGACCCTGCTGCCTTCATGGGAAATTGTTTGGAGGCTGTAATCGTGACACAGTTAGTTGTAGTTGTTTTTTCAAGTACGTTGGATGCGGAATGGATTCTATGGTGGGTCGCGCTTGCGGTGAGTTATGAGTACACCTCCGGTCCTCATCTGCCATTCAAGAATATCGCGGTAAGTTCGCTTAGACAGTCCGCAAGACGGGACGCTGCGACGCTATCGTAATGAACTTGGGTTTCGAGCCTGGAATCTTGTAAAGTTAATCGTGAAAATCCTACATGTCCTCGATCATTCGCTTCCGGAAATCAGCGGGTACACGGTCCGGAGTTTGAATATTTTACGCAGTCAGCAAAAGCTTGGGTGCGAAACGGTGGTTGCTACATCCTTTCGTCAGGAAGTCTCCGATGGTGGCTTTCCCGATCGAATCGATGATGTCTCCTATTATCGCATACAGGAGTTCTACGAAGGAAAAGTTCCCCTGCTGCGCGACTGGAATCAGATTAAGTTGATGGAGCGACATCTTGCGAGAGTCGTCGAAACTGAACGACCGCAGGTGATTCATGCACACTCACCATGTTGGTGGGGGCAGGCGGCGAAAAAGGTTGCCCGACGCTTCGGTCTCCCAATGGTCTACGAGATTCGCGGATTCTGGGAGGATGCGGGAGTCGACCGAGGAAAGTTTGGGCCTAGATCGCTCCGATATCGGTTGAGTCGGGGGCTGGAGACTCGTGTCGCGAAATCATCCGATACGGCTGTCATCATCAGCAAGGCTCTGCAAACTGATCTTGAAAAACGAGGTGTCGACCCTGCGAAAATCGTCCACGTTCCAAACGTTGTCGATCCAGTTCAATTCAGTCCACAGTCCAAAAACATTGAATTGGCTCAAAGCCTTGGCTTATCGGGTAAGCCCGTTGTGGGGTTTCTCGGTTCACTGTTTCTCTGGGAAGGACTCGAAGATTTTCTCGCTGGAATGATTGAACTAGCACGGCAAGTACCAGAGATGCAATTCCTCATCGTTGGTGGTGGTGAAGCGGAACAATCGCTGCGACGAAAGATGGACGAGCTTGGACTTGGTGGCCAAGGTCAAATGCTCGGACACGTTAGTCGTGATAAAATCCTCGATTATTATTCCTTGATGGATGTCATTGTTTATCCGCGTGTATCGACTCGAAATACGGAACTCGTGACTCCCCTCAAACCGCTGGAAGCGATGGCCATGGAACGGGCTGTCTTGGGAAGTGATGTGGGCGGAGTCCGTGAGTTGATCCCTGCCGGCACAGGTTTGTTATTTGAAGCGGGTAACCCGAAAGACTTGGCGCGACAGTGTCAGGTGTTGTTGCAGTCCAATGACTTGCGAACTGATTTAGGCAAACGCGCACGAGAACATGTGATCGAGCACCATCATGTGGATTCGATGTCACAACGTTATGGAAATATTTTGGGCCAAATCACAGGTCACCAGCCCTCTTTAGACGGTCAGCCATCGTTGAGCTGTAGGTAAGAACTAATGGAAATCTTGTTTGTCATTTCGTTAGCCCTGGTGGTTTATCCCTACTTGGGGTATCCACTTGTGCTGTTCGTGTTGAGCTGGTTTTCGAGACGAGAGGCCAGTGCATACGATAATGACTATCGTCCGTCGATTTCGTTACTGATGGCGGCGTACAACGAAGAAGAATGGGTCAAGGCAAAAATCGAAAACTGCCTCAGTCTGAATTATCCTGCAGAGTCTCTGCAGATCATCATCGGTTCCGATTGCTCGAGTGATCGAACGAATGAAATTGTCGCTGAGTATGAGAACAAGGGGGTTCGCCTGCTTCCGTTTCAACAGCGTCGCGGAAAGATGGCCGTTGTTAATGATCTCGTCAAGGAGGCTGATAACGAAATTGTTGTGCTCTCAGATGTTTCGGAGCTGTTCGATGAAGATGCGTTGACGAAATTAGTCCGTCACTTTGCAGATCCAGAAATTGGTGCCGTAACTGGAAATCATATCTATAATCAAGGCGGTGCCGGAATCGGACTGGGAACACGTGTCTATTGGCGATTTCAACGCTGGTTGCAACGGATCGAAAGTCGATTGCATTCGGTATGCCAGTGCGATGGAACCATTTATGCCTGCCGAAAGGCTCTCTTTCCCTATCCCGATTCCTCGACGATCAATGATGATGTTGCCGTTGCACTCGGCGTCGTCCAACAGAAGAAACGGGTTATTTATGATCCCGAAGCGGTCATACGCGGTGATGCCATTGAAGGGATTGAGCGGTTTTTCTGGCAAAAAGTACGAGGGCAAGCCGGGCGATATCAGATCTTTGCCCGCTTCAAGTCGCTTTTCTTCCCCTGGCCTCCGTTACGTTGGCTCGTCTTTGTGTCGCATTGCGTGAGCCCTGTGATGGTCCCTTGGTTTCTAATACTCACGTTTGTCTCGAATGCATTCTTGATTTCTCGTGGGGGATTTTTTGCGGTCTTCTTTGCGCTGCAGTGCGCCTTCTATCTGATTGCAGGTGTCGGAGCGTTGGCAGAACGATTCAAGATTTCACTAAAGGTGGCCTCCGTGCCCTTCTACTTTGTGATGGCAAACGTTGGATCACTTTGTGGATTCTTCGTGTTCCTGGCTCGCTCCCAAAGTCCTGCATGGCGGAAAGTTCAATAAGTTGATGGCGACGACCTACCTGCTTCTCTATCACGGTCTTGATTCTGCAGCTGAACCGATTGCGAGTTCAGTCGATGCCTCGGATCTTAACATCGTGGTCAAGGAAACTGCGTTTCGCGATCAACTGAAGGCGCTTCTTGCAAGAGGGACCGCCGTGATCACGTTGGAAGAGATGTTGGCCCAGAGCCAAGCTCAAGATCGTGAGCAGGTTGTTCTGACCTTTGATGATGGGCACAAGAGTAATTGGTCGCTGGCAATGCCCGCATTGATCGACGTAGGACTGACTGCCATCTTCTACATCGTGGCTGGAGAGGTCGATAAGAACCCCGAATATGTCACCTCGGATCAGTTGCGAGAAATGTCTGAGCAGGGGATGGAGATCGGTTCGCACACGATGACACATCGGTTTCTTTCGCAATTGAGCCGAGACGAAATGCGGTATGAATTAGCGGATTCAAAAAAACGTCTGGAAGAGATCATTCAAAAGCCCGTCTTGGACTTGGCGATTCCAGGAGGGCATTACAAAAAGACCGTAATTCATGAGGCTCGAGAGTGCGGCTATCGTAGCGTGACCACCTGCAAGGTAGGCGTCTTTCAGACCGGCCAGAATTCCATGGAAATTCCTCGGCTCGAAATTCGTCGCAACCTGGACCTCGATGCCTTTCAGAAAACGTTCTGTGAGTCGACCGTGCGAAAGTTGCAAGCGTTTGAATTAGCAAAGTCGTGTGTTAGAAAGACCGTGGGACTCGATTTCTATACAGGATTGAGACGAGCTGCACACCGTATCATCTCGATCAACCGTTAACGCTGCATCCTTGAAGACAGACTGCCTTTCCTGACGTGAACGAGTATTCGCACACAAATGTCGCATGGCTTCCCTGGGTTTGTCCCGCCTGCGGAGATGGCATGTCCGAAGAGACCGAGGCAATTGAGTGTGTGGCTTGCCAGCTGCAGTTGCCGGTAATCAACGATGTCCTTTTGACTCAACCTGAGACAGTCGATGAACACGCCGGGCGCATTGATTTCGCATCCGAATCAGACGATCCTTTAGAGCTCTCGCGTGAAAATTCGCACGTGTTTGAGGAATTCTTCGACGAAAGGGGAATGCTGACAACACTCGTGGTGGGGAACGAGACCGACACCCGAGCCTTGTGGTTAGGGTGTAGTGCCGGTGCCGTACCACGCATGATGAATCGCTTTTATCAGCAGGTCGTGGTTGTGGAGCCGTCCTGGGATCGTGCCCAGAGATTGAGCCGATTGTTGAAGCCAGGCTCCGATTCAGGTTTGCAGATCTTGCACGGACAAGAGATTTCCAAACTGCCTGTTGGTCAAGATTCCTTCGATCTCGTGATTGTGGATAGCGCCAGTTTCCCTCATCAACAGCTGAAGGCACTTACTTTTTGGCAACAAATAAATGGCTTGTTGCGAGATGCCGGGCGTTGTTATGTCCTCGCGCAGAACCCTGCCTGGCTGGCCCGATTCACTCTGAACGAATCGCCACATCTACCGATAAGTCCGCTGACACTGTTTCAATACCGAAAGATGTTGAGTGACGGGGGATTGGGTGTTGTTGACGTGCTCGGTTTGAATCCAACTTGTCGCAATCCAGTGACCGCGCTCGATGTTGGGACGCACAAATATCACCGAAAATTGCAGTGGCTTTATCCTCATCGAGCCAGCACGTGGCGACAGCGTTTGAAAACAAAATTGGCTGGGATGTCCGCTTTCACACCCGCTTTTTCCATCATCGGTCGTAAGGGAAGCCCGACGACTCACAGGCCAAGTTACCTTGAACAGATCATTGCTGAAACTCAACAGATGCTTGGGGAATCACAGCCTCTGCTCCCTAGACGCGTCGAAACAAGGCGTTCCGGAAGAATCGTAGCGATTGTCGAACGGCATGCTCAAGAGCCTCGTCTGATTGTTGTCAAAATGCCGTTTCGAACCCAGGCTGAGGAAACCGATGCTCGGAACGCGCAGGCCTTGAAGGTGATTCATGGTGATGATCGCATTTCTTCACGGCTAAAACGTATTATTCCCAGGCCGTTGGCGATCGGGGAGGTCGGCAAGCAACAATTCTATGTGGAAACCGCCCATGGTTACGGGATGCCCGATGTCACGGATCAATCGATCGTGACCAAGGCATTCGGAGAGGCATTGCTTGAGTTCCATGCATCAACCGCTCGATACGTTCCAATTGATGAAGCTCAGTTGCATAAAGTAACGGGATCGCTTGCAGCCATTCGAAAACATATTGATGTGAATTCGAGCCACCTTTGTGATAACCTCATTAGGAGAGTGACCGACGACTTACTGGGCTCAGAAATACCGCTCGTCTGGACACACGGGGACGCTGGAACAGGTAACGTTTTTTGTGGTGGGCAGGGCGAAATTCAGTCAATCTTCGATTGGGAAACCTTTGATACTGCTGGGTTCCCACTGCATGACTGGGTAACGCTCGTCGTTAGCTATCGTTTGATGCAAGACAAGAGTCGTGGTTGGAAGTCACTCGAGTTGGTCTGCGATGGTAAAATTGTCGAATTTTTTTCGCCTTTGCCTATCGAACAGTATTTCAAGGAACTTAAGGTTCCCGCTGAGACCATTTCCAGTCTTGTGGTTGCGGCTTGGGCTGTCTACGTGGCACACCGTTTGAGAAATCGGGGAAACGACCCCGAGTGGCTGAAAAGGACGGTGTATGAAGTTCTGTTGCTTTTCGATAGACGGTTGGGGGAATGACTATGCCGGTTTCTTACTCGCCCCTGAAGCGCGGTGTGACTCGAATGATTTGTCTGTTATTCCACCTCGTGGCCTGGCAGGCAATATGTGATGCGGCCGATCACAAATCGCTCAAGATCCAAGTGGATCCGACAGTCACCTGTTTGTCGATCATTTGTGATATTGATAATCCTGTTTCTACGTCTCAGGTGCGTTTGAGTTTCCGCAGATCGGGTGAAGAGCAGTGGAGAGATGCGGTTACTCCCGCTTTGGTTCAATACTCTGGGAAAGAAAAAACATCGGGGAGCGAGCGGCAGCTGAGCAGATATGCTGGTTCGATATTCGGCCTATCCCCCGGGACGGAATACGATGTCAAACTTGATGTTGCAGGCACGCAAGCATTAACAACAACGATGACACGATATGTACCAGTGGTTCGTCCGAGTCGAGAACCTATCATTGTTCGCAATGCTGATGATCTGGTGGCTAAACAAAATATTTTTCAACCCGGCGATGTTGTGCTGCTTAAGCCTGGTAAATATGGGCAATGGCGTGTGAGCACCGGGGGTGCCCCGGGAAATCCGATTTTATACCGTCCCCTTGAAGACGGAACGGTGGAATTCTCTGGTATCAGAATCCTCACTGATGATGTGTGGCTCGATGGCTTCAATGTGGTGGGAGGTGGTGTCAGTGGATATTTTGATCTCCCAGATAAAATTCAAGAGCGCGTATCACTGACTCGTTTGGTAGTGAGTGAAGCAGAGTATGCTGTGAATGCTTGGGGCGAAGAATGGTTTGTGTCTGATTGTGTTTTGAGTGGCAAGAATAAACGAGGCGAGGGAATTGAGTTTCGTGGTAGCGGCCACGTTGCTGGATTTAATGACATCTCAAATGTGTTTGATGGGATCTCGTATGGTGAGCGAAACATTGACATTCACAATAACGCCGTCCACGACTTAGCTGACGATTCGATTGAACCCGACTACGCATGGGACAACTATCGGATCTGGGAAAACCGGTTCTGGAACGCCGGGCACAACGGTATCTCATTTCAGCCAATCCAAGGTGGACCTTGGTACTTGCTTAGGAATCAGATCACAGGAAACACGTATAACCCAATCAAACTTAGGTCTGGAAA
The DNA here is from genome assembly GCA_002723275.1 of Planctomycetaceae bacterium. Lineage (GTDB taxonomy): Bacteria > Planctomycetota > Planctomycetia > Pirellulales > Pirellulaceae. The sequence continues at coordinate 25,974 of PBNZ01000039.1, forward strand.
AGGAGCCCGTTTTTTTGTGGGAAATACCGTTGTGGCTCAACGGGCCGTCCAGAATTTCGACCGTTTTTTTCATCCTGATGGTGTGTTCGCGAATAACTTGTGGTGCGTTTATCAGGCAAATGGTGATGGGCATTTGGGCTACGGTAAGCAAGTTGACCCGCTCAAAATGAGATTGTGGGATTACAATCGATATGACGTTGTGCCGAATAAGATTGTCAAATTGAACAAAGTCTTTAATTTGAAATCGCTGCGGGAGATCGGTTATGAACGGCACGGCTATGTGATTTTCGCTCGACGCTCGGCGAGCAATATTCCGGGTGATCTGGTTGCTGGTACACCACGTCCGATTCTTCCCTTACCCGGCGCAACACTTGACGGTGCAGGGACGAGCGACGCCATAACTGGGTTGGCAAATCTCGTGGGACCATTTCTTGACAAAGCACCTGACATTGGAGCTTTTCAACTGGGATTAGGAATTCCGTGGACGGGACCTCGTGAATTCGTACCGCAGCTTGCCTTCGGTGTTCCCACCGGTTGGACGCGAGAACTGCCCGCCGCATTGAAACCGTATCAGGGCTTGGGTGCACCACGCATAAAGCCAGGCACGAGAGTTATTTTGGTCAACGAAGCCAAGCAGTCTTTCTTGGTCGCTACCTTTACACCTCACAGTGCATCCGAAAAGTGGAAGATGTTTGAACAATATATGGCGAATGAAAAACGCCAGAAAAACATCGTGCCTCGAGTCGATTTTCGCGACGGACTTGCCGCGAAAGTCCATCCAACGACGATTAAGGGGAGGCGAGTCGCCCAATTCGTGGGCGCGCGAGTGGATGCTGGCGGTGTCCTTTCAATCGTGGGGGGAGTACCCCTGAAAGGGCTTGAGTCTGTTCAAGATGATTGGTTTACGTTCATTCGGTCTCTTTATTACCCATGGTCGATTTAAGGCAAACTCATTCCTCACTCAACAGGATTCTATTCTCCGCAATTGCTGTGATTGGGATTGCGGTTGTGTTGCTTGTCTTGCTGGGATTTTTTTCAAAAAAAACGGATGTCGCTGATCGCTATCCCGCCATTATGGCGCACCGTGGATTGAATGAAGCTGCGCCCGAAAATACTCTTGCCGCATTTGCCGCTGCCGTTGAATTGAAATTCGATGTTGAATTCGATGTTTACGAATGTCAAAGCAAAGAGCTTGTGGTGATTCATGATCTGACGGTTGATCGGACTTCTAATGGTTCAGGTGCGATTGCCGATATGTCACTCGACGAAATCAAATCGCTTGATGCGGGAAGTTGGTATGAATCTGCTTTTGTTGACGAGGAAATACCGATGTTGTCGGAGGTGTTTGCGTGTATCCGGGAACGTCAGTCAAGAGAGACTACGATCGCGGTAAACCTCAAAACGATTTCACCCGGCATTGAAGAAAAGATAGTGCGTCAGGCCGAGGAGGCTGGAATGCTCTCGCAGATATTATGCTTTGGCATGGACGAGGAGGCGAATCGTCGCCTGAAGCAGGCGAACCCTCTCGTCAAAACGGCGATGGCGACAACACGGTTTCGAGGGATCAATCTGGAAGACAAAGAAGATTGGCATCGCGCTATTCACCGAGGTGATGTTGATGCATTCTGGGTAAATTTTGTCCCCGATGTCGATGAGATCCTCGCTGCTCAAAAGGCTGGTAAAACTGTTTGGTTCCACTTCAGGAAGTCTCATCCAGCTAAGGCTGCGCTCCGTGCAACACAGAATGGTGTTGATGGCATTTGTACGGACTTTCCAATCGAGTTGCGACGAGTCCTTAGTGCATCTCGTCATGAGTCGTCTGAGATCGATACGCAACCTTAATTGTCTCGTATCATCAAAGTGAAAATCACTTTACCGAAAAGAAAGAACACGATGAGTAAGACTGCCGCAGACTTGAATGAACGCCCTCAGCTTACGGGTCGTGGGGCGAGTCGAAGCGGATTGATCTGCCTATTTATTGCTCTCGCGATTGCCTACTTTCTGCAGATTGGCCACGGATTGCCGAACCAAGATGTCACGTGGGGTGCCGATGGTGATCCGATGGTACCTCTGGTATTTGCAAAAAAGGTGATCTTGGATGGTTGGAATACTGGCTGGCACACTCCTTATCCTGATTTCCATCGTTTTGTCCTGCTGCTATTCCAAGGGCCCTACATGGTTTTCCAAAAAGTAGCCGGCAACCTCGATGGTTTGGATATGGGAGCTGGATATCCCTACGGGGTCCAAGATTTCGATACGATCTACATGCACCTCGCTTTTATCACTCGAAGTGTGTCATGCGTTATGGCGATGGGGGCTGTGTTTTTTGTGATGAAGACCAGTCGGGCTCTTTTTCCAGACGCATCGCCTGTCTTTTCTGGAATCATTTTGGGGTTCGCACCGTCGATCGTCTACTACGTCCATACTGAGACTCTCGACGTACCAATGTTATTTTGGCTAAGTGCGGGTGTCTATTGTTATGTTCGAGCGATCCAGACGTTTGAACTCCGATATTATCTCTGGCTGGCAGTTTTCGCAGCAGTTTCTACCGCAACAAAAGATTATGCTTACGGCGCCTATGTACTCATGCCTTTGCCTTTGGTCGTCGCGCTTGCGAAGCGGGCCTACGGACTCAATATCGGCGGGATCATGAAGAGTGTGGCGGATAAACGACATCTCTATGCCTTAGGGATGTTTGTCCTCGTCTTCATTCTCGCCGAAAACATCATCTGGAATCCATCGGGCTTCGTCAATCACGTGAAATTGGCCCTCGGGATAGGAAATCCTGAAGTCACGATTGAGACGAATTTTAACAAGGAGATCGTCTTTTCCTTGGGGCGAGTCTACCAGTTGGCAAGAATCATGCCTTTTTGTCTGGGGTGGATCAGCATTCCCGTCTGTTTGATGGGAATGGGATTGGTTGCGCTTCGGAGTAGACGCGAATGCTGGGTGATTCTGATCCCACTCATCAGCTATTACGTCTTTACGATTTACATTCCTGGTTCCGGGCTCAGCGCAAAAGAACGAAGTCATATGCCTTTGTGTTTTTTTCTGGCAGTCTTTGGAGGACAAATGCTCGCCAGTATTTGGATTGGTCGAGAGTTGACCTGGCTCAGGAAAGGTTGCGTGGCGACCGTTGCGACGCTGATTGCGTTGAATGGGTATGCCGTCGATTGCCTATTCATGTTCGACACACGATATCAGACTGAACAATGGTTCGCCGACAATGTCGATCATGGAGCGTTCATCGAATCCTACGGATATCGAACCCAATGTCCGAGACTCTATGACAATTGGGTAAACGTCATTGTTAACCAGGACGAAGCACCCAAAGAAAGTGATCTTCAGATTACCTCCACCGAGCATTTTGAAAAGTTGGACGACCGCAACCCAAAATATATCCTCGTGCCACAATCATTTATGCGGTCGTGGATGGAAAACAAGAAACATCAGGAGTCACCTTTGCGAGATTCAATCGTTGATTTCTTTTCAGACCTTGAAGCAGGGACGATTGGCTACAAGAAACGTGAACATTTTTACCCTCTGTTAGGACCGCTTTTTGGAATGCCGGAAAATCGAAGGCATATACCAGAGATCATGGTGTACGAGAGAGTTGAGAAATCATGAACCCGGCTATGCAAAGTTCGGCAGACGAAAAAGCTGATAACGCGGTGCAACATCGCACTTTCAGTCGAGTGAGTCGAGAATCTCTCGGTGACGAGATGGTGTATGTCAAACACCATCTACCATGGGGCGGTCGTGACAATATGGAACTCGTGAAAACACACTTGGCGGAAGAAGTGGCTTTGCTCGAGCAAATCCAGATCTCAAAAGATTTTGGTCCGCGACTCGGAAAGCTCAGGCTTGTGGACTACCAATTGGAGTCGGCGAAGATTATTACCCGTGAGGTTCCAGGTGAGGATCTTTACAGCCTCTTTTCAAAGGGGCGCAGTCAGGTTGCGGTTCCGCCTTTTCTGGCTGGCAAATGGCTCTCGAAACTTCAGGCGATCGATCCTGGTAGCATTTCGTTTGCGGAGCGCGCCAGTCGACCGCCCTCTTTAGTCGATTATTGTGACATTCGAGTGGATCGGATTCGACAGCAAGGATATCCGTGGCCCGACGAACCGACTCGACGTCATTTGATGAATTGGTTGGAGGATTCGGAAAAAGAGGATGCTGCAGATTGTAGGGTCGTGTCCCACGGAGACTATGGTCCCGGTAATCTCATTTGGGGAAATGGTGTTCTGACCCCGATTGACTTCGCCTCCTGCGGCTTGGATCACCGCTTGCTCGACCTATCTTATTTTATCCATCATTTGGAGTTGTTGGGAATGTACTTTCCCTGGAAACGATACCCGGTTTCCGCCTGGTCAAAGGCTATACTTCGAGGATATGGAATGCCCGAGGCAAATTCCGTCCGGATCTTTCGAGCAATGATGGTGCGGCACCAACTTTCCAGACTCAACAAGAATTTGCAGGAAACCTCCAAGCGATTGCGCTCAAAAGTCCATAATGCTTGGATACGAAATCAGCTTAAGACGCGAATTATTCAAGCTATCCATGCATGAATTAATTGTGAATAGGATAATAGGATTAATAACGCCCTCATGGTTTCCGGCCGCGAACCGTCGTCGATGAAGATCGCAACCATTTTTGGTTCTGGTACTTCACACCAGCAGGAAAGTTGGCGTGATTTTTCCACGAGCCGAGGTATTCCTGCGGTCCATTGTGATCCTCGCTGGCTGCCTGTGTTTCAACGCGGATTGAAGCATGATGTGTACATGGTTGAGGCACGCAATGAGTTGGACCAAGTGATTGGGATCCTGCCATTGGCTTTTGTGAAAAGTGTCCTCTTCGGCAAGTTTCTCGTGAGCCTTCCTTACCTGAATTGGGCTGGCGTTCTTGCGGATGATCCTAATACGGTAAACTCACTTGTGACTCGTGCCATCGAACTTGCTCGGGAACTTGATGTACGCCATCTCGAGTTGCGCAGCGAAGATCCTGTCGAATTGCCCGAGTTGGTCAAGCCTGGAGTCCAGAAATCCCAATTGCGTCTGCCCATTTCAGGAGGTGAAGAAGAAATCTGGAAGCAGCTTCGATCAGTGGTCCGCACTCAAGTTCGAAAAGGTGAAAAAAATAAGCTGTCTATCGAGTTCGGACGACACGATCTTATCAAAGCATTTTACAAGGTCTTTTCCCGCAACATGCGCGATCTGGGGACGCCGGTCTATCCGAGACTCTTCTTCGAGGAAATCATCGAGGGTTTTCCAGAGGCAGAATTCTGCGTCGTCCGCAAAGATGCAACTCCCGTCGCATCCGCGTTGGCAATTCATTTTTCAGCGCTAACTGAAATTCCGAGTGCTTCATGTCTGAAGGAATATCGCTCGACCGCTGCTAATTCGTGGATGTATTGGAAACTGATTCAGAGAGCGACTGAACATGGGACTCCTGTATTTGACTTCGGGCGTAGCACCATTGGCGGCAGCACCTATAAATTTAAAGTGAAGTGGGGAGCTACGCCTACGCATGCCGCTTGGCAGTATTTTTCGCCCTCCGAGAAGATGCAGGAGTTGCGGCCCGAGAATCCGAAATACCAGCTGGCGATCAGGATGTGGCGTAAACTGCCCCTGTGCGTGGCCAATTCCTTCGGTCCTTCGATCGTGCGGGGAATTCCGTGATGAAGATGGACTCTCCTCGTCCGATGATGACCTGGCTTCTCAACTCTTCAATGCCGAATTTAGTCGTTGCTGCCTTGTTACTTTTGACTTCTCCGAAGTTGGCTCGGTGGAGCCGTTGTACGCTGTCGATATCTCTTGATGAGTTCCTCTTCGGTAGCGACTCACGACAACCGAACGTCAGATATGGGACTCGCGACTCTGGTTGCGGTTGAGGATCCAGATAAGTTCACCTTGATTGAGGAATTTAGATTAGATTTCGCCTTATTTACTCCACGTGAAGCGACTGTGCGTTTGTATCGTTTTGACGAAATGTTGCCAAATTGAAAAAGTGAATTACCCATTGTCATGCGGACAGCTGATCTTCTTTTTTCTCCTAAGAAATGATTGTGAGTGAAACGTGGACACAATACTTGTAACGGGCGGTGCTGGGTTCATCGGCAGTAACTTTGTGAGAAGTTGGCTGAAACAAGAAGATACTCAAGTCGTCAACCTCGATGTCCTGACTTATGCCGGGAATCTCGATTCGCTCGAATCAATGTGCAACGAGAAGCGGCATTGTTTCGTGCAGGGGGACATTGGTGACGATAAACTGGTCGCGGAATTGCTCCAAAAGTATGAACCGACGGCCATTGTTAATTTTGCGGCTGAATCTCACGTTGATCGTTCCATTGACGGACCTGATGCATTTGTTCAGACGAATGTGGTAGGTACGTTTCGTTTGCTCGAATGTGCCCGGCATCACTGCTTGCAATTGCCGCCCTCGCAACGCGAAGCCTTTCGATTCCTGCATGTTTCAACCGATGAGGTGTTTGGGTCACTGGGGCCAACCGGACTTTTTACAGAGACTTCCCCGTATTCTCCGAACTCGCCTTATTCCGCCTCAAAAGCTGCCTCCGATCATTTTGTGCGAGCGTATTGTCACACCTATGGTCTGCCTGTCCTCATCACAAATTGTTCGAACAACTATGGGCCGTATCAATTCCCCGAGAAGTTGATTCCGCTGATGATACTCAATGCCATTGAAGGACGCCCCTTACCTGTCTATGGCGATGGCTTACAAGTGCGGGATTGGTTGTATGTCGAAGATCATTGCACGGCGATTCGAGAAGTGCTCAAAGCAGGTGTCCCGGGTGAAACGTACAACGTCGGCGGTAATTGTGAACGGACAAATCTGGACGTCGTCACGACCATTTGTGGTGCTGTCGACGCACGATTGCCGGATGGTAATGAATCTCGAGAGTCCTTGATTAAGTTTGTCGAAGACCGTCCGGGGCATGATCGGCGTTATGCAATTGACTCTTCGAAAATACGAGATCAGCTGGGGTGGGAACCGACCGAGACATTTGAAACTGGGCTGAAGAAAACGGTTGATTGGTACTTTGATAATTCAACGTGGTGTGAGCGAGTTACTTCTGGGAAGTATCGTCGTGAGCGCCTTGGAAACGTCTGATTATTGTTCTTGTAGGACAAGCAAAAATGTCTGAGGAATCAAGGTGTAAAAAGGGAATCATTCTTGCGGGTGGTTCTGGGACACGACTCTATCCGGTGACGCTTGCGATCAGCAAGCAAATGCTGCCGGTATACGACAAGCCCATGATCTATTACCCGTTGTCCGTTCTCATGCTTGCTGGGATACGTGATATTCTTGTGATCTCGACGCCTTCCGATATTGATGGCTACGAACGCCTGCTCGGTGACGGCCAGCAGTTCGGTGTCAAGATTCGCTATGCTGTCCAGCCAGAGCCCAAGGGTTTAGCTCAGGCGTTTTTGATCGGCAAGGAATTCATTGGCAATGACCGTGTTGCGTTGATACTTGGCGATAATATCTTTTACGGAACTGGATTACAGGAAAGATTGGATGCTGCCCAGAGTAATCACACTGGTGCAACGGTGTTCTCCTATCCCGTTCGCGATCCCCATCGTTTTGGTATTGTAGAACTTGGCAAAGAACGGAAGCCTTTGTCGATTGAAGAAAAGCCTGAGAAACCAAAATCCAATTTGGCCGTGACCGGACTTTATTTTTACGACAATCGAGTCGTGGACATCGCTTCTAATCAAAAGCCTTCAGCCCGAGGTGAACTAGAAATTACCGACCTGAATCGGACCTATCTTGATTCCGGCGAATTGACGGTTCAGGTCTTCGGTCGTGGATTTGCCTGGTTGGATACGGGTACGCATGATTCGTTACTCGAAGCATCTAGTTTTGTAGCAACCATCGAAAAGCGACAGGGCCTTAAGGTCGCGTGCGTTGAAGAGATCGCTTATCGACGAGGGTTTATTTCGACCAGCCATCTTGAAGAATTGGCATCGCAACGACCCGCGGAATACCGAGACTATCTGCTGGGAATCGCAAACCTGAAGTGATCTGCAAGGAACCATGAGCCAGATACCCTTTAACGAACCGTTCATCGCGGGAAAAGAACTCTTCTATATTGCGCAAGCGGTTGCCCTGGGAAATATTGCGGGCGATGGCCATTTTACGATGGGTTGTGCAAACTTATTGGAAGAACGGTATGGCATCTCCAAAGTTTTAATGATGCCATCCTGTACGGCTGCCTTAGAAACGGCTGCGATGCTATGCGATCTGCAGCCAGGCGACGAAGTCATCATGCCGTCCTATACGTTCGTTTCAACGGCAAACGCCGTCGCTCGACTTGGCGCGAAGCCCGTATTCGTCGATGTGCGTCCGGATACTCTTAATATCGATGAAACGCTCATTCAAGCTGCCATTACTGATCGTACCAAGGCTATTTTTCCTGTGCACTATGGCGGTGTTGGGTGTGAAATGGACTTGATCATGAAGATTGCCTCAGATCATGATCTTGTGGTCGTCGAAGATGCAGCGCAAGGAGTCAATGCATTTTACAAAGAACGAGCTCTCGGCTCGATTGGGCACCTCGCAACATTTAGTTTTCATGAAACAAAAAACTATATCTGTGGCGAAGGCGGAGCACTTTGCATCAATGCGGATCGCTTTCTCCAGCAGGCTGAAATCATTCGTGATAAGGGCACCAATCGACAGCAATTCTTTCGAGGCGAGATCGATAAATATACTTGGGTCGATATCGGTTCGTCTTATGTCCCAAGTGAGATTACTTGTGCGTTTCTCTACGGCCAACTCGAGCTGCTCGACGAAATTGCAGCACGCCGACGAGAGATCTTTGAGGATTACCGACGCCAGCTCATCCCGCTTGAAAAGGTGGGCGTTGTGAAGTTGCCAGTGGTTCCCAAGCATTGTGTGACCAATTATCACCTCTTTTATCTGCTCGTTAAGGACAGGTCCGTGCGCGATCAGCTTTTGTCGTATCTGAAATCGTCCGGTATCCATGCTGTGTTCCACTACGTTCCCCTGCATTCATCGCCGAAAGGACGTGAACTCGGTTGCGACGTCCCATTGCCGGTAACCGATGATGTTGCAGGCCGACTCATTCGGTTGCCTCTTTATCACGGCCTTACTGCAGACAAACGGGCCAAAGTTGTCGACGCTATCAAAAGCTTCTTCGAAAAAGATTGCTCTTCTCCGTCGGAATCACGACAAGCCAGCGATGGCTTCGAATCTGGGGAATAGCGACTCAGACTGAATTCAAGCATGTTGTCGACACTAGGCGAAGCCTGTGAAGATGCCCAGAACGGAGTCACCACAGGTATTCCTGTTGATGATCAGCAAGTGAAATTATGAGCATCCAGACTGAGAACTCAGTACATCGTGATTCGACGCGACGAAAGTCGGTGATCATGATCGCTAAGCTGGCGTTTGGATTGGCGATCCTTGGCTGGTTGATCGCAACCGGAAAACTTAATCTGGAGTCCTATCAGAGTTTGCTCCGCCCGGGGGCAGTTCTCGCCGTACTGGGTATCGGTATCGCTCAATTCGCTGGAATGTCGATTACGCTAAGTCGCTGGTACTTGTTGACGAGTGCGCAAAAGATCCCGTTGAGATTCACTGAGGTGATGTGGCTAGGGTACCGAGGCATCTTCGCGGGCCTCCTGATCCCCGGCATGCTAGGCCTTGAAGGAGTGCGCCTTCTTTATCTGCGGAAATACCACCCGAATTGTCTCTCCACTGGGCTGGCATCGATTATGGTTGATCGAGTGGTTGGCCTTCTGGGACTACTGCTCCTGGTGATCATGTTTGGGGTTTTCTACACCCTGCGAGAGCAGGTTTCCGATTTCAGTCGCATCCTTGGCTACTTGAGTGTATCGACCATCGTAATCGTACTGCTCAGTTTCGCCCTGCTTCGTTTAATGCGTTACGTAGGCGAAGCGTGGCCTGAGCTCCAAAGGATCAATCGACTCTCCAAGGCAATCGACCGTTACCGAGAACATCCAATTCAACTGACAGGGGCGTTGTTGCTGTCGATGGTTGGCCACTTTTGTCTTTGCCTCGCTGCGTGGTGTGGCATGATAGCCTTGCGACAGCAAGTTGCACTGTTGGCGATCTCGACAGTGACTCCCCTTGTAACTGTACTGCGAATTCTCCCTCTTTCTCCCTTGGGGCTTGGGTTTACTGATGCTGCCGCTGAAGAACTCTATCCGCTTGTTGGAATGGAAGGTGGTGCCGAAAACCAAATGCTTGTACGCGGAGTTTTCATTTTGGTGTCACTTCTTTGCGGTGTTGCATTTTTGGTGCGACCGTCCTCGAAGAAAGTTGAGCAACAAGATGATTTGGAAACGGGAGACTTTAACGCTGAAAAGATCGGGCCCATTGAATCTTCTGAGCGTAGGCAGGCCGATCCTAAAATTCGTTTGTAATATATGGGGAGGGGCATGAAGAAGATCGTCCTGATGTTGGCGTTCGACCACGAACTCAGTCTCGGTGCGTGTGAATCATACCGGCGGAATATGTTCCAGCCGACCGATGCGCTGCTTGAGCTCGCTAACGATATTCAGGTCCCTGTTTGTTTGTTTTCAGATGTTTGCTGTGCGATTAAGTTCCGAGATTGGGATCCGGACCGGTTCTTTCTTCCGTTTCGAAACCAGCTGGAACGAGCCATTCGGGAAGGCCACGACGTTCAGTTACATATCCATCCCCACTGGTTAGATTCCCAATATATTGACGGATCTTTCGTTCCAGCCGAATCCTATTCACTTGGAGTCTTTGCGGATCGAGAGTCGCCCCATGACATTGCCGGAATTATTAATGCGGGCGTCCAGTTACTCGATGAGATCTGCGGTGGAGTGAACCCGGACTATCGATGCATTGCCTATCGAGCAGGCGGCTTCTCCCTCTCACCGAATACGTCGCAGATTGTCGCCGCCTTACACGCAGAAGGGATTCGTATTGAGAGTTCCATTGCGAAGGGAAACCACCTAAAGTCAAACCTTTGGGAAGTTGACCATCGCCAGATGCCTCATGCCGGCAACTGGTATCTAGGATTTGATGGAATACTGAATCTGCCAGCGAGTGACGGTTTGTACGAGATCCCTATTGCTGCCCGTCCCAGGACTCCTTGGAATAATATTCCCTTTTTGGTGAAACGGTTCTTGTCCCGTGGACATCAGCCGAATCAAGGAGGAGGACGACCGATTATGGATGGTAATACATCATTGACCGATAAGATTGCGCGTCTGTTTCCACGTTCAGCTTGGCTGCTGGGCTTTGATACGTTGATTGATACGGTTGACGATTTGATGAGGACCTTGCAATACCATATCGATGCCCATGCCGATCATGAATGCCTGGCGATTAGTACTGTTTCCCACCCAAAATTGATGGGGGACTATTCATTCAACTTGATGCGCGAATTTGTAGGGCGTGTCCGTGAAGAATACGGCGATCTTGTCGAATTCTGTAGTTACCAACAATTCTATGAATCTTATTTCCCTGACTTTTCTCAATCGGTTCCGCTGGCCGAATCGGACCCATCGGTATGATTTCGCAAGATCTTGTACGGTGAGCGAGTAGGTGTCTTGAGATCGCTCATCTGCAGTCGCAGCCGGCTTTCAAGAAAGGAATTGGAAGAAGTTGCCTGCTTTGCCAGATGATTTGTGGTCGGCGGTGAGAGGCTATTTTGATTGGCAAAAAGGTCGTCTGACTTACACCATTCGATGATTTCTGACTCGCCTTGAGCCACCTCGCTATATTCACCGAGGCGGAAGCTATTGGCTGACCTCTGTTGGCAGTCGGCTACTTTCTAGGATTGTCTGTCGCGGAAAAGACTGCGTCTTGATTTACGTGGCCGTAAATGTTGATTACCTGGTCAGCACACCACTTCCAATCGTAACGCTTGACTTCTTTAGATATCTGTTGTCGGTCGTAAGCTCGGGATAGGGCAGTCTGAAGGCCACTCAAGACTCCTTCTGTACTGTTCTCGCAAACGACTCCCAATGCTTCGCTCGTCATTATATCGGGAACAGCACCCACATCGGTCGCGACGCTCGGGCATCCGCAAGAAAGGGCTTCTCCCAGAACGTTGGGGCTACCTTCATCGCGACTACTGAGACAAAACAGATCTGCGGCATTATACCATTTGATCAGTGTGGTATTGGGAACCTCGCCTACGAAATGAACTTGGCTTTCGACGCCTAGGCTTGACGCGAGTTTCCATAGCTCATGAGAACGGTCGCCGCCGACGGTGATAGCTCCGCCAGGGCCAATCAAATAAAGGTGCACGTCCGGGCGGTTTATCGTCGCGATCGCTCGAATAAGACGATCAAAGCCTTTTCGGCGAGCAAGAAATCCAACTCCCAGTACGATCGTTCTATCAATTGGTAGCTCGAGTTCCTGACGACAATCTCGCATCTTCAGATAGTTGAAGTTCGCCGCGTCAACTCCGTTACGGATGACTGTCGTTCTCTGTGAGGGGGCTCCCATTGCCACGCAATGGTCCTTCAGTCGTTGGCTGAGCGTGATAATTGCGTCTGATTTCGGAAGTAGTTTTCGAACAAGAAAGCTGCGGCTTCCCCACTCTTTCAAGTGCAGTGCTGGAGTGCCTCGTACTGTAACTAATTGTTTTTTCCGGAAGCGACTGGCGATAAGTCTTCCGGCAGGGAGATCGGGAAACGTCCAATGTAAATCGACGAGGTCAAATTCGAATTCCCGGTGGATTTGTCGCGCGAGTCGGTAAACGCTGATCGAATAACAGATCGCGGTGACAAGCTTGAAAGTGAAGGGGATTGAGAAAAAACGGGGATGGAAGATTTCAATCCCGTCGATGACCTCGACTTGAGGCACCGAATCCAAGCCTTGGTATCGCTTAAAAAATCTTTGAAAAGGGAACCAGGGGATCGGATTAATGACCTTAATTGTGCATTTTTTGCTGATCGCACGGAGGCGATTGAGTACGAATATCCCGCGGTTCGGGGCGGCACTTGACGGAAAAAGAAAGCTAATTGCAAGTACCCGGTGCATGAATTCGTTGCGCCCTGTCCATCGGAGGTGCGTCGATCATTTTCAACGTAAGCGATCGGGGGGCATGACCCGGATTAATGAAGCAATGGCAGCACCGTGCCTTTAATCAATCGTTATCGCCCACGATTTGCGTGTGAAGCTCAACACCCAAGGCCTGCAAATCGGCGAGTGACTTACTGCCGGAAAACTTGAATACCTTGTATGGAAGTACATCGTAACGATTATAGTCCCAAAGCTTCATCTCAATGGGACTTGGCATCTCGCCATCTCCAATAAAATTGTCGCCGTTTGGAGAGTCAACTCTAAGGAAATTATTCGCGAATACACTATCGTTTCGGAACATCGAGTCCATGTTCTGTATATTCCGTTGGTAAATGATGGTATTTCCGACAGTCACTCGGCTGCCCTCGCTCGATCGCACCTTAAATGGATTGTAGGAATTGCCGGTTAACTGGTTCTGGAAAATGTACCAGGGGCCACCATTTACAGGTTGGAAAGAGAATCCATTGACTCCTGAATTCCATGTTAGATTTTGCCAGAGCCGATAGTTATCCCAGGCATAATCGGGTTCGATTGAATCATCATAGTTGTCATGAATGGCGTTATTGTGGATGTCAATGTTGCCATCACCATATGATATTCCGTCATAGACCTTAGAAATATCATTAAAGGCGGCGACGTGGCCGCGACCTCGGAACTCGATCCCCTCACCTGCCGAACCTTGGCCGACAAATATGTTGTCGGAAATGAACCATTCTTCGCCGAAAGATGTCACAGAATATTCTGCGTTTAGCGTCGAACTTCTCGTAATGGCAACATCTTCCTGGGTATGCTCGGGCGCATCGAAGTAACCGCTGAAGCCCTTGTCGATGACATTCAAATCATCAAGCCAAACATGATCGGCCTTGACTTGGATATATGAGAAATTGACATCACCGTCTCCGTAAGCTCGATAGGTGACTGGACTCTCTTCGGTTCCTCCGCGACTGACTTGGAAGTCTCCGTAATCTCCTGCATGGAGAAGAACGATGTCGGTTGTCGATGCGAGAAGTTCTTCTAGGTTCCAGACCTCCGAGACTGTCGCACCCGCTGGGTTTCGAGGTTCAGAGCGAGTGGTGAGAGTCGTCGTGGCTGTTGAGTTGCCACCTTCTGGATCCTTCAGAGTGACTTTGATCTCGTAGGAAGTACCCGGCGCTAACCTGAATAGTGAACCACTTAATCGATTGACACTCCTCTCAATCGACGAGAACTTGGGCGTTGCAGTATGAACAATGCGATGAAGGTCGAGACCATCCTGCCACGCTGATGTTCCTGATCGTCGATATCGGAGAGACGCGGTCGCATTCTCATTGGCATCACCCTCAATATCCCAAATCACACTTGCGGAGGTCAGCGTTACATCTCCGTGGAGTACGCCAGCCCTGGTCCGATTCGCCGTGGACGCGTTCGGGATGTCACCAACCGAAGTGATTCCATGGTCAGGGATCGGGGTGTCGTCTGCATTTAGATCCCAGCCATAATACAGCGAGCGAATGAACGTGAACATTTCGTTCTGAATATCGAGGCTACTTTCAAGATCAGCGGAGCCTTCGATTTTTAGCACGCCGTTGTAGTCCACTCGTGCACCAACCATCGTCAAGCGACCGTCGCGTTCCACGAGAGATCCCGCTAAGCCATCGCGGAATCTCTTGATGCCGGTGATCTCAGTGTCTTGGGCTTTCCCCGACAGGATTTCTTCATAACGAGTCCAGCGGTCTTCTCCCGCATGTGACTCGAAAGTTACAAGCAGGTAAGCCTTCGGGGTTGATCGGGTAAGCAGCAACCGCCCCTCTGTGACTGATGAGTTGGCTCCTAAATCTTCAAAGTTCGAAAGCTCCACAAGCGAGCTTACGACCCAGCCTTGGGGGATCCCGTAAGCCAGTTGATCGGTAAATGATCTCGGTCCCGTGCAGATTTCGCCAAGCCCCTGCTGCTGAGCACCTGCGTCTGGTGCATCGCCGAGATACGGACCCACCAGATTTTCGAGCCCCGTGATGGCATCTGCCGTACCCGCATCGGTTAAGGCTCCACCCGGAGTTGGCATGATGGAGAGATCGGTGCCGAGTAACGTATCTGTGGGGATGTTGCTGGCGGCAGCCGTTGACGTGACGTTCACCGTGACAGTTTGTGTGTCGGTCAGACCGCCAGCATCGGCTACCTGAATGATGAGTGTGTAGTCGTCGCCACTCGTGAAATTAGATCCGTCGACGATCGTGACGAGCCCCGATTCGCTTAATGCAAACAGAGAGCTTCCTGTTCCGCCCGTGACCGTGTATCCAATGGATTCGTTCGTGTCAGGATCGTCGACATTGACCGTCCCCACCGTTTCTCCATTCGCACTGCCGGCGCTGATTGCCAGGCTCGACGTTAGTATCGAGGGCGCCTCATTCACATCGTTGATCGTAACCCTGACAATTGCCGTATCGTGGATTGTTCCGTCCGTGACACGTACGAAAAAAGTGTATGAGGAGGCTTGCTCATGATCGATCAAGGACGATGCCTTGACGGTGAGTTGTCCAGTATTGTCGAGATTGAATGCAGAGACGCCCGTTCCGCCGACAATGGAATAGATGAGGGGATCGCCATTAGGGTCCGTCGCGACTACCGTTCCGACGACGGAATCCGTTGCTGAATTCTCATCGATTTCAAATGTTTGATCGATGATTTTTGGTGGGAAATTCGCGGTCGACAGTTGGAGTCCGATGGCGGAGGGGTCCTGGATGTTTGTTTTTTCCCAGTTACTCCACAGTCTGTTTGTGAAGGCTTCTCCCGAGGATTCAGCAAGCCACCAACTGCGATGCACGCGACCAATGATGTCGTCTTTTCCATCACCATTGAAATCTGCTGCTGTCACATTGGTCCAAGGGACATTATTGCTCCAGCTACCCCAGCGACTTGTCGTAAATTTGTTGCCGTCCGAAGCACCGACCCACCAGTTTCCGTTGGCTCGTCCGGTGATATCTTGATTGCCGTCGTCGTTGAAGTCAGCGACCAGTACATCATCCCAGGATACCTTGGTTGACCACTGCCCCCATTTGGCATTGTCGAACGACTCGCCATTGGAAACGGCCACCCACCAACTGCCGTTACTTGTACGACCAACGACATCGGACATGCCATCGCCGTTGACGTCAATCGGTTGCAAGTCTTGCCAGCCGGCGTGCGCTGACCAGCCGCCCCAGGATCTCGTTTCATAATTGGAGCCTGTGGATTCGGCGACCCACAATGAACCGTTTGCATGGGAAACCATGTCGTCGCGACCGTCGCCGTTCGCGTCCAAAACGGCCACATTATTCCAATTTACAGAAGATGACCAAACTCCTAATTTTTGATTGGTAAATGATTCTCCATTGGAGATGGCTGCCCACCATGCACCGCTTTGAGTTCGGCCAACGATGTCCGCCAGAGAATCGCCGTTGATATCCGCTGCTTGAACATCAAGCCAGTTGATGTTCGCCCATGCACCCCATTTCTCGGTTTGGGTTCCCGTTTCGCTCTCTCGGGAAATCCACCATTCCCCATTCCCGCGGGAAGCGACATCTTCCTCGCCGTCACCATCAAAGTCTGCAAATACAGTATCTAGCCATTCAACTTGATTGGACCACGTTGCCCAATTCGTGGTCGAGATTCCAGCTTCAGTCTCTTGGGAATGAATCCACGTACCGTCGATACGGCCTATCAGACTCATGCCGGTTAGCGCAATGCGACTTTCCAGGTTTTCAAGGGCTGGTAATCGTGTGCCACCGAATCTGTGATTTGCCTTTGGGCGTCGCTTTATTCGGTGTTTTGATCGTTTCCCAAACATGAGTCAGTCCAGGGGAGACTTGATAATGGAAGAGGCTTGACGAAGGCGAGCTCGAGCGTGGGCCTTCGCCTATTTGAAATCTACGTCATGCCGCCTCGGGAAAATCCGATTCATTACTCTGAATCAAGCCCCCAACGGATTTATCCAGAATCCACGTTCGACTCGTTCCGATGGTGACGTCTATGCCAGTTGTGTAGACAAAAAAGAAAACAGCCATGGGTTGGCTTGAACTCGTGCTCATTCCGAAATATGCAGTTTTCGGGATTGGCAACAGCGGATTTCGTAAAACGATTGCTGTGATTCCGCGTTCGTAAATCCAGGAGAATGGGATGATCGCTGCCCGGGCCAGCCCGTTCCAGTGTGCCAAAGACTCGACTCAAGACGAATGACCTTTGCGACGATGAGGTCTGTGGTCTTGCGTTTGTTTCGATCGAGGGCGAGGCCGAATGACGACCCATCGATTGCAAACGCCAGTAAAATCGATGGTCGAATGTCGTGGTTTCTGATCGTCTCGCAACGTTGTTCCACTTGCGGACGAATCTGCTCTGACTAAATTAGGTGAGCTTGCAATCGTTGTCCCAGGGTTGTTCTGGCATTGTTCAGCGCTGAGCCTCTTTGAGGCGTTGATCGTTGGGAGAGTACGATACCGGTCAAAACCGAAATCGCTGATGGTTGACGCGAGGGATCTCGTGCCAGCTTCGGAAATGTCGCAAGGAGCTCACGATGGATCTACCGAAAAAACAGAGATTCTCATTGTCGATTCCGGGGCTCCCTGAGTTGCAAGAGATGGTGCACTCCTTTGCCGAACAAACATTGCAATTCGCAGAGTTTGATGAAGGAGAGGTGGCAAAACTTGCTGCAGCCTTGGGGGCCGCTGTTCGTTTGGTGGAGGCGGCCGTTGAGAAGGGGGGAGATGTCGGATTGCCAGTCACGATTGCGGCAACGATCGACGACGTTGCCGTTGAGTTTGCGGTTCTTGAGCAAGGTCGCCCTCTGGGCGAGGGTGATGAAAACCAGGGTGTCGGAGACATTCCAGAACGAATTCGACCCTCCCGGATCTTCGATCGAGTCTGGTGGGTACACCGAGGTCCGGCCGGGTCCGAGTTGCATCTGCGCAAGACACGACCCCACCCCGAAATCTCAATACTGACCGCCGCCGCGGTACGGTACGATGCGGAAGCGAGTGAGCGAGTTGAACAAGAGTCGGAGACCGAGCCCTCGGGTGAATATCGTATGCGACCCTTCCAGGAAGGCGATGCTCTGGAGATTTCTCGCTGCATCTATGAGGCCTACGGCTACACCTATCCAAACCCCGATCTGTTTTATCCCGAGCGGATCATTGCACTCAATCGCGATGGTCGATTGCGATCATTAGTCGCCGAATCGCCCGGCGGCGATGTCGTCGGACATTATGCACTCGAACGACCCGATCTTGGCCCGATCGCTGAGTCTGGCCAGGCTGTCGTACATCACGCACACCGGGGCCACGGCCTGATGCGTTTAATGCGCACTGCGGTCGAAGAAGACGGCCGCCGTCTCGGATTGCTTGGGATTTGGAGCCAACCAACGGCCCGACACCCCTTCAGTCAGAAGATGAATCTTGGTTTCGGATCCGTCCCCTGTGGACTGTCAATCGGGACCACACCGGCCTCGACCGTACTACGGGGTGATGAAGATCAGCATGATGATAAGCCTCTGCGGCAGTCTTGCTTTTTGTATTGGCATCCGTTGACCCCAGAGGAGCCCCTGACGGCAAGCATTCCCGAGTCGTTTTTGCCAATCGTGACGGAACTCTACGAAGTACGCGGGCGTGAGGTCAAGTTTGAGACCGAGCTGCGATACGCTCCATCGTTTGCTGATGTTGCTGCAGCTGTCCACACGGTCTTCGATCATGTTCGCAACCTGGGGCGAATCTGGGTTGATGGAATCGGAGATAGTACAGCAGACGTGATCGACGAAGCCGTTCGCGTCATGCAGGAAGCCGCCGGTGCCGAATTTGTATTCGTTGATCTGCCAATCGATGATCCGGCGTGCGCCGTGACGGCAACTGAATTGTTGAGTGATGGATTTCTATTCTCCGGGATCGGCCCACGCTTCCATGTCCGAGGTGATACCGCCGAGGATTCGCTACGCCTGCAAAAACCGTTAGCCGGCTTTGATCGAGAGGGGCTGGTTGCGGAGGGAGAACTCGGGCAAAAACTGGTTGATTTCATCCTTGGTGCATAGCTCGAATAAGCTGAGACTCGAGAGGATGGGCGTAGCTCGAGAGAGCGGAATTCCCTAGGAGGCAGCAGGGGAAAAAACTGCGCTAAGAAATCTAACAACACGGTTGAAGATATTACCGCGGGTGTCGCTTGGATGTCCGGTCGGATCGCGATAACGGGTCGTATTCCCTTGAGGGCAGCGTTAGTAGCAGCCGTAAGAAGGAAATGCTTGACGACATTTACGCTTGATTGTTAGAATAGGAAGCTCGGAACTCTGTATTATTCCTTTGGCCAAATCCAATGGGTTTGGGATACAAAGATGCATCTTCGTCGGAATCCTATCGGCCTCTTCGCATGCGGCGTTTTCGTCTTAGTGTCGCTCGTTGGTCAGGGATTGCACTTTCTTCCAAGTGCCAGTCACGATACGTCGCAGTCACATGCGTGTAGTCATTGTCACCATCATGTGACAACACCGTCGGACGACTCCGAATCGACTAGCCTCGCCGAAGACTGTCCCATTTGTCGCTTTCTAGCTCAGGCGCAGATTCAAACCGATTTGCGCATCGAGCTGACTCTCACCAACAGTTGTTCGCTGTTGAATGATCGCCAGCCCCTAAGGCTGGCGCTTCCTCTTGTTTCGCTGCACTTGGCCCGCGCCCCGCCGCTTGCCAACAACTCTAGCAACGGCTGATACCAAACTGTCTTCGCGGCTATTGAGTGACGCGGTTTGGCTTCAGCAGGTCTCGCATTAGCGAGCCTCAAATCCATCAGGTTCGATGGTGAGTTAATCGCGTTGCAGCCGGTATCCTCTTGGAACACGCTTCGTATGCAGTCCATGGATACAATTCGCATCGGCCAATTAGCTCTTTGAGGATCGCTCTGTCCCGTGACAGTCAACAAGAGTGAAGCGAAAGACGATGAGCATGGAATTCAATCGTCGGTGTTCCCGAGCGTTCACGCTCGTGGAATTACTGGTTGTCATCGCGATTATTGGCATCCTGGTTTTGTTGCTGCTTCCAGCGGTTAACGCGGCTCGTGAATCAGCACGAAACACGCAATGCAAAAACAATATCCGCCAACTGGCTTTGGCCGTGGTGAACTATGAGGGTGCGCACCGACGTTTTCCGGTGTCGCAGACAGCGAGTGGTCAACGTAATAAAGACGGTAGTTGCCAGGGAGGCTTCTACAGTTGGCACGCAAGAATTTTACCTTTCATTGAAGCTCAAAACGTGTTTGAAGAAATTGATTTTAAGATCGATCTGGCGGACACCTGCAATGATGGTGATGATGGATTGATCAGTGCTTCTCATCCGCACGCAAAGGTTTCAGTGACGACGATCGATACCTTCCTTTGTCCTTCTGACGGGACCGACTTGAGCCAGTCAGACATTATGGGAATTGACACGGCTCCCGACAGCTATGCTGGCAACGCTGGGTGGCCGTCGCTCGCAACAGGATTCCAAGGAGAGCGTAAGACCCCGGCAAAATACAACGGCCTAATCAATGTCGTAAACCCACGTCGAAAGAATGACTTCCAGCCGAAGCAAGCTGTACGCGCCAAGCAAGTCGTGGATGGGCTTTCGAAGACCGCTTGCGTTGCCGAACGGCTAATCCAGCAGGGCAGATCTCAGCAGCAGATATTGGAGGGCTCGTCGAAAACCTTGTCGTACCACTTGACGGAACGGCCCCGTACGATGGCTGAAATGGCTGATCGCTGTAGTCCAGAGCACACACACGCCGATCTCTCTAATTCGGCCTACCTGGGCCGCAGCTGGCTTTCAGGCTGGGCACCGACCGGTCCAACCTACATGCACGTTAAGGCGCCGAATACGAATCATTGCCACTTTAGTCACAGTTTTAGTACTGGCGATTTCGTGGTCACCCCAACTAGCAATCATTTCGGTGGCGTGAACGTCGCTTTTGCTGATGGGCATGTTCGCTTTATCCCCGACGATGTGACACCAGAGATTTGGTGGGCCATGGGTAGCCGAAACGGGAGAGACTTAGTCAATGAATACTATTAATCGCACACAGCATCGTGAGAGTCGCAGGTGGACGGTAATTGCCGTCGCTGTGGTATGGATGATTGGGCTGGCATCGACGCCCATGGCTTTCGCTCAGTTTGGTCACTCCGATATCGATTTTGCTCTCGAAGGCAATAAACTGATCACCGATAAAAGGGTTTACGATTCATATTTTCCAATGTTTGGCATCTCCAGGCATTTTAACTCCAACCCAGGTTTCGCGGCGGAATTGGACGGCCTGGGAACGGTGGGGCCGGGTCGTGAAGTCGTGTACGACGTGTTAGACGCCTTGTACTTTTGGGATGGAGCTCAGTTCGTATCGCCTGACGACGAAGTTCGAATTCGTATCGACAATAATCCTCGAGGCTCGCATTCCACTGTCGTTGGTGCGGTGAGCAGCGAACAGCCAGGTTCGAGTGATCCTCCCGCTAACCGCATTGCCGCTTCCTCGGACCTCGGAGAAGTGCATTCCCATGTGAATTTTTTCCTGGAGTCGGGGGACGAGGATCCACCCGTCGGTGCTTACGGATTGAAGATCGCGATCTCGACGGATACTGAGCAGATTATTGATTCTGAGCCGGTATTCGTCGTGTTCAATTATGGTCTCGAGGAACTTCAATTTGATGAGAGCCTTGTTCTCTACGAAGGCTTACTTGATTCGACAGGAATTCTTGGCGATTTGAATCAGGACGGAGCGCTCGACGTTGGTGACATCGATATGCTGACGGCCGCTGTCTTAAGGAATGAAACTTCATCTGAGTTCGACCTTAATGCAGACAATAAAGTTAACCAAGAAGACCGCCAGGAATGGGTGAAGGTGCTTCGAGCAACCTATTTCGGCGATTCTGATCTCGACGGGGATTTCGACAGTAGTGACCTCATCGTCGTGTTTGCAGCGGGCAAGTACGAATCCGGTGATCCCGCAATGTGGCGAGACGGCGATTGGGATGGAAATGGATTGTTCGAAACAAGCGATTTGGTGATGGCTTTGAAGGACGGTGGCTATGAGCAACCATCGAATGCTCATGCCGCTGTGCCGGAACCAAACGCGATTTTGATATTCGGATTTGGGGCAATCGCTTTACTTAACGCCAAAATGAGAAATGGCAGACATCAAAGAAAGGAGGGACACTAATCGAGTAATATCACGGGAAACAATAGGTTTTAATGATTTTTAGATGATTTCTTTTGAGAAAACTACTTTGGAGAAACGCAAAATGAGTATCGATAAATTGAACGTGTGGGTCCGATCGATTTGCACGTGTGCTGTTGTCATCGCAATGAGCGGAATTGCTTATGCTGGTGAGGGCCATACTGATGTCGAATTTGCCTACGAGGATGGGAAAATCGCCGTTGAATTTGGCGATGAAGGTCCGGTCTTCGAAGGTGATTTCCCCACAGAGGGCATCGACTTGCAATATACGTCTGAACCCGGTTTTGCTTCCGAACTTGAAGAAGGTATGGGAATCGGAGCCGAGGACCAGATCATTTATAACGTGGTTAGTGATCTCATGTATTGGAACGAAGGCTTCCAAGCAGCTCCCAATAACGCTGAAATTCGCATCATTAATCGTCCGCCAGCACCCTTGGTACCGGACACGATTATCGGAGCAGCAACGGGCGATCAAGATGGCAGTTTTGATCCCGCCGTTAATCGTATCGGGAACGCAGAATTGGATGGAGATTTCCATTCCGATCTGGACATCTTTCTGGATCCCAAAGGTGAATCCGCTGATCCTTCGATGTACGGTGCCTACGGTTTTATGATTACTCTCGGCACTGATGCCGAAGGAATCGCAGACTCCGATCCTTTCGCTATGGTTTTCAATTATGGTTTAGATGAAGAGACGTTCGAAGAAGGCGTTGAAGCGATGGCTAATCTGGTACCGGAGCCAACGGGTTCCGTATCGATCCTACTGGCCCTCGCAAGTGGACTCGCTTGCTTCCGACGCCGAAAGGGCTAAACCGAAAGGTTTGCTTTTATGTTTCGAAAGAGGCCACATACAGGATGTGTGACGGAGCAGATCGATCGGTTGCCTGAGGAGAACGGCAACCGATGTTGCTCTTTTCCGGCGGATCACCTGCGTCAGTGTTGGCAGGTGATCTCGCTGGTAGGCCTGACATTGATTGGCACGGGCTGTATGCCGACTGAATCAAACAGTCCGTTGTCACCCCCTGCGAAGAAACTGCAGGCGGGGCTGGTCCCGCAGGCGAGAGGGTATCAATCGATTTCTGAATTCGAACTGGCGGAATTGGTGAGCACGACTCAGGAGCCGGTACTCGTTGAGTTTGGTGTGGACTTTAACTGTTCTCGGTGCGAACAAATGGCACCCGTTTTGAATGATCTCGGCGAAAGATTCGGCGATCAGGTGAAGATTGTGCGTTCTGGTTACGATCGATCTTCCACACTGCAAGCTCAGCTTGGTTTGAATGTTTGCCCGAGCTATTTGATTTACCTCGACGGGAATTTAGTTGATCGCCATGTAGGACCTGCCATGCTTCCTGTCTTGTCTTCGAAGCTGTTACGTCTCGTTCCAGAGTCGAGTCCAAAACCGGTTTTAACGCCCACCCGTTAGATGCCGATGGTTAGCTCCCAAGGTGATCTTGGTAACGTATATGGTGACTTTTGATCCGATTGATGATTAGTTTTGGATATGTATCATCCTTTAAGACATCAAAGAGATTCATCGATGGTCTGCCGGTCAATACTCGTGTTGTTTCTGTTGGCCTACTTGTCTGTAGTGGGATGTAACAGTGCGGAAAATCAGTTGGTAGAGGATAGCCATAGCCACGTCCCTAAGACGAACGCTCAGATTCCCTTTGAGGTATTAATCGTCGATATATCCGGGAAATGCGATGCGATCAAAGTAGCCTTCGAGGAAGACAGGAAGGATGAAGCTCATGATCCACTGCATGAGATCGGGTATCTCATCGCAAAACTGCCGGACGCAGCGAGGGAAGAGAATTTGAGTCCATCCGAATTGGACCAGGTCAAGGCTGCGTCGGATCAGCTAATGATCGCCTTTGGGAAAGTAGATGCCTTGTTTCACGGCGACGAACGCGGTGTCGAATACAATCAAGTCGAACCCGATGTGCAAAATGCATTGGCCGTGTTGAAGGAAAAGGCGAATCCCAAAAAAGAATAGACCTACTTCTGTTCTTGAGCCGTATCGCATCAATCGAAGGTGAGCAGTACCAATGCCATCGCCCGCCATGAATCGATTCATGGCATGAAGATGAACTGCCGTTTTCGATGGCTCTGAAGGCCATCCATGGCTTAATAGCGATCGGTTGTTGTCCTCGAGTTGTGTATCGATTTTCTTGTGGGAAGCTGTGTCCTCGGTAGATAGGTCGGTCTGATTTTCGGCGAAATTAAATTCGTCGACTCGCGCGAAGATGGACTCCACCTTTCTTTGCTATTCATTTTCTTGCCTGGCGCATGCACCAGAGGGCTCAGAAGTGTTTTGCTCCTCATCGTGCTCGCTGTCGCGCCCGCTTCCAGGCGTCATTTCCCATGCACGAATCAAATTTGCTTGGATGGGTTTTGCAGCAACCGAATAAGTGCCTGATACAAATGCGAAAATGAGGTAGCTCGAATTGAAATCACCGTCTTCGTTCCAATCACCGTCGGCAAATGAGGAATTACCTTCGATTCCGTCTTTGTACTCGCCCGCTTCCAAAAACCATGATCAGGTCCGTTGGTTTGAAAACTCCGTCCAGATTGGTGTCTCCCCAGTTTGTGCCCTTTGTCGTTATCCATGCTTCTCGATCCGAATTTGTAAGTTGCCCGTCCGTATTGACGTCATATTTCCAGACCGGACTGCTTTGATTTCGAACCGCCTGAGTAAGTCGGTCGATGTCAGCAATCTCGAGCCGTTTGTTGAAATCGAAGTCGCCCGGCGGCGGACTGGAATACGTATCGCCAAGCAAGTATTCGATCATGTTGCCGGTTAACATTTTCATTTCGTTGCCGTGGACGCCACGAAATGCATAGTTGTCCCAGTCCAAGGCACCGGTATTGATCACGCGGCTTGTCGTGGGCGTATCCTGGTACTCGATCCATCCACCGAGTGTACGGCGAGGTAGAGTTGCCCTTTGACCTTGAGCGATTTCGAATCAATAGACGTCCAAGAAACGGAAATTTGTTGAGTAGGCCGGGTCGATAATTGGAAAGCCAGTGGCATCAACGTTATCCAAGCCAAGATTGGGGAATCCGTCGAATTCACTGGTCCACTTCATGATCATTCAGTCGCCGCGGTCAAAATTAACGCCTTCGAAAAACGGTGCCTGATTGTGGATGATCCGATAGCCACCGAAGCCAATGTCGGGGCCGCAATGTCCGCATGTGTTCCCTCTTCCTCCCATGTGGTAGTTCATCCCAATGCTCTGCAGCACGAGCGAGCTGTCCCACTGTCCGAGTATCTTCCTGGTCGTGTCACTTGGATACTCCACTTTGCGGTACATCGTGTTACAGCCCAGTATCATGACCGATTCACCTTCTTGCACGAAGCGATCGTAACTGACTTTCGCTTTCGCCGTCCAATACTCATCGTGGCCAGCGACGATGAGTAGGCGAGAATTTTGTAGCTCAGAGTAGTCGTCCATGTCTCCGTCATCGATCACGCGGTAATCGTAATCCTGTTCTCACATCCATGAATTTATCGACCGTGTTCGGAAGTGAGTATTTCTCGGACGCGCGAAACTAACGGTGGGTGTCTTCTCGGCGGCGTATTGCGTGTAAACGCTCTCCCCGCCTTTCTCGCCGTATGCATTCTCCGATAGTTTCAAATTTTCCGTAACATTCCGCACAAGAAGAAAATGGGATCCTGGAAGATAATAAATTCCGCCCACCCCCTTTTGGACGGTCCCCGACGATCAAGACTGAATGCCGAAATTAGGGGTAGGGCCTCGTCTGACGATTGTACGTAGATACTTCAGGAGGCGTCCTGATACATCGCCGGTAGTCATGCCACGTTTAGGCAATTACTATCAATAGTTCAGGATTCTTAGCTCGACATTGACGTTTCTGGAAGTGGTTTCTTCTCGCCCCAAGTGCAACTGTGATTGAACTCAAGAACTCACTGCGAAAATGGTTTTATGCTTGTCGCGACAGGTATGACTTGCGACGTAATATCATTCGTAAAAGCACGGTGAAACCATCACCTGTGCCCGATGGTTATCAGATCCAACCCCCGGACTTCATTGGAATTGGGGCGCAAAAGGCTGGCACAAGTTGGTGGCACGAATTAATCACGAGTCATCCGGAAGTCTATGACGGCATGCATATGGTTGGGCAGGTTTCTCCGTCCTACAAAAGAAAAGAACATCATTTCTTTAATCGCTTCTGTAAACAGGAGTTCACGGACGAAGATGCTTTGGACTATTCGCGGTGGACGGCGAGGCCGAACGGGATGCTTGCGGGTGAATTCACTCCGGTCTATTTGCCGAAGCATTGGTCGGCTTTGCTCATTAAGAAATCTGCGCCCAATGCACGATTGCTGGTGATGTTGCGTGATCCCATCGATCGTTTCGTTTCAGGAATGCGGCAGATGGCTAGGCAAATGCCAAAGCTCACCGCCTTGGACGCAGAGGTCCATTATTACCGTGGATTGTATTGTCGACAGTTGCAAGCGTGGCTGAGGGTTTTTCCCAGGTCTCAGTTGCTGATTCTGCAATATGAAAAGTGCAAGCTTGACCCGGCGACTGAGTTGCGGCGGACCTTTGACTTCATTGGGCTTGATTGCAGATCCTCAAGCTCCTTTAACTTCAAGAAGAAAATCAATCGCACGTTCAATAAAAAGAGTTTTTCATTAGGTGAAACACACCGACGATCGCTCGTCGAATCATATCGTGATGATGTGAAACAATTGTTGGAAACATTCCCAGAGATCGATGGCAGTTTGTGGAAGCACTTCGATGACTAATGTCATTCGCGACCACTCACAGTCCTACCGCTGAAAAGGGTACGGCGAACTGGAGAATGCCATTACAACTTACTGGCTCGATCCATGCTGAATGATTCAGCTGCCCTAATTAGTTTGCACTCACACGAATGCGTTCCAGTGCTGAATGCCCCGATTTTTGAAAGGGGCGCGGCAGAGGCTGTGGCTGTTGTTTCGTGTCGATGGTTCTGCTGCGCAAGATGTAGTTGCCAGCGGGCACTTTAGGATGCAGCACGGCCCAGTGAACTTTGGCAAGCTGAAGCGGCCAATCCTGAGGCCTGCCTTCCTCGTCAAACCCCAGGGTATCAGCTGGTATCCTGCCATCGGCAATTTCACCGCCCCACTGTTTAGGCGGCCCCAAAATCTGAGCATCGATCCAGGGAGCCGTTAAAAAATAGGGATCATCTTTCGGCCATTCGCGATCAATCGGCTGCAGCCACACCTGGACTTTATCAAGGCCCGAAACACCAACCTGGGCGTAACCCGTCATGGCGAAGGGTTCGTTTGTTGGCAGGGGATCTGGATGGCTTAATGTTGCCGAAAAGGTTTTCAATGGACTGTCGACGTCGTTGTTTCCGTTCGCGTACGTATCGTTGGCGTGAAAAAGATTCGTCAGCATGACGGTGGTTAACCATTTCACGGATTTGAAGCCGTAGGCCTCTGGAACAACCACCCGTACCGGTCCTCCCCGTTCGGGTGAGAGCCATTCTCCGTTGAGTTTGTAGCAAAGGATGACTGGCGGAAGGTCAAACGGGTCTTCCAAAACTCGGCTTGCCGACAAAGAACTTTGGAAGCGCTGTTTGGGGTCGTCGTTGTGAAATCCATAGTAGAAGACGCGACGAAGATCGGCTGCTGGTTGAGTTAACCAGAGCAGTTCTCGTAGAGGAACACCTTCCCAGATCCCTGTTCCCAGGGGGCAGCCGATGTTCAAGCATGTCATCACCTTTGCGAATCGAACCGCTTTCGTCTCTGCTAAACGCATCAGATCTTCAAAATTGAATTCCGTGCCTTTCTCGCGTGTCAGAGGATTCTTCATCAGCGTTGGATTTTCGGGATCGCCGAGCACCTCAAGCCGCCATGTGTCGCGAGTTAAACCGACCTTTGCCCGCTCTTCCTCCGAGAGCGTGTGGGGAACGGGACGCCCCCGCGAAACATCGCGAAAGTCTTCGGCGGGTGTGAGCCACGATTCAAGTTGATCGATCGCCTTTTGAAGTTTCGCGGGTCGATCCTGAGGGTTGCCACTCAGCGGCGAAGCAGCCCAGGCCGTTGCGCCTGCTGCTCCCAGCTTGAGTAGATACCGGCGAGTCAGTTGAATGTGTTCCTCAAGACTCATATCCGTCTCCCTGTTTTACCGCTACGAAATTCATGAGTGCGAGACCGTGTTCGCTCGGTCACAGAGCCCAACGACCAATCTTGAACGGGAGCATTGTAACAGCTATTCGATTCGATGAAGTTGCCAATTTCAGCCTAAGCGGAAGCAACAGCGTTTTTCGCGGAACCGGCCCCGGCTTCTCCTAATGGAAATGGTTCTTCTGGCCTGGTTTCGGAAACTCAATGGAGCATGGGTTCTTCGATGTGCCGATTGAAGTGTCGATCCGAACTGCAACTCCAGACGCAGAAAATCGTTATACAACGAATGGTTACGCTCCAAATGAAAAAACGGGAACGGTTTATTCAGCGTCGTTCACAGTTGACGAAACTCGTCGCCTCAACGAATTACTGGGAGATCACTCGTATTTGGATTGTCGATTGATTCTTCAAGTTAGATAATGGTGTTCTACCGCAGCGATCGATTCGCTCTCGTCGTGATTGAACCACTTTAGGCCCGCTAACTGCTCGCAAAATGCATACGCCTCAAACCCTTATTGCATGGATGGTTGTCTTGTTGGCACCCTCCCTGATGGATGCTCAAGAAAACAGTCCGACTGCTGGAGGTACGTATCTCCATCCGAATTCCGAGCACTTCACGGATTTCCAATTTAGAAGCCCATTGCCGGAATCATTTGTTGACGCTTATCCCAAGAGAAAAGAAATGGGAGACCAGTATCTGGATTTCCTTGGAGTGATTGCGATTATCGGAGAAACCAAAAAGCAGAGGACCGACATGAGTCGGCTGGCTCATGCATTAATGGGACTCATTGATAATGATCAGGACGGGCTGCCGGATGATGAGCATTTATGGAATAAGTGGAAAGAAAAGGTAAACGACAGGAATCGTTTGGTGCTTTATGTCACTGAGGAAAAGGCGAAGTATAAGTCGTTCGATGGCGCACATCCCAGCGTCTATCATCAAGGATGGAGCTCTTTNCGTGATGGAGAAAGATTGCAACTNAGNAATATTCAGGAGGAATTATTTCATTTCCTGCAGAGANATCTCTGGGAGTTAGAATATCCGGACGCATTTGCCCTTGATANAAATCCTCGCAGCGTTGCTCAGCGTGCNGCTGAAAAAGCNGTCGCAGCGAAGCATTACGTTTACGATCAAGACTGTNTATCAAANAGCGGTTGTCTGGTTCCTGAATTCTTCTTTTGTGCGATGACAACGGTTATGGGAGGATGGCAAGGTGACGGTTTTGATGCGCCGGGACAGAANGAATGGCGATTGAAAGGAAATCATGCAGCGATCCATAGGTATTATCCAGAGATGATGGAAATGGTCCGCACGATGCAGNATCAGGGGAAGCTTCCCAGGAAGTGGCCCAGTTTCTTTGTTGGCAAGAATCGCCAGCCAACAAGCGGATCTATCGACAACGATGAGTGACTGTGGGTTCTCAGGAATTCCCCTACCGGTTCTCTGTGTCACGATCGCAACAAGCGAATGGTTCGCATTCGTTGGTATGAAACGGTCGAGCAGGTGAGCCAGATTGCATGCTACCGCAAAGGCTTTGCACCGATTCTTCAGCAGAATCTCAATCTCGGTTTCGGGTGGCAGGGTGGCTTGAACAGCATCATCGAGTTGAATCAATTCGTGGCCAGTCGAGAACCGATTTCGATTTAGATCGAAAATCCAGATGTTGTTAGAGAACCAATGTTTCGTGANCTCTTAGGACCGGATTAAAAAGGTTTGCAACGCCTCGAGTCGAGGNACAAGCTGNTCCTCGAGCNNTTCGGATNGTAGTGTTACCGATTGATGACGGAATCTCGTTTTATCACCGGTGAGAAATGTTCAGTTTTGTGGGGCCGTTTTGTCTCCTGTAGTTTGAGATGATTCGCGCATTGGTTATGTCATTTCAATTTGATATAAATCGACATGGATGATTCTGCTGCGACGTCTGACTACAAATGAATACAGTCGACCGGGTGANACAGNCAAGTGTTATTTAAAGTGCCGGTNTACTTCTTAANATTGTTTGAGAAATGGAAATGAACATGAAAAAATATCGTCATAGCATCAGTATGCTTATTGCATTCACCATGGTTTGCAGTGCTTCACAACTGACGGCTGCTGAAACACTTGGGCAGATTCTTCGTGATGCCAAATGGGAAGGGATTTTGGGGACTTGGGTTGATCCGAAAACAAAAGATGTGATGAGGTTTTCCTGGAAAATCAAAGACAGAGTCATCGAACAAAGGGATAAAGTCCAGAATACGGAAGGCGTATCCCTGATTGGTGTAAATGCGAAAACTGGTGAAGTTTTTGAAATGGGCGCCGATAGTGACGGAGCATCCGGCCTCGCCACATGGACGTTTAAGGATAATGAGGCCGAGGTAGGGACCTTTGTTACCACGGGCGATGGGCAAGAGGTTCTGTTGAGTCTTAAATATCGTCTAATTGATGCGGATACGATGACGGTCAAGATGTTCTTACCGGGGGTGCCAGACCCCCTCCTCAACTTGACGATGAAACGAAAGAAAACCCGCAAATAGGTCGCTTTAGATTGCTTGTGAAGCAAATACTTCAGCTCGAATACCGATGATGATTCCGCGTGTTCGTGCGAAAAACGCTGTGGAAAACGTGCCTTCTGAAAACTGCGAAGCAGTTGACTCGAAACACGTCACCATCGACGCCGATCTAATGGCGATTGTTGACCGATGGGCAAACCTGCCGGATGAATTCAAGGCCGGCATTGTCGCTATGGTTTGGGCCTTGAGTGATTAGGCTCTTTAGACTTACTGGAGTCACGTGCCTTGCGAGTTGGGCGTCTTCGTTGATAGNCACCCTGCCCCAAAAAATTTTTAGACCGGTCAATCTCCCCGGCNANCGAATGGCAAATGGGCAACAGCCGTGGCTTATTTGAAGGCTATTTTTTAAACCGCCGACTCACGTAGAAACCAGCTAGTCCTAGCAGGCTCCACACCGACAGCGAACCCGGTTCTGGAATTACATTTTCGCCGTCGNCTGAGGCAACACTTGCAACCCGAAAACCAAAGTAGATGCTACCGTTATTCGGGAGTCGACTGTATCGAATCGTCGACGATATGGTATTGCCGTCGCTCCAATAACCACCGCGGGAAGCGCGTGGAGACGATACAGTGTTGTTCGACGCGTAATACCACGATTCCTCCCACTCAGAAGCATTGCCGGCCATGGCCATGATGCCATACGGATTNAAGCCACCGGCTTGAGTGACGTCCGCTGGGGCTGTTTGATCATATACCGCCGTATTCGGAGCTGTGCCGCTGGCGACTGCTGTTGGTTTCGACCCATCCGAGCTGGGATAGTCAAAATAGGTTTCGCCGACCGGTTCGTAGTAGGCCGCTTTGTACCACTCGTCCGTGCTCGGCAGAAAATAGTAGGCGTCCTTGTGGCGAAAGAGATTCTCACCGCCCAATTGCCAAGCCTCCTCTGAGCTCCAGAGGGCAATGTCATCATTAACACCATTCGTCGTGAAATTGTAAGCAGCCTGATGGCCCTGACTGGTATTCATCCANTTCACAAAACGCGCTGCTTCATTCCAGGTTACACTCGTGACGGGCTTATCAACGCCCCGGGAACCGTGCCCGATCGTCAGCGACTGTGAAGCATTAAACTTGTCGATCATCCCCTCACTGACTTCGTACTTCCCCATCTGGTACGTGTACGCTACTGAACCAGCTGGGTTAGGCTTGCCGGTGGTATCTCCGGGGTTGTTTGGATTGCCGATCTCCACGAATGTCATATCAAACTGGTTACTACCGGTGCCGAACGTCGTTACGCTCGCATCAGCGGCGCTAAGTAGAGCNAAGAGAAAGGAGAAACTTGCCAGAGATATGAGGTAGGAAAGAATTAGTCTCTGCATGACCGAGGCATTCTTGCGGGTGTCAGGTTGAATTCGAAGTGTCCATTCTTCACCGTCCATCAACTATAGGCTACCCGGTTCATAAATGTCTATCAATAAACATTGACGTATTTATTCCAAATGATTTGGCACCGCAGATCAGCCATTAACTTCGTGGGTCATCTGGCAATCAATCAAACTGGCAATTGATTAAACCGGAAATTTAATCCGAGGTACAGCTTCAGATCGCTCTGTCTTGGGAGGCGTGCAATTCAAATTCCTTTGTGTCTGTAGGTTGATTACCGGTCAATGCAACGCCTTCAAAGAGGGTGATTGAGTGGGCAGCGACGGCGCTGAATCCTCACCCTTTCACCTGCAAATCGAAATAAAGGGTTCGGATCATGTTGGGTGCTGAGGAAGCGAAGTCCAAGAGAGTTTGAGAGTGAATTGGTGTGATGCAATGTGGGCAGTTAGTACCGGAGATCCCTGACGAACAAAGTTGCGCAGC
This sequence comes from Planctomycetaceae bacterium, assembly GCA_002723275.1. Lineage (GTDB taxonomy): Bacteria > Planctomycetota > Planctomycetia > Pirellulales > Pirellulaceae. The sequence goes on from PBNZ01000039.1 coordinate 58,723, forward strand.
AGTCAAAACGCGAAACGTGGCGATTGGCTATGATGGGGTGCGAAAGGGAAACCGAAGGCAATGCGCAAAAGAAAACGCCTAAGCCCTTATGAATTGGGGACTAGGGCGATGGCGTGCGACGTGATGCGACGAATCGCGAAAGTAGCGGAGGAGGGACTCGAAGCTGTCTTGAAATTCCGGGGGCAAACCTTCATTCTCGCGGTCGCGGGGGATTCATTGCGGATATTTCGGCCCGAGTAATCGTGACTCAAGCACGGAGTCGTCACTTCAAAGACCGCATGTTGCATATGAGCTGTACGCTGTTGGACTATCCTGATATGGCTACCTCAATTATTAATTTCAAAGATGACTCATCGACGCCGATCTAAAGGCGATTGTTGACCGATGGGTAAACCTCCGAATGAATTAAAGGCCCGCATTGTCGCCATTGTTCAGGCCGTGGGCGGTTAGGCTCTGCAGGCTCACTGGAGTCACGTGCCTTGCGAGTCGGGTGTCTTCGTTGATAGGCACGCTGCCTCAAGAATTTTATACAGGTAAATTTTCCCAGCAAGCGAATGGCAAATGGGGAACAGCTGTGGCTTATTTGAAGGCTATTTTTAAATCAACGACCTGCGCGGAAACCAGCCACTCCCAAAAGGCTCCACACCGACAATAAGCGATTTCAATGTACCAATCATTAGATACGGTAAGAATTAGTCGCATGCCTTGCACATTCTCTGGTTTTTAATGCTGATAAGATTCACCGTCGCTCTTTAAAAATTTGAGTCAATCACTTTAAAATATAGAGACAAGGTGTAGGTCAATCTTCAACGAGCAAAAGCAACTTGGTTTTCTCAGGATGGAGCAATTGTCTGCCTTCCCTCCGGAAAATCCTCAGAACAAGGGGAGGATTATCCAACCATTTCAATTGCACCAGCTGGGAGTCCCGTGCGAAATTAATCTTCGCTCCAAATATTCTAAAAACCTTAGGTCCTTAATTGAGGCCTCATTTTTCCGTTTACCTCATTGAATTGTCAGGCCATGTCAAAAACCGTTCCGTCAACAAACGATCCCAAACAAAGTCGCGGATTGCTCTTTGGTTTACTAGGGATCTCTTTCATCATTTTAATACTGGGTGGATTGCTTACGTCACTGGGGATCGGGCCTTGGTATCAGGAGCTTCGCTTTCCACCATTTCAACCACCAGCTTGGGTCTTTACACCTGCTTGGGTTCTGATTTTAACTTTGTTGGCAATGGGCACTTGGAAACTGATTTTACAAGGCCCCGAGCAATCGATGGCACTGACCGGAATCGCACTCATTCTTTATGGATGCCAGATTGTCTTGAACGCAGGTTGGTCTCTATTGTTTTTTTCAGTTGCCAGACCTGATTTTGCGTTGGGCACAATAATTGTTCTGGACATCGTGTTGGCCGCGATGGTAGTGACTTATTTCAGAGTTTCCAGATTTGCTGGCATTTGCCTAATCCCTTACCTTGCGTGGCTGCTTTTTGCGACAGCGATCAATTATTGGATCGTGTTTAACAACCCTTCGTTCGGCTAATTTCCTGCGCGGGGATTTCGTAGCAGATGACAATTCAATCAGACCAAGCAAAGGTAAAAGCAAGCAATTGGCAAACGCAAGTCCTGGAGTACTGCTTACGCATCGGTAATTTTTTTTGCTTTGCCGGTTGGGCATGGGGGCATCTTTATTGGGAGCCTTCTTATGCATCCATCTTGTGGAGCGAAGCTTCATTTGAATGGTTTCAACAATTCGGTTACAGCTGGGAAGAGTTCACAGGAACGGGTGCGAATGATGGGTTGATTCAGAAATGCATTCAATGGATTGGCTGGATATGCGTGGCAAATGCCGTCCTCAGCTTTACTGCGAGACGAAATTCTTGGATTCAACTATGTCTGCTAACATCGGGTAGCCTATTCATGTTAGCTGTAGCAGTTGCCAAATACATACGGTCAGGATTCGAGCTGCCGATGTTAATCGAGCACGGAGGCCAAATCTTAAGCCCGATTCTATTAGTGATGGCGTTGTCCATAGGTGTTCGAAATCGAATCACGACCATGACTGCCATCATCGCAGTCATGATGACATTCGGCGGACATGGACTTTACGCTGTTGGACTTTGGCCAACCCCAGCAACGTTTGTGGGGATGACTCGTGTAGTGATTGGATGGGATTACGATGCGTCAAAATTATTTTTGCTAGTGGCTGGCGTGCTGGACTTTATTGTTTGCTTTGGTGTCTTGATCCCTTTCCTTCGCCGCTCATCCGCTTTATACGCGATGATTTGGGGTATCGTCACCGCTGCAGCGCGGCCTGTCGCCGGTATGTCCTGGGAATTAAATTACTGGGGAGCGGATCAATTTCTGCATGAGTCAGCCTACCGGGCGCCGCACTTTTTTATTCCACTTTTCTTGTATTTGTATTGGACCTACACCAAAGTACAGCATTCGTTTGGTTCCTTAACATTAGAGACGAAGGATATGACCTTACCTTCAACCACAAAATGAATCATTCTCGACTCAAATGTCGTTGAAAAAACATCTTGCAATTTGGATCAGCCATGAGAAATCGAATATTTGCATCACTCATAATCTTGCTTATCGCCAACACAGTTGTGGGCCAAAACCGGAGAAGGGTCGATTTATCGATTCCTGAAGTTGACCGTAAAGATGTCATTTGTTTCGCGCTGTATACCGTTCATGATCAGACGCTGAAATTGACAGCCCAGCTTTATCCCTTGAAGAATGACGAAGTGAGGCTCGCCCGACTGGAAATCAAAAAAGAAGGTAATTGGGTCGAAGTCGCCCAGACAGAAGTGATCGAACAAGGTTGGACAGCACCTTTTCGCGTCGCAAAATGGGATGACGCCAACACGTGGCAGTATCGAGTTCGCCATGGTGAGCAAGCGGTCTATGAAGGCACCATTCGTAGAAACCCCACAGACAAGGATGAGATCGTCGTAGCTGGGTTTACTGGTAATTCGATTATGCCTGCTCACGGCGGAGATATTTCGCGACAGGATATTCTGGACAACATCCAAAGAATCAATGCGGATATTCTTTTTTTTGCCGGTGACCAAGTTTACGACCACAAACGTCACTATGCTGCATGGCTCAAATTCGGAAGGGATTTTGGGGATATCATCAAAGATCGCCCCACCATTTGCTTACCCGATGATCACGACGTTGGTCAACCGAATCTTTGGGGAGAGAGTGGCAAGATATCAACACTTCGCGGTGCAGCGGATGGTGGTTACGCGCAGCCAGGCTTATATGTGCAAGAGGTTGAAAGAGCTCAAACGAGTCATCTTCCCGACCCAGCCGATCCGCACAAAATCGGACAAGACATTAGTGTTTATTTTACGAATCTCAATTGGGGAAACATTGACTTTGCTATTCTCGAAGATCGCAAGTTCAAAACAGGGCCAGCTGGTCGGGTGCCCAAACAGGGGCCACGCCCAGATCACATCCGGAATCCTGAATACGACCCGGTAAGTGTTGATGTCGAAGGCGCGATTCTGTTAGGAAAAAGACAACTTGCCTTTCTAAAATCTTGGACTCAAGATTGGCAGAACGCCAAGATGAAAGTTGCGTTATCGCAAACTATTTTTTGTGGCGGAGCTCATATTCACGGAAGTGCTAGTGGCCGCTTGCATGCTGATATGGACTCCAATGGCTGGCCTCAATCAGGTCGAAACCGAGCAATCGACGCTCTGAGGAAAGGTTTTGCATTTCATCTGGCAGGGGACCAACACCTGGCAACTATTTTTCACCATGGAGTCAACGAACATCGCGATGCGATTTGGTCCTTTTGTGTTCCCTCAATTGCGAATTTATATCTGCGTTGGTGGGCGCCACTTGAGGCTGGTGCAAATCGAGAAGATAACATGCCAGAATATACCGGTGACCATCTCGATGGCTTTGGTAATAAAGTGACCAATTACGCGGCTGCCAATCCCGAAAAGAAACCTGCCGGAAATATCCTGAACACTCGATCCGCTGGTTTTGGCATTGTTCGACTTAACACGAAAACTCGTGAAATTACGATGGAATGTTGGCCGCGGAATGTAGACATCACCAGCGATGATGCTCAGCAATATCCCGGTTGGCCGCGCACCATTTCGCAGTTGGACAATTACCACCCGCGGTCGTGGGGAAAAATGAAAGAGTTCCAATTCGATTATGCTCATCCTGTAGTTCAATTAGTCGACAATGAGACCGATGAAGTTCTCTATACAATCAGGGCCCAAAATAGTTTCTTCACTCCCCATGCCCCACTGAATAGAGAATTTACCATCAAGGTTGGCAAAGACAGTCCAGACCGTGTGATTACCACTAGTGCCAAGGCCAAGAAATAGTCGACTTCGATGGTCAGGCATGAATTAGGAGCAGGAACAATTCAAAGTTGATCCGATGTATCTGGAAGCATGTGGACAAAGGATAGTCGATTGTCTCCCTGACCAAAACTGCGACCGTAATTGATTGCCATTTTGAATTTTATGCAGCTAAGTATCAGCGGCCCGAACCATGACGCGATGCTGACTATTGCCGCATTCAGAAGTTTTGCCCATCGTTCAGGCCGTTGGCGATCAGGCTCTGCAGACTTGCGAGAGTGGTCACCAGCTGGACGTTGCCCCAGCCGGTCTCTTGGAAGACGGAGATCCACAAACGGGGGGATGATTTCACGACGAGAGAGATCTGCTGATCAACCAGCTCAGCGACGACGCTCCCACCAAGTAGCGATCCAGCCAACGATGCCAAGCAACGTCCAAGTGATCACCGAGGCGGGTTCGGGAATGGGGGCAGGATCTGAACGAGTAATAGTCAGACTGTTTGTTCTGATCGACGGCGTAACGTCGGAAGAAAAGACGATGGTGGATCCCGTTCCAAGTCCAATGTTTTCGTCATCAAAATACATATTTCCCAAATATAAATCACTCGAAGAATTATTGAATTTAAACCAAGCAAGTGTCGGCGTTGCACCCGTAGCTAAGTCGACGTCAAACCAAAGACCTTCAGTCACTCCTTCTCTAGGAACGTTACCGCTGTGGTCACTCAGCAACCATTCCATCCCATCAAATTGAAAATCAAGGTCAATAATTCCAGAGGCAGAGTAGCCATGCCACTCATGATATGTCGTTAATCCGCTGAGATCCGCTCCTGTTGCAAAAGATTCGGTATTCGTGTCCAGCGTCGTATCGTAAGTCATCGAGTAATTGAAGGCCCCAACTTCTTCTTCCAAGTCCACTGTTTTATACGTGCCACTGAACGTTAAGTTAACGATGGATGCCTGGACATGACTTGGCATCCCAACGATGAAAACGACGGCAATTGAAAGGAAGGAGAGTCGGATCATGATGATGTCTCAATTTCGGGGAGGTAACCCAGGGTAGCTACGCACGCCAGGGTACCTGGCGTGCGAGCCAATCTCAAGCCTTTGTTCCAATTCTGGTACTGATTCCGGAGCTTTTGATGAGGCCAAGAGGCTACCGATAGGTATGGTCAGAGTTTCTGGAGCGTCTGGCGATCCTACTGCAGACTGATGCTGTTCTCGCGACACAACTTTACTTGCCAACGCCAGAGACCGCGGATTACTGGTACGGGTTGATCAGTAATCCCGAAATTGGGTTTTGCCGCACGTTTGCCGGCCACTCTGGATCCGGTGTGTGAGTAAACTCGGCGTCATTAGGTATTTTTGCAACCTCTTCCTCGTGAAGGCGGTTATCCCCAGATACGAATTTAATTCTTCTACTCATCGAGACGCTATTGCACTTCCATGTTTTATTTTCATAGACGTAATCAGCCGAGTAGCCAAACACCCACAAAGAGTTAAATTCGCCTTCATTAGATTGATAATTAAATGGTTGATTCCACGAAAATGAAACAGAGGCGTGATACGGGAACTCACGCGATGGGGTGCTTTTGACATCAAAGGAAAGAGGTTCTTTGATTTCAGGATTACCCCATGCCAATGTCTGTGTCCCGTCGATTGCAGCACTGCGATCCCCACCGTACTTTTTGGTAATCGCAGCGGGGATTTTCTCCTCAACTGTTTTCGCTAATGCTTCAAAACTTGACAACGCGGCCTTTTCTGAGTCACCACAACCGAGGACTAGCACAGCACCCACAATGAGAATGAAATGTTCGTTCTTCATCTAATTTGTCTCCATATCGCTACGTCAGATGGATCTTATTCTCTTCGATTCATCCGCGCGATTCTACCTCTACCCGCTGACGTCCAAGCCTCTCGTGATGGTCTTGTAATCCACTTCTTCACCAATTCCTGAACTTCTAGTGGAGTCCCGATGTAATGGCGGGCAGATTCAGAGTTTATGGAACATCTGCGTTTTCACTAAAACCCGGTCGATCTTATCTTGAGATAAGCCTATCGTGATTTTGAAGCGGTCAGATGATGAACTAGTGGCTACGTCTCCATCAAGTAGTGACATAGCCGACAAAATCGATTCTTGAGAGCTCTTAACGGCTCATCACATTGATTAACTAGTGACACCAATGGCTTGAACTGAGGCGATTCAAGGTTGAGAATAAGAGACAGTCAACTGACTCCGACCAGTACTTAGGAGCACCCAAATGGAAAAACCGAAGACCACTAAGCAAGAGACCCACGACTTGGTTGGCGTAGAGTTGGTTCGTATGATTGTCACTTTCATAGGGGTAATGGCCGTAGCCTTTTTCGCGTCGCTTGTCGTGCCTCGGTGGCTTTCTCCGCCCGAGGAAGGTGTTGAACGTTTCAATCGGCAACAGGAAGCACAGACGGAGCTTCAGGAGCGAAAACCGAGTGAACTCGATGGCCAGATCAATCACGTCGAGCGGTAAAATTTTGACGTGTCTTCTTACGTTTCATCGCGTGCAGGCTGGCCCTGCAGGAGTTTGTCTTTGGCGTCATTCGGTCGTCGCAATATTACGATAATTGGTAGATTCGTAAAAATCCTTCGGTTCAATTCTTTCTTTGAGTGTGTCGTAGAACGCCACGCTCGCGTCGTCGCTGAGGCGTTTTTGTTTTTTATCCGATTTGAACGTGTTGGGGCTTGTTGGCGAAATTGCCCCAACTTCTAAATCGGGAAGATGCTCAGGGTTGATCGTATAAATCTCAGATCACTCTACCGAAGTGAAAAGCACCCGAAATGGAAAGCTGTTTGCCGAGATTGGCGGCTTAATGTGTGCTCGATGGGACGGCTCGCTTGCCGCCCGCACCAAATCTGGATGCCTTCCCAAAAGTGTTACCGTGATTGATTTTTAAAAGTGCCCGGACATCCCAAAAGCCATGATGGCGGATAAATCACTTGAGTTTGCCGATACTTGCAAAACGCTGGAAATCTCGTTGTGGACATTGCCTCGCTACGCGCATCTGCAAAAATTCGCGTATCCATGGGTTTTGACACGCCTCACAGGCAATGCCAGAATCCGGTCCTTTTTCCAGTGGTGAAAAAAGATCGAAGAATGGCTGCAGGACGGACAAACCCCAGGGTGGGTTTTGGTGGCGATCACACCAATCGGAAAAAATTTTATGGTTAAGAGACCTTGAAAGTGTCTTTCCCTAAATTGCCTCTTTCTGAGCTTCAAAAAAAGTCCAAGACTTTTCGTCGTGGTTTTGAGTTATTTTTATTGCAGGTTGACGGTATTATTCCCAGGAAATTCCCGGATAGCAAAAGTCATCATCGCTCGTGGCGTGATTCAAACTCCGAATCGAGCTTTTTTAGTCGCGATGAGACGCTGTTTTAGATCCTTATCAACAACGCGGCTCCACTGGGGTCCACGTCGAAGCCAAAAGGGAGATGATAATGAGCACCGAGCACACGAAAAATTGGCCTGAACTAGCAATCGGTCTTTACGATCGCCTGACCGGCAATAACGCCGAGATCACATACGCATTTGAAGAGATGCGAGTACAGGTTCCCAGCGGCACGGGCCCTGAGGCTCAACACGCCGAATGGGTTCTCGACGGATCCTTAAGGATCAGCACGAACAACAAGGGTGCGTCCCCAAAGTCTTAATGGCCGGCGAACTCGATGTCACAATCGTCGGCCACGCAGCAAGATTGATTTTTCAAAGTGATCATATCACTCTTCGTTGTGCAGACGTTCGAACGGCGTTCGCCATCGCGAGAGCTCCAACACCCAATTTGAGGCCGCTTGGTAAACTGTTGACGTTTTCCGAGCTTCGAGTACTGGCTAGTGTGGGAAATACGAAGCCGTTCGAGATCTTCCCCAACCCGAGCCGGGTGATACGTTGGCTTAGCCCTCGAGTAAGGGAATTAAGTAAGTAGAACAAGCGTGTTGAAAACTTCACGGTTGAACAGACGAGCCTTACGGATGCTTTCGCCTTATTTGCGGAAACATTAACGGTAAGGCTTTCTGTTATTTCTTGTTTATCCTCGCAGGTCGCATGACTGTCTGGGGTTGCGGCCAATAACGAACGCCCGAAGTTGATCTATGTCGATTCATCGCCCGCGGTCTTTTACGCACGCAAGATCGTGATGAAGCATGTCCTACACTGCCGCTGGTGAAACTTGTATGACACCGGCAGGAACGGAAACTCTAGCAAGAGTCGCGGAAATCCAATGAAGGAGGTCAGTCGGCGTGCGGGGTAGAAGATTTAGAGATGACGTTTTAAAACGACCCGTGCAGTTGCCGAACGGAACCGGAACGATAGTTTTCGACGTGCATCGTTTGGGTTGAGACGAGCGATATGCCGGCAATTGCACACAAATATTGTGATGACTTAAGGCCTTTTTTCAGCAACGGTCTCAGAAAGAAGTAAAATTGGGGTCGCAAATGCCTGCGTTGGACCGCGTCGAGCAGCCGTGGAGTTTGCCTTCCGACTACTTACTTCTCGAACAGCGGTGAGCTAAGTGCGACAGAAATGCGTTTCGCTTTACCCGCGGTAATGTACTCACGTACCAAAGAATCAGACCAGCTCCTCAGCTGCATTGCTTACTGCCCGCTTCGAACATGATTTGTGGCGGTGTTCATCTACGCAGGCATCACACGAGTCGCTGAGCGTTCTTCTACCACGGCTATTCCGTGCGATGGCGATGAGTAATAAATTTTCCAGGTTCCACAGGATGCTTTCATCTTACCGAGTCAACCAATGCTATGTCTTTGCATCGAAGGGCTCTTGCAATTCTCTGCACCGGACCATCTCATCGATCTTGTTGTTCGATGTCCTGGCCGTCTTCTTGTTGCAGGGAAAAGTAAATATCTTCATTTGAATAAAGCGGATGGAGCATCCCACTAAATGGGCACCTAACAACGGTGAAATGGCGATCCTCTGAGTTGGAGACGACGTTATGGTCCAGTCCTCGATTAATTGACGTCGAGAATGCACCTCATTTGGTTTTACGTGACAGTGGTAACATTACCGGATTGCATTCCAAAACCATTAAATGCTTTTCGGAATTGACTGAGATTGGTTGAAATGCGAAGCCGACGTGCATCCTCAATAATCTTCAGGCTTCCGCTACGTAGCGAGCGGGGAATAAGTCGGTGTTCCCGGACCGGAAGCAGCTCAGTCACATTCTCGAAGGTTACTGTTGCAACTCGGAGGAATGCTTTCTTGTGCTGGCGGTGGGAAATAGATCAGCGACTGCAGTTAAATTTTCTCAAACTGATTTAGAAAAGATTCAGCGTTTTTTAGATGGGTGCGTTTCTTTTTCGCATCCATCTTCTTAGCCATGCTGCACATCATCGCCCAGCGGGGGTTTTTGGCTAATCGATCCGATTGCTTTAATATCCATCGCCAGTAAAGCCCGTCCCATATTTCACACCAGGGCGCAGCTCTGTAGTGGCTCATTTTTCTAACGTAGGACGAACCGGAAAAATAGGGTTTGGTGGTTATCAAGCCGCCATCTGCATTTTGGCTCATGGCATAGGCATTAGGTACCATGACCCAGTCATAGCTGTCGACGAACATTTCCATGAACCATCGATAAATTTCGTCCGGGTGAAATTCGCACAGAAACATAAAACCACCGAGCACCATTAATCTCTCGATGTGGTGGCAATAACCCGTTCGGAGGATGCGGTGAATTGTGTCGTCGATGGGAAGAATCCCGGTTGTGCCATCGTAGAAAGACGGTGGTATTTTATTCTGGTGTTGCCAGTGGTTGGTTGAACGCATCACCACGCCTAAATCCTCATAGGAGGCCCGCATGAATTCTCGCCAACCAATGACTTGGCGAAGGAAGCCTTCAATGGAATTGATGGGAACGTCGTGTTGGTCGCAATATTTAAGAGTCGTCTTCAATATCTGTCGTGGGGTTAACAAACCCACATTCAGCATCGGCGTCAGGACACTGTGCCATAACCACGATTCGCCCTCGACTATGGCGTCTTCATAATCACCAAAACTCTGAAATCGATTTTCAAGAAACTGCTTGAGCCATCTCGTGGCGGCTGCGTGCGAAGTTGGATAAATGAGGTCTGCAAGTGAGCCCGGGTTTTTGGGGAAGTTATCATTGATGTAGTCACGAGCCAATAAATCGATTTCGTCTCGTTTTACAGTGGGGATCGCAGGTACTTCCTCGAGCAATTTTTTAGGTACTTTCTTTCGGTTGTCCTCGTCAAAACTCCACTTACCACCTACAGGTTCGTCACCCTCCATCAAAACGTTTAGTCGCCGCCTTTGCCATTTATAAAAATCCGCCATGAACCACCCCTTTTTTCCGGAGCGATATTCGGCATTTTGAGAGGAGGAATTGAGGAACCCTTCCGAGTCAATCATTCGCAAATCGATGGATGAGTGGGCCGACGCAAACCGTTTTAAACGTTTTGTTAGAACGAAGTCGACGGGGTCCATGACGAGTAAACGCAGCTTCTTTTTTTTGCAAACTTTCTCAAGGCATTTTTGAAG
>PBNZ01000040.1 GCA_002723275.1 Planctomycetaceae bacterium
GCAAGCGAAGTTAGGCACTTGGAAGGCGGCCAGATAGTTGTAGTGGGCCAGGTAAACGTACGGGAGATCCTGGGCATATCGTGGATAGTACTCCGGGAAACCATCTCCGTCCTTGTCCAGCAAACGGGTCTCATCAAATTCAAAGATCGGATTGCGCTGAACAGCAACGCCTCCCTGTTTTTCCACTAGTTGTGCTTGTGGCGAACCGAATAGCGGGTGGGCTGGATCATCGGTGAAGCCACGCAACCAAAAAACGAGTGCTTCTGAAGGGTCCAGATACTTTAGGGCCTGAGGATTGTCGATGGGAACGTCCTGCTGCGCATTTCGATAACGGAATAAACGTCCGAGGTACTGATTGATGACGGTCAGATCCGGTTGCACTGCAGAGTTTCCCACGGCGATGGGTCCGGTGAAGTCTGGAGGATAACCCGCGTTGTATTGCGTGTTAAAGGATTCGAGAGCCTGAGAAAGGGTCGCGACTTCCGTGGTGATCGCGGATTGCTGGACGCTCGCTCGGGCAATACCGAGGACTGGAATCAGGAGTCCAATCAGAACTCCGATAATCACGATGACCACCAGTAATTCGACCAGCGAAAAACCAACCATCTTTCGACGCGCCGATCTTGGGTCACGCCGTAATCCGACCACTGTCATCTTCTTGTCTCCCTTCTCATTCCAAGCGACATCCTGATGACGTCGCAACCTTTTGGGGGTGGTGCCCCAACCAATTGATTCGTCGTGCTACTGCGACAGATTGGTAATCAAGCTGACGAGTGGCATGAACAGCGAGATCACGATGAATCCAACCGCGCCACCGAGGAATACGATCAACAACGGCTCAAGCAAGCTCATCAAACTGTCGGTCAAAACTCGGACCTCTTCGTCGTAGGTGTCCGCGACCTTGTAGAGCATCGTGTCCAATTCGCCGGTCTCTTCGCCCACGTCGACCATGTTGACGACCAGATCGTCGGCGACGCGGGCCCTCATCGTGAACAGATAGTACGCACCAGCACTGACGGCGATCATCGAGACCGCCGGCACGGCGAATACCGCTGCTCCCTGGATTAAAAAGAGTGAGCAGACCGGAAGGGCCAACGAAACCCACAGTCCGAATGCGACAGGATGGAACCCTGGTCTTGAATATTCTTTCATGGGTTTGGCGATCGTTTCACCTTCACGGATCGAATCCGCGACCTTGGTGTACAGTCGCTCAAACATGGCGTTGCCGCACGTTTCGCGAGTAATGGTGAGTCCTTCCAGAATGGGCACACCACTCGCCACCAACGTACCCAGCGTTCGTGTAGAACGAGCCATTGAGTTCTTTTCGATCAAGCGACCAAAGACAGGCCACTTGAGTGAGAATAGGTCCCAGCCCATCCGACCCTGTTTGAATTTACGGACCATCTTCACAATGACCACGAGACTGATCGGGATGCCGGGAATCAGGAACCAATAGTTTGCCACACCATGCGAGATGGTGATGAGCATCTTGGTCATGGCGGGGAGTTCGGTGTCGAAATCCTTGAAGATCGTCTCAAATGTCGGGACGATCTTGATCATGATGAACGTCAGAATACCGACGGCAACGGCGACGACGACGACCGGATACACCATCGCGCCTTTGACCTTACGCTTGAGTGCTTCGGCACGCTCTTTAAAGTCGGCGAGACGTTGCAGGATGACTTCCAAGGCACCACCGGCCTCACCGGCCTTGATCATGTTGACATACAGCCGATCGAATGCTTTGGGGGATTTGGCCATCGCTTCGGAGAGCGTGGCACCGCCTTCGATCTCCTCGCAGACGTCCATNAAGGAGTTCTTGAGACGTCCGGGTTTGGATTGTTCTTCGAGAATGCGGAGGCTTCGCAAAATCGGCAGACCGGCATCCTGTAGAATGGAGAGCTGTCGGGTGAACGTGCAGAGGTCCGCACTCTTGACGCTGCCAACTGCGAAACTGCGTTTGCGACCGTCGAGCGCTTTCTTCTCGTCCGCCTTGCGACTCTTTTTGACATGGATCTTCGTGACGAAATAGCCCATGTCNCGGATGTACGTCTGGGCTTCGTCCTCGTTCTCCGCATCGACGACATCTCGGATCTCTTGACCCTTGGCATCCATAGCCTCGAATTGATACGTCGGCATTTCGATCCCCCGCCACAAACGGGCAACTGTTTAATCTAGCTAGTGAGTTACTGATCCAATTTACAAATCATGCATCCAAAATCGTTTCGCGGACAANTTCATCGACGGTGGTTGTGCCTTCGTAAGCGAAAGCCATCCCGTAATCTCGAAGTGTGATCATGCCATATTCTTTGGCTTTGTCCCGCAATTCGTCGGTGGAGGCACCCTGTAAAATCATATCACGCAGGTCATCGTTCATGACCATGAATTCAAAGAGGCCCACACGTCCCTTGTATCCTGTNTTGTTGCAACTGTCGCAGCCGCGACCTCGATAAAAGGTCCGATCTTTGATCTGGTCTCGCGTCATCGCCAATTGCGATAGCAAATCGTCCGATATTTCCGCGGGTTCGCGGCAGTCGCCGCAGGTACGACGTACCAGTCGTTGAGCCAGAATGGCCTCCACCGTTGCGGTGATCAAAAAGGCCGGAATGCCCATGTCACGCAAACGCGTGATCGTACCTGGCGCATCATTTGTATGGAGGGTGCTGAACACTAAGTGGCCCGTTAACGATGCCTGCACCGCGATCTCGGCCGTTTCCGTATCCCGAATCTCACCGACTAGAATGGTGTCCGGATCCTGTCGCAAAATGGCGCGGAGACAATTGGCGAACGTGTTGTCAATCTCCGCATCGATGGGAATCTGAATGATACCGTCGATGTCGTACTCGACCGGTTCTTCCGTGGTGATGATCTTTTCCGTGATGTCGTTCAGCTCGCTCAAGGCCGAATAAAGCGTGGTGGTTTTTCCTGAACCGGTGGGGCCGGTCACCAAGACGATGCCGTTCGGTCGATGCATGACCGTGCGGAAGTCTTCGAGGATCTCCTCTTTCATGCCGACCTTGTTGAGGTCGAGTGAGACAACCGTTCGATCCAGCACTCGCATGACAACGCTCTCGCCAAACATGGTTGGCATGACGCTGACACGTAAATCCACCGGGTGACCACCCAGGGTCAATTCGATACGGCCGTCTTGAGGCAGGCGGCGTTCAGCGATATCCAGGTTGGCCATCACCTTCACGCGAGTCGTAATCGCGAAAGCAAGGTGTCGCGGTGGCGGTACCATCTCGTACAACACACCGTCTGCCTTGATGCGAATGCGGAATTCGTCTTCGAAAGGTTCCAAGTGGATGTCGCTGGCATGATCCTTGATCGCCAACAATAACACCATGTTCAGGAGCTTGCGGACGGGGGCACTGTCTGCCAATGCCTCCGCACCCGTGATGTCAATGGGGCCGTCGCTGGCCAGTGTCTCGACGGCTTGCTCCAGTTCATTGTCATCTTCTAAATCCGTGACAAGACTTTCGAAGGTCTCTGAAGCACTNGCGTAATATCGCTCCAAGGCGGNGTTGAGATCTCGCTCGGTGGCGACGAGTAATTTGATGTCGTAGCCCAGAAATGTGCGCAGCTCGTCTTGAATCGAAAGGTTTTGAGGGTCGCACGTTGCCAACGTGAGAACGTTATCTTCGAGCTTGACCGGAATGACACGATACAGCTGCGCCATCGCTTCGGTAATCAGCTCCATGACCTCAGGGGTAACCTGGATCTCGCCGAGCTTGACGACCTGCATGCTCATCTGCTCAGCCAACGCTAAAGCGACCTGTTCGTCGGTGACTAGGCCCATCTCTTCCGCGATTTTGCCGAGTAATTCACCCGGATGGCGATGCTGTTCTTCCAACAACATCTCCAACTGCTCATCGTTGATGAACCCGAGGTCAACCAGGATTTGTCCGATTCTTCGAATGGCCATAGGAACTTCGTGCTCGAGGTCTGCTGTTAAGTGTCTTACTTGGCTTCGTGCCTGTGCGCGTATGTCGGTGCGTGTTCAGGTGTCGAGGTTACATCGTGTTGTCATCCACGTCGGCTTCATCATCAAAAACGCCCTTTTGAGCGTTTGAGATTCGCTTCGCAAGATCGTCAGGTGACATGGCCTTCGCCAGCACTTCCTCTGTTGAACACTTTTCAGCCTCCCAAAGCTTGAAAAGTGAATCGTCCATCAAAATCATNCCGTGCTTGTATCCCGTTTGGATCGCCGAGGTAATTCGGTAGGTTTTGTTTTCCCGAATCAGATTGGCGATACCAGGGGTGACCACCAGCAACTCATAAGCTGCACAGCGACCCCCACCGATTTTGGGCAGCAGGGTCTGTGCCAAGACACCGATGATGGATGTTGAAAGCTGCGTGCGAATCTGGTCCTGCTGGTTGGTCGGGAAAACGTCGATGATTCGGTTGATCGTGCCCTGAGCACTGTTGGTATGCAGGGTCCCGAATACCACGTGGCCCGTCTCAGCAGCCGTGATTGCCGCTTCGATCGTTTCCAAGTCTCGCAATTCACCCACGAGGATGACGTCAGGATCCTGACGTAACGCGCGTTTGATCGCCTCGGCAAAACTCGGTACGTCGTTGCCGACCTCGCGTTGGTTGACCGTGGATTTCTTGTGGTAGTGATAAAACTCGATCGGGTCTTCGATCGTGATGATGTGGTGATCGACCTCGCGATTGATATGGTCAATCATGCTGGCCAACGTGGTACTTTTTCCCGATCCGGTCGGTCCCGTGACCAGGAAGAGACCTCGAGGTCGCATACAGAGATCGGCAAGCGTCGCCGGAGTTCCCAATTGCTCAAAGGTCAGCATGTCGTTGGGAATCTGACGCAACACCATGCCGATGTTGCCACGTTGCTTGAAGATTGACACACGGAAACGAGCTTGATCTCCAAAGGCAAAACCGAAGTCGCTTCCACCCTTTTCCTGCAGCTCTTGCTGGCANCGGTCCGGGGTGATGCTCTTCATCAAGCCCTGGGTGTCTTCCGGCTCCAGAACCTTGGTTTCCAACCTGCGCAACCGACCATGCAGACGAAACACGGGCGGCTGACCCACGGCAATGTGGATATCGCTCGCGCCCTGCTTTATGCATGCGGCAAGTAATTTATCAATCAGAATTGTGGCCATGACCGTTCTTTCGCGATGGGGCCGGGCTCACACCACCCACGATCGTGACTCGGGAACCTCTCCTCTGTTCGTGGGCTTACCCCCGACGGGATGAAAGCACCAAAGAGCCGGTTCTCGAAATGGATCCCAGAAATGCGAGAATTGCATCGACTTGGACGCCACCGGCCCCTAAGCAATGGCGTTCATGGTTGCCGAAGATTATTCACATTCCCTGGCGGTGAAACAAGTTTGAATCTGTTTTATGGGCAGTTCCTCTGGTTTCCCCGCAGGGATCCTCAGGAGCACTTTTGTTTGATCTTAATCCACTCAATATTGAGCAGTTTTTATTGTATCCGCTGTCGCCAGGATACGAGCGTTTCTGATGATTTCGCTCNATATTCTTGCGGTTTTTGCCTTTGCCGTTTCCGGTCGTCTCAAGTCGGGCAGNTTCNAGAGTTTTAACTTTGCACCGTGTCCGACTCGGTTTGCTTGGCCACCCGATAGACCTCGTCCAACGTCGTGACTCCACGCATCACCTTTTCGACGCCGTCGCGGTAAAGTGTTGACATGCCTTCACTAATCGCAATTTCTCGGATGTCGACCGCCGACCGATTCTCGAAAACCATCTCGCGAATCTTGCTCGTCATCATCATCAATTCATAGATGCCAATTCGGCCACGATACCCCCCATTGTTACAGGCTGAGCAGCCGGCTCCTTTCGCGAAAGTGGCGTTNGCGGCCATCTCTGGAGTGATGCCCGCATCCGATAATTCTGCGTCGGACAGGGTATGAGGTTGTTTACATTTCGAGCAAACCACGCGCACGAGACGCTGGGCGAGCACCGCAATAACGCTGCTTGCGACCAAATAATTCGGCACTCCAATGTCGACCATGCGTGTCATCGCGCTGGGCGCATCGTTCGTGTGGAGTGTACTGAATACCAAGTGTCCAGTCAGAGACGCCTGGATTCCCATCGATGCGGTCTCCATATCACGCATTTCACCGACCAGAATGATGTTCGGTGCCTGTCGCAACATCGAGCGAATGATGCGGGNGAAGTCGAGGCCGATACTGTGCCTCACCTCCACCTGGTTAATTCCTGGCAAATAATACTCGACAGGATCCTCCGCTGTGATGATCTTTCGGTCCGGTCGGTTGAGCTCGTTCAAAGCCGCATAGAGCGTCGTGGTCTTTCCACTTCCCGTCGGACCCGTTACTAACACGATGCCGTTCGGTCGACGGATCAGGGAGGTGAACTTATCGTAGGTTTCCTCCGAGAGTCCCAGCTGTCGCACACCCACCTTGATGTTGTCTTTATCGAGCAACCGCATGACGACGGATTGACCGTGATTGGTGGGGATCACGCTGACGCGGAGGTCGAGCTCTTTTTCGCCGGTCGAGATCTTGATCCGGCCGTCCTGGCAACGGCGTCTTTCCGCGATATCCATTTTTGCCAGAATCTTGATGCGGCTCAGGATCGCACCGAGCAAACGGCGGGGAGGGCTGTCCCGTTCCACCAGAACCCCGTCGATCCGATATCGGACTCGGACTCGGTCTTCGAACGGCTCAATGTGAATATCCGAGGCTCGCAGTTGAACGGCTTCGGCAACCATCAGTTGGACCAGCTTCACAATGGGGGCGCTGTGCTCGTCGACCGCCTCCATGTTGTCGTCGCTATCCTCTTCGGTTTCGGTGAAGTCGATTGCCGTATCGGTGAACTCCTGCAGCATCGAGTCGGCACTTTCGCCTTCAATCTGTCCGTAGTAGCGNTTGATCGCCTCCAGGATACTTTCTTGAGTGGCGAGTGCGATTTCGATTTGGCAATTGAGGATGAATCTCAGTTTGTCGAACGTTTCGAGGTCGAGCGGGTCACTCACGATCACCCGTAATTTATCGTCCTCGAGTTCATCCAACGGCAAGATGGTGTTCTCNCGCGCAACCGATTCTGGCACCAGCTCTACGACAGTTGGAGAGATCGAAGTCTCACTCAGATCGATGAACTCCAGATTGTGCTCTTCAGCGATCGCTCGCATCACCTGTTCTGACGAGGCATAACCCAGGCTGACGAGAGCATCGCCCACCGAGGAAGATTGGTCGCGCGAGACCTGGTCGGCGTGCGATAGCTGATCCTTACTGATCGCACCGTTACCAATTAGGATGTCCGTGAACATCGCCATGGGATGTATCCTTCTCTGTTTCAGTCTCAGGGGGGCCGCCGATTGGAGATGCCCATTTGTTAGCCGCAATTGGGAAGCGGGTGAAACCAAGAGGCAGTCCGAGATCAGGACCGTCTTTCGGCAGAAATCGCCGTAACTTGCTTAATGGCTTAGATTAATGAGGTGTCCTTGGCTTGTCAATCTAGGCGATGTGGGCTGCGCTTGTGGCTGTTTACCCAATAACCTTGGCCGCATGACGCAATCGGTTAAGGGATGGGGTTGTTCAAGGTTTCGAGCGATCGGCCTTCTCGACCGCCTTTTCATCGGTTCTTTCAGCCGGGACGACACTCGATTCCCGAACAATCAGTCGCAGTTGCTGGCTCAGATCACGTAATTCATCGGCCGAAGCGTAGCATCGTTGGCGTTCAAGTTGATTGGCCGTCTTATCCAATCGTTCGCTAATGTCTCGTATCTTTGACGTCCATTGCTGTGACGCATGGGGATTGGCGTTTGGGGGTTCCATCCCTGGCGGGTTGGTCGCTGAGTCATGCTGAGGGAAAATCGCCGCCTCGTCGCCGAGCAATTGCGACTCGGCAAGGGGGCGAAATTCGGCTGGTAGCGAGTTGCGAATCTTGCGCAACTCCTTCAGTTCGAAAGCGCTCAGCGGCGGCGTTNTTGGCGGCTGAATCGACTCGGCCGAATCCGCAATTTCTTCGCTTGCGACCGCTACGACGGGAACCGCTTTTTCCTGAGGGTGACGGTCGTCGTTGGAAACCGTGCCGGGTGGTAAAAGTTGGATCACCGCTAATCCATGAAGCAGCATTTGGAATAACATCTTCTTGGCTTCCTTGCGTTCATCTTCAAACGAGCGCCCCCAGGCTCTCTAGCTCTAGCGTCGTTACTATACGTGAAAGATCCGGTCTCTCACTAGCTCAGCCTTCCGGCAACGCCAGCACTGAAAGCAATGACATCATGCTCGAGTCAAAAAATGGCGGCCGAACAGCTCCCTTCCTCGGGTTTTGAGTAAGTTGGNTTAACAATGATTGATTGTGCGACTATTCGCGTCAGCTGTAAGATTAAAACTGGCGAAGTTGTAAGGTGTTTGGACCTTTGGGTTTTGGAATAAGTTCCTTTCTTGACACAGTTTTGGCCGTCCAGCGCACGATCTTATTGTTACGGGTAAAACGTTCTCTGTTTGGATTCGCATCTGTATTTTGTCCGTGAGCAATTGGAAAGCTCCTGGCAAATCCCACCAATGACCAGAATGCGATTTTGGATTGTTAAACCCACCCTACCTAGCACATCAGTAGATTGCTTTGCACTTCTGATTTTTCTCACCTAGAGAGGCGGACGATTCACATTACGCCGGCTCCGGAACGTTCACTTTTCAATGGAGTGTTAAAAAATGAACGTACGTTTAATGATGGCATCTTTTGGTGCTTGTTTGACGCNATTTATGCCGCAAGCCATTGCCCAGGCACAGTCTGTTGCCGTTGATGGCGATTTACAGCGTCAACTGCAAAGACAAGAAACAAGGATCCAAGAGCTCGAAGAACGCCTATCCCAAGCCAATCAGCCTCAGTTTCGACCCGCTTCCGCCACGGCCAATTCGAGCATTGTTTCTCGACTAGAAGCACTCGAAAAGAAATATGCTGATGAAGAAAAATCAGACGAGCCCGAATGGGTCGATGTTTCTGAAGAGAAGTGGAGCCACAAGTGGGGCGGTCGCATCATGGGCGACTACGTGCTTTTTGCTGATCAGGACCAGGCCAGCCTCGATGCTGTTGGTAACGCTCAAAATTTCTTTGAGTTCCGTCGTCTGCGCTTCTTTGTTCAGGGCGAAGGTTACGGCGTCTACGATTACAAATTACAAATCGATTTCGAGCCTGAATTTTCCGGTGAAGCCGGTACGGCAGTTAGGGACGCTTACGTTGGCATCCATGAACTGCCGTTTTTAGGATATTTGCGTTTCGGTAATTTCAAGGAGCCGTTTAGCCTCGAAGAATTAACAAGTTCGAGATACATCACCTTCATGGAACGTTCACTGCCAGTTGGTATTTGGGCTCCTGCTCGTAAGGTTGGTGTCGCTTCTTACAACAGAACGGCTGACGAAGATGTCACACTGACCTACGGTGCATTTTTCAACGACATCGACGCAGTACTTAAGGAAAAAGTTAGCGATCGTCAGGGAATCGACCTCGCTGCTCGAGCTACATGGAATCCGATTTATGCGAATGATGGACGTCACGTCGTTCATACGGGATCTGCTATTGTCTGGTCGGATCAGTGGAACGATGAGCTGAACTTTAGTACGAGACCAGAAGTGCATGAAGGGGTAACGTCGAGCTATCTCGCAACCGGTACCTTCGATGCAGACCACTACTTCCGTTACGGCAAAGAAGCAGCTGTCGTTTGGGGTCCACTCTCCCTGCAGAGTGAATTGTTCTACACCCATACTCACGGTGCTGAAGGTCAGCCCNACAACGAATTCTGGGGTGCCTATGCGTACGCCAGCTATTTCCTGACGGGCGAAAATCGAAACTATAGCCGCAGCTCAGCAGCTTTCGGTCGTGTNAAGCCTTTCACGAACTTTTTCATGGTTCCGACTTCCGATGGTCTTTGCACCGGTTGGGGAGCATGGGAAACGGCCGTTCGTTGGTCGTGGGTGCAGCTGGATGACCGAAATATCACTGAAGGTACCGCCGGCCAACTCAACGATGTCACGTTGGGTGTGAACTGGTACTGGAATCCTTACACGCGGTTGATGTTCAACTACATCACTGCTCTCGGCGATCGAAATGATGTTGGTCACTACCAAACCGACATCCTCGGAATGCGATTGCAGGTGGATTTTTAAGCAGCTGTCATGGATTAAAAATCCGACAGTTGATCATCAACGCGAGTACTTAATTCCATAAATGATCCCAGTGAACAAGGATTAAATAAAATGAAACGCCTAACGCGTACTCTAGCTCCGCTGGCAGCCTTGATCGTCATCGCGATCAGCTCTAGTGTTCAGGCTGGTGGTTGCTCCGATTGCGACGGTTGCAGCAACGNGAAAAAAGTCTGTCGCAAGGTCTGCACGTTTGAAGAAGTTGAAGTCAAATGCTGGGGATGCAAGTGTGAAGATTTCTGCCTGCCGGGTGATCCNGACATTAAGCAGGAACGTCCTTGCGATTCTTGCAGCTGCGACAGTGGATCGTGCGATGGTGGCTGTGAAGCCAGTTGTGGATGTGACAGTGGTCTTGTGCATAACCATAAAGGTCACAACGGGCTCTTCGGAACGAAGTTGTTCGCGACGCCCTGCCATCGCGAGTCTAGCTGTGCTTCGGTTCACACGAAGAAGAAGCTGGGTTACTACGTGATTAAGAAGAAGGTTCCAGTCGTCAAGTGGGAAATCGTTGAGCTTTGCGATGGCTGCTGCGACAGTGGTGTCTGCTGTGATCCTGGTGACGTTGCCCCTGGCGACATTATTCATGGTGACCACAACGGTGTTCCGGTTCCAGCCGACGACGTACCACCAGCTCCTCCAGAACCGAGTGCCAAGAAGTCCGCGACCAAGATTCAAATGGTCAAAGGAACTTTAGACAGTGGTGTCAAGAAGAGCAGTGATTCACTTCGTTCCGCTTTTCGTGTTTGGAACAAGTAGCGATTCAGTGATTCGTCTGAGGTAGCGGGAGGGACTCCGCCCGGACCGAGGCGGTTAGCCCGCGAGCGATTTCGCTCGCGGGCTTTTTCTTTGGCTACATTCGGGTACAGATAAGGCTCTCTTTACATGCGTGTTGCATTCATCGAACGTTTCTGGAGGATGATCCTTGGGTTTTGCTGATCTTCAGCCTTCATAAACCGTAATTCCCTAGCAGCCAATGAGGTGTTCAGGTAGGATCAAAGAGTAAACAAATCCTCGATTCTGCAAGCTCAATTCGATGAACTCTAGACCTTTCAGCAGATCTGTGCTGGCCCTGCTTTGCATGACGCTGACAGCCGTTTCGTTCAACGCTGTCAACGCTGCGGATCCAACTTTTGTTGGCATCCTTTCGCTGGTTGACGACAACGCAGTCTCGCGACAATTGCAATTGTCCGATTCGCAACGTGATCAGTTGGTGCAACTTATCCGGCAGCGCGAGTCTCAAGCTTTGGAAATGGCGATTTCCACACGGCGACTTAGTGCCGAGGAGCGAAAAGAGCGGCTTGCCGAATTCGTCGCCGAATCGGAGCGACAAGGGTTTGAGTTGCTGAGCGATCGGCAGGTGACAAAACTCAAACAATCTCAATTGAGACGCCAAGGTCTCAGTAGTCTCGGCGACCCCGCACTCGTCGAGCAGCTCAAGCTCAATGAAGATCAGCAGCAGCAAGTTCGCCAGATTCTGCAAGAACGAGATCAAGAGTTGAGAGGTGCCGATCGGCAGCGAGCTGTCCTGTTGCGNGCTCAATTCGAGCGACGCTTGGCCCAGGTCCTGAATGCCGATCAAAGCCGCACCTGGGATCAACTCAGTTCCGGCGAAGCTGTGACATCGACGATTCCGGTCGCTGGGAACAACGACGAAGCTGATGATGAAACGGAGAATGACGTATCGGCTACGACGGGTGATGCCGAGGTGGCGGATGCGAAATCGGTTGCGGACACAGACCNTGTTGCGGAGACGAATCCTNTCGAGGCATCAANGGTTCAGACAGAGGTCGAGAACACGGGTTCCGATTCCCTGAGATTTAATTTTCGATATGCTCCCTGGCAGGATGTTCTCGACTGGTTTGCTGAGCAGGCGGGACTATCGATGCTCCTGGATGCGCCCCCACCTGGCACCTTCAATTACACCGACGGTCGCGAATATACGCCGGCAGAAGCGATCGATCTGATTAACAGCGTTTTGTTGACCAAGGGCTATACGCTTGTGCGACGAGATCGCATGTTGCTGCTGGTGAATCTCGAGGATGGNGTTCCGCCGAACCTGGTGACGAGTGTGCCCGTTGCTGAGTTGGATGAAAGGGGCGAGTTTGAATTGGTGAGCTGCCTGTTTCAGCTGAACCGCGTGAGCCCTGATGATGTCAGGGAGGAGATTGTGGCTTTGGTCGGTCCGCAGGGATCTGTCGAGGTGCTCTCGCAGGCTCGGCAACTGTTGGTGACCGAAACGGCTGGGCGGCTGCGGACGATTCGCGATGTGTTGCAGGCGATTGAGGATCCCGATGATTTACGCAGTCGCGAGGTCACGACCATCGATTTGCAGCACATTCGTCCGAACGAAGCCTTCCCGGTGATTCGTCAGATGATGGGTTTGCCAGAAGATCAAAATGCGGCTCTCGACGATTCCTTTCGGATGACCGTCGATCCCTCAGGCGCCCGAATCATGCTCAAAGGCAGACCCGAGGCGATCCAGCAAATTGAAGATATTGTTCGTCTGGTCGATGTTCCCGATCGCAAGGGAATCTTGAATACGCCCCAATTAGAAGTCTACAGCGTTGTCTCGGCGGATCCGCAATCCGTCTTTGACGTGATCGAGACTTTGATCGGGGCGGAACCCGAAGTGCAATTGGCATCGGATCCGAAGACTGGCAAGCTCGTCGCGATGGGGCTACCCTCCCATCATGCAACGATCCGAGCCACCCTCGATCAGCTCGAAAAGGATGGGCAGAGTATCGAGGTCATCAAGTTGCGGTATCTGGATCCGCAGCTGGCCTTGCTGTCGATCAATAAACTATTCGGCGCTACGGAAGAGGGTGGGGCGATGGCTCCTCGTGTCGATGCCGACGTGACTTCTTCGCAGTTGATGGTCCGCGGGACGGCGAATCAGATCGAACAGATCCGGACACTCATGCAAAAGATGGGTGAGGGTGACGAGGAATACACCAGCCAGAATCAACAACGTCAAAACCTTCGTTTACTTCCGCTGACCGGAGCTGATTCCGCAGCCATATTAAAACAAGCGGAACAAATTTGGCCAACCATGCGGACCAATCGGATTCGCACCGCGGTGCCCTCCGAAGGGATTCCTTCGCTTGCTCCGGAGCAGGAAGATGATGAATCCACCGACAAACCACTCAGCCCAGACGGTCCGCCACGACGCCGCACGATCCGCGTTCCCGCGGCGCAAAAGAATGGGCCCGTTTCCACGCCAGTCACCACCGAACTCGACCTCGATCCGGCCGTTGCAGACGACGCNAGCACGTCGGCCGATTTGGAAATGATGAATCTCTTCCAGGCAACTCCGATCGGTCAGCTGTTGGCATTGCAGACGCAACCGATTGTCGATCCGGTCATCAATAATACCGAAAGCGGTAACAGCACCAACGACGATGAACAGGCAGGGCAAGGCGAAGAGAATGCTGATAACGCCAACGTTCCGGGTGCTGACATTGTTATTGTCCAGAGCCCGAATGGTTTGCTCGTCGGTTCTCGTGATCTCGATGCACTTGACGAATTTGAAAACCTGATCGTGTCACTCAGCCAACGCGAGGCGAGCGGCAGTGAATTTGCTGTCTTTTATTTGAGGCACGCGACGGCTGAATCTGCAGCTGCCGTCCTGACAGAAGTGCTGGGCGGTTCGTCCTCGTCGGGTGGCGGTGGCGGCGGTGGTGGTGGCGGTGGATTGCTGGGCAGTCTTGCCGGAGCCGCACTCGGAGATGCCGGAGGCGGACTCGTCGGTTCCCTATTGGGACTTGGAGGACAGGGCGGAGCCGCGACTTATAGCTCCTCAGGTTCCTTCAAAATTGTGACGGAACCTCGACTCAATTTCTTGATTGTGCAGGCGAACGCTGAGGACATGCAATTGATTGAGTCGATGTTGGAGATTATCGATCAGCGTCAGAGCAATGTTGTCGTCGAAACGATTCCCGCACCTCGTGCCATTCCTGTGAGATACGTACCGGTGAATGAAATTGCGCAAGTCGTGCGAGAAGTATATGCGAATCGGCTTGCGAATGGTGGTGGTTCCGGTCGTCAGCGACAGCCGAGTCCCGAAGAATTTATTCGAGCCTTACGAGGTGGCGGTGGAAATCGATCGAAAAACGACCGTGCAGCAGAGGAGCAAACGAAAATGACGGTCGGGGTCGACGCTCGTCGCAATTCACTTATCGTCGTTGCTCCCGATGTGCTGTTTACCGAGGTTCAGACGCTTGTCGAACAACTGGATCAGCCGAATTCAGAAGTCATGGAGACCTCTCGAGTGGTCACCTTACGCGAGGCCGATCCGGAACTTGTTCGGCAAGCACTGTCGGCGTTGGTTGGCGAGTCGAATACCTCTGGGGCTACGNTGGGCGCGTCCGCTGGTTCTTCTGGAGCCGGTGCTGGCGGCGGTTCTTCCTCTAGCAGTTCGGGATCAGCACGCGAACGGTCATCCGGAGATGGACGTTCTGGCTCGAATTTTGACCGCTTCCGGAGACAAATGGAGTTTATGCGTGCCATTCAGCAGCAGAGTGGCAGGTCTGAAGGCAGTAAGCCATCGCGAGACTGATCCGGTTGCCTCCGGTTTTCGCTTTCGCGCGAGTCATGTATCTTGCTGTGCATGACGCTCAATTATCTAGACTGGCTTATCATCGTTTCTTACTTTTCGGTCACCTTAGGGATCGGCTTGTGGTTCAGTCGTCGAGCTGGACGAAGTCTGACGGATTACTTTATTTCAGGTCGATCCTTGCCGTGGTGGATTGCCGGAACGTCCATGGTGGCAACGACGTTTGCCGCCGATACCCCGCTGGCAGTNACGGGNCTGGTTGCCAAGAATGGCCTCGCCGGTAATTGGTTCTGGTGGTCGTTCGCTCTGGGGGGCATGTTCACGGTATTCATCTACGCGCGGATGTGGCGTCGTGCCGAGGTGCTGACGGATGTTGAATTGGTCGAGATGCGCTATTCCGGATCGCCCGCTGCCGCGCTCCGATGTGTGCGAGCACTTTACATCGCCTTGATCGTCAATCCGATCATTATCGGTTGGGTCACGGGAGCCATGTTGACGATCCTGAAGGAGACCGTGCTTTCAGGGGCTGGTCCCATCGTGGCCGACGGCAGCTGGGACGATTGGTTGGTGATCGTCGCTTGTCTTACGGTGGTGGGTGTTTACTGTAGTCTTTCGGGACTATGGGGCGTGGCGATAACCGACTTTATCCAATTCTTCGTTGCCATGATCGGCTGTATTCTGTTGGCCTATGTTGCTGTCGATTATGTCGGGGGTATGGGGAACCTGCAGGCAAAGGTCACGGAACGATTCGGTGACGATCAAGCATTTCGATTCTTGCCCGACTTCACCGCAGCAGATCCCTGGATGCCGCTGCATNTTTTCATGGTTTTCCTGTTCGTGCAGTGGTGGGCAACATGGTATCCCGGAGCCGAGCCGGGCGGTGGCGGCTACATTGTCCAACGCATGGCTGCCTGCAAAGACGAACGACATGCCCTGTTGGCGACACTGTGGTATCAATTTGCGCATTATTGCATTCGACCCTGGCCTTGGTTGATTGTGGCCTTCGTNGCGCTGGCGACCTATCCCGAGATACGCGAGGTGGGACTCGGTAATGAGGTTCCCGGTCAACCGAATCTGAAAGCCGACAGCGGTTTTGCCTGGGTGATTCGAGACATGAGTCCCCATGGGTTGCGGGGTCTGATGCTGGTGACCTTCTTTGCCGCCTTCATGTCGACCATCAGCACGCAGATGAATTGGGGTGCCTCTTATCTGATGCGCGATGTCTATCAACGCTTCCTGGCTCCCATGGCTCCGGAACAGCATCTGACGTTCGTGTCCCGCATTGTTTCGCTAGGAGTTTTGGTATTGGGGGGGGTGGTTGCCTATGCGATGCGAGATATTTCTGTCGAGGAGGCCTGGAAGTTGCTCGCTGCCTTAGGAGCGGGGACGGGGGCCGTCTTCATGTTGCGCTGGTTTTGGTGGAGGATTAACGCCTGGTCGGAAATCGTGGCGATGATCGCTTCACTTGTTTACTTTCTGATCGTCAGGTTTGTGGTGGCTCCGCGAATCTCCTTTCTGGAACCGCCTGAGATGCAGGGTTTCGTCGTCGCCATTGCGACCATTGCCACATGGCTATTTNTTACCTTCATGACCGCACCTGAGTCTGACCAGACCTTGTTGAAGTTCTATCGAAAAGTTCGTCCTGGTGGACCCGGTTGGAAACCGATGGCAAGGCAAGCCCCAGAGGTTGATGTCGATCGCCATTTGGGGTGGGCTGTCTTGGCCGCCGTGCTTGCTGCCTGCACGATCTACCTGACCATTCCGACGATCGGCATGATTCTGTTCGGTCAGTATGCACGGGGAGCTGTTTGCATCGTCGCCGCTCTGGTTTGCGGCGGGATCGTGTTGTGGCTCACACGTCGAATTGGCTGGGAGAAAGTGGTTTAACTCACGATTGTTGGAAAAATTCGTATGAAAGCCAAAAGTGAACTTGAGCCGATCATTGATCAGATTCGCTCCGCCGATAGCCCGGTGGGGATGGATGCGGTCTACGTCCATGCATTGATTCTGGACAAGCTGACCGCGATCGAGCAGCGGCTTGATCGGCTTGAGGCCGAAGAGCGTCGTGACTCGGCAGAGTAGCTATCCGTTGATCGCTCGCTTTTCGACAAGACCTTCACTGCAACGCGTGCCATACGAAGGTCGATTGCGTCGGCTGGCCAACGAACTCGCCTCCTTTCATCATTAGCAAACGGAAAGAGACTCTCCACGATGTCCACGCTCATCAAGAATGCCAAAGTTGTATTGCCGCACGAGGTAGCCGATGTCGATGTGCTCGTTGACGATGCTCGGATTGCCGATATCGATCCTGCTATGCAGATCGCGGCAGATGAGGTGATTGATGCGTCGGGTTTGCATTTGATTCCCGGCGTCATTGATGACCAGGTTCATTTTCGAGAGCCAGGGCTGACGCATAAGGAAGATTTAGCTCATGCAAGCGCGGCCTGTGCGAAGGGCGGAGTGACCACGTTTTTCGAAATGCCGAACACTTCGCCGACGACCACCACCTGCGATGCCCTGCATGCCAAGCTGGAACTTGCGGCAGGCAAGAGCATCGTGAATTACGCCTTTTACATTGGGGCAACGACGGAGAACGTCGACGAATTGAAGAGAGCTCAACGGACTCCGGGCATCAAGATCTTTATCGGTTCAAGTACCGGCAACATGCTGGTGGACGAGCAAGAGGCTCTGGAGCAGATCTTTGCCGAGACGAGTTTGCCGATTACTGCTCATTGCGAAGATGAAGCCACCGTGCAAGCCAATGCACAGCGCTATGCGGACGTGCACGATGTCGCAATCCACTCCCAGATACGCGACCACCAGGCTGCTTGGATTGCCACCCGTCGCGCCGTGGATCTGGCCAAGCGACACCGGCATCGGTTTCACGTTTTACACGTCTCGACGGCCGCTGAGGTGGAACTGTTTCGTGATCATCAGTCTCTGTTGACGGCTGAAGCCTGTCCGCATCATCTGTTCTTCAACGTGGATGATTACGAACGACTGGGTTCCTTGGTCCAAATGAACCCCTCTCTGAAACTCAAAAGTGACAACGAGGGGATTTGGCAAGCATTGCTGGACGGTGAGATACAGGTGATCGCTACCGATCATGCGCCGCATCAATTGGCGGAAAAGCAACAACCGTATCCAGCGTCACCCTCCGGACTACCGGCGGTCGAAAACTCATTGGCCTTGTTGCTGGATCAAGTGAACCGTGGTCACTGTACCATCCAGCAGGTTGTGCATTGGATGTGCGACGCGCCCGCGCGTGTTTGGGATCTTTTGTACAAGGGACGAATCGAGGTGGGCTATGATGCCGATCTCGTACTCGTCGATCTTGAATTGCGACAACAGGTTCTCAATGAAAACCAACTCACGAAATGTGGTTGGAGCCCGTGGCATGGAGTTGAACTGCAGGGCTGGCCCGTGCGAACCTGGGTGCGTGGCCAACAGGTGTTTGGGCCTGAGGGTGTCGATCGCTCCCATCGGGGAACAGAAGCAATCTTCGATCATCAACGCGGTGGCTATTGGGCAACCCAGGATTAAGGGTGAATCCAGCACGAAGCCANCACCGACTCAGTTGATCCTGACACCAATCTTTGCCGCTCGCTGGATCAGCGCTCGTTCAAAGAAAGGATATGGGTAAGGTTTCTTTTTGCGCGCCCAGATGAACGTGCTCCGGACCATTTCTAAAGGAAGCTGTTTTCGGTTGACCATGTCCACCACTTTGGCGATGAACTGGAATTCTTGCGGTCGTCGCGCTTTCAAACCCGCTTCGAGTTCGTCCTTGAGATCGGCTTGTGCCATTGGCTGAGCCGCCGGCAACTNGACACCGCTTAGCGGTAAAACTGCCGTTGCAGGGGCTGGAATGAAAGAAACCGCCAGCAATGCCACCACCGTCAGGATTCGCATCGAGCTGAATTCCGTGAATTTGGAAGAGGAGATAGAAGTGAATAATCCCTGGAAAGGACGGGGGGTTGTAGCGAATTGCCGGGTGCGTGCCAAGCTCGATTTACCCCGAACCCCCACCTTCATCATGAGTTTGGCGACAGCTTCTTATAGTTTCGCGAAGATNGTTTGGGAGTTCGATTTGACACCGCTATTCCAGCAAATTTATACTCGACTCCCACGAAACCTTTCATGATGTGCACTGNGGTGCGCCGAATGGGGTGGCCGACGTTGGAATTCGAACCGATGTTTGATAGGAAGGTGAGTCTCTTGCTCGCGACAAGTAGATTTGAGGAGATGATCGAATGCTCGTAATTCCTGGACAGCGTGGTAAGGATCTGTGCGACCGACAGGATGGCGTTTCCCGACGTGAATTGTTGCGAGTCGGGGGTTCTGCCTTGTTAGGTTTGAATCTGGCAAGCTTGATTCGCTCTGAGCAGCAGGCGAACGCGAGTGAGAATTACGCGGGCGGTCCTGGGTTCGGACGTGCGAAGAGTGTCATCATGCTCTATTTGCAGGGTGGTCCGAGTCACCTTGATCTTTGGGATCCCAAGGATAATGTGCCGGACAACGTGCGAAGTGCATTCAGCCGAATCCAGTCGAAGGTGCCAGGCATGGACCTCACNGAGAACATGCCCAAGTTGGCAGAGGTCACCGACAAGTTGACTTTGCTGCGTTCGATGAGCTACTCACCCAATGGCCTGTTCAATCACACGGCGGCCATCTACCAAATGCACACTGGCTACACAGCTGACAAGGTCAGCCCCTCGGGTCAACTTGAGCCACCGACTCCGAAGGATTTTCCAACCTTTGGTTCGAACATTATTCGGGCCAAGCCACCAGAAGTCCCCATGCTGCCGTTTGTGATGATGCCACGTCCACTTCAGGAAAGTAACGTTGTGGGCAAGGGCGGAACGGCTGGTTTCTTGGGGCGCGCCTTTGATCCCTATACGTTGTTCCCGAAGGGCGACGATATGGACATGGCGAAGATGAATCGAGTCAATGTGGATGATCTGAAGTTGCGGTCTGAAGTTTCGCCGACGCGACTTGAACGACGTGCACGTCTGCGTGACCTGATCAACGCGGGAATGCCTGCGGTTGATGAAGCGGTCAAGCATTACGACCTGGACGCCTATTACGATACGGCCTTGAGCTTGATCGTATCGGGGCGAGCTCGCGAGGCCTTCGATCTGCGTCGTGAATCGACGGCGACTCGGGATGCCTACGGTCGCACGACCTTTGGTCAAAGCTGCTTGCTGGCGCGTCGTCTGGTCGAAGCCGGAACGCGTGTGGTCGAGGTAATTTGGCCCAAGGTCGCAAACTCCGATAATCACTCGTGGGATCATCACGTTGAACTCTCGAAACGTATGAAGAATCAGTCGGGGCCCATGCTCGACTCGGGTCTTTCCGCGTTGATTGCCGATCTGGANGATCGAGGGATGCTCGATGACACGCTTGTCGTTGCCGTTGGCGAGTTCGGTCGAAGTCCACAACGTGGACTGAGTACATCGGGCAACGGAAATTCGGATGACGGTCGAGACCACTGGCCCTACTGCTATACCGCCTGCTTGGCGGGTGCGGGCATCAAACGTGGTTCGGTCTACGGTAAATCCGACAAGACGGCGTCAGCTCCGCTCGAGAATCCCGTGCATCCCACGGAACTGTTGGCGACGATTTATCATGCCGTAGGACTGCCTCCTCGTTCAATCGTCTACAACCATCTCAATCAACCGCGTGAAATGGTCAAATCGGATGCAGTGACTGCATTGTTCGGTTAGGCGAAAGCGACGGACACTATTTCAAGGTCGTACGCAGGCGGCGTCTGTGTGCGACCCTTTTTTTTAGGGAAAGACATCATGATAAAGCTCAATGGATCTTTGGCTGTTGCGATTTTGCTCGCAATCGTAGGCTTCCAGTTCGCTTTTTTGGGGCAACCTGCTACCGCTGATACTCGACCCAATATTCTGTTCATCATGTCCGATGACCATGGCTACCAGGCGTTGAGTTGTTATGGCAGTCGTG
This sequence comes from Planctomycetaceae bacterium, assembly GCA_002723275.1. Lineage (GTDB taxonomy): Bacteria > Planctomycetota > Planctomycetia > Pirellulales > Pirellulaceae. The sequence goes on from PBNZ01000040.1 coordinate 20,674, forward strand.
TCAATGAAACTCCTAACCTGGATCGAATCGCCAGCGAGGGGATGCGCTTCGATCGTTGTTTCGTCACTAATTCGATATGCGGACCGTGTCGAGCGACAATCTTGACGGGCAAATACAGCCACNTCAATGGATTTGTTCGAAATGGCAATCAGTTTGATGGTGCTCAACAAAATGTCGCGAAGCTGTTGCGGGCTGCAGGTTATGAAACGGCTGTGATTGGCAAATGGCATCTGCGGACCGAGCCCACTGGCTTTGACTATTGGAATGTGTTGATCGGGCAGGGGCCGTACTACAACCCTCCGATGAAGACGGCTCAGGATGACGATCCATCGCAGGTGATCAAGCGGCAAGGATATACGACGGATGTCATTACGGATTTGACTTTGGAATGGTTGCAGCAGCGCAATGATGATCAGCCTTTCTTCTTGATGTATCAACACAAGGCACCCCATCGGAATTGGCAACCGGGCCCCAAGTATCTCACCAAATATGACGACGTGACCATTCCCGAACCAGCAACGCTCTTCGATGATTATTCAGGCCGCGCGTCGCCAGCGGCGCAACAAACGATGACGATTCGAGAGCATCTCACGCCGAGAGACCTCAAGCTCGTTCCACAACGCGGGCTCACGGATGAACAGCGAGCGGCATGGGACGCAGCCTACGGACCCAAGAACCTGGCCTTTGAAGAGGCTCAATTGGAAGGCGTCGACTTGATTAAGTGGAAGTACCAACGCTATGTGAAAGATTATCTGCGCTGTGTTGCTTCCGTCGATGACAACGTGGGTCGCGTGCTCGACTATCTCGATGAGACAGGGCTTGCCGAGAACACCATCGTGATCTACACGTCAGACCAAGGATGGTATCTCGGCGAACACGGTTGGTATGACAAACGTTGGATGTATGAAGAATCTTTTCGCACGCCGTTGATGATTCGTTGGCCGGGCAAAATCGAGCCCGGTTCCGTCAACGACGACATGGTGATGAATCTCGACTTTGCTCAGACCTTTCTGGAGGCAGCGGGAGAGCCCGATCCTGAGGATATGCAGGGGGAGAGTATTCTGCCTATTCTTGAGGGGCAAACGCCTGGCGATTGGCGCAAATCAGTGTATTACCACTATTATGAATTTCCGGGAGCCCATTCCGTACGAAGGCATTACGGCGTGCGAGATGGGCGGTACAAGTTGATTCATTACTATCACGTCGGAGAGTGGGAACTCTTCGATCTGGAAAAGGATCCGCACGAGATGCAAAGCGTCTACGCCGATANTGCGTATGAACCGGTNAAGACCAAGATGCTGGCCGAGTTGAATCGACTTCGTGATTATTACGGAGACGACAATACGATTCGCGGCAAAGTTGATCCGCCGCCGAAGAGAAAGTAGAAGCGTTGAGCCGTTCCCAGGAATTCGTCTTTGCGATGCCGAAGCGGACACTGTCGGTGGCTTGTTTTCGCCACCGGTTCGCCGCGTATCGACGAGACATCAGGCACCGCTTGGATGAAGATTGCCGTCGCGAAATGCGTCAGCCATCGCCTGAGGCACCTGCGCTTCTGCCAAAACAAGGCTCGCTTGATTTTCAGCAACCTTGGCCTTCATCTCCTGCTCGAAGGCAACCGCTTCGGCACGCCGTTGTTCTGCCTGAGCCCGAGCGACTCGCGTATCTGCTTCGGCTTGATCCGCCTGCAGACGTGCTCCAATATTCTCGCCGACGTCGATGTCCGCGATGTCGATGGACACAATTTCGAAGGCGGTGTGAGCATCCAAGCCTCGATCTAAGACGGCACGAGAAATTCGATCTGGGTTCTCCAGAACTTCCAGGTGATTTACGGAAGAACCAATTGAGGAAATGATGCTCTCACCAACGCGAGCGATGATCGTTTCCTCCGTCGCACCTCCAATTAATTGTTCCAGGTTGGTGCGGACGGTGACGCGGGCACGAATTCGCAACTCAACACCATTCTTGGAAATAGCGCTGAGTGTCGTTTTGCCGCTCCGTTCCGGGTCTGGGCAGTCAATGACCTTAGGGTGAACGCTGGTGCGTACCGCATCCAAGACATCACGACCTGCCAAGTCGATCGCGGCGGCGCGGTCGAAATCAAGATCGATGCCGGCACGATGTGCCGCGATGATTGCGTTGATCACTCCCATCACATTACCGCCAGCGAGGAAATGAGCTTCCAAGCGGGGCGTTGAAATGCCGTCCGTGCGGTCNATGTCGAGGCCTGCCTGNGTTGCCATCACTTTCGCGGTTACGATGNTGCGAGGCGTTACCTGACGGAAGGTCATTCCGATGAGACTGGCCAGTGAGATGTCGGCGCCCGACATATAGGACTGAAACCAGAGCTTTCCGTAGGACGTCAGTACGATCAGGATGATGAGCGCGAAGATTCCCAACGCGACCGCGAGAATCAGCAAACCAACTNCTCCCGTAGCGACGTCTTCCTGGGCAAACAGGATCAAAGAACTGAGGTCGATCATGTCCGATTCTCTCTCTGTATAAGTCACGTTGGAGGCCGTTCGGTCACAGTGACTCCGTTACCCGTGATCCGCAGCAGGGCGTCGGCACAGATTGCCGAAAACCGCTCANCCNCAACATCATAGCGGCTTGCTTCGCAGAAGGGTATGTTGCCCACCGCTTTTTGTGGCTTCCCGGTGAGTCAGGCTGGTCCGCCTTCAAATCCGTTGCGGGAGGTCTCGCGGATCCAGCCGCCGCCCAAAACGCGGTCTTTCTCATAGCAAACGACCGCCTGCCCCGGCGCGACGCCAAAGCAAGGCTCGTCAAAATCCACTCGGAATTGATGGTCGTCGATCGGCGTCAGAGTGGCTGGCTTGGCACTGCTATTATAGCGAATCTGAGCCGCACAGCGTCGTGGTTCGTTGGGAGAAGTGATGAGCCAATTGGCTCGGTCTGCGATTAACGCGTTTCGTCCCAACTCTTCGTGTTTTCCGATGACCACTCGACAGGTTTTCGGCTCGATCTCCACCACAAAATAGGGCTCTCCCATCGCGACTCCCAGACCTTTACGTTGCCCAACGGTGAATTTTTCAATTCCGTCGTGCTCGGCAACGATCGCACCATCCGTTGTGACGATCTCGCCCCTCGTGTTCGCGTCAGGCTGTCGGGCTTGCACAAATTCAGTGTGATGGTCCGTGGTCACAAAGCAAATCTCTTGGCTGTCCTTTTTGTCGGCTACACGCATTCCTAATTCGGCAGCCAGGGATCTGATTTCTGCCTTCACATAGCCACCGACAGGCAGCAACATGCGATTCAGGCGGTCAGGGCGGACACCAAACAAAACGTAGGATTGATCCTTGCCGTGATCGATACCCCGCATCAATCGCGGTAACTCGTCCGCTTCGGATTGCACGAGCTGTGCATAATGACCGGTTGCCACATAATCGGCACCGACACTGTCTGCGTAGTCGAAGAGCTTTCCAAACTTGAGCCAGTTGTTGCACATGACGCAAGGGTTGGGAGTTCGTCCCAAAGTGTATTCGTCGACAAAATAATCCATGATTTTGTCGAAGTCGTCTTGCAAATTAATAGCGTAGAACGGGATTCCCAATCGATCGGCGATGCGTCGTGCGTCCAAGGCATCCGCTGCAGTGCAACAACCCTGCTTGTGATCGGTGCGCGAGGTCACCACAGGCAGTAGCGAGTCCGTCGCTGTCGATTCACAGGCGACCGGTTCTTCGCCGTGTCGCATGAAAACACCGACAACGTCGAATCCCTGCTGTTGCAGCAAATGCGCGGCGACGCTGCTATCGACGCCGCCCGACATGGCTAACACAACTCGTTTCATGGACTCTTCACCATTAGGGACTTGAAAGCCACCGAATTCATCATCATATCGACTACGAGAGCTTTCTCAGATGGGATGGACGTTCGAATCTCGGATTTCCTGCCGCGTTCTCGCGGAACTCCTTAACGCTNCATCGCACTCTTGAAAGTTGTGTAGGCCGAAACTCANCACAGTCCACCTCGGGCAACATCCTCTCGATGAAAATGGCCANTTGTGGACTCTTTAACCATCTTTATATTACCTCAACTGCCTGGTGTTCATAGTTAGTAGAGATGATGGTTTTGTACGACAACGGTGAGATAAGGGAAAAAAATGAATTTCAAGTTAGGATCTGTATCTTTCATCGCTGCAATCGTTTTGATGGCAGCATCGGAGCCGGCACGGGCCGATCAACCGTGTGGACCTCACACCGTTGAAAAAACAGTGTTGGTGCCTTCCTGGGTCACTGAAACCAAGATGGTGAACTGCACCGAATACCGACCTGAGAAACGCCTTCTTAAGGTGACCACTTATAAACACGTGCCGGAGCAGCGCGCAGTCACGCAGAAGTGCGTCGTGATGGTACCTGAAAAATACACCAAGACCGTTCACTACACCGTGTGCGTTCCAAAAACGCGTTAGGTGACAAAGCAGGTTCAGGTGCCCGTTTGGAAGGAAGTGACGCGTGAGCATCAGGTACGCGTACCAGTCTGGCGCGAGGTAGAAGAAGAATACACCGTGAAGGTACCTGTTTGGTCCGAAGTTGAAGAAAANTACACGGTCAATGTGCCGCAAAAGAAGACGCTGACCCGAGAAGTACAGCTTCGTGTTCCTGTTCACAAGCAGGTTGAGCAATCCTATGAGGTATGTGTTCCCGTGACGGAACAAAAAGAAGTGAGCTATGGAGTTTGTGTTCCGGTAAAGAGTTTCCGCGAGGAAGAATGCTCGGTTAAGAAGCCCAGTAAGGGAGAAGTCAAAAAGACTCGTAAGGTTCCCGTTGTCACCTATCAGAAGGAAACTCGTTCCAAGACGGTTCCTGTCACACGAATGGTCGAGCAGACCAAGACGCGGATGGTCAATGTTTGCGACTGGGAAATGAAAACCAAGACGGTCGATCAAACTATCGTCGAATGCGTACCNACTGAAAAGACACGGACTCGAAAGGTTTGTACCTACAAGCCCGAGACGCGGACGCGTAAGAGAAAAGTTTGCGACTGGAAGACCGAAACTCGTCAGGTTGTTTACAAGGTTCGTGAGTGCCGTACCGAGCAACGGGAAAAGACCTTCAACGTTACCGAGTATCACACCGAAACTCGCTCGAAAGAGGTCGAATGCGTTCGGCTGGTCCCGAAAGCCAAAATGAAAACTCAAACGATTACCGTCAATAAGTGCGTTCCCGTCCAAATTGAAAGGGAATGCACGGTGATGGTACCGCATCAGGCTCAAAAGGAAGTCCAAGTCCGCCGCTGCGTGTTGGTGCCCAAGAAGGTGAAGGTCACCGTTTGCAGCACCGGATGTTCAACGGGCTGCAAATAGTGAATTGATCGAGTTCAATTCAAGAACGGGTCGCCATCAATGCGACCCACTCTTTTTGGGTGTCTTGGCTGGACCGTTACACGACCTTCGCGGTCGAGCGATCAATGGTTATACTGATCGACTTCGGACGGACCTCGTCTTGGCTCAATTCGCTGATTCGATCAGGCAGTCGTTGCGTTCCATTCGATTCAGCGTTTTTTTAATTCAATTCTTTGCCGGAGTCATTCATGGACCGAGAACTTCAAAACCGTATCGACGCGATCCAACAGCAAATCTTGCAGCTGCGAGACAGTCTTTGACCTCGAGGCGAACCTCGAAAAAATCTCGTCCATCGAAAACCGCATGTCGGAATCCGGATTCTGGGATGATCAAGAAACAGCACAACAGCTTGTTGGCGATCTGAAATCGTTGAAAGCGGTAGTGGCACCGCTGAACGAGGCGATTCGGGCGAGTGAAGATCTCACGACCATGGTCGAAATGGCCGAAGAAGACGCTTCGTTTGAAGCCGAGCTTGTGGCAGAGATNGAGCGGCTGGAAACCGAGATTGAACAGCTGCAGCTGAAGACGCTCTTAAACGGTGCGCACGACAGTTGCGGTGCGATCTTATCCATCAATGCGCGAGATGGTGGTACCGATGCCAATGATTGGGCGGATATGTTGTTGCGGATGTATTCCCAATGGGCACAAAAGGGCAGTTATGCGGTCGAACTCTTGGATCGCAACGATAACGACGAGGCTGGAATCAATAGCGCATCAATCGCCATTCGAGGCCCCATGGCTTACGGTTATCTGAAAGGGGAGGCTGGCATGCACCGGCTTGTACGGATCAGCCCCTTCAATTCGGAAGGCAAACGGCAAACTAGCTTTGCAGCCGTCGATGTGTCACCGGAAATCTCGGACAATGCCGAAGTCGAAGTGAACGAGAACGACGTACGTGAGGACACCTATCGTGCCAGTGGAGCCGGAGGTCAACACGTGAACAAAACGGACAGCGCAATACGGCTTACCCATGCTCCTTCGGGTATCGTAGTGCAATGCCAGAATGAACGCAGTCAACACAAAAATCGTGCGGCTGCGTGGAAGATGCTCCGATCAAGACTCGCGAGAGTTGAAGAAGAAAAACGCGAGGCGGAGCTTGCCAAAAAATATAAAGAGCAGCCTCGTGTCGGTTTCGGATCTCAAATTCGAAACTACTTCTTGCACCCCGATCAACGCGTCAAGGATACGCGTACGGGACATGCCATCGGAAATTTTCACAGTGTTCTCGACGGCAATATCCAGCCGTTTCTCGAGTCATACATGCGGTGGCGGGTCAAGGCGGACTAAACTCTTTGGAGCCGTTGCGGGTACGNGCCACGGGGCGATCGCTGNGGGAGCTGGAAATTGGTTGGAGTTTGGCTGGGCCTGACGGGTGAACGAACCTCCCGAGTTCCTGGGGGGCGACCTATCAGGCCCACGGTCCCGGCCCATTTTCTCGGCGAAATCAGGGCCGACGGAGGGCCGTGCCTGTTTGACCTGGGTGACGGAAATTCGGTGATCGGGGAGCTGATTGAGGGGCAGTTTCCCGCCAAGACAAGCAGTTTATCGTCCTTCCGACTGAACAGAATGGCTCCTATCCGACAACCTTCTGCTTGGGTATCGGATTCGAAACCGTTAACGTTCTNGCGATCTGCCAGGATCTTTCCCTTCCATCCGGCGAAACCTCGGGCCCCAACCGCTTGATTTCGAGCCGGTGTTTTTAGAAGATTAGACTANCTACGTCTGTCGGCCAAATAAGGAAACGACCCGAGATGCTGTTTAACGAAATCGAAAAGCTCAAAAAAGACTACACCGATAAGTACGTCGTGGTTGACGGGCAGGTGCCTGAGCTCCAACGTTTCGATGGGATGACCGGCGTGGTTAAAACGGTCAACATGAACGGTCGAGCCCTGGTGGAATTCGATCAGCATGAAAATATCGGCTGGTTCGACATCGAATTGGACTTTTTGAAGGTCGTCGACAAACCCGTGGAGGTCGAAAAAAAGCCAGCCGCGAAGCCTGCTCCGGCCAAAGCGGCCAAGCCCGCTGCGAAGCAGGAAGAAAGCAAGCCGGCCGCCGGCGGTGGCACGTCCGTTTCTGATATTCTGGCCGCCGCTCGAGGTGGATCTTCGGCTCCGGCCAAAGAGGAGGCTCCGAAAGCCGAAGCCCCTAAAAAAGAGGAAAAGGCGGCTGCAGATTCGGCTGGCATGTCCGTAGCTGATATCCTCGCCGCTGCTCGAGGTGGATCTTCAGCTCCGGCCGAAGAGGAAGCTCCGAAAGCCAAAGCCCCTGAAAAAGAGGCAAAGACGGCAGCAGAATAGGAACCACCAGCAGCAGAATAGGCAGCACCGGCAGGCGATCTTCCCACGAATGTCGATGGCATCGTGGATTATTGCAAGAAGGTCAATAGTTGATTCAAAGCGATTTTGTCGCTGAATCAAAATGCCCAGAAATCTTTTGATAATCGATTTCGACCGGTTGCAATTCGCGTTCGAATGTCAAACAATCTTGATCAGCTTTTCATCTCTGGTTCTTGATCGATGCCAGGAACTCAGGGAGCGTGTTGGAGACGTTCCACCTTATGGAAAGCCCCGCCTGCATCGCCCACCAGGATTTCCCCGACGATTGTCTCAGGTGACGAATTGTCGGACGAAGGGAATGGATTCGCAATTCCTTTTGTTAAAGAAGAGTTTGCTCGATGAAGTTGAAGCTTTGTGTGGTCGGCTTCGTGCTCGCGCTGACAAATGTCGGTGCGTACTCTGCTGAACCGTTGATCCCGGCAGCTTCCAAGGGTTGGAAGTATCAGGATCGGGGTATACGTACAAACGTCAACTGGCGAATCGCAGCCTTCGATGATTCTCGCTGGTCCAATGGGCCGGCGCTTTTGGGGTATGGTGATCGCGACATTCGGACGCAGCTCTCTTTTGGAGATAATCCGCGCAATAAACGCAGGGTTGCTTTCTTTCGACGTACATTCGTCGCCCCTCGTCAATTCAAACGATACTTCGGTGAGATCTGTTGCGACGACGGTGCGGTTGTTTATGTGAACGGCAAAGAGGTACAGCGGTTTAACATGCCGGCCGGTCCGATTCGCCAAAATACGCTCGCTCTGTCTGCTGTCGGGTCGGATTCCGAGGTGGAGCGCAAGCGGCATCCTTTCTTCATCGATCCTCAGTTAATCCAGAACGGTGAAAACGTGGTCGCGGTGAGCGTCCATCAGGCGAATCCGACCAGCAGTGACCTGGCATTTGATTTAGAGTTTGTCGGACTCGAATCCGAGGAAGAGATCGCACAGGCTCAAACGGAAGTTGATCAACACAATCGGGTGAATGAAGCACGGGAGACCAACCTTGGCGTGAGCCCCGTCTTTCACTTCAAATCAGGAGACCCCCCGAAGACTCAATAGCTCTACTTCACTTCGAGCATTCTCTCGAGAGCTACCAGAGACCAGCGACTCGTTTCTTCATCAACCTCGATCTGATTGACGATCGTCCCAGCTGCCAGATTTTCCAGGCTCCAGCACAGATGTGCGAGATTGATCCGGTACATCGTGGCACACATGCAAATCACAGGTGACAAAAAGTGAATCTCCTGTTCAGGATGTTCAGCCTTCAAACGATTGACCAAATGCAATTCGGTACCGATTGCCCACCGCGTGCCAGCCTCAGCCGAGCGGACGGTTTCGATGATCTTGCCGGTTGAGCCGGAAATGTCCGCCAGGTCATTCACTTCCTGCGGGCACTCGGGGTGCACCAGAATTTTGATGTCCGGATACTTTCCGCGGAATTGGTCGACGTGTTCAGCACGAAACATTTGGTGGACGCTGCAGTGGCCCTTCCACAAAATGACCCGACTGTTGTCGATCGCTGCAGTCGTATTTCCACCAAGTTCGTCTGCATAGGGGTCCCAGACGGGCATCTGTTCGTTGGTGATACCCATCTTCAGTGAGGTATTTCGTCCTAGGTGCTGGTCCGGAAAGAACAGCACTCGATCGCCACGTTCGAAAGCCCATTCCAGGACAGCAGCGGCATTACTCGACGTACAGACGATTCCACCGTGACGGCCGCAGAATGATTTCAAGCTGGCGGCGGAATTAATGTAGGTGACGGGAATGATCCGTGAGGTGTCAATGACCTCACCCATATCCTCCCAGGCGGCTTCGACTTGCTCGATTGCCGCCATGTCGGCCATTGAACAACCGGCGGCCATGTCTGGAAGCACCACGGTGACTCGTTCGCCATCTCGTTCCGTCAGTTTTTCTGGCCGATTGGCAAGAATGTCAGCCGTTTCGGCCATGAAGTGAACACCGCAGAAAACGATATAGCGGCAGTCACTGCTCGACGCTGCCATCTGGCTCAGTTGATAACTGTCACCTCGCAGGTCGCTATGAGCGATGACTTCATCCTGTTGATAATGGTGGCCGAGGATCAAGAGCTTTGAACCGAGTTGTTTACGAACCTCCGCGATTCGTGCTGACAGATCGATATTGTCCGCAGACTTATAAGACGGGAGTTCGAAAGTGGCGACTTGGTCGATAGCGGGGGCCATACTTATCTCCGGGGCTCCAGATCAGATCTCTCATTATACCGCTGAAACTCGGATGCGTCAGGGCTCCGCTGACGGCTTTCATCGGTTGTCCAATCATGAGTTCGCCCATTAATTCGCCTGCAAAAATAAGTGGAAAAGGTTGTTTCACCAGCAAACTCTGGGAACGGATCGCTGGCAAGCTTATTCGACCATGCTTTCCAGGATGAAGCTCCCAGGGGCCATGCTGCGACGGGAGCCAAGGTGGCCCGCAGTCCGTTGAAATGGATAGGCACAAGGCAGCCTGCCTCGGATGTCGATTTGAGTTTTGGAGGAGGTTGGGTTGGCCGTCGTTGGAACGCTCTGATACATTCAAACTGGTTGTGCTATGCTGTTGGCAGCCACCCTAGGATGAAAGATGCATCCATGATTTTGTTGCTCGACAACTACGACTCGTTTACCTACAACCTCGTCCAACGATTGGGGGAGATCGATCCCACGTTGGATTTGCAGGTTTATCGTAACGACCAGATTACAGTTGCCGAGATTGCTGCTAAATCCCCAACACATTTGATCATTTCTCCCGGTCCTTGCACGCCCAATGAGGCGGGTATCAGTATGGATTGTGTGACTGCCTTTGCGGGCAAGTTGCCGATCTTGGGAGTTTGCCTGGGCCATCAATCGATCGGTCAGGCGACGGGAGGTGTCGTCTCTCGAGCCAAGCGTTTAATGCATGGCAAGACGGATGAGATTTTCCACGATGACAAAGGATTGTTCGCCGGATTGCCCAACCCCTTTGTGGCGACGCGGTATCACAGCTTGGTCATCGAACCTGAAACGATCAGCGATGACTTTGAGATTTCAGCATGGTGTGATGCTCCCGATGGAACACGTGAAATCATGGGCATTCGTCATCGTGAATACCCGTTGATTGGATGGCAATTTCATCCCGAGAGTTTTCTGACGGAATGTGGTTCGCAAATGCTGCGAAGTTTTCTGGAACTATAGTGGCCACAATGATTGCGATCGACGACGCCCAGGCAATGATTCGCGCCGAGTCCAGGCCGAATCCTTCTCAGGCGGTCACCATGAATGAGGCTCTTGGGTGTATCTTGGCCCAGTCGGTGGTTAGCGACGTTGACTCGCCCCCTCACGACAAGGCGCTCATGGATGGTTATGCGGTTCGGGCTTCGGACATCGCTCAGGACGTAGAGCTTGAGATTATTGAAGAGGTTGTGGCCGGAGAGGTGCCAACACGTCCTGTGGAATCGGGTACTGCTACGCGGATTATGACCGGTGCTCCTTTGCCGCAGGGGGCAGATGCCGTCGTGATGGTCGAACGCACAGAAATGGTGGCGGAAGACCGGGTCCGTTTCCTCCTGGAGTCGATCGACTCCGGGACGGCTGTCATGCGTCGCGGGGCGAGTGTTCGCCGGAACCAGGTTGTTTTGCAGCCCGGTTGTGAATTGAGATCGATCGAAGTCGGCGCGATGGCTGAGGTCGGTTGCGCGGCTGTTGACGTAATTCGAACTCCTGAAATTGCCCTCGTTCAAACCGGTGACGAACTTGTTGAGATTGGCAATCCTTTGCAGCCTGGACAGATTCGTAATTCAAACGGTCCGATGCTTTCGGCGATGGTACAACAGGTCGGCGGACGCGCGGTGGATTTGGGCATTGCTCGCGATGATGAAGCGATGCTTACCGCAAAGATTCGACAAGGCTTAAAGTCCGATCTGCTGCTGCTTTCGGGTGGAGTTTCTGCAGGGGTGCGAGATCTGGTGCCAGCTGTTCTGGTAGCTGCGGGAGTGCGTCAGGTTTTTCACAAAGTGAATATGCGGCCCGGTAAACCCTTGTGGTTTGGGGTCGCTGATCGGGCAGATCAGGGACGTTGTCTGGTGTTCGGTTTGCCCGGAAATCCTGTCAGTGGCCTTGCCTGTTTCTGGGTGTTTGTCGCGCCGGCAATTTTGATTGCCAGTGGCCGCACCGGACAGATGACGATCGAAACACGTCCATTGGCCGAATCTCATCGGCTAGGCGGAGCGAGACCGACCTATTGGCCCGCGGTGCAGGAAGGTGAAGACGGTGTGCGTGCGTTGCCATGGCAAGGCTCTGCTGATTTGTGTTCGTTAGCCTCTGCCGATTCGCTTATCTTTTTTCCCGAGGGGGGACGCGAATACCTGGCGGGTGAAGCTGTTGCCGTGTTGCCTCTCCGATAATCGACCTTGACGGCAGTCGTCCCCCAGCCTCTAAAATCACTCGCTTAAATAACATTCACCAGGGCCAACGGAAGCTGCCCTCTATCCAATCGCCGATGAATCTGCGGGACGATCCTTGGCTAACTCAAAACAAAAACCGGGAACCTCGTCTGAGGTGAATTGGCCGACCAGAGCTTTGGCGAAGGCGCACGGCTCGGTATGGATTCTCGGTCTCACCTCAGCACTGTTGGTCTGGCTGGCATTTCCGCCCGTTGGTTTTTGGCCGCTCGCCTGGATGGCGCCGGTAGCCTGGCTCCGGATCATCGCCTGGCCGACGGTACCCGGTAACCGTCCTTATCGGTCACTGTACGTGATCGGCTTCTTGCACTGGTTGTTGATGGTGCAGTGGGTTCGCTTGCCCCATTGGACCTCCGCCATCGGCTGGCTTTTTCTGGCAGCCTACCTCGCAGGGTATTTGCCGTTGTTCATTGCCATCGCTCGGGTCATGGTTCATCGCTGGCGCTGGCCGCTCCTGTTAGCAGCGCCGTTGGTTTGGACTGGGTTGGAATTAATTCGAGCAAGATTTTTGACAGGTTTCCCGCTGCTGTTCCTCGGACACTCACAGGTAACCGTGTTACCGGTTATTCAAATTGCCGACCTGTTCGGAGCCTATGGGGTTAGCTTTGTGGTCATGCTGATTGCCGCCTGTTGCGAACGATTGGTGCCTATGCAGGGTCGGCAGCGATTCACGGTTCAGCCTCTCCTGGTCGCCTCAATCGTTCTCTTCTGTACCTTGGTTTACGGTGGCTATCGATTAGACTCCGTTGCGACTTTCTCACAGACACTCAAGATTGCCTTGATTCAAGGTTCGTTCGATACGCAATTCGATGGTGATCTGAGTCGCAATGCGCAAGCCTACGAAGACTATGTCGCACTGACTCAACGTGCTGCCGAGGAAAATCCTGATCTTGATCTGGTGATCTGGCCAGAATCTATGTTTACCGCCAACCAACCGATCGTCACCTACGATCAACCTTTGCAGCCGTTCCCTGGATGGACGGATAGTCTGGAGACGTTACAGCAGAATCTTGATGCGATTTCCAACTACACACGCCAAAGGGGGCGACGTCTGGCGACTGACGCTGAAGCTCCGATGATTGTGGGTGGAATGTGGAGTCATCTCGGAGAAGGAAAAACGCGTAGCTATAACTCAGCCGTTTTTATGGATGAGCAGGGTCAAATCGTTGATCGTTACTTCAAAATGCATCCGGTGATGTTCGGCGAGTACTTACCTCTTGGAAACTGGATTCCCTGGCTCTATACGCTCAGCCCAATGGGCGCAGGCCTTACACCCGGGGAAGCTCCCGCCATCTTCGAAGTGCAGGGCGTTCGTTTCGCGCCAAATATCTGCTTTGAAAACTTTATGCCTCACTTGATACGTCAACAAATCAATACGCTCAAAGCAGAGGGCCGCGATCCGCATGTGATGGTGACGATCACGAACGACGGCTGGTTTTGGGGGTCGAGCCTGCTCGATATCCATTTGGCCAGCGGAATTTTTCGAGCGATTGAAATGAGAAGACCGCTGCTGATCGCTGCCAATACCGGGTTCTCGGCCCACGTGGATCCTCAGGGCCGCGTCATCGAGAAAGGGCCTCGGCGAGCCGAAGAGATCGTCATTGCCAACGTCGCTCCCTCGTCGCTCACGAGCGGCTATGAATGGATGGGGGATGTTTTTGCCGGGATTTGTGCTCTGCTGGTGATCGTGGCCGCGGTTTGGGGAATGGTATTCCGCGTTAAATCAACGAATCACTTGGCCTAATCCGACCTCGAAACAGGCGAGGGTGTTCTGGTCTCCCGGTAGAATCTACCGGAAATTCGGGGAGGTCTGGACTGTCTGCAAGTGATGTAGCGACTTGATGTTGTGGGCATTGCCAGTCTTGCCTATTCCTCCCGGTTTCGTTGACAGTCGGAAATTCACCTGATTATACTGGGTTCTTGCAGCGTATCTCTCGTGCTCATCACCAGTTGGGTTGCCTGTTTGCTATTCGCGAACCCGGTGAGGATTCCCTAGTAGAAACGCCCCATTGGGACACCTTTGTCGTCTGTTTACAGACGCATTGCCTCGAACAGAGTTAGAGGAACGAGGAATGAATTTAGTCGGAAAGATTTTCATCGTCTTAATCCTGGTCATGAGCATTCTCTTCATGGCTTTTTCGATCTCGGTGTATCACACGCATCGCAACTGGCAGGATCTCGTCAAAAAACTGCGTACTGACGTTAGTCGTTTGGATGATGAGAATTCGCAGTTGGAAGATCGGATTGACAAAACGAAAGACCAGTTGGCTCACGAAAAGGCAGCCCGCACCAAGGCGCTTGCTGGACTTGAGACCTCACTGGCCGATGAACGTACTCGTCGAGAAAACCTGGCGGGAGAGCGAGACAATCTTCAAGAGAGAAACGACGAGATCTATGCAGACATCACTGCCAGGTTGTTGGAACTAGAAAACCTTCAACAACGCGTTACTGAGTTGCGGAGCGAAGTTCGGACCGCCCAACAATCGCGAGACGAATCGTTCCAACAAGTTCGTCAGTTAACCGATAAGGTTCACGAAGCGAAGGGCATTCGTAACATTCTCGAGCAACGGCTACAGCAGTTGACCCAGGATTTCACGAAGGCGACGACAGTTTTGAAGGCGTATGACCTCACTGTCGACAGTCCCGTTCACAGTATCCCACCGCAGGTTGAGGGTGAGGTCGTGAAAGTGCTTGGTAACAGCATCGAGGTATCGGTGGGTGAACATGATGGATTGAAGGAAGGACACACGATCGTTGTTTCACGACGTGACAAATACTTAGGACGAGCAGAGATTACGCGGGTCGGACCGGATCGAGCCGTAGGTCGTATCAGCTATCGCAACGCACCGATTCAAGAGGGCGATCGTGTTCAAACGAAAGTCGAAGTCCGCTAAGCCGGCGAAGCCTGCTAAGGCGAAAAAAGAGAAGAAGCCCAAGAAGGCAAAGAAGAAGCGAGAGAAGCCGGTCAAGGCAGCTAGCGCCGTTGCAATTAAGAAGCAGCCTAGCGACATCTACACGGCCATGCTCGTCATCTCTTTCCTGGCGGTTCTGACCTCTTGTATCCTGCTCTATCTCGAATTGAGCCGGTATGGCAGTTATCCGTGGTGGAAGGCGATTTAAGCCGCTGCGGATGGGCGTTTGCTAAAATACTGAATTCATCCCACGGGTACTCTCATGACCCGTGTCGGCAGGGACGACAGTCGGTCTTCCTGTTCCCGATCACCTTTCTCAAACGTGTTTCTTCAACGCGATTTGTGACCTCTTCTGTGACTTGCATCATCCCCGACAAGCACCGTCTGATCGGTTGTCGAAAGCGACGCTAAAAAACAGTG
>PBNZ01000041.1 GCA_002723275.1 Planctomycetaceae bacterium
CGAGAGCACCACGAACGAGAGCACCACGAACGAGAGCACCACGAACGAGAGCACCACGAACGAGAGCACCACGAACAAGAAGTCATGGAATTAAAGGAGCATCTTGAAAAACTTCAATCAGAAGAACGGGAACTTAAGGAACGTGGAGCTGAAGAGGAACACCTTGACGATTTGCGACATGAAATCGAACGAGTCAAACGCCATCTCCATGAAGTAATCCACGCTCATCGCCGCGATCACCAAGGTCCCAACGGTGACATCGAACGACGCCTCGAGCACATGCGGGCCGCCGCCGAACATCTCCATCACGCTGGCCTACATGACGTTTCAAATCATGTCATCGAAAGAATCCATGCTGTGGAACGCGAGATGCACCATCATCGCGATCACCACGAGGACAATCCGATTCACGTGATCATGCGACAGCTCGAAGAGATGCGACACGAAATGGGTCGCATGCGAGAGGAAATCAATGATCTAAGAGAGAACAGATAGGTTTTACTCGCAACAATCGAGCCAGTGTAGAACTGATTTATTCCAGAGGGATCTGTCATGATTACGAGACTCGCCTTAGTTTGCATTACTCTACTCTCCATCTCCAGTTTCGCCCTGGGTGAAGAACAAGTTCTTTTCAACTTTGAGGGATCGAATGCTGCGAATGCCTGGCAGGCAGTCAATGATGGCGTGATGGGCGGTCGCTCAGTCGGGCGTTTCAAGATCACAAAAGACAAGAACCTGGAATTCTTCGGAACGCTCTCGCTGGAAAACAACGGCGGCTTTGCCTCAGTCAGAGCTCGGGGCAAAGCTCTTGGGCTCAGCAAGGATGACGTGATTGTAGCTCGAGTTCGAGGTGACGGCCGAACTTACAATTTCAATCTCTATCCTCCGAGAGGTCAAAACCGATATTCCTATCGGCAATCCTTCAAGACCCAGAAGGACAAGTGGATCGAAGTCAGGTTTCCGATGGACAAGTTTGTCACGACCTGGCGTGGCCGAACGTTTCCCAATGAAAAACTCAATCCAAGTCAAATCGCCGGGCTAGGTTTCCTGCTGGGCGACAAGAAACCGGGGCCTTTCCAACTTGACGTTGCCTGGATCAAAGTGGGTTTGCCGATTGATGAGATTTCAAACGTCCAATGCGAAGGAACCTACGCCAAACATTTGCAAGGCGTCTGCACCGACCAAGATTCAATTTACTGGTGCTTTACGACGGAATTGGTGAAAACGGATCTCCAAGGTAAACGATTGAAGCAGATTCCTGTCGTCGATCATCATGGAGATCTTTGCTTTCACGACGGAAAACTTTATGTAGCGGTCAACCTAGGCAAGTTCAATGATCTCGAGGGCAACGCCGACTCGTGGGTTTACGTCTACGATGCTGAAACGCTGCAAGAGCTGGCACGACATGAAACTCAAGAGGCATTTCATGGGGCGGGTGGCATCGGTTACCGAGACGGACATTTTTTTGTTGTTGGTGGGCTGCCCGCTACGATCGATGAAAACTATGTCTACGAATACGACGAGAAATTCAACTTCCTCAAGAAGCACACGATCAAGAGCGGGCATACTCACCTGGGAATCCAAACCGCGACGTTCGCTCATAATTCATGGTGGTTCGGCTGCTATGGTGAACCCAAGATCTTGTTGGTGACCGATGCCAATTTCCAATTAAAAGGCCGTTATGAGATCGATTGTTCTTTAGGAGTTGAGGGGCTTCCCGGGGGGCGTTTACTGGTAGCAAGCGGCCCATGTCAGGCGGGACAAGGCTGCATTGGCCGCGTCAAGACAGCGACGCCGGATGAACGTCTAGGATTCAAGTGATCAGCCCTGCATCCGATCCGTTAAAGCGATTCACAATCCGAAGGTATGAATCCATGAACCCCCTGCTTGCTTGCCTCGCATTTTTCACAATGACAAATCTCACGGTCGGCGGAACCGGCTATGAGGTCACGGCCCAACAGGATGGAAAACCTGTCACCTACATGGTCAATTTCGGAGGCGAATTTAACTTCGAACAATACACCGCCTACGATCCCGTTTCAAAAAAAATTCATTTATTTGCAATGGCCACGAAATGCCGACGTTCCCAAATCGGTCAGCCAAGTCTGGGATCATGATTCGGGTCAAACCATCAAGCTCTATCAGTTTCCTGACATCAAGCATCCTCTGCCGGTTATCCCATCAATGGAGGCCATGAAGTTTTGCCCAGCCACAGGAGACGGGAATTTCAAGGCAAAACCTGTGATCGCCTACGATTGATTAAAGGAGGCGATCCTGAAATCGCTCGCCTACTTTTCACGCGCAGCTTGAGCTGACTCCTCAACTTGCTTCAAGGCCGTACGCATCTTCGTGAGTATATTGGCGTGGGTGGTCCGATCAGCCAGATTCGTTTCTTCGGTCGGATCACGTTCAAGATCATATAGCTCTTCGCCTACTGGCCATTGCGTATAGCGCCATCGTTTCGTGCGGATTGCCTTCCCTAATTGCCGGCGACGAGATACCACCGTGTACGCATACTTTCTAACCGTTTCATCCGGATCTTCGAGGTTTCCGACAAGGCTAATTCCTTGCAGATCGGCAGGGGGTTCAACATCACACAACTCCGCCAGCGTCGGGAACAGATCAACCAGTTCGACCAATTCCTCAGACACCGCGCCGGGCGTCGTCTTGCCTGGAACACGGATGATCAGTGGAACTCGGGCACAGTTTTCAAACAGCATGACCTTGCCCCACATAAACTTCTCGCCCAACGAATAGCCATGATCTGATACCAGTACCACAATCGTATCGTCCCAGTGGCCGGTTTGCTTAAGCGCGTCAAAGATGAGTCCTATTTGCGCATCGACAAAAGAAATACAAGCGTGATAGGCTTGCATATACTCTCGACGCAACTTGTCATTTTCGACTCCGAATTCAAAACCAAAGCCTCCATATCTTTTTGTCTGTGCGTACTCTGAAACCTGCTCCCAAAACTTCAACGATGCCGGCTGAAATTTCAATTCTTCTTGCGGATAGAGATCAAAATATTTATCGGGAGCCAAAAACGGTACATGTGGTTTGTGAATACCGCAGGCCATGAAGAAAGGCTTGTCGCCAAATTCTTTTTCCTGGAGCCAGGTGATGATTTGCCGCGCATTGCGACCATCCTTGTGCTGTTCATCTCGTAAACCCGAAGGGCCATATCCTGGTTGTTGACCTCGAGTCTGCTTGGCAATGGTTGGGTAAAACTCGCGCCACGCGCGGCGACCCCTACCACGTTCGATCGAACCGTTCTCTGCTTCAAAATTTTCGCGAATCGGCGTCACAAAGGGCATTTCATCGTTCGAGAATCGCTCGTTCCGATGCCAGGCCAATTCTCCAGGATCGAATTCCAAATTATGAAACACCTTGCCGACTGCTCCCGTCCAATAGCCCGACTCTTTGAACCGTTGAGGTAACGAAGGAGTTCCCGGCCGCGTCTCACGAATTTCGATTCGGTTGTTAAGCACGCCGGTTGATTGGGGGTAGAGTCCGTATAAGAACGAAGCTCGCGAAGGCCCGCAGACGGGATACTGGCAATAGGCACGGCGGTAGGTCAATCCCGCAGCGGCCAGCTGATCAAAGGCCGGTGTCTTGATGTCAGAATAACCAGAGGTCGAGACATGGGTGTTCAGATCATCGCAGACGATGAACAACACGTTAGGACGAGCCATAGCTATCGCAGGTAAGCCGACCAGAATCGCAATCAAACAGTTACAGATTCGCATCTCATCTACTCTTTTCTGACATAAGAACGCATTTGAGCGGCCAATTGATTGCCCCAGCATTAACCACCCCCACTCTAGGGAACTTCCTGTTTTGTCACAACTATTTGAACAGAACACCATGAAGCAAAGTGAGGTAAAATTCCTGCACGGCCGATACTTCTGTTGAGCGAATTTCTCTTGAGTGCATATCGAGTCGCCATTCGCAAAAATTCCGTAGTTCACAGGTCGCTCGGGATAGCTTCCGGCAGAACTCAAGACTAAACTCAAGCCTGTCGGAATTATGCGATGCCTAAAAATACACGAGGAATATCAACCATGGATCGACGCGAGTTTTTGCAAACCGGAATCGGCGCAGCTGCTTCACTAACCGCATTGAACGCGGGCCTTTACGCCGCAGCAGGTGACAAACCGCTACGAGTCGGCCTCATTGGCTGTGGTTGGTATGGCAAAACCGATCTCTTCCACCTTATGCAAGTTGCTCCGGTCGAGGTAGTTGGTTTATGCGACGTTGACAAGAACGCAACGGAAGAAGCCGCAAAGCTGGTTGCGGGGCGACAAGCCTCCGGGAAGCGTCCTCCGATGTTTGGCGACTACCGAGATTTGCTCGCGCAACAAAAGCCCGAAATTGCAGTGATTGGCACGCCTGACCACTGGCATTGTTTACCGATGGTTGATGCCTGCAAAGCTGGCGCGGACGTCTATGTCCAAAAACCGATCAGTTACGATGTGGTTGAAGGTGAGGCAATGGTAGCTGCGGCACGCAAGTATAACCGTACCGCACAGGTCGGCCTGCAACGTCGCAGCACCAAACATCTCATGGATGCTCGAGATCGCTACATTCGTTCAGGCAAACTTGGCAAAGTCGCCGCGATCGACATCCACAGTTATTACGGATCGCCGAGTGATTTCCCTCCAGCGGAAAAGCCTCCGGCCAACATGGACTGGGATATGTTCGTCGGTCCGGCTGACTGGCGCGACTACAGCCCCGGCATTCATCCTCGACGCTGGCGTGCATGTCGAGAGTTCAGTAATGGCCAGACTGGGGACCTTTGCGTTCACCTGCTCGATCTCGTTCGATACTATTTCGATCTGGGGTGGCCCAAGTCGATCTCAGCAACCGGCGGAATTCTCATGCGTTCGCCCGGCACCAATATCAATACCCATGACACGCAGACGGCGTTGTTCGACTACGACGACATGCATATCGTCTGGACACAACGTAACTGGGGCGAAAACCCGGAACCCGATTATCCGTGGGGCGTCACACTCTACGGTGAAAAAGGAACACTCAAGATCAGTGTATGGCAGTACCACTTTTATCCGAAAAATGGTGGAGCTGTGGAAACCGCTAAGGCATATGAAGAAAGAGAAAAATATCCAGAGGACGTGGCGCATAAAGAGACGGAGCTGTTTGCAGCCGCTGCGACTCGAGCCCACATGAAGAACTTCCTCGAAGCCAGGCAAGAAGGGAAAAAACCTGTCGCCGACATCGAAGAAGGTCACATTTCATCCGCCTGCTGCATCCTTGCAAATATGTCGATGGAGCTAGGCCGCGGCCTGACCTGGGATGCCGAACAGAGCCAGGTTGTTGGCGATGATGAAGCCAACCAACGACTCGCACGTAACTATCGTGGTGACTGGGTTCATCCGACACCCGAGAACATTTAATCTCGCGACTTAGGCCCCTTCATGCGAAACAAGCACTGTGGCCAGCCCCTTGGGCGCGGCCTCAGTGCCTAGACGGTTCTCGCCCGCAGTTGATTCCACGAGAATGCTGCAGCTCTAGTCAAAGAAGCGGAAGACACAGGGGGAACCGACATGAAGGTGCCGAATTCGTGGGCTCATTGATCGTCGAGTCCTGGCCATCTTTCGAGTTGCTCCGGATGCGTTGCGTCAAATCTTGCCGGCTCCGTTCCGACCGCAGCTCGTCGACGGTTTCGGCATTGCCGGTATCTGCCTAATTCGACTCAAGCATGCTCGCCCCAAGGGCAGCCCATCGCTGGTTGGGATCAGCTCCGAAAATGCAGCTCACCGAATTGCTGTCGAATGGGATGCAGGTGGGAAGATTCGATGCGGTGTCGTCTCGAATACCATTAGGACAAAAGGTTATCGAGCCCTTTGCCCAGCCTCCAAGCGAACTCAAACAGTTCGCTTGTCAGTCTCGCATTCAGCTGCTGCGAGACTGAATTAATCGACTTTGTTGACTTCGAGAATCCGCAGATTACGGAATTTAATGTCGTTTGGCTCACCATGATCTTGGAATCCAATATAGCCCTCCAGCGGACGATCCTTCATGGGACCTTTATCGAGCATCGTGTCCACGATGAGTTCCCCATTCAATTCCACTTGAAGATGGCTACCGATACAGGTTACGACCATTCGGTTCCATTCATGGGGAGGGCGAGACATGTTCTTTGATGCGCCTACCGTACGGATAATTCCACCATGGTCATGCGCGGTCAGCTTCCCTGCTTTCTTCGATGAATCAAGGATCTGCGCTTCAATGCCTTGTTCAACAGGATCGTTTCGATCTCCCACGCGGAAATAGACCCCGCTATTACCGCCGGGCGGATAGGAATATTCGACATCCAGAACAAAATCTTTGTATTTCCGAGTCGTCCACAAGTAGTCGCCATAGCGCTGCCAACCTTTTTCGCCGTCGCGAGGTTGAATCAGAAGGGAACCATCATCCTGAGGCAACCAGTTCCCGGTGGTCTCCCAACCTTCCAGGTCCTTGCCATTGTAGAGTTCGGCGAAGTTGCTTAAATCGCGCAGCTTTAGATTTCGCCAACTGACTTCATAAGGACCTTGCCCTCGTCCAATCCCATGCACTTGAAGTCCGATAAACCCTTTTGGGTGTGATTGATAACGCTCATCATGCGTCAGATTTGAAACCTGATGTCCATTGAGCCATGTTTGTATCTGATTGCCGAAGGCGACAATACGATAGTTATTCCATTCACCATCTCTGAAATACTTGTGTGCTTTTCGATCGGCATCTGGAGTCATCCACCCTCCCGCAGCTTCCCCATAAACATAGGCAGCAAATCCATCGATCGAGATTTCAACCTGCGGTCCATTGACGCGGCCTTCCGGTTTGTCATCAATGCTCTGCGATCGGATTTGCACGCCAGAGTTCAGGCGGGGATCAACTTTAACGTCAAACTGCAATTCAAAATCACCGTAAAGCTGATCCGTACAGAGAAACGAATTGGGGCTACCATCCGACGTCTTACCAACAATTGCATCACCCTCGACCCGATAGGTGGCTGTGCCATTACGTTGACTCCATCCGGTCAAGTCTTTGCCATTAAAGAGATCGACAAAGCCATGCGACTGTGATTTGACAGCAACTTCAGCCTTGGCGTCCGTCTCGTCTGCCTTCACCTTCGACGTGAAACATTTGAGGTTCTGGTTGAACGAAACAACAACAAGCAAAAGCAAAACGCGGGCAAGAATGGTTTTCACGGTCAACTCACTTTTAAATTAGGACAATAAAGTCAGCAGCGGGCCTGCAGTTTAATCGATAAAAAATCGTTTGTCATCGATTTCTCCGGGGGTCTCATAATCCAAGGCGACCAACAGGCCGCCGGGACACTGCAGAAACGCACACCGCCCCCAGAACCGCAGTTTAGCGTTATTCGACGGACGTCGAGCAAAGCTCTCTGGGTCAGGAAAGATTAAAACGATCGCGATCCATCACTTTGGCCCAAGCCTTGCCAAAATCACGAACGAACATCTCTTGGCCATCATCGCTTGCGTAGACTTCGGAAATAGCTCGCAGTTGTGAATTTGAGCAAAAAACAAGATCAACTGACGTGCCACGATACCTGAGTTCATCGGTCTCACGATCACGTCCCTCGTACAGATGTTCACATTCAGATGACACCTACCACTTCAGCTTCATGTCTAGGAGAATCACGAAGAAATCGTTGGTCAACGACCCTGATCGTGAAGTTAACAGGCCGAAATCAGACTGACGCGTATTCGCATTCAAGACTCGCATTCCGCCAACGAGCACGGTCATCTCGAACGCCGTCAGAGTGAGCAGGTTTGCCCGCTCGACGAGCAACTGTTCGGCTGGCCTGACAGAACCCTTCCGGACGTAATTTCGAAAGCCGTCTCCAGTCGGCCTTGCGAGCGGCTTCTTCGCCGGCAGCACATCCGCCTAAAACGATCACGTCGGCGAGGGAGACCTGTTTTCCATCAGAACAAGACTGATTGAATTCCTGCTGAACTTGCTCCAATTTTTGAAGCACCACCGCGAGTTCCGTGGGATCATTGACCTTCCAATTCTTTTGGTGTTCAAGTCGAATGCGTGCCCCGTTGGCACCACCGCGTTTATCCGTGCCACAAAACGTACTTGCCGATGCCTACGCCGTAGAAACAAGCTGTGAAACTGAGAGGTCGGCCTGGAGTAATCGGCCCTTTTGATCGGCAATCCCCTCCATACCAATCAAGGGTGAGCGACTGACGGAACAGGATCTTCAAACAGCTGTGGCTCTACAGACGCCAAATCACCCAAAAATCGAGATCGAGGTCCCATATCTCGGTGCGTCAACTTGCACCAAGCTCTTGCAAATACGTCAGCAAATTGATCCGGATTCTCATGAAATCGTTTCGATATCGTTCGGTGCTCCGGATCCATCTTCAGCGAAAGATCGGTGGTAAACATGATGAGAACATGTCTCTTCGATGCGTCATGGGCACCGGGCACGGCCCCCTTACCAGCCTCGTCCTTCGGAATCCACTGAGTTGCGCCAACGGGACTTTTTGTTTGCTCCCATTCATAACCAAACAGGTTGTCGAAGTAATTATTGCCCCACTTAATGGGATCCGTCGTACAAGCACCTTCGGGCCCACTTGAGATCGTGTCATCGCCGTGTCCGGTACCATAGTGTTCTTCCAGCCGAGCCCCTGCTCTTCAAGCCCAGCAGCCTCGGGCTCACGACCGACATATGGATCAGGATCGGCGGTACCATGAGCCTTGCCGAATGTATCCCCCCGGCAATCAACGCCACGGTTTCTTCGTCGTTCATCGCCATTCGCCCAAACGTGCAGCGTATATCTCTGGCTGCGGCGACTGGATCTGGGGTGCCATTCGAGCCTTCGGGGTTCACATAGATCAAACCCATTTGGACGGCACCGAGTGGACTCTCAAATTGCCGATCGCCCGTGTAGCCTTCATCTCCTAACCAGGTCGTTTCCGGTACCCAGTAAATATCATCCTCAAGCTCCCAAAAATCGACTCGCCCTCCTGCAAATCCGAAGGTTTTGAGTCCCATCGAATCCAAAGCGCAGTTGCCCGCGAAAATCATCAAGTCGGCCCAAGAAATTTTGTGACCATATTTTTGCTTCAAGGGCCAAAGCAATCAACGCGCTTTATCGAGGTTGACGTTGTCGGGCCAACTATTCAATGGCGCGAAACGCTGCGATCCGGAAGCAGCACCACCTCGACCATCCTCAATTCGGTAGGTTCCCGCACTATGCCATGCCATCCGAATTAAAAGGGTCCGTAATGGCCGTAGTCCGCTGGCCACCAGTCCTGAGACGTCGTCATCAGCGTCTCTAACTCTTGCTTCAACTGAGTCAGATCAACCGTCTTGAATTCCTCCGCATAATTGAAACATTCGCTAAGCGGGGCTGTCTGCGAGGAACCATATTGGAACAGTTTCAAGTTCTATTGATTGGATCACCAATGCTGGTTCGCCGTCGCTCTCACAGCCGTTTGACGATCAGCATCACTCATCACGGGACACTTGCCTTCGGTCGTCATATTCTCTCCGATTTAAGTTCATTGTTCCTTGCAAGCTGCATAACGTGCGTGCTGACGCTTGAAAAGAGGTGAGCTTCGAGGTGTCTCCCTCTCTTGGCTGATCCACTCCTCATGAAGAAGCCCCTGTGGCTGACTTTCGGCGATCATTGCTGCGAAACGTTTGGCGGACTTTCCCTACGCTTCTCGCGTGAAATCTAGGAGAAACTTAATCAATCAAGGAGCAGATCAATGAAAACCGGTCGAAAACTATATTTCGCAGCCGTCGGAATCTTCGTCAGCCTGCTCGTGGCCAACGCCATGCTCACACGATCCGTGGTGCAGCCTGACGTGCACCAAAATCACTCGATCGACACCTTGGTCGAAGGTTGGAACGAGTGATAAGGCCGTTTGCGACCTAGCGGGGATCGACTGAAAGACGAACCGGACGATGCCCCTTCGTCCCAGTTTCGTGTTTCTTCGATCCCTGAGGGGGATCGACTTTTACTCGGGCCAACCAATTCAGAGCGCCTCCGCCAAGATAGATGAAGTCGGAGCAGGTATTAGGTTGGTCATCTTGGTCGTCCTGATCAAGATCTTGCCAGAGCGTGTCGACCAATGGATAAGGTCTTACCCATCGCCAGCGATAATCACGCATGAATTCATCGAAAGGGCGATTCCCTCGTAGTGATTCGTAGTTCACTTCGAATCCAAAATCCCCCAACCCGATGATTGGCAACGTCTGCTGTTCACACCAAAGTCGAATGGCTTCAGCCTCAGCCCGATGTCCATCGCCTTTGGAAAATTCGTTGACTAAGATGTAAAAATCAACCTTTGTCTCAATGTCTCGAAACAATCCTAACCAGGAATGCACCTCGTCAATTTTCAACTCCCCCTGACGAAGGCATTGGAGACGCCGCTGGTCATAGAGAATCTGCATCGACGGTCGTTCCATCTCGCAGGCAAGAAAGTTTTTCCCTAGTGACTTTTCGATGGAATTGAATTGCTTCGCATCCGACCGCGTCAAACACAACAGATGGCAAGCCGCCATTTCAGGATAGATTTCCGCAGCGACCGCCTCTCCTTCGTCACGAGCGTCCAGATTCCAGCTGATCACGGAAAGAGTGTCTGCAGCAGCGGTCGATACAAGTTGCAACAGAGAACAAATGGCAATCAAAATCGCGAATTGCACGATGTTTCTCATGATCTCTCCACAAATTTCTATCTCTTGGACCAATCTATTGTGGCTTAATGGAACACCCAGTTTACGTCAGTGTGTCGAATTATGCGAACCGACGAATACCAAACTTAACTGAGCGGAACCAATTCCGAGTCCCCCTTTAATCAGCACCTCAAAGTCAAGACGAAGGATGCCTGTAAGCGTGGTTGCGTTTGCTGGATCGAGACCAAGATTTTGATCGAGGGTAGACAACCTCCAGCCGAAAGTCATGAGCTCTAATCTTTAACCGCATCCTAAATCATGGAGTCGCTCAAATTAACCAACAATCCGATACGTCAGGCCAATGAGGCATGGAAATGCCAATTGAGTTGACGGACGGAAACTATTTCATCGCATTCTCCAGTTCGCCCCGGTTTAGAATCTTTTCCGGATCCAGCGTGATCCTCTTTCCGGTTGGTGCAACCGCCATGTTGAGATGCGCTTTGCGAGTTTCGATGGAGTCTCCATCAGCAACGAAGGTTTTCTTTTCTCCCCGAAAGTTGATGTATTGGACTTCAATGGAATTTTCAAACTCCACTACGGGTCCATCAAATGTGGGGTTCGGCGAAGTTTGTGCGGCGACAGCCGCAGGCTGCTTAGCCATATTCCCATCGTAGTTAGAGCAAAACTGGTTGCCGCATCTAACACCGAAAAACGAATCTTTCGCACCCGCAACGCGACAGGCAGGGCAAGTGGTGCTAGATCCAAATAGCTTTGAAAAAAAACCCATGCAGTTGTCTCCTGACAGACGTAAACGATGGAAATGCGAATCGAACAGAAGAAGGGGCGGCTAAGAAAACGACTTGACATGTCAAGTCTTCAATAACGTCTATCGACAGGCGACTGCTCTTTCTCACGAGACTTTTGTTGCCGCTGCTTCTAGACCTGGAGAAAAAGCCTTGCGGCTTGGCAGCCGCCCCCTCTCCTGTTCGATCAACCATTTCGTACGCAAAACAAAAAACGAAGCCTTCAAATGACCATGATTCAATAAACGCCGACGGTGTCGCAGCGAAGGGAGCCCCATTTCACGAAGTCTTGCAAACGGCAGCTTCCTAAAATTGCCCTTCCGATGCCCATTTTGAAACGCTATCGACAGCACCTCTTCGGCCAACCAGCGATCCAACAAGCGAAGCTGACTTTCGTCATCCACATGTTTTAGGTAGTAGTCGATAATTGCGACTGAACGAAGGCCATCTCCAATCACTCGACAACAAACCGCGATCGCATGGTTCGCTCGAGGCTCTGGTTGATCACCGATCCGTTCGAATTTCTGCTTGGATCGCCGCAACGCAAAACGAAAGAGATTCCGGATCTTGCGCAGTTTGTCCCGGGAAAGCCCAATGCTTCTATCACGTCGAAATTCCAGCCCCAGATGTCGAAAATTGGGGCGGTCGGGGAATTCAGTGTCGACTGGGGCATTTAAGCGGCTAGGCAGGCGGGGACCAGTTCTAGGCTGGAAACTGAAGTCCAACTCGTGGCTTGGTTTACTCTTCAGTTTCAACCGATTCAGTACCTCGTGAAGTTGGTCTCGTGCTTTTACGGCCGTATCGCAACTTGGGGTGAACTGTAACACGTCGTCCGCGTACCGGCAGTAAGTTAGCCCCGGAAATTTTTCCATACTACGATCGAGAGGAAGCAGATAAACATTGGCAAGAAAGCAGGCGATGGATGTTCCGAAAGGAACGCCCTTTTCAGCGCACATCGACTGCTGACTCTCTGTTTGGAAGCTAAATCTGACACGTTGAGTAACCAACTGAAACAAATAGTCAGTAGGCTCGATCCAAGACTTGAGGGCCTCAAGCAGAATCGTGTGATCGATCGATTGAAAAAAGACGGAAATGTCTCGCTTGGTGAAGTAAAAAGACCCGGATCGTTTTTTGAGTTCGTATGCGATTCGATGCTGACAAGCGTCGATACCAAAACCAGTATGTCGATAGGCGTACGAATGTTTTGAAATGGCCGAATGAAAATATCGATTCAAGGTCTGAAACAGCATCTGATCAACAATGCGTTCTTCCCAGGGAAAGATGTAAATGGTCCGCGCCTTCCCGTTGAAGTGGTACTGTCGAGCGATACCTTCTCTCGGGTGAAAAGATCGATCCATGAGGCGACGATGAATTCGGTTCAGGTTCCGATGTCCAGACCTGGCGAAGTCGTAGAGCGTTCCTCCATCTTGAGAACGGGATAATGCTGCTCGCCAACGGAAGAGAGGCTTCGTATAGGTTTTCAAAGCTGCGCGATAAAGAGCAACTTCGCTGTAAATCGATTCGAATGTCGCCTTTCGCCGCGCGTTGGGCAGTGAAAAATCAAGTTCCATGTGGACCTCTTGTCCTTGAAAGACAGACGATCACTTACGCAGCGACAGTCCAACGAAAAACAATTGCAGTATGCATCTTGAAAACGATTTTCGTTAATCTGACAGCCCGTTGATTCAAGACGGAACTGATTCCAAGGCGAGTACTTTCCAATACGCGCGTTGAAAATGACGTCTACATTCTAATCCATGACGGAAGCAAGGTCACGCTTGATTACCCATATCTCTCTCGGACGGACAAGCGGATCATCAGATCCGTTCCAGAAAGGAGAGGCTCGAGTCAGAGGGAGGTGGCGAATAGTATCTTACCTAGAATGAAAAGACCACCTTCGTCTTATAGTCGTTCGGTCCGCTCGACGAATCGACTCACTCTCGGATTCTGCGCGTGGATCACACGATCCGCGCCGCCCCAAGGCTCGCTTTCCCCAAGAGGATACGGCACCTACGCCCGTGGCGATCGCCCCATTAACACGAAAGGGCAGCACACGAGCGTGGTTTCAATGAAATCGCAGTCGCCATGAAGTGCGTAGTTTAATGGCGACGGAAGCCAAGCAGGGCCATCAGGCCGACGACCAGCATCAGTAGACTACCCGGTTCGGGTACGGCAGCTACCGCTGCCCTCGCACCCATTTCGTAACCACCATCGGTGAAGGCAAAAACCAAGTCGCTGGAATTAAAGTCTTTGTCGCCATTCCAATCACCCGTTTCCCAGGTGGAATTGTCCTCAGCGGCATCTTCATATTCTCCAGCACCGAAGACTACGACGAAGTCGGCCGAATTGAATTGGCCGTCCCAATTGGAGTCACCAATCCAGGTATTGAGAACGTCATGCACATAGGTAAGTCGCTCTTGAGGATCGGTGATTCCCTCTAAAGCAGCTTTGGGATCAGCCAATCCGCCAAAGATGATTTCTCCCGTACCACCGTGAGACAATCGGCCTGCAGCGTCAATCACCCAATCATATTCGTCGGCGGGATAGTCCTCGATCGTTTCCCCGGCCTCGAGAGCAAATTCATCGAATTCCAACGGACGTAGACGATTCGCCCACCAATATTGAATCGCCAGGTCGCCGCCGTCGTCATCATCCATGCCGATATTGAATCCAATTCGATCTCCGACCTCGATCGGTCCACCGCCATCGGGATCTTCAAACTGACTCTTATGAAATTTGGTCTCCATCGACCATCCCATGTCAGTCTCCTCACCGTATCCCCAAATGGCACCCTCAGGGCCCCACTCCCATTCGACCGCATTCGCCCATCCGACGAATGGCTCTTCGAAATCCTCATCCCACCGTGAAAAACGGCCTTCATAATTCACATAGTTGTGTCCGCCGTAATCGTTAAAGAATGACGCTGCTTTGTCGGTGTTCACATTCGCGCGATCGTTATTCGCATCAATGATGATCTCAATCGCATCATCTTTCCAGAATTGTTGATTTGCATCGTTACTTCTGACTTCATCATCCAGCACATCGACACCCACATAAAGGAATTCCGAGTCGTGCGCGAGATAGAAGGTGAACTCACTATCGTCCGCACCTTCCCACTCCTTGTCTTGTGCGTAAGTGAGAATCCAGGCGTTGCCAACCGTTCCATCCGGCGAACCGGGGGAGACCGTGCGACCGGCGAACGAACCATATTCATCCGACGATAGATTACCGTCGAGTTTAATCGAACCATCGGGCACCATCGGCACCGTCAATGTTGTCAAATCAATATCCGACCACGGGCCTTCTTCGGACTGATCAAACTCGAAGATGTCATAAACTTGGGCTGACAGATTACCGGTCGCCAAAACGGCTATCATCACTGCCATAAAGATTCGCATTGCCAAACTCATGCTCGTGCCTCTCATTAGGCTGAAAGTCAATCGGTCGGATACAACTCAATGGCCAGAACCTAAACAACCACTGAGCGTTTGTCCATTTTTTATTGCTCAGAGGGATATTTTTTGAACGCAAAGGCCCTGCGACTGTCGCCCACATTTTGGACGTGACAGCAGCCATCGACCGTGGCTCGCCCTCTGTGAAGTCAATCATCCGTGACAAAAACCGCAATTCCCATGAGGTTTCTGCCGAGTCGTCGAAGGATCGGGAGAATTTATTGATGGAAGTTCTCTGACTCGATAGGCTAGTGAAAGAGTCATCGATGGTCATTAATCCCGATCGACAAAACGAAACAGCCGTTATGCAACGAATTCGATTTATCCTGGTTCCGCTTGTCCTTTTCGCCCTTGGACAGTTTGCTTACGGGCAGCCAACACCCTTGGTGCTGGGCAACGCCACCAATATCGACGCCGTTACCATGATTTACGATCCATCCGACGGTCAATTCAATGCCGTGAGCGATGGGGCCGACCTTACAACCCTCGAGATTCAATCGGCGGGTGATTGGTTTATTCCGACAGGTGCAAACCCACCGACTTCGCCATTCGACCTGACTCGAACCAACAAGCTCTTTCGGCTCGCCCCTGACGGTGTGAGTGCTATTTCTTTCGGTCAAGTGCTGCCTACAAGCTTGACTGCTTCTCAGGTGATCAACGACCTTATCGTCGATGGATCGTTACTTGGGGGTGGAAATTTACAGCGAGCCGGAGGCGGAGGCCCTTACCTGTTCGTCGTTCCAGAACCTTCGAGTTCCTGCCTACTCCTCACGGGACTCGTCGTTTTCAGGTCGTTCATCGCGCGTCGAGTGGTTCGTCGAAAGCGGATCTAACTTCTCCGAGAACGGATTTCACCAACAGACTACCGCCCATGCTCTCTCTTCATTGTTGA
Source organism: Planctomycetaceae bacterium (assembly GCA_002723275.1). Classification (GTDB taxonomy): domain Bacteria; phylum Planctomycetota; class Planctomycetia; order Pirellulales; family Pirellulaceae. The sequence goes on from PBNZ01000041.1 coordinate 15,808, forward strand.
GGAAGCCGTTACGCAAGTGCGCGGTAGAGCATCTAGCCACGAATTTGATTTTCGAGCCCCGCCCCAACCGAAAGAGCGTGTTTTGCGATGAGATACAGATCTCACTATACTCGTTGATAAACCCTTCAGTTATGAAAGAGGCCATCATGCCCAGACTAATCCTGAGCCTCATCGTGTTCACGTTTGTAATTAGCCTTGAACTCCCCATTCAGGCTGGCAAACGCGACGGTCACCTCGACGTTTACTGGATCGATGTCGAAGGTGGTGCCGCGACACTCATTGTGACCCCCAACGATGAAAGTGTCCTGATCGACACTGGAAACCCAGGCCTTCGTGACTCAGGCCGCATAGCCGAGGTCATCAGTAAAGTCGCAGGACTCCAGTCAATTGATCACTTGATCGTGACTCATTACCATCGTGATCACTATGGCGGCGCGGAAGTACTTTCTACGATGCTGCCGATCCGAAACGTCTACGACAACGGCATCTTTGCCAACATGCCCGACAATCCGGGCAAGGCCTACTTTGAATTCCGTGCCGACAAGCGTCACGTGATCAACCCTGGTGATGAGATTCCCTTACGAGAGGTCGCGGTCGGTTCACCAAGTCCCAAACTGCTTTGTTTGGCGACACGCAAATCGTTCATCGATCCTGAAAAGGTCAATGCCGCCGATAACAAAGCGGCGGGTTCGTTGCATCGCGACAAAGATCGAGACGGATCAGACAATGCAAACAGCATTGTGATGCTGCTGAACTTTGGGCCATTTCAATTCTTCGACGGAGGCGACATCACCTGGAACCAGGAGAAACGCCTCGTCCATCCCTACAATCTCGTCGGTGAGGTCGATGTCTATCAGGTAACCCACCACGGCCTGGACAGCAGCAACAACCCGATCGTCCTGTCATCCCTGAAACCTCGCGTCGCAATCATGAACAACGGACACACGAAGGGTTGCGCTCCGGGAGTCTTTGCGAATCTAAAGGCGACGTCCTCGATCGACGCAATCTACCAAGTCCACAAAAACTTGCGTCCTGACGGGACAGTGAACAACGTACCGGACGACTTCATCGCCAATCATCATGAACCGGACAAATGCGAAGGTCATTACATTAAACTGTCGGTTGCAAAAGACGGTCGCAGTTACACGGTGGCGATCCCCGCTCACGACATCCAGAGAGAATATCAAACGAAATAACATCATGGACGACCACTCACTCGACCGCGTTAAACAAGTTTTTGAACAGTGGTCACTCTACGACCTGATTATCCATCACAACTACATGCGTCACACGCAACTGGTGACGTGCTTGAATGAATTCGTCAAGCAAACCGAAATCCGGCGGAAGGTAATCGATCTTGGTTGTGGAGATGCCTGGATGGCGAAGCACATTTTCCAGGATATGGTGGTTGAAAGCTATCTCGGCGTGGATCTGTCGGATACAGCGTTACAAGAAGCAGCGGACCAACTTACCGATTGGACAAGCGCGCAACAGTTCCGGCAGGGAGACATTGCGGAGGTCTTGGCAGAAACACCAGCCAACTCTGCTAATACGGCTCTCGCTAGTTATTCACTTCATCATTTCCATGACGATCAGAAGCTGATCTTGCTCGATCAAATCCACCGCATCCTGGAAAAGGACGGGCAATTTTTATGGATTGATTTGGCACGCATTGCTCCCCAGACCCGCGATCAGTATGTCGATGAGATGGCGAACCATATCCGTCATGATTGGCAAGCATTGAGGGAATCGCAAAACGAGCAGGCCGTCCAACACGTCCTTGAGTCCGATTTCCCGGCGACCGAAGCATGGATGCTCGAACATACCCCCCAAGTCGGACTGCAACTTGATCGTTGCTTATTTCGTGACGAGTATTTTGGCGCGTGGGTGTTTGCGAAACACGACGATTAACCAAAACCTCGTGAGACTTACATTACTGCACGTCAAATCTCCAGCAGCGATGGATTCGACGATTCCGAAAATCAGGAGGCACGGTCTGTTTGCTGATTTCGCGAATCTGAAATCCCTCAAGCTCCGACTCAGCCAATTTGAAACGACGAAAATTGGTCGAGAAAAAGACAACGCCCCCGCGGGGCATGTGTTTTCGTAGATCTTGCAACACAGATACGTGATCGCGTTGGATATCCCAATCGTGACTGAATTCCTTGCTATTGGAAAACGTGGGAGGATCTATCACGACAAGATCGAATTGAACATCACGATGTAAATCTCTGAGATAAGTCGTCACGTCTCCTCGAATCATTCGATGCTGACGGCCTTTGAGTTGATTCAGGGAGAGGTTATCTTCTGCCCAGGATAGATAAGTCTGCGAAGAATCGATCGTCACCGAACTGGTCGCTCCCCCCGCAGCGGCGTAGACCGTAAAGCTCCCGGTGTAGCCGAACAGATTAAGAAAACGTTTTCCAGCAGCTTCTTCGCGGACCATTTGTCGAGTTTGTCGATGATCAAGAAACAGGCCCGTATCGAGATAATCCGACAGGTTCACTCGAAACTTAAGCCCTGCTTCACCGACCACAGCACGGCGGCCTTCACGTGAGACTTTTTCGTATTGCGTGCTACCGCGTTGTCGATTGCGGTGCTTCACAAACACATTTTCCTGCCGAATCTCCATCACTTCAGCAGCCGTCTTGGCCATCAGATCAAGCCAGTCGGCATGCTCAGCAATCGTCCGTTCGTGAGGCCTATTGAATTCGGCGAGATGCAAATGATCTTCATACCGATCAACAACCAGAGGCACCTCAGGTATATCGCGTTCGTACAATCGATAACAAGTAATTCCGCGTCCTGGCCAACGGCGCAGATGGCGAGCTCGTTTAGTGAGCCGATTCCGGAATTCGTCTGCCTGGCGTCGAGCCGTCTGATCAATCCCGCCGAACACTGGTTGAATCGTTGACCGGCGTTTCAAGGAAGGAGGCTTTATCTGCTGCGTCTCAGGATCGTCAGCTGCTTGAACTGTCTCGGCTGAAACAGTATCGCCAACGTTGGTTGCGTCGTCTGCCGTCGCCGAACTCCGCTCAGAATCCGACTTTACCTCCCACTTTACCTCCGACTTTACCTCCGACTTTACCTCCGGCGGACGAGGTCCATGAAATTGAAAGTATTGGCATTCGATGCGGCCGTTATAAAGTTTCCGACGGCGATCGGCGGATTGCCCGATAACACGTTCGAAATCAGGCAGAGCAGTCAATACAAAATGGGACCAGGTCGGTAAACGTCGCAGAACAAGTGGAAAACTCTGATAGAGCGGCAAGACTTCATGGCGTTCCCCGAGTCTTCGGCCATACGGTGGATTACAAATCAAGCAACCATATTTCCGTTTACTCGTGAGGTCACGAAACTCGATTTGTTGAAAATGAATGTCATCGGCAACTCCGGCTGACGTCGCATGCTGTCTCGCCAGTTTCAAATCTTTCCAACTCGCATCGGTTCCTAAAATGCGTTCTTCCAATCCGGGCAGGATCAGGTCCCTGGCTTCCTCACGAGCGAGTGCCCAATCCGTCTTGGGGATCCAGTCCCAGGTTTCGGCTTCAAAGCTTCGTTTGAGCCCGGGCGCTATTCGCCGCCCCAACATCGCGGCCTCAATTGGAATGGTGCCCGTTCCACAAAAGGGATCGATGAGCGGTCTTCCATTCTTCCAGAAACTAAGTTGAATCAGAGCTGCCGCCAAAGTTTCCCGTAACGGGGCCGGCCCCGTCATCGGTCGATACCCTCGCTTATGCAATCCCTGTCCGCTGGTATCAATCGACAACGTGACAACGTTATCGAGCAAGGCGACTTCAACCGGAAAATTTGCTCCGGTCTCAGGCAGTTCCACAACCGAATGTCCGGCGAGCAGTTTGTCAGCGACGGCCTTTTTCACCATTCGTTGACAGGCGGGAACGCTCGACAATTGCGACTTGATGGACTTCCCTTTGACGACAAAGGATCCATCCGGCGGTATAAACTCATGCCATGGCAAAGCATGAGTTTGATCGTAAAGTTGCCCGAAATCAGTCGCCTCAAAACGACCGACACATATCAAAATTCGTTCAGCGCAACGCAAGAACAGATTACCACGGCAGATAGCTGCAGTTTCACCGGAGAACATAATTCGCCCCGGTTGAATCGTCTGAGCCTGATAACCGAGCTCTTGTAATTCGCGTTTCACGATGGCTTCGAGGCCAAACGCGCAAGTCGCAATGAGTTGGAGGTTGGACATCGAGTTCCAAGCGAATAAGCAGTCCGATGGCAGGGATCGATCCCAAGGCCGGCGAAGAAACGAATCGTCTATACTATCAGATCACCAAAAACGCGAAACCAGTCCGCGTCCTCAAAGTCGCTCCTCTTTGTCCTCAAGGTACAGCAGCATGTTTGACACAAAAACCCGCATCGCGGTCGGCATTTCCGTCTTATTGTTGTTCGGACCCCCATCGCTCTCATACGCCCAGAGCGGCCCAACGTTCAAGGCTCCGATTCGTGCCGTCGTCACAAAAGCCACTCAGCCGATCACCATCGACGGCAATCTGGATGAGTTCTCTGAGGCGATCGCAACGCCCGTCGAGTACTTCAATCCTGATGCCAAGAATCGACCTGCTCAGTTTTTATACCTGTGGGACGATGAAGCGTTTTATGTCGGCTTACGAACCTTGGACGAAAAGATTTTTTCACCGGTCCATCCGCTTTGGGAAGGTGACGCCGTCGAATGGTATTTTGACACACGACGGGATGATCGTTTTCGGGACCAGACATGGGGCCCCGGTTCTTTGCACTGTTTTTGGACGGCGATGGAAAAAGACGTCCTCAATCCACGTTTCTGCCTGCGGCCTGGCTACCTCGATGCCATTCCTGAAAAAGGGGTGGAGGTCGCAGCTCGCAAATGGAAGCACGGCCTGACCGTTGAATTCAAATTGCCGTGGGAGAATTTCCCCGACTTCAAGGCACGTGTCGGTGAGATTATCGGTATCGACGCAGAACTTTCCTACAGTGACGGCGGTCCTCGCTCCGATCGAAGTTTCGTCTTCGGGAGCCCTCTGTCTGTCCAACAACCGGGCAACCTCGCCAACGTGCAATTGATCGATCAATTCAATGACACAGACTGGAGCAAAGCGGCTGCGGTCATGATGCCAATTCGCATCGACACGGGCTGGTCACAAGCGGGCGTTCCACAGGTCCAAGGTCGAATCGCTATGCCAGTCAATCAGGCAGATCAAATTGGTCGCATCACCTTTCAATTGGTCGACCTTACAGGCAAGGTACTCGGCGAATTCCCAGCTGATGAGGAAGAAGTGTTACAGAAGGATGGTCACTTCGTACGTCGCCTGGCACAATGGCCAGCCGATCTCGCACCCCCGGGAACCTACAACGTGATCGCCGTCATACACAACAAAGACAATACTGAGATCGCTCGAGTGGCACCCCGTCGCGTGAGCGTCAACATGCAGCAGGGATACTAGGCCTCAAGCCAGCTGCATGGCCCAACTGCATGAAATCTTCCCTCAACAAGTTTGTATCCGGGGTCTCTCAGAGGTCGATGGCAAAGTCGCTGGCGACCTTAAAACGCATGCTTCCACAACCTGCGTCTGTTAATTGGCTCGAACGTCCAAGGCATGAACGGACCTCGATTCGCCAATCTTTCCGCGATCGGTGTCGTCCGATACGGACATTCTGGCGCTGTTTTCACTGAGAGAGTCATCAAATCCGGAGCCTCGATGTTATTCTGAAAAGACTGCCTCGATCAGGGCAATCTGGGGCAAAAGGTCGACCCAGGGCCGAATCCAGCCTGATGAAACAACTTTGATGAGCATCGAATTTCTACCAGGACAGAGTTATCCCTTGGGCGCGACCGTCTATGAATCGCGTGGTGTTAACTTCTGCGTTTATTCGAAGAACGCGAAATCGATGGAATTGCTGCTGTTCAATTCCGCCGACGATGGCACCCCATCGCACGTAATTCGCCTTCATCCGAATCGCAATCATCGCACGGCTCATTACTGGCACGTTTTCGTACCTCATCTTCGCGCGGGACAGATCTATGGATATCGCGTCGACGGAGAGTACAAGCCAGAACAAGGCCTTCGCTATGACCGCGAAAAGTTACTGTTGGATCCCTACGGACGTGCCGTTGCAGTTCCCCAAGGATACGATCGCGATTCAGCGGCGGAACCAGGCTGTAATATCTCGACGGCAATGAAGAGCGTCGTTGCTAACACGACCAATTATGACTGGGAAGGCGACCATCCCCTACATACCCGCTTTGCGAAAACAGTCATCTATGAAATGCACGTCGGTGCGTTTACAGCGAATCCGAATTCAGATGTTCCCCCTGACTTACGAGGCACTTTTAAGGGGTTAATCGAAAAGATCCCCTACCTTCAAGACCTGGGGATCACGGCTGTCGAACTGCTCCCAATCTTTCAATTTGATACGCAGGAAGCGCCCCTGGGTCGAGTCAATTATTGGGGCTACAATCCCGTCTCGTTTTTTGCCCCTCATCACGGCTACAGCAGCAGCAACTGCCCGCTGGCTGTGATTGATGAATTCCGCGACATGGTCAAGGCGTTACACCGAGCCGGCATCGAAGTCATCCTAGATGTTGTGTTCAATCATACCGCCGAGGGAAATCACGCTGGCCCGACCTTTTGCTTTAAAGGCTTTGAGAACAGCACCTATTACATTCTCTCCCAAGAGGGTGCCCGCTACATGAATTACAGCGGTACGGGCAATACGCTCAACGCCAATCATTCCATTGTGCGACGAATGATTTTGGACAGCCTGAGATACTGGGTTATGGAAATGCATGTCGACGGCTTTCGCTTCGATCTAGCATCGGTCTTGTCCAGAAACATCAAAGGAGAACCTGTCGCAAACCCGCCGATTTTATGGGACATCGAAACAGATCCCATTTTGAGCGGAACAAAACTAATCGCAGAGGCATGGGACGCATCAGGGCTGTATCAGGTTGGAAATTTTTTCGGGGATCACTGGAAGGAATGGAACGGTCAATTCCGAGACGATGTGCGACATTTTGTGAAGAGCGATCCGGGCTATGCCGGAGAGCTTGCCCAACGCTTCCTAGCAAGCCCCGACATCTACGCTCATAAGATTCGCGAGCCCGAACAGAGCATCAACTTCGTCACCTGCCATGACGGATTCACTCTGAATGACCTTGTCTCCTACAACGAAAAACACAACCTTCAGAACGGCGAAGACAACCGCGACGGTCACAATGAAAACATCAGCTGGAATTGCGGTGTCGAAGGCCCTACCGACTCAGCCGAGATCGAAAAGCTGCGCGAACGGCAGATCAAGAACTTCTTGACGATCAATCTCCTTGCGTTGGGAGTTCCGATGCTTTTAATGGGAGACGAGGTACGGCGGACCAAACAAGGCAATAACAACACCTATGGTCACGACAGTGAATTAAATTGGCTCGACTGGAATCTCGTTCAACAAAACAAAGATCTATTGCGATTCGTCCAAAACCTGATTCGCTTTCGACTCAGCCTACCGATCGGCCCTGGCCCACGCAGTTCCCTGCTCGAATTATTGCAACGCACGACCATCAAGTGGCACGGCGTCCAACTGGAGCAACCCGACTGGGGCCCAACCTCTCGGACTCTATCCTTTACCGTCGAAGGTGCCCGAGAATGGTTCCACATCATTCTGAATGCCTATTGGGAACCGATTCGGTTTGAGCTACCCAAGCCTACCGATAGCTTTGAAAGTTGGCGAAGAGTCATCGATACCTATCGCCCTGCCCCACACGATTTCTGTGATCCGGCCACAGCCTGCGTCGTCGATACTGATCATTATCGAGTCGAACCCCGCTCGGTAATTCTGCTGGTATCAAGTTCCAAGTAGAACGAATCGAATTCGGCAGTAACTCCAGCGATTGAAGGCAAAACCTGGGATCATCGGGTGCGGGTAAACGATCGTCCCTACGTGCGAAACGACGAGGCGGCAGCCTGTTTTCAGATGCCAATTCCATCGTAAGAGTCGCCGCACGAGCTAAAGATGTTCACCGCAGAACTTGCAGTAAGAAGCATCGGGATCATGCCCCGCTCGTGAACATGCAGGACAGGCCTGAGTTGAAACCTCGGATCCCGCGCCGCGAATGACTTCGACCGAAAAAATGGCCACAGGCACGATGATCATGCTATAGCCAAGTAGCATGGCCAAAGCCGCCAAAAACTGACCCGTCACCGTCTGGGGCGACATATCTCCGTAGCCCACTGTCGTAATTGTCACGATCGCCCAATAAACGCTGACAGGGATACTCGTGAATTTATTGTCCGGGTGTGGGACATCTGGATGAGGGTTTTCAACGACGTAGATTGCCGTTCCGAGGATGAGCACCACCGTAACAACCACCATCAAGAAGACGACTATTTTCGCCTTGGTCGCCCGGATAGCCTGCAACAAAATATTCGTTTCCGCGACATAGGGCCCCATCTTGAAGACATGAAAGACTCGTAGCAGCCTCAACGCCCTCAAAACAGCAAGGTAACTGGGGCCGCTCAGGAACAGAATAAAATATCCGGGCACAATCGCCAGTACATCGATAATCCCAAGAAAGCTAAAAACATACTTGAGCGGGCGTTTGATGGAGAGGATCCGCAAGATGTACTCAACCGTGAAGAGGACGGTTATCGTCAGACTCAGTGTATCAAGCAGCCAACCCCACTCATCTCGAATCGGCTTCACACTCTCCAGCAGAATGACCGCGATACTGGTCACGATCGCGATCAACAGGCCAATGTCAAAGATCTTCCCTGCAGCCGTATCGGCCTCAAAGATTATCTCGTGAACGCGACCGCGCCATTCGGTAGGTGGATAGGGACCTGAATCAAGTCGATGGTCGTTCATGACAGGCTACTCATGGGTTCGAACTGGGGCCCTTAATGTTGTCTGAAAACCCCTTCTGAAACCAGATCAAGAAACGGCGAAAAGCCAGGCAAATCTTTCCTGATCGTAGTCGGAGATCACGCAACTTCGATCGAATATTTAATGATGAATGCGAAAAGTTCTTTTTCAACAGCTCGAAAAGCGGTCAATCCGTAAGAAAAGATTAGCAATCATCATGTGATCGCGATTGATTGACACGGGCCAATTCATCCCATGTGATCAAAAACTAAATACGATCCAACATCGATGAAAAAACACCAATCAAGGTTCCGATTGAAGCACCGACCAAAATCCGATCCCCGTCGCTTTCTCAACGCGCAGATTGACATTACTCTTACCAAAGAAGGCAAGAAAGAAACCCGCGATGGAGCCAATCAGGCCACTCGCCCCAGCCACTATTTAAGACTTTCATCAATTCAGTATCCATGCGGCTGAGAACATCCTGAGTCATGCCCCGCGTAAAGCCGGTTGGAAATGATCGACAAACAGATCACCACCGACGGCGACCCAAATCAATGTTCGCCACCTTGCCACGGATGACACCAAAGTATTGTCGGCAACGCACCGATGATTTAATGGGCACTCATGGCAGGATGGAGCCCCCAGGGACTGCTACAAATGGCTTTTGAGTTGATTAATTCGACACTCTTCGCAATCCATCTGTTGGTGGTAAATGTTGCCTCGGCAGCGCCGATTTTTTGCATCTATCTTGAGCGACGCGCATCACGATCGGACGACTTTGCCAACCGCCTCGGGATTCAAATCGCAAAAGCGGCGGTCGGAATGCTTGTTTTGGGTTCAATGCTCGGGCTGACCATCGGTCTACTAGGTTGGCTTCAAGGTCGAACGCTTTACGTTGAAGTCCTACCCAGGTTTTCCTGGAAAATCTTCTGGGGAATCACGGAGATTTTTTTCTCCTTGATTTGCATGGGAATCTATATCGCCATGTGGCGGCGCACCGTGCAAGAACGTCGTCGCGTGTTCGTCCATCGCACGCTCGCTATTCTTGCCGCGTCAAATCTGCTCTACCATTTCCCACCCTTGTTCGGAGTGATGACTTACGTCGCCGAGCATGTAAACCATTTCGAAGATTCCATCAGCATTTCCGTTTTCCGGGGCCTCGCTTATTCGCAAAATGCATTTCCCATGACCGTGCATTTTTTCCTAGCCACCTTTTCCGTCAGCGGCATTTTCGTCATGGCAAGAGCGAGTGTGTTAAAGTCCAACGGCGAAGCAGATGAAGAATCACGCCGTTCGATCTACCGTGGATCAGCGAGAGTTGCTTTGGCTGCGACCGCACTTCAGGTGATCGTCGGCACCTGGGTTCTCGTGAGCTCGGATCCCTGGCAACAGCCGCCCTACTCACCTCGGTACTGATCACTTTTGGCCTTGGACACCTGTTAGGAACGGCATCTATTGGGAGTCCAGACGCAAATACAGTCCGAGGATTAGTCTCCATCGTCGTGCTCATTGTCTTTTTGATGACGTGGGCACAACGGGAAAGTCGTCAGCCACCTCCAGGCCCAGCGAACGTAAGTTCGACCGAGATTAGTGACCAGGAAGTGTTGAGGTGCGACCTTACTTGAGGCTCGGTGCGGGATGTTCAACAGCCTCTTTGCCGTCAGCATTCACCATGCGGACCACACTATCGTGACCAGCAAACACAAGCCAATCTCCGACAAGATTACTGCTCACGGAGTAGAGGAAATCGGAGCCTGTACCAATGCCATCTCTCTTGCCTCCCGTATCGCATCGATAGAGTGATCGATCACCACAGGCTGCGAAGAAACGGTTGGAGGTTCCGGCGAAATCGAGCGAAGTTACTTCCTTGCCAAATCCCTCAATCGTACGAATCTGCGAGCCATTGTTCATATCCCAGACTTTGACGACCTTATCGGCTCCGGCGGTTGCCAAACCCCGGCCATCGGCCTGCCAAGCCACATCGAGGACATGATGAGTGTGTCCTTCAAACGTTTTGAGCAATTCCCCAGAAGTGATGTCGAAGACCTTCATAAAGCGGTCCGCACCACAACTCGCAACCTTCTTTCCGTCAGGAGAGAAGGCGATACCGAAGACCGTGTCGCTATGTGCGTCCTTAATTTCACTCTGGATCGTTCCCTGTTCAACATCAACAATCTTCAATTCACCCATCCGAGATGGTTCACCGCCGCCTACGGCCAGCAGTTTACCGGCAGGCCCAAAGGCGAGAGCGGTAATACGATCGTCGAAGGGCGAATCACCATCCGGACGACCGATCGTTTGCTGGAGACTCCAACGAGGCTGAAGCATCCATTCGCAAAGACTGCCATTCACATCGACAGCCAGCAAACGCCCGTCATCGACAAAGTCCACGGCTGCCACTGCAGCTTCCTGATGATGAAAACGACCATGGGGCTGACCATCGCTGGTAGCAAAGGTGAAAAGTCCACCGTCACGAGTACCGATGGCGAATTGAATTCCGTTAGATGAAAAGTCAATCTCAGTGGTCTGCAACACAAACGTATTGTCACGTTCTTCAGCCTGCTTCAATTGAGCCTCATCCGATTGTTGCTGAGCTTCTTTGTTTGTCACGATTTCCTGAAGTGGCTTGATCGCTTGATCAGCGGTTGCCAATGCCTGCTTTGCACGTTCGAGCGAGCGATCAGAAGATTCCAGAGTTCTCGTGGCTGCCGTTTTTTCATCGGTTGCCTTGGTGGCCGCCGTCTTGGCCTCTTCGGCTTTTTTCTTAAGCTCTTCGGCAGCTTTTTTGGCTGCATCAGCAGCTTCCTGAGCCGCTTTCTTTGCGTCATCCCCCTCAGCAGATTCCAACTGCGATTGAGTTTCCGTCACTTTTTCGTCGCCATTTTTCTGCTCTTGCTCGGCGGCTTGAAGTGCTTTTTGTGCTTTCTGTTCAGCATCCGTTTTGGCCTTCAAATCCTCGTCAGCCTTCTTTCTCGTCTCTTCTACCTTCTTCAGGTTTTCCTCTTCCTGTGTCTTTCGCTTGGTGGCCTCTTCGAGATCCTTCTTGGCATTGGCAACATGTTGCTGTGCAACTTCGAAGGCAAACTTTTGACGCTGGTGTTGATCACGCAGGGCGACGTTTGTCGTCAATGTTGCAACTTCACTGCCATCCTCAAGATTCCATAATTTGGATCCAGATTCTCCGCCCGATACACAGCGAGATCCATCGGGAGAAACAGCGATCGCCGCGACGGCACCACCATGCTGCAACTCACGCAACTGCTTTAATTCATCCAGCTGCCAAACTCGAATGGAACCAGCTGCATCGGCCGAGACGAGCGAATTATCCCCGAGTGGAGTTACCGCCGAAATCGCTTCGGCGTGGCCCGTCAAACTGCCAACCGAAATTAATTGCTTGGCATCTCCATCGAGACTTAAAATGTCCAACGCCGGTCCGTTGGCAACCGCAAGATGATTACCCTGCCAAACGAGCTGGCTTCCTGAACTTTCCTGAGCAAGCAGCTCGGTACCGTCAGAAAGCTTCCAGACCTTCAACTGTTTATCCGCACCTAGCGAAGCGAGCAACTGTCCATCCTGGCTAATCGCCAAGGCATAAACGGCTCCGTCATGTGCCTGCCAGTCCGCTTTATCACCTTGATGGAGCGTAATTTTTCCGGCTGAGTCACCAACGACAACCTGCTGACCATGGGCAGCCATCACAAGTCCTTCTTCCGCCTCACGCAGCGACTCGTGACGCGCAAGGACAGGCTCACGTTGCCAAAGTTTCAGAGTTCGATAGCCACCGGATGCGATTTGCTGGCCGTCGGGCGAAATCGCCAACGACTGGACGATATCGAGATGCGCGATTCCGGGGCTCGCAGCTGCCTGTTGCTTTACCAGTTCATCATCGGAGAGCCGTCCCAGCTCGTCCTGTCCTTGATAGAGGAAAACTTGGTTCGCACGGCCGGCGGCGACAAATCGTCCATCCCCCGACATGGCGACGGCGTAAACCGGATTAACACCAGGCGGAAGGGGCTGCCATTTTACAATGCTCTCACTACCCCCTTCACTCGCTTTCGCTCCCTGATCGATCCAGAGCTTAAGGAGTCCCAGTTCTTCAGGGGTGAGGTTTTCGGCGTCGGCGTCATTGTCTTCCGGCGGCATGATCGGCTCCGCCCGATGGGCGGCAACATTTAGCAACAGGCTTTCATCGCTGTTTCCGACGATGACGGCAGGCCCCTCAAAACCACCCTTCAAAATGGCCGCCGGCGATTCCAGGACGAGATCGCTGTCGGCATCCGTTTCGTTATGGCAGGCGAGGCATTTTTTACGAAGCACCGGCAAGATATCTTTTTGAAAATCGACATCGTTCTCCCGTTCGATTGTCGCAATTTCAATGGCCTTAGCTGCAGCACTGGCAGACATGACAATAACCAGTGAGAAAGCCAAGGTTGAACGAATCACAAACAGCAAGCCGGAAACCATGAAACCATTCCTAATTCATCGATGACTGCGGGAAGAAAAATCGATTACTGCACTCGCACCACCAAGGGAATCTCGTCCTCGATGGCCAGATCGTTGAATTTCAATTTTGTTTTCAGGACGCACTTAAAATCACCCTTTACCGAATCTTCGGCAGACATGATCTTGAGAACTCCTTCAGACTGATCTTTATTCAGACTCACAACCTCTGCCGACAAGCCTTTTGCCGACTCCGGCAGGGTAAGTTCAACATCTACCGCGTCCGCAAAACTAAATCGCCGTTCAATCGCGAAGGGCAATTCGGTCATTTTGCCGGGTGTTGTCGCAATATCGCCGGCCGAAAGATTAACCTGAACCGGCGACTTATGGATTTGCAACGTCACAGGCGTCGAATCAACCCAAGCATTCAGTTCCTTGGGACCGAAGTTCTTTTTCGATTCTTCGATGCGTTTATCGAGAGCCTGCTTGTGTGCTTCCGCACGCTGTTGTTTTTCAGCGACTTGTTTTTGAGCAGCTTCGATGCGAGCCACTTCGTTAGTTGCGTTTTCCAATTCCTTCGCAAACCGTTGCATCTTCTGAGATACACGAGTAAGAGCTTTTTGAGCGTTGTCCAGGTGCATGATCGCTTGAGCCGAAGCGTCTTGAGCCTGCCGCACTGCTTCAGCGAGGTCGGGATCGTTACCGCTGGCAGAAGCCATCGCCTGATATGCCTTCACCTGCTCTGCAGCCCTGCGACTCGCCTCGACCGCTGCCTGAATAGCCTTGCTCGAGGCATCCTGTGCGACTTCAAACTTTCCAATGATTTCGGTACGTGATGCAACCACAGCCTTGGCCGCAGCAAGTTGTTCGGTGAGTTCCGTCCCCTGCTGGGTCAATGCGGTTAGCACACCGTCAAAATCTTTACGCGATTGCTCGGCCCGAGCGATCGCTTGGGGATTTCGAGCGTAATCGAATTTAACTTTGCCTCGCAGGAAGAGAGTATGTTTCCCAAGCGGCACCTTGTCCGTATTAAGAGGCACCTGGAGCTTGCCATCCTTCGCATCGGCAGCAAGCTTGAGTTCAGCTGGCTTGATCTCGTTATTCCCAACAATCGCAGCCAGTGCCAATTCGCCTTTAACCGTAACGGCCTTCTGATAGGCCAAGGGAATCTCCAGCTTCGCGCCTCGCGACGTCTCGATCACCTGTCCACCGAGATTCACTGCAATAGGAGCAGGATCCTGACCAAGGACGGAGAGCACCAGATCGCGAGTGAGTCGAGCACGGGGCCGACTGTTTTGAACATCGCCCGTCTCGGCAAGTAGCACAGCATTGCGTGCCGCTCGTCGTACATTTTCTTCTCCGATCACTGCTTCACCGACCACGCGAATTACCCCGGTCCAATCCTTGGCGGATTCGTCGGCATGCAACAGAAGAATCCCGTCACTGCGACCGGCCTCGACCACGCTGGCTGCGGCGGTCACTCCTGCGGGCAGCCCTTCGACCACCAGTCGCACTGGGCCTGCGAATCCGTGTCGACGAATGACATCAACACAAACGGGCAGATTGCCGCCGGGCCGCAAAGAGGGACTCGCCGCTTGAATCTTTTTGTCGTTATCAACCGCCTGCCGTTGACTCCAGGCAACTAACTCGAAATCCTGAAGCTGCGGACGGATTTGCAGACGATACCAGATACGTGGATCATTACGTGATCCGCCGTAGAGATCTCGAACGCCCACTCGATAGGTTGCATCAGCATCGGCCGCGAAACTGACATCGGGATCCTGGTGAGAAAGATCGAGTGCACGGGGCAGGCGAAGCTTGTACCGATTCTGGTCAAACGACGCATCATCCTGAGTCACAACTTGACTCACTTGCTCAGCACCTTGAGCATCCTTCGTCACCTTCTGAATGTAGATTTCCGGATCGGTCAGGTGTCCTAATCGATTACTGAAGAGGCGAACTTGAAAGCGTTGTCCTTTGGTAGCCTTAAACTCGACCCAATCCTGATCTCGTCGAGGATAGAACTGACCAACCACTTCGGCGGGCACCTGAATCGATTGAGCTTGAGCGGGCGTATTGTTTTCATCCTGCTCCATGACGATTGGATTATCGGCTAAACCGATCCTCGCGATGTTGGCATTGCCTTGTTCGCTGTCCCATTGAAATGGAAAATGGTGAATACCGTGCGTGCGAGTTTCACCACCGTGAACAACCGCATCAAGACTCACGGCCTCAGGAACATAGACACGCACCTGTCGCTTCTGCAGTTGAATCCCGTCAAGCTGATAATCGGACTCGGTTCCTCCGGGCAAATTCAGCCCCACCAATTCGAACGTATTTGACTGCCCTGGCTCTGCTACGGGCGGAACGACAAAGGCAACATACGGCTGGGATCGCACGTCGAGTCGATAGAGATACTCGGCTCCACCGGCATAAACGTGGTCGTGAACCCCAACGAAGTAGGTACCTTCGGCGGGTGCGACAAATTCGATCACCGGATCCACCGTCACGCGTGAGCGCCGCATCTGACGCCCCTGCTCGTCGAAGACGGTGACAATCGGCTGCAAACGAGAATCCATAGAACGGGTTAAACACTCAACCGAAAACGCCTGCCCTTGCTTGGCATCGAATCGGTAATAGTCCACCACGTTTGCATCGGCTCGGCCATAAACAACGCGATTCGGCGTCAACTCATTGGCCGATTCGATGGAATGATTTTGACCGGCCGGCAGCAAAGCCGGTTCGGCCTCAACGAAGAAAGCTCGTGGAGTCGATGCCCCAAAGCGTCCGACGACGCGCACTTCATAGCGTCCGGGTGGAACGTTCTCGGAGACAACCACATCGAACTGGTTTTGAATGGGGGTCGGGGTGGATTCAAATTCACCCGGATCATTCGTTCGCACGTGGCCAATAATCCCCGGATGAGAAAAGAGCAATTGACTGCCCTCATCCAGGTCACGACCAGTTACCGTAACGGTCTGCGAAGCTCCCACGGCAGCGCCCGGAGGAAAAACCTCCGTCAAGGTCGGATTGGGCAACTGTGCCCACACCGATGTGGTGAAAATCAATCCAGCTACTAAACATTGAAGAGAGCGTGAAGTCATAGTCGAACCAACGCGCATTGTTTAAGGAAGAAGTGTATCAGCGAATTCTCGAATTGAACCCCAAGACCAGCAGCGCGAGTCGAAACCCAAGGCTTGTCGTCTGTGTGTGCCGCTGCTGATCAAGTTGAATTATCCCGCTGATCGACTTTAGTGATTGAAGAGAAACTCCTTGGTGTTGATCAACGCCCACACGACGTCTTCAAATCCCTCACGGGGCTTCTCCTTCGAGTTGACGTACTCAGCCGCAATCTTGAGTTCCTCCGCATCGGGATAGCGAGAAAAGGCGATCAGGTAGAGTTCCTGAATGCGATCATCGATCGGTCGTTCATCGGCTGCCATCAAAGCAGCGCGTCCCTGATCCGCCGACACCTTGCCAAGAATATCCTTGGAGTTGAGAAGATGTAGGCTTTGAGCCAGGCTTGCGTCCGAAGATCGTTCACACTCACAAGCGCTACTCGATTCGGGCCGACCGAAAACCGTCAGGAAGTACGAATTGAATCCGCTGTCGGGAAGTTCAATTGCACGCGTACCCTGCGGGACTCCCGGGAAGTTTGTCGGCATCCCAGTCATCTGGTCGATCGCATCAAGTAACGACTCGGCATTCAGCCGACTCGGATAGAATCGCGAGTAATTCTGTTTATCTTTCTGGTTATGGTCGTTTGGCTCAGCACTCAACTGAAACGTCTTGGACGAACAGATGGTACGAACCAAATGCTTCAAGTCATATCCACGATCCGAGAAGTCCTGCGCGAGAGCCTCGAGCAACTTCGGGTTAGACGCAGGATTGGTCACCCGCATATCGTCTTCCGGATCGACCAGACCACGACCAAAGACATGCTTCCAGTAACGATTCACAAGCGCCTTGGCGAAGAATGGGTTTTCAGGATTGGTCATCCAATCGACCAACACGTGTCGAGGATCTTCGAGCGGTGTAATCTGACTTGGCTCAGCATCCAAACCGGTCGGCAAAAGCGTCTCCCCAGTCTTGGGGTTCTTAGCGGTTGCCTGTCCAGGCTTATGGACGATGCGATCTTGATTACGGAACTCCGTCTTCTTACGACCTACTTGTGAATAGAAGGCCGAGAAACTGTGGTAATCTCGCTGACTCCATTTCTCAAACGGATGGTGGTGACAACGAGCACACTGGATTCGCATCCCGAGAAAGAGTTGCGCCGTATCTTCGACCAGCGCCGCCTGATCTCGTACCTCGCGGTACCAGGCTACGGGAGGATGCACCGATACGTCACCGGAGGCAGCGACAATGTCCCGCACAAATTCATCGTACGGTTGATTTTCTTGCATCCTGTCTCGAATCCAATGGTAGAAGGCGAAGGTCGAACGTTTGTCGGCGTCGTTGCCTCGCTTGTTCCGCAGAATTGCGGCCCATTTTGTCGCAAAGTTATGAGCATAGTCGTTGCTGTCGAGCAATTGATTGACTAACCGCTCTCGTTTGTTTTCGGAGTCATCCGCAGCAAAGGCACGGGCTTCATCCAGCGTAGGAACACGTCCGGCAATCGTGAGTGTCGCACGACGCAGGAAAGTCGGATCGTCGCAAATCTCCGAAGGAGGCAAACCTAACTCCTGGAGCTGTTCGAAGACGAGATCATCGACATAATTTGCCGGCTTGGGCAACTCAGCAACGTCGACTCCCAACGGCAGGGTCGCTCGAAAAACGTCGACGTGCCCTTGGAAAATGCACATTACTGCTGCGGTCCCCGTCTGATGCTCGGTCTTCACCAATCCGGCCGGCGATACCTCGGCCATCTCGACATCATTGGATTCCAATGTCGTCATCCGAGTGACATCGCGCGAAGAACCATCCGAAAAACGAGCGATCACAACAATCTGCTGCTCAGCACCCGGTTTCATGGTTCGCGTCTTAGGATATACGTCGATGCCCAGAGGAACGGGGTCTTCTTCACTACCGTAAGGCATCCCCTGTGCAATCCAACGATGAAGCACTCGATAGGGTGGCGAGTCGAGTTCAATCCGCTGACCACCACCATGCGGGAGCTCAGCCGTCCCCTTCATCAACAACAAGCTGCGATGAGGAGCCGCAGGGAACAGCCGACGACCGCGTCCTTCCTTAATGAGATATTCGTAGTCTTCATCCGGCTCGAAGCCCAACAAGGACAGTCGGAATCCATTTTGGCCACTCGATTTACCGTGACAGCCACCACCATTACAGCCATGCTTCGTAAACAACGGCACCACATCATTGGCGAAGTTGAGTGGCAAGTCCTGCGCGTAATGCTCAACCTTTAACGGGCTGGTCGCCTGAACTCCATTTTCCGTTGTCGCCGTCACCTCCACTCCGCCCTCCGAAAGTGGCGTGACATGTCCCATCGAATCAATCTGAACAATGCCTGCGGGATCAGCGGTGTAGGTCACCACTCGGGAAAGATCGATTTCCTCTCCCGAATCCGTCACACCCGTGACAATTAATTGTTGCGCGCCATCACGACCAGCGATGACAGCCACACTTCCTGCGGGCCGTCCAGTATCGATGGTGATGGAAGCAATCGCCTCATTGTCGGAGTTGGGGGCATCAGCACCTGCGACTGTTTGCAGGGAGCCAACCCAGCAACAGGAGGCGATGAATAACACAGCCCAAAAGCGCGATAGCATTTTCGAGGTCTCCTTCCTCACGAAGGCAAAGCGGGTAGAGGGTTGTTGGAGATGGGTAAATTTCTGCCAGATTATCTCATTTAAGCCCGTTGATTTCAAGTAAATTTCGTTCGGTCTATTGCCGTCAACCTCAGCACCAAAGTGACCGCAACTCCTGATATTGCCGAGATTTGTGTTCCGTATCTTATTTGAACATCCGAGTTGCCAAGCGGCAGATCCAACAGGCGTCGAGTAAACAGGAGCCAAGCCCCTCGGCTTCGCTCGGATAACCGCTTCCACAGGGCAAAGATAGTCAGAATAGGGGACATTGTGAGGATGCTTTCTCGCTCGAAATCCGAATCGGACGAAGACGTTGGGGCGTGGCATTTCGATCTAGATCGGCTTGTCTGGATGAATCGCGGGACTGTTTCGATATCGAGACAAGATAATTCCCCGCTTTTGCCCCATCGAATGCTGGCCTCAACGATTCCCAGCAGTGGCGTTCAAGGACGCATCGGGCCGATCAACGCGGTGCAGGCCTAAGATTCCACGGCACCATGAGAGATTCCTACAGATCGGAAAAAGCAGCCACCCCGAAAATCATTGCGACGGTCAGGATCTAGCTTTGCAGCCAGGAACTTGTTATCCAAAGAGATTACCGGACCGACATGGATTCACGAAAACGACGGACTGTGTTGACCCGAGGCTGGCAAATTTTATAATCCGCCGGCGCGTAATCACGGGCAACTTGCAGGTTAGCACCGATCGGCTTGACTGCAAAACTCCGTTAGTAGCAACCTGAGCCGGAAACCGGCCCCCGTACCTGGACACCCGTGCCTAGGAAAACGATAAACCCGTCTCCGCCAGATGGGGGTAACTCTCCATTGATCTTCGCTTCAGGAGAAGTGAGTGTCTTTCGACGACATCAAAGAACGACTGCGTCAGTCAATCGACATTTGCGAATTGATTGGCGAGCAAATCGAACTCCACCGTCAGGGTCGAGGATTCGTCGGCATTTGCCCTTGGCACGATGACTCACGACCAAGTTTGCAGGTGAATCCGGAGCGTCAAACCTGGAAGTGCTGGGTCTGCAACATTGGGGGCGACGCCTTTAGCTACGTGATGCAGCGCGAGGGGATTGATTTCCGGGAGGCGTTAGAGATGCTGGCCGACCGAGCCGGCATTCCGCTCCATGAGGCGCGCGGTCCTCGTCCGCAAGCGGGTAGTCCCGATGACAAGAAGACGCTTTATCATGCAATGGCCTGGGCTTGCGAGCAGTTCCATGACTGTTTGTCGAAGTCACCCGATGCATCGGTCGCGCGGCAATACTTGGAAGAGCGCCAGATTCATGCGGAGAGTATCGATCGATTCCGAATAGGCTATTCTCCTCCTGAGTGGCAATGGTTGTTGCAGCGAGCCCAACAAACTGCTTTTTCGCCGGAGGTATTAGAGGCGGTTGGACTGGCTCTGCGCAGCCAGCGAAATCAGAAGTACTACGATCGCTTCCGAGGTCGCGTCTTATTTCCGATTCGGGATACCCAACAGCGACCGATTGCTTTGGGCGGACGCATTCTGCCGAAATTCACTGACGAGAAAACGGCCAAATACATTAACTCGCCCGAGACGCGTTTATTTTCCAAGAGCGAACAACTCTATGGGCTTGATATCGCGAGGGACGCGATTTCGAAACAACAATCGATCGTCGTGACTGAGGGCTACACGGATGTGATCGGAGTTCATCAGCACGGCTTTCGCAACGTGGTCGCCGTATTGGGCACGGCTCTCGGTCCTCGTCACATTCGATTGATTAAACGCTACGCCGATCGGATCGTGTTATTGCTCGACGGTGATGACGCCGGACAGCGTCGCGCGAATGAAATTCTCGATCTGTTTGTGACGCATCATGTCGATCTGCGAATCGCAACCTTACCCGCGGGCCTCGATCCATGCGATTTCGTTCAGCAACATGGTGCGTCGGCTTTACAATCGGTCATTGACGGTGCCCGCGATGCGTGGGACCACAAGATCACTTTAGAAACCGACGGCATCGATCCAATCCGCGACACACATCGCGCACATCAAGCCTTAGAGTCGTTACTTGCAATAATGGCACGAAGCCAACGTGCAACGGCGGAAGCGTCTCAACGTTTACGTGAACAACAGTTACTGAATCGTCTATCGCGTGAATTTCAGATTGAGGAATCGCAATTGCGCGAACGACTCCAAGCGGCGCGTTCCAGTCAACGACCTCAACTCTCAAACACTCAAGAACAAACCCAGCGCACCGCAACGCCATCGGACCTGGAACCACCCGAGCAGGCACTGCTAGAACTGATGCTACAGCAGCCAGAGATAGTACCGACAGCACTCGAGCGAATTAGATCGAATCAGCTTACCAATGCAGTAGCAAAAAGGATTTACCAGACGTTCGAACTTCTTTCTGAACAAGGTGTCATACCAACGTTCGAACGTTTGCTATTGTCTTTCGACGAGCCAGAGGTAAAAACATTGCTTGTTCAACTTGATGATTCAGGGCGAAACAAGAACGAAGAGAATCACGAAGCAGTCTTTGCAGACCTTTGCCGGGCTTACGAGCGGAAGCAACTTCGAGATTCCTTAAGACAAGGTCAAGCCGCCCTTGAGTCGACCGAGTTAAACGAGGACGAGCAGCTTGATTTACTCAAAGAGTTGCTTCGTAAGCAGCAAGAGTTAATTGATCGTTAGGTATGCGGTGAAACCTGACTCAGGAACCCAATCACCTGATGATTAATGTTTCGCAGGGAACGAGGTGAGATGACCCACCTCAAGTTCACGAGACCTGAAAGTACCCAGAGGTTCAGTGATTCGGCACTCACGGATGAGTTGCACACCTGAACCAATCGAACGCCCGTTCAACAGCCCGCAAGTTGGGGACGGCATCGTTCGAACCGTCGATGTCCTTAGAGCGCATGAGGCGCGGGAGGATGAGACAAATGACCTATCTCGATACGGATCTCAAAGAAATCATTTCGAAGGGGAGAGAGCAAGGATACTTGACTTATGACGAAGTCAATCAGTACCTGCCTGACGAAGACGTTAACCCCGAAAAACTCGACAACTTGCTATTCGCCTTGGACGAAAAGAAGATCAAGTTAGTTGAGGAAGCTCCCAAGCCGGAATTCGAAGAAGTTTCACCGGCCCCCAGTGCAGCTCAGGTCCAGGCTGCAGCGGAAGCGAAGGAAGCTGAGGCTCAGGCGATTCCGGAAGAGACCCGCAAGATGGACAGCGATCCCATCCGGATGTACCTGAGTCAGATGGCTCACATCCCCCTGCTTTCCCGCGAGGAAGAAATATCGCTGGCAAAAACCATTGAGGTTGCGCGAAAACGATTTCGTCGCACCGTACTCAGTTGTGATTTTGCTTTGAAGCAGACCGTCGAAACATTAGCTCGTGTTCATCGCGGGGAGCTTCCCTTCGATCGCACGATCAAAGTCTCCTTGACGGAACAGCTGACTAAAGAACAGATCATGGCTCGCATGCCTCACAACCTCGAGACGCTCAATCATCTGATGAAGCAAAATGAAGAGGACTTCAAACGCCTCATCAATCGAACCACGAGCATTGACGAGCGAGCAGAGATTCGACTTCGTTTCATTCGGCGGCGACGCAAGTGTCTTCAACTCGCAGAAGAACTGAGTCTACGCACGCGCCGAGTCCAACCGTTGATGCGTCAACTCAAAGAATACGCTCAACGAATGACTGAGATCCAAGATCGACTACGAGTGTTGCCTGTCGATTCGGCGACAAAAGACGAGCGTGCGAACTTGCGACGCGAACTACGAGACTTGATGATCCTGACCAAGGAAAGTCCCCGCAGCCTGAATGAGAAGTGCAAAAAGTTCCAAGACGAGTTTCGTCTATATGAACAGGTCAAAAGACAACTCTCTAACGGAAACCTGCGGCTTGTGGTTTCGATTGCGAAAAAATATCGCAATCGCGGTTTAAGCTTCCTGGATCTCATTCAGGAGGGTAACACGGGCTTGATGCGTGCTGTCGACAAATATGAGTATCGTCGCGGCTTTAAGTTCTCGACCTACGCCACCTGGTGGATTCGGCAAGCCATCACGCGAGCCATCGCCGATCAGGCACGGACCATTCGCATCCCGGTTCACATGATCGATGTGCTTTCCAAATTGCGAAACATCCAAAAGCAATTGCTCCAAGAAAAACGTCGCGAGCCCACCACCTCAGAGATTGCCGAGCGAGCAGGACTGAACGTCGACGAAGCTCGTCGCGTCTTGGATATCGGACGACATCCGGTCAGTCTCGATCGCCCCGTAGGCGACAGCGAGGACGCGGCCTTCGGCGAATTCATCGAAGACCACAATTCCGATAACCCCGTACGAAATGCCTCCAACGGAATTCTGAGACAAAAAATCGAAGGGCTCCTGAAAACCCTCACCTATCGAGAACGTGAGATCATCCGACTTCGCTATGGCTTGGGTGACGGTTACACCTACACCCTGGAAGAAGTTGGGCGAATCTTTAAGGTTACCCGTGAACGAGTCCGGCAAATCGAGGCAAAAGCAGTGCGAAAGCTCCAACACCCGGTTCGGTGTGAGCAGCTGGAAGGGTTCATGAAGGCAGCAGCCGATTGATTGAGACGATCGCAGCTGAATAAATTCCACCAAGCCGCCAGTTGAGGGACTGGCGGCTTGTTTTTGCGCATGCCTATAATATGGCCTGTTTTCAAATCCAACATCGCGAGCAACCTACCCAGATTTCCTTGTAGGACGTCAGGCCCCCAAAAGGGTGTCCCCTGGCGGCGAAGTCTAGGCTTCGAACTCTGAGTGACTTGTCCCGTCGCGATTCGTCAACAAACCCCAGCTGGGGTCCATGCGTGAGAGGGAATTCGACATCTATGTCTGTATCGGCAGCCGCTCTACGAGAATTGCACCGGATACTTCGTCAACTATCCGACCTCCGATCACGCTTGGAACGCGGACCGCGGCAGGTGCGTCTCGGCGAGGACAATGTGAAGAGGCTCGAGGCGATCGTCGCCGAAGCCAAGGACACCGTTCAGAAGGCGAAGATGTCTGCCGACGATAAGGAGCTCCAATTACGCGAGCGAGAAAATCGGATTGCCGACGTCAAAACAAAACTCAATAGCTGCAGCAGCAATCGAGAATACCAGGCATTCGTCGAACAGATCGCGGCAGATGAGCAAGCAAATAGCGTGCTCTCGGACGAGATTCTGGAAATGTTTGAAAAAATAAGCGAGTTGCAGGAAGTGGTGACGTCGTCCCAGGGAGACCTGGAAAAGGGCAAGACGGAATTGGGAGCGATTCGCGGTCGTGTCGACGATGAGCGAGCCAGCCTTGAAGGTGACGTTGCTCGGCTATCCAACGAATTACAGGAAGCCGAAGCTCAACTACCAGGCGACCTGAAACTCGACTATCAACGGATTGTCAAAGCTCGGGGTGAAGACGGATTGGCTCCCCTCGACGGCGAGTGCTGTGGCGGATGCTACACCAAGATCACCATGCAAACATTCGACGAATTACGGCTCTCGAAGCCGGTATTCTGCAAAAGCTGTGGTTGCCTTCTCTATCTTCCCGAAGATAGAGATGTGACCGCCTAGTTCCAGCGTGGCAGCCTTAGGACGGACTTTACATATTTCCTTCGACGGCACAAAATAATACGAGGGTCATGACAGACCTTGCGTCGTTTCAAGTAACGATCTGACAACTATCAAAATGAAACGGTCTTCCCCCGATGAAGACCGTTCTTTTTTTCGCAAAAGAGGAACTTGCGATGTCCGACATCATCCCGATGACCCGTGATGGATATAACAAGATTAAGGCCGAAGCCGACCGCCTTGACAACGAGGAAATGCCGAAGATCCTGAAGCGGCTTGCCGAAGCGCGTGCCGAAGGTGATCTCAAGGAGAACGCTGAGTATCACGGAGCGCGCGAATCTCAGGGAATGATGCAGGCCAAAATCAATCAACTGCGTGGCAAGCTTTCGCGGGCGCAAATCATGGACCCATCCAAGATGCCTCAGGATGAAGTCGCGTTCGGAGCCACGGTCGTCGTCAAGGACTTGGATTACGACGACGAAGAAGAATACACCCTGGTGGGTGCGGGCGAGGAAGATTACGACACGGGAAAAATCCTTATCACCAGCCCCGTTGGTCAAGGCTTACTCGGGAAAAAAGTCGGGGACAAGGTCGAAATCGAAGTTCCTCGAGGTACCTTGAAGTTCGAAATCCTCTCGATCAACTACGGTTAATGGCATTAGCCTGCTTTTCCCGTAAGCTGTAGGGCTGCCGGGATTGGGGCATCCCAGCCGTATCTCACATCTCTGTCTCAAGTCCGGAATGCCGGAAATCAGCAAATCAGATCTCTGCCTGCGATTTGCTTGCCAATTCTTCACATTTGAATGAAGATCCGCTTAGGTGACAGCCCAATTCAACGCATTGCATTTTATGCGTTCGCTGAGACCTCACGGAACAGAACTCATCTCATCTGAACTATGATTCGTCGGCAATCGACGGCGGTCATGAGGGCGAATTATGCGCACGCACATGGGGCGACGGCTATCTCATCGTCAACGGCTCTCCCTAGAAACGCTCGAAGCACGCCAATTGTTGGCAGCTGATGTCATCATTTCCGAATACATGGCGGAGAACAATTCCACGTTGGTGGATGAGGACGGCGACTACTCTGATTGGATTGAGTTATTTAACCGTGGCGACGAAGAAATCTCGCTCAACGGCTGGCATCTCACCGACAACGAAACGGAACTCGACAAGTGGAGCTTGCCAGCGGAAACATTGGGACCTGGCAACTTCCTGTTAGTCCGAGCTTCCGGCAAAGATCGCTCAACCGTCGGCGCAGAATTGCACACCAACTTCAAGATCTCAAGCAACGGAGAGTATCTTGCTCTCACGCGCGATGACCCACTCGCACCCGGCAGTTTCAAGATCATTTCGCAGTTCGAGACAGCTTTCCCAAACCTGGCTGATGATGTTTCATTCGGCATTGGACAAAGTGTCGACGTCAATTCACTCATCAACGCGGGTGACAGTGCCAAACTGTGGTTGCCAACTGACAACAGTTTGGCGACGACTTGGACATCCACCGGGTTCAATGACAACGGCTGGACGAATACGCAGAACGCGATTGGCTATGAACAAGCAGTCCCCGGTTTTACGGTCCAGGACGCACACTCAACCGGTCAGATCAGTAACATTGCGACCGGCCAATCTGTCTTGAACGGGACAAACCAGGAAAGTGAAACCACGGTCATNGNCCCGGTNGTCAACTTCCAGGATCCCGGAGGGGGTGGAGGTGTTGGCAATTATGGAAATCCTGCGTTATTCCCCAACGACCAGCCAGGTGATGACAACGATTTTGCGATCCGCGCGACGGGCACGATTTNCATTCCTACCGGAGGCACTTGGACCTTTGGAACGAACAGTGACGACGGAGTTCGTGTTTGGATTGACGGAGACCTCGTGATCGATGACGACTCGCTGCACNCACCGGNGAANCGCTTTGGCCAGACNAACCTGACAGCCGGCGNTCATTCTCTAGAGCTTGTCTTTTTTGAACGGGGTGGCGGTGCCGAGGTTGAATTATTCGCCGCNCAAGGCTCTTACTCAACCTTCAANTCTAGCGCATTTCGACTCATTGGCGACGTTGATNANGGCGGCCTNGTCGTCGAAACGATTCCNGGGGAATCGGCTGTAACGACAGGCTACTCGGGCGTCATTGAAACCGATTTATTGAGCTCGATGTACGACGTTGTNCCAGGAGCGTATCTACGAATCCCCTTCAATCCTGGGGATACCAANGGACTGNCTTCNCTGTCGTTAAGGATGCGTTATGACGACGGCTACGTCGCTTATCTNAATGGANNCGAGGTCGCTCGCAAGAATACGCCCGGCACGGTCACTTACNATTCAACGGCGGCCACNGATCGCCTCGACAGCAATGGCCTTCTCGTNGAAGACGTCGACATTACGNCGAGCCTTGGTCTGTTGAACTCGAATACGACCAATGTGCTTGCCATCCACGCCTTGAACGATGCGGTGGACAGCGATGAGTTCTTAATGATTGCTGAAATGGCTGAGGTCACCGTGAACGAATCGGCCGAAGTCTATTTCACGGAGCCAACCCCTGGCACCTTCAATGCNGCGACGGGCGTCGANGGCTTTTTGATCGACGAGATCGNATTGAGTCACCCGCACGGATTCTACGACANTNCCTTCCAACTTACGCTGGACACGGTTAGCGAGGGNACGTCCATTCGCTACACGACGGACGGCACNGAACCNACAAGCAGTAACGGCACCGATTACNCGGGNCCNATCACGATCGACGAAACGACCACCTTACGATCGCGNGNNTTCAAGACGGGCCTTGATCCCTCGAANGTCAAAACCGCAACCTATCTGTTTATCGACGACATNCTGCAACAATCCCCGACGGGTACTCCGCCGNCNGGTTTCCCGAGCTCGACCAATATCAANGGGCAGGTTNTGGATTACGGGATGGACCCAGCNATTGTGAACAGTGCCACATGGGGTCCCCAACTTGAGACCGCGCTGAAACAGGTCCCTTCGATGTCAATCACCATGGATATCGACGACTTGTTAGGAGCGTCGCAGGGCATCTACACCCATGCGGGAAACCATGGCAAGGCCTGGGAGCGTCCNATNTCGCTCGAATTGATNAACNCAGACGGGACTGACGGATTCTCNGTCAATGCTGGCTTNAGAATTCGAGGCGGATTTAGTCGGANCGGAAACAATCCCAAGCACGCATTCCGGCTGTTCTTTCGCGATGAATATGGGAATGGCAAGTTAGACTTCCCCTTGTTCGGCGATGANGGTGCCAACCAATTTGACAAGNTCGACCTGCGNACCACCCAAAACTACTCCTGGGCATTCCAGGGCAGCGACCGCAACGCCTTCGTACGCGACGTCTTCTCACGAGACCTGCAAGGTTTNATGGGGCACCCGTACACAAGAAGTCGCTTTTATCACCTCTATATCAATGGTCAGTATTGGGGNCTCTTCCAAACAGAAGAACGCCCCGAAGCCAACTTTGCCGCNTCNTANTTNGGAGGTNACTCGGACGATTACGANGTTGTCAAATCAACGGGCTCCAGCGGCGGTTACCANAATGAAGCGACAGATGGAAATATGCAGGCCTACCAACGGCTGGCNAACTTCTTCTATCAGTCGGGTGGACTCAGTGACAGCAAGNTGTCGGATTANTTGCGTGTCCAGGGCATGAATCCCGACGGCAGCAGNAATCCCGACTACGAACGTCTGCTGGATGTCGATAATCTGATCGACTACATGATCCTGACCTACTACACCAGTGACGCTGACGGTCCCGGATCCAAATTCACACGTCCTCGAGTGAACAATTACTTCACGATCTTCAATCGTGAAGATCCTGACGGATTCAAGTTTTTNGAGCACGACTCAGAACATTCGATGGATACCGGCAATGCAGCCGGNGCGAACTACGACATGGTGAATCCNCTNACCACGGGTGGTGCGGAATTNCGATACTTCAATCCNCATTGGATGCACGAGCAACTGGCGAATACNAACACCGAATATCGNCAGCGATTTGCGGANCGTGTTTATCANCACATGTTCAANGACGGATTNCTGACCGTCGATAANGCCAAAGCACTCGTCGANTCACGTGCCGCCGAATTCGACATGGCNATNATCGCCGAATCCGCACGATGGGGAGANGCCAAGCGNTCNANTCCCTANACGAAAGACAATTGGNTGAGTGCCATCAATCGCGTGAANTCATTTATCGAAGACCGAACCCCAGTGGTCCTNGACCAACTTCGCGGACAGGATTGGTATTCGNACNCNAACGCCCCGGGATATACGGTCAATGGGACTCCGCAAACAACCGGGCGCATCGAAGANACGGATTTNATTTCGTTTTTCACGACNGGATCNACNTCCTATCAAGATATTGTTTCANCCGGNTCCGTCTGGAAATACCTGGACAACGGTTCNAACCAAGGGACCNCCTGGCGGGCATCGAACTTCAATGACTCATCNTGGCAATCCGGCAATGCTCAGCTCGGCTACGGAGATGGTGATGAAGCGACCANCGTCGGCTNTGGCCCCNATTCAAGCGATAAGTATCGGACCACCTATTTCCGNAAATCATTCAACGTATCGAACCCGACNGCTTACCAGACGCTTCGCNTAGGTCTAAAACGNGACGATGGTGCGATTGTCTATCTGANTGGCCAAGAGGTCGCTCGCAGCAACATGCCGTCAGGCACCGTCGAATACGACGACTTTGCAGCCGGCGTCGCNGGTGGTGGTGATGAAACNACCTTTTANGAATACGAACTCGATGTCAGNCTGCTGACTTCGGGAACCAATGTCTTTGCGNTCGAAGTTCATCAAGCCAACGCGAGCAGCAGTGATATTAGCTTCGACTTGCGTCTTGAGGGTGGNACGTTCGATACCGGCTCAGGCAATATCTACTACACNACCGACGGCAGCGATCCACGACTCTCGGGAGNCACCATCAATCCAAACGCTGTCAATTTCAATGGTACNCCCTTTGCCCTGTCCCAATCGACAATCCTCAAGGCTCGCGTTCGCAATGGAAGCGAATGGAGCCCCGTCAATGTAGCTCAGTATCTGATCGATCCTGCCGCNACCGCGGAATCGCTCGCCATNACGGAGATCAACTACAACCCCTACGCGCCGCTNACTCAATTTGGCGATCTCGATGTCGATAACGACGAGTTTGAATTCATNGAATTGATGAACACGAGTGANAGTCGGATCGACTTGACAGGTGTCCGGTTTGCANCCGCCGATAANGATGGNGACACCGAGGGAATGGAGTTTGAATTTGCAACGCAAACNCTNGATCCAANCGAACGTATCGTCGTNGTTCGCAACCGCGNTGCTTTTGAGTCGCGATACGGGTCANCNGTTCGNCTTGCGGAACAAAACAACGTGCCTCAAGGAACCGGAGTCTTTTCGGGAGGATTGAGCAACGGTGGAGAACTCCTCACGCTGCTGGACGCAGAAGACAATATCATCCAGCAATTTGAATACAACGACGGAGGTACCTGGCCAGGTCGCGCGGACGGCAATGGCTCGAGTCTCGAAGTCCCCAATACGAATATTGATTACACGAAAGGCGGTGACTGGAGGTCGAGTAACGAATTCGGCGGCACTCCCGGTACGGAGGGGACAGGCTCTGTCCGCGACGTGGTCATCAACGAAATCCTGACACATACCGACCTGCCTCAGATTGATGCCATCGAGTTACACAATACGACGGCCGAGGATATCAATCTGGGAAGCTGGTACATCAGCGACAACAACAACAATTATTTCCAGTACCAGTTCAGTATCATCAACTCGATGATCCCAGCCGGCGGTTACGTCGTTGTCGATGAGAACGACTTAGGGTTTGGATTCAAGGGTCAGGAATCTGACGATGCATGGCTCATCGAAGCCGACCTGACAGGACGCCCGGTCCGTTTTGCCGATCACGCTGAGTTTGGAGCAACTCAGAACGGCGTTTCACTGGGTCTCTGGCCGAATGGTTCCGATCGACTTTTCCCGATGACGACGACCACTTTCGGATCCACCAATAGTGGCCCGGCCCTCAGCTCAATCTACATCAGCGAAGTTCATTATCACCCCAGTGAATCTACGTCCCCCAATATCACTCAGAATGAATTGGAGTTTGTCGAGATCGCCAACACGAGTGGTGCTCCAGCTGATATTGGCTCACACCGTCTGGACAAGGCCGTCGATTACATCATCCCCGCTGCCACGACGCTGGCAAATGGTGAGCGATTAACCATTGTGAGTTTTGATCCTGATGCAGAAACCGCCAAGGCAACCGCATTTCGCCAGATCCATGGCATGACACCGACGGCAAGATTAGTCGGCCCTTACTCAGGAGTGTTGGACAATGGCGGCGAGCGTCTGGAGCTAGAGCGTCCGGAAGATCTCGCTCAGATCGGCCTGGGATACGTACTCGTCGACCGCGTCGTCTATGACGACGCAAGTCCGTGGCCAACGGCAGCGGACGGACAAGGAAAATCTCTACACCGAAACACACCTGTAGCGTATGGCGACTTTGCAAATAGCTGGACTGCGTCGCCCCCGACGCCGGGTAGCGATGATCTCTTCGAGAACACTCCTCCGGTGGCAGCCGATGACAGCTTCAATGTCAACGAAGGCGACACGCTGACGGTAACAGCACCTGGACTGTTGAACAATGACGAAGACAGTAACGATGACATCCTGTCCGTCTCTCTCATCTCGAATACGACTCACGGCAATCTGCAGCTCAACTCAGATGGCTCTTTCACCTATGAACACGATGGTGGTGAATCAACGAACGACAGCTTTACCTACCGAGTTTCTGATGGAGTGGGTGGTACAGACGAGGGTGACGTAACGATCACAATCACCCCGGTCAATGACCCGCCGAACCCAAGCGACGACTCGTACTCTTTACAAGAAGGTGGCACGCTAATCGTCAGTGCCCCTGGCGTCCTTGAGAATGACGACGACGCCGACGAAGATGTTTTGACAGCGACGGTGGTGACTCCACCATCCCATGGGAATCTGACCCTGAATAGCGATGGGTCGTTCAGTTACACGCATGATGGCGGACAATCCATCAGTGACACGTTTGTGTATCGAGCTAGTGATGGGAATGGCGGCGAACAAACAGCGAACGTGAACCTCAACATCACTCCAATCAACGACGATCCCGTCGGAGTGAATGACAGCTACGACGTTGCCGAAGGAGCAACCTTAAATATCGCCTTCCCTGGCATCCTCGATAACGACACCGATCAAGACGGTGATGCGCTCAACGCCACGCTCGTCTCGGGTACCAACCACGGGTCGCTTACCCTTAACAGTGACGGATCGTTCTCCTATTCTCATGATGGAAGTGAGACCGTGACGGATTCGTTTACCTACCAGGTCGATGACAGCCTGGGAGGCGCAGACACCGCCACCGTCACGCTGAACATCACACCGGTGAATGACGCACCGGTGGCGAACGACGACAGTTACTCGGCGGACGAAGGCCAACAACTGTCGGTCAACGCCGCTAATGGAGTAATGAATAATGACAGTGACGTCGATGGCACCGGACTGAACGTTACCCTGATCAGTGACGTCTCGCACGGCACCCTGACGCTCAATGCAGATGGATCCTTCACCTACAACCACGACGGATCGGAAACCACGAGTGATTCGTTTACCTATCGAGTCAGTGACGCGGGCGGAGAGAGTGACACGGCCACCGTCTCGCTAAACATCACGCCCGTGAATGACGCACCAGTGGCGAACGATGACATCTACCAGGTCGACGAAGGCGAGCGGATCGATATCTCGAGCCCGGGAATTCTTTCAAACGACTCAGATCCGGATGGATCGACACTGACGGTGGCATTACTCGAAGGCCCCACCGCCGGAACTCTCGAACTGTTCTCCGATGGTTCCTTCAATTACACGCACAACGGCAGCGAAACAACGACGGATGCTTTCACGTATCAACTGAATGACGGCAACGGAGGCAGTGATACAGCAGAGGTACGCCTGACGGTTCGTGCCATCAATGAAGCTCCAACCGCAGTTCCAGACAGTTATGAACTGAATGAAGGAGCCACGCTTTCAATCGGTGCTGGCAATGGTCTGACCAACAACGATAGCGATCCTGAGAACGACTCGCTCACTGCGAGTGTGCTCACACAACCGAGCCATGGCTCCTTGACAGTGAATCCTGACGGCTCGTTTACTTACACCCACGACGGTGGGGAAGACACCGGCGACTCGTTTACCTACCAGGTCGACGATGGCCTGGGCGGAACTGACACGGCAACCGTCACGCTGAATATCACTCCCGTCAACGATCCACCGATTGCGAATAACGACGTCTACACGACCAGCGAAGGACAACCATTGTCAGTCAACGCAGCCAATGGAGTCCTGGACAACGACAATGATGCCGACAGCACGATCCCGACCGTGACGCTCATCAGTGACGTGGCGCATGGAACCCTTACGCTGAATGCAGATGGCTCCTTCACCTACAACCACGACGGCTCGGAAACCACAAGCGACTCCTTTGCATATCGAGTCAGTGACGAAGGTGGAGAGACTGATACGGCTACGGTCACGCTGAACATTACCCCTGTCAATGATCCTCCCGTTGCAAACGGTGAGAGCTACACGGTTCAGAGCGGCAGCTCCCTTGTCGTCACGGCGCCTGGATTGCTGACCAATGACACCGATGTCGACAGCACAGGACTAACCGTGTTGCTGATTGAGGACGTCTCCGAAGGCAGCTTGAACCTCGGTTTTGACGGATCCTTTACCTACACGAACGCAACCGGTAGTAAAGACAGTTTCCGATATGCGGTTTCTGATGGCGAAGCCCAGAGTAATACGGTCAGCGTTACGATTACCATAGAAAGTATCGCAACACCGGGCGATTTCAATGGTGACGAGACGGTTAACATCACCGATCTCGACCTCCTCAGCGCAGCGATCCGAGAAAGCTCGACGAACCCGCTTTATGATTTGAATGAAAACGGAAGTGTCGATCTTGGCGACCTGCATGTGATGGTCATCGAGATTCTAGACACAAACTATGGGGATGCGGATCTCGATGGGCAGTTTAACACGACCGATTTGATTAAGATCTTCATAGCCGGTGAATACGAAGACGGTGTCGCAGGAAATTCAACCTGGGCCGAGGGCGATTGGAATGCCGATGGCGAATTTTCAACGACGGATCTGGTCGTTAGCTTCCAGGGCGGTGCCTATGCCGGCGCGAGCGCGGCAGCGACCAAGGCAAACTCGAACGTCGCTGCTGCTTTGGAAGACACTCCCACGGTTGACACTGAACTGCAGATACCGCGAAATCTCTTGCCGGAGACAACCCATGTCAATCGTCAAACCGACGTCGACATGTTAGCCAGAGATCTTGTGTTTGCCGAACAAGCCGAACCGATCGAAGACCCGATGGACGAAGTTGCCGAACTGCTGGTCGACATCCAGGCCGACTGATCCCGAACGGATGAAATGGCTTCAATCCACCTGATCAAGTTCGTGGAATAATTCGCGAGTCGAATTCAAACCTCGGTGCAGGATGTCGACGTCGCTGCAAATACTGAATAGCTGACATCCCAACTCTCGACAAACAGCAGCGTGAGCAGGATCGCGAGTCAATGTGCCCCAGGGCTTACCGTGCTTGCAACAGGCGGCTGATATTTTCTCGAGAGCCTCGGTACAAAGTGGATGCAATGCTTGTCCCGGAACGCCGAGAGTGCAAGCCAAGTCACCAGGACCGACGAACAAGAGGTCAACTCCCTCCGTGGCGGCAATCTGATCGACACAATCAACGGCCTCAACCGTTTCAATCTGGATCGCAAGCCACCGATCACGATTCGCCTGGACAACGTGCTCAGCGGGCGGAACGGTTGCATACCCAGCCTCAGCATTGGCCATAAAGAGTCCGCGAGTGCCGAGCGGCGGATATTTCGCCCATTCAACCATCTGGGCGACCTCCTCGGGAGTTCTAATCTGGGCGACCATAACGCCACCACACCCCGCCTCCATTGGTCGCATGATCGTGGCATAATCGGTAGGGGGTACGCGAGCAAAAGCATCTAGCCCACTCGCGCGACACGCCATGAGCAAGGTTTCGACTTGCGAATGAGGAACGGCACTATGCTCCTGGTCAATCCATAGCCCGTGCAGATTCCCGATCAGCCCGGCCACCTCAATCAATTTTGGATCGGGGATCACTCCCATCGACATCACTCGAACGATTTTGCCGGCATCGAGTCGTGCCTTGATGGAATGCGATTGATGATTCTCGCGCATGATTTCCTCCGCAAGCGATTTGAGAATTCTGCAAGCTACCCGGAAATGAAATCCAGGAAAGCGGTATTGTACCGGCTATTCGATGCAAATGGGGAGCACCTGAACAATAAGGCTCACCACAAAACATTCCTGAAAGGCTCAACCCCTGGCATGATCCCACGCTCCATGGCAAACGCCAGGAGATTCTTGCTCGCCACGTAAAACAGCAACTTCGAGAGGGGGAGTGTTGAGGCGGCGTCCGGTGGAGTATAACCCGGCGTTAGAACTCAAGATCACTTCAGCCAGCAAAGATTGCCATGCCAGAAACACGCACGATCGCCGTAGGCTCACAAAACCCAGTGAAGGCAAACGCAATTCGCTCTGCATTCGAGCAAATGTTTCCCTCCTGGCAATTAGAAGTCGAGACCGTCGCCGCTCCATCCGGTGTCGCGGACCAACCGATGTCGGACGAAGAAACGCTCACAGGATCCCGTAATCGTCTCGCGGCAACTCGCAGCGCAAAGCCAAACGCCAATTATTGGGCGGGGATCGAGGGAGGAATCGAGGACGGTCCGGACGGGAT
Organism: Planctomycetaceae bacterium; assembly: GCA_002723275.1. Taxonomy (GTDB): domain Bacteria; phylum Planctomycetota; class Planctomycetia; order Pirellulales; family Pirellulaceae. The sequence goes on from PBNZ01000041.1 coordinate 51,305, forward strand.
GAATGCTTTCGCCTGGATCGTTGTCGAATCAAGGCAAGTCACGGGGCAAGCTCGAACGGCGACATTCCCGCTTCCCGAGGGCGTAGCCGATCTGGTCCGTTCCGGCGTTGAACTTGGCCACGCCAATGACCAGATTTTCGGTCGCCACGATTCGAAGCATCACGAAGGAGCGATCGGGATCCTGACCCACAACGTGATCGATCGCAAGATGTTATACGAACACGCCGCAATTCTGGCACTCGTAGCCGTCAAAAACGAAGAACTCTATTTGCCTGCCAATCTCAAAGAGGGGTGATAGGACGAAGATCGCCGGCGTCGCAATCGTCATGATCGAGTTAATTGGTGGGCTAAGGTTTCTGTCCAACGCAGCTCCCCATCTGCCGATAGCTTAAGGACACTGAAAGTGTTATTTTGACACGAGACGAATCGCGGATTCGCGCCCTAGCATGCTATTTCAGGCAGTAAACCGATGACGAAGCTCCCACAACCTCTTCGCGGCATTGTTCCTCCCCTCCTGACACCTTTTCGCAGCAATCGTGAAGTCGATGTAGCTGCCCTCGAAACCCTTATCAATCGAATGATTGACGGGGGAGTTCACGGAATCTTTGCGTTGGGAACAACCGGCGAAGGCCCGCAACTTCCGCATCGCCTACGCCATCAGATCGTCGAATATGTATGCGAGATGGTTGCGGGTCGAGTTCCTGTGTTGGTATGCATTTCCGACACGTGTTTTGAAGAAGCGGTCGAATTAGCGGATCAAGCTCACAGCGCCGGCGCAGCCGGAGTCGTAAAGACCGCCCCGTATTACCTTCCGATGGATCAAGCTGAACTGGCGGAATACACACTTCGGCTGACCGACCGAAGTCCCCTGCCTCTTCTGCTGTACAACATGCCGAGCTGCACGAAGGTGGAATTCGCCCCTGCAACGGTTCGGCAACTCGGCGAGCACCCCAAAATTGTTGGGCTCAAAGATAGCTCTGGCGACCTGGAATACTTTAAGGCTGTGGTCGAAGCCTGTCGCGACCTCGAAGATTTTGCACTCTTCGTCGGGCCCGAGGAGATCCTGGTCGATTCGATGCGTCTGGGTGGCCACGGCGGTGTCCACGGGGGCGCAAATCTTTTCCCAAGACTTTATGTGGATCTGTACGAAGCAGCCTTAAACGGCAACCAGCAACGAGTCGAGCAACTGCAGGCACGCGTCATGCAGATTAGCCAGACACTCTATTCCGTCGGACCACAACGCCCCTCTCGCATCATCAAGGGTATCAAGACCGCAGGACACTTGCTCGGGATTTGCGAACCAACCATGCTCGAGCCCTTCTCTGAGTTCAACGAAACAGAGACAGCGGAAGTCGCGCAACACCTGCAGGACTTGCTACCGATCCTGAAGTCCGACGATGTACTGACCACGGAAAAGATGTAATCGCCATCGTTCGTTGTCGCCAAGAAAGGAGTGCGAGCAGCGCGCCCTTGGTGTACGATAGTCCTCAGTCAAATTAACTTTGCCACTGAGGACAGCGACGTGCGATTCCCATTCTCCGGACTTTTCTGCCTTGCATTGCTTGCAATCAGTACCCTTTCGCCATCGACCCATGGTGAAACGTTGCCAAACACCGACACCCTTGAAATGCAGGGGGATGTCGCCATGCAACTGGTCGACAATGTCGATGCTTTCCTGCTTCGCGAGTTGGAAAGATCGGTCGACCGTCGTGAAGAACATTGGCAACGTGACCGTTCGTCGTGGGCGACACACCAGGAATCCATCAAGGGCCAACGCGCACGCTTGTCGAGCATTCTTGGCATCCGAGATGCTCGAGTAGCCCCCCAGGCGCCGAACATCCTCTCTGCAAACACTCAGACTGTACGAATTGGCCATGGCACAGGTTTTGATGTTTTCGTGATTCGATGGACCAGTTTTGGTCACGTTACAGGTGAAGGCCTGATGCTGGATCCCACTTCCAAGGCATGGGCCAATGTCATTGCGATTCCGGACTGTGAGTGGACGCCCGAACAACTTGTAGGATTGAGCCCCGGCGTCGAACGGGAGATGCAGTATGCGCGCCGCCTGGCTGAGTCGGGTTGTCGCGTCTACGTCCCGATGTTGATCAATCGGCAACGTAAACAATTTGATTGGGGCCCTCGCCCTGCTCCGGACATCACCAACCGAGAAATGCTCTACCGAAGTGCTTATGAACTCGGTCGCGGACTCATTGGCTACGAAATTCAAAAGGTACTGTCTCTGGTTGACTACGCGGCCACGCAGGACCTGCCGATTGGAATCATTGGCTGGGGAGAAGGCGGCCTGATCGCACTCTACAGTTCTGCCGTGGATGAACGCATCGATAGCACGTGCGTTAGCGGTTATTTCGACTCACGACAAAACGCATGGCAGGAACCACTCGATCGAAATGTGTTCGGCCTTCTCGAACAATTCGGGGACGCCGAATTGGCGACGATGATTCTGCCGCGACAACTGTTGATCGAAGCGGCGGCTGGTCCGGTAGCAGACTTCCCAGGCAACGGCGGCGGTCCCGCTCGACTTCGATCACCTGAACTCGAGTCGGTTCAAGCGGAAATGGATCGAGCCAAATCCCTGGTCACACCGTTGAGCACGGAAAACTTCAAGCTCCTGAAGAGCGGCAACGACGGGCAAGGCAATGGCGGGAGCTCTGTAGCTCTGACGGCTTTCTGCGAGGGCCTGGATGGCAAATTAAATAACGACACGGGACAACCACCGCAATCATCGCAATTGCCCGATGCCGCGGCGCGTCACCGACGACAAATGCGAGAAATCGACGAACATAGCCAAGCGGTGCTGCGAAAGAGCGGCGCGGTCCGAGCTGAATTCATGAAGGGGCTGAACACCTCGTCAGAAGATGCTTATAACCAGTCCGTCGAAGACTATCGTCGCCACTTCTATAACGAGGTCATTGGTCGCTTCGATCACGAGCTTGCTGCTCCCGCACCACGTTCACGACGAATCTACGAAACAGAACATTGGCGAGGCTACGAGGTCGTCTTGGATGTTTTCGACGGCGTCTTTGCTTACGGCATTCTCATCCTCCCCAAAGATCTCAAAGAAGGTGAGCGACGCCCCGTCGTGGTTTGCCAACATGGTCTCGAAGGTCGCCCGCAAGATACCGTTGGCATCCAGAGCGCGCATTACTACTCCGGTTTTGCGGGAGAGCTTGCCAAGCGGGGCTACATTACTTTTTCACCGCAGAATCTTTATATCGGATACGATCGCTTTCGCACGTTGCAGCGAAAGAGTTACCTGTTAAAGAAAACGTTATTCTCGACGATCACGCCTCAGCATCAACAGATCATCCATTGGCTAAAGACTCTGCCCTACGTTGACGATGACCGGATCGCGTTTTACGGTCTCAGCTACGGTGGCAAAACAGCCATGCGAGTTCCGGCGATACTCACCGACTACTGTCTGTCGATCTGCTCAGCGGATTTCAATGAATGGGTCGATAAAAATGCATCGACCCACAACCCTCGCAGCTATGTATGGAGCGGCGAATACGAAATCTTCGAGTTCGACCTGGGCAGCACTTTCAACTATGCCGAGATGGCTGCGTTGATCGCACCGAGACCTTTCATGGTTGAACGCGGACACGATGACGGCGTGGCAGACGACTGGACGGTCGGCTGGGAATTTGGCAAAGTCAGGAATCTCTATGCGTCACGGCTCAAATTGCCCGAGCGTTGCGAGATTGAATGGTTTGACGGTCCCCATAAAATCAACGGCGTCAAGACTTACGAGTTTCTCGACCGTCAGCTCCAATGGAACTCAAAAACACATACCAACCGAACGGATTAACTCATGCGACTCTGTCGTTTTACTCAAAACGAAACAGTTTCTAACGGATTCTACTTCGACTCCTGCGTCATTCCTCTCCGAGATGCCGCACAACTCGTGCAAACCGATGGCGATGACACGATGCCCGTCGACGCTGACTTGATTGACTACCTGCCTCCCGCTGGAAAGCATGGCCATGTCGTGAAACAACTGCACGATCAACTGGATCAGATCGACACTTCCTCGATCCAGATTCCGGTCGGAGATATCCAATTACTCGTTCCAGTCCCGGAACCGAAAAAGCTATTTTTGCTGGCAGGTAATTACGCCAAACATATCGAGGAGGGAGGTGACATCGCTGCGGAACGTCGCGACACCTTTCCTTATGTTTTCATGAAACCGCCCACGACCACGTTAACGAACCCAGGTCAAACGATTCGCATTCCCGACATATCTCCCAACGCCATCGACTGGGAACTGGAATTGGCAGTCGTGATCGGTCGAGAGACGAAGGGCGTATCCGAGCAAGAGGCATTAGACTCGGTGGCAGGCTACACAATCATCAATGACATTTCGAATCGCCGTTTCCGCCCGAATCCGGACCGCAATGAGAGGCCTCGTGACAAGTTTTTTGATTGGCTACACGGCAAATGGTTCGACAGTTTTTGTCCCTGCGGCCCCTGCATCACGACGGCGGATGTGGTCCCCGATCCACAGGCGCTCGACATGAAACTGAGTGTGAATGGGGAAATTCGGCAACAGTCCTCAACGTCGCAGCAAATCTTCCCCGTGGCGGCCGTGATCGAATTCATTTCGAGCTTTGTCACGCTCGAACCCGGCGACATCATTTCAACCGGCACACCGGCTGGCGTGGGGAATACGACCGGCACTTACCTGAAACCAGGGAACGAGATGATTGCGGCAATTGATTCGATCGGAGAACTTCATTCCCCCGTGATCTCCGAAAAGTAGGTTTTGAAGATGCGAGATATNCGNGTAGCCACCGCTCAATTNGAGCATCNNGACGGCGACAAGGCCTATAACCTGCAACGCATTCGCGACTTGACTGCTCGAGCTGTCGAGCAGAAGGCAGAAATTGTCAGCTTCCATGAATGCTGCATCCCCGGGTATTCNTGGCTCCAGCCACTCGACAAACATCAATTGCTTGATGTCGCGGAATCTGTTCCAACGGGAGATTCAGTTGCTGAGCTGATCGATATCGCTCGTTCTCACAAGACCGTCGTCATGGCGGGCCTGCTTGAGCGNGNCNACNAGGACAACGTTTTCAATTCGTATGTGACCGTCAANTCGGATGGCTACGTNACTCGTTTCCACAAGCTACATGCTTTTGTCAATCCTCATCTATCTCCCGGTGCTGGCTACAACGTGATCGAGATCGCCGGTTGTAAGATTGGCTTTCTGATNTGTTACGACAACAATCTGCCGGAGAATGTCCGCATCACGACGATGCTTGGCGCCGAAATCATCTTCATGCCACACGTTACCGGATGCTTACCGTCGATCATGCCTGGTCGCGGNACCGTTGACNGGGATCTGTGGGAAAATCGCGATCAGGATCCAGTCCGNCTTCGACAAGAATTTCGTGGGCCAAAGGGGCGAGAGTGGTTGATGCGATGGCTTCCAACGCGTGCCTTTGAAAATGGGGTTTATGCGGTCTTCTCCAATCCAATCGGATGGGACTACGACACCGTTAAACCTGGCCTGGCGATGATCCTCGATCCCTATGGCGAAGTGATCGTGGAATCCAACTCACTTGATGACGACGTCGTGGTGGGCCACCTGACAGCCGAAAAAATCACAACTTCTAGCGGCCAACGGTACCTCAAAGCGCGCCGCCCAGAACTCTACGATAAACTCGTCGAGCCCCAAGATTCAGTCACGTTACCTGGCTGGACCATGGAGCATCAAAAGAAATCGTCGAGNTCCTAGTCGCCAAGNCCAGAGTCGCCGAAGTCATCATCTNGCGCAAGTACGGCGGCGGCCGCGCTATCATAGTTGCCATACTTGAAGGCGTGCACGAGATCCGATGAGTCAAAGCGACCATCAAGATTCGAATCACCTTTCAANGAGCATTGTAGTTTTCCGCGAAGGAATCATTAGCCAGCAGATCGAGGGACAATACACGCCCCCAACGAAATGAAACCTGAGCGATTTTCGCCAGCAGAGGCCGCCGGAAGAACTGCCCAAAACCGAAATAAAAGGTTATATTTCGGAGAAATCATTTTCATTTTGGAATTGAGCCTCGTCACAGTTTATTTTCTGCTCACGACTTTCCCAGACTCNTATCCAGTGACGCACTGGGCTTTCCATCTTTACTCAACCAGTCCAAGTGAATCTATCGATGCCCCGAATCGCTCTGATTGCCGCGTTCACGATTTTTACAAGCACACTTTTCACTTCCGCGAAANNCTCAGCTACCGAATACGATGTGGTGGTTTACGGTGGTACGTCTGCTGGGATCACCGCCGCCATTCAAGCCTCTCGACTCGGGAAGAGTGTGATCTTACTCGAACCTTCTAAATACNTGGGNGGNTTAAGCACCTCAGGTTTGGGNTACACCGACACCGGAAANAAACAAGCNATTGGCGGCTTNTCGAGAGAGTTTTACCAACGCATCAAAAAGAGCTACGACAATCCNGAATTATGGAAATACGAGAAGTCGGACGANTACGGTCGCTATGATGCCAAGCTTGATGCGATGTGGACGTTCGAACCGCATATCGCAATGAGAGTCTTCCAGGAAATGCTGGACGAATCGTCGGTCGAGGTGCGTCTGCAACAGCCGCTTGACCGATCGTCCGNTNTCACCCTTTCCGANAACCGCATCAANTCGATTCGTACGNTGCCAGGACTAACCGTCCAGGGCAAGATGTTTATCGACACCACNTATGAAGGCGATCTGATGGCNGCCGCTGGNGTGAGCTACACCGTGGGCCGTGAGAGCAACGAGCAATACGGCGAAACATTGAACGGCGTTCAAACGGCGCTCAACATCCACAATCATCGCTTCCCCAAACCGGTGGACCCCTACCNCACTCCCGGNGACCCAAGCAGCGGNTTACTGCCCGGAATCCATCCTGGGCCACCAGGNGAANAGGGACAAGCTGACCATCGAGTGCAGGCCTACTGTTTTCGGATGTGCATGACGAATGTNGACGAAAATCGAGTCCCGTTCGAAAANCCAGCCAATTATGATCCACTGCGATANGAATTATTGCTCCGCAACTTCGAAGCNGGCGATTTACGGGTNCCGTACCATTCNCTNATGATGCCNAANGGCAAGACCGACACGAANAANAACGGCGCTTTCTCCACCGANAACATCGGTATGAATTACGACTACCCNGAGGCNAGTTACGAACGGCGTGCGGAAATTGTGGCCGANCANCTCGANTACCAGAAAGGCTTAATGTGGACNTTGGCTAACCATCCACGAGTCCCCAAANNGGTGCGTGATGAAGTTTCCAAATGGGGNCTATCTCGAGATGAATTCACGGACACGGACCACTGGCCACACACGCTTTATATCCGAGAAGCCCGACGCATGATTGGCGAGNATGTCACCACGGAAGCGGATTGTTTTCGACGTCGTNTTNTCCCNGATTCGGTCGGCATGGGCTCCTACAATATGGATTCCCACAACACNCAGCGTTACGTTTCATCCGATGGNNTGGCGAAGAATGAGGGCGANGTTCANGTTTCGCCGGGTGGAACCTANNTGATCAGTTATCGATCAATTGTGCCCAAACGCGANGAGGTCGAAAATCTGCTCGTTCCCGTCTGCCTCTCATCATCGCACATTGCGTATGGCTCCATCCGCATGGAACCGGTATTTATGATCCTGGGACAATCGGCNGCGTCAGCGGCTTCTTTGAGCTTGGACAACNACNTTGCCGTTCAAGANCTGCCCTACGCCACGCTACGCAAGCAACTTGATAAAGATGGACAGGCGTTGGACCTGATCAAGTCAGACTGAATTCACCTGCCCATGCNGGCGGCGNGGCNNCAAGGGTNATNGTCTCGTCNCTGTNGGGATGCCGNAAGGTAATCTTCCAAGCGTGNAAGCAGAGCGGTGGATCATCCACACTGTGGGTCAATGTTGCTGCTGGATTCTCACGATAAATCTGATCGCCGACAATAGGATAGCCAGCATGCAAGAGATGCAAACGAATCTGGTTGGTGCGTCCGGTAATCGGTTGGGCCTCGACTAGCGTCGTGCCATCCTCATCGCGCCGCAANACTCGAAAGATCGTCTTCGCCGGGAGTCCATCGCTTTCGACGGCCCTGGATCCCGCATGAATTGCATTTTTCCCAATGGGGGCATCCACTTCAAAACGATCATCTTGAGGTGCTCCNTTGATTTTAACCAGGTAACGTTTCTCCACCTCATTTCGTTCAAATTGCGGCTGCAGCAACGCTGCGACCGGTCGAGTTCTTGCCAATAGCACCACCCCTGTCGTATTCGCATCCAAACGATGTGCCACTCGCAATTTTTGAGGTCGATAAATAGGTTCCACAAACGACAATAGTGTGTTGCGGTTGAATCGCCCGCAGGGATGCATCGGCAAGGGAGCCGGTTTATTCAGCACCACCAAAGATTCATCTTCATAAATCCATTGCAGATCGCAACTCACATCCGGCTCGACCGTATTCGGGATCACATGCTCGATCCGGTCCCCGGCTCTTAATCGGTCATCCGCGGCAAGCACTTTCCGGGACCTTTGCAGAAGACCTTTTTCAATCGCGACAGGCCAATCGTTGATATGAGGGTGCATTTCTTCGAGAAACTCGATCAGCGTGCGGCCGTCAAAACGTCCTGGCACGTGCATCGGCCTGCGATTCTCATAAGGTGCACTTCCGGGTAAGGGATCGACGAATTGAGCAAGCTCACGTTCGCGTTTAGCCTTCAACTGAGTCAGCAATTCGGCCTTGTCGACGTAACAATAAGGACAACTGATACTCGGCACATACTGCGGTGACTCTTGCTCTTCCCTCGTCAACGGCGCTTGGCACGCAAAACACATCGCAGTGTCCGTTTCCTGAAGGTCGTCATCCACGGCAACGCGTTGATCAAAAACGAAGCAATCGCCATCGTAGTGATCGCCGCCACATTCCTCAAAGTACTTCAGGATACCGCCATTAAGTTGATACACCTCTTCGAAACCAAACTGCTCCATAAAGGGACCCGCTTTTTCACAACGAATGCCTCCCGTGCAATACATGACGACCGGCTGCCCCTTTAATTCGGCAGGCAAGTCAGAAATTCGCTCAGGAAACTCCCGGAAATTATCGATTCCCAACGCAACGGCATCTCGGAATTTACCCAATCGAATTTCATAGTCGTTGCGTACATCGAGCAGGGTCAGNGGACGTCCCTCATCAAGCCACTGCTTCAAGGTCTGTGCATCAATTTTGGGTGACGGAGCATCTAACGGCTGCAATTTGCCGTCATCAAATGCAATGATCTCTTTCTTGATTTTCACCAACAGACGATTGAAAGGCTGGTCAGCACTGGGGCTCTCCTTAATCTCGAGATCTGAAAAGCTGGGATCACGTCGAATTTCCTTCAGAAACTCGTCCACCTGTGGAGAATCACCCGCCAGAAAAAGATTGATTCCCTCAGGACTTAACAGAATCGTGCCCTTGAGAGCGAGACGGTCACACAAGTCCCGCAACGTCGTTCGACGCTCGTCGAGATTGTCGAGGCGAACAAATTTGTACGCCGCAATATTGGTGATGCGTGAATTCAATTGCGAATTCCCAAACGAGAGTCTTTCAGTGATCCATGACGGGCTCTGCCTGCAAGCGACCCAAGAAACAATTTAGCGAATTCCTGCTTGGGGTTCGATGACCCGAACACGATGGTTTTCACTATCACCGACATAGACACGACCACGAGCATCGACACCGACCCCATGAGGCCGCCCCATGCTGGCCTGACGAGCCGAAACACCCTCACCGGCAAAACCGCGAAAGTCAGGGCCTCGGCCGGCGATTGTTGTGATGGTGGCGTCCTGGAGATGAATACAACGAATCACCTGATTCTCAGTATCGACTACGTAAACGTTCCCCTTAGGTCCCACCGTGATTCCCTTGGGCCCGTTAAATGTCGCGAGCTTGGCGAGGCCACCATCGCCAGAAAACCCCTTCTGGCCGGTACCGGCAACATGCTGCCAAGTCCAAGGACGGCGTGACAAATCAATGCGCCAAATACTATTCCCCTCGCGCAGGGCAACCCAAAGAGTCGATTCAACGATATAGAGAGCTCGCGGTCCAAGCACAGGTTGCCCCTTGGTTGGCTGAAGATCAACCGGTCCCTCCCGATCGCCGGTCCCGGCGATACTCGAAATCAATCCGGTTTGTCGATCGACGCGACGGATTCGATGATTGCCAATATCGGCGATAAATAGATTTCCTGCCGCGTCCAACGCAATGCTGTGTGGGCGATTCAGTTGAGCCTTAATGGCAGGGCCACCATCGCCGCCGAACCCTGCTTCCCCAGTTCCAGCGACAGTTGTAATGACTCCCGTCTTTGAATCGATCCGACGCACGATATGATTTCGCATCTCAACGAAAAAAAGATGTCCATCCTGGTCGAAGCGAACTTCGTACGGCTCATTTAACTTGGCCTCTGTAGCGGACCCACCGTCGCCATCGTAACCTGCGACTCCGACTCCAGCGACGACTCGCAAATCTTTCGTTTGTGGATCGTACCGCCAGACTCGGTGGTTGGTGACTTCTGTCATATACAGGGCAGCATCTGGCCCCACCTCGACGCCGAAGGGATTTCCAATATTGATCTTTTGAGGATCATCAGACTGATTGATCTGGTCCATTCCGGTTCCCAGAACCGTCCGAATGGAAAACTCGTCCGCCGTAACGACACCGTTCACGATCTGAGCAACAACAACAACAACAACAACAACAACGATCGCTCCACAACACCCATTGATTTTCATCGAGACGCCCCAACAGAAAAGCCGCCCGCTTATCAAGCGACTGTACCAGTGATTACCTCGGGGCTTGAGCTTACCGTGCGTTCAACGATGGGTAAAGAACGCAATTCCGGATCACGCGAAAACAACAAGTATTGCGTGTCGGCGCGATCAAATCAGAGATAGCCGATTACACAATGGTTTGTCGCGACCGCCGATCAACATCGACGATCGCTCGCCTTGCTCGAGTTATCGCGTTGGCGGATCAGCCTCTCGAACCATGGCCCCTGCCTCATCATGCAGAACCAGAATCGAGAATCGCTTGACATTCTCCAAGGAATTTTCACTGAGCGTCGAGTAGTCAAATCGCCCACGAAGGTCGGTGTACCCATCTTTATAGAAGGTGATCGATCCATCGTGGTTTTGGGCGTAAACCTTCACATACGTCGTCGAAAGTGGCTCGCCGGTGTCTTGTCGGAGAACTCGCAATTGACCGAAGTTCTCAGAAAGTTGAACCGACAGCGAATTGGAATAGTAGGCCTTGGCCTGACGTTGCCCCGCACCAACAACCTCGACAAGTACATTTTGATTTCGCAACTCTGCAGGCACCTCAATTGGCAATCTGTCTTGATCACCGGGCAGGTCGACCACTTGCGACATATTCGGTTGGATATAAGAGAATTGACCGGAATATTGCTGCACAAACGGGTTTCGACTGAACAATAACTCGATATCCATTCGATAGAAATTCACCGTTACCTGTTCGAGATTCCGGTAGCTCAGGTCAATCGTTTGTGCCTCCACTTCAAACTCGAAGGTTGGTTCTGCTGAGGCGATTCGATCCTGAACCTGATCACGGTCAGTGTCATCAATCAGCTCCNCCTCTTTCCCTTCGATTTCGTCGANTTGACTGGTAATCAAGGCGAAAGCATTGTTCCAGGACTCCACTGGATATGACGCATAGCGATCGGCGATGCCTCTCGCCAGCACAAGATCCCCTTGTGACATCCCGAGGTAGGCTCGAGCGTAGTCATACTGCATGCGAGTTTCGAGTTGACTGGGATCAATCTGATCAAATTCCCTGAGGGAATCCGAAATACGATCTTGCAACAAAAGATAATAGATTGTGGAAAGTCGATCTTGGTCGCTGATATCTCGAAGATAGCTGAGCACCTTAAGCCAACGATGATATTGAGCGTGCAATCGGTCGTTCAGAATCTGTCGTTGCTTTCCAACCTGATGGGCTCGAGCATTTACGAGCGGTCGGTATTCCATATGCTGATAGACTTTGCTGAGAACCGGATCGATCTTTAACAACGGGCTGTCCAAAACGACCCCACATTGACTGACGAAGGAATCCATGTATTGCAGGTATTCATTGATCTGCTCGGGTTCATTGTGTTTGATCGAATAGGACCAGAGCACAGGATTGAAGGCATGCCGTTTACGCAACACCGTGATCGCCTTTTGGTAAAAGTCAAAGTCTGACATACGAAAGGCAATGCGTTCCAAATTGATCGCAAGAAGGTTTTTTGTCTCGAGGTATTCGAGCACCTGCTCATTGTTTCCGAACTGAGAGAGATAATCCCACGAATCCTGGTCGACCTTTGACAGTTCCTCGACAACACGGAACTCCGTCGGCTCCGCAGACACAATCAACTGATTGCCCTTGGTCACCTGAACGGGAAAATGCTGAAACTGTCCCGCGAAGGGGAAATAGAAAAAGTATTGAATCCCTTGCGTTCCATAAGGTTCCAGTTGCAAACTTTGGTTTTCAGTCACCTTCCCGCGATCCACAGGAATTGCTCCGGCTGGAATTTGCACCAGCACATCAAGACGTTGCTTGACAGGAGTCGGGTTTGTGACAACCACCTGACAACCGTAAACGGTCTGAATCAGGAATTCTCCGGTCACGAACTTGCCGGAATGTTGACCACCTTCTTGTTGAAAACCTTCGTCAACTGCGAAAAAGTTTTGGCTCACCAAGAGAGATGAATCTTCATCACGGGAAGTCGTAGGCTGAATCTGTTGATGGAACACGATAGCCGGTCCCTGAAGATTGATGGTCAGCTTTTCACCCTCGAGAATTTCCTCATGCTCCGGTGACTGGAAGGGTAGATCCAACACAGATAATGCGAACATCATCTCGGTGAAACCTTCTGTCACCTGTGCCAATGAGGTTGAGTAGAAGGGCTGAGTCGAATCATGCTGGGCGAACTCGACCCAAAACTGCTTGGCCGTTACCAGGCTTGAGTTTTGCTCTTCGATCGGTAATTGGTAGTAATTGTTTTCAACCCATTCACGTGTTTGCTCGACCGTCTGATAAAGCCGACCGATTACTGCATCGCTAGAGTTGATCCCCAGATTGTCGATCTTATCAAACGCAACCCCCTCCGATGACAACTCCATGGACTCGGCACTGGCTTTAAATCTATCGGCAATGGCCTTTTTACTCGACTCCATTTGTTGAGCGAGCCTTCTTCTTNAATCTCTTGAAGCAGAAGCCGACTCCCGTTTTCGACCTAGAGCTCGCAANTCGGCTTGATTGGCCGCACCTGGCGCAGGCATTCCGCGAGTTTCTACTGCTCCGTCAGCACTTTCTTCGTCCAAGTAGAGACTTGCTCCGGCATCGATGCCTCCCGCAACCCCCTCGAGGCCGCCAAACCCGCCGTAGCTGGCAAGAGCCTCGCCAAGCAGAGCCGTATCAAAATCTCGATCAAGTTCATCGGGATTGGGTGGCATCAGGTCGACGGCATTTTTCAACGACGTGGCCGTTACTGCCTGTTCGCCTGCAATTCGTCGGGCCAGCAGAATGCGTTCGACTGAATTCAGATGGTCATATTTCCAAGGTGCGAGAAAAGAATCGAGATCATAGCCCAACAGATAATGATCCAAGAATGTTTTATTGATTTTTTGCCCAAGGTAAGGCTGAATGACCTTATCAAAAAATTCCGGATCCTTTCGAGACACAAAAAAGTTCAATTCATGACAAGCATACTTGGAGTAAATTTCCACCTTCTCATCATGTGACATTCGATCCCAACGAAGCAGGAAGCGAAATTCCTCGAGGTTTTCATCACCTGTCAGAGTTTGGTAGAGCTGGAACACTTGCGAGAGCGAATCATAGACCTGAAATCGTCCGGACCGAATATCATCCACAACAAACGGATCATCGGCGGATATGATTGAGATCTGCTTTTGCTGAGAAAAACTGGCATCAGGCTCCAGCGAATTCGCCAAACGCAGGTCCAGTTTTTTGGGTGGAACTTCTGGCAACGAAATCGATTTCACAGCAGTCGTAAGCGGATCGACGGCAACGACAACCAAGAATTGTTTATCCCGCAGAGCAGAACGATCGATTGTGATACGTCCGTCAGCGTCTGCCTTTACATTTAATTCCACAATCGCGGCTTCGGCCAAAAAGTCGAGACTCGATTCATCGGTCGGATTTTTCATCTGCTGCTGACCTACACTGTTTCGAGCTTCATCCCTTGCCGCATCCGGAGCATCAGCTCCGAAGGCAGAATCTTCGGCAAGAAATTCTTGTTCTGTATTGGTATCCCGGACCGCCCAGGGATTCAGCAGCAACTGCGGCCTAGGCAGCATATTTCCGGGAAACTTTTCTGCATACTGACGGTCTAAAATGTAACGATACTCATCACCAATCTTCCGACCTTCAACGTAAAGACTGCTGGAGGGCACACGGTATCGATAGCCCGGGTCGGGGTCGCTGACCTTTGCCAGCTGATTAAACACATTAAATGCGGGTTGGTAATTCGTTGCGAGAAGATGAACCCGAGCCTCTGCTAAACCATTGACGATTCCAATCTTAATACTCTCATCGTCAACCTCGATCGAATCAATGGTCAGCGGTGTTCGATTGCGAATCTCTAATTGGCGGAACTCACCCAGGGCATAGCCGGCGGCGAGTGTCCCCTCAGTCACCCACAAGCGGATTTGTTTTCCCACATCCTTCAAGAACAACAAATAATCACCGGCCTCAAGATTACGAACCAAAAGTTGCCCGTCTTGAATGTGAAGATGATCAAAGCGATCTGACGCGAATTTACCTCCGCGCAATTCGTAGAGTGCAAACTCACCTCGCTCCGGTCTCTCTGCTTTCCCTGAATATGGAATACTAATTTCTTCGCCCAATAAGGAATTCACCTGTCCGTAATGGGTAACTCGATCGCGAGTGAGGTTCCACTGCCGGTCGGTCCCATCGTTCAGTCGCGTCCTGAGCCATTGGATCCCTGCCAGGTTACCCAGCGAGATCCGCCCCCGTTCGTCCGTTCGCAAGGTAACGTCTACGGTATTGCGAAAATCTTGGTGTTTGAATTTCAATCCGACGGGTCGATTCGAGCGGCGTTCGCCGGTCTTCCCGAGCAATTCCAGAAAATACTGACCATCCGCCTGCAAAAAATGCAGATCCTCAATCCGAGTCGTCGCATCGATCAGATTGACTGAAAATGTCTGATTCGCTCCAAGCGACAGCGTTTTGTTCTCGCTAACACTCTCCACCTCAGCATTGAGTGTGACCGAAAGAGACTTGAGTCGCGGTGGCACCCGAAACTCATGAATCAGATCCCCCCCATCGGTAAGCTTCACGCCTGAGACGGAATCCGTCGCCATCACTCCATCTTGATCCTCTGAACTAATCGAGAGGCTAATGTTTTCCAACGAGCGAAGGCTGACAGGCTTTTGGTTCAGCAACAAACCGGGGCGAACCAATAGCTGAGCTAACCGGCCCGGCAACAGAGACTCACGATCAACATAAAAACCAACCTGCAGGTCATAGTTTTCTGACAAGTGGTTAAACGACGCCAGCGTGACGGTGTCATCATGGACCAAGATCATGGATCTTCGCCCCGGTTGGGTGCTGAAAGGAACCAAAATCCGCCCATTCCGATCGGCCTGGTATTCCCGTCCTCCCATCCACAATGATGCGTTCTGCAACAGTTGGTCTTGTTCATCAAAGACGAAAAACAGCAAGCCATTCGGCGTCGAATGCATCACATGACGAAGCTTTCCTTTTTGGAGCAATGCCCGACTGTTTTTTCCATTACCAATGAAATCCACAACATACAGGCCCGGCTTCTTCAGTGAGGGCAGTTTGAACTGACGACGCACCCTTCGCAACGGAGGTTCGCTGTATTGAAAGGAGAGTTCCTGATTCGGAATGAGGCCGTCAAGATTGATCGCCGTATCAACCTCACGCGACCTATCTCGGTAATAGTTGAGTGCATTGATACGATACACTTTGACAATCAGATTGGGCACGTTCTTGATGTCGACGTTAATCGTAACATCCTCGTCCGCACCAAAATGTTTTGGATTTGTGCGGACAAACTCCAGATCGACACGATCCTTCAAACGTTGATACCTATCGGGAGGCAGCATGGAATACCACTGAGTCGGCTCGCCCTGCCCACTCAGAATCTTGGTTTCCGCAAACAAGTGCTGCAAATACAAATCGTTCAGATAAGGCTCGAAGACGCGATAGTTATCGTCGTCGACAAAAAAGTACTGCAAGTATCGTCGCACGAGAGAGCCATCATCACGAATCGGCTGACAACGAGTCAGGCTGCGGAAGTCGGCTCCCATGTCAACTTGATGTCGACGATTCTCACCTTGCTCGAGATACCTTGGGTTAATGTAGGGCAGCGACCGAGGCAATTTCATGTACTCGATAAACTTATGGCGATCGTATCGCCCCTGCAATTCATCCAAAACCAGCTGGTGGTAGAGCACATGTGCCTTCAATGAATTGTGGGTCGGATTTAACGTCTCAACGAAACTCCAGAGGCGTTGGAGAAACTCACGACGAGCCGCCTGGTCGTATTGAACATTGACGTCGGCGGATGGCTGAAGCTTGGTCAGGTAAGTATTGACGAAATTCATCTGGTTTCTGAGAGCCGGCATCAGACCGAGACATTCGTCAAGCTGGTCCTTCAATAGATTCTGATGGATTTTGACTGAACCAAATCCTCGACTATTACGACTGTTCAGATCTGCAACAACCATTTGTGGCAAACCTTCGACATCTGGCGATTGCAATCGATTCAACAAATCACGTCGACGGGCCGCGTCAAGTGTCATCTCAGCGACCCAATCCAAAGCGCCATCCTCGAAGCCATTGAGATTATTCCGATGCCGTTGCAAAGCTCGCTTCGTAAGTTGCTCTCTCGAAATCAGCGCCGCATCAAGTTCCGTCGGCAGCTGCTGTGCTCGATCCACCGTATCGCGTTGATGGTTGAAACGCAGCGATAGCTGCTGACTCAAATATGCGAGTGACTTCTGAGGATTCCTATCGTAGGTCAGCAGTGCCTGTCGATGCTGGATCTCTCGAACCTGTGCGTTGACTTTATGGCGTTTAATCCATTCCGCCAGTAATTCCTCAACGCGATCGTATTGCTCCGTATTCTGCAAATGCAAACAGGAGAAGTAATAGAACTCATTGGTTCCCGGTATCAGTTGCTCAAGGGCCTTGGCTCGATCTCCCGCGAGACTGAACTCTTCGATGTAGCCAATCTCCTCTCCCGATAGATGAGAGGTCGACAACCCAACTGCTGTGCAGGTCACCAGGAGAAGCGTAGATAGTACGCGGCGCACACGAATACCAAACAACATAGTTTCTAGCCTTGATTGAAATAACAAATAAAATTTTTGGTTTTCTTCGCCGGGCCACCAACAACCTTCTTCACGTTCGGAGGCCCGGAGACAGCTTCACACCGGGGGAAAAACAATCTCGCCGGTCCCATTTCGACGACAAAGTACCTCAGTTAGTTTCCCTCCTTTTTTCGATTTCGCAAAATGATCGTTTACGTCGTCGTGAATAGACTTCAAAATCAGACGTATTCGGCCATTGCAAGGATTATTTCAGGTATATTCCGCCATCCTATGATCCTGTCGATCCCTCCAAATAAAGGTGCCTTGATGCGTCCCAGCCTCACCCTCGCCCTGAGTTTTACCTTTGCATTTTGCCTCTATGCCCCTGATCTCCGCATTGCACAGGGCCAAACAGCTGCACCTTTGATGGCCGGGGATCGAATGCTGCGTACCTACTTTGCCGAAGAGACAGCGCGAATCAGCGCGAGCAATCTCAGCAACGTCAAGACGATTGCCAATTGGAAAGCGGCGCGGCCAACTGCGACACGGCAACTTCATGAGATGCTCGGACTGTCACCAATGCCGGAACGGACACCGCTACAGGCAGAGATTACGAAATCATTTGAGCACGACGGGATTGTGGTCGAGTGCATTCATTTTCAGTCGCGTCCGGGACTCTATGTCACGGCCAATTTATACCGGCCTGCAAAGATCAACAAGCGTTTGCCGGCGGTTCTGTATGTCTGCGGACACGGTCGAGTCAAGCAGGATGGAATCTCGTACGGCAACAAGGTGCACTACCATCACCATGGTGCATGGTTTGCTCGCAATGGTTATGTCTGTTTGACGATTGACTCATTGCAACTCGGTGAAATCGAAGGCATTCACCATGGGACTCACCATTACGACATGTGGTGGTGGCTCTGCCGCGGCTACACACCCGCCGGTGTCGAAGCGTGGAATTGCATTCGCGCCGTTGACTACCTCGAATCGAGAGACGAAGTTGACGCGAATCGAATCGGCGTTACCGGGCGTAGTGGCGGTGGAATCTACAGTTGGTGGGTTGCTGCCTTGGATGAACGCATTGCGGCAGCAGTTCCCGTGGCCGGCATCACCGACCTGGAGAACCATGTTGTTGATGATTGTGTTGAAGGACACTGTGATTGCATGTTCTTCGTCAACACCTTCCAATGGGATTACCCACAATTGGCCGCGATGGTCGCCCCTCGCCCTCTTCTCATCAGCAACACAGATCGCGACAGCATTTTCCCATTGGATGGAGTCGTTCGTACCTTTGAGATAACTCATCGAATCTACGCACTTCATGACGCCCAAGAGCAACTTGCTCTTAATATCGCGGCGGGAACTCACAAAGACACGCAAGAGCTTCGCATTAATGCCTTTCGCTGGTTGAATCACCATCTTCGGGGAGACGACCAACCGATTACCGATGCAGCGACAATCATTTTCAAACCCCAGCAGTTGAAAGTATTCGACGAATTACCGAAGGACGAACGAAACACCGATGTTCAAGAATGGTTCGTGCCCAAGGCGGTCGACCTGCGCGTGCCCCTCGGGCAAACGGACTGGAAGCAAATGAAACAAGGCTGGCACAAAGTGTTGAAAGAACGTGTCTTCGCAAGTTGGCCTGAGTCGTCACCGAGCTTCGAAACACGTCTCATCGTGCATCAGCAATCGGACGCTGTTGAATACAAGGTCTTCGAGTTCGAGAGTCAGTCAAACATTCCCCTTTCGCTCTTCCTGTTCCGTCCTCCATCGGCGGAGACCGACGAGGTTCTTCTTAAGGTACTGGATGAAGCGGAATGGCGAGAATTCCGCCGAGAGCAGGCGCACCTCGAGGGCACCGGTGAGCCCGCCAATGACTCAAAACTGGCGCGACTCAAACAGACCACGGTTTATTTCGCACCCCGGGGAATCGGACCGACAGCTTGGGATTCGGACGAGCGACATCACACACAAATTCGTCGCCGTTTTTATCTACTCGGACAAACGCTCGATGCCACGAGAGTTTGGGATATCCGCCGCGCCATTCAATTACTCGAGGCACTCAACATCCCGACCACCCAACTCACCGTCGAGGCGCAGAATAACCTGGCTGGAGTTACCTTGTACGCAACGCTGTACGAACCCACGGTCGACCGAATCCGACTTAGCACTTTGACGAACTCTCATCGAAACGGACCGTACTTCCTGAACATTCAACGTTTCTTTGATCTGCCTCAAACGGTAGCAATGCTGGCCGACCAGTGCGAAGTCCACCTCACGGACGCAAATCCCAAAGACTGGAGTTACGTCATCGAAACTCAAAAAGTGACGTCGAGTGAGCCGGTTGTTTTCGGACAACCGTAGGCTGCTTGAGACACGGTCGACCGGTCAATCTCACCCGCGCGCAAATCAGGGAAATCGATGAAGAAGCATGGAGACCGCCCAATTGTGACGGCTATTCCAGGGAGTCTTTCCAACGTTGAATCGACGTTAACGCTTGGATTGGGGTCATTTCATCTAGATTCGACTCACGAATTTCATCCAGAAGTGGATGCTCCGCAGCACCAAACAACGTCAATTGGAGATCTCCCTTTGGCTGTTTGAAGTGTGGCGGTGAAATCTTGGGCCGCCCCTGGCCATCCAGGTGCTCGGATTCCAACCGAGCCAGGATCTGTTTGGCTCGTTCATTGACGTCAGACGGAATACCAGCAAGTCGCGCGACATGAATGCCATAGCTCTTGTCGGCAGAGCCTTCCACGATTTTGTGCAGGAAGACGACATCCTCCTGCCATTCCTTTACCGCCACATTGAGATTCCGGACACCCTTCAAAGTCTGCTCCAGATCAGTCAGCTCATGATAGTGAGTCGCGAATAGCGTTCGGCAATCAACATGATCGTGCAGATGCTCAACAATGGCCCAGGCCAATGAGAGCCCATCGTAAGTGCTGGTCCCTCGGCCAATCTCATCGAGAATGACAAGGCTACGACGCGTGGCTGTATTGAGAATACGAGCCGTTTCGGTCATTTCGACCATAAAGGTACTTTGACCTTTCGAAAGCTCGTCGCTCGCGCCGACACGGGCAAAGATGCGATCAGCGATGCCGATCTTAGCCGATTTCGCCGGCACATAACTTCCGATCTGCGCCATCAAGGTAATGAGCGCGACCTGCCGAATGTAAGTGCTCTTCCCAGCCATATTAGGGCCGGTAATGAGTAACAGCTTGCCAGTTTCATCATGCGCATCCGTGTCGTTAGGAACAAAGGTGCCTTGAGGCTCGACAATGTCCAGGACCGGGTGACGTCCTTCGACGATCGACAAGACGGGTTCGGCAACGATCTCCGGTCGACAATAGCCTTGCCGTCGAGCGAGTTCTGCCAAACTGACCAGTGCATCTAGATCGGCAAGAATATCAGCCGTTGCCTGCAATCGTCGGGCAGAGATTTGAACCGCATCCCGCAATTCCAGGAACAAGTCATACTCCAGATCTTTAGCCTTCTCGTCAGCCGACAAGACCTTCTCTTCATACTCTTTCAGTTCTGGCGTGATGTAACGTTCCGCGTTCTTGAGCGTTTGCTTTCGAATATAGGTTTCCGGCACTTTGTCGCGGTGAGCATTGGTCACTTCGATGTAGTAACCAAAGACTTTATTGAAGCCCACCTTCAGATTTGGAATACCACATTCTTCGAGCTGCTGAGCCTGGTATTTGGCGATCCATTCTTTCCCGCCTGAGGCAAGTCGGCGTAGCTCGTCAAGCTTCGGATCAAACCCTTCTCGAATGAACCCACCGTCCCGAGACAGAAGTGGACATTCTTCATTGAGAGCTTCGAGGAGCTTATCGCGGAGATCGGGACAAAGATCTAATTCGACCTGCAGTCGCCTCAGCAACTCGCTCGAACGTCCCTCTAAACGCGATTTGACCGTAGGCAAGTTCTGCAGAGTCCGGGCAATACAACTCAAATCACGAGGATTCGTACGTCCCGTCGCAACGCGTGCCAACAAGCGCTGCATATCGTAAACGCCCTTAAGCTCCTGCTGAAGATCATGGCAGATCGCCGAGTCCTCCAAAAACTCACCCACGGCATCATATCGATCTTCAATGATCGCGGCGTCAGTCAGAGGGTTCGCAATCCAATCGGCCAGGCGTCTCGATCCCATTGAGGTAACCGTACGGTCGATGACGGCCAACAACGATCCTTCACGCTTTCCATCGCGCAAGGTTCGTGTGATTTCGAGACTACGTCGTGTGGCCTGATCAATCTCCAGACAGTGCCCTGTACGATAAGGCGTCAGGCGATCGATGTGCTGAAGAGAAGATTTTTGGGTCTCATTCAAATAGGCGATGATGCCGCCCGCAGCACGAACTGCCAATCGATCGTCATCACTGAATCCAAACCCTTCGAGCGTCATTGTCCCGAAGTGTTGAGAGAGAGTTTCACCGCTCGCTTCGAAGGCGAATTCCCAGGCAGGTCGTAATGTCGTCATCATGGACTCATCGGACAATGCATCCTGCCACTCAAACTCTTCGACGGCGAGGCATTCAACCGGTTGAATCCTGGAGAGTTCATCCGAGATCTGTTGGGCCGGCACACGGGTTGCAAAGAATTGCCCCGTGGACAATTCCACCCAGGCCAATCCGACCCAGTCAGACTGCTCAAACTGCTGCTGATCAGCGACGATCGCGGCCAGATAATTGCTCTCCCGAGGATCGAGCAAGGCGTCATCAGTAAGCGTTCCGGGCGAGACAACGCGTGTCACATCACGTTTGACGAGCCCCTTCGCTTTCTTGGGATCTTCAACCTGTTCGCAGATCGCGACGCGAAATCCCTGTCGAATCAGCTTCGCGAGATAGCTTTCCATTTGATGATGCGGAAAGCCTGCCATCGCGACGGGGTTGTCGGTATTCTTATCCCGACTGGTCAAGGTCAGCCCGACCTTTTCCGCCGCGATCTTCGCGTCTTCAAAAAACAGCTCGTAAAAGTCGCCCATGCGAAACAGCAGCAGGGCGTCACCACATGCCGCCTTCGCATCCATGTATTGCTGCATCATTGGTGTCGTAGCCATGGCGGGGATGGTACCACGCCAAACGGGGCACGACTAGGGGCAGCCAGGGGATGATTTCGTCTCATCCGCGTTCCGATCGACGGTCCCCCGATACTCGCGAATCGACTTCGCCAACATCTGGTGCACCGTCCCGGAGCTACTGGCGAGAATCTGGTCCAGAATATTGCCGGATCGAGCCGTCGCATCGGCCTGGACGGGCATACGCCGCTTGAGAATGGAGGACATCATATCTGCCAAATCAGCCAATGCGAATTCCGAAACGACTCCCAGAGCTCCCAATCGGCGAATCACCTGACACCGACGTTCCTCAGTCATCAGCGCCAAAATCTCCGCCGACAATGGGCCAGGCAGTTGGGCGATTACCGCGGCTTGTGTCTGAGGCAACTCATCTTTGAGCAGACGAAGAATCACCGAAGGAGGTAGCGGCGCGAGAAAATGGAACGGAGGGACGCTAGGGCCAGCGTTCTCAACGCGATGGCTCTGCCCAGAGGATCGTGTTCGTGTCGATTCCGCCAGCAGTTGAAAGAATTCGTCCAACGTTCGCTTGCGATCCAGTTCAGCCGTTGGTGTCGAACTCTCAGCTAACTTCTTCACGGCAGCGGCTTGAGTTGGTGTTAAGTGCTCCAACAGACGCGATGCCAACGGTCCAGGAAGACT
Source organism: Planctomycetaceae bacterium (assembly GCA_002723275.1). GTDB lineage: Bacteria > Planctomycetota > Planctomycetia > Pirellulales > Pirellulaceae. The sequence continues at coordinate 74,400 of PBNZ01000041.1, forward strand.
GGCGAGTAAGGTAGCCGCTTTTCGAATTCCTGCGGTCATCGCAACCTTCAATCCTTGATCCGAAGCATTGTCAAAACGGGCCCACGCATAACGGATTATCGTCCCCCTCGTCTCCAATATTGAAGAAATCGCCCATCAGTCGATGACGTCAGAGACGTCACCATCAAAGCTAGCGAGCCGACCAGATCCATTGAGCCCACTGCCCATTGTTCTCATCCACGGCTATGGACAGTCTTTCGGGTTGGGCGCATCCGAGTGATGCGACCTCGGCAAGCAACTGCTCACCTAGATATTTGGCCAAGAGCTCAGCGGTGGTATTTGTAACGGGCAACAAAACACAATCTTCGCGAGGAAAAACCCAACGTCGATCTTCAAAGGTAGCCACCACTTCTCGTTCACTCGCGACGACCTTAATTTGCTGATGCTTTGTCGGCAGGATAACGTGATGATCCCAGTCGTCGACCATTCGTTTAAGACTATCACGCAGGGCGATAAAATCGATCACGTACTGATTTTCATCCAACGGCCCATCAACTTCCGCTTCAATCCGATAATTGTGACCATGGAGTCGCTCACAGATATTTCCATTGAACGTAATAAAATGCGCTGCGCTGAAGACGAGATAGTCTTTGGTCAGTTTGACTCGATACGATTCGCTCATAGCTTCATCCAAACGGTGGCTTGATTTTGTTTTCACATAGCAACACAAAGAGTCCGGCGGCAATCAGGTCCGCGGTCGTGCCAGGGTTTCGACGATGCCCGTCACACCGCAACCAAAAATCGAGATCGGCCAGAGCTCGTTCGTAGTTCTCCGTCCCTGGCTCGCCGGCGGCAAGGACTCCCGCAGCTCGAACGGAAGCCTCTGTTGCAAGCTCGACTCCACATTTTCGACCAATCAGGCTGTCAGGATACCGACTCATTAATGTCACATGGGCCGAGACGATTCGCTGGGGAAGCGTCATGCGATCGCCTTGCTCCAGCAGCGGCACGACCTCTTCAAAAATCTCACCGAAACCGTTGTTATATTGCTTCGCGATCAAATCCCGGTGAGCGGCTTCATGCATGGCTTCCAGCAGATTGTCGGGCGGATCCTGTTGGACATCGTGCGTGGCTACCTGCTCTCCCTTTGGCTGCAGGCCTCCCGGAGCGGCGAGTCGAATAGCCTCATACACTGCAACGGCATCCGCAGCATCCATGGCCGCAAGAACATCCGCAAGTGAATTCCGCACATCCCCTCCGCGATGGGCGACGGCCAATGGCGAAAGCAACAGAACGATACCAAGATTCGTGTTTTCCCGCGTGACCTGCCCCGTTGCTTGAACGGATTGCAGGACCGTTGCCCCTACTCTTTCCGCCCGCTCCATGACCGGGCCGAGAGCAACCGCACTCGCCACAAAATCGTTGAGTGACGTATCTTCGAAATCAGCCCCACGATGAACGTTGCCTGGCTTCGGCGCCGTCACCTCAAGTAAACAAGCGAGCGTTGCACATTGCCCCGTTGTCAACATTTTCGTCAAACCGCAAGCAAAAACGGAGGAACGTTTTGTTCTAAACAGCTTCGACGTTCTGATTCAAAAACGCCTGGAGCCGTGTGACGATTTGATCGGTCGACTCTTCGACCACCCAGTGCCCTGCCTCTTCTATTTCCATCACTTCTGCCTGAGGCATGAGTTCTTGGAATCGACGCAAACACTCAGGTCGAAAGCACCAATCCTGCATGCCCCAAATCAACAACGTCGGGAAGCCGACCAGCGCGGGCAGTTGCGACTCGATGCCCTCCAGAACTGCCCAGGTCGGATGAGCTGGTGAGGCAGGGATATCTTTCACGAATCCATAAACACCGACGCGGTGATCCCACGTATCGTAAGGCGCCAGCAAGCCCTGCTGAACTGCGGGCGACAACTTACTTGACCCCGAAACAGCCATCCACAAAGCCGCTCGGGAAAACATATTCATTCCCTGCAGCGCAACTTTCCCGAAAACCGGCATGCGACAGGCTCGAATGCGCCAGGGAATATAGGGTGGCGGAAACGCTCCCGTGTTGAACAATACATAGCGTTTGAAACGATCCGGGCGTTGCAGGGCAGCTCCCATTCCAATCGCTCCGCCCCAATCGTGCCCCAGGATCGTGGCATCCCTAAGATCCAAATGATCGATCAAGCTGACCAGATTATCGATGTGCGAGGCGAGCTGATAAGGGTAGTCGATCGGTTTATCGCTGAGACCACACCCGAGATGATCAGGAACGACGCAGCGAAACGATGGTGAAAATGCATCGACAAGGCCTCGCCAATAAAAGGACCAGGTGGGATTGCCGTGCACCATCAAAAGCGGCTCACCGTTTCCCTCATCCAGATAGTGATACCGATAGCCATCGACCCTGATTTCATGGGGGTCGTAGGGATACAGGGCTTTCCAGTCACCGTCTGGCATCGGCAGAACCACATCAAGGGACAACCGCTCCCGGAAATCCGGGCAGCACTTTCACGAATCAGCTTGAATTCAAGCAGATCAAACGATCCCGTAGCATAACGAGGCTCAACGTATCTGAATAGCGGTGAGCCCGTCGGAGGGTTCTATCGGTGTAATTCACGCCCCTGTTTTTTCGTCGATAAATGATCATCGCCTGCGGGCGGATCACATGCTAGGCTTCCAACAGGGGAGATGTGACTGTCCATCAGTTTAGTTGCCGGAAATCAACATCCGACACTCGGCGGTGTTGCCGTTTCACCACTCACCCACGACAGAGGGTACAAAATATGCCAGCGGACTCACCTCGGCAAACCGATGATCAAAGCACCAACACGGTGCCCCTCGAAATGCCTTCCGAAATCAAGAACGAGCCGAGCAAGCCAGCAAAAAACGAGGCTCCCACCCAAAACAGTGTCCCAAGCTGGATTCTAGGGGTCGTCGTCATCATGCTTTGCGCGATGCGAGTCTTTTCCAACTAAGCTTCATCTTCAACTAGGCTTCATCTGCCAAGCACCGAGCCTACCTGTTACTCGCATCCGCACGCGAAATCGATACGACATCATCTCGACTCGCTCGCCCGTCTGGATCCCGGATGACGATGCCTCGACATCTTCGGCTTCACTTCTCGTCGTCTGCCGTGTCTTGATCAAAGCTGTGCTCGCCCTGATCGTCGCAAACGTCAAAGCAATGAGAATCATGCGACGCCTCACGAACACACTCGGCAATCCGATCCTGAATAACTTGCAGCATGAGTGCGTGCAATCCGAGCGGAGCCGCTACGAGAAAACGAGTACCAGGATGACGCTGACAAGCCTCTGCCGCTAATTGAGGAATATCTTGATGCCAGTGGCGTCCCGGGGACAGAAAATAGGGAAATACAATGATTAATTCTGCGCCTTGTTGCACTGCCCGATCGAAGGCGGTTTGAATCGATGGCTCCGCCAATTCCATGTGGGCAGGTTCAACAATTTTCAAGCCAGTCGCCCTTTGGAAGTTTTCCGCGACGACCAATAACAATTGATTACTCTCTTCGCGGCGAGACCCATGATCGACAACAATTACGGCTGGCGAAACTTGTCGGCTGTAAGCTGACGCCAGCATCGCTTTCAACGTTTGTCCAAAATCAGCTTCTTGCTCACTCACGAATTCAGTCCCCGCTCAAAAGGCTTTAACTCCACCAGAAATTTAATGGGCTTCAACCGACTGCGCCGCCTGCACCAGCGTCTGCACTGTTTTTCTCAGCAATGGCTCGCCTCCAAACTCCATTCCTAAGGCGCGAAGTTTCCCAGTTTCGATTTGATGCTTCGGACTCTTCGGACCGCCTTGAATGTCGGCCGGACTCCCGGACACCTGTTTTGCGAGCTGTGCCACTTCAAACTCTGAAACATACCGCTCATAGCAATTGAAGGCTTGCCCCTCGATTCCATCAGCGTTCAACAGAAGGGTAGCAGCCTTGGCAACATCAGCGACATGAACTTCCTTACCTCCCCGTTGGCAATTGACATCCCGACCATCAACAACGGCCTTCACGAGCTCGAACCACTTACTGTGCTCGATCGGATGGGCAGCTCCGTAGATTCCCGTCGGTCGCAGGGCACAAACAGGAAAATGTTGGCCTAAGCCAAAGGCGTGAATAAATTTCTCAATCGCTGCCTTGTGAGCTCCGTAATGTGTGAGCGGCCACAACGGATGTGCCTCGTCCAGTAAACGATCGTCGAGAATCTGTTCGTGGACCGCACATGTCGAAATGAATACGAACCGTTCGATTTGCTGGCGGCGAGCTTCTTCCATCAGCCGTAGGGACCCTAGAAGATTTCGCTCCACAAACTCGATCAAATCTCCTTCCGCACCTCGAAAACCATCTCCAGGCCGATCGAGTGCTGCATGAATGACCGCATCACATCCCTCTAACAGGTCGCGAGTCGCCTCGGGTGAATTCAACTGACCTGTAACCCATTCGATGTCGTCGGGCAAGCTTTGCACATCACTGGTCGGTCGACGCCAGCAACGACATTGATGTCCATCCTGCAACAGTTGCTGGACCAGGTATCGTCCGACAAATCCCGAAGCTCCGGTAAGTGCAACTTTCATTGAAAAACCTCACTTCGCTTATGAACTAGCGCTTATGAACTGGAATCTGCAGGGGGTGACTGACGAACCAATTGACTGATTTGTTTAAACGGCGCCGTACCAGCTTCTCGACACCATTCAAACAATGCCATCTCCGTGGTGACAAGGGTCGCACCACTACTTTCCATGCGCCGTTGGGCGGTCACACAATCCACTTCATAACGCGACCCCACCGCATCAACGGGCACATACACTTCGTAGCCTTCGGAAAGCAGGTCGAGTGACGTTTGCATCACGCACACGTGCGCCTCGATACCCGCCACGACAACCTTCTGAATTTCGATGCTCTTAAGTTGCTCAATGAATTCCGCCTGCCCGCAGCAACTAAAGGTAAGCTTACCGGCCAATGGCTCGACAAAGGGCTGCAGTTCACCGACCGTTGCGCCCAACTTTTCCGGATATTGCTCGGTCGCCAGACAAGGAACTTGCAGAATCTGAGCCCCGGTGAGCAACCGAGTTAGATTCCAGACAAGTCTGTCACGATGAGGGATGACACTCAGGAGTTTTTCCTGCGCATCGACGATTAACAGGGCCGTGTCGTCAGACGACATAAGCAGTCGACTGCGGGAATAAGCATCAGACATCTTGGTTCTCAGTCACCGAGGATCTTTTGCGAGGAATACTGACTTCAGTTGCAATCTTGATCTTAGGGGGCAACCGCTTCCTGTGGAATGGGAGGCTCCATTGATTCTTGCTTCACTTTCAACAGTCGAGTGCCATTCGCAATGACCAAAAAGCTGGCCCCCACATCAGCTCCCACGGCCATCCACATGGTGGCGTAATCGACTGCAGCCAACCCGAGCACGACGAGCTTAACTCCTAAGGCGATTGAAATATTCTGAATGAGGATGGCACGTGTCTGGCGACTCAGTCGAATGAGATCTGAAATCCTCGTCAACAGAGGCTGCATAATGACGACATCACTCGTTTCCAACGCGGTATCGCTTGCAGCAGTTCCCAACGCGATGCCGATGGGAGCGGCCGCGAGCGCGGGCGCATCGTTGACTCCATCCCCCACCATCACCAGATCTTTGTGTTGTCCTGTCAACTCACGAACGCGCACAATCTTGTCATCCGGGAGCAACTCAGCCAAGAACCGATCCACCCCCAGTTCTTGGGCGACTCGACGCGCGACGGACTCACGATCGCCGGTCAGCATAACGGTCTGCTCGACTCCCAACGACCGCCATTCTTCAATGGCGGCAACGGCATCTGGCCGCAGCTCATCACTCATTTCAATGTAACCTTGTAGCCGTCCCTGCTGAACAACGTAGGCACGGGTCACTGCATCACCATCGTCGACCGTTTCGACTCCGAGAGTCTGAAGATAATTGCCGCTGGCCACCACCATTTCCAGCTGGTTAACTTTTCCACGAACACCATAGCCTCGTAACACTTCGAAAGATTCGACCACTGCCGTCGTGGTTGTTGCGGCCTCAGCTGCCTCCACAATCGCTCGCGCCAAGGGATGTTCACTGTGCTGCTCCAGGGCAGCAGCCTGCCCCAATAATTCCTCGACACTGAGGTCTCCGCAGACCTCGACACGAACCACTTTGGGATTGCCCACCGTCAGCGTACCGGTTTTGTCGAGAGCGATCCGTCGGACACGTCCCATCAACTCTAGAAACTCCCCCCCCTTAACGAGGATGCCACGTCGACTCGCCTGATAGAGCCCACACACGACGGTGATGGGTGTCGATAGAACAAGAGCACACGGGCAGGCGATAACCAGCATCACGAGAGCCCGCCGAAACCAGGCTCGCCACACTTCTGAAAAACTTCCATCTCCCAGCATCGAAAGATACTGGGGAGCAATCGCCGAGACCAACCAAGGCAGCAGAGACAAAGCGACTGCAAAAGCGATCACCGCGGGTGTGTAAACTTGTGCAAAACGATCGACAAAGCGTTCCGTCGGCGAGCGATTCGCTTGAGCGTCAGCAATTAAACGCGAGATTCTCGCGGGCGTACTATCCGTGGCGGACTTGCGAACCTCAACATCGAGCGATCCTTCTTGGTTCAATGATCCTCCGTAAAGGTTCTCACCGGGCTCCTTGTTGACCGGCATGCTTTCACCGGTGATCGTCGCTTCGTTAACGCTGGATTGTCCGGCAATGACTTTGCCATCGATTGGGACCCGTTCTCCGGGCAAGACTCGAATGATTTGGCCAACTTCGAGTAATTCCACAGGAACGACGGTTAGCGTTTGCCGATCCGACTCGAGTCGATGCGCAGTCGCAGGCGCGAGATTCATCAAAGCGCGAATCGAATCATTGGCCTTCCGTTTACTTGCCTCGTCGATTACCAATGAAAATCGAAATAACACCATTCCGGTTGCAGCCTCAAGCCATTCTCCAGTGAGAACAGCTCCGATGGACGCAACAGTTAAGAGAGCATTCATATCGAGCTGTCTGAGACAGACGGCGCGCCAGGCGTTCTTTGCGACGGGAATACCGGCGAGCACCACGGCGGCGATGGCGAAGGCGGGAACAAGATGAGAGAGATTGACAAGAGCAAAGAGCATCGCAATCAACAGCAGCGCAGTTGCGATCCATAAATCAACGCGAATCGCACGTCGCGGTGCCTCAACTTCGACTTGATCATGCCCCTGAAACAGGGTGGCCTCAAAACCCGTCCTTTGAATCGTTTGGCAAATGAGTTCCGCATCGAGCGATGGCTCATGCTCAATCCTCAGCTTTCTTGCCAAATAATCGGGCCGGAGCTGACGAATTCCCGTCAGAGGTTGCAGGGCGGCCTCGATCAACCCCAATTCAGTAGGGCAATCGAGATCAGGCACATGCAGAGTTGTCCACTGTGTTGTCGAACTGCTCAATGTTGTTTACTACGTTCTTTACAACCGTGTTCTTTACAAACGTTTTATCGACGTGGCTGACGACCGAATCGGCGACGAGGGCAACTGCGAAGCGGCTTCCACCCGTTCACGGGGACAGGGAAGCTCCAAATTCGCCACAAACACCTCCCTAGTCGACCTGATTTGTTTCATACCATTGTTTTCTTATTGTACGATCCGACCGAGTGCGGGTCAGCGCCGATGCAGCTCGACTCACCCGAATTCACGCATTCACTCAATTTCACGCATACAGAATCACCCTGGTTTTGCAACTCCAGAAGTGACCCGTGTTACACCATCGAGAGTGCACTATGCCACTAGCCGAAAACCGCAAATTTGACGACAATAGATGAGTCAACAATAGGAATGGAAGACCCTCATGAAAATTCGATCAACGACGATTCTGACCGTTCGGCGCGACAACAAAGTTGCGATTGGCGGCGATGGTCAGGTCACCTTGGATACCGCCATCGTCAAGGCGGACTCCGTCAAGATCCGACCGCTCGTCGATGGCAAGGTCATTTGCGGCTTTGCCGGTGCTGGTGCAGACGCTTTTGCCTTGCTGGAACGTTTCGAAGTCAAGCTGAAGGATTACCCTTCGAACGTCCCGCGAGCAGCAACGGAATTAGCCAAGGATTGGCGAACCGACCGGGCATTGCGGCGATTGCAAGCGCTCCTGGTCGTCATCGACGCCAAACACACTTTGCTCGTTGGCGGAACGGGTGACGTAATTCAACCGACCGACGGAATTTTAGGCATCGGTTCAGGTGGAAATTACGCAACGGCGGCCGCGCGAGCACTCGTCAGAAACACCGACATGGACGCTGCCGAGATCGTACGCGAGTCACTGATGGTGGCAGCAGACATCGACATCTACACCAATTCTAACATCGTCGTGAAGGAGTTAGCGTGCTGAACCTGACGAAGTTCTTGTCCTCCCCATCCCAGCACCAGTTAACACCGCGTGAGATCGTTGCTGCCTTGGACCAGCACATCGTGGGTCAACGCGATGCCAAGCGTGCTGTTGCAATCGCCGTCCGCAATCGCTGGCGACGGCAGCAATTGCAGGACGACATGCGGAACGAGGTGGCTCCGAAGAATATCCTCATGATCGGGCCGACGGGTGTCGGCAAAACCGAAATCGCGCGTCGATTGGCGCGTTTAACGGGCAGCCCCTTCATCAAGGTCGAAGCAACCAAGTACACGGAGGTCGGTTATTACGGGCGCGATGTCGAGAGCATGGTGCGCGAACTCGTTGAGAACGGGATCGGTATCGTCCGCGAACGAGAAATGAAGACTGTTGAGGAAGAGGCTCAGAAGAAAACGGAAGAACGGCTTCTTGATCTTCTGGTCCCGCCTCCCGTCAGCGTCGATGTCGGGGGTGATGATACAAATACGGCGGAGCATTACCAACGTTCTCGTGACCGAATGCGAGCGATGCTCGTGGCGGGAGAACTCGAGCAGCGAGAGGTGGAACTGAAGCTCGAACAAAAATCCAGTCCCGTAATGATTGGCGGAATGGGAGTCGGGGAACAAATGGATGTGGACATCCAAGGTATGTTCGACAAATTCCTTCCCAAGAACACAGTTCGTCGCAAACTACGCGTCGCTGAAGCTCGACAGGTCATCTTCGAACAATGCTGTGAATCATTACTCGACGAAGAAAAAGTTAATGCAGCTGCCATCGAACTAGCAGAGAACACCGGCATTATCTTTCTCGATGAAATCGACAAGGTCGTGTCCAGTGATTCGAAGGGAACGGATGTTTCTCGACAGGGCGTACAGCGAGATTTGCTTCCCATCGTCGAAGGCACGAGCGTTCAAACACGATACGGTTATGTGCGAACGGATCACATCTTGTTCGTGGCTGCGGGAGCCTTCCATCGCGCAAACCCAGCCGATTTAATGCCAGAACTGCAGGGGCGTTTCCCGATACGTGTTGAGCTCAATGATTTAACAAAAGAGGATTTCATTCGCATCCTAACTGAGCCGACCAGCTCCCTGACTCGGCAGTATGAAGCCATGATGGCTACGGAGAACGTCACACTCAATTTCACAGAAGACGCTCTCGACGCACTCGCCACCTACGCCTTCAAGGTCAACCAGACCACGCAAAACATCGGCGCTCGTCGACTCTACACGATTCTTGAGAGATTGCTCGAAGAACTCTCCTTCGAGGCTCCTGATATGTCGGGCGGCCGTGTGGACGTCAATGCAGCGTATGTGAATCAACGACTCTCAGAAATCACCGAAGACGAGGACCTAAGCCGCTTCATTCTGTAGGGCGATACACTCAGCCAAACTTTCGATCGCGCATCATTCTGTGGTATGTTGATGCGGCTCGATGCACGCGTGATCGGGAGATCGACTACAATCATCCTGGTGTGCCGCAGAACGGGTGTGCCGCTAAGGACAAAAAGAGGCAGCAAACAAGATTATCGATGAATGAATATCGTTATATTCAGGCAGAAAAGAAGGCTCATTCGATGATAATTTGTTTCGCCGAGCAGAATCTCGAAGGCGAAACTCTCGCTGAATGCATCCGTCTTGAAATCGATCAGTTATTGCAAGGCGAGAGTCCCGACAAACTGATCGTCGACTTTACGAATGTCCGCAGGATTTCATCACTGGTGATCTCAACCCTTCTATTAGTCCGCCAAAAACTATCGACAAGACGCATTCCCGTCGTCCTCTGCTCACTGCCGGTACCGATCCTTGAAATCTACCGCACGCTCCAACTCGCCGGAACCCAGTTCCAGGTATTCGACAGCGTGAACGATGCCCTTGCCGCTCCCACCGTGCTCGACAGCGTCTATCCAGACGAGCAAATGGAAGACTGAATCGCACGTCTGACGATGAATCGTCCAGTGGAAATAAAGACTCACTCTCTTGCGAATTGCTTACCGTTGAAGGTCCTTATTGCATTTTTGCTTTTCACGAACTGGTAACGCCATTTGACAACGCTATCGTGCGGCCGCCCTTCCTATCTATCGCAAACGATGGGTTCCTGTCAAAATGCAAGAAGGCGGTTCGGATTTTCAACGTCCTTGAACTGAGTTAGATCGTGACCCATGCCATTCTGGATGTCCCCGTGACATCGCAACCCTTTGCAGCTCCATGTCAGACGGTGAACTTGGCGGCAAAACCCGAGTGTTACTGATTGAAGACAGCGACACCGATGCGCTGTTGATCCAGGCACATTTAAAAAAATCGGGATTGCCTGTGGTGATTCGTCGTGAAGGCCGACTGGGCGAAGGCTTACGTCATATCGATCAGGGTGCCGTGGACGTTGTGCTTTTGGATTTAAATCTTCCTGACAGTACCGGACTTGATACGTTTCGCGCGATCCATGATCGGGTGAAACGACTACCCGTCATTGTTTTGAGCGGGCAAGATGATCTGGAGACGGCAGTGACTGCGGTCTCTCAAGGTGCCCAAGATTATCTCCCCAAGACGGAATTAAACCGAATCACGTTAGCTCGTTCGGTACGTTATGCCGTTGAACGTTCTCGACGTCAGCAGGCCGAACAGGAACTGAGTACAGCCGGTGATATTCAACGGAGCCTGTTTCCGCAGGAGGCTCCATCCGTACCTGGATTCGACATCTACGGACGCTGTGAACCGGCGGTATCAGCCGGAGGTGACTACTTTGATTATTTTCCATTGGCAGATGGAAATATTGCGATCGTCATCGCCGACGTTTCAGGCCACGGCATTGGCCCATCCCTCATTATGTCGGAAACGCGGGCCATTTTGCGTACGCTGGCAATCTCACAAACCGATGCCGGAAGAATCCTCACGCAAGCCAATCAAGTGCTTTCCGCTGATCTCGACGACAGCATTTTCGTCGCGGTCATGCTTGTCCACTTGAACTCAAAAACACGAGAGGTAAAGTTTGCGAGCGCAGGCCATCCCGCTGTCTTACTCAATGCGGCCGGCAGGGTAAAACTGAAGCTACAATCCAAGGACCCGCCTTTAGGCATCATCGATGACCACGAATACAGCACCCATGCGGGACTCCACCTTTCGGCCGGTGATGTTCTGCTGCTGTTTACCGACGGAATCGTCGAAAGCCTTAGTGACGATGATAGTCTGTTCGGCGAAACGAGGTTGATTGAATCCGTCACAGCCATGCAACACCGATCGAGTCGCGCAGCCGTGGACGAAATCTTCAAGCGAGTTGAGAAACACACAAGTGACACATCCCATCGAGACGATCAGACCGTCGTCGTTGTCTCGACTCATCGCGAAGACAAGTAAGCGTTCACGCCATGGCTTCCGGCGATTTCACGACTGAGTGAGAAACGCCAACCGTCACCGTCTCGATCCTGACAATCTGCAAAAAGAAGAATTATCGTTGTGGAACCTCAAAAAAGCGGCGGAACATTTTGATTCGGATGGCAAGTTCGACAACAATCGACATCGGTGATAACCTTTTCCCAGCAACGACGCGACGTCGATAGCCCAATTCACGCCCTCCAACTCTTTCCAGTCAACATCCGAATAAACCGAATGCTCGCTTTTCGAATTCGACAGATCGGCAGTTTCCTGATTGTGTTCGGTAGCCTCATTGGCTCAGTCCAAGCCGATGCGTGGAAACGACATGTGATTGACGACAATGCGGCAGGCGCCGACGGCGTCCGTCTACTGGATATCGATCGAGATGGAAAATTGGACATTGCTACAGGCTGGGAAGAAGCCGGTCTCGTGCGAGCCTATTTGCACCCCCAGTTCTCTCGTGTGAAACAACGATGGCCGCAGGTCACGGTTGGCAACGTCCCCAAACCCGAAGATGCTGTTTTCTGTGATCTCGATCAAGATGGTCGATTTGATCTGATCAGCTGCTGCGAAGGCAGTACCAAATCGGTCTTCGTTCACTGGAGCCCCAAAGATGTCGGCCAGTTATTGAACTCGTCTTCCTGGACGACCGAGGCAATTCCCGCCCTCGTCGGGCAGCAAGCCTGGATGTTCTGCGTTCCCGGACAGATTGACGGAATCGGCGGCCCCGATCTGATCGTCGGCTCAAAGGGGGAGAACGCTTCGATCTCATTGCTAATCAACCCTGCTAGATCTCGAGAGCTCAATTCATGGCAAGTCATTCGGCTTCGCGATTCTGGGTGGATCATGTCACTCCAATTACATGACATGAATCAGGATGGAGCGATCGATATTTTACTGAGTGATCGTCGAGGAACCCGCCGAGGCGTTTATTGGCTTGAGAATCCCGGAGTCGAAAAGATCAGGTACCCGGAGTCGTGGCGCGAGCATCTGATCGGTGGCCAGGACCATGAAGTCATGTTTTTAGATCGATTTGATTTTGATGCAGACCGACGCCCTGAAATCCTGACGGCGACTCAGCAAGGTCAGCTATTGTTATTTTCCGATCAAGACGGGAAATGGTCCGCTGAAGCAATCGAGTTACCGAAGGGCTTCCAACGCGGGAAAGGGGTTGCCGCAGGAGACATCGACAAAGATGGAAGCATTGACTTCGCCGCGACCACCGAAGACGGAAGTGTTGCCTGGTATCGCAACACAGAGCAAGGCTGGCAAATCGTCCCCATCAGCACGCGCGACGGCATCAAATTCGACCGCGCAGAACTTATCGATCTCGATGGCGACGGTGATCTCGATCTGATCACCTGCGAAGAGCGCACCGGGCTAGGCGTGATCTGGTACGAAAACCCTCTGCTTAGCCAGTAAGACTATGCAAACAGTTCCTGAACCGGTTTGCCTAGACCGTCTTCCGTAACGTAAAACGGCCGCTTCTCGATCTCAAATGCTGTATCCGGTGAAATCCCCATCGCGGTCAGAATCGTCGCATGCATGTCGCTGATCGAAACTGGATTCTTGATTGCGAGACAGGGACGTTCAGGTGAAGTTTCACCATACATGAAACCTTCCTTGATTCCCCCGCCGAACATCAAAACCGAAGTTCCACCGGTGAAGTGTCGGTGCAAGCCGTACTGCTTGAGCTCTTGCATGACATCTGTTTTGGCTCGAGACTGATCGCGAGCTTCACTGCCCGGCACGCCTTCAATCATCATGTCTCTCGAGAATTCGCTCGCCAGTACAACCAGCGTACGATCGAGCAAGCCGCGTTCTTCGAGATCGAGAACCAATTGAGCGATGGGCCGGTCAATCTGCTGCTTCATGCTTCGGACCGTGGTATGACCGTTTTCGTGGGTATCCCAATGCAGGAAGGGCACGTATTCGTTGGTGACCTCGATAAAACGAGCTCCCGACTCCACCAACCGACGTGCCAATAGACATCCCCGACCAAAGTGGCCGGTATTGTAACGATCGTAGCTTTCCTTCGGTTCCTTGGTCAGGTCAAAGGCAACGCGTTCTGGGGAGCTGAGGAGTCGGTAGGCATTCTCCATCGAACGCATCATCGATTCCTGTTGAAAGTCACTAACGTTGTCGGCCTGAGAATTAGCTTGAATCAATTCACGGTAGCGACGAAAACGGTTTTCGAACCGCTGACTTGTCATTCCCTTAGGTGGCCTCACGGCATCCAGAGCTTGATCCGGATAGGGCATCAGGAACGGACCGTACTCACTGCCGAGAAATCCGGCGGTGTGAAATGCCTTCAATTCCTCCTTCTCACCCACGCCTTCCAATCGTTGACCGATATCAATAAAGGGTGGAATCGCTGGATTGCGGGGTCCAAGAATCCGCGCGATCCAAGCTCCGAGATGCGGAGCTGCCACCGTCTGCGGCGGCACATACCCAGTATGCCAGTGATACTGATGTCGAGAATGGAGGATATTCCCTAGATCAGGTTGAACGTGAGAACGGATGATCGACCCGCGATCCATCACGCCAGCAATGTTCTCGAGCCCTGCCGTGAATTTGATCGGATCGACCACGGTATCAATCGCGGGAAACGTGCTAATGATCTGCTCAGCCGGCACCCCAACCTCGAACGGCAGATAACGTTTCGGGTCGAAAGTATCGGGAGCAGCCATTCCGCCGGCCATCCACAATAAGATGCAACAGTCTGCTTTCGCTTCCGGCCGCGAGGATCCAGCGGCCATCGCACGAGGTGCGGACATCGCGAGAGCGGCGGCGCTCGCAGCCGCGGTTTTCGCCAGGAATTCTCGTCTTGTCGCCTGTTCATTCACCGAGGGATGAGACATTTCGTTTTCCTTCGTCACACCAAAGTCTTTAACGGATCAATTGAAATTCGGGCAGCATCAACAATACCCATAGGTAATCGCTCACACTTTCTTGACTCGGATCTTCCCCGATCAAACTTGACGACAACTGCAATTCATCACCAGATGGGGGCCGAGACAGGGCCAATTGGAAAGAGGTCTGCACCATCTCGTCAGGCGAAACCTTTCCACCCACCAGTTTGGCAGCTCCATTCGCCAGCATTTGCGACAGTCGCTCACCATTGGACAGGTCCAATGCCTGTAGCGTCGTGAGGGAATCCGGTCTCGTCGTCACCACTTGCTCACGGTTCGGTCTTCCCAAAGAACGCATCAGAGGATCGGAGATGACCAAAGAAGCTCGTACGGGCCGATCACCTCGTTCGCCAGTCTTGACGGCAGAATCATTCGGCCCAGTCCCCGTAATCTTCCAAATCGCATCCATAAACTGTTCTGCCGACATTCGTTTGACGTGGGGACCAACAAAGACATATTCCTCAACGTCTTCCACTGGATTCCACGACGTGGCCTTCGCCGCATAGACTTGAGAGGTCGCAATGAGTCGAATCAACGCCTTCAGGTCGTACTCCTGATCGACGAGGTCTCGCGCTAGATAATCCAACAATTCGGGACTCCAGGCATCCCCCGCCATCACATCGACGGGATGCACGATGCCGCGTCCCATCATGCGTTGCCAAATACGATTCACAATCGTTCGTGAAAATCGGCCGTTCTCTTCCTTGGTCAACAATTCTGCTAGTTGCTGCAAGCGTTCATCACGTGGCAACTCAGGGTTAAGTTCGCCCAATTCGGGATAGACGAATTGAGCCTTTGCAACTTCGCCGGTCGGCTGGTCGCATCGGTGAATCTCCAAAGGCTGGTCGGCAATGACCGCTGCTAAACCGTATGCATCGGTCAGCTTCAAGCTATCGATAAAGCTATCGTGGCAAGAAGCACATTTGAGATTGATTCCGAGAAACACCTGGCCAACGTTTTGTGAAAACTGAAGCTCTCGAATCTGACTGGCGTTAACCCGTCCTCGCCATCTGATTCCCCGAATAAACCCTTCCGAATCGCCCGTCGGGCTGATCAATTCGCGAACAAATTGATCATAAGGTTTGTTATCGCGGAGCGAACGGTAGAGCCAATCGGTAATCTGCTTCCGTCCCCCATCAATAAATCCGGTGCCCACGTAATCGTTACGCAACAGGTCATTCCAAAAGGTAAGCCAGTGTTCTGCATAGCCCACCTCGTCTGCCAACAGTGCATCGATCAAACGTTCTCGACGGTCCGTTCCTTCGTCCCCAAGATGCGTCTGCATCACGGCTGGATCGGGTAATTCCCCAACGAGGTCGAGATAAGCTCGACGGACGAACCGCCGCTCACTGACACGCTCCGGTCGCTCAACTCCCTGTTCTTGCCAATAGCTTCCAACCAGTCGATCGATCGGATGATCACCCCAATCGGCAGACGTTGGCAACTCGATCTCTTGAAGCTGTAACGGTCGTTTTGCCGAAGTCTCGGCAAAGGAGAATCCTTCCTGCCAAGGCAACCCTTGCTGGACCCACGCTGTGAGCGTTTCAATTTCGGCCGGAGCAAGTGCAGGTTTGCCAAATGGCATGCGGGTATCGTTATCCTCCGAATTCAGGCGAACCAAGAATTCGCTTTCAAGATCGCCGGCGGTCACGGTACCAGAGCGGAGTAAGGACTCGCGGGTATCGATCGATAAATCACCTTTATAGGTACCGGCGGCATGGCACGAAGCACAATGTTTCTTTAAGAGTGGCAGTACGTCATGAGAAAAATCAACCGCTTCGTCTGCCGCGATCACCTGCAGCGGGCCACAAACAATCAGGCTAATCAGACTGAATACGATTCGATTTTGCATAGCAGATATTCGTTAAGAGCATTCGCGGCAATTACATCGACACAAGTCAACCGGACTGATATCGCCAGACAGGTCCACCTGAAGTCATCTCGTATTTTCCGACATCTTCCGCTGCGATTCAAGCATTGAACCGACCCAGATGATCAGCATCCTCACAAAAAGGAAGTTCAAGGGCAAGAAAAGTGGTTTTGGCGGCGGCGGCCGAAGTGCACCAAAATGAACGGAGACTCGATAATCGCCCGTAGATTTCGGCGATCGTTACTCGACACGGCCAAATAAGGGGAGTAACATCCCTTACTATTCTCGCCCATTCACCATGCCTGCCTGAGGAGTATTCGATGTTTCGAGCATCTTCGCATCTAACGATGGCAATTTTCGCCATTGTATCCATCACCTTCGTCACTCCGACTGTCCACGCGCACACTCCCGCCGAAGCGATGGCGGAGGCCGCCACTCGATTCCTGGCCTCTTTGACACCGGAACAGCGTCAGAAGGCGGAATATGATTTTGACGGTGAGGAGCGCAAGGGATGGCACTTTATCCCGAAGGATCGAAGCGGCCTGGCTTTGAATGAGATGAAGCCTCACCAACAACAACTCGCCTTCGTGCTGATGCACAGTGCCTTCAGTCATCGTGGAGCTTCGAAGGCGTTAAACATCATGGCTTTGGAACAGATCCTCCATGAAATGGAAAACAATAACCCTCGGCGCGACCCCTCGCTCTACCACTTTTATATTTTTGGAAAACCATCCACGAAGGACACTTGGGGATGGCGAATCGAAGGTCATCATCTTTCGGTCAGCATCACGGTCGTAAACGGCAAGCACATTGCGGCAACTCCGTCCTTCTTCGGGGCGAACCCGGGCAAAGTCATGCAGGGTCCTCACAAAGGTCTGCGCGTGCTCGCTCGCGAAGAAGATCTTGCTCGTGAACTCGCTCTCTCGCTGAATGAAGAACAACGCAAGGCAGCGATCATCTCGACGGAAGCTCCGGACGATGTGATCAACGGCCCAGGTCGAGAAGCAACAGCCCTGGAGCCCAAGGGCTTGTCAGCTCGAAAGATGACGCAGGACCAGCAGAAACTGATGATGACCATTGTCCGCGAATACGTGAACAATTTACGTCCGGAACTCGCACGGGCTGACCTGCAAAAGATTCGCAAAGCAGGCCCCAAAAACATCCACTTTGCTTGGGCCGGGAGCCTTACCCCGGGTAAAGGTCATTATTATCGCTTGCAGGGCCCGACGTTCATCATGGAATACGACAACACGCAGAACGACGCGAATCACATCCACTGCGTGTGGCGCGATTTTGAGAATGATTTCGGTGAAGACTTGTTGAAAAAGCACTACGACAAGGCTCATGCCAACAAGTAATCGTTGTCGAGTGGCGATCATTGGGCCAGCGACAATCGCGTCGCTGTGCCCAAGGCACACGGATGGAGACGCGTCTCGATGAACTATTTCGATCTACAGGTAAACGGATATCGAGGCGTCGACTTCAACGGCGACTCGATGACCTTGGAGCAAGTTGCCGAGGCCTGCCGATCGCTGAAATCCGAGGGCGTGGAAGCCATTCTGGCGACCATCATCACCGACGATCTGGACGCGATGTGTCGTCGGCTCAGCCAACTCGCAAGCTTTCAAGATCAAGAGCCCATTGTGCGTGAAGTGATTCACGGCTTCCACATCGAAGGCCCTTTTCTGAATGAGCAGCCCGGCTACATCGGTGCCCATCCCGCCGCCGCTGCCAAACCGGCCAACTTAGACGACACCCAACGTCTTCTCGATGCAGCCTGTGGACGAACGCGAATCTTTACTTTGGCACCGGAACGAGATAATGACTACGCCGTCATTCGTCATTTAAGCGAGAATGACATCGTCGTTTCGGCCGGTCATTGCAATCCAAGCCACGAACAGTTGCAGGAAGCAATCTCCGCGGGGCTTCGCATGTTCACCCATCTCGGCAATGGATGCCCGCTGGAGATGCATCGCCATGACAACATCATCCAACGTGCGCTTCATGAATCGAATTACCTTTGGATCGGGTTCATTGCCGACGGTGTCCACGTCCCCTTTTTCGCATTGCGGAACTATCTGACCACCGCAGGACTCGATCGTTGCTATGTCGTCACCGACGCAATATCAGCGGCCGGACTGGGCGCAGGCACTTTTGAGCTGGCGGGGCAAACCGTTGTCGTCGACGAACACCTCGCAACCTGGGCCGCAGACCGTTCACACCTCATGGGATCGGCCGGCACAATGCCACGATCAGAAGCGAACCTGCGGGATCACCTTCAGCTCAGCGACGCCGACATTGAAACACTGCTTTGGCACAATCCTCGCAAAGCTCTGGGGATCGTCTAACCAGGCAGATATGCCGAGCAACCCGCTCGCGGCACCGTTCGCATCTCCGCCGAGCGGCCTATTCTCAAGTGCCGCCCGTTGAGTTTGGATTTATCCGACTTAGACGCGAGGAATCTCAAATCCTTCGCGCTGCTCACGTCCAAACATGCTGGCCGCTTGTTCGTCGCCGACGATTTTTTCGGCTTGCGGATCCCATTGAATGACGCGTCCCAAACGGGCCGCGATCGCCGCTAGATGGCAGGAATTCATCGTTTGCACGTGCGAGTAGACATCCGAAACGGGCAATCCACCTTCGGAGATACAACGATAGAAGTTCTGCTTATGGCCTTCGTGTGGTTTCCCTTTGTAGAGGGCCGAGACATCGGCATCCGTGTACATGTCTTTGTCCCAATTCTCTTCGATGGGCGTACCGGTGATCTTGCCACGGTTGACAAAGATGCGCCCCTTGGTGCCTTCGAAGGAGACACCATTGTCACCTCGACTGGTAATCACCATCGTCGTTCCGCTGTCAAATTTGCAGTCGACGGCGAAATCATGGGAGGTGTTATAGCAGTCGTCAACGGTGGGATATCCGTCTTCAAAAGGTACCGGATGTTGAGCATCGGTTCCGTCAAACGATACCGGCCCCTGCCCTTCCTTATCCTCATTCAATGCCCAAACGGCGATGTCAACGTGATGAGCTCCCCAGTCCGTGAACTTACCTCCCGAATACTCATACCACCAACGGAATTGGTAGTGACAGCGTTTGTCGATGTAATCAACATAGGGAGCCTGTCCGAGCCAGAAATTCCAATCGAGTTCCGCGGGCGGATTCGAAGTCGGGAATGGCCCGCCTTTGGGTCCCCCATTAATGCCGACGGTCACCTTTTCGATATCACCCAGCAATCCCTTTTGAACCATGTTCACCGCACGCATGAATCGACCACGGTCGCTTCTTTGCTGAGTCCCAATGAAAAACACCTGATCGTTATATTTCTTGCACGCGTTTCGAATGAGTTGATTCTCTTCGAGCGTCAGCGTTAGAGGCTTTTGAATGAAAACATGCTTTCCGGCCTGCAACGCTTCAATCGCAATTTTGATGTGCCAGTGATCCGGCGTAACAATGCTCACGACATCGATGTCGTTGCGGTCCAGCAACTCTCGATAGTCCTTATAAGCATCGGCTTTCCCTTTACCAATTCGCTCATCATTCTTGGCTCGATCAGCGTGACGAGAATCCACGTCGCAAACAGCTGCAACGTCGCCAAACCGTGCGTGCTGCCGTGCGTCGCCGGTTCCCATGCTGCCAACACCGATACAACCCACGACCGGTCGGTCATTCTTCTCTTGATTTGCAAACGCCTTGGGGCTCCAGGAGAAAAACGGAACCGTGCTACTCGCCGCCGCCAGGGCGGTGGTCTTCTTGATGAAGTCACGACGATGAGTTTGCTGACGCGTCATGGACTGAATTCCTTTTTGTGGGCAGATAAGGGTAGCAAAGATTGGTGGGCAGGATTCATTTCGAAGGCAAACAAGCTGGCAGTCCTTATCATTACTTGTCGTCCCAGAAAGCCTGTCTATTTAGGATAAGCATTTCCAGGCTTGGATTCCAGTTCTTCGACAGACATTCGGATTTCAATACAGCGTGATCGAGATGATTCGTCGCGATATTGTCTCAGAAGCCGATCGTTTTCAACCCTTTACGCCAACCAGTCTGTAATGACCTTGCCCGCCACATCGGTGAGGCGGAAGTCACGGCCTTGGAAGCGGTAAGTTAGCTTTTTATGGTCAAGCCCAAAGGCATGCAAAAGTGTCGCGTGAAAATCATTTACATGAACCGGGTTTTCGACGACATCCCAACCGATATCATCGGTCGCTCCATAGGTCATCCCCTGCTTGAATCCACCGCCGGCCATGAACATTGAAAACGCAAACGGATGATGATCACGTCCGGTGTTGGCTGATCGCCCTCCCCGGTTTTCTCCCAAGGGCGTGCGTCCAAATTCCGTGCCCCAGACCACGAGAGTATCGTCAAGCAAGCCCCGTTGTTTCAGATCTCGAATCAGGGCCGCCATTGGTTTGTCGGCCATACCGGCATTGAATTTGATCTCGTTATCGAGATTGGAATGATGATCCCAGGAGGCGTGGATCACATTGATGAAGCGGACTCCCCGCTCGACCATTCGGCGAGCCAGCAGACAATTACGCGCAAACGAGTCGTAGGTATCTTTGTTTCCACTCGAACCACGGGCAGACGTATCGGGATCGGAACGGCCAATCCCATAGTCATCAAGCGTGGCCTGGGTTTCCTGATTTAAGTCGATCAAGTCGGGGGCAGCCGACTGCATCCGACCGGCAAGTTCATAGCTGGCGATACGACTGGCAATTTCAGGATCATGGACTTCTTGAAAACGGCGCTGATTCAAGTCTCTCAAGGTGCCCAAAGCCCGACTCTGCAATTCAGGTGGTACCCCGGCAGGCGTTGTCAGATTTAAAACGGGTTCGCCGGAGTTGCGAAACAGGACACCCGAGTAGGACGTCGGCAAGAAGCCACTTTGGTAGAGCGTGGCTCCGCCACTTGACCCCCGGCCGGAACTCAGCACAACATAGCCCGGTAGATTTTCGGACTCACTACCGAGTCCATAGGTAATCCAGGAACCCATTGTTGGCATCCCGAAACGTGAGACACCACACTGCATTAACAACTGTCCCGGATGATGATTAAACTCTTCGCTCGTCATACTTCGAATCATCAGTAAATCGTCTGCACAACCGGACAAATGGGGCAGCAGGTCGCTAAACTCCATTCCGGATTCGCCGTATTTGGAGAATTTTCGTTTCGTTCCCAACAGCGTTGCGGAATCTGGTTGGATGAAGGCAAAGCGAGCACGATCGAGCACCCCCTTCGGGAGGCTCTGTCCGTTGCGCTCATTCAGAACGGGTTTAGGATCAAACAAATCTACTTGAGAAGGCGCGCCCGCCATGAAAAAGAAGATGCAGGACTTCGCACGGGGCGCGGTATTCGGCGGTTGAACTTGCATCGGACCCTGCTGCTCAGCATTTTCCGCTGCGTCTGCCGATTCCAGCAGACCATTCTGAGCAAGCATGCTGCTCAACGCAACACCCCCGAGGCCACTAGCCGAGGTATTGAAAAACTCACGCCTTGTTCGCTGGATCTGTTCGTAAGGATTCATATGCGCTTCGCTATTCTCGTGTCATGAATTCATCGAGATTAAGAAGGACTCGCAAGGTTGACGCCCAGGCCGCCAATTCAATGGGGTTGTCGTTACCGGAAGCAGTCAACCACTGCTCTGCCGCCTCAGGATTCGCCTGATAGAAGGCCCGTGATTCGGCTAACAATTCAAGCAACGATTCAAGTTCAGCTTGCTCTGCTGATCGAGCCAGACAGATTTTGATGGCGTTTGCCAACCGTTCTTCATCGCTTCCCTCGCTCGCCAGAATTCGCTGAGCAAATCCAGCGGCCGCTTCGGCAAAAACAATATTGTTCAGCATGGTAAGGGCACCAAGCGGAGTATTCGATCGATTCCGTTGCACATTCGTGACGTTTGCATCGGGACAATCAAAGGTCATTAAGGTCGGGTGAGGTGCTGTCCGCTTAAAGAATGTGTAAAGTCCTCGGCGGTATCGATCTCCGCCTTTGCTAGTTGCCCACTTGAACGAATTGGCGTACGAGACTGCAGCAACTTCCGAAGGCATCGGCGGAAAGACACTCGGTCCGCCCATGCCTTGGTCTAATAAGCCACCAATCGAGAGACTCACATCCCGCAACGTTTCAGCTTCGACTCGAAACCGATTCTGGCGAGAAAGCCAACGATTCAAGGGATCGATTTGCGCCATTTCGGGGCGATGCACCGAAGATTGACGATAGGTCTGCGAAAGAACGGTCTCACGTATCATTGCTTTTCGCGACCAATCGAGCTGGCGATATCGGTTGGCCAGGTAATCCAGCAACCGCGGATGGGTGGGACGATCACCACGGACCCCAAAATCATTGGGAGTCGCCACGATGCCTTGTCCGAAAAGATATTGCCACAGATGATTCACGATCACACGTGAGGTCAACGGGTTTTCATCACTGACGAGCCATTTTGCAAGTTCCAATCGAGTCGGTTCCGTGCTGGCCGATGGAATGGAGGGCAGAATCGCGAGCGATTCAGGATTCACGCTCTCAAGCGGTTCCAAGAATTCCCCACGTCTGAGGATATGAGTCTGGCGACGATCTATCGCTCGCTCTCCAACAACCCTCACCTTGACTAGATCCGATGCTGGCTTTTTCTTCTCGACTTCGGAGACCGCTTTCCGAGCTGCTTGTAACGGTTCCGTTGCCTTCTGATAAGCTTCGTTAAGCTGCTTCTTCTGCTCGTCATTCCGCTCCGCCACAGCCACGTCAAGAGCCGCTCGAATCGGTTCGTCAAGTTTTTCGCGGTCCTCATCCTTGAGAGAGGCCTCCCAGGCGGCGACGTCCGCGGGGAACTCGCCTTCTCGTTCCTTGAGCGAGGTTTGGACAACCTTCAATTCCGCTTCGTAGCGATCCCGCTCACGCTGCAAGGACCGTATTTCGTACGGCGTTTTTGGAACCTCAGAATTAATCTCGTCCGCATTGTTGAAAAACGCGAACAACTGATAGTACTCAGCGTGGGACAACTCGTCATATTTATGCGAGTGGCAGCGGGCACAACCGACCGTTAATCCAAGCCAAACAGTACCGAGCGTTTCCGTCCGATCCATGACCGCAGCCACGCGCCACTGCTCAGGATTCGTACCTCCCTCGGTGTTCGTCAACGTCTGACGATGGAAAGCGGTTGCCAGTTTTTCCTCGGACGTCGATTCTTCCAGTAAATCCCCCGCCAATTGAGCGACCGTGAATTCGTCGAAGGGTAAATCTTCATTAATCGCCTTCAACACCCAATCGCGATATCGCCACGCCTGAGGTCGATTTCGATCTTTTTCATAGCCATCAGAATCGGCATAACGAGCCATATCCAGCCAATGGCGTCCCCACCTCTCCGCGAAATGAGGAGAGGCAAGCAGGCGATCAACGATACGCTCATAGGCATCAGGCGAGGAATCTTCAACAAAGGCGGTGACCGCCTCTGGAGCTGGAGGTAATCCGAGTAGATCGTAATAGAGACGCTTGATCAAAACCGGACGTGCCGCCGATGCTGACGGTGCAATGCCCTCTTGATGCAGGCGAGATAACACGAAAGCATCGATCGGAGTTCGACTCCAATCATCCCGCAGCGCCGCATCCCAAGCCTCAACATTCTCCGGTTGAGGGTTCAAAGGTCGATAGGCCCAATGCTGATCAAATCTGGCTCCCTCGCTAATCCAACGAGTGAGAAGAGCGATTTCTTCTTCCGTCAGCGGATCTCCTTCCGGGGGCATCCGTAAATCTTCGTCGCTGGAACTCACCCGAGCCAGAATCTCGCTTGCTGATGGATCTCCAACGACAATCGCCATCGCACCCGATTCAAGTTCCTTGAGCGCCTCGGCACGACGATGAAGCCGAAGACCTCCCTCATCGTTATCGACGCCATGGCAAGCGAGGCAACGTTCCGCCAACAGCGGCTGGATGTCTCTGCCGAAATCGATAGGAGCTTCTGCAAAACAGGGCACCACCGGCAAGGTCCAAAGGCAAAGAATGGCGAGGAATCGAACGGGCATGCTTTTACTTCCATCGAGACTAACGTTCAACTCAAGCGTTCCAATTGGTGCCGAAGCTCAAGCCAACGCGATCAAGGCGTGATTCGAATGTCTCACAGTATAGCTGGTCCAACCGTCCAATCAAAACTTGACGTAGATCCCGGAAGATCCCCAAAGAGCCCCGTGACAACCCGACAACTCGCGATTTCGCTCCCGTTTTCGAGTCGAACCCACGCTTACCGCGTCTCGCAGGTGGCTGCGAAGCGACTATACTCGTGAAGTTGCCGACGATTTCGGACACTTCCCCCGTTTTGGCAGATCAGTATGAGAATCGCAACCCTCGGTTTTGATGAAGAATTAGTCGAGTTTGTTCGTCAAATCGAACGATCTCCCAAGCACCATCTGGTCGGATCGTTTGACGCCGGCGATGGAGCCTCCGAAATCGAGGCGATATCGCCCCAAACCCGTGCGACCGCCGAGAGCTGGGAAGGGCTGCTCAGTGGCACAGTCGCCGATCTGGTCATTGTGGCCTCGCGTCCTTCGTCCGCAGCGGCCGTTGAGCAGCGAGACGATCAACTGCGAAAACTCGTCCAGGCTGGCACACCGATGCTGCTGATCCAGTCAACCTGCCAAATGATTGTGGCCTTCGAATTAGAAATGATCCGGCAGGACTCGAAGTGCGTGATGCTCCCCTACCACCCCATGCTCTTCCACCCAGCTTATCAGGCAATCCGAAAACTCGTCACGGATGAGAATACTGAACAACTTGGAAACATCGAACAGATAATCTGGAATCGACAGGCCGTTACGCGAGATCGAAAAACCGTTCTTGATACCTTCACTCACGATGCCATTGTGCTACGCGACCTGCTCGGCAATGTGACTCGCATTGCAGCCATGGTCAGTTCTGATAGCGACAGCGGCTTTGCTAACCTTGGGGTTCAACTCACCGGATCCGACGAACAATTGGCACGTTGGTCGATCGGCCCCGTCCAGGAACATTCCGGAGCAAAGCTAACGGTGGTTGGCTCGACGGGCTCTGCTGTCCTGGCGATGCTTCCAAACGAGCCTTGTCAGTTGTCGATCGATGGTAAGCGAAAGGAGATCAAAGAAACATGCCCCGTGAATGCCGCATTGGCCTGGGCCGAAGAGCATCTCGCATCCGATGATGGTTCGATGTGGGACCAGGCGTGCCGCGTCATGGAACTGGAAGATGCGGTCCAACGTAGTGCTCGCCGAGGTCGGACTATTGAACTCTACAACGAGATGGTATCGGAGCGAGAAACATTCAAGAGCATGATGGCAGCCGGTGGCTGCGGTCTCCTGCTCTGGGTCATGTTCCTGTTGTTGGTAGCGGGCATCGTGGAGGGGCTTCAACTCCCGATTCGTGACAGTTTGTTCTGGAGACTCTGGCCGGTCTATCTGGCGGCTCCGCTCTTTATCTTTCTTTTGATGCAACTTTTACAGCTCGCCGCTGCCAAACCGGAAACACCAACGGTTCCAGAAGAAGATGAAGTTTAAGAGCGCATGCTCGCTTGCATGCCAGCATGCTGTCATAGGTTTTCAATGGCCTGACTTCAATCTAGGTGGACTATACCGGGCAAGCTCTCGCAGTTGAAGCAGCAGTCGGTGCGGATCCGAAGATGGTTGTGCCTACCTCTTGGCACGTCGGGGGTTCTCCCTGGGTGCCGTCAAGCTTCCTACCTCCAACGGCCCACCACTGACGCGATGAAGCAATCCCAACCTCATTGGCGATTACGCCTTCGTTTGTTCACAACGGCAACTGCTGGTTTTGCGATGCTTTTGGCATTCTTTCAGTTTGCAGATGCGTCTGAACTACGCCGCTCAGCAATCGTTCAAGCGGTCGCTGGAGCTAGATCATCCGTCGTCAGTATTCACGGCCATAAAACAATTCCCAATGCAAGTGCGTCCAATCCTGCCAGCACAGGAGGTCGTCGCGTAAACGGGATGGGCACTGGCGTCGTCGTCGATCCTCGAGGTTATATCGTTACCAACCATCACGTGGTCGAAAACGTCGGTCAAATCAACGTCAATCTCGACAACGGTCGCTCCTATGTTGCTCGCATGATCGCTCACGATCCCTACACGGACCTGGCGATCATCAAGATTCCGACGCGACACGAGTTACCCTTGATCAAGATTGGCAAATCGCACGATTTGATGACGGGTGAAGAGGTCGTCGCGGTTGGGAATGCTTACGGATACGAGCAGACGGTAACTCGCGGAATCGTCAGTGCTTTACACCGCACCGTGAAGGTCAACGACGAGCAGAAGTATTATGACCTGATCCAGACGGATGCGAGCATCAACCCAGGTAACTCGGGTGGACCGTTATTAAATATCGATGGCGAAATGATCGGCATCAACGTCGCAGTTCGAGTCGGAGCCCAGGGAATTGGTTTCGCGATCCCGGTCGACAAGGCAATGGAAGTCGCCGCTCAACTTTTAAGCAAAGAGCGAGCAGGCGTATGGCACGGCGTCATCACGGGTAGCCAGAGCGGAAGCCAAGGTCTCCTTGCAGAGCGGATTCAAGATGGAAGTCCGGCAGCAGTGGCAGGCATTCAAGCAGGGGACGTCATTTCCCTGGTCAACGATATTCCCGTTGACCGAGCCCTTGATCTTGAGCGAGCGCTGATCGGAACCAATGCAGGCGAGCAAATCTCGTTTTTGGTCAATCGCAATGGCGAAGAACTCCCGATTCGCCTCGAATTAGCACGCCGCGGTCGTAAGCAGCGCGGTTCCAACCAGGTCGATTCAGCCGTTTTCGACCTTGCCTGGAGCAGGTTTGGCATGCAACTGATTGAAATCCCCCCCCAGAAATTCGAGCGAGGTTCGAGCCAGTTCAAGGGTGGCTTGAAAATCGTGACGGTTCGTGCCGGCAGTCCTGCCGCTCGCCAGGGTGTTCGGTCGGGCGACATTCTGGTTGGCTTGCACAAATGGGAAACCGCATCGGCCTCTGATCTGTCTTACGTTATGAAGCAACCCAAGGTCCTTCAAAATCAGTCGGTCAAATTCTTTATCATGAGAAATGAAGAGACGTTGTTTGGGCATCTCCCCGCCACTCAACGTCGATGAGCAGCGATTTTCGATGGCATCTTGCCGCAATCGGCGGAGAAGGCATAATGCGGCCTGCGGAGATATGCTGAAACGCTCGCCCTGCTGAAACGCTCGCATGATTGAACACGAGTTTCTCGACTGGCTGAGGCAACGCCTGCCGAAATCAGATTCGTCGTCGACGGATGACTACCAACTGCAGGATGACGCCGCCCGCATGCACTTGGCCGGTGATGCGATCGTGACTTCTGATCTATTATGTGAGGGAGTCCACTTTGAGCTGAAACAGATGTCAGCGCACCAGATCGGCCGCAAAGCGCTTGCTGTCAACCTTAGCGACCTCGCCGCCATGGCAGCCAGTCCGACCGCCGCGGTCGTCTCATTATTGCTCTCACCCTCCACGGACCTGAATTGGGCGAAGGACTGTTACGAGGGGCTGCTGAGCCTGGCGGATCAGTACGGCTTGCAAATCGTGGGAGGCGACACCAATCGCTGGTCGTCGGGTATCGTGATTTCCGTCACCGCGATCGGACAATCGGGTACAGGCGGGATCCTCAGCCGTTCTCAAGCCCAAGTCGGTGATCAGATTGTCGTCACAGGAAGTCTGGGCGGCAGTCTCCAGGGACATCATTTCCGTTTTACTCCCCGTGTCCATGAAGCGATTGAATTGATGGAGCAGTTTACGCTGCACTCAGGTATGGACATCAGCGATGGCTTGACTCTGGATCTCTCGCGACTTTGCGAAGCGAGTAAACTCGGCGCGGAACTATGGCTGGACCAGATTCCGATCTCCGCGGCCGCTCAAGCCGCTAGTGAACATTCGATGAAAACTCCCCTCGAACACGCTCTCGGCGATGGAGAGGACTTTGAATTACTCCTGACGTTACCTGCCGATGAAGCCGCGCGATTGACAAAACTCCAGCCCTTGGAAATCCCGATCACCCCGATTGGACAAATCGTCGCTGAGCAAGGACTATGGACGCGGGCTGCGGACGGTTCCAAGACGGCCATCGCTCCCCGTGGGTATATTCACTAGGATATCCGTGCTAAGAAAAATTCAATTCCAGAGGATAGCTCGTTCTCCAGCCGAACGAGTCAGCCACCCGAGCCGTCAGTTAAGGATCATGTCTGGATGAAAGAAATCGAGTTTGTCGCGAAGTCCGAGCAAGACACCATGAGATTGGGAAACGCGTTGGCCCAAGTTCTGCCACCGCAAGCCTTAGTTGCTCTCCAAGGAACGCTCGGCGCCGGCAAGACGAATCTAACGAAGGCGATCGCCGTTGCTCTCGAAGTGCCGGCTGATCAGGTCTTAAGTCCGACCTTTACTTTGTGCAATGAGTATCAGGGGAATCGTCCCATCTATCATCTCGATCTTTATCGCATCACGGATGAAGATGAATTGCTCGAAATCGGCTTCGACGAATACCTGCAAAAACCAGGCCTGACCATTGTCGAGTGGGCAGACCGATATGATGCAGCATTACCGGCGGGCAGAATCACCGTCGACATCGAAGTCATGGATGAGTCGACACGAAGGTTTTTAGTTCGCGGAGAGACGGCCGAGTACGAAAGCTGCGTCGGCGAGTTAGTGGCGTATCTGGGCTGAAAACTCGGCGGCTGCCTGCAGCCCCTGAGGCGGTTGGATCACGAAAGCCGACCCCAGCTCAATCGCCCCTTCAACGATTAGCTCAGCTTTTCACCACAACCTTCGAAATCACCGTTCGCCGATCCGACCAGACGACAACCAACGATCTGAAAATCGCCGCACGGCGTACAATGCTCGACCCGTGCGAGTAAATTCATTTGGTGCCCCGTTTCGGGAGCCGCAATGGTTATCTTTAAAAAGGGCGTCTCAATCGTTCGTGTGTGGAAGAAACCGATTCCCGAACAGGACACATCTCGAGTGACGGCGTTGAACTCATCGCCTTGAGGCTCGAAAGATTCATCAAGCGGACAGAGCCGAATGGGAATCGCGACCGATTCGCGCGGCTCGACTCGTCGAAAATGACCTCCAAATGAATAATATTGAACAATGACTTGCTGCATGAACGCGGCAATCACTTCGGATGTGGCTTCTGCCACTTTCGAATTCATGGTCACGCATCTCCTTCACTCGGTTTTGTCAGCTCTGCGAATTTCGAGAGAGTTTCAGGTGAAGGATAGGTTGCCCGAGATGAAAACGACGTGAGAGACGGTTGTTCGCTATATCCCGCAAATTGTTCGCTATATCCCGCAAATGCGGAATGCTCAATTCGTTCATGCCTCCAACAATTGCACGCAACCACAAAATCACCAACCGCATCAACTCGACGGGATCTCAAAACATTCAGCCTAGTGATTCAGGTGATCACGTGTCGCGTGCAGTCGATCCAAAACCGTTGGATGGCATTCGACAACGCGATCGGTGACAACGTCGTGTGAAAGCAACATGACAGCGGCCTGCGCAAACAATTCGCCAAGATGGGCAGCACTCCACGAAACAAAAACATTACATCAAGCGACTTCACACCTCGTTCCATCAAGCCATCACCTGAAAATCCCACAAAGATGTTGGAGAAAAACTGTCTCCTGATGCTGTCGCTCAACAATCGTGGACGAACGAACATCACCGTCTCTGAATGACGTAGTACTTTCCACGAATGTTTTTCGAAAAGCAGGCTACGTGACATCATCTCTCCACACCCGACACTTATCACGGAAGAATGAAGTGCATAATTAAGTGCAAGAAAGTTCATCAGCAAGGGGGTTCCTATGACGCTCATTCGCACAGGCATGCTCACCGTCAATGCAGCGTTCCTTCAAGATCTGAAGGACGACAACGTGCATTTGCGGGAGTTACTGGCGACGGTTAACGACGTCCTTTCCCACGCAAGTTATCGCTCGATTCATGCCGGAGCGTTCGCAGAGCTATTGAGCGGACTACGAGATCAATTGGCCACCCATTTTACTCTCGAAGAATGCTTTGGATATTTTGACGACGCTGTGGAGGTCGCATCTCGATTCAGCACTCAGGCCGACATCCTGCAGGCACAACATGCCTCACTCTTTTCAGAAATCTGCGAAATCGTCGACGAGGCCGAATGCTTGGCCTATGGGGAACCGAACGCATGCCCAATGAGTTTAATTGTCGAGCGTTACCGTCTTTTCCATCGCGTCTTGGAGGCTCATGAGAACGGTGAGCGAGAACTGATCATGGCTGCTTTGAATGAGGACATCGGTGTCGGGGATTGAGCCTCTGAGAAACTTTCCAGGATCCAATTCACCTCATCATGCAGGCGTCCTCACCGACACGACGTTCGGTTCACCTGTCTCAGGCGGATGAGGTCTGCGCGACAGACAGACCTCACCCGAACAGATTACCTTAAAGCCGATTTCTCGCGCCAGCAATTGCCTCTTTATCAAGTGGATTCAATCGCGAACCTGTCTGAAAAGGTGGACTCCCTTTTTGTTGGAAGTGATCACGTCCAACAAACCATCTCCATTGACATCCGCGACTTCGAACTGAGTTCCCGGTCCACTATTACGGTCGAACAGATGAGGCGTCCAAACGGGTTTGCCATTTTCTCGCGTCAATCGGAACCAATAGAAAACCGCTGGTTGATCTCCGCCTGGATCATTTCCGCCGTGAGCCCACCAGCGTTTTCCAGTCACAAAATCCTTCACGCCATCGCCATCCATGTCGGCAAGACACATTCCATGCGTTTGCGAAAATGAAGAATCGATTTCATGGGTTTTCCAGGAATTGGGAGAGGTTTGTTCGTGCCACCAAATCCCGTATCGATGAGCACTACTACTCAGCACGTCGTTGTCTCCATCACCATCATAGTCGTACACATACATTTGGGCCGCGTCTTCGCCAAAGGGAGCAGGGTTAAATTTCCAGGGTCCCTGTCGACGATTCTCTGGCGCCTGCCACCAGCCGGCCGGGATGAGGATATCCATCCGACCATCCTGATCGATATCACCAATGCCTAACCCATGAGCGTATTTGTTCGTTCCAGGCGCAGCATTCTGAGACACTCGATGAATCGACCATCGTTCAAGCGGATTCTGGGTTGCAGTCAGGAAAGCCATAAACCGATCCGGACCATCGGACGATGGGGTGTCGGGGGCGACCGCCATCACCCAATCTTTGTTGCCATCCCCGTCAACATCCACAAATTGCGGACTTTCGTTATTGGAAACGGGCGTCAATTCATGACGCGTCCAGGGCCCCTTTTCGTTCTTCGGATTTTCAAACCACCAGGTCGGTTGGCCGGGAAAGTCGACGACCATGAGGTCAATCCAGCCATCTCCGTTGACATCGTGGGCAATATTGGCGAATGAGTTGGAATATCCTTTCGGTTCATACTCTGGAGTTTTCTCAAGAATCGGGTGCATTTTCCAATCAGGCGATTCATACCAGACGAAACCAGCGGCAATGTCTGACTTGCCGTCCCGATTAAAGTCGCCGACCGCAACCCCTTCACTACGAAAATCGGCATCGAGTTGAGTGCGATCAAACCGAAGCTCCACCTTTTCCGCCTGGACGGTAGCATTGAGGAGCATGGACAACAGAAAAACCGCCTTAATCACGTTCGTGTTCAATTTTCTCGTCTCCTAAGAGATCCGCGATACCACCTTTTTCGTCAAAATGACGATCGAATGGCTCTTATCATATTCACCTTCATCGCCAATAACGAGTAAAAAGATAAAAGTAGCCGTGGTCAACGGCACGTCGGTTTTGTCGACCGACAAAACCGGATCGAATGGAGAAACCCCTTGTATCGCATTGTCAGCACGTTGTTTTTGTTGGTGGCACTCCTGCCACTGCTCGTCTTTGGCGAGGAGGATCAAGCCAAATCGAATCCGGAGCAGAAGGTTGCACAGGCGGATCAGCAGCGAAGTGTTGCGAACCTGGTCGAGTCGACACGCAACTCCGTGGTAACGGTCACGGTCGAAGGCCGTGACGGCCGGCAGGCTGGAATGGGCACAGGCTTTGTGATCTCAAAAACGGGGCTAATTGCCACAAATCTGCATGTCATTGGCGAAGCGCGGCCCATTCGAGTTCGCTTTCATAATGGTCGGGAACTTTCGGTGCAGGAGGTCCATGCGTCCGATCGAAATTTCGATTTAGCGATCATTCGTGTATCAGCCCAGGATT
Source organism: Planctomycetaceae bacterium (assembly GCA_002723275.1). GTDB lineage: Bacteria > Planctomycetota > Planctomycetia > Pirellulales > Pirellulaceae. Next base: position 107,119 of record PBNZ01000041.1, read on the forward strand.
TGGAACCTCTTCCTTTAGGCAAAACAGACATCGTTCAAGGCACCTCGGTTGTTGCTTTGGGTAACCCGATGGGTCTGCGGCACAGTGTGGTTGACGGCATTGTATCGGGCTACCGAGAGATTGACGGGCGACGCATGATCCAGATGGCGATGCCCATCGAGCCTGGCAACAGCGGTGGTCCGCTGCTCGACCTGGATGGCAATGTCGCAGGAATCGTGACCATGAAGTCAGCAATCACTGCCAATCTTGGCTTTGCAGTCCGAGTTGCCGATCTCCAATCTCTCATTGAAACACCCAATCCCGTTCCCATGGAGCGATGGAAGACGATCGGATCCTTAGACCCACGCGAGTGGACAACTTTATTCGGAGCGAGTTGGCAGAAACGAGCTGGACGCATCGTTGTCTCCCAAGCAGGCGATGGTTTTGGAGGTCGGTCACTCTGCCTCGCGAATCGCGAGATCCCAGAAAACGAATTTGAAGTCGGAGTCTTTGTGAAGCTCGACGACGAAGCGGGAGCAGCGGGTTTAGCCTTTGCGGCTGATGGCGATCAAAGACACTTTGGATTCTATCCCTCCGGTGGACGACTCCGTCTTACTCAATTCAACGGCCCCACTGTCTATTCCTGGCAAATCCTGGACGAACTTCCCTCAGAACACTATCGTCCTGATGAATGGAATCACCTCAAGGTGCACGTTGGTGCGGACAAACTCAAATGCTATGTCAATGACCATTTGCTGATCGAGCGGCGCGTACCTGATCTCAAACCTGGCAAAGTTGGTCTGGTCAAGTTCCGCCAAACGAGCGCGAGCTTTAAACGCTTCGAACTTGACAAAACGATCGCGTCAACTCAGATATCGTCCGAGCGCCGAGATAAAGTCGACGAAAAGATTGACCAACTCACCTTAGATGACTGGCTTCCTTCGGGAGCTGTCGATGGCCTGGCAACGGATGTCGATGCCAGCCTCACGGTCCTCCGCGAACGCGCTGCCCAATACGACGAGCAGGCTCGCCGTCTGCGGCAACTGGCCGGCGACGTACATGCCCGAAAAGTATGTGATGAGCTTCGCAAAGTATTAGCCGAGGATCCTATTGATCTCATTCACGCCGCATTACTTATCTCACGACTGGACAACCCCGACCTGGAAATCGACGTCTATCGAAAGCAGTTCAACCAGCTCTCAAAGGACATCCGCGACGAACTACCGGAGACCGCAAATCCTCAACAGCGACTGGAACGACTCAATCAATATCTTTTTGAACAAAATGGTTTTCACGGCAGTCGCACGAATTATTATCACGCCGCGAATAGTTACTTTGATCGAGTCCTCGACGACCGAGAGGGTCTGCCCATCAGCTTGTCGCTGCTGTATATCGAACTGGCTCGACGCTTGGAACTAAACGTCGAGGGCGTTGGCCTCCCGGGACATTTTGTCGTTCGATATATCCCCGAAGAGGGCGAATCTCAGTTGATTGATGTATTCGATAGTGGAGCCGAGTTAACGCCGGAGGCTGCCCGCCGCATGGTGACGGAATTCAGCGGCGGCGAATTCCGGGAAGAATACCTGGATGCATACACGCCCCAAGAAATCATCGTTCGAATCCTCCGTAATTTGCAGGGCATCTCGCAGGGAGAAGAAGACTTTGAGGCAACGTTGCGCTATCTGGAGGCGATGGTAATCGTCGAGCCAGAAGTTGCCAATCATCGCGGATTACGCGCGGTCCTACGACATCAGACAGGTCGTAAACAGGCCGCCGTCGAAGATCTCGATTGGTTCCTCGAAAACAGCCCGGCTGGCATCGATCTGAATCAGATCCGGGCGATGCGGGAGACCTTCTCAGAACCCTGATGCGTTTCTAGCCGCTTTCTATAAACTCGGCAGGCGATGCTGGCCGAAATGCGAGCTAACGAGCGAATGATGTCTCCTCCTGAGAGTTCCGTTACTTGCTGCCTTGATCAACTTTCTTACCGTCAGGTCGATTTTCGAGCAACCAATCTTCAAGGACGACATGTTTGATCAACGGGGCACGCAACAATCCAGCCCGGTTCGGCAACAGACTCTGCAACCAAGGACGTCGAATGACCGCTGAAAGAGCCCGCATGCGTCGGCTCCCGCGAGTCTGAGCTTCCACGTTTGCAGCGAGACGTTCAAACGTCGCTGGCAAAATATTTGGCTCCGGACCGATGTGAACGATCGTATCCACACCCATTTTGAGAAGTTCATCGACGACATTCCACAGCTGTTGGGGATGGTCAATCCACTGCGAAATAATTTCTCGGGAATTAAACTGATGATAAGACTTCTCCCCGGTAACCATCGACAACACAGGCGGATTCGGCTCGGTGAATCCGCCGGGTAATGTATGCAGCATGACAGACGCTCGATCCGTAATATTGCGTTGCCAGACAATCGGCGTGTGCAAGGGCGGCCAACGATGCTCGTTCATTCGCAAATAAATTCGATGAGGAAGAATCTCACTTAGGTGAGCCTTCAATCGTTTCACCGTATCCTCAGTCCCCATCACCAGTAGCGAGTTGGGGGACAGCCACGCTGACACACCGATCACTCCCCTGCCTTCGGCGTTCAGATGCAAACAGACTTCTCTCACGCGATCGCTCGAGATTGAGTCACCCCGTGAAAAGAGGACTCCCATCGACACGTTTTTTGCCAGATCAGCGCAATCTGCAGCCATTGCCAATGGAATCCGAATGGCATCACTCGTTTCATAGACACCGCCCGCGACAAGAGCAGAAATTTCTCCAAGACTGAAGCCAATGGACACTCGAGCCTGCGAGTAGTCGATCCCATGGAATTCCGACAGCAATTTCAATTGAGCGATTTCCATGGAGACGATCAATGCAATCGCTTCATCGTAGACCTCCAGGGTGGTATCTTCACCGCGTTCAACCCGGCCAACAAGGTCAACCTTGCGTTCGACCACACTTTCACAGACCTCAGAAGCCTCCTTGAGTGCCTGCTGGACCAATGGCCCGTAGACATCGTGCTGGAGAAGCTCACGACTGCGTCCCATGTTGGTCACGTTATATCCGCGAAACGCCAGCACGCCATTCGATAGTTGCAGTTCATCACTCATAGGGTCTCGAGACGGATCTTAGCCCGCCCACAGTTGTCGGATTACGCTGATATTTCCTGTCTTGGCGACACTTTCACGGAGCGACGCCCTCGCGGACTTCTACCCGAGGAATCCTACGTCAAGCACGCTTCGGCGGCCAGAGATCTTCTGGAATCCGCAGCGAACTCGCAGCAGGTCGATTGCCTGGTAACGATTTGACCACTACAACAAATCATTATTCACCAGAATAACCCCACGCCAATCTGATAGTCGGGCCAATTAGGCATGGAAGATAAGCATTTATTAAAAGGCAAAGTTGCAGTCGTCACCGGATCGTCGAGCGGGATTGGGGCAGCGATCGCTCTCGAATTGGCCGCGTCGCAGGCCCATGTCATTGTTCATGCGAGGTCGAGTCAGGCCGAGGGAGAACGTGTCGTCGCAGCGGTCCGAGAACACGGCGTCGAAAGCACGTTGATGCTGGCCGACATCTCTGATCCCATCGCCTGCCAAAGATTCATCGACGAAGCCTGGCAATGGCGAGAGGGAGTCGACATCTGGATCAACAACGCCGGCGCCGATGTCTTAACCGGCGAATACGTCTCGCTGAGCTTTGAAGACAAATTGGAAGTATTGTGGCAAGTTGACGTTCTCGGCACGATCCGTCTGTCACGGCTTGCCGGTGAAAGGATGATTCAACAAGCAGGCGTCATTATCAATGTCGGCTGGGACCAGGCTGCCACCGGGATGGAGGGCGACAGCGGAGAGATGTTCTCAACGAGCAAGGGAGCCATCATGGCCTTTACACGTAGCTTGGCACGTTCGCTCGCACCGAACGTTCGCGTAAATTGTGTGGCTCCTGGCTGGATCAAGACGGCGTGGGGAGAACAAAGTTCGGACTATTGGAATCGACGTGCCGAGCAGGAATCGCTGTTAGGGCGATGGGGAACGCCACAAGACGTTGCCCAAGTCGTCGGATTCCTCGTTTCCCCAGCCGCTCGTTTCATCACCGGCGAAATCCTCCCCGTCAATGGAGGATTCGTTGGCTCTGCAACCGGACCATCGACTGATGAGCAAGCGTGACCACATTCATTTCGTAACGGGCCGCCTTGCAGAACATGCGTTGCGGGACATCGTCAAAGAGCTCGCTGCTAAGGTCGGCTTTGCCTATTCGATCGACGTTCTCCCGATCACGGTCGCGGCACTCATGACTCCCAAATGGGTTGCCCGCCATATCCAGATTCCGTCTGAGACTACTCGTATTGTTTTGCCCGGCTACTGCAACGGCGACCTCGCTCCACTGAAACAGTTATCCGATCTGCCGATCGACCTTGGTCCGCATGATCTGCGCGAACTGCCAACTCTCTTCGGTCATCAATCGGAGACGAGAAAAGACTACGGAAAATACTCGATTGAGATCCTCGCTGAGATTAATCACGCTCCACGACTTTCCCTGGCTGAAATTGAAAAGCACGCCAAGCAACTGGCCGCCGATGGTGCAGACCTCATTGATATTGGTTGCGAACCGAGCCATACCTGGCAGAACGTTGGGGATGCCGTGCGGCTCCTCAAGGATCTCGGGTTAAGAGTTTCCATCGATAGCTTCAATGTGGTTGAAATCGAGGCGGCGGTCGAGGCGGGTGCAGAATTGGTTCTCTCGGTGAATAGCAGCAATCGCGAAGCGGCCTGCGATTGGGGATGCGAGGTGGTCGTCATTCCCGACGACATTGAAACCCAGGCAGGTCTGGCAGAAACGACCGAGCTATTGACGGAACATCAGGTGCCCGTGCGACTGGACCCGATCCTTGAGCCCATCGGCTGCGGTTTCACAAACAGTCTTCAAAGGTATTGGAAGGTCAGAGAACAATATCCCGACCTACCCATCATGATGGGAATTGGGAACATCACCGAACTGACCGATACCGACTCCCTGGGGATCAACTTGCTCCTATTGGCAATTTGCGAGGAGCTCAAAATCCACAGCGTGCTGACAACGCAGGTAATTAACTGGGCAAGATCGAGCGTACGTGAATGTGCTCTCGCAAGACAACTCGTCTACCACGCACACACCCATCGTGTCATTCCAAAGCACACGGCGCCGGAGCTGGTCGTCCTACGAGACCCACGTCTATTGCCGATGGGAGCGGAAAGTCTTGAGCGACTTTTCGAACAGATCAAAGACCCAAATTATCGGCTTTTCGCGGAAGACGGTCAGCTGCACATCATCAATTCAGAAGTGCACATCAGCGGCACGAATCCCTACGAATTATTTGCTCAGTTGATGGCCACGGAACCGAGGAATGTCGATCCGTCCCACGCATTCTATCTGGGCTATGAATTATCCAAGGCAGTGACCGCCTTGACTTTAGGCAAGCAATATCGTCAGGATGAAGCATTGGACTGGGGATTCCTGACGATCCCCGAGAAGACTCATCGTAACCAGAAGCCCACCGACTGATCGTCCGGAAACCGCAGGATGCCGACTCCGCCCGTCTCCAAATTACCGGCATTCCATCCACTCGTGCACGAGATTACACCGAGTCTTTCTCCGGCGGAGGTTTTCGACCGACTTGCTGCCCTGCCCCATTGCATCTTTTTCGACAGCGCACAGCAAGACTCCAAGTTAGGACGATTCTCTTATCTGGCCGCCGATCCGTTCAAGATGCTCCGCGTACCGGGTGGAAATGAGTCACCCTTTGTGCAATTCGAAAACCAGTTGAGCGATTGTTCCTTTGAACGGGTACCGGAACTGCCGGCCTTCCAAGGCGGGGCTGCTGGTTTATTCGGCTATGACCTGGGACACTCATGGGAAAGGCTCCCTCGAACTCGTTACAACGAGTTTGTTTTACCGGTACTCGCAGTAGGCTTTTACGATACGGTCATTGCTTTTGATCACGCCCAGGATCGCAGCTGGATTATCGCTCAGGGGTGGCCTGAACGGACCCCGGAAAAACGGGAACGCCGAGCATCTGAACGACTGCAACAGTTTCGAGCTCTGTTGGAGAGCAATTCAACCACCGCTCCAGAACGCCCTAACCAGCAAACAGTCAACCTTGCCGGAGAGCACTATCCAGTAACTCCGATTGGACGCCGGGGAACAACCGCACTGCGCAGTAATTTCTCATCGGATGGTTTCCAGGAAGCGGTCGCAGCGGCGATTGAATACATTCATGCAGGGGATTTATTTCAAGTCAATCTTGCGCAAAGATTGTTGCTACCTCAAAACTGTGATTCCATTGCACTCTACCAACGACTCCGAAAAGAAAACCCGGCCCCCTTCGCCGGCTTCTTCGATCTTGGCGATTATCAGATTGTGAGTGCATCACCGGAAAGGTTTCTTCAGGTCAATGAAGGTCGAGTGGAAACGCGTCCAATTAAGGGAACGCGCCGACGCATGACGGGCGCGGAGGCGGAGCTATTTAATGGCTCAGAGCTGAAACAGAGCGTCAAGGATCGAGCTGAAAACGTGATGATCGTCGACCTGATGCGAAATGATCTTTCGCGTGTTTGTGAGCCGGCATCGGTCGTCGTCGACCAGCTTTGTGAAGTCGAAAACTATCAATATGTGCAGCATCTCGTTTCCGCGGTAACCGGAAAGTTATCAGCAGGAAAAACCGTTTTCGATCTCATCACCGCTTCCTTTCCAGGCGGTTCGATCACCGGAGCTCCCAAGGTGCGGGCGATGGAGGTCATTTCCACGCTCGAGCCGCATGCACGCGGTGCTTATTGCGGTTCACTGGGCTATCTCACTCCCGACGGACATCTAGACCTGAGCATTCTGATTCGCACAATAACAGCAGGCGGCGGCTGGTGGCAGATGCCGGTCGGGGGCGGCATCGTGGCTCAATCCGATCCGGCTGACGAATATGCAGAAACGTGGCACAAGGCCGAAGGCCTGCTTCGCGCCGTGCTTTGACCGAATAACGATTGAACCGTTCATGCTTCTTCTGATCGACAATTACGACAGCTTTGTCTACAACCTCGCTCGCTATTTGCAGCGACTGGGAGCGGAAACGATTGTCGTGCGTAATGATGAAGTCTCGATCGAATGGATCCGTCGCAACCCCATCGAAGCGATCGTGTTGTCGCCTGGCCCGTGCACGCCTCAAGAGGCCGGCATGAGTCTCGAGATCGTGCAGGCGTTCGCCGATCATTTACCGCTGCTCGGAGTTTGCCTTGGACACCAGACCATTGCTGCTGCCTTTGGAGCCAAGATCGTGCGAGCCAACAAACCCATGCACGGTCGTACAAGCCGAATTCATTGGCAGTCCGGCAGCCTGTTCGAGGGCCTTAATAATCCACTTGAGGTCGCACGCTACCATTCGCTCGTCGTCGATGAGGCCTCATTGCCTGCCGAACTGCAAATCACCGCAAGGACCTCAGACGATACGATCATGGCTTTTGAGCACGAGTCATTACCGATTGTGGGTTGGCAGTTTCATCCGGAATCGATTCTGACCGACGGTGGCTACTCGATGTTGGCTGCTTTTTTTCGTCGCGCCGGGATTCCCATGAGTTCACCCCTTCCCGATATGGCGAGTGAACAGCGTCGAAAAAAGATGATTCCAGAAGTCACTCCCAACCGGCCCATTACCTTTTAGGAAGGAGTGCAACCCTTGATCCTGGAAGGCATTGTCACAACGACGAATGAAGACGGCTCGCCGAATATCTCGCCGATGGGGCCGATCGTCGATCGTGAGGTCAGCAGCCTGGAATTACGCCCCTATCAAACCTCGCGAACCTATCAGAACCTGAAACGTCACCCCGAAGGTATCTTTCACATTACGGACGATGTGGAATTGCTGGCCCGCTGTGCCGTGGGCAGCCCTCCCGTCTCGCCAACGGTAACACCTGCGACGGCCGTCAGTGGCTGGATCCTAACCAATAGTTGTCGCTGGTATGCATTTCGGGCGGTTAACATCGACGATGAGGAACCGAGGACGACGATTCGGTGTGAAATTATCGAACGGGGAAAAATCCGAGACTTCTTCGGCTTCAATCGTGCGAAACATGCGGTTCTGGAGGCAGCCATTCTCGCAACACGAGTGCACTTGTTACCGCGGGAAGAGATTCTACGTGAATTTGCACGTCTTGAGATACCGGTGCAAAAGACGGCAGGTGCCCAGGAAGAACGGGCATTTGAGTTTCTCAAGGAATACGTTCAAAATGGTGACTCTCGCGCTTAATTTATCGTGCATCGACACCGCTGCCTGCCGGGCCACCTCATGACTTGCCGCCGTACCCGAATATCAGCACCGGCACGACTCCATTTCGGCCTTCTGTCGTTTGGAAATCCAAAGGTAAAGCCCTACGGCGGGATAGGATTGATGGTATCTCGCCCGGCGACCGTGCTCACCGTCGAACCCTGCTCGCAGTTCACTGCTGACGGCATGCAGAGCGAACGCGTTCAGAAGTTCGCCAAGGTCTGGCAGCAACGTCGAGGCCTACCTTTGCCCGAATGCACGATTCGCGTCGAATCGGTGGCCCCGCAGCATGTTGGCCTCGGGAGCGGCACCCAGTTGGCCATGTCGGTCGCGACCGCTCTGCACTGCGCAAGTGAGATACCGTTACCAACGGCATCGGAATTATCACGATCCGTCGGAAGGGGTCATCGCTCTTGCATCGGCAGCCATGGATTTTTTGAGGGAGGTTTACTTTTCGAACTGGGTCGTGAATCAGACGAGGCGTTCGCAGAAATCGAAGCGAGAGTTGAACTACCCGAGGCTTGGCGAGTCGTACAGCTCCGCCCTCGACAACAGGCAGGCTTATCAGGTCATGCTGAGCTGATTGCATTCGACAAGCTTCCGGCGGTCCCAGCCGAAGCCACAAACGCGTTGCTAAATGAGGTTCGCGAAAACATTCTGCCAGCTGCCTGGGACGGTAACTTTTTGGAATTCAGCGAGAGCGTTTACCGTTACGGACTCCTCGCAGGGGAATGCTTTACCCAAGTTCAGGGTGGTCCTTTTGCGAACCCAACGCTGGATTCCTGGGTCCAAGACATTCGTGGGCATGGTGTCGCGGGAGTTGGACAAAGCTCGTGGGGGCCCAGTCTGTTCGTGCTCCAAGAAACAAAAGACGCTGCGTAGGATTTTGTGCAATGGTTTCACGATGAGATATCCTCGACAACGGAAAGTCATTCGATCATTTCGACGATTAGCAACCAGGGGGTCAAAATCAGTGAAGTCGCCTCAGCCTGACCAATTCTGAGCCGAAATGGCGAGGTATCGGCAGCCCTGCAACCATCTCGACATGCCCTACCCGACGGCTGTTCGACCGCCTAGAATTACTCGATTGAACATACAAAAGGACTTTATTCGATGGCTGAACTCGGTGTAAATATCGACCATGTGGCAACCGTACGGCAGGCGAGGCAAACCTATGAGCCCGACCCTGTTTGGGCCGCGACTCTGGCTGAATTAGGGGGTGCAGACAGCATCACGATTCACCTCCGTGAAGATCGTCGCCATATCCAGGATCGTGATCTCAGGATCCTGAAGGATACGGTCACCGTCAAACTCAATCTGGAAATGGCCTGCGACGAATCCATCGTCAAACTCGCGTGCGAAGCGATCCCAGAACAGGTCACATTAGTTCCTGAGCGACGCGAGGAGGTAACGACAGAGGGAGGCTTGAACGTGGTCGGACATCCGCCAGCGGTCAAGTCGGCGATCGAGTCGCTCCAAGGCGAGGGGATCATTGTGAGTTTATTCCTTGACCCCGACGAAGCTCAAATCCGAGCAGCCCACGAGCTCGGTGCCGAGGGAGTAGAAATCCACACCGGGCCGTACGCGTTGGCGAAGGCGGAAAACCAGCAGAAAGAGCTAAAAAGACTGATGTCAGCCGGTGCGTTGACTCGGCAGTTGGGAATGACGCTGCACGCAGGTCACGGCCTGACCTATCGCAATGTCCAACCAGTGGCTCGTATCGAAGAAATGTGCGAGCTAAACATCGGTCACAGCATTGTCGCTCGAGCCTTAATGGTCGGAATGCAACAAGCAGTGCGAGAAATGAAGGACTTAATCGTGTAATATCACGTCTGGTTGGAACCGGGCGGTTTCCTGACACGGTTCACTGGCCTATCATGGCGAACTCCATCACCAGATTTGAGGAAAACAGGCAACGATATGACACGGAAAGGCGCTGATTTCGCCGGTTTATCGGTGGCTCTTGTAACTCCCTTTACGACGGACGGTCGAGTGGACGTCCAAGCGTTAAGGGATCAGGTCAATTTCCAGATTGAGGCTGGCACCACCTGCCTCTGTCCGGTCGGCACAACGGGTGAGTCCCCGACACTCACTCACGACGAGCACGAGCAGGTAATCTCTGAAGTCGTGCAGGCTGCATCGGGCCGGGTTAAGGTCATGCCTGGTACCGGCTCGAACAGCACGGCTGAGGCGATGCGTCTGACAAACTGGGCGGCCCGAGAGGGTGCCGACGCGGCACTGATGGTGGCTCCCTATTACAACAAGCCGACCCAAGAGGGTTTTTACGCACACTACAAGGCGATTGCAGAGGCGGTAGAGATTCCGATTTGCGTCTACAACATTCCTGGACGCACCGGTAAGAACATCGAACCCGAAACGATCCAACGACTCGCCGAACTGCAGAATATTACCATGGTGAAAGAGGCGACCGGTTCGATGGATCAGGCCTCTCAAATCCTCGCCGAAACTGATCTCACGGTTTTGAGCGGAGACGACAGCATGACGCTCCCGTTGATGTCCGTGGGCGGGGAGGGCGTGATTTCTGTCGTAGGCAACATCGTGCCTCGAGATATGATTCAGCTGTTGCAGACCTATCAAGCTGGAGATTTTGCGACAGCTCAACAATGGCACGCAAAGCTCTTCACGCTGTGCCGTGATTTACTTTCGTTGTCGACAAACCCGATTCCGATCAAGGCAGCGATGCAGATGTTAGGGCGGGACACGGGTCATTTGCGACTTCCAATGACACCTCTCGACGAATCGGGACAGGCCAAGCTTCGAGACACCCTGGCTGGCTACGGATTACTGTAGTTTTGTGCGGTGAGGGAATCGGTTTAAGGAGATTGCTGTAATGGCCGAAAACGATTTCGACATCGAAGGTCTGGCTCGCTATCTCCATATCACCCCTCAACAGGTCGATCGCCTGGTGACACGGGGCAAGATTCCAGGACGCAAGGTTTCCGGAAAATGGCGATTTTCGTCGGCCGAAATCCACCACTGGATGGAAGAACGGATGGGTCTCTTGGAGGACGGTGAGCTCGCACATATGGAAGGTGCGCTAGCCCGAGCGGACAATCTCGTCACCGATGAATTACTGCTTCGCGAAATGCTTTCGCTAGAAACGATCGCGGTACCGCTGACGGCGAAGACCAAGGGTTCCGTCATCTCGACAATGGTCGAGTTAGCAGCCACGACCGGCATGCTATGGGATCCGGCCAAAATGGAAGAAGCGGTTCGCAGCCGTGAGCAATTACAGACGACGGCGATGGAATCAGGGGTCGCGTTGCTTCACCCACGTCGCCCGCTTACAAATCTGCTTGGCGAAGCCGTGCTTGCAATCGGAATTTCGGCTCAAGGAATCCCCTTTGGGGGTGGCCGCCGACTGACCGACATCTTTATTCTGATTTGTTCGACGGACGATCGCGGACATTTACGCACTCTCGCAAGACTCAGTCGAATCCTAGGCAACGAGGATTTACTTCAAGAGTTGCGTCACTCAGCCGATGCAACTCAAGTACAGGAACTGATCGCTCAAGCCGAAGCTGACCTAGCATTTTGATTCAAATATGACGCGACCACTGCTGCTGATTGGCCAAACGCGAACGCAAGAATTCTGCTCGATCCGCAGATGGCTCGAGGCCCATTTCGACCTTACCCAAGCCACCGATTTCAACGATCTTCCAGCTGCTCTCGATTTCTATCCGATCATTCTGGTCGCAATGTCCGTGCGTCATCAGTTTCGGCAGTCGGAAATTGAGCAGCTGCGACGAACAGCACCTCTTGCCAAAATCTGCGTCATTGTCGGCAGCTGGTGTGAGGGAGAGACACGGAGCGGCACAGCCTGGCCCGGCGTCGAACGGCTGTATCGCTACGAACTGATTCCACGGGCAATTTCCGAGGGATGGACCGGCGATCCTCGCTGTCTTCCTCCGACCTACAGCGCGGACGAGTCATGGCTGGCGAGAGCAGACCAGGCATACTTGCTAGAAACCCCTGATTCATTCTGTATGGTCTGCAGTCGAGACCCCGAATTTCGCAACTCACTCGCCAACGTCGCCAAGCGATTCGACCTGAATCTGGTTACGATGGCTCCGACAGACATCTCAGCGAGCCAAGACGTTGCGGCGGTCATCTACGACGCTGACCGAAATCGGCCTGAGCGTCAGGAGACACTCCAGCGACTCTCGAATTCCTTTCCTCGGGCACGGATCGTGGTGGTGCTGGAATTCCCTCGACACGACGAAATCCGCGAAATCCTCTCATTCGGTGGCCATCACGTTGTCGGTAAACCCTTCGATATCGTGGATTTGTTAACCGCCATTTCCGCAGATACGTTAACCTCCGACAATCTCTCTCGCTCCGAGGATGGCTTCCCCTCGTGAGCGAGCGATCGGTTTGATAGGATATTGGAATAGGTAGGTCCAGCGTCACCTTAGGTGACCATTTAGATTGCCCCCGGAAGATATTCTTTGACGACCGCACCCACCCCCACCACAACGGCAACTCACAAGGCCACCTACGTTTTTGTGAGTCTGGGCTGCCCCAAAAACACCGTCGACAGCGAGCGGATGCTCGGCCTGCTGCTATTGGACGGTTATGAGCTTGTTACCGATCCCGACGGAGCCGACTTTGTCGTGGTCAATACGTGCGGGTTCATTGAGGAGGCACGAAAAGAATCGTTTTCAGCAATCCATGAAATGCTGGATTTAAAGCGAGAGGGACGAACACGAGGCGTGATTGTCTCCGGATGCCTGGCAGAGCGTCAAAAGAACGATTTACTGGAGACTTGCCCTGAGATCGACCATCTCGTTGGGGTTTTCGGCCGGGAGGAGATCACCCGTGTTGCCGATCGCTTGGTCGTTGACCTGGAAGAACAACGAACCGTTTTTCGACCGGCTACCATTCGTGCACTCCCGGACACCGATCGTCTGCGAATCACACCAGGCCACTTCGCCTATCTGAAGATCTCAGAGGGATGCGATCGACTTTGCACCTTCTGCGCGATCCCCAAGATGCGTGGCAAGCATGTCACCAAACCGATTGAACAAGTAATTCAGGAAACGGAAGGATTGGTCAAGGACGGCGTTTGCGAACTGATCGTCGTCGCTCAAGACACCACCTATTACGGGATGGATTTGTATGGCGAGCCGCGACTCGCTGAATTGCTGGAACAATTAGACCAAGTAAACGGTCTGGAATGGATTCGTTTAATGTATTTCTACCCGATGTACATTGACGATCGCTTAATCCAAACGTTGGCCCAGAGCAAGCGGATCGTTCCTTATTTGGACATGCCGTTACAACACATTAACGATCGGATGTTACAACGCATGTCGAGACGAGTAACTCAATCAAAAACCGAAGAATTACTTGGAAAGCGGCGTGGAAACATTCCCGACCTGGTCCTACGTACAACGTTCATCACTGGATTCCCTGGGGAGACAGACGAGCAATTTGAAGAGCCGGTTGAATTCGTCCGTGAACAACGTTTTGAACGAATGGGCGCTTTCAATAATTCGCCTGAGCCTGATACACCGGCGGCGCGACTGAAAAATCCTATTCCGTTTGAAATCATGGAACAGCGTCGAGAAGAGTTGATGCAGGTCCAGCAACAGATTTCGTCCGAATGGAATCAGCAACAACAGGGGCGTCAGATGGAGGTCATCTTGGATGCACCGATCCCGGAACAGGCGGACGCATGGGTCGATCGCTCGCAAGCGGACGCACCCGATGTAGACGGCCTTGTTTACGTCACCGGCGAAAACCTGCAAGAAGGGCAAATTGTGAATTGCGAAATCGTCGCAGCCCGAGAATATAACCTGACTGCAGCCGCAATCTAATCCTTCATCCACGCTAGTTACCCGGGACAAAGGTTGTTCAATGGAAGCCAACAAGCAAGAAGCTAATCCATTTGCATTAAACCTTCCCAATCAAATCACGATTACTCGACTTGTCGTCTCGATCCTGGTTTTCGTTTGCATACCGATGGGCTATTTCATCGCCGCCTTGATCTTTTTCCTCATAGCCGCAGGCACCGACTGGGCAGATGGTTACATTGCTCGCAAGTATCAATTGGTCACCAAACTCGGTCGCATCCTTGACCCTTTTGCCGACAAGATACTCATCTGCGGTGCGTTCATCTTCCTGGGAGCCGAACCTGGTTCGGAGATCACCGCTTGGATGGCCGTTGTCGTGGTTGGTCGTGAACTTCTGGTGACTGTCTTAAGAAGCTTTATGGAAGAACAGGGCGTCGATTTCTCAGCCCAAATGGCCGGCAAGCTCAAAATGGTATTTCAATGCGTCGCGGTTGTCGCCAGCCTTGCACTGTTGGCGACTTCGGCTGATAAACGACCCGACTGGTTACTTTATCTGACGATCATTTCCGTTTGGACCGCCATCGTCTCCACCATTTATTCTGGAGCCGGATATATCATCATCGCAGCACGCTTACTGCGTCAGCCCAAGCCCTAAGTCAGGCAATGTTGTTATCTTGGATTCAAGCGTTGTTATTGAGCATCGCGATTCTTGCCATCCCAGCGAGTCTCGCATTCTGGGTTCTGGCGTTCCGACGAATGATCGCCGGCCAACCTCTGTTGCCATGGACGCCGCGTAAACCATCTCCCTGGCAATTGGTGGATTTGCTGATCGTCGTCATCGTTTCCCTGCTCGCAATCTCGGCTGCAAGTGGATGGATGTCCTTGAATATCGAACCGCAAGCTGCGGAGATAGAGCTTGAAGATCTGCCCGTCGATCAACAGATTGGCATGCTCGTGTCGATCGCCTGCGCCTCCATGTTTGCCTTGATGATTTCATTTGCGATCGTGCGTCTGCGGACCGGGGCGACAACAAGAGATTTCGGAATTGATACGACCTCAATCCTTAGCGACCTTCGGTTATCGATTGTGGCGTTTACCATGCTGACGGTACCGATGCTGGCGATCCAGGGCACATTGACGTTCCTGATTCAACCCGAGGACCGGCATCCGTTCATCGATATGATTCTGGAATCGCCTGATTTTCGATTCTTGGGAGTCATCACCTTTTCGGCAATTATTGTCGCTCCACTTACCGAAGAATTCCTGTTCCGAGTGCTATTGTTAGGTTGGCTAGAGCGTGTCGTGGTTTTTTCGAACGCAAATCGCTTCCTCAACTCGGACCGTTATGAAAGCTTCCTCCACACCCAGCATCTCACAAAGGAAGCGTCGGACCGACCAACGACGGGTTCGCCAGAACCAGAGTCGACCGGATTCAAATCCCAGGCCGAGGAAGAATTCGGAAGCTTGCCGGACTCCACCACGGTCGACGGGTCGGGCCAATATCCCGATTCGGCTGAAATCCCAGAGAACATGCCGTTCTGGTGGATTCCGATCGCGGTTTCAGGCCTACTGTTTGGGCTCGCCCATTGGGGACAGGGGGTAGCCCCGGTCGCCCTTGTATTCCTGGGGTGCGGACTGGGCTATATCTATCAGCGGACTCACCGAGTTTTGCCGTGTATTCTGGTCCATTTCCTGGTGAACCTGTTCGCCATCGCGCAAATGGCATTCTACATCGTTCAACAGGACGCATCTTAGAACGCCGTCTGTCGCAGTGGGGGCGTTCCTGGCTATAATCTTCGCCACGAGCAGGTATTAGCTCGAAGATGACTTCGCAGCAATCGCGGCAGTTTCAATTGACCAGAGAGGAATAAGTCCATGGCGTTTGGTTTTGGCATTATTGGTTGCGGCATGATCTCCAACTTTCATGCGAAGGCAATAAATGACATTCGGGGTGCGAAAGTCGCAGCTTGCTTTGATGCCTATGAGCCCGCTGCTCAACGATTTGCCGAGGCTCAAGGCTGCCGCAGCTATACCCGCCTGGGGGATATGCTCAAGGACGACGAGGTCGACATTGTGACGATTTGCACACCGTCTGGTGCTCACATGGAGCCTGCTATTGCGGCAGCCAAGGCGGGCAAACACATCATTGTCGAAAAGCCCTTGGAAATCACGCTGAAACGTTGTGACCGCATCATCCAAGAATGCAAGAAAAACAAAGTCGTCCTGTCGACGATCTTTCCATCGCGGTTCCATGAGTCCTCACAGCTGATCAAGAAAGCGATCGAAAAGAAACGCTTTGGACAAATTACCATGGGCGACGCCTACGTCAAATGGTTCCGCACTCAGGAATACTATGACAGTGGCGCCTGGCGTGGCACCTGGAAGCTTGACGGAGGTGGGGCGCTGATGAATCAGGCCATTCACAGCGTCGACTTGCTTGCTTGGCTCATGGGCCCGATCGAATCAATTACTGCTCATACGTCAACGCTTGCCCATAAGAGAATCGCCGTTGAGGACGTAGCCGTGGCCACCGTCAAATTCAAGAACGGAGCCTTGGGAGTCATCGAAGCATCGACCGCCGCTTATCCTGGATACCTGAAACGCATCGAGATTCACGGTTCCGATGGTACTGCCGTCCTGGAGGAAGAGGACATCAAGGCGTGGGACTTTGCCAAAACCACCAAGGCGGATCGTGCGATCTTGGAGCGTATGGCAGGAAAAACCAAGACCGGCGGGGGAGCTTCTGATCCCACAGCGATCGGGCATCACGGCCACACGGCCCAATTCAAGGATGTATTGAAAGCGATCAAGACCGGAAAACCAGCCCAAGTTGATGGGCCCGAGGGTCGTCGCTCGGTCGAGATCATCCTGGCGATCTACAAATCGGCTGAAACGGGAAAAACGGTCGATCTCCCGTTAAAAAGCGATCCGGTCCTGAAGGCTCGCAGCCGAGACAAAAAGGGCTAGAGGACGTATTCATCTTCCCCAAGAACGGCGAAGCTGTCAGAATTCAACTAGAGTGAAGTGCGCATCGCCCCGCAGCGTATTGGCGCAGCGTATGGGTACGGAGTTGGAGAGAGTCGCGCGGCACGACTGACGGACGCTTAGCAACATGGACGCTGCCAGGAAACGCAAGAAGAAACGGCGCCCCCGCCCGGTCATATCCTGGCTGGGATACTTCGCTGTTCGTCTGCTGTTCTGCCTGGTCCAATCGATTTCGATCGAGCGTTGTCTTCGCGTTGCGAGATGTCTGGCATTTATCTGTTACGATGCTTTGAAGATTCGCCGAGAAACGATCGACGGCAATGTTGCTGCGGCTTTTCCTGATCTTACTCCTTCCGCACGTCAACAGATGGCACGAGACATGTGGGAGCACATCATCATGATGGCTTGCGAGTTAGCCCACGTGCCTCGCAAGATCCACGACACGAACTGGCGGCATCATGTTCACATGTCTCCCCAAGACATGCGAGTTTTTGTCAGGCAGCTGCTCAGCCCTCGTCCGGTCGTTATTGTCTCAGGTCATTACGGCAATTTTGAAGTCGGCGGAATTATCGCCGGACTCCTCGGATTCCCGACCTTCACGGTTGCCCGCCCCCTCGACAATCCTTATGTCCACAACTTTGTCACTCGCTTTCGCGAGGGAACCGGGCAATTCATGCTCCCCAAGCGTGGAAGCGCTCATTTAATCGACGGTATTCTCCAAGCCGGCGAAACGTTAGTATTACTAGGCGATCAATCGGCAGGCCCGAAAGGTTGCTGGGTGGACTTCTTCGGAAGACCCGCCTCCTGCCACAAGGCCGTCGCCCTCTTCTCCTTAGTGAATCGTGCTCCCATGCTTCTGGCCTACAGTAAACGCGGCCGGAAGCCACTGCATTTCGACCTCGGCATTACGGCAGAATTTGATCCGTTAAGTGATGAATCTGGTGGAGTCAAAGAGTTGACCCAATGGTACAGCGATCAACTCGAATCAATGATTCGCACCGATCCGTCTCAATACTGGTGGTTGCATCGACGCTGGAAACAAAAACCGATGAAACGTCGCCGCCGTGACCATGCCACGAAACAGCCGGGATCGCATAGCGTGCCACATTCGACGACCGAACGTGCAACAGACTCAGCCACCGCGACTCACCACACACCTCCCCCCTTGCACGACTCGCCATAAGCCATGAATTATGCGAGACGGACTCGGCGGATGGCTCCTACTATGCTACGCTGCCGAGTAATGGATACGTCGATATCGACCGCCCCCAAGACATCGCCGCGATGAGTGAATATATTTGCATTGCCAAAACGACCGATTGCCCCCCAGGTCAGGGCATCGAGGTTGTTGCAGCGGGTCGCATGATCGCTTTGTTTAATGTGGATGGTCAATTCTTCGCACTCGACGGCGTGTGCCCTCATCAAGGTGGTCCCTTGGGCCAAGGTGAGCTTTGTGGATCGATTGTTACCTGTCCGTGGCACGGCTGGCAATTCGACGTCGAGGATGGGAAGAACCAGATTACCTCCACCATTTGCCAACCCCGATTCGAATTGAAAATTGAGGAGGGCAAAGTCATGATCGCACAAAGCCATCTCACTGATTTTGCCGAATAAGGGCGGCTATGCCGCAGACCATATGAAATCTCATCCGCATCCTGAGAGGCGTCTCGAAAAGTGATTACCTATCGACCGTTTCTCAACTGTGATCCACCCGCGATTTGTGAGATCTGGGAACGACAAACGAGAGACATTGGCATGATGCACCCAATGTCCGTCTTGCTGCTCGAGACGTTCGTTCTATCGAAACCCTATTTTGATCGGCTAGGCCTGATCATGGCCTTGGAAGACGGCAAGCCGATCGGTTTCGTCCATGCCGGATTTGGCCCCAATACACTCAGGACAGAAATCTCAAACGACATTGGAGTGATCTGCATGCTGGTCGTCGCGGATCATCCGCAACGTGAGCAAATCCATAGTGAATTGATTCAACACAGCGAAAGCTATCTACGTGGAAAAGGCGCGATCGAAATACACGCTTTCGGAGCGTACCCCAACAGTCCATTTTATTTGGGGCTTTACGACGGCAGCGCCAGTCCTGGAATTCTCTCGTTCGATCAAATCGGGGAAAAATCTTTTCGGCAGGCAGGTTATGAAGAGATTGAGCGGTATGGAATGTTCGAGCGATCGCTCGTTCGCTATCGGTTCCCCATTGATCGGTCACTCGTCCTGCTGAAACGCCAATTTAGAGTTCGCCTGATCACCGAGTCACGGCAACTCAGCTGGTGGGATGCCTGTGCCTTCGGACCGACCGACCGCATACGGTTTGTGATGGAACCCAAACGAGGCGGTGATCCAGTTGGAGAAGTAAGTTTTTGGGACATGGGCCCACTTGCCTATCGAAGTGGCGGCACGACGATGGGCATGATCGACCTGATGGTCGAAGACGAGCATCAACAGCGGGGCTGTGGAACATATCTCGTGGCTGAAAGCCTCCAGCAATTAGCGAAGTCTGGCATCTTAATGATTCAGACACAGGCAGCGCAAAATAGTACGGCAGCTTGCAAGATTCTATCGAAGCTCGGTTTCGAGCAGCGGGATTACGGGACGCTGCTGGGAAAATAACGCTTCTCGCCGAAGTCACCTCGAAGGCCTGCCCTGAAAGAGATCCCGCCCTTCCACCATCGCTCTCATTTTGGCATCCGAAACGCTTCGAGGTAACATCCAGAAACCGCAATCTGGGTGGATGTACTGGATTCGTTCTTCACCAACTCGGTCAGCCACGACTTCGATCCGTTCAGCAACGACCTCTTTCGATTCCACCACGTTATCCTTGATATCAATAACGCCGATCCCCAGGCCAATCCGATCATTGATTTCCGGAAGAATCGCCAAGTCATCTGACGGCCTGCGAGCGAGCTCCAGGACCAGATGGTCCACTTCTAACGAATTCAGAAACTCAACAATCTGCTGATAAGTTCCCTGTTGAATTCGTTGCCCGCCATAGTTTCCAAAGCACAAGTGAACCGCTTTGGTGCCTTGCACTCCCTCAAGCACGCGATTAATCGCTCGAGCAGCCAAAGCACCATCCTGAGGATTTCCGGTAACGTTCGCCTCATCAACCTGAATCACGTCCGCGTCGATTTCCTCGAGTTGTTCCTTCAACACATCGGCCAAGGCCATGACTAACGTATCCAAGTCTCGATAGAAGTCATCGAAGAGAGTTTTTGCCAGCATGTATGGGCTCGTGACCGTAAATTTCTTGGGCAGCGTCGACAACTCTCGATAGAGTGCATAATCCGCCTGCAGATCCAATGCTCCAGATTCAATCTGATCGATCACGATTGCGGGTGGCTTCGCCCGAAATCCCATACCGGCCTGTTGACGCCATTGTTTTAATTCAGCTCGAGTCAATTCATTTCGAATGCCGGACAGGGGTCGGAGAAAATAATCGATCATGCCATTCGTCTCAGCATGATTAACATCCCACCGATACAGCTCACCGTCGGCCACGAGATCAATGCCCGCTAGTTCCTGCGTCTTGATGACAGCCAGCATCGCGTCTCGCAGACTTTCTCGATTGCTGATGACTTTCAGCCACATCGGTACGGGATAGCTCCCAACTACGGTCGTTTGAATCATGACAATCCCTATCCTTCAAAACATTTCCGATCGGTCAAATCGAACTGACGGTATCTCAACCTCACAAACCAAGGGATGCAAAATCCCACTCTTGAGCGGATTGCATCGCATCGAAATCAGGTTCGGGCTGAAACCCAAACCCAATACATTGAAGCGTACCGATTTGAAACTTTCCATCCATCAGTCGCGGACGGACAAATTGCTCGTCCTGAAAGTAAAAATCACCATGGGATTTGAGAGCCAGACGCTGCTGCGTCTCCGGCAAATAAGAAATCCCAGGATGGTAATGGTGGCCGTTTCGTTCCACATGTGAAAGTCCCAGCGTGGCCGTTAGACAAAGATCGCTTTGGACAGGAATGATTCCGACACTGCAGAGATCTTCGCCGGTCATCACCAACGTCTGCGACTCGGTTTGATGACGCTTCCAGTTAAGCCCGGCGTTAAAGAGACTCCTGATCGGCCCCTTACAGTTTTTGCTACTGATACCTCGATAACCTACATCGAGTGCCCGCCGGTAGCTTCCCACATCCTCGTCGGATTCATCGATGATTACAGGCTTTGCGTGTGACAGCTTTCGAATTCCTTCGGTCTTCGACGGATCGAGCGCTATTTCTCTGGAAAAAGGCTGTTCAATCACGATTGTATTCTTCCAGAGCACCGCCAATCGGGGGTTCCTTTGCAACCGCTCAATCAACGCATCAAATTCAGCTGGATCGGAAAACTGCTCGTTCCCATCCAAGGTGACGACGTAATCATCGCCTCGATGGCGTTTCATGATGGTGGCGACCGTTTCGAGCCGTTGCAGGTCGTGTTCCAGCTGGTTACTAATCTTGAGTTTCAGATAGCGAACCCCGAGTTCCGACACGTAACCTTCCAGCGACTGTGGAAAGTGATCATCGAGACGGTCTTCGATCGGAATGTCATCATCGGTCAATGGGTCGGAAAGCCCAACCGTATGTCGAACGTACATCTCCGATCGGGGTTGCGCTGGAAGCCAATCCGTAGGCCGGTGAGAACTTAATTCGGGATGGATCTTCCCAGCATCCAGCTGCAACAGATCGGCATGAATTAGCTGAGCAAAGGACAATTGGTGCAATCTGGCAGTCGCATCAATCACCGCACGCTCCACGAGACTGACACCGAAGCCGGCCAGCAGGCCGGGCAAGTGTTGGGTGTCTGCCCACTCGTGTATTTCACGCTGAGCGACCAACCATCCCTCGAAGAAAGGTCGCGGTCGAGCAAAGATTTGGGAGAAACAGTCTTGGGATGCGGCAATCGTCGCACACATTTCCTCTAACTGTTGCTGAAATGACTTGCCGGGCGTTTTATCAAACCATCCGGGCGGAAGACAGTCGCCACTGAATCCACGACAGCTTCTTCCATCATGCTCTATAAGCACCTCCAAGGTTGCCTGGGGACAACGGGTGAGGCAAGCCTTTCCATATCGGAAAGGGAGACGAGTGGTGGAATTCAACAGCCCCAACCGACTGCTAAGGAGGCGAATTTGCATGAGCCTTACGCCGTTCGGGTCTCGATCAGCTGGTCTAGTTCGGACCTGAGTCGTGCGAGGATTTCATCGTAAGGATAGGCACCTAATGACTCGGGACCGCGTTTCAAGTTGACGAGTTTGGGTCCGCACCATAGCCCCAGATCGGCATCATCTGTCTCACCGGGGCCATTTACACGGCAGCCCATAACGGCAATCGTAATGGCGTGATCATTGGCGTACTGAGCCATTTCTTTCACCTGAGCTGCCAATTCAATGAATGCCTCATTTTCAACACGCGAGCAACTTGGGCAAGCAATAATGTTCAAGGTGTCGCCACCGAAATCAACAACCGACCGAACGCGTCCCGCAGCGATATCGGCCAGGATCCCGCGACCTGCCGCAATCTCCTCTGGCTTTCGGTCGTTGGGAACCGTCAGGGAAACCCGAATCGTGTCGCCGATCCCTCGACTAACCAATTGCTCAAAAGCGATACGAGTCTTAATCACACCATCAGGCGGCAATCCGGCTTCCGTAACACCGAGGTGGATAGGCACATCATCCCTTTGCGAAGCAAATCGCTGATTGACCTCAACCACTTTCGCCGGATCCGAATCTTTAAGTGACACACAGTATCTCAGGAATCCGATTGAATCGAGCAAATCACAATGCTCTAACGCGCTTTCTAGCATAGGTGAAATCGAATCGTCTTCTGAATATCGCTCTCGCTTGGCTGGGTCGACGCTGCCACAATTGACACCAACTCGCATGGCACAATCATGCTGACCCGCAATGTCCGCGAGAAAGCGAACTTTGTCCTGCCAAGGGAGTTTTCGCTGACTGTGGTAAAGATGCCCAGGGTTGTAACGAATCTTGTCAACGTGTGGAGCCACCAGTTCAGCTAAGCGATAATTCTCCTGTAAGTCCACCGACAAATTGGCTTCTGTCTGGCGACGAATTTCTGCAAGGGCCTCCGCATCTACACCACTGTCCACCGCAATCCGGATAACGTCCGCGCCAGCCTCCCATAGTGCTGTTACCTGAGCGACCGTGGCATCCACATTTCGTGTATGAGTCGCTGTCATGCTTTGCACTGCAATCGGATTCGAATCACCGATCGTCACCGAGCCAACCTGAACAGCACGGGTAGCGTTACGTTTAATGGTCACAAATGCTCCTTCCAGCAGCAAGAGCCGTCCATTATCTCTAACCGTAAAGCAACTGGCAATGTCACTGCCAACTTGACGCCGAAGTTTCCGAGTCGTTACATCATCAGACCGTCCATGAATCGGAATATTTACAAAGGACGCAAGGAATGCAGAAACCGTTGACTTTGATGCTGCTCCAGCTAAACTACGTCGGTATTGCCTGATTTTCCTACGCTGATTGACCGCTTTTGATGGAGAATTGCCAGTGTTCCGAACCGAATTGCAGAACGATACGATCGGAAAGAAGAGGAGCTGGGATCCTCCAGGCCGATGGAGCTATCATCGGTCGCATCAGGAGGCGCGCAGCTCCTTTTTTCGTTATTTCAATAGTGCATCGAAAAAACTTCGCCATCGACTGCGGGACGCGAATAAACGCGTCCCGTTCTCAATGCGATGGTAGCCGCTGAAGTTCGAAACTCCTACCACCTTGTCCTTAGTCACTTCGTTCAATCGCAGGCGATGTGCAGCGGCAGAGAGTTAGCGAGTTGAAACAGCGAATTCGCTGGTGTTCTTTGTTTCGTCTGGGTAACATCTGGCAGGGGCCGAACTTTCGTCTTGTGTCTCAAATCCATCGGATTGCGCATCGGTGCCCCATTCCTATCTGGGCGACATTACTTCTGAGCGACAAAATCATCCTGAGGTGATCTATGCGGCATCTTCGACTCGCCATTTTGGACGGCGAATCACGTCAGCGTTCAAGATTTTTACAGCAAAAAATAAGACGCGGTTTTCGTTGCCACTCAGAAATGCTCGAAGCACGACAAATGCTCGCCGGCGACCTGGTCGGCCATTGGGTCGCTGACGACATCTCAACACAACCCGACGAACGACTGAGCTGGAGTGATCGCGTAGGCGAGATCATCGCAAGCCGTTCGGTGGGAAGTCCAGTGGTCGCCGAGTCTGCTTTGGGCGGTCGTGACGTCGTTCGCTTTGATGCTTCGGACAGTGGCGACATGCTGGAGGTTCCCGTCAATGCCAACCCTCTCTCCCAAGCCAACGATTTTTCGGTGATCGTTGCTTTCGCAACTGCTGCCAACGATTTGACGGGCGGCAATGCGGAGTGGTATCAGAACACGGGATTAGTCAACAGCAACACGCTTGGTTTTTCGCCGGACTGGGGCATCAGTTTGAATGCAGCCGGTCAAGCTGCGTTTGGGACCGGCGTCGGTCTCGGGCAACCATCGCCGACGGTGTATTCGACGGCAAGCGGCCTGAATGACGGTCAGTTGCACGTCATATCGGCGACACGGTCGGGATCGGACCTTGCCTTGTACGTCGATGATCAGCCAGCCGATACACGTAACGATGCAAGTTCTGAGGCACGAGCTCGTGTCCGAGTCGCATTCGGCGGTCTACTGAATCGAGTCAATTATTTTACGGGCGACATTGCGGAAGTCCGAATGTACGACGGCGCGTTGACGAGCAATGAGGTTGCGTCGATCTACGGTGAGTTGACCAGCTACTACAACAATTCAGCACCCGTGGCGGTTGCGGACACCTACGATGCTCAGGAAGACAGTTTGTTAGCGATTCCGGCCAACTTAGGTGTGCTCGCGAATGATTCGGATCCGGACGGAGACGCACTCACAGCGGTGATCGAAACAACCACGGCTCACGGAACCTTGTCATTGCTCCCGAACGGTTCTTTCCTGTACGCACCTGACACAGACTTCTCGGGGGTAGATACCTTCCGTTATCGCGCGGTCGATTTCCGCGGATCAGAGCCAGTCACCGTTCAAATCAACGTCGCCGGAATTCACGATCCTCCGATTGCGCTCAACGATGAATATAAGACGACACCGACCGGGGTTCTCACACCACCGTTCTTTATGGGCGTCCTGGCCAACGATCAATCGCGTGAACAGGGGGCTGTGCTCACGGCTCAGCTTGAACGCGATGTTGAAAGTGGTTCATTAACTCTGAATGAGGACGGCTCGTTTACCTTCGACCCCCAGGGCGTTGCGGGGGACATCACCTTTCTCTATCGAGCAAATGATGGCACCGCCACGTCCAATGAAGCCACGGTAACGGTGGTGGTTAACACTCCTCCGAACGCGGCCGCTGACAGCTACCCGGCCGTGGAAGATCAGCCGCTAATCGTGAGCGAGGCAGAAGGGATTCTTTCGAACGATACCGATCCCGAAGAAAACAGCCTAACGCTGAACTTGATCAGCGAGACGACTGCGGGAACACTTGCCTTAAGCGACGACGGCAGTTTCACCTATACGCCCTCCGAAAACTTCGCAGGTACGGACGAATTCCGATACCAGTTGAACGACGGACTCGATGATTCAACGGAGGCAACCGTTCAGATCCAGGTGGCACCGGTCAACGATCCGCCCACGGCAACAGCGGACCGTTACTTCGCCTTGGTAAACCAGGCGCTGGAGGTCCCAGCGAGCACGGGTGTCTTGACCAATGACATCGACATCGACAATCCGGATCTAACCGCTGAGCTGGTGGAGGGAACCCGTAACGGCAACTTGACGCTACGAGCTGACGGATCCTTCCAATACACGCCAAACGCGGGTTTTGACGGCACGGATCAATTCCGTTATCGAGCGAGCGATGGAGCCCTCGAAACGGACCCCGTCGAAGTAACCTTACGGATTACGTCTCAACCGATCGTGATCAACGAATTCGCCACTTCCCAAGGAGGCGTTCCAACTCAGTTAACCACGATTGTGCGGGCGACCACGGAGGCAGAATTCGAGGGTGAGGTTTTGTCGCCGGACTGGATCGAGCTACGAAACTACCTGAGCGAACCGATCGATCTTGGCGGAATGTATCTGACGGACGATGCCGACACCCCGACAAAATGGCAGTTCCCAGTCGGCACGAAATTGCCGGGCGATGGCTACCTGCTCGTCTTCGCATCGGGCAGAAACGTGGTTGATCCCAATCTGGATGAACAAGGCCGCCTGCATACCAATTTCCGTCTCGCGACCGATGCGGGGTCGTATCTTGCATTGCATGACGAATCCGAACGGCTGATCCATGCAATCGGTGACGGCTATCCGGAGCAGCGCGCGAACATCACTTACGGACTTGCGACCGCTGATCCAACGGTTTTCGGTTATTTCCTGACACCCACTCCGGGTGCAGCCAATGGCGAAAGTCTGCTCGAAATGGTCGCTGACACTCGCTTCAGTGTTGATCGCGGTTTTTACACCGAGCCGATCGAAGTGGAAGTTACGACACCGACCGAGGGCGCCAGGATCCGCTATACGACCGATGGTTCAGACCCGACCCTTGGCAACGGCACGGATTACTCAGGTCCAATCACGATTTCAAACACCACCACGTTACGGGCGGCCGCTTTCAAAGATGGCTATGTTTCCACCAACACGGACACCCATTCTTACTTCTTCCTGACAGATGTTCTTTCGCAAAGTCGCCAGGCAACGCTCGACGCAGGTTTCCCCGAACGCTGGCGTAACCAGTCTTCCGATTACGGCATTGATGACGATTCACAATTGCCTCGAATCGCGGGTGACACGAACATGTCGTTGGAAGACGCGAAAGCCGCGATTGTGGAATCTTTGCAGGCTGTCCCAAGCATCTCTGTCGTGATGAACATCGACGACATGTTTGGCGATCGCGGGATTTACAGTAATCCCGAACGCACGGGAGTAGATTGGGAAAAGGCATCTTCCATCGAACTCTTGCAGCCTGATGGTACCGACGGCTTTCAGATTGACGCCGGCATCCGGGTTCAAGGCGGTGCATTCCGCAGCTTTGGGCTGACACGAAAAAAATCATTCCGGCTGATGTTTAAATCAAAATATGGAGATGCCCAGCTCAACTATCCATTATTTGGAGCAGAAGCCAACAGCTCGTTTGACACTCTTATCATGAGAATGGAGTCCAATGACGGCTGGCAGTGGAGTGGCGCAGGCGGACAACCGCAATATGCGAGAGATCAGTATCTCCGCAATGTTCAAAAGGCGATGGGCCAACCTGCATCAGAAGGCACCTCCGTGCACGTCTACATCAATGGATTCTATTGGGGACTCTACAACCTGGTTGAACGTCCTGACCAATCCATGGGTGCGGCTTACTTCGGCGCCGACAAATACGATTGGGACGGCATCAACTCAGGAACACCTATCAACGAAGGAGCTCCTCGGGCGGACAACGAAGACCGCTTCCGACGCAACCGCACGCGAAATGCCTGGAGTACGATGTTCCGCATTGCGCGCGATGTGGATGATGCCAATACGGAAGAAGAACGAACGGCGTTACTGATGAAGATTCAAGGTCTGAATCCTGACGGCAGCAACAACCCCGAATTTGAAGACTGGCTCGATCTTGAAAACATGATCGACTATCTGATCGTCAACTACTACGGTCACAACAGCGACTGGCCCTTCAAAAACTACTACGTAGGTCGAGAAAACACTCCGGACAGTACGGGCTTCAAGTTCTTCATGTGGGATGCTGAATGGTCGTTGCTGCTCCGCAGTAGCGTCACGGGCAATAACGTGACGAGTAAACAGGGAGTTGCGGGACCGTTTGGAGAGCTGCGAGCGAGCAAGGAGTTCCGAGTTCTGTTCGGCGATCACGTGCAAAAGCATTTCTATAACGGCGGCGTCTTCTATGTGGACCCAAACAACTCGGAATGGGACCCGGACCACCCCGAGCGAAATGTGCCGGCCTCGATGTATGCAGAGCTCGCCGATTTCGTCTATCCGGCACTCGTCGCCGAATCGGCACGGTGGGGCGACCAACACTCAGGACGGCCACGCACCATCGAGGACTGGCAGCGAGAATACGATCGCATCATGAAGAGCTGGTTCCCGCGTCGCTCCCGAGAAATGATCAAGATCTACCAGCGTCTCGACCTTTTCCCCGAATTGGAGACCGCGGTCTTCAATCAACGCGGGGGGGCCATCACCAAGGACACCAACATCGAACTATCGGCACCGGCCGGCCAGATCTTTTACACCACGGACGGTAGTGATCCGAGACTCATCGGAGGAGACATCAGTCCATCGGCCGTCGCCTACGACGGCGGCTTTACTCTGGATGACAGCGGTACGATTCGCGTCCGAGTCTTGGAAAACAACGACTGGTCGGCGATCGACGAAGCTCACTTCCTGGTGGATGTGATTCCGGCAGATCAGAACAATCTTCGAGTTTCCGAAGTTCACTATCACCCTGCCGACCCCACGGATGCTGAGCAGCAAGCGGGACACACCGATGCGGATGACTTTGAGTTCATCGAGCTGTTGAACATTTCCTCCCAAACGGTCGATCTCTCGGCGGTATCCTTACAACAAGTGGCGGTCGGAGATCGCGAACAGGGCGTTAGCCTTGATTTTGCTCAGGCCGACCTTCAACAACTGAGCGCCGGAGAACGGCTGGTCGTGGTTGAAGACGTAGACGCCTTCCGTTTCCGTTACGGCAATAAGGTTCCCGTTGCAGGTCAATGGGCCGGCGGTCTCAGCAATGGCTCGGAAATCATCACCGTCGCGATCGGCGATACGATCCTCCAGCAATTCAGCTATTCCGACGACTGGCACGCCACGACGGACGGCCAGGGACCTTCGCTGGAAATCATCAATGCAGAGAACCCGAATCTTGAAAGCTGGGGGGATGCTGCAAGCTGGCGACCCAGCGGAAACCCCGGGGGTTCGCCCGGATCCGCGGGTGGTGTTGTCGCGGGTGACGTGAATGGAGACAGCATCTTCAACTCCACCGATCTTGTGCTCGTCATGCAAGCGGGCAAGTTTGAAGATGACATTCCCAACAATGCGAGCTACGAAGAAGGCGATTGGAACGGAGACGGTGACTTCACAAGCTCTGATCTTGTATTCGTCTTTCAGGCTGGAACCTACCAGGATGAAGCGACTGCTGCTTTGCCTGACGCGGCCATCGCAGCAGCGTTGGCAGAACTTGCCGTCTCCGATTCAGAGGATCATGAATTCGCACCACTCGCTCGCGCCCCTCAAAGGGATCTCCGATTAATCGAAAACAATCTGGGAGCACGCGATCAAATCTTCACAGAAGACGAGTATGAGCTTTTGAATCCGGACTACAAGGCTGTCGAAGAGCTATCCAACGATCGTTTACGAGATGATTTGAAGTCATTGAAAAACTTAATGTACTCATGATCGACAGGTGTCATGCGCTCTCAATCACAGACTCGACGACCCAAACGATATTTCGAGACACTTGAAAATCGCCACCTCCTCGCTGGTGACCTTGTAGCCCACTGGAACGCCGATTCGCTCAACGATCTTGAAAACGGCAGCTCTATCCCCAGCTGGGACGATGCGATCGGCGGCGTCACCGCCACGCGCCGGGGCGATCCGACACTTGCCAAACAGCATTATGGTGGTCGATCGGCTGTTCGCTTTGATACCACGGATGGAGACGACGAATTCCGTATCCGCATCCTTGATAATCCCATCAATCGCGCCGACGACTTTTCGATAATCGTGACGTTTGCCACGGATAGCCAAGAATTAGTTGGCGGCACCTCGGACTGGTTCCGCGCCTCAGGCCTGGTGGATGCCAATGGCCTTGGCTTTTCGAACGGTTGGGGCACCTCGATCAATTCAGCCGGGCAAATCGGCGCGGGACTTGAAAACGGTTTTGGCCAACCGATTACCAACCTCTATTCCGATGTCGCCGGCCTCAACGACGGCGAACTGCACACGTTTGCGTTGATTCGACAAGCAGAAACACTGTCGCTGATCGTCGACAAGCAAGCGGCCGTCATCACGTCTGACGCTAGTTCGGCGCCGCGTTCGAATACAGAGATTTCCATTGGTGACATCCTGGGGAACGGCCCGGGCTTCACCGGTGACATCGCGGAAGTGCGAATGTATCAAGCCGCCCTGACTCCCGCAGAATGGTCCGCCGTTCAATCAGAAATCAACGGTTACTATCGAAATCAGATTCCGTTGGCCACCGATGACGAATACACGACCACCGAAGATACATTCTTTTTGTCAGTGAACGCTGCAAATGGTGTATTGGCGAACGATACCGATGCCGACGGTGATGAGCTCACGGCTGCAATCATCGATCCTGCTCAAAATGGTCAAGTCACCCTCAAGGCGGATGGCTCCTTCCTGTACGACCCAAACCCCGATTTTTTTGGGGAGGATTGCTTCACCTACCAGGCAGTCGATTTCCGTCCGTCAGATCCTGCAACGGTGCGAATTACCGTAACCCCAACTTACGATCAGGCCATCCCTGTATCGGATCAGTACCGAGGCCTTTCAGGTGAGATCCTGGAAATCCCCGAAATCCTCGGCATACTCTCGAATGACACCAACGTCGACAACAATCCACTTCAGGCGATTCTCGACACTGAAGTGGAGAACGGTAGTCTCGCGCTCGCCGAAGACGGATCGTTTCTCTATGACCCTCAAGGTTTCGCAGGAACGACGAGCTTTCGTTATCGGATTAACGACGGGACGAGTGAATCACCGCCAGCTTCCGTAACGCTGATCATCAATTCTCCGCCGGTTATTCGAGACGACGCTTACTCGGTCCAAGAAGACCTTTCTTTAGAAATCACGGCTGAACAGGGAGTTCTCACAAACGACAACGATATCGACGGCGATGCAATCACCGCAACCCTTGTCGATGCGCCCAGCCATGGAACGCTTGAATTCCAGGAAGACGGTTCATTCAGTTACCAGCCGAAGGCGAACTTCTCGGGAACGGATTCGTTCACCTATCGAATTTCAGACCTGATCGACACCACGGAATCCGTCGGCAACGTCATCCTTGAGGTGACACCGGTGAATGACGCTCCGATCGCTCGTCCGGATCTCTACCTGACGTTTCTCGACACTCCGCTTGAAATATCGGCAAGCGAAGGGGTGTTGAAGAACGACAGCGATATCGAGAATCAACCGCTCTCAACGGTCCTGGTCCAGGCTCCGCAACACGGCAGTCTGGAGCTTGCTACCAACGGAGCGCTGACTTATCGTCCTGAGGCCGATTTCGAGGGAACCGATAGTTTCACTTATCGGGCGGCAGACGCTTCGGAAAGCTCTCTGGATGCCACCGTGACCCTGATCGTTACGACACTGGACAAACAGATCGTCATCAATGAGATTCACTACGATCCTCCAGACAACACCGTTCCCGCCGAATTCATTGAGCTCGTCAATCAGGGCCAACAGTCCGTCGACGTTTCGAACTGGTTGTTGACCGGTGGTGTCCGTTACGTGATCCCAGAGGGAACGCAGATTGCGCCTCAAAGCTACCTGGTCGTCGCTCAGCATCCGGACACGCTTCGAGACCTTTTCTCGGCGCCTTCGATCGGCCCGTTTGAGGGTCGTCTTTCGAGTGAAGGCGAAGTCGTTTCGTTACGAAATTCGGCGGGCGAGGTGGTCGATCGAGTCGATTATCGCCAGGGCTTCCCCTGGCCCACAGCCGCAGGTGGCGACGGACCTTCGATGGAGCTCATTCACCCTACGTTGGAAAACGACCTGGGTGGAAGCTGGCGAGCCTCACAAGGCGAACCAACCCCAGGACAACCCAACAGCATCTTGTCTTCAGAGGCAGCGCCTCAAATCCGTCAGGTGCGTCATCTGCCGCAACAACCGAAATCCGGCCAAGCCACGGTGGTGACTGCCAAAGTCACTGACCCCGATGGCGTGTCATCCGTCGAACTCGAGTACCAGGTGGTGACCGCAGGAAACTATATCCCCGCTTTGCTTCCCCTATCAATACGGGATTTGCGTCGCACTCCTGATAAACCACGCGAACTAAACCCTGACTACGTTGCTGCCGAAAACTGGACCAGCCTCGTGATGGTCGATGATGGCACACAAGGCGATTCTCAAGCCGGCGACGACATCTACACCGCGACGCTCCCGGGACAAACGCACCGCACTCTGATGCGATACCGGATCCAGGTGACTGACACGGGCCTTACCTCCGCCATTGTTCCGTACGAAGATGACGCCTCTCGAAACTTTGCGTACTTTGTCTATGACGGCGTACCGAATTACGAAGAACACTCGGCCGAGACACTTCAATCGGTCCCCGTTTATCATTTGATCGCTCGTAACGAGGACGTTACGACGATGATAGCCTACAGCTCGCGAAATCAGATCGGGCAAGGCATTCAGGCGCGTTTCGCCTATAACTGGCCGTCAACTTTCGTGTATGACGGGATGGTGTACGACAATATCAACATGCGTCTCCGGGGAGCTAACGGTCGCTATTACCTGGCCGGCAAACGCAGCATGAGATTCCGCTTTAACGACGGTCACTATTTCCAAGCCAAGAATCAAGACGGCGAAGAATTTCCAGACAAGTGGCGGACGCTGACCACAGGCAAGATGTTTGATAACCGGCAAACTCAAACCTGGTCATTGAACGAGAACATCAACATGTACTTGTTCAACCAAATTGGTGTTCCCGCGCCCGAAACCTATTACGTTCATTTCCGCGTGATCGACAGTGAGCAGGAAGCTCCTGATCAGTGGTCAGGAGATTTCTGGGGACTCAACTTCATCATCGAAACGTACGATGTCCGCTTCCTCGACAATCATGATCTGGAACGTGGCAACCTTTACAAACTGATCAATCAAACTCGCGACTGGGAGCAGCAACAGCGATACCAGGCTCCAAACGCCGTGAACAACGGTGCGGACCATGACAACATTGAGCTCAATCTTGTCGGCAGGCGTACGGCAGATTTCATCGACGCTCACGTCAACCTTGAAAAATACTTCCTGTATCACACCTTCACTGAGGCGATTCGGCACTACGATTATTGGCCGGACGCCAATAAAAACATGGTGTATTACTTTGAGCCGGATTATCTATCGGCAAACGATAATCTCGGCAAGCTATGGATTCTTCCCTGGGACACCGATGCCAGTTGGGGTCCGACATGGAACAGCGGCCACGACGTGGTTTACAACAGCATCTTCGCAGGCAACGGAGGCGGTAGTGATCGACAAACCACGGAAGAGTTCTGGCCAAGCTACTACAACACATTACGTGAAATCCGTGATCTACTCTGGCAGCCCGATCAAATTGAGCCGTTGATTGAGCAATTTGCGGATGTGCTACGTCCGCTGGCCGCGGCTGATCTTGCTCGTTGGCGCGGCGGTCCGGCATCAGAAGGACGGCACAACGGTCTGAGCGGCCCAGGGACGCAAGGCATCGACTCGTTGGCACAGGACATGAAGAATTTTGCGTTTGAAGGTGGCACCTGGCCCGGAGGTTCGGTTAGCCGCGGCGGACGCGCTCGACATCTCGATCGCCTGCTCACCAGTTCACGCTCCGACAACGACAACGTCCCCAACACACCAAGCCTGACCTATGTTGGGCAGGCAAACTTCCCTGCCGACGGACTTCGCTTCAAGACGAGCGACTACGTCGATTCCCAGGGCCCTGATAGCTTTGTTGGAATGGAGTGGAGAATCGCCGAGATCACCGATCCGTCGGCCCCCACCTTCGACCCCACCGCCGATATGTTCCTCGAGTGGAACGCGACGTGGGAGTCGGGCGAGCTCTCCGAATTCACATCCGAAATCAAGCCTCCAACGTCCGCGGTCGAGCCGGGACATTCTTATCGCGCACGCGTCCGCATGAAGGACAACCAAGGTCACTGGAGCCATTGGTCCGACCCGGTCGAATTCATCGCAACGCCAGCGACAACCTCACTGCTCGTTGATGCGCTGCGAGTCAGCGAAATCCATTATCACCCGGCAGCACCATCTACCGCCGAAATCGCTGCGGGCTTCGACGATGCGGATGACTTTGAGTTCATTGAATTGACCAACATCGGCACGCTTCCAATCGATCTCCGAGGCGCCCAGCTGGTACGCCACGAAATCGATGGCGATGTCCAGGGCGTCGATTTCCACTTCAAAGAAAGTAACATTGAACATCTTGATCCCGGCCAACGAATCCTCGTTGTTGAAGACACAGAAGCCTTTGAATTTCGATACGGCCAGGATTTTCCCGTCGCAGGACAATGGTCAGGCGCACTGAGTAATGGCGGCGAGCTTCTGACCCTGACGGGTGATGGCTTCGAGGTCCAACAATTTGCCTATCTGGACGACTGGCACCCATCGACCGATGGCGACGGAGCTTCTCTGGAGTTGATCAATCCGAAGAATGCGGATCTCGCCAGCTGGGGACAAGCGACCAGTTGGAAACCCAGCCAACAGTTGGGCGGTTCGCCCGGTACTGTCGATCAGAGGTTGGTCGGAGACGTTAACGGAGATGGTCGATTCGATTCTTCAGATCTGGTCGCAGTCTTTCAGGTAGGCGAATACGAGGACGATATCGAGGACAATTCGATCTTTGAGGATGGCGACTGGAACGGAGACGGCGATTTCACGACGAGCGATCTAGTACTAGCCTTCACTCAAGGTCATTATGCCGACGCGGTCGCAGCGATCCTCTCGGAACTGACCGCAGAGGATCTCGAAACGCAACATTCTTCTCTGGTTACTTCAGCCGCGAAAAAATCTGACACCGGAGGCCATAGCCAGTTTGAAGATCTACGCACGCGAGAGCTGGTCTTTGCTGAGTTCGCAGAGCTGAAAACATCACTCTAAGTTGTGAACGGCCTCACTCCATGAGTGGCATCCGTTTGGTCCGAAATTAAGAATTCGCACCAAACTTTCGACATGTGAAATGCAGCGGCGAGTACGTTGCATTACAATGTTGGCAGCATGACGTCTAACGGTGCACGAATCTTCACCTTTCACCCCAGAATTCCTATGAAACAATCCGCTCTTGTCGCCTGCCTGTTTTGTCTTTTCTCGCTGTCATCGGCCATCGCAGAGACACCGAATGTGGTGCTGATCATCTCCGACGATCAGTCGTGGACCGATTATGACTTCATGGGTCACGAACACATTCAGACCCCGCACTTGGACCGGCTCGCAGCTGAAAGTTTGACGTTCACGCGCGGTTACGTACCATCCAGCCTATGTCGGCCGAGTCTTGCGACGATGATTACCGGGCTCTATCCGAGCCAACACAAGATCTCGGGTAACGACCCGGCTCCGTTATCCCGGAAAACGGTTCGTGAATCCAGAACGGTGCCCGCTTACCAACAGCTTCAGCATGACCTGATCAACCATATCGACAAGGTTCCGACTCTTCCTCGACTGCTTGCCGAAAAAGGATATCGTTCTCACCAATCGGGAAAATGGTGGGAGGGCAACTATCGACGTGGCGGTTTCACCGCGGGGATGACCCGTGGCTTTCCCGAGCCGGGTGGACGTCACGGTGATGATGGCCTGACGATTGGGCGCAAAGGCCTTGAACCAATCTTTGATTTCATCGCTGAATCGAGACGCGAACTGAAACCGTTTTTTGTATGGTATGCACCGTTCCTACCGCATACCCCCCATAACCCACCAAAGCGTTTGCTCGATCAATATCGAGATAAAACCGATTCGCTGCCCGTCGCCAAATACTGGGCGATGTGTGAATGGTTCGATGAGACCTGTGGTGAGCTGCTCCAGCATCTTGATGACGAGGGACTACGAGACTCGACGATGATCGTCTACGTCACCGACAACGGCTGGATCAACCGTCGTGACCGATCGGCGTATGCACCTCGCTCAAAGCGATCTCCCAATGAAGGTGGAATTCGCACACCGATCATGATTCGCTATCCCCCTTCGGTCACGGCAAAGATGGACGAATCGACGCTGGTAAGCAGCATCGATATCGCGCCGACTATTTTAGCGGCGTGCGGACTTCAACCCACGGAGGAGATGCCGGGAATCAATCTGCTGAATGAAGCTCAGCGATCATCGCGAAAAGAGATCCAAGGTGAGATTTTTGCGCACGACGTCGCGGACGTCCAAGACCCCTCGGCAAGCCTATTATATCGCTGGGTGATTCAGGGACCGTGGAAGCTAATCCAACCCGCGGATCCCCGACAGCCAGCCCAACTTTTCCACCTCCTGAATGACCCTCATGAAAACCAGGACCTCGCGTTAACTCAACCGGCTCTGGTTCGAGCACTCGCGAAAAAGTTAAAGTAAGCGTTTACCCAAAGTCCTCACCCACACCTTAAGGGAGTCAACGATGTTTCGGTCGCTGTTGTTCGGAACCTTTCTTTCGATCCTCGCAACCCAGACTTGTTTTGCGGACAAACAACAACCGCCCAACTTTGTTGTCATTTTCTGCGACGACCTGGGCTACGGCGACCTGGGATGTTTTGGACATCCAACGATCCGAACTCCAAACCTCGATCGCATGGCCGCAGAGGGTCAGAAGTGGAGCAGCTTTTATTGCGCGGCTCCTGTCTGTACTCCAAGTCGAGCCGGCCTTTTAACCGGGCGACTTCCCATTCGCAACGGGATGACGTCGGCAAAACGTGTTGTTTTGTTCCCGAACTCCGGCGGCGGGTTGCCTGCTGAAGAAGTCACGATTGCTGAGCTCCTGAAGGAGAATGGCTATGCAACCGGCTGCGTCGGCAAATGGCACCTGGGACATTTACCGCAGTTTCTTCCGATGGCCCATGGTTTCGATAGTTATTACGGCATTCCCTATTCGAACGACATGCATAAGCCCGGTGGCGTTCCGCTGATGCGAGGCCAGGAGGTCATCGAGCAACCAGTCGATCAACGAACGGTGACAAAGCGATACACCGAAGAGGCGGTCAAATTCATCGAAACGAATCGTGAGCGTCCATTCTTCCTCTACATGCCTCACACCATGCCGCATATTCCGCTGTATGTATCCGAAGCCTTCACGGACGAGAGTCCTCGAGGACTTTACGGTGACGTCGTCGAGGAACTTGACTGGTCTGTGGGTGAGGTCCTCAAGGCCTTAAAGAAAAATGGCTGTGACGAAAACACGTTAGTTGTTTTCACAAGTGACAATGGACCTTGGCTCAGTTTTCGACTGGAAGGAGGAAGTGCCGGCCTGTTACGAGCCGGAAAGGGAACAACCTTTGAGGGAGGCATGCGAGTACCGACGATCTTTCGCTGGCCGGCCAAGATCCCTGCAGGCACACTCGTCACCGAGATGGGAAGCACGCTGGACTTAATGGCCACCTTCGCCCATCTTGCCGGTGCAGAACTTCCGACCGATCGAACTCTGGATAGCGAGGACCTGACTCCAGCTTTACTGGGCGAGGGAGCAAGTCCTCGGGAAACGATGTTCTTCTACACTCGCGGCGAATTGTATGGAGTGCGTCAAGGACCTTACAAACTCCACCTCTGGACACGCGAACCCGTTCGTTACGGCCGTCCACCGATCAAGCACGATCCTCCCCTGCTCTATCACGTCGAACACGACCCGGGCGAACAATTCGATCTCGCGGCGAAGAAACCGGAAGTGTTAAAACAACTTCAGGACGCCATTAACAAACACATCGAAACCGTTGAACCCGCGGTCGACCAGTTGGCGATACCTGTCCAGAAGTAATTCTGCTTAGGGATTCAATAAAACCGGGCGTCCATCCAGCCGTTTACTCTCGTCCGCAGCCTCCATGAACTGAAATATCTCGATGGTTTCTGCGGCGTCAATTGGGACCTCACCGGTCTTAAAGAATTTTGCAATCACTTCGAGCAGAGGCTGATATCCACCACTGCGCTCGATTTCAACGATCTTGTCCTTTTCAAAGACGATACCACCGAAACTCGTTTTTCCAGATCTTAACCCACGATAAGTCCCGATACGTCCATCCTTCCAGACGCCCGTGACAACATCTGTGGAATCAGTATGGGCGCGGGTGACGTAAACGCACCCTGGCCCCATAATCGTAAACAACATCTCAACACCGTGGACGCCGTAGAAGAAGAGATCGGGCATGGGTGGCTGCACCGAACAGGGGCCCCAAATGATACAGCCCGTCACTCGTTCTGCCGCTGCCGGGTCATCTCGATAGGCGATCACTTCGGGGGAGTATCGCAACGACGAACTGGAGAAGCATGGCACTCCATGCTTTTTCGCTAGGTCGAAGATCTCCACCGCATCTTTGACCGACCCGGCGACAGGCTTATCAATAAATAAAGGCTTGCCTGCTTCAATGACGGGACGAGCTTGTTCGAGATGAGGCCTTCCATCAACACTCTCGAGCAAGACAACATCGACCTTATCGAGCAACTGCGGGATTGAGTCGACAATCTCGATCCCCATTTCACGAAGTTCGTTCGTAAATCGCTCAACGCGATCTCGGCTAGGCGGAATATCGGTGCCCCCTGGATAACCCGCGACAACTCGCATGGTCGCCAGATCACCTTTGGCATTGGGATCGTTAAAGGCCTTGGTGAAGGCAATGACATGCGACGTATCAAGGCCAATCATCCCGATACGAAGTTCCTTTTCGGCCTTGGCGACCGAAGCAATCGATGCGTACGCCACTAAAACCATCAATACTCGGAGAATCATGGATTCACTCCCTTTCGCAACGAGATCGTCAGAACCTGAACTATGGTAGCCCATCCGTGTCTCGATATCGACCGAAGTTTTGCTAGGCAGACAATTCTTTGGCCGGCGCCGAGACCGACATTTGCGGGGCTTGATCGGGGCTGGAAAACAGCGAGATCACGTCCAAATAAATGCGATAGAAGGAGGGTACGAGGATTACCACCAATAAGGTGGCGGTCATCAGGCCGAAACTCAAACTGACCGCCATGGGCACCAGGATCTGGGCCTGAAAGGACTGTTCAAACATAATTGGCGAGAGGCCGGCAATGGTAGTGATGGAGGTCAACAAGACAGGTCGAAAACGACGTTTCCCCGACTCGATCAAGGCTTCATTGATTGATACGCCAGACCGCACTCGGCGATTGATAAAATCGATCAGGACGATCGAGTCGTTGACCAACACGCCCGTGAGCGCGACGAGTCCAAAGAAACTCATCAGCGTCAAGGGCAACCCCATGATAAGGTGACCGAGTACAGCACCGACAATCCCAAAGGGAATGATCGCCATGACCAGGAACGGCTGCACGTAGGACTTGAACTGCATGGTCAGCAAAACAAACATCGCCAACAGAGCGACACCGGTTGCTCTCAAGAGACTCCGGACGGATTCCTGTGTTTGCTCCTGTTGCCCCTCCCAGCGAACCTGCACATAGGGAAACTCGGCAAACAATTCTGGCAGGAAATTATCCTGCATGTCTTTTACGATCCTGCGTGCATTCCCAGCCTCTTCGTCGACATCAGCGGTAACCGTAATCGATCTTTTCTGATTGACACGATTAATTTCAGAGTAGCCTCGAATAACGTCGACTTCGGCCAATTCCGAAATCGGGCGTTCCCCACCATCGCTGGTACGAACAAAGATCTTATTGAAATCGGCGATCGAAGAACGTTCTTCCTTTGGATAACGAACCATGAGTTTCACTTCATGCCGCCCCCGCTGCAATCGCATGACCTCGGCACCAAAGTAAGCGGCACGGATCGTGTCGGCCAAGTCTCCGGTTGTGACCCCTAGAGATTGCGCATCATCTTTAACACGAATACGGTACTCCCACTTCCCTTCTGACGAATCATCCTGCACGTCAAACACGCCGGCATAATCAGCCAGCTTGTTCTTGCACCGTTCAACAGCCTCTTCGAGTTGCTTGATCTGTTCGAGATCGTCTCCAGAACTCAGCATCTTAAATTCGATCGGCCTACCGGCTGGCCCAAACGAACGTTCAATGAAATTGATCGTTTCAATACCCGCGATCTTCTTGTCCCTTACGTTTTTCCGCCAGGCGGCGATCAGAGCTTGTGATTTGATATCTCGCTT
Organism: Planctomycetaceae bacterium; assembly: GCA_002723275.1. Taxonomy (GTDB): domain Bacteria; phylum Planctomycetota; class Planctomycetia; order Pirellulales; family Pirellulaceae. The sequence continues at coordinate 147,231 of PBNZ01000041.1, forward strand.
GCTGGTATCAATCAATTCAGCTTCGACGGTTCCGACATGCCCGCCAAAGCTCAGACTACCTTCGAATGAATCTTGATCTCCACTTGTCGACCCAACCAAGCGATAGACAATATCAAGCAGGTCACCGTGGTCACCGGCGAGGTCCCGATTTGCGTCTTCAAGCGCAGCAGCCACTTTTCGTGTTGCCTGATCGGTAACCTGTACCGGAGTGCCGTTTGGAAACGCGATGGAGCACTTAATAAAGTTACTATCCAACTTCCGAAAGACGATGAATTCAGGGTATCCCACCACGGGCAAACTGACGGCGATCATCAACATCGCCACCGCACCGGCAAGGACGGCGTACCGGAACTTTAATGCCCATCGGAGAGTGGGCGTATAAACCCCGTTGATTACGACCTTCAGAAAATCAGCCGACCTGCGATTCAGATAGGCAAAAATCCTGACCACGAAGCCCAGCGGATAGAAGAAGAAGCGAAGCAGGCGAAAAACTAAGCCATCCTCGTGAGACAAATGGCAGGGCAAAATAAAGGCACATTCAAAAAGTGACAAGCCAAGCATGGCAATCACTGCAAAAGGGATGACGGCAAAAAACTTGCCCATCACCCCCGTCACGAAAAACATGGGACAGAAAGCGATAATGGTCGTTGCGACAGAGGCGAAGACGGACGGCATGACTTCAACGGTCCCATCAATCGCCGCCTGCAAACTCGGTTTTCCAAGTTGCCGCTGAGCATAGATATTTTCGCCGACGACGATTGCATCATCGACGACGATGCCCAGAGCCAGGAGAAAAGCGAACATCGACAACATATTGAGCGTTTGTCCGCCGAGCACTAGAAAACTGCCAGCTCCCAATAAGGCCACCGGAATCCCCACCGCCACCCAAAACGCGAGGCGTATCTCGAGAAACACAGCCAGTACAAGGAACACTAACAGCAAACCCATCGCCCCGTTTCTTTCGAGCAGTCGGAGACGGCCGTCGACATCCACCGAGCGATCTGCATAGGCTTGCATCGTATAACCACCCGGCAAGGACCGCGATTCGGCATAGTCACGAACCTGCTGGGTCATCGCCAACATATCTTCACTGCGGGTCCGGCTTACATCGAGCACGAGTGCCGGTACACCGTTAATTTCACTGACGGCAGCGACATCGGTGAACTCGTCCTTAACCGTCCCCAAGTCCCCTACGGTCAGCACAGCTCCACCTGGCTCTGACACAAGCGGCAAGGCCGCAATTTCTTGCCCAACTAACCTTTTATTTTTGCCACGTAGAAGAATCTCTTGCTGATCCCCAAGAATGCTACCGCTCGGCACCTCGAGGTTCTCTCGACGGACAATGGCAGCCACCTCTTGCAGCGACAGACCGTATTTCTGCAAGGTTTGCTCATCGATTTCGATGTCAATCTGGTAGTCCCGAGCACCCTTGATATTAACCTGAGACACGGCCTCGAGACTGAGCAATTCATCGCGCACCATCTCCGCGACTCCACGCAACTCGAGCGAATCGAGTTCTCGACCTTGGGGCATCATGATAGCAACGCTGATGGCCGGATCGCGGAGCGTGATTTGGCGAATGTCTGGATCTTCTGCAAGTTCGGGAAAGCTGGGAATGCGGTCGACTTCACCTCGCACTTCATTCACGATCTTCTGTACATCCTTAACATCCGATCGCAACTCAAGAACCACCGAACCAGCACCTTCTTGAGCAACCGAGGTCATCTTTTTGATGCCTTCGATCGCCTGGACTGCCTCTTCGACCTTGAGGCAGATCCCTTCTTCAACCTCGCTCGGGCTCGCTCCTGGATACGGCACCGTCACCAAGACAATTTCCAGTTCAAATTCCGGAAACACCTCTCGGCGCAAATTCATGATCGAGATTGTCCCGACCACGAGAATGGCGACCATTAGAATGTTCATCGCCGGCGAGTTATTGATCGCCAGCATTACCATGCGTCTCATCGCAGCTTCTCCAAGGTAGCTGACGCCGTCTCACCTTGACCGTCTGCAGAATCCCTTAGATGCATTCCGTCGACAGCCAGCACAAGTGGAGAAACAATCACCTGGTCACCCACTCCAACCCCCGATTCTTTCGCCAGTAGATAGACACGATCGTTGGATAGCTGAGCAACGCTCGCTGTGCGAACACGCAAGGCGCCGTCCTCAAGCAGCCAGACCTTGTTTTCAGGTCGAAGTGCAGTGATGGGGATGTCGATCAGCGATTGAGACGCTCGAATATCGGGAATGCGTACAGAAACAAACATGCCTCTCATTAAAGCGGGTGGCTTGCTAAAACTGTCCGAATCGCCCTGACCTTCAGTCGAACCTCGACCGGCTTCAAGCTTCCCCCGGTGTTCAGCCACTACCGCAACACAGGGTACGGTACGGGTGGCGGCATTGAGACCTGCTCCATCGTACCGGTCCAAAACTCCCATCCAAGCGTATCGTCGCCCATCAATGTTAAGCACCACTTCGACTGGTAATGGCGACAAGGCGAAACTGTTAACAGTTCTCGCCTTCGCTTGTGTTTCACCCGACCAGATCCACTGCAACTCTTCTAATTTCAGGTCAAAATCAACCTCGACTTTCGAGGTATCCTCAATTCGAAAGAGGAGTGCCCCGCGTTGCACAAAGTCCCCCTCCTCAACGGGATCCTCCACAATCACACCCTCCATCGGTGACACAATCTTGGTGCGTCTGAGATCCAGTTCCGCTTTTTCGAGTTCAACGAGGAGTCGTTCTTTCTCCTGCAAGAGTCGTGCTCGTCTCTTGTCGAGAACACGAGCCTGGTTCTGCTGCAATTGCACCGCGTTCAGAGCCCTGATGCGGGACTGTTCGGCCTCGTCTAACGTCGCCTTCGACGTTGCTCGTTGAGCGTTCAATGACCGAATTCGCTCAAGATCCTTGTTTTCAATCTCCAGCTCCTGTTGAGCCAGATCGAGTAGTTCAGCGTTGTTTTGCTTCTGGATATCAACCTCTTCGACACTGATCAAGTTTTCCTTGATGGATTGCTGGACTCGTTTTACTTCGAGGTCGTAATCGGCAACATCGAGTTCAATGAGCAACTGGCCTTCCTCGACATATCGACCGGCTAAAGAGTCGGCATTTTTCCAGGCAATACGACCGGGTACCTCAGCTGCCAAAGAGACCTCGCGATAGGGTACGACTTCCCCTTGAGCCTCTAGTGTCAAACCGTTTGAGTAGGACAACACTTCCTGGGTTTCCACCAGAGGTAAATCGCGTTCAACCTTCTTCTTCTCGGGAGATTTGCCCATCGCCCAGATCAATCCAGCGGCAGCACAAACACCCGAGAGCAGAATTAAAAAGGGAATGCTGTAAATGAAATGCTTCTTATTCATGGTCATCAACTTCAGTGAACGAATGTCTCAAAAAAATCGTCGTGCTTGCGTTCCCTAGGACGTTTCGCTTGTTGGATTCGGTTCGGGTAAAGATCTGGAATTCTTCATTCCCAAAAAACTGAATTGCGTAATATGCTTTGCAAGCATTTCCGTCTGGAAATGCTGTTCGCGTTCCGCTGGGGTGACCATAATTCCAACCACCCGACGGTTTGCCAAGTAAAAAACACACTGGCTTATCACGCTAAACCCGGTTTGATGCAGTTGATGCTCGGACACATTTGGGCCAACTGCTTCCCGAATGATGTCGAGCAACACACCGAAGAAGGGTCGAAACGATTCTTGGATAATCTCCTCACAAGCACGTGAGGGCTCCAGAATCTCCCGCAACAAGAGCTTCATCCGCCAATTGGATGGATCGGTGTTAAGCAATCGCTGAAGAAAGGTTGTTACGAACATCAACAGCTTCTGCTCGGTTGATGTCTCGCGGGTCCATTCTGGTAATGGCCAGCGACTGGCAATTAATTCCCGCGCGTCCTTGACTGCATCAATGTAGAGGCATTCTTTGTCACCAAAGTAATAGTTGACAGCAGCCACATTTACTTCTGCACGTTGACATATCTCACGGACCGTTGCGCTCTGAAAACCGCGGTCTGCGAAGATCTCGCCTGCCCGCATTAATATGCGTTTGCGCACCTCATCTCGTTGCGTCATCGTCTTCGTCGCAGCCAGCGAGACTGCGCCTTTGCTCGGTTCCACCCCCATCACCCGCAATTCAAACAGGCGTTTAAAACTAGTGTATACGCCACCAGCCAAACAACAACTAAAAATCTAGACAATCACACAAACCTTCTAAAAATACAGGTTTTGCGATCGCTATTCAGCCAATTTTGGTTCGAACAGATAGTGCCCGACAAACCACTCATCACCCCGGCGGTAACGAAAAAGTTCGGCACAGGCCATCATGAAGATGCGCCATCGCTGAAGTTGGCGAGCGGCGTTGGAGCGGGTTAAGTCTTGCTGGAACAACCGTTCCAGCGAGCGTTTCTGTTGGTCAAGTTTTTGCAACCAGGCCTCGCAAGTACGGGCGTAGTGATTGCCGTTTACCTGCCAACTATCGACGACGCAAAGGTCTTGCGAGAACCGCTCAAACCAATCAAATGACGGCATCATTCCCCCGGTGAAGAAATGGCGTCCCATCCAGTTACTGTCACCCTCGGTTTCAAACAGGTAGGCAAATTGCCGGTGGCAGAAGATATGCACGAAGAGCTTTCCGTCTGGATTAAGCCAGCCGGCAATTCTTCGCAGAAGCTCGCGATGGTTCCGAACGTGCTCGAACATTTCAATGGAAATGACGCGGTCAAAGCGCTGCTGTGCATCAAAGTCAGCTACGTTGGCCGTAATCACCTCAACATTTTCAAATCCTCGCTCACGACACTGGCGATCGATAAATTCTTTTTGGGGCCTGGAGTTAGACACCGAAGTCACCTGACAACGAGGCAGGTGTTCAGCAATCCAGAGCGACATGGATCCCCAGCCACAGCCGAGATCAAGAACTCGCATTCCATCCTCCAGTCCCGCTCGCTCCGCCGTCAGTCGTAGCATTTCATTTTCCGACTCATCCAACGTTGTGGCGGGATCAGGCCAGAGACCGCAGCTGTATTTCAGGCGAGACCCAAGAACAGCCTGAAAAAATTCAGGCGGGACTTCATAGTGCTGTTCATTGGCAGCATCGGCCGCGACCAACAGCGGTCCCTGCTGAAGAGAATCTGCCAGTTCTTCCTGCTCGGAGATGCGTTGAGCCTGCTCAGAAAGGCGACTGCCAAGCAGTCGTCGAATTCCTCGTCTGACAAGAAAATCGGCAACCCATCCCGACTCGGCCCATTCGATGCTGCTGGTTGGCATAGCTTATCCTCCAAAATCTTGCACGATCGCGGTGCTCCATGATAGCGCATCCGCAGGATTTGCCCACAGGGCGGAGGGCTTGTCATGGCAAAATTAACGGGTCCTCGTCGCTAGCTGACACGCGAGAACAATCGCCGCGCATTCTCGTCGGTTTGACGCGAGAATTCTTCCAGGGAAGTCCTTCGAACCTCAGCCAGACAAGATGCGGTATTCACAATCAGGGCGGGCTCATTCGGTCGGACCGACCGTTTGGGGTGCGGCGACAGATAGGGAGCATCGGTCTCGATCAGGATACGATCAGCGGGAATTTCAGCGGCAACAGCCCTCAGTTCATCTGACTTTTTAAAGGTTACCATGCCAGCAAAGCTGATATAGAGTCCCAGTTCGAGGCACACGTTGGCACCTTCCAGATCTCCTGTAAACGAGTGCATCACCCCGTTCAAGGGTCCATCGTTGCGAGCAGCATAGAGCATTTCCAGAATTTCGGGCAGACAATCTCGCATGTGCACAATGAACGGCAAACCGGTCTCCCGCGAAAGGCGAAGATGACGGTCGAAGTAATCCTGCTGAACATTGAACGGCGTATGATCCCAATAGCGATCGAGTCCCGTTTCGCCGATCGCAACGACGCGCGGTAGCTTTGACAGTTCGACAACTTCGTCCCAATCGCCGGGCAGTGCTTCAGCGCAATAGTTCGGTTGAATCCCAACTGCGGCGAAAACGGCCGGAAACTGATTGGCCAAACGAATCGATGCGGCCGAAGAAGCAGCCGTCGTTCCCACCGCAATCATGCGAGCCACACCAGCTTGCTGAGCTCGTTGGACAACCCCATCAAGATCGTTAGCAAATTGCTCATCATCGAGGTGAAGATGCGTATCGAACAGCTCTCGTGGATTCATCACGTTCCTCGACATCCTGGGAACGAAAAACTACGAAACGGATTCGAGGCTAATAAGATTATCGAGATGCCCTTGAGTGGCTCCGAGCGCCTCTTCGGCTAAAGCCTTTGCGGCAGGGGCATTTTGCAACTGATCCATACAGGTCTGAATCTCTTCCAGATTTCCCTGAAGTTCAGAGACCACCTGACGCAGGACGAAATCGATGGACAGATCATGCAGGTCGGTGTAGGTCATGGGGAATTCACCCGCTTTCACCGCACCATGTTCACGCATGATTTCAGCGCCCAGGCGATCGACCATCAGAGCATGGTCTTCCGCGACATGACGGAGGGCGACCATTGCATTGGAATCGCTCTCGGGATACCACGGGGGTGCGCTGACCAAGTAGGTCGGCAAAGAGCGGCTGTGCATCGCCAACAATCGATTCAGGACATCAACCGTCATCATCTCTAACCCATCCGCGAGGAAGTTCCTTAGAAGAGTTGTTTCGCAGCGTCCTGCGTCCATTCGTTGACTCGATTGATATAAATCAACAGGGTGACGACAGGGATCGTGAGGATCAAAACGTAAGTTCCCGCCAAGAAGGAAATCGGTGCCAAAGGCACGGGAGCTCCATCTCGTTCGGGATCAATCGTCATGACCTTCACCACTCGCAAGTAATAGAACAAGCTAATGGCGGTGTTGATACCGCCAATGACAAGCAGCCATAGCAAGTAAACGTGCCCAGTCACTCGCCATGAATCCGCAAGAGCGGCAAAGATGGCGAATTTCCCAAAGAATCCAGCCAGCGGCGGCAGACCGACAAGGCTAAACAGAATCAGGGCGAACGCGACCGTGATGATCGGCGACCGTTTCACGATCCCCGAGTAGTCGGCAATTTCTTCACTCTGCAACGAGTTGCGGAAGAAAGCGATCACTGCGAAAGCACCGAGATTCATCAGCAGGTAGACCGAGACATACATCACTAGAGCGGCAATTGAATTCCGAGCAACCTCGGGAGCGACACCTGCCGCTTCGATCGCAGCGGGAATGGCCAACATCATGTAGCCGGCATGAGCGATCGTCGAGTACGCCATCAGACGTTTAATGTTCGTCTGAGCGTAGGCGGCAAGATTGCCAAAAGTGCAGGTCACCGCAGCAAGTCCACCCACGAGCAGGCCGATAAAGTGACGAACCGGAATCAGCGGATCTCCGGCCGGAGTCGCGACGGGTTCGATATCGGCTTCGTCTGCCACCATGGCAGTCGCATGCACCGCGGCTGGAGCCGAGGCTGCCTCGACCACGGATTCCGAAACGGACGGCACGGAAACTCCGACAGCCACTCGCACCAACAGAGCCAAGGCGGCCGCTTTCGAGGCGATTGAAAGGAAAGCATTAACCTCAGCCGACGCTCCTTCGAAAACGTCCGGGCACCAGAAGTGGAAGGGGACGGCCGACAGTTTGAAGGCCAGCCCGACCATGATCATCAATCCGCCAAGCCCGAGCACCATCAGTTCCTGGCCCGACATCATGGGAAGTCGTTCGGTCAACTCAAGAGCGATCGTGGGAAGGTGAGCTGTATTCATCACCCCGGCAACGAGACTGATACCGTAGAGCATGACGCCCGCAGCACCGGCACCGTAGACGGCATACTTCAAAGCGGCTTCACTGCTCTTCCGCTGAAACTTAAGTTGTCCAGCCAGAGCATAGGAAGGCACACTGGCCATTTCGACCGCAAGAAAAACGATCAGCAGATGATTCGCAGAGGCCATCAGGCACATGCCGAGCGTACTTCCGAGGACGAGGCAGTAAAAATCGACCGCATCTTCCTGATCAGGAATTCTCGACAGCACCGTAAACACGATGAACAGCAAGGCGAAGACCAGCAAGAACATTCGCAGATAGACGGTGAAGGTGTCCAACACCAACATGCCGGTAAAGATCTCGTGCGACTCAGCAACTGCCACTGAACCAAGCTGAAAATAGAGAGCCACGACCACGCCCGCCATTGCCATCACCGCACCCGGTATCAGGCGACCAAACCGGAACACGCGGACAAGCAGCATCAACATGATCGTTAAACAAATAACGATCTCCGGCGCCAAGCCTGGCCACATGGAGGCTTGCGTGTCTTTGATGAATTCAGCTGCGATTTCGTGTAACTGCACTTTTACGTACTCTCAATGAAATCTTGGGAAGGTCGGGATTGCGGTTAGCGAACACCGAGGGAAACGTCATTTACCAACAGCTCTGGAGCGACATCGGAAACGGTTCCTGTTTCCGAAGACGCTACATTCTCCTCGAACTCCCTGATATTTTTCTCAACATCCGAATCATTGTCGGCAGAGGGCGTCTGGACAACGGGTTCTTCGCCATTCTGTCGCTTGACTAATTCTTCTTCCTCGTCGCCTTCCGCTCCTTCGAGTTCGGGAGTTTTCACTTCCTTGGTCCACTCGGTCAGGCTCACGACTTGTGCGTCGATGGTCGCATCCATGTATCGCAAGACGGCTCGCGGATAAACACCGAAGAAGATGGCGAACACAACCAGCGTTACAGCCACGGTTAATTCGCGAGTCGTGATCGGTCGAATTTCATCCCCATGAGGGCCCTTATATTCCGGTCCCAAATAGACGCGTTGTATCGCCCACAGGATGTATGCGGCGGTCAGGACCACAACAGCGGCTGAGATGATCGCGAGATAGTGACTGAAATTCCAAACAGCCAAAACGACGAACACTTCTCCAATGAAACCACACAGACCAGGCAAACCGAGCCCAGCGAAGAAAATGATCATCGACAGAGCGGTATAAACCGGCATACGTCCATACAGCCCACCGAATTCATTCAAGTTTCGATGGTGAACTCGGTCGTAAATCACACCGACCATAAAGAACATACCGGCTGAGCTGACGCCGTGGCCAATCATCTGGAACATTGCACCTTTGATGCCCATATTCCAGGAGTAGGAGTCGAACATATTCGCGGCCGTAGCCGACCAGACTCCCAGACCGAGGACCACGTAACCCATATGGCTCACGGAGCTATAGGCCACCATTCGCTTGAAGTCGGTTTGAGCAAGTGCTGCGAACGCTCCGTACACCATACTAATGACGCCGAGAGCACATACGAACATTGCGAAATCAAAGCCCGCATGCGGACAGATCGGATAACAGATTCGAATAATGCCGTATCCGCCCATCTTCAGCAATACACCGGCCAGAATCATCGAAATCGGTGTCGGAGCCTCGACGTGAGCATAGGGCAACCAGGTATGAACGGGGACCGAAGGCACCTTGATCACAAAGCCGATGAACAGCAGCAGGAAGGCCCAATGCTGAACCGTCCATCCCTCGAACAAGATATCCTCTGATGAGAACAGATCGGTATGCTGCCCCATCTGTTGCAGTGCAAGAATATTGAATGTGTGATAGCTGCGACCATTATCTTCGATCGCCTTGAACATTTTCGCCTTGGCAGCTTCATAATCAGGCGTTGCAGCCGCAGCGGCTTCACCTTCTGCCGCACTCGCCTCTGGCGTCTCAAGATAACGCTCGAGTACGTGACTGTCGGCCAATTGCTGTGTCGAAAGCTGTCGCAAATCGCTGTTGAAATACAGCATCAGGATGGCGATCAACATCAACACACTACCAAAGAGTGTGTAGAGGAAGAATTTGATGGCTGCATATTCCTTGCGAGGTCCGCCCCAGATCCCAATCAGGAAATACATCGGCAACAGCATGACTTCCCAGAAGACATAGAACAGGAAGAAATCGAGTGCCAGGAAGACGCCCAACATTCCGGAAAGCAGCACCAAATAAAGCATGCAATAAGCTTTAACGTGCTTGGTGATCGGCCAACTGGCGATCATTGCTAAGACTGCCACAAAAGCGGTCAGAATCACGAGCGGTAGGCTAATCCCGTCGGTTCCCATGAAGTATTCGATATCGAACGATGGAATCCACTCGACATTGAACACTTGCTGCATCGAACCCTGCTCGATATTGAACGGCATCATCACGAAGAGGACGGCGATCACCAAGGCAAAAATTGTGGTACCGAGCGTCACGAACCTGACAAATTCATCGCCACCTTTGGGGATGAACGACAAAATGACGGCCACAAACGCAGGGAAAAACACAAGCAGCGAAAAAACAAAAAGGGGACTGTCCATCAGTATGTCTTTTCCGAACGGTTTCGGGGTTGTTCTTGTTTGCTAGGGGGTCACTGAGCGAGGGCGTAACGCCAGAAGCTTGCCAACGCGAATACGACCACGGTTCCGACGACGATAAACATCACGTATTGCCGCAGATTACCGGTTTGAATACGTCTCAGTGACGCACCACACCGATAGGTAATCGCTGCAATACCGTTTACAAATCCATCCACAAGGGTCCGGTCTGCAATTCGCTCCAAGTACCTGGCAAACACGCGCGTCCCCCATGCCAAGGAGTCAATCAAGCCATCGATCCAGGTGCGGTCAAATTTGGAAATCCAATTTGACACCACGTGGCAGGGCCGAACAAAAATGCAGTCAAAGAGCTCATCGAACCACCACTTGTTCAACAAGAACTTGTGAATGGGCGAGAAAGCTCGCTGAGCTTCAGCAGCGTCCAATTTACGAAGACCGTAAAACATCGTCGCCATGAAGAACCCGCCGAAAGCGGTCAGGAAGGCGATCCAGGTCGCAGGCACTCGAATGGGAGCCTCGTGACTGTCATGTTCGTTGGGCCAAGTCATGCTAAACAGGGCAGCTTCTTCGGTCGGCAAAGTACCCGCGGGCCGAGCCTGTTCCAACAGATTTCCAAGATTGATATCGCCGAGAGAGGGCGTCGACCAGATCAAGCCCATCACCAGCACCAAACCGCTAATGCCAGCAGAAACCAGCAGAGGATTGGCCGGCAGATGATGATCGTCAGCAGTACCTTTATTTCGTGAAATCAGATAGAACGCACCGAAGCCGAGCAGGCCAAGAAGGCCAAACACGATTCCTTGCAAGGGGCCCCAGGCGACACCGATCGCCAGCACGGCGAGCAGAATCAGTGGACGATACATGACCGGGGGCGATTCATGGGCATGGTCATACCGCTTTTGATCTCGGGGAGTTCCGGCAAAGGTGAGATACCAGAGACGGAACATATAGAACGCAGTAATCGCAGCGCCACCCGCAGCAGCCAGGAAGAATACATTGCCCCAACCGGGGTTGGTGTTTCGGAATGACAAGGCTTGTTCGACGATCGCATCTTTCGAATAGTAACCGCTGAACCCAAAGCCGTAGTAGTCATGACCGATGGTAATCGCAAAGGGCAAACCAGCTCCGGCAATGGCGAGACAGCCGATCAACATGGTGTAGGCCGTCCAAGGCATTTTCTTGCGAAGGCCGCCCATCTCGGTCATCTCATTCGTATGCACAGCATGGATCACCGATCCACTGCACATAAAGAGCAAGCTCTTGAAGAAGGCGTGGGTAAACAGATGCATGACACCCGCGAGCCAACCACCGAGCCCCAAGGCAAGCATCATATAACCCAACTGACTCACCGTTGAATAAGCCAGGACTCGTTTAATATCCGTCGCCGTGATGGCGATTGTCGCAGCCAGGAACAAAGTCACCGTGCCGACCAAGGCGATCACGAACAGGACTTCCGGCGTAAACACCGGGAAGAAGCGAGCAACCAGGAACACACCGGCCGCGACCATCGTCGCTGAGTGCACGAGGGCGGAAACGGGAGTCGGCCCTTCCATCGCATCCGGCAGCCAAACATGGAGCGGAAACTGAGCACTCTTGCCGATACATCCGCAAAAGATCCCCAATCCGGCAATGATCATCAGCCAATGTCCGTAGCCACCAGCAACTCCGCTGGTTTCGGCATCTCGCCATTCAGGAATCTTGGCCGCAACGGCGGCTTGAATCTGACCAGCAGTCGCGTCTTGGCCTTGGGCCATGACCACTTCCGCCACTTGCTCATGGGCGGCTGCTCTCACCATTCCATCAGGAGTTTGCAATGCATATTCGTTGGCGGGCGAGCGAACCTGTGCGAAGATTCCATCGTCGCCACCAAAGGAAAACGTCCCGAGACTTCCCCACAATGCCATCAAACCGATGATCATTCCGAAGTCGCCGACGCGATTCACAATGAACGCTTTATTCGCAGCCGTCGAAGCACTCTTCCGTTCGACATAGAAACCGATCAGGAAATAGGAGCAAATACCCACTAGTTCCCAGAACACAAACGTCATGGCGATATTGCCAGAGAGCACCAATCCCAACATGCTGAAGCAGAAGAGGGAGAGCGCCTGGAAGAATCGATGATATCGTCCGGGGCGGTGCAGGTGACTGCCGTCGTCCATGGTCACTTCATGGTCAACATAGTCATCACCTTCCAACTCATCGTGCATATAACCCGATGCATAGAAGTGGATGCAGGTGGCGATTAACGTCACCATGCAAAACATGCAGACCGTCAGGGTATCAATGTAAACACTGATGGAAATTCGCTGCCCGGTCCCAAAGTCCCCGAGCGTATAAACTTCCCGGAAATACGAAGGTGGAGGTTCCGCATGATGATGCCCATGATCATCACCATGATGGGCATCACCATGGTGAGCATCGCTGTGGTGGGCATCGCCGTGATGATCATCGCCGTGATGCGAGCTGGACTCGCTTGTTTCACCATCGGTCCCAACACCTGATTCACTCGCTTCGCCGTCGGTACTAACGGCTGCGTCCCCATGATCACCGTGGCTTCCATGGCCACCGGGTGGATGATGATTCAGCCAGATCACGAGAGCGATCATGGAAAGGATACAGGACGAAAGAATTGCAGCTGTAGCGCAAACGCTCGCCTGCTTCCCGCCTTTGCCCATGTGATTTCCGAAGAGGAAAATCAGCACGAACGAACCGAGCGGAAGCAAGACCGCTAAACCCAACAACCAAGATAGGACGACCGCGATATCCATCAGCCCTTCAATTCGTCAGCCTGGTCCACGTCAATCGTGGCGTGGTTATTGTAAAAACTAAGTGCGATGGCCAAGGCAACGGCCGCTTCAGCGGCAGCCAGCACAATCACAAAAAGAGCAATCAGTTGGCCATCTAGTCCCAGCGATTCCTCTCGCAGGTACTTGCTTCCGAACGCCACGAAATTGATATTCGCTCCATTCAAAACCAACTCAATGCCCATCAAAACTCCGAGCGCGTTACGCTTCGTCGCCATACAAATCGCCCCGGTCACAAACATGACCGCGCCGACGACTAAAAAATGCGAAACGCCAACTGGTTCGGTAAGTAAACTCATATTTGCCTATTGCAGGGGATCTTCACCAAAGCGATTGGTGCCGACCGTACCTCGCAGGAATCCTAATTCGACGATTTCCCAGATCACACCGATGACGGGAATAAAAGGTAACAGCACCCATAGTCCCCGCTTATCTCGATCGTGCCAGCGTTTGATCCGAATCACGATTGCTGGATAGATCAGCAAAAGGGCGACGATCACGGTCAACCACCCCAAACCATTCGCCCCGTTCTCAGCGGTGAGTAGCGGGAAATCATTCGGAATGAGAAACCAATCGATGGCAGCGGCCAATATATAAATTGCCTTGAGCACGATGACTCCGTGCAACCAAAAGATCTCACGCGGAGCCCGACCGTTCCACGAGAAGTAGATGTCGCTATAGGACATTGAAAATACTCGGGCAGGAGCTGATCCATGAAAGACAATGGTCTTCGTACGAGCCAGGAAGGCCGCTCCGATCAAGACCACGAGTAAATGGATTGAGATAATTTCAAAGGGCAACAAATAGCCAGACATTCCCGACTGCAGCTGTGGATCGGGTTGTTCTTCTTTATCGACGCGAATTCCGATCAAGCTCCAACCGAGGAGGGTCGCGGACTCGCCTTCGGTGACCGTCAGTGCCGATTGATCTTCTCGAGGCACGCGCCAATCTTCGACAGAAACTACCGCGACAAAGAGGAGTGCGAACAGGGAAGCCCCCACAATGGACGCCAACACCCAATCGCTACTCTTGGTCTTCATCGACACAAACGCTGCCTGCGCGGTCAACATGACACCGAAGATCAGCAAGACGAGCGTACCTCCGACGTAGATCATGATCTGCATGGCGCCGACGAATTTGGCACCGGCCAGGAAAAAGAGTCCTGCCGTCGCTGTCAGCGACACGATCAGATAGAAGGCCATCCGCACAACGTTGCTGGAGAGCAGCACGCCCAAGGCGAAGAAGCAGGACATCCCGCCAAACAGCAGGAATAAGAACGAATGCCAGTTGATCGCATTCAACATTACTGACGACCTCCTGACTGACGCTTCGCTTCGATCGCAACCTGACCATCTTCGGCCACGTTCGCAACGGGCTGAGTGGTGGACGATTCTACGGCACTTGCTGACTCGGCAGCTTCGCCACTCTCCGCTTCATTCGTTTCCGGCACCGTCGTTTCGACCTCGGGATCCGCTGGATTATTCACTTCAGGCTCTTCAAAAGCGACCAGGACCCAATTCTCACGGATGGTGATGCGATCGAGATCCGCGGCGGTCGGCAAGGCCAAGGTCTGCCACACCAAGACACCCACAAAGCATGCCGCAGAAATCGGCACACAGTATTTCCAACACATCGTGATTACCTGGTCGATACGCAGACGAGGCAAGGTCCAACGTACCCACATCATCACGGTGACGCCGATGACTGTTTTCAGTAGGAAGTTAAGGCAGCCGGCCAGATTGGCAAAATAACCGCCCCAACTGAAAGCGGTTTCACCTGCTTCATAGGCAAGTCCGGCGAAGATCGGAATCGGACCATTCCAGCCGCCGAAGAAAAGGATTACTGCTAGTGCACTGACGACAAACATCGATCCGTACTCTGCCATGAAAAAGATACTCCATCGCAGCCCGGAATATTCGGTATGGAAACCGGCAACCAATTCACTTTCGGCCTCAGCCAAATCAAACGGAGCTCGGTTCACGCTGGCCATGGCACAGGTGAAATAAACCCAAAAGGCAAAGAAGGTGAAGGGATCGTGAAAAATCAACCAGTTATTCACGGTTCCCCGTTGCATCTCACCGATGGTTACAAGATTCATCGTGCCGCAGATCATCACGGGAATAATGACACACAGCCCCAGCGGTACTTCATAGCTGACCACTTGAGCTGCCTCGCGCATCCCGCCGAAGAGCGACCATTTCGAACCGCTGGCATAACCGGCCAAGATAACCCCAAAAACTTCCAATCCGAGAATGGCCAGGATGAAGAAGACAGAGGTATTGATCTCACGGCCGACCCAGCCTGCCGCAAAGGGCAAGGCCAGGAACGCAGTAAAGCTCGCTGCAAAACTCAGATAAGGAGCCATCCGAAACAAGAGCGAGTCGGCTGCCCCCGGTATAAGGTCTTCTTTGGTGATGAGCTTTAGGCCATCCGCCAAAGTCTGCAACCAACCAAACCTTCCGCCAACACGAGTCGGTCCCAACCGATCCTGGATACGTCCGGAGACTTTACGCTCCATCCAAATGAAGAGCAGTGCCCCGACGGCGACCACATTGATCAGCAGGAAAATGTGTATTAGCGCCGTAATGATGAAGCCCAGCCAGTGGCCGGCAGACGCGGAAAACAGGCTATTTAGATTGTCGGCCACCGTGATTAATCACATCGGCTTCCAGCCGATGTCGCTTTACAAGTTAAAGGTGCGCTAAATGTGTAGAGCTCGAGAGATAATGCACAATGTGTCATAGACAAACAAGCCCCGCAAATCGAGAAAATGGTTTCCCTATCGGTCAATTTCTCCCATGACAACATCGAGGGAGCCCACGACGGCCGGAACGTCCGCAATCGGAATGCCTCGGCAGAGCTCGTGAGTGACCGAAAGATTACTGAAAGAACTGCTGCGGGCTCGAACTCGCCATGGAATCGGCGATCCATCGCTCACCAGGTAGAAGCCCATCTGCCCTTTCGGGGCCTCGGTTTCGAGGTAAACCTCACCCTTCGGCAGTTTTTGCGTGAGTTTAATCGGGATGCCCCAATCGCCTTCCGCCGATCGGTAGCGGTCCATTGCCTGACGAACCAAATCGATGGCCTGCATTACCTCAAGCATTCTCACATAAAAGCGATGCCAGCAATCGCCTAACACGGCGTCGACCGGCACCGAAGGATAATCATGATCGCGAGGGTAGTTTCCATCCTTCTGAACAATGACTTCAAAGGCGTAACCGTCGTACATCTCCGTGTAGCGTTCCTCACCGTCACGGCGGAGATCATAATCAACGCCACTGCCTCGTAGCACGGGACCGGTGCAGCCGTAATCCAGCGCCATTTCCGGGGTAAGCAGACCAATTCCACAGGTTCGCTTAATGAAGATCGCGTTGGTCGTGAGCAACGTGTGATATTCTGAAATCACCGGTTCCAACTGCTGCAGGAACTGCTCACAATTCTCGAGCCAGCCGTCAGGAAGGTCAGCAGTACAACCACCGGGCGTGATATAGCTGTAGGTGAGTCGAGCTCCGCAAACATCCTCGAACAAGTCAAGAATCTTCTCACGTTCACGGAAGGCATAGAGAAACGGGCTAAAAGTCCCGAGGTCGAGGCCGTAGGTTCCCATTCCGACGAGATGACTTGCGATACGTCCAAGTTCGGAAATGATGACGCGTAGATGCTTAGCTTTTTCAGAAAGCTGATGGTCCAGCAGTTTTTCCACACACATCGCCCAGCCAAGATTCATGTTCATGGCAGCGAGATAATCCATGCGATCTGTGTAGGGGATCCACTGTCGTGGCGTGACGTTTTCCCCGATCTTCTCCGCACAACGGTGCAAGTAGCCGATATGCGGCGTGACTTCCGAGACTATTTCTCCGTCAGTCCGCAACACGAGCCGTAACACACCATGCGTACTCGGGTGCTGGGGGCCCATATTGACCAACATTTCGTCGGTACGAACATCAAACTCGACAATCTTATCGTCGACTTGCGTGGCCATTGGGTGAAATCACCTATCGGGTTGTATGTAGGACTCGAGAAACGTGAAATGAAACAAACATGGTGCGGGAGGAGAACTAACGACCTCGGATACCGTGATAATCCAACGGCATTTCGTAATCCTTCCTTAACGGATAGCCAACCCAGTCCTCGGGACACAGGATACGCCGCAGATTCGGATGCCCGACGAAGTGCACACCACTCAGGTCATAAACTTCGCGTTCGTGCCAGTCGGCGGTCGACCAAATCCCGGAAACCGTTGATACTTCAGGCAGCTCGCCTTCCTGATCGTTTTTCCAACGAGGCAACATCAACTTGAGCACCAGGGTATGTTTTCGCGTGGTACTCGAGAGATGGTAGACCACCTCGAGATGCGGCTCCCAATCCACCTTCTTGGCCTTCTTGGGATCGGGTTCACAGTAGTCCACGGCGGTGATGCAATTGAGCATATCGAAAGCGAGCGACGGTTCGTCCTTGAGGTAAGTCGCAACTTCACAAAGGCCCTCAACTGACACTTCGATCCACGGATCGATCACATCGAGCTTTTCGGCGAGGATCTTATCCCCAAATTTCTTTTTCAAGTCGGCAACCAGCGACATGTCGGTTTTCCTATGCGGGCGAGGAGATGCATTCGCGAACTACGCGGAGAGCACGGACTCTTGAGGGTTTGAAGATCTTGGAGCCTCTCGTTCCAGCGAGGCTGGCGGCGAATTAGAAACGGAACGAACCCAATCGAGAGCTCCGGTCCTCCACTCGTAGGCAAATCCCACTAACAGAACAACAAAGAAGAAACTAATCGCCAGTGCCGCAACAAACAGTATCTGAGCAAAGCCGGCAAAATTCTGCTTCATATCTCCATACATCAAGAGCTGATTCGCCGTTCCCACCGACGTCGTTGCGATTGGGGGAATCTGCGGATCACGCACCCCCATCTCCCGGTACATGGCTAGTGCCTCCGCAGTCCATTCGGGTTGCGAAGAACCTTCGGAAAGCGTCACCAGCTCACCGCTGACCGGCGGCAGAGCGGCAGGCCTAGTCGAATCGGACGCCGCGTCGTCGTCACCCGAGGCCGCCTCAAAGCTACCAAACTGGCTGCGTACACCAGGATCCAGAACACCTGCAACGTGAGTCACCTTACCGTACACCGTCGCCCAAGGAAAAAGGAAAGCAACTTCAACATCAAAGATGATGAACACGAGCGCGACAACATAGAAGCGGAGGTCAAACTGAACGAAGCTCGAACCGATCGCCGGTTCGCCACATTCATAGATCTCCAATTTTTCTGCGTTCGGATTAGAGGGCCGCAGAAAACGGCCAAGCAGCAGATTGACGAAGACAAAAACGAAGCCGACTCCGCCGAACAGCGCCAAATAGGCAACGATACCGACGGACGAATCAATCGCGGTTTCCATCTCTTTACCACATAAGTCGAGGGGAATTAGCCGGACGGATCTGACCGTCCGGGCCCGTTAACAGGCTGCAAGTATCGCTGGCAAGTAAAAATCCGCTGGCAATGCACTCTTTTGCAAGGGTTGTCGGCAACAACTGAATCTCTCAGTTAATCCGATCGCTGCTTTAAAACTCCCCGCCGCTGGTTGTTTCAGCCGTCAGCGGCTGTCGCTCCTCATAACCAGCGTCGACTTCATGCCAATGAAGTACTTCCGGTTCACCCAATTTCCAGCAGAGATAGGCCTGCCGTCCTTCGATGATTGCCGGAAAGTCGATGAACCCTTCGGGCCCCTTAGATTCAACTCCAAGTTCGCGAAGCTCGTCGACGTACTCATGTAACTTTTTCGTATCACGCTCCAGGTCTTTTTCGACCTCTGCTAATTCATCACCGTAAACGTCGCCGGCCGAAAGATCTCGGCCCTCTGTCAAGAAATCAAGCCGCTGGCGGCGTTCCATGACTTCCGATGAGAGTGCGACCAAGTCTGACGCGATCGCTCGAATGAGCGGAAGCATTTGGTTGGCTTCTTCCACAGTAAAAAGCTTCGTAGGTTTTTGAATCGTGCTATTCATAACCTTAACCTCGCAACCGCTTCATTCAAAGCTGCATTCCAATTACTGATTCGGCCCACCATGAACGGGCTCAGCGATCACCTTCGACTGGGCAACCGCGGTTGGATTGAGTGACGAACGTCCCCAAGCCACATCCACTGGCAAGCGGGAGAAATCGACAATGCATCCATCGCGACTGTAACAACTCAAATCATGCGTGGCCCCCATGAAGATGCAGTCCACCGGACAAGGCTCAACACAGAGAGCACAAAACATGCATTTCGAATAATCAATCGCGTAACCGGTGACCTGAAAGCCCCGCCCGCCGTCTACGCGTTCTTTGCCGATATAAATGCAATCAACTGGACAAGCCTTGGCACATTGATCGCAAGCGATACAGGTCGTCAGGTCAAAACGGTGAAAGCCCCGATAGCGAGCCGCAACCGGTACCGGCATCTCGGGATATTCGAAATTCTCAGTGAAGGTGCCGCGATCCGATCGATAGGTGACAAGCCAGTAACGCAATGTCACAAACAGACCTTTTGCCACCGTGATAATCGCTTGGACAACATTCCGCAGCCAACTAAGCATCTTCGTGTCTCCCGCTTACGAGCCCCTCCAGGACGGGCTCTGACCATAGGAGTTCAGACCTACGCGAGCCGGGCGACGCCACGTAGGCTTATTGAATTATAAGCAGGTGGATTTTCTCCGCAACCGATGGTTGCTCGCTCCTCGAAGCAAGACGGGAGCAATCTCGTAAATCGACGAAACTGCCGTCGTGAACCACTGCCGCGCTCATTCGCGGCTCTCCCAGGTCTTCCCGGATATTGTCTTCCCGGATATTCAACTCCTGAATCATCGCCACAATGCGCCTGCTGAAGCGAGACAATGCCGCCAGTCAATTACGTCAATCTGATCACAGGTGGCCACGGAGCCAGTCCAACCGAGCGGGTTTGAGGACTCGCTACTGCTCCTGGGATCCCGATTTACACGCCAAACAAGCAACCAGAGCGAAGGGAAAGCGGTTGAGCGATCCCACAGAGGAGCGTTCTCGGCGGCTCCCTGAAGCCCCCCTCGCCCGATCATTCCGCATAAGTGTCTCGCAAATTCGCTGGAATGTTGTTCAGGCCACCGTCCATCCGACGGCAACCGGCCCGTGAGCCCGCCCGCGCAACACAACAATCCACAAACTTCTACAGTGAAACAACTTAGAGACGGTGATAAACCTTAACGATCATAACTACCCCCCAAAAGAAGAAGAACGGGTAACAAATATGGGTACGAATTGCGTGCCAACTGTTCATTTTATCGTTCCGAGCCACGATTTAACGATGCCGTTTTCTTGACTCATCTATCAGGGCACGTAGAGTGAATTGTAGGCTGACTCGAAAAATCGACGTTGATGCGTACCCCCAGAAAACACGGATCAGTCTGACTCAGACTTAGTTTGACGTCGCCAAATACGGGATGGCGAACATTCACAGCGAAGGAATGGAAGTATGTTGGTGCTATCGCGAAAGAAGAATGAGAGCATCGTCATCAACAACGACATCACCGTTGTTGTGGTTGAAATCCGAGGCGATAAAGTTCGACTCGGGGTGGAAGCCCCCAAGGAAGTGCCCGTTCATCGTCGGGAAGTCTATGAGGCGATCAAGCGGAGCGAGCAGTCCAAAGAAGAGGCGGCACCAGAGCCTGATGCTGCCGAATAAGAGAGGGACTGCCCCTGCTTTTTTTCTTCTCATCTGGAATGGGCTACCATTTCTCTCGTAAAACGCTTGCGGCTTCTGTTACAGCGCGCATGAATTCGCGGTTTTAACACTGAAAGGGTAAACAAGAGATTGTTCTCACCTTGACGAGAAAGGCTCCTCGCCGTTACATTCGCCCTTTCTGAAAGACGGCCCCTTCGTCTAGCGGTCTAGGACTCCGGCCTTTCACGCCGGCAACACGGGTTCGAGTCCCGTAGGGGTCACTTCAGGTCTCATTAAACGCCCGGGATTTAAGGCTAACAAGTCTTTTTCCTGGGCGTTTTGCGTATCTGGGCCTTCCGACTTCCGATCTGCTCCGACGGCTTCCGACACCTTATGCGTAGCTTTCCGGAATTGATCACCCGTCGCACGTAAGTAGAACCCGTCCGGTCAAAAAACTGGAACGAGCACTCCGGCCGTCGAATTACGCTAGAAAATGACCATCAAGAATCAGAATCTCAGCCGAACACTCCGAGCAACGCAACCAAATCCTTTTGGGATAACACAGAATTTCACAATGCGTGCATAGCGGCAGCGCTGAAGTACATCCACAGATTCCAAAGTGTCAGCTACGCAGAAGCGCGACGATAGTAACGCAGCATGCCACCAAGTCGCTCGCGACATTCCATTTCACCGACACGTTGGCCAACTTCTTTTCCGGGCTCAATGATCTGGTTTTCCAAACCTTGGTGATTTCGCGCGGTGTGATAGTGGTCGACGAATTGGTGGCAGGCATTTCGCAACGACCGCTACCCAAAGAAAATCATTCTCTCCAGACATTCGGATTTCAGCGGTCAAAAATATCTCTCGAGGTGTGCATTCAAGTTGGGGCTACGTGGCGGTAGGACGACGGGCTCAACGTCGGATTGCTTAAGCAGTTCGCGAAACGATTCACAGAACCGCGTGTCGCGGTCCATGATGAGACACTTGTGGTCGTCGAGAAATCCGTCGTCGCACGCTGTGAATTCTCGAGCAGCTTGCTTCATCCAAACTTCGTCGGGGCTGGTCGTACTGCCCGCAAAATAAACACGCCTTGTTCTCAATTCCATGACAAACAAAAGATAGAAAGTCACCAGACCACTTTTCGTCCAAACTTCTACCGTCATGAAATCGATGGCGACAAGTACATCCCAGTGGGCTTTGAGAAATGTTGACCACTTGGTCGATCGCTTTCTATCGCAAGCTGGTTCAAAGCCATGCTGTTTGAGGACGTTACCGACGATGGTATCAGAGATGTGGTAACAAACTTTGACCAACGCGTGCTGGATCCAATCGAATCCCCAGGTCGGATTCTCCTTGGCGAAACGAATGATCAAGTCACTCACTTGACGAATCCGTCNTTGCCCAAGCCTTCGCTTAACGGAATAGTCTCACTTATTGGCGACCAACAATCGGTCCCATCATAGAATCGTGTCCGGTATGAGCAGCGTGCCGAACTCTTGAAGCCGGTTTCATCCCAGAATCTTCCCCTTGGCCGCCAAACGACATCGCTGCTCGTCAGTGAGAAGAATCCGTTTCCTTCTCAACTTCTCCTTTAGCACTTGATTCTCTGTGTTCGCAGATAGGCGATAACCTCTTGCTGCTGCCGGTTCATGCAACCGGAGAAAAGCACTATGTAGAACTGCCAGGGCTGAAGCACGAAGGACATGACCGCGACGCTTTTGAAAGCTTCACGATCATACGGCTTGACGCAATCTTCAATTTACTTTGCAGCAGGGGAAAACGTTGACATGCGTTCTGTCGACCGGCCGTGCGACACGTCACGATTGCGCAGTATCGAGCCAGCGAGTTCGGCTGACATCGGTCCTGCCAGCGAGTCNATCTAACCTTTGTTTCTTANGGTTTCGGGTTCGAATTAGTTTTTTGACCCCACGGGCGGCAGCGCTGCTNCTTGTTACCGACCGTATTAGATTTGACGACCAAACCAAGTCGGCGCATCGGAGNCTTCGGCCGAAATCGATCTTAGCAGCGAGTCATTCTTGACTTTGATTGCTGGAGATTTGGGTTCGGCTAAGTTTTTTAACCCTACGAGTACGTTTCGCCGTCACGCGTGTATCGCCCGCTCATCGACGGCGAGTGCAGCTTCTTTGNCAGCTTCCGCCAACGTTGGATGGGCGTGACAACAACGGGCAATGTCTTCACTGCTAGCGCCAAACTCCATTGCCACGGCGGCTTCTGCAATGAGCTCACCGGCGTGGGCGCCGATGATGTGTACACCAAGCACACGATCTGTTTCGGCGTCAGCGAGGATTTTCACGAAGCCCTCCATCCTGCCGGCCGCTCGTGCTCGACCGTTCGCAGCGAAGGAAAAACGCCCGGCGCGGAACTTCTGACCAGCTTCTTTGAGTTCTTCTTCGTTTCGTCCTACCGAGGCGATCTCGGGCGCGGTATAGATCACAGCAGGTACTGTAGCGTAGTTGATGTGATTGTGCCCGGTAGCCAACCCTTCAACACACGCGATGCCTTCCTCCTCCGCCTTATGGGCCAGCATCGCACCGCCAATGACATCGCCAATGGCGAATACTCCCTCAGTAGTTGTGCGATACGATCGACTCACACAGATAAAGCCTCGCTCGTCCGTTTCGACGCCGGCAGCCTCCAAGCCAAGCCCATCCGTGCAGGGCGACCGGCCGACAGATATCAAGACTCGGTCGCATTCGATTGATTCGGCATCGACAATTTCGATCCGACAAACGGTGCCATCGGATGTGACTTGCTTCACTCGTGTGTTCAAACAAAATTCCATGCCCTGGTGCGACAAAATTTTCTGTGCTTCGCGAGCAACCTGCGCGTCCGCGCCGGGTAAGATTCGTGGGAGATACTCTAACACAGTGACCTTTGACCCGAGGCGTCGCCACACCGTTCCCAATTCGAGCCCAATGACTCCCGCTCCGATGACAACCAAACGTTCCGGGATGTCCTGCCATGAGAGGGCTTCCGTGCTGGTGCCAATGCGGTCACCATCCGGTTCCATACCTGGAAATGACGACGAGACGCTTCCCGTCGCGATGAGTATATTCTGCGCCNCATACTCTTCGCGACCGTCGTCATTGACGACAGCTACGCCTCCCGCTCCTAGAAGTTGTCCGTGCCCTGATAAACGCGTGACACCATTTTTCTTCATTAGTCCCTGGATTCCCCCGTTGAGTTGTGCGACGACGGAAGCCTTGTGGGCCATCATTTGTGCCAGGTCGACTTGTACAGTGCCCACCGCAATCCCACGCTCGGCGAATTCATGCTGTGCCTGTTCTAACAACTCGGTCGATTCCAGTAATGCTTTGCTGGGAATGCATCCGACGCGTAAACAGGTACCACCCAGTTTTGTTTTGCGTTCCACGACGGCTGTCTTCAGTCCCAATTGAGCAGCGCGGATCGCGGCGACGTAACCCCCCGGTCCCGCGCCAATAACGATAAGATCGAAAGAATCGGACATTTGTACCTAAGTCTACTTGTATACCAACGCGGAAATTTGAAGGTCAAATTGCAAATACTACACTTCCAGGATTAGTCGAGCAGGATCCTCGATGGCCTCTTTGATTCGCCGGAGGAATGTCACTGCATCTTTGCCGTCAACGATGCGATGATCGTAGGTCAAAGCGATGTACATCATCGGGCGAACAGCAACTTCCCCGTCCACGGCGATGGGACGATCAAAGATGCCATGCATGCCGAGCACACCACTTTGCGGTGGATTGACGATCGGTGTCGACAACAGCGATCCGTACACGCCACCATTGGTCACGGTAAATGTGCCGCCTTCCAGTTCATCGAGTTCGATCTGGTTCGCTTGTGCTCGTAATGCGAAATCACGCACGGCATGTTCAATGTCAGCGAAGCTCATGGTTTCCGCATTTCGCAGCACCGGAACAACCAAACCCTTGCCACCACCGACGGCGATGCCTATNTCACAGTAGTTGTGATAGACAATTTCGTTACCGCCCAGCTTGGCGTTGATGGCCGGAAACTGCTGTAAAGCGTCTACGGTTGCCCGCACGAAGAACGACATAAAACCCAACTTAATGCCATATTTTTTCTCGAAACTATCTTTATACTGAACACGCAGCTCTTTAACCGCGGTCATGTCAACTTCATTGACGGTAGTCAGCAAAGCCGCCGTCTGCTGTGCTTCGACTAATCGCTCAGCGATCGTGCGACGAATCGGGCTGAGCATCACGGACTTGGTTTCCCGCGACCCGTATAGTTTGGAGCTACCGTCTCGCAGATGTGCCGCGACATCTTCTTTCAGAACGCGTCCACGCGGTCCNGTCCCTTGCACTGCCGACGCGGGGACTCCACTTTCCGCTAACATGCGTTCGGCTGCCGGCATAACGTGCCGAGAATTGCCGCTGGCACTTTGGACTGGCTTGGCTGCTGCTGGTTGCTTGGCGTCGACAGCGACTGGTTTAGCGGAGGGCGGCGTATCTGAAGCCGGTGCTTCCGCCGGCGTCATGTAACCTATGACTTCGCCGATTTCCGCTGTTTCGCCAGCTGCTTTCAGTACTTTCGTCACATTACCGGAGACTGGCGCCGGTACGTCGAATGTCGCCTTATCCGATTCCAAAGCAACGACATTCTCATCACTTTCGACATAGGTACCCTGGCCAACGTACCATTCGCCAATAAACACTTCAGTAATCGATTCACCAACGGGTGGTACAACTATTTCAATCTGGTCGCTCATGAACGTTCAAACGCTTGCTGGAGGATGATGTCTTGTTCAATTTTGTGACTGGTTCCGGAACCTGTGGCGGGACTCGCGGATGCTGGTCGCGTAANACCGTGAAATTCGCGTCCGGCAATTCTGTCGCCGAAATAAAACCGCAAAAACGCCCACGCTCCCATGTTTTGCGGTTCTTCTTGCACCCAGAAAACCGGTGTGTTTGACGGATAGGTATCGAGTATCTCACATAGCTGCTCTGCAGGCAGTGGATATAACTGCTCCAACCGAAGTACGGCCACGTCATCACGATTTTGTTCGCGTCTTATTTGATCCAATTCATAATAGATCTTGCCGCTGCAGAGTAGAATCCTGCTCACTTTTTTGCGGTCGTCAATTGAGTCACTGATCAATTCGTGAAACTGACCATCGGTTAACTCGGAAAGTTCCGAAACGGCTTCCTTGTGTCGGAGCAAACTTTTGGGTGTCATCACGACTAGCGGCTTACGCCAACGTCGTAGAACTTGGCGACGCAACAAATGGAACTGCTGTGCCGGGGTCGAAGGCATTACTATTTGCATATTGTCTTCTGCTGCAAGCGTTAAAAAACGCTCCAACCGAGCGCTCGAGTGTTCGNGGCCCTGTCCTTCAAAACCATGCGGGAGCAACATCACCAGACCACTTAGCCGAGACCATTTGTCCTCGGCACTGGCAATAAATTGGTCAATAATCACTTGGGCTGCGTTCGCAAAGTCTCCAAATTGCGCTTCCCAAATCGTGAGTCCGGCGGGCCGGTCCAAACTGTAACCATATTCGAAACCCAAAACGCCGATTTCAGACAGTGGACTGTTGTGAATCTCAACCTGCTCGGGGCGTTCAGCGAGGGCTTCCAACCCAACCCACGAGAGACCGCTGTCAGCATCAAAAAGTACGGCGTGACGATGGCTAAATGTTCCGCGGCGTACGTCCTGGCCGGAGAAACGAAGTTGTCGACCATCCGCAACAACGGTTGCCATCGCGGCAAGCTCGGCCATTCCCCAATCGAGTGGCAACGCTCCGCTGATCATTCGCTCGCGTTGTTGTATTAGCCGCCTCAAGCGTGGATGCGGTGTAAAGTCGCTTGGTGGAGTCACGAGTTTATGCAAAAGATCACGAAAATCGTTCGCAGCGATACCTGTATCCACATCGTCCGCCTCGCCAACCGGACCACCAAAGTACTCCTTCCACATCCCGGAGCGCGGTTCACGGACCAAGCTGTAGTCATGTTTACGGGCCTCGGTCAACTCATCTTCAAGAAGCTTCGCCCGCCGCGTCATGATCTCGTCGGCTTCTTCTCGAGTAACTTCGTTGAGAGTAAGCATGCTCTCGAGATAACTCTCAAAAACGGTCTTGCGTTGGCGGATGATCTCATACATCGTGGGCTGGGTGAATGCCGGTTCGTCACCTTCGTTATGGCCCCGACGACGAAAGCAGTACATATCGATGATGACATCACGCTGATAACGTTGGCGGAAATCCATTGCCAGCTGAACCACCTGTGCAACCGCCTCCGGATCTTCGCCGTTAACGTGGAAGATTGGTATCTGTAACATGCGGGCGACGTCCGTCGCGTAGGTCGTCGACCTTCCCTCCGATGCGGAGGTGGTGAAACCGATTTGGTTATTCACAATGATATGCAACGTACCGCCCGTGCGGTAACCGCTGAGTTCGCTGAGATTCAAAGTCTCCTGCACGACGCCTTCACCCGCGAAGGCGGCATCGCCATGAATCAGAATTCCCATGCTTTCGCGGCGTTCGTAATCCATAGCGTGGTCCTGCTTGCCACGCAATCGTCCCAGAGCAACCGGATTCACGAATTCAAGATGACTCGGATTAAAGCAGAGTGTCAGGTGTACATCCTTGCCGGCGGCGGTTTTCCAGTCCGAGCTAAATCCCATATGATACTTCACGTCGCCGCGACCCATATTGAGTTGAGGATCGCAATCCTCAAACTCACGGAAAATGCGGTTCGCCTGCTTGCCCATGATGTTCGACAGAATATTCAGCCGTCCACGGTGAGCCATCCCCATTACAATAAGGCCGATTCCCTGCGAACCAGCTCGTTCGATGGTCATATCCAGCAAGGGAATTAAGCTCTCCGCCCCCTCAAGTGAAAAGCTCTTGGCGCCAACGTATTTCTTCTGCACGAATTCCTCAAACGTCACAGCATCGCATAAACGGCGCAGGATACGGATCTGTTCGTCACGCTCCAGACGAATGTGGTTGCCTGTACGCTCCATGCGCTCTTGCAGCCATGAACGAACCTGTAGTTTATCGATATGCATGAACTGAACACCGATGGATCTACAGTAAGTGGTTTGAAGCCAATCGAGAATTTCGCTCAACGTTCTGTGACCCGCGCCACCTGCCAATTCCGTTGAGAACGACATCTTCATGTGCTCAGCATTGAAGCCGTAATAGGCCGGATCCAGTTCGGGAGGCTGTGGACGACTGGCGTCCAAGGGATCGATCTTCGCCGCGATGTGCCCTCGCACGCGATAATTACGAATTAACTGATCAATTCGCTCCTGCAAGACATCATTGTTCCCCGCCTCAGCAGTCTGTTTACCAGCCTGCTGTCGGTGAAAGATGCTGCTCGGTTGAAAGGGGGTGCGCAGCGAGTCAGCGACAGACGCAGTCGAATTGGACATTAAGTCGTCAAAGTAGTCTCGCCAGTCTGGAGACACCGCGTTCCGATCATGTGCGTAAAGTTCGTACTGCGCTTCAATGAACGCCAGATTTTGCGTGTTTGGCTGGGGCTGGTGCTGGGGCTCCAGTGATGCGGGNTCGCTTCGTTGGTCCAGGAAACTAGGAGCTGAGGGGTTTTGAGATTTTGACGCCATGTGACTGGGCCGACAAGATTTGAGATCCGCGGAAGCCTTTCCATAATTGAAGTCCACATCGGCCGTTTAGGAACAAAACGACGGGTTTGTACCTGCCGCCCGTATGTACGACGGCATGGTGTCATTCGTAAGGTTGTTCACCACGTCCACACTCCTGACGAGCGGATTTCAGGGATTGCAGGCAGTGATTCGCCAGACGCCTGTCACCTCGCTGACGGTATAACGAGCAGAGGTGTTGCAAACAGCAAAGACATGTGACGGTTTTTAGTTCTACTCTAGTCGCATCGGCTACAGCCAAGTAAGCACGATCGACATCATCAATACTCGATACTAGTTTACTCTCCGCTTAACGGTAGTGAAATATGTGCGGTGCCAACTCCACCATTTCGTGAATTACTGAAAATATGTCCTCGGCGGCATAACCTGCCTTTGCCATGTAATAAACGACGCCATATTTTGCTTCCGGGAAATCTGGAGCCAATACCATTGCCCGTTTACAAACCCGTAACGCTCGTTCGTACTCCTGGACTCGCCCCAGTCCCATGGCTAACGTCGAAAGCAGCGGAAACGGGACATCTTCTTTCGCCAAATGGCAGAAGGCTGTCTGCGGAATCGCCTTATCGCCAACAACCAACAGCAATCCGTGTACGTCAGACGCCCGGCAATGGATAGTGGTCTCCCGCGCTGAACAGTGTCAAGCAGGTCCGTGGCGTGCGTCAAATGACTCTCCGAGTGGGAGATGACCCCCAATAATTCTCTCGCTTAATCGTCATCGGCGTGACTTACCAAGTGATATTCCAATATTTCTCGCGCAGCTGCTTTATGCCCTTGCTCAAAAAGTGATTTTGCGTGTTCGTATTTCGACAATTGATGAACCCAATTCAGAAGACTGATGGACGACTTCGCAACTTGATTTGGCTACTATCCTTTGAGCAAACAAGCGGTTGCGGTCTTTGAGATGCGTCGTTAGATAAATGACCTTACGACGATTCATCTGCCCGAGGACGAACCCCAGCCTTGCCTAATGATACTGTGTCTCAAACCTAATGGGAACGCCCGCAACACTATCGAATTCCTCCAGGTCGTCATTTCACTGCGGGTGTAACGGTCCATCGACTTTCGTCGTAAAGTTTTTTACACCAAAGAGCGGGCTCGACGCAGGCGTCCAGGCGTGGAACGATGTTTATAGAGCGATCTCATCGTCACCAGCTGGGCAGGAATGAAGGCCGAAATCGAGGTCTGCGCGTACCGGCACCTCTGACCGCGTACTCGTAGCCCTGGCGACGTGGCGTTGCTCAAATCCTCAGTTCCAGCTCCTCGCCCCTAACTACGCTCACGGAAACGTACCTGCCATGGAACGGGTCGGGATTTTGGTCGATCATGTCGCTCAGATCGACAGAGGCGTCACATAAGTTCATTTGTAAAGCCTCTATCGAAATTTGTGGTGAAATTTGTGGTGTGAAATTAGCGGAGAGTCGCCAGCGATAGCCCGGACTGCTGTGCTAGTGTGCATGCATCTAGCTATCGCGTATCTTCTACATTGCAGAGGTAATAACCCGCTGATCCCGCAACACCTTCAATAGTGCTTCGAATGCGTAGGGATCTGCGTAGAGCTGTTGGAGAAGTGCCCCAATTCCCGGGCGTTGCTCGTTAGATTCGAGTCCCGTAGGAGTCACCGTCTGCGTACGTACAGAGCGGCAGACATCGGCATCAAGCGGAAATACTCGAGTTTCCGCTATTTTTATGCACTGATCTTCTGCTCAGTGCCGCCTGTCGCCGCAACCTTCTGCTTCGGATTCTGCACCGCCTCAAGCACTTATGACGGGTGTCGCATCATACGTCATTTGCTGTGTCGCCCTGCTGGAAACGTGCATCCTTTGTACGGAGGCAGTGATTCGCCGCGACGATCTCAGATTAACCAATCCAGTCAGCGACCATATTTCGCGGGAACCGATCGGTGAGGTCGACAGCCGCCGCGAGCTCATCAAAGCGATTTTAAGGCGTTGGCGAAAACCGACAGACCCTCTAAAAAGTCGGTGAATTTGAGAACAAGTCTGCAGTTTTGTTATTCAGTTGAGCTATCCTGAAACTAAAGGCGTTCGAGAGGCTCCTAGAGTCCTTAGACGCAAAATTACAGTTGCCAAATTCTGCCATGTGTGCGATAGGAAACTAAGTCGGTCTAAGGACAGTGTTTTTAACCCTAAATGATGGCCTATCAGCGACGCCTGACACGCCACCAGAGTCTCGTATGCGATAGAGGAGCTTTGGAAGAGATGGAAACCGCTGTAGACATGAAAACGGCTATGAAGATTAAAACCGCTGTAGAAACGGATACCGCTGAAGAGACGAAAACCGCTGTAACGTCGAAAACCGCGAGAGAGATGGAAACCGCTTTACGTTGGGTGGCAGCCTTGGTGATCGGTTCTTTGGCGTTACGAGTTCTGTTTGTGTTTCTATTCGGTAGTTTTCTATCCCATTAGTATCGGACAGATAAATTGGCGTGTCATTGCGAGACAAGCTAGCATCCTCCTGTAGTCGCTTCGTCGATGATTCCATGAAGCACTAAAATCCAACCCCAAAAGCGTACGAACTGGGGCTTGAGAGGCTTCGTTCTTAGCCTCGAGTTTCTGCGCATCTACGCATCTATTCAAGATGCAGCTCATGGATGACGCCTGAGTCGTATCTGGAAGNAAGCGACGACTATCACTGGGAATCAAGATCTCTCACACGATGGCGAGCGTCCGACGTTCCAGNTTCTATTTCGAGAGTCGATCGACAAGTCTGTCGTCAACTGCGTTGCCGATTTCGCCCAGGACGGGTTGGAAGCCGCGGAGACTCGTTCAACGATCGACGGGCAACCTACGAAAAACAACGGCGGTGACGGCATAAACGCGAGGGCCCAAATCCCATTTCCACGGCTTTGCCAACTGAATCGATTCGCTCCAAACACCCTCCGTCGCAGCAAGTTGATTCCGCAGAAGCCCGGGATTGATTCCCGAGAAGAAGTTGCGATCCGCCAACCAGTTTCGGGCTGCTGAGGGCAATTCCTCGTCGGGCAGATGAGGCAGTTCCGCGCAGGTCTCGCTGGACACAAAGTCCGTCACCAAAATCCCGATACCGCCGGGCTTGAGCCAGGAAACGAGCGTCTGTAAATGCTGGTTACGTGCGGCGAGCACGACTTCGTCAAGTCTTCGATCATTTCCAGCAAGCCAGACTGCCGAATCGATCAATTGGGACAGGAGACACAGCGAGGCGGCCACTTCAAAGGTTTCGCCTGTCCAGACCGGAATCAAGGAGAGCCGCTTTTCGAGCTCTTCGACTTCGGTCGGAGCCAGGCTGCCAAGTCCAGCCGCCAGGTCGAGAGCATGAGCATTGATTCGTGGATCGTTAGCGAGCTCTTGTTGAGACAGCCCCTCGCGAAGAGCGGCCAGATCGAGATCAATCAGGTCGATCGATCGATACAAACCGGTAAGTTCATTTAAATCAACATCGTTCGCGTTACCGGCGCCGAGTAGTCCCAGCCGTGAACCTGGCGAGGCCGCGGAGCGGAGCAACGACATGACCTTTGAGCGGTGTGAGCCAAACCGTTGCCATCCGTCGCGACTTTGCTCATTTCTAGCTTCCTGACGTTTCAAATAGGCGGTCATGGATTCCTCAAAGCCCTAACTTTTGGATTCACCTTTTCGATCCCCCCGATAATGGCAGAACTTACAAGAGTACGATCCGTACAGAATAAGGGTCCGACTAGCGAAAGTGCTGTAAGTGTACCGAATTTAGGCAATAAGGTAGGATACTGAGGTGCCCGCGGGACACGATTGGGCCATAAGAGCCTTTCCCTTTGTCACATGAAAACGAGAAAAATGAAGCCACAAATCAGGGCCGCGTATCTTGTGCTAGTCGCCATCCTCCTGGGTGGATGTGCTACCGAACTAACTCCGATGGAAGAGGCGGAGCGACTTCATCGATATGGAGAGTTCGAAGCGTCGATTGCTCAATCGGAATCCGTGTTTGAAGCAGCGACCTCCGAGGACGAAAAATCGAAGGCCCTTCAGCTGATTGGTCGCTGTCATTTGGAACTAGCAATTCAAGAAGGTCGGCCAAAAGGTGAGCATGTCGAACAGGCAATTGAAGCCTTCACCAAGTCGATTGAGATCCAAGACAACGCAGACGCACGTCATGGCCGTCGCCGAGCTTACCGCCAATCAGGCAGAGACGATCTGGCAGCAATTGACTACCAGCGGATTCGAGAAATCGACCCGAATTATGCCTCTGCCTATGTCAATGAAAAGCCGGAAACGATTCGCGACTATTCCGACCTCGAGATTGACCTCACGGAAGACGAGGATCCCGCCTCTGAAACGGTGACCGATCGATCTGACGACGATTATCTAACCGAGGATCCTTCCGAACAGGATTTCGTCACAAATCCCAATACGGCCGCTCAAAACAAGACAGGCGTCCTCCTACCCAATCGTCGCAATCTTGCCGACGAAGGGTCTGCCGTAGAGGCAAGTGATGTCTTNAAAAACTCCGACAGCACAACGCGAATATCGAATTGGATGCATCAACACGAGGAACGCATCGGGCTGCCGAGCGAGTCGCAGGAATCACGCTTTGAGAATCGCCGTTCACCGCTGCTGGACGAGCAGGCTGAAGCGGATGAAGAGTTAGCGGACGAGGAAGGTGAGCCCGAAGATGCATCGGCAGATCGATCGTGGCCAAGCGATGGCATCCCCGACAATTTCACAAACAACGGTGGCGGTTCTCTTCTGAATCCAACAGCAGGTGTGCCTACCACGGGAATTCCAACTCCAGGGCTCCCCACCACGGGTCTTTCAAATTCGGGAGTTCCNACGACAGGAATTCCAACCACAGGCGTTCCGACGTCGAGTACTCTGCCGCCATCGACCGCTCCCACAACCGGGATTGGCGGTAGCCTGTTGCCATTTAACAGCGGCGCTGGGTTTGCGGGAATTCTGCCAACGGCACCGACCACCGGCGTGGGTTCGGCTCCCATTCCCTCAGACGTCTCGGGCTTAAATCAACCTGGCTTAAATCAACCTGGCTTAAATCAACCTGGCTTAAATCAACCTACGATCAATCGGTTTCCTACGCCGGGCGGTTTCCAGCCTCAACCGAACTTCCCTCACGGGGTTCCACTTCCGATTCCCAACCGAAGTGGTAACAGCTCCCTACCTTCTTCACCCTCGGCGGGAATTCCAGCCGAGATGGTCCCCTTCGCTCCGGGTTCTGCGGCAGGTTTCCCGGCAGCTCAAAGAATGGGGCCGATTCAATTTCAGACGAGTCCGCTCAGCCAGCCTCAGACCGGGCGACCGATCTCTAGCGTCCCGACGCCGACGATTAATTCAGCGAATCCAGCAGGTCCGCCTCGCTAACGGGACGAATTCGCGAAGGCACGTCAGCCAGCAAACGGGTTTAAGGAACCGTGTCGAGCGACACCTTGGCGCCTAGCTTTTTGAGCTTCTCAACTTGTTCGGCTTTTGCCGCATCTGAGAGTGGGTTATCGGCGAGATACAGATTCCAGAAGGGGGCGAAACGTTGATCGCCGGCAGAATCCTTTTCGGCCATAGCGACCAGCACGCCCAAGTCTTCGATCTTATTCTTGCCGAGAAACACGTACTTGAGTTCCGTCAGGCCTTCGAGCGGAGCAAGGTCGGTAACACCGTTGCCACGCAGATCAAGCGAACCGAGCCATTTCAAACCGGCGAGTGGCTGAAGGTTTTCCACCTGATTCCCGTCGAGGTACAGCGACCAGACCTTCGGCAGCGTCCCAACCGTGGTCACATCCGCAATCTGATTATTCGATAAGTACAAGGATCGCATGTTCTGCATTTTGGCCAGCGGCACGAGATCTTTGATTTGGTTGCCGGCTAATTGCAGGTATTGAATTTTTGCGAGTTCGGCAAGCGGCCCCAGATCCTCAACCTTGTTGTTCGCGAGATTGACCGACTGCAGATTTGTCAGCTCCTTGATCGGCCCCAAATCCGAGACTTCGTTTCCTTCGAGGTCTAGCAGGGCCAAGCTGTAACACTTATCCAATCCCGTCAGATCCTTGATGCCCTTGCCCTTCCCTTCGATCGTCGAGATTTTTTCGACATCCTTTTCCGTGAGTGGCTCGTCATTATTTCGTTTTTCAAAAACGTATTTCCGAACGACTGCTTCGAGATTCTTATCGGGGAAAATGCTCTGAGCCTCATTTTGTGCGGCAACGATTCCATTCAGAATAAAGAGCNAGCCAAAGGTCAGGCCGAAAACGCAGGTCTTCATCAAGATATCCTCAACAAGTCGAGATTGGTTCGTCGGTGTGACTTTGGACCAATGTAATTCAGCCCGGGTCGAATTTCAAAAGCCATGCTTCGAAGACCNATTTTGCGCAGAATCGAGCCAAAATGTCGGCGAGAACGCGGATCGGAGCGACAGAACGCACGCTTTTGGCCAATTCTGGGCCATATCTGAGGCAAAGCCTGCCGCTTTGAACTCAATCGCTTGCCACCGAGGCTTTCGGCAAGCTACATTCTTGACGACCTTTTTTACTCTCGCTGGGGATTATTCTGTCGGTGGAATCACGCATGAGCCGCGCCTTGGTAACAGCCTTTGAGCCTTACGATGTCTGGGAAGAAAACGCGAGCTGGCTGACGCTGGTCGAGCTTACGAAAGATCTACCCGAACGGCCGCACCTCACGACTCGTCGCTACCCAGTAGACTATACAAAGCTACGGGAATGCCTCTCCAAAGACCTTGCCATGGGCTTTGATTTCGTGCTGCATCTGGGACAGGCCCCTGGCAGCTGTGGAATCCGGCTGGAGACGGTTGGTCTGAACCAGGCCTCGCACACGACGACATCCAACTCCGATAAATGCGTGCGTCTAATTGACGACGGGCCGATGGCCTACCAGAGTCGCGTGCCAGCGACGGCCCTCCGAGACGAATTGCGAGCAGCAGGCATTCCTGCTGAGGTTTCGACCCACGCCGGCACCTATCTGTGCAACGCAGCCCTCTACCTGGCTCATCATGCGATCGCGTCAGGCTCTCTCACGACGAAGGCTCTTTTTGTGCACCTGCCGTTGGATGTAAGTCAGGCTGCGAAGCATGAAAAAGAAATCGCGAGCCTACCGGCATCTGTTAGTGCCGAAGCAGTCCGCATCATCTTGAGCCGTCTTGCAGAAGGCTAGATGCTCACCCTTCAGCCTCAGCGCGAGTATTTATTGACCAAGCGCTTCCTGGACTCCCACAAAGCCATCGCGGGCCTTCATACAGACTTGCTGGAAGGCCGCGGGTCGAGAAACTCCCTCAAGCTTGAATCGCTCAACATTGCCAAGCCGAAAAACAAGGTCGCCGGCGTCATACCAGTCTTGGCCAGGCTTGACTTCGATATCAATGGCGTCGAAATGGTTCAAGGCGATTGATTTATATTCCTTGGCCCCCAGGCCGCGTTCCACCATGACTCGCTTGTTCGTCACGCGATATCGCGTGGCAACAACCGGACCAATTCGCTTGGCATAGAGCACCAAGGCGATCGGAATCGACATCAGGCAAATCAGATTCCCAAACGTAAAGACGTAGACACCCACCTGCAACGAATAGAGCTTTCCAAGCCATAGACCGACCGGAAATGGTCCGAGCTTCATGGCTGCAACCGAGGGCCAGACCGTCATGATCGTGGCTTCCTTCATGCTTGGTGGTGTGACACCCGCAATCGCCTGTTTCATGCTTTACTCCGGTATACCTCTGCGACCGTACAATGAGAGCCATCTCTCGAGAAGCCGCAGCCCCACGTCAGAGGGGCCGGCAGCCCGCGGGGTCTCCTACCTGAATTGCGAAGGTTACCAAAGAATACGAGGAGGAACCAGCCCCACTCAGGTCGAACTACCCAGACATCCGGTCAGCAAAATAGAGGCAAACCGTGATCGATCAACATGCCGTGACCACGTTGCCAGACAACGCGTCGCCCCCGGGTGCAATCCGACGCAACCAGACGTTGAGTGGCAAACGTAGTCCACCAGCATCAAAAAGAGTCGCTGTTGATGTGCCCGATCCGTGAATCAATCAGCGCTCACACACGAATCCGTTCGCGTGCATAAATCCATTCCTAATTGACTAAACGAACGCAAGGGAACAAAGATCCTCACCAAATCTTAAAAAAACGAGAATCGAAAAAACCACTGGTTTTCCAGTCCCATCTAAACGAGCGGATTCCCGCCAGCCCTCGGCAAGTGGCCCGATCTGCTCAGTGCCCGATGTATTTGGCATACACCGTCTTGGCTTCGGTGATGTCTTCAGTTCCACCAATGATCGCGCGGCCGTCCGGAAAGACCGTGAGTTGAAACCCGTCAACTTCGAGCCTCAGGAGAAAGGCGTTTGCCTTGACCTTACCCACCGTCTTCAATTTTTCGGCGAGACGTTCCAAGGACAGTTTCGCTTCCTGCTCGAAGGTGAGTTGAACGGAGTTTCGACCGCAAAGTACGGCCGACTGACCGCCTCGAGCGCCTTCTAACCAGGGGAATTGAAGCTGGTGGCACGTCGGACAGTCGCCAGCATCTCGTAACGAGCTGAGATTGATTTGTCGGATGCGATTATCCCAGAGGTCGATCACATTGAGTACATCGCTGACTGCGTCCCATCGGCCAGCCAGAATCTTGATCGCCTCACAGGACTCGATTGAGGCAATAACGTTGATAATCGGGCCGAGGATACCCGCCGTGTCACAGGTTGGCGTCGTGCCAGGCGGCGGTGATTCCCGCATCAAACATCGAAGGCAGGCAGTGCGATCAGGCACAATCGACATCGTTTGCCCTTCGGCACCAATGCATCCTCCATAGATCCAGGGGGTTTTGGTCTTGATCGCAGCATCATTGAGCAAGAATCGAGTTTCAAAATTATCGGTACCATCCAAAACCACGTCGACATCGTCAAAAAGCTGGAGCACATTTCGATAGTCGACATCGGCCACCACCGCTTCGACTTCGACTTGGGAGTTAATTTGAGCGAGTCGTTGTTGGGCGGCTACGGCCTTGGGAATCCCTGCAGCAACATCATTTTCGTCGAAGAGAACTTGTCTCTGCAGATTATTCAGTTCCAGAAAATCTCGGTCGACGATCCGCAGCTTTCCGACTCCAGCCCGTGCAAGCGTATTTGCAGCCACCGAGCCCAGTGCTCCACAACCACAGATCAACGCTCGAGAGGCCTGCAACCGTTCTTGCCCCTCCGTGCCGAGCGGCGCGAACAGCGACTGCCTCACATAACGAGCGAGCGGATCGACTGACGATGGGCTAACGTTTTTGTCGTCGTTCATGGCTTAAACGAGGTATCCACTTAGTTGGAATCGTGGAGCTAAATCAGCCTGTAGCCTATCACAAGCGGCACGAGCCATGACGGGGTTGTCAAATTCCGCCTTTCGCTTCCCAACCAATGGCAACTCACTGAATTCGAGGCAAGACGCCTCTGCTGGATCATCAGCGGAACCAATCACCAAGTCGGCCTTTCCTGCCAGGTCCGCAGGATTGCTTTGGCCAATCCGTTTCCCCACCAGCAAATTGGGGGCGATTGCTCGGCACTCACTCAATGAGACCCCGACAGGTACGATCGCGATCGCCACCGCAGGTAGCTGTGCGATTCGGGCCAGTTCCGTCTGCCAATTGTCATTCTCCAAGTCAACCATGAGCATCACGCCGAGATCAACGGCCTGTATGAGCAATTCATCCGAAGGACGTTCAACCTGCAAGGTCATACGTGCGTCTCGCCAGGCCGGAAGATCCTCGACCTTCACATCAGAGGTCGCTGCGGCGCGGAGCACCCATCTTCGTCCATCGAGCCAGAAACTTCCATTTTTGGCACCAAACCGACGGAGTCCCCATTTGCGAGTCACGGTTGCATCGCTACAGCGAATCAGAACTTCATAACAGCCGGGATAGTCGGGCGTCCAAAAACAGGGATCCACCAGACGTGTGTGCCAGACCGAAGGATCGTTGGTGGGCTGGAACAACGACTTCGATTTGAGCGTCCTCGCCACCGAACAGAAGGGCCCTCGCATAGAGATTTCTTCAGGCTGTGGCAGCTCCTCATCGAGGCAGCGCAGGTAGATATCTGCGAGGCTTTCACTTGCGTGACCAACGAAAATCTGAAAGGAGTCTGACATATTCTTTCCGAGGAGCTTTTTTTCCGGTACTTTGCGGAGCCATGTCATGCCGACGCCGATTCTTGTTTTGGCTTTGAGCAAAGCGAAATGGCCAGGAAGAGGGTGAGGGACACCATGAGGGCGATGGCCCCGGTATCCAAATGAAGCGGAATCGAAAAAGCCTTGAGCGTGAAGTTCACGACCAGACTGGAAATAATCGCAGCACAGGCAGCACCCGCCGTCGCCCGTTTCCAGTTAAACCCGATCGCAACGGCAGGCACAAGTGCTGCCGCAAAGATGCCCCATCCGGTGGCTCCCAACAACGCCACAAGCTCTCCACTGTAAAGCCCGAATACAGTCGCCACCACAGCGATGAGAACCGTTGCAATACGGGCCAGCGAAAGTTCTCTTTCCGGTGACGTCTTCAGCCCGAGTCCACGTGGGATATCGTGCACAACGGCAGCCGCACCAATATTCAGAAAGGCATCAGCCGTGCTCATAATCGCCGCAAACAGACCCGCAAAAACCGTCCCCGCCAAAATCGGATGGGTGTAGTGCTGCAGAAATTCAGGGGCCGCAGCATCAGGTGACTTCAACTGAGGATAAACTCCCTCCAACACAACAGCCCGCATGGCGAGGCCGATACCAATCCATAATAGTGCCGTCACCATGTATCCCACGAGTGAAACGGGCAGGGTCATCTGAGCGGTATCCGATCGTTTGGTCATCATTAATTTCGTAATGACATGGGGCTGTCCAGCCGCCCCCAAAGCAAAGACAAAGTACCACGACAGACAGCCGAAAACTCCCACCGTTCCCCAGGGACTAATCGCCGCAGGATCATCCTCCGCAAGAGTCTGAGACATCCCTGATATCCCACCGTCCACCGCGTTAATCGCAGCCAGGAAGACGAGCACGGCGGCAATCATCATGATGAATCCTTGAACCAAATCGGTGTAAACCGAGGCGATGATCCCGCCGGTAACACAGTAGAAGACGAGCAACGCCGTCGAAAAGCCAGCGCAAACCTCTAGCGGTAAATCCACGTCAATTGAGAGCAATAAACTCTTCAACACCGTCGCCATGGCAATAATCTGAGCCGCTAAGTAACCCATCACACCGAGCAAAATCGCAACTGCCGTCAGCAACCCCGCAAAGGAACTCTGATAGCGTGCGGCAACCACATCAGGCAGGGAGACGGAGTCTTGCGCGATGGCCATTTCGCGCAAGGGCTTTGCCAACAAATAAAAACTCAGACAGTAGCCAATGGATGCTGTCAAAACGATCCACAGAGAACTCATCCCCATTTGGTAGACAAGCCCCGGCCCGCCGACAAAACCAAAACCACTCATCGTGCTGGAAAAAACGGCCACCGCGGTCACGATGAAGCCCAGCGTGCGCCCAGCCATGAAGAAATCACGCGAAGAATGCGTGCGGCGCATCGCCCAGAGTCCGACAAAAACACAGATAACAAAATAGGCTAAGACACAAGCCAGAATAATCTGTGAACGATATGTTTCCATGACGTGAATCCGCTTAATCCCACGTTGCAAAATCTACAACTTCAATCAGCTTCCGACGATTTACCGTTCGACAAGCTTGCGGCCGAGGACGGTAAATCCCCAACAAACCAGCGACGAAAACCTGTCACATAGATCACGACAAAGAGCAACGGCACAAACCACACTGCCAACAACATCCACATCGTCGGTTCGGGTAAGCCTCCCCACAAAGGCGCAATCTGGCCCACATACTTTGCATCCGACCAACAAACGATTGAGAAACCGATCAAAAAGAGAAACGTGACTGCGGCGAGTGACAGTCGCAGCGACGTGGCATGGACAGTCTGATCCGTCATCAGCCATAAAGACCCCGACAAAATCAGAATGATGAGACATCCAAAAATCCAAGGCAAAGGTCCTCTGAATGGCTCGCCCGCCACATGCATCGCCACAACCGAACTGGAATCGGCTTGGCCGAACTGCGGATGAGGAGCCGGCGAGTGCTTTGGGTCTGCTTGAGTGAAGACGGCAATCGCCAGCACCACCCACATGCAAAGCAGCATCAAAAGTAAAAAATGGGGAGTCTTCATGAACCTTCAGCCTTGTCAACTCGATCGACGTCAATCCAATTTACGATGTCCGGGTCGCATGCCGTCGCATTTTCACAATCCGTGGAACAGAATACCAGACGGCGACGCCAATCAAAAAGGTCGCGGGATCGATTTAAGCCCACCAACCGCCGTTTACGTGGAGGGTCTGGCCCGTGATGTAGGAAGAAAGATCGCTACACAGAAATAGAATGGCGTTGGCAATTTCATATGGCGTGCCAAAACGGTCCAGGGGAATTTGCGCCTTCATCTGCTCCAACATTGGCTCCGGTATTGATCGCCCCATTTCCGTCAGGACAACCCCTGGGGCCACTGCGTTCACATTGATGCTGCGACGCGCCAGCTCACGACTCAATACCCGGGTCAATGCGATGACCCCTGATTTGGCCGCCGCATAGTTCGATTGGCCGTAGGCGCCCATGACGGCTGAGATCGACGCCAGATTGACGATTCGTCCCCCATCCACCAGATGATGGCCGGCTTGTTGGCAAACGTGAAAGACTCCCGTCAAATTCGTGTCGATAACTTGCTGCCATTCCTCAGAAGTCATCTTCAAGACAGTTCGATCGCGAACAATCCCTGCATTGTTCACCACAAAGTCGATCGAACCCAGCTGCTCCTTGATCTGGGTAAACATCCCGTCGACGGCATGCTCATCCCGAACATCGGCGGGAATGGCGATCGCATTTTCGCCAAGTTCTTCCACCAGCTCATCCGCTCGTCGCTGATTCTGGCTCTCTGGATCCGGCCAGTAATTGATGGCGACGTTGGCTCCAGCCTGGTGGAGTCGCCGAGCGGTGGCAGCTCCCAGACCTTGACTAGCCCCCGTAATCAGCGCCGTCTTTGAGGATAGATTAATGGAAATCATGAAAATCGCCCAAATGGCCTGTGACAAGACAATCTATCAACAGGCCGACGAAATAAAGCGGATGGGGAGGGATTCGAACCCCCGGTACGGTCACCCGTACAGCAGTTTTCAAGACTGCCGCCTTAGTCCACTCGGCCACCCATCCTGCGACTAAGCCCCGAATCTAACGAAGAGTTCGGCTAGGTGTCAAAGGGAGTGCGTTGACGCACCTGTCAAATCGTGATACAAGAATCGATTCTTCAGGGCTGAAAAACGCCCGCTGGATTAGGTGAATCGCGAAGCCGTTATCAAAATCGAAAGCGGAAAAAGCTATGGGTTGCAGCGAACGTCGAAAAGAGATCAAACGTCGACGCCATCGACGAAAGAAGGTCGATCACTTCAAAAAACGGATTGAGAAGGCCAACGCTTCGGAAAAGACGGCAATTGCCGAAAAACTCCGAGAGCTAACGCCGGGTGCTGAGCATTTGATCACCAAGCTGGAACTCGAAGAACGCTAGTCGATAAGCGGCGTCCAGCCCTTTTTTGAGTGCTCCGGTATGACCTGTGCGCGGTGGGCTGGTTTTCTTGTTCTACTCTGTAGCTTTCGCTCCTCTGCTCCTTTCTGCCTTGCTTGGGTGAAAGGAGTTGCAGTCCGAGTCGATCTTCGTCTGCGGGTGCCGTGAAGAAACCTTTACGGTGACAAGCAGAATGCACTTCTTTTTTTCACGGAAGTTCAGTCACATTCTCGCACTAACGTGGTTTAGGCAATTTACGCAAGCATATCAATTGCGAACTCCAGAAGCTTGATTTAGAGTGGAATTTGCGTGATCGCGCAGCTGCTGAAACAGAGAAGAGCCACATCCAGCAACCATTCGCGTTAGCGTAGAAGCGGCAGAGCGTGGACGTCGATTCACGACCCAATGTTTATTTGCATCGATGCCAGGGTCAAGACGCGCCAGCCTCAGCCTCCTATCCCCGATTCACTTCGAAGAGACTCACGATGATCCATCAAAATCTGGCTAGAGCGTTTCGAAAGTCATCGCGCCGTCGGACACCAAGCTCGACACGTCGCCTTTTGTTTCCAGAATCATTGGAAGCCCGTCGTGTTCTCGCGCTCATCACAGGAAGCGTCGTTAATGACCTGAACGACAATGGTGAGATCGAGGTTGGAGAACCCGGCATGGCTGGGGTGGAAGTCTATGTAGACGCCAATCAGAACAACATGCTCGACATTTCGGGAACGGTTGTCGAACCGGATCATTTCGAAGCCGATACGCTGATTGAGGTGCCGGGAGTGAGCCTGTCGTTTCAAACGGCAACGGGAGTTGAAGGCGACGTCATCATCGCAATCGGAGAGACCCCAGGCACGGGCGAGTTCGCCTCGACCGGCAAACTGGTCTTCGGAATTGGCGAAAACGACTTTTTCAACGAATTCGGCAAGCTGCGGATGGATTTTGACGCCGCAGTAAGTTCTGTCACCATCGATGTGATTGGCAGTAGCCGATTTGCAGAAGACGTCGGTGTGCTCGAGGTCTACGACAGTAATGATGCTCTGCTTGCTTCAGTCTCCAGCAGTGGGCTTTGCATCTCGGAAGCCTGCTTAACTCAGATCGAAACAATCCGTGTTGATCGTCCCGAGGGTGACATCGCTTATGCCTTAGCGTTCACCAAACTAGAGCGGCTCACGGCGAGATTTGATGCATTGAGGATCAACGATGGAGATTCTGAACACTGGACGCTCACCAACAACGAGGGCAACTACGCGATTCGTGGACTTACGTCAGGCAACTATCACGTCAATCAGGTGACTCCGGAGGGCTATCGCCAAACGGGCCCGACTGATGGTAGCCATGAGGTGGTCATCACCGATGCGGATGCACCAAACGTGGATTTTGCGAATCACGAAGAAGCAGTCATTCCTGCATGGCAGAATCCAGATAATCCATTAGACGTCAATGACGACGGATTCGTATCGCCCATCGATGCCTTGCAAATCATTAACGAAATCAATAATCCGTCCTTCCATGATGCCGCAACGGGCAAGTTACAGGACCCACCCCCGGCTCCAATCCCGGCTTACTTTGATGTGGATGGAAACGATTTCATATCACCCGTTGACGCTTTACGCATCATCAACCACATCAATTCGGAAACGGAAGCGGCGATGAATGGAGAAGCGGAGGATGGCAATGCTACGTCGGCCTTTGCAACTCCGGTCTTCAGCGAATCGACAAACGACGCTAACGATCTCGCAAACAAACGCTCCCAACGCACGACGCAAGCAACCGGGAATGATTCACTCCGTCCCCGTGACGCCAATGTGGCTGCAGTCTCCATGCTGGAAATCGACCAAGTCTTTCAAGAAGATGCAGAGCTTGGCTCAAAGACAATGGGCAACTCCGAGGCCATCGACGACTCCATCGTTCTGCAGCTTGCAAAACATCTCGTGAATGGCACGATTTAGCGAATCTCGGGAGAGCCAGGAGGTTGTTGGAGGCAATCCGCTGCAAGCGATACATCGCCTTGAGTCTCAAGCAAGATGCTGTGCCTAGAGCAAGATGATCGCCAGAAAGATTGCGACCACAAGAACCACGGCGGCGCCACTGAGGGCCCACATCCACATCGGAATCGCGGGGCGTTTTCGGCGAATCAGGATTCCCGTTGCCGAGGCGGAAGCGATCGACTGATCGTGCAAGAGATCGACCAGCGATCCACTGGCTGAGGTCCGCGTACCAATTTCCTCTTCGATCTGCGACAAAACCTGTTCGTCGAGCGAATCCTGCCGAACGAACTCCGTGGCATCTGACGAGCTGGTCGATGGATCTGCAGCATCGTCGTCAATGGGAGCCAATGTGAGATCTTCGTTATTGCTGCCCATCGGATTCGTATCTTCTCGATCCGCCGACAGCGTATCCCCCGTCGAAAAGAGCTGGTCCGCATTCGGGGTCGTTGAATTACCTGCTAATTGCTGCCAGCGATCGCCGCCAGGACTCGGGATCCGCTCTGCTTCATCCGCTCTAGCATCGTAACCTCGCCCCGCAAGCCAATGCTGCAAT
Source organism: Planctomycetaceae bacterium (assembly GCA_002723275.1). Classification (GTDB taxonomy): domain Bacteria; phylum Planctomycetota; class Planctomycetia; order Pirellulales; family Pirellulaceae. Next base: position 191,777 of record PBNZ01000041.1, read on the forward strand.
TGTTCGGCGACATCGGCGGCTGATTGAATCCGTTCATCAGGCTTCTTCATCATCATCCGTCGACAGATGTCGACAAGCGTGGCTGGCGCGTCGGCACGATCTTCAAAGATACTTTTGGGCTCTTCTCGTTGATGTTTCAACAGACGTTCAGTTAGTGTGCCTTCGGGGAACGGCGGATGTCCAGTCAGCAGAAAATAGAGCGTGCCTCCCAATCCATAAATGTCGGCTCGCACATCAACTTTACTACTATTCACAGCCTGCTCAGGCGCCAAATAGTCGGCCGTTCCAACAACACTATCCTTGTGGACCGAACTCAGCGACTGTTCATCTTGCGGAAACTTCGCCAACCCCATGTCCAAAACTTTTACGACACCCGTACGATCGACGAGGCAGTTCGCAGGTTTGATATCTCGGTGCACGACGCCAGCCTCGTGAGCGTGTTGCAATCCAGCGGCTGCCTGACAGATGTAATCAGCAGCTCGTTCGTACGCTAAAACTCCCTCGTGCTCAACAATCCTCTGAAAATCGCGGCCCTCCGCATACTCCATCACGATGTAGTGGGTATCACCTTCGTTGTCGATATCATAAGCCCGAACGATATTTGGATGATCGAGTGCAGCAACAGCACGAGCTTCAAGTTCGAAACGTTCGAGGTAGCTCGACTTTGAAACGCGGCTCTTGGGCAACACCTTAATCGCCACCGGTCGTCGCATAATCGGATGCTCAGACAGGTATACACTGCTCATGCCGCCTGTTCCGAGATGGCCCTTCAACGTGTATTTTCCGAGACGAAAGCCTCGATATTTCCCCTTTAGCAGCTGATCCATTTGCCAGCGGGTGATGAGTTCCGCATCAATGAACTCATTGGCCATCTGTTGCAAATCGGCAGGAAGCAATCCATTCGCCACCGCGGCGCGGGTGGCAAAGAAGGTGGCAAGCTTTTCCTTACCGATCAACTCGCTTCGTCGAATGAGGTCGACGAGCTTCTCTGTCGTGGTGACTTTGGGCATTCCCGATCAACTGTTTTTTCAACGGCCAAAATGAGCCTGTAGCAATCTCAAGTCGCTGTCTTACAATGGTTTATGATAATCTGAGTGTCAAAAATCCGCAAGTAAAAGCGGCGTACTGAGCGTCTGGCAAACTGGGCAAATACAGCTCAATTCCGCTTTCCACAAACCATGGGCTCACGACCTTGAGGCTGTCCGCGGAAAGAGTTTTCTCACTACAATATTTGCAATGACACGTATTTTCTACGACGATTTCGAAATCGGTGAATCCATCGGCATGGGCACGGTGGGTGAGATCTACCGCGTCACGCGGAAGGCCACGGGAGATGTTTATGCGCTTAAGCTACTGCACCCTTCGCTCGGCCAAGACCCCTTGATTGTCCGACGTTTCCGTCGCGAGATGATGGTTCTTTCAAAACTGAACCACCCGAACATCGTCGCCTACTTCGGCGATGGCGATCGAGACGGTCAACTATTCTTTGTAATGGAATTGATTCAGGGCAGCAGCCTCAAAGAGATGCTGCAAAAGAGTGGCGAATTGTCTTGGCTGGAAGCCGCAGAATGCGGGCGACAAATCGCAGCAGCTCTACAACATGCGCACAACCATGGCATCATTCATCGCGACCTGAAGCCCGGCAACGTTTTCATCAATCAAGAAGGCGTGATCAAACTGGGTGACTTTGGGATTGCGCGAGATCTTCGTGATCACGACCTGACGGAAACGGGGCTCACGGTTGGGACCTACGCCTATATGGCACCGGAGCTTGTCAAAGGAGAGCGTGGGATCACAGGTCAGGTTGATCTTTACGCATTGGGATGTGTCCTGTTTGAAATGATGACAGGTCGTACTCCCTACCTCGGAGGTAACTTTGCTGTGATTTTTGACCAGCACCTGAATTCAGATCCGCCTCATGTACGCGAGTTTGTTCCCGACTGTCCGGTTGCTCTCGATGAATTGATCTGCCAATTACTGGCGAAATCCCCCGAGGATCGACCGTTCAATGCGCGTACGGTCCAAGGTATTTTGGGGGAACTGTGTTCAGGTCCAGCTTCTCGGATGATTGCGGAGCGAGGGGACCGGGCCGCGAGTGATGTCCATCCCATCCAGTTGTCACTAATCGAACGAATCGGAATGTCGACGCCATCCCAGGAACTATCATGGCGAGCAATTACGATTTTGGGATTGAGCCTGGCAGCCGTCATGGCAGCGATTGTTGTCTTCACAAAACTGTAGTCTGTTCAAACCAGCCCTGCTAAATTGGGAAATAACGTGCCTTCCCAATTTCATCCCTTGCAGCGTGAGCAACTTTGATGACCGCCCTCCGTGAAAAGCCCAAAGCAATCTCGATTTTGATGTTTGTGGCCTGGGTCAGCTTCTTTATTTTGGCGTTCCATTCACACGCCTTTGCAGCCGACCGTCCCAACATCCTGTGGATTAGCTGCGAAGACATCAGTCCGCACCTAGGTTGTTACGGCCATCCGCAGGCAACCACCCCCAACCTGGATACTTTGGCGACTCAAGGCCTTCGCTATGAAAACGCTTTTACCGTCACCGGTGTCTGTGCAACTTGTCGAGCGTCCATCATCACATCCATGTTCCCCAGTTCGTTAGGGAATCAGTTTATGCGAGGTTCGGTCGACCTTCCGGACCATGTCCGTCTGTTTCCTTCGTATCTGCGGGAGGCGGGTTATTACTGCACGAACAATTCCAAAACTGATTACAACATCACCGGCAACCACAGTCGTTGCTGGGACGAATCCAGCAACAAGGCTCACTATCGAAATCGAAAGTCGGACGACCAGCCGTTTTTCGCGGTCTTCAACATCAAGAACACCCACGAAAGTCGCATCTTCAATTATCGACGTCCCGAAAATCTAAAGAACGATGAATTCCATGACCCGGCGTTGATGGAACTACCGCCCTATTATCCTGATACGGACATCACACGCCGCGACTGGGCTCACTATTTTGACAACATCACGTCGATGGACAAAATCGCCGGTGATATTCTGCAGGAGCTCGAAGAAGCGGGGCTCGCAGACGATACCATCGTCGTCTTTTGGTCCGATCATGGCGTTGGCTTGCCGCGAGCGAAGCGTTGGATTTACGAATCGGGTACCCATGTTCCGCTGATCGTCCGCATCCCCCAAAAGTTCCAACCACCGGGACAAGCTGAACCTGGAACGATTTCTGATGAGCTGGTAAGCCTGATGGACCTGGGTCCGACGATGTTGAATCTTGCTGGCATCGAGCTTCCCGATGCCATTCACGGCCGGGCATTCCTGGGTAACTCGCGGAGCGAACCGCGTCAGTTGATTTACACGATTCGCGACCGCATGGACGAACGTTACGACATGATGCGTGCGGTGCGCAATCATCGCTACAAATACATTCGCAACTACCAACCCTTCAAACCGTATTTCCAGATTACAAATACGATGGAAAGGGAACATACGATGAAGGAACTGAGGCGGTTGCACGCGTTGAACATGTTGCAACCCGCTGCTGCACAATTCATGGTGGATTCAAAGCCGCTCGAAGAGTTTTATGATCTGAAGAATGATCCGCACGAGATCAACAACCTGATCGATCAGGCGAATCAGGATGATGAACTGCGTCAAAACCTTGACTCACTGCGGCGTGCCCACATTGACTGGGTCTTCGAGACTCGAGATACGGGTCTGATCCCCGAAGCTGAATTAGCCAGACGAGGCAAGCTGCTGGGAACTCGCTTTGCGATTCTCAATGACGATCCTGATCACGGACGTGAGCTCCTGGAACGATTGCTGGCAACCAATCGGATGGCTTGTTCCCCGAAGACCGTCACTCCACTTGTGGAGGCTTATCAGGATCCCGATCCAGCCGTGCGGTTCTGGGCGATCACGGGACTTGGAAACCTGCGGACACCCTCTCCAGAGGCTCTGGCTGCGGTTCGACAGGGGCTGGCCGACCCTGTCGCCACGGTGAGGGTTGCGGCTGCACGTGCAGCCTGGCAGCTTGGCAAGCCACAGCTAAGTCTTGAGGCCTTACGTCTGGCAGCTCGGTCGGATGAGGAATTTCTTTCGTTATCAGCGATGCATGTTATTGACGAAATGAAAGATCAGCGTGACGATTTCATGGAAGTTATTCGCTGGGTCGATCAAAACGGAAAAGGCTATCCCGTTCGCATCGCCAAATATCTGTTATCTCAAAATACCCCCTAAGAAACGATCGGCGTATTTCAAACGCGGTTGAGGAGTCAACGCAGGAATGATGCAACAACGTCAGCTTGGAAACAGCTCATTGAATTTCAGCACCGTTGGAATCGGAACTTGGGCGATTGGCGGAGGTGACTGGAAATTCGGCTGGGGCCCCCAGGACGAAGATGAGGCGATTGAGGCGATCCTTACGGGAACGCGTCTCGGCATCAATTGGATTGATACCGCTGCTGTTTACGGCAACGGACGATCTGAAGAACTGGTCGGTAAGGCCTTGCAAATGTTGCCGGCGAACGCACGCCCTTATGTCGCAACGAAGTGCAGTCGAGTGATTCAGCCGGANGGCAGCATCGACGGCATTCTCAAACGAGAGAGCGTCATCTCGGAATGTGAGGCGAGCCTTCGTCGGCTCGACGTTGAATCCATTGACCTCTATCAACTGCACTGGCCGGATCCGGAGCAGGACATCGAGGAAGGCTGGCAAACGCTTATCGATCTCAANCAGGCCGGGAAGGTAAGAGAGATTGGTGTCTCCAACCATTCGGCTGAGCAGATGAAGAGACTTCAAGCAATGCATCCCGTTGCTTCACTCCAGCCGCCTTACAGCATGGTCGCGCGTCAAATTGAGGAAGAGACCCTCGCCTATTGCGGTGCCGAGAAGATCGGCGTCATCTGCTACAGTCCGATGTGCAAGGGTTTGTTGACGGGAACATTCGATCGCGCACGAGCCGAAGCCCTTCCTGAAAATGACCACCGGTCGCGCGATCCCAAGTTCCAAGAGCCGTTACTGGGCATCAACCTCAAATTAGTCGACGCCCTAAAACCGATCGCTGAACGACATCAAATGACAGTCGCTCAACTCGCAATCGCCTGGTGCTTACGTTGTCCCGAGGTTACTGCAGCGATCGTCGGAGCTCGCCACCCGCAACAAATCACCGGAACGGCACCCGCAGGCACATGGAATCTAGAAGCCGAAGAGATTGCCGAAATCGACACTCTCCTGCAACAACGTGATAGCGCCTTAGCAGCTCTGGGACCGGTTGACGCAGGCCGCGTCTAACGGGAAGAATCTCGGATATCTTTTCACTTATCGGATATCTTTTCACTTATCGGATATCTTTTCACTTATCGGATATCTTTACACTTAAAGGAACGCCCCATGCATCGGCACCTCATGCATCGAGCCCCCCTGCCCCGACTTTCGCTGATCAATTTTGCGCTGCATCTCGCTTTCTTCTGCCTCGTTTACTTCTGCCTCGGCTCGATGTCACCAACATCNGCGTTCGCCGATGAAACGGAAGAATTTGAATCTTTGTTCGACGGCAAAACGATGACCGGATGGCGCGGCTACAAACGGGATGACGTCCCAGCATCCTGGACTGTTCACGATGGGGCCATCCGAGGCGCTGGCAAGGGGCCGGACTTGATGTCCCACAAAGCATTCGGAGATTTCGATCTTCGTTTTGAATGGAAGCTTGCCAAAAGTGGCAACAGTGGTGTGATCTATCGAGTCACAGAAACCGACGGTCCCTCTCACCACACCGGCCCGGAATTCCAGTTGATCGACGACCAGGAATTCGCCGACAAGATCCGGCCGACGAACTCTACCGGCGCACTTTACGGACTCTACGGTGCAACCGAGAAAACCTTGCAACCCATTGGAGAGTACAACACCAGTCGCATTGTGGTGCGTGGTAACCGCATCGAGCATTGGCTCAATGGTGAAAAAATCGTGGATTGCGAAATTGGCAGTGAAGATTGGAACAAGAAAGTCGCTGCCAGCAAATTTCACAAATGGAAGGGATTCGCGCAGAACTCAGCCGGTCACATCGTCCTCCAATCTCACGGCTCACCCGTCTGGTTCCGTGAAATTCGCATCAAGAAACTGCCCGCCTCAACAGCTGAAGCTTCCGCAACACCATAAGCCCATCGTGGCATGTCTACGAGAGATCAGCATCCCGCACGTTCGGCTTGACGAAATGCAGATGGACCAATCCGGTCATTCGCTCACGAAAGCCCGCTTCACAGTAGGCCAAATAATAATCCCACATGCGAATGAATCGATCGTCGAGCCCTAAGTCTCTGACTTCGGGTAGCCGAGCCAAAAAGCTTTCTCGCCACATCGCGAGAGTCTTCGCATAGTGAGAGGCATAGTCGTCGAGAGAAATCAGTTGCAAATCGGTTTTCCGCTTCACGGCGTCTGTAATGGAGCCAAGACTCGGCAAACATCCACCTGGAAAAATGTAACGCTGAATAAAGTCGATCGACTTGCGATATTGTTCATAACGTTGATCCGGGATGGTAATCCCCTGAATCAAGGCTTCTCCATTGGCATTGAGCAGTCGGCTACACTGTTCAAAGTAATCGGGCAGGAACTCGTGTCCAACGGCCTCGATCATTTCAATCGAGACGAGCCGATCATGCTTCCCTACCAGGTTCCGGTAATCCTCACAGAGTACGTCAACGCGGTCGCTCAACCCTGCCTGTTCGACGGCAGCAACGGCATAGCTGTACTGTTCAGCTGAAATGGTCGTCGTCGTAATTCGACAACCGTAATTACTGGCCGCATGGATCGCGAATCCCCCCCACCCGGTCCCGATTTCGACGACGTGGTGGTTTGAATCGAGTCGCAGTTTACGACAGATCCGATCGTACTTTTCGATTGAGGCTTCTTTGAGATTGCTCCCTTCGCCTGGAAAAATGGCGGACGAATAAGTCATCGTGTCATCGAGAAACAGCCGAAAGAAATCATTCCCCAAGTCGTAGTGTGCATGGATATTTTTTCGACTTCCGGTCTTTGAATTCCGAGTCGCCAGACGTCTCACATAATTTACGGGTGTGAACAACTTGCGCCCCAAGGAATCCATTTGGTTTAAGGTNTCCGTATTCCTTGCCAAAATAAGGAAGACAGAAACAAGATCATCGGTGATCCACTCACCTCGCAAGTAGGACTCAGCAGCTCCCAAAGCTCCGCCGGTCACGATACGACGGTAGAAGTCGTTTGAAACGACTTGAATCAGCGCAACCGCGTCAGCGGTTTTCCCGAACGTTTCGTGAAAAGTGCCATCCACAAATTCAAGTTGACCATATTCCATAGAGGCAAGCTTCGCCAGCAACAAACTGCGACAGCGACGGCCTAGCCAACCTTGGACATCACCTCGGTTGATTCCGTGGATGTCTTGATCGACGGTCGCTTGTCCGGATGCGGGAAGAACGGGCATTTCTTGAGCCATAATCGTAAAGCCTCGTANTAGATTGCGACGAGCACTCTCGCCGCGGGTATTGGGTTTCGGCAGACGGTGGAAAGCCACGTCCGATTGGTAAGTTCCCGTCGCCGCAATTGCATCGTTGCATCGAAGGCCGCGCGACCTTCCCTTAACGCCTGCAAGCGAATCGCGGTCCGTTGCTCTGGCCCCACCAACCGCCAATCATATTCGAGCCCCATATCCATAAACGGTGAAACATGAAAATCCTTCGGGTGCCGATAGGCAAGTGATCGCTGACTTGTTTGGTTACCCGACCATAAAACATAAGAGTGCTTTTCGCCCCACGGCGTGTTGCTTACCTCGGCAACAATTGCATCGACACGATCGTCATCGTCAAAGCAATAATAAAGGTTAATGGGGCTAAAGTAGAAACCAAAGGTTCTCCATTGAGTGAGCAAACCGATTCGTCCAACGGGTCGGTGACCGGTCTCAGCCTCTACCGTTTGGCGAACGGCTTCATCAAGACTGGGAACTTCCGGCTGCAAGTGATCTTCTCGACGGATCGCAGCCGGGGCCAAGCGACCCCGCCCCAACAACCAGAGTCGATCTAGTTGCTGATCTAACTCACCCAGATCCAGGTAGACAAAGGTGATACGNTATTTGAATTCCCGCCTTATCGGCTGGAACCGACGGTGCCTAACGACCCCCTCGTAGATGCAACTTCGCATAATTCCGAACCGATATTGAATGACTTTGCAACCTTCAGGGCACTCCGGACACCGTCTTCGTGGAATCCGTATCCCCAGTAGGCTCCGCAAAAATGCGTGCGACGACGACCACTGATTTGGGAATGGGCATTTTGAGCGGCTAGCGTCCCGGGCCCAAAAACCGGGTGATGGTAATCCATCGACTCCAAAACCGTCTCCTCATCGATACACCCGTCATCGTTCAAGGTAACACAAATAGGACCTGGTGCCTCTAATCCCTGGAGGCGATTCAGGTCGTAAGTGACCGTCACCGAGGAATCCATATTGGCGGGAATATGATAGTTCCAACTCGCCCAGGCCCGTCGACGCTTCGGCAAAAGCGACTCATCCGTGTGCACGATGGCGCGATTGAGTTGATACTCGAAATGGCCGAGGATCCTTTGTTCTTCCTCGGTTGGATCTTCCAGGATGGCAAGGGTCTGGTCGGCATGACAGGCAAAAACAACCTCGTCAAAAACCTCAGCCTCACCAGCAACGGGTTTCACGATAACGTGATCCTCACCACGAACCAAGCTCTGGATCGGAGTTGAGAGTCGGATACNATTCTGGAAAGAGGCGGTGAGTGCCGCCACATAACTACGGGCTCCTCCGACAACCGTTTTCCACTGCGGCCGATCACGCAATTGCAGGAGACCGTGATTTTGAAAGAAGGCAATCAAGAATCGGGCGGGCATGTCCAACACGCGATCGGGCCGAGCGGACCAGATGGCCGCGGTCATCGGTACCAGATAGCATTCGATGAACCGTCGTCCATACTTCTCGGCAGTGAGATAATCACCAAGGGTCGTTTGGTCGTCATCCTGATTCAGAAACTCGATGGACGTTCGATTAAATCGCAGCACATCACCCAGCATCTGATAAAAGCGTGGGTTGAACAGATTCATTCGCTGCGCAAAAAGACCATCCAGGGAACTCCCCTGATACTCAAGTCCCGTTCTCTCGCACCGGACGCTAAAACTCATATCGCTGTNGCGGGAAGCGACACCAAATTGATCGAGCAAGCAGCAGAACTCAGGATAGGTCCGGTCGTTAAACACCATGAATCCGGTGTCGACCGTGTATTTTTCTCCGTAGGCTTCCACATCAATCGTGTTGGTGTGGCCTCCCAGATAGTCGGCGGCTTCGAACAGCGTGATGTCGTGGTCCTGGCTTAGCAACCAGGCCGTCACATTGCCACTAACGCCACCTCCGACAATCGCCACTCGCATCGTTCTTATCCGTCCGTTGAAGAACCTGTCTCGGTGAGAGGTATNTCGGATTCCCCCGCTGTCCGGCCTTTATCGAGCACACGCTGTGGAACTGTCCGCAAATCCCAAACGAGCCCGACAGCGGCAAGTGCACGAAGAATGTAGTAGGTGATGTCGATCTCCCACCAATAAAAGCCCTGTCTTGCTGAGGAAGGGTAGTAGTGATGATTGTTGTGCCACCCTTCGCCGAACGTAACCAGCGCGAGCCAAAGGTTATTACGGCTCTCATCTCGCGTAGGAAATCGCCGCGTCCCAAAGGTGTGAGCCAACGAATTNATCGCATAGGTCACGTGGTAAAGCGCGATGGTTGATATCAAGAAGCCCCAGACCAGCATTTGCCAACCGGATGTTCCGAGACCGGGTGCCCAACGTTCGCAAGCAGCGCCAAGCCCATACATGCCGACGGCTAACACGGTGGGGGCCACCCAGTCGTGACGATCGAGAAAACGCAACTCGGGATATCGCCAAAGGTCCTTGAGTCCATCCCCCTGGAGTTCGAAGTTCTTGCGGGCCATAAACCAGCCCATGTGACTCCACAAGAAGCTATGGACATGCGGTGAATGCACATCACCAGGCTTATCAGAATAACGATGATGATCGCGGTGATGCGCCGCCCACCAAAGAGGGCCTCGTTGTGCCGCAGCCGCACCAATCGCGGCTCCGACAAACTGGAACCANCGAGACGTCTTGAAGGCCCGGTGCGAAAAATAGCGATGATAGAAGCCCGTCAGTCCAAACACTCGGGTGAAGTAGACGACGATCGCAACAGCGACGGCGATCCAACTCACCCCCACGAAAAAGACGGACAAACAGGCCGCATGCATCAAAACAAAGGGAATCACTCGAACCAAATCAGATCGAGTCAAACGCTCCGGTGTATCGTTAGCAACCGTTGCCAAATGAACATTCCTTTTCTGTGATACAACTATTTGACCGAGGCTTGTTGATCAACGCCCCACTTGTAAACGGTCAGCCCGTTCAAAGCTCGCACGAAGAGTTGTCCTTTGTCGTAAGCGACATGCGCCCAAGTGGGATCTTCACTGATCGTCATCCGGTCCAGAATCCTGAATTCCTCAGGATTTGCATCAATCAGCAACAGTTCACCACGTTCGTCCAAGGCCAGGATGAGATTACCCTGTGCGAGCAAACTCCAATATTGACCGAAAGGCTTGGTTCGCCACTTTTCTTCGCCTGTGGCCGCATCGATACAGGTGAAACGACGATTGCGAAGATGGAGATAAATGTGGCCGTCGATCACGACCGGTGTCGACATGTAACCTTGAGCCTTGTTGGTCCACTTCTCAGAAACCGTAAATCCGTCTTCTGTATTATCGATCTTGTAGAGAAATGAACGCCCACCGTAGCTGCTGGTGAAGAAATCATTGCCGATCTTGGTAGGAGTCACGATGTTCATCCCGCGGAAAGCCGGCACATCCTGGCTCCACAGAACTTCACCATCTTGCATCGAAATGCCAACCATCGCTTGCCGCGTCTGCACGACAAGTTGTCGCTTACCGTCAACGACTTCGATCACTGGCGACGAAAAAGCGCTACCGAACATCCCACCACCGTCCGACATTGATCGCCAGATGATCTCGCCATTTTTCTTATTCAGCTTGACAACCGAACCCCCAGCCTGCACATACAAATCATCGCCGTCGATGAGCGGCGACGAAACAAAACCGAATGATGGCAGGGGAGACTCTAGTTTTTCAACGAAGTCGAGCTTCCACTTTGGCTCCCCCGTCTTCAAATCAAGTGCCACCAACACGTCGCGAATCCCAGCCACATANATGGTGTCCTCATCCAGTGCTGGTGTTGCTCGGATCCAACTGCCGTTTGCACGTGCGAAGAAGGGAACTTTCATCGCCCCCTCCCATTGGTATTCCCAAACCTTTTCCCCAGCGTTGTAGCGGTTGAAAGCGGTCACCCGTTCGAACTTCTCGTCGACGGTCTCTGTTGTGAAGACCAGATCTCCTCGCACAATCGGGCCGGAGTAGCTGGGCCCCAAATCAACACTCCACATTTCTTTNAGGGAGCCTTCGAGCTTGCCGGGCCATTCCGCTCCAGCTACTTGGCCGTCTCGATTCGGGCCCCTCCATTGAGTCCATTCACCACCGGCGATGCATTCAGCCACCGAAGAGACGAAAAGAGTGCCCATGAAAAAGACGATAATAGCTTTGGCTCGACACATGGATTCACTCCGCGTAACACTGTGGATTTGAATGGTCTCGTGCAACTCGCCGAACAGGCAACTATTTGACACTGTACAAGAACACCGAAATCTGCCAAGACCTTGCTCCATAAACCCCTGCTCAGAAACAACTTAACAAGGGTGAACAAATCTCCGGAAATTGGCCAGTTACCCACGCAGACGATCCTCGGTTTATGGGGAGAACGCAAGGACGCCTCGCNAATNAAGCCCTCTTTGAGTTACGCTAGAATGGTCGCATTTACATTCCTTCACGACAACCCGTCTAANGCTTCATTAAAGGATCCAGGAATGAAAATCCTTGTCTCCGGTGCCCGCGGTCTCGTCGGGTCCGCCCTCAGCGCCCAGCTGACAGACGCCGGACACGACCTGAGTGCATTGACCCGTCGCTCGACCGGAGATGGGGATATCGTCTGGGATCCCGCGTCTGGCAGAATTCCGGCAGATTCTCTTGAAAGCTTTGATACCGTGGTCCATCTGGCCGGAGACAACATTGCGGAGGGACGCTGGAACGAAGCCAAAAAGAATCGCATCCGCGACAGTCGCGTCGACGGCACGCGGCTGCTTTGCGAGACTCTCGCAAATCTGGTTCAAAAGCCGAGCACGCTGATTTGTGCGTCTGCAATCGGCTTCTACGGTGACCGCGGCGACGAGAAGCTTGTCGAAGAGACTNCTCTTGGCTCNACCTTCCTCGCCAAAGTTTGCGAGGACTGGGAGGCAGCCGCCGAACCGGCTCGTGAGGCTGGTATCCGCGTCGTCAATCTTCGATTCGGAATAATTCTGAGCCCGATCGGCGGAGCGCTCAAAAACATGCTGACACCATTCCGACTCGGTGCTGGTGGACGAATCGGCGATGGAAAGCAGTATTGGAGCTGGATCACGCTACAAGATGCCGTGCGTTCCATTGATCACGCAATCCATCATGAGGAATTGTCTGGCCCCGTGAATTCAGTGTCTCCGGATCCAGTCACGAATGAAGAGTTCACAAAAGCGCTGGGACGCGTTCTAAAACGTCCGACGATTTTCCCGATGCCTGCCTTCGCGGCGAGATTGGTTTTTGGGGAAATGGCGGACGCACTCATCCTGGGAAGTTCAAGGGTTTACCCGCAGAAATTGCAGGCGACCGGCTTCGAATTTACCAGCGGCGACTTGGAAACCGGACTTCGATCACTCCTTACCTGATATCGTCATATTTAATAATCACCAACGATCAGAATTCGTAAAAAGAAATCAACAACATGACTGAGAATTTCGATTGCGTCGTCATTGGAGCCGGTCCCGCCGGCTGTACCGCCGCGACTCTCGTTGCGGAGGCGGGACACAAGACACTGCTGGTGGAACGAGAAAAGGTTCCTCGGTTTCACGTTGGTGAATCGTTAATGCCAGAAACCTACTGGACGCTCGAGCGTTTGGGGGTCTTAGAGCAGATGAAGGAGCGGGGTTTTGTGCCCAAGTCTGGTGTTCAGTTTGTCAGCCATTCGGGCAAGGAGTCTCAACCCTTTTTCTTCCGCGAACATGACGATCGCGAATCATCGACAACTTGGCACGTCGAACGCGATCGGTTCGACGAAATGCTTTTCGACAATGCCGCGGAAAAAGGAGCTGATTGCCGTGACGAGACTCGAGTGAGTGATCTTCAGTTGAGCGAGAACGGTCCGCATCGAATTCGCATTCGAACGGGTCGCGATGAACCGCGTCACGTCGAGGCTCGTGTTATCATCGATGGTTCCGGCCAGAGTGCGATGATCGCGAGTCGACTGAAGTTGCGAGAATACAACCGTCGCCTCCAAAAGGCTTCGATCTGGACTTATTTTCGCGGTGCAGAGCGTTGTTCCGAAGCCGAGCGCATGACAACGATGATTCTACACACGAATGACAAAAAAGCGTGGTTCTGGTACATCCCTCTCTCCAATGACATCGTCAGCGTGGGCGTGGTCGGAAACAATGACTACCTGCTTAAGAACCGGGGGAAACCGGACGAGATTTTCTGCGATGAGATCGGCAAATGCGACAGCGTGGCTCGNCGAATTGTCGGCTCCCAGCACGAGGGGCGTTACCACGTCGCAAAAGAATTCTCCTACTGGAGCCATCAACAATCGGGACCTGGCTGGGTGCTGATCGGTGACGCATTCGGCTTTATCGACCCCGTTTACTCATCGGGAGTTTATCTCGCGTTGAAGTCGGGCGAACTGGCTGCCGACGCCGTCGTAGAAGGTTTCCGGAAGAATGATTTGTCCGCAAAACAGCTGGGTAGCTGGGCCGAAGATTTCAAGAAGGGAGCTCAGTGGATTCGCAAGCTAGTCCACGCCTTCTACACCGACGAATTCAGCTTCGGCGAGTTCATGAAATCGCATCCCGAGCACCAAGGTAATCTCACCGATCTGCTGATCGGCCGAGTTTGGCACGAGGGCGTCGGCAAGATTTTTGACGACATGGATTCGGCATTNGATCAATCATCGGCCGAAGGCCGAATGGCCTCGAAATAATCTCGAATCGTCTGTCGATGCCCGATCGGTAGATCTTCCTGCTCGAGTACGGCTTCAGCTGCTCGTTCGAATCGCTCAAACCTCTGCGAATATTCTGCGGCTGCGCCCTGCTCCGTGGTCTCGGAAGACTCAACGACCTGTCGCTCGGATGGGCCCTCTCCAACCACTCCGGTCAACTCTTCTCGCTGCCTTTGAGTCTCGATATTTGTGGGCTGATCATTAAGCGTTTCTGGCGAGGCTCCGCGTCCCCAAGTGTTTTTGGGCTGCCTTGTCCGCATCCGGTTTTTCCCACCGCTGCGAGCGACTCCCTTGGCTTCATTCAGCTTGGCCTTTTGCTTGGCAAGAGCTGACGCGAGAGCCCGCTGTGAAGCCGTCTGCCGTGCAGCCTTTGCCAAACGAGATGCGGCTTGCTCTTGCTGTTCAGCAGATGCGTTTGCATCCTGCATTGCCTTGCCAAGATCATCAGCCGCATCAGCAATCGCTTTCTGATTCTTAGCCGACGCTTCTTTCGCGGCTTCTCGCAGTTCATCTCCGACGCGTTGAGTGGCTGCGGAAGGTGTTTCAGGTTTTATCTGGTCCAGCTCCGCAGCTGCTAACTTGTAATCCTGATTTTGCAGTGCTTCTCCGGCAATTCGCGTGGCATCAGCCTGCTCTAATGCCTCTCCGATTTCGCGCATACTCGCATCAACTTCGCTGAGTTCAAACTGCTGCTCGGCTTCTGATATCTGAGCCTGCATTTCCGAGAGCTTCCCCAGCGCCTGACGCGTATCAGCCCCGGGCACCTTCATTTCCTGAATCATGGTCTGTAATTCTTGCACTAAATCATCGAGCGACTCAGCTTGCGTTTCATCAAGCTCCTCTGCGGCTTCTTCTTGCATTTTCCTCAACGGTTCGAGCAACTGATCTTCGAGATCATCAGCAAGTTGCAAGAGAAAATCAGGGGTCGTTAGCGGCACAGTGTCAAGCGAATCTCTTGCTCCGGAGGCAATCAACGTCGACCATGAGACCACGAGCAGGAGACAGGCCATGGGAAGTGTACGAGGCACGAGAACAGGCACCACTTTTGTTGGATCAATCGACTCGAGATGCTGCAAAGCATCTTCCACCTGCAATCGACGATACGGATCCTCCGGTCCGGAAACGAACCGCAAAGCCGTCAACGTTCGATCCTTCAAACAGTACACCCGGTCAACCCGCCGCGCGACATCGAAAAAGNAGGGCCGGCGAAAGGCCCCAACAACCGCCCCAACGGCTGTCGTCGCGAGGGGGATAAGCCAGGCAATCCATGCGGTGATAGAAACGCCAAACCAGCGCAGGATCGCGAGCAAAAAGACAGCAGACGCCCCGACCAGCAGCCCCATGACGGCAGCATGAAACATCGACCGTCGTGAGATTCGACGTCGCACGGGCAGCAGCTTTGCCCTGAGTTGTCTGATCGCGTCNACCATGCCTGTCACCTTGTGGCTGTTCCTCGCATCTGACTGAGGCTTGCTATCGTCTCAGCTTAACTGACTGACCTTTGTTTTGACAGATTTCGTACCGACAGAATCGTTGACGTTGCTCACAACGGAACGATTCCGCCTGAAATCGCTCCATTCAATCCTCCTTAATGCGATATCGACGAGGAGGAAAACAAGGGTCAATGAAAGCAAATAGGTCCAAAGCGGTATCGGCCGTAATGCGGGTTCTCGCGGCCTCTCAAGAATCTGCTCCGGCATCGCATCGTAGAGCCCGCCTGTCGTGTCAGAAACTTCGCGCAAGAGCTCTTCGTTAACAGGCTTAATCCGCAATTCCGCAGGGTACCCCAGATGAAAACCTCGTGATTCTTGATACACCAACTCGTCGCCGCGTTTCTGCTGAATGTCAATAACGTACATCCCCTCGCCATCGAGAGGCAGTTCCTGGGAATATCGTCCGGGTGCGATCTGAGCCATAACAGTATTCTGGCTGGCATTTGAATTCGGCGAAAGCAACGACAATTGAGGATCGGCCTGATTCTGNAAACGTCCGGCCGCATCAATAGCGTCGAGCGTAACCCGCACCTTCGCCTCATCGATCTCCACAGATAACTCACCGGTTTGAGAGAGCTGAGGCCTCATCACACTCCGCACCAATTGAGCCCAAAACAGCGGGAAATCGGGGGAGACAATCCACTCAGCTGCCCAACGGTCTTTGGCGTCAGATGTGAAAGCGGCTGTTTTGCCGAGACCATAGCGCCAAGTTGCCAGCAACGGCTCACCGTCTTCCGTGGTAAGCAAAACTTCACTCGTTGGCTTTGGACGCGTTGCGACAAACCCCAATAATGGCGGCAGCTCTTCGACCGCTATCCCGTCGAAGAGACGCGAGTGCCGGACTTGCTGTGGAAAGAAAGGCAGCTCGTTGATTGCAGAGCGACTCGCGGTCATCGTCTCCTTGGCAAAGACTTGAGGAACGGACTGAGGATCGTCGCATTGATAGAAGCGTCCATTTCCTAAAGCGGCGATTTCATCCAAAAGTTTCCCATGGGCTCCGTCACCAATCGCAACGGTGGAAACCGTAATCCGATCAGCGACCATATCGGCAGTAACACCGGTAAAGTCACCGGGTGAGGACATACCATCGGTCAAGATAATCACGTGTTTGAGCTTGGCAACTGCCGTTTGCAGGGCGCGGAGAGCTTCGCCCATCGCGGGATACATGTTCGTGCCGCCGCCCGTCGCCAAGGTGCTAATGCGTTGGATGACATAATCTTTATCGGCGGCGGAATGAAGTCGACTCACCCAATAGGTTTCAATATCAAATGCAACGACACCTATTTGATCTCGCGGACCGAGCAATTCGACTGCCCCACGCGCAGCGTCCTTGGCAAGTTCTAGCTTTGTGCCTCCCATCGATCCGGAACGGTCGATAATCAGAACCATCGCGAGGCTGGGTTTTTCTTTCTCCTTCTCAAAATCGCTTCTGACCGGCAACGCATCTTCGAGCGGACTCCGAAAATAACCTCCTAAGCCAAAAGATTGATCGCCACCAATGACAACCAGGCCGCCACCGAGATCTTGAACATAAGCTCGCATCGCCTGCATTTGACGGAGAGACAGATCCGTAGCTGGAACATTCGACAAAACGACGGCATCGAAGTTCTGGAAAAGATCAAGCGACTCTGGCACGCCCTGAGGCGGTCGAATGTCCACCTGAATCCCTTGCTCATCCAAAGCCCATCGCAGCGTATCGGAAGACTGCAAATCACTATCGACGAGTAAGACACGAGGCTTCCCTGTGGCTGTCACCAAGGCCTGGGCTTCGTTGTTATCGAGCAACGTATCCGTTGAAGGCACGACCCTCACACTGTAACGCGCTCGTCGCTGGTCCCGAATGGTTTGCGGTAGCTGAAATCGATTTTCACCAACCTCAAGATCCACTCGTTGTGACTCAACCCGCAGGTCATCACGAAACACCTCGATCGTCACTTGTTGGGCTACCGTCGCATCCAGAACCACCTCGACAGCAAACGATTCGCCGTCTCGGACGGTCGGCGGAACATTAACTGCCGCAACCTGGACTTCCTGACGATCCAGGCTCGGAACCGGAACCGTAGAAACCGGAACAGATCCCGAAGAAATCGCGGCGCGCACATCACCACGCGTTTGATTCCCATCGGTAATCACCACGATTTCGGGGACATAATCTGGCGGGACAGCTGCATTGGCGTCCCGAATCGCCATGGCAAGATCGGTGGCTAATCGTTCTGATTCGGAAAACGAGTCTGCTGAGTCCGCTGAACTTGCCGGGCTTTCCGAAACATCTCGATGCATCTTGGCGACCGTCCCAGCGAAGGGCAGCACGAGTAACGAATCATCGCCGATCTGCTCCCGGGCCTTTGCAAGCCACTCGTCTGCAAATTCTTTTCCCGCAGAAGTGATGCTCTCACTTTCGTCGATCGCGATAATCATGAATCGTTCGTCCGTCTCGGTCATCCACACGAGGCCAGAGACCGCAAAAACCAGCAAGACGATCATCAGCGTCCGCACGGCCAGCGACCATTGTCTTTGGCGACGAGGGAGATCCGTCAGACTACGAACGAATCCCCAGAACAACCAGGGAATCAACAGGACAAGCAGCGTCAGAAATACTGGGCGAGTGAATTCGAGCGTCGACATGATTTTCGTCACCCCACCCATCTACGTTGATACAAATACCATTCGATCGCTGATCCGAGTACGGCCAACAGCACGAGGTAGAGCCAAAGCGGCCGAGTTCCCCAGCCACCGGCAAAGCTTGCTGGGGAAGCTTCTGTCGCGACCGTTCGAACGTCACTTTCGTTGGAATCAGCAAGGTTGCAAGCGATCTGAATCGGGGTCGCCACTTCACCTTCCGACTCACCCAATTGCGGTTCGAGCATCCACAATCCGCATTGATCGAGCGGACCAACAACCAGTTCCTCGCCAGCCGTCAACATGCGAGTGATTCCATCGGGTCGGACAAGCTGCCATTGGCGATTGGCTGTTTGAGGCAGTCGAAGCGTTCGAACCTCTCCTGTCGCAACGGTCGACTTCATCTCTCCTTGTACGCCCTGAAACCAGGCAATGGCATTGGCAACGAGGATTGGAAATGCTGTTCTCAACGGCAAGTCACTTCGATCGAGGTCAACGGGCAGCACCAACAGACTACGATCAGACGTCTGTTTTGCCAGATAGAGCGGATCGCCATCCAAAGACTCAGCTAACGTTTCATGGGGGTCGTTCATTCGAACGCGTCTGGCACCCGGGAAGGTCAGATCTCGCAGATTCACGTGTGTCATGAGAGGACTATTCTCTACCTGCTTGACCACAATTGGATCCGCAACGACGCCATCCATCTTCCAGAGGTTCGAATCCACCACTGGATCGATCACCATCACGCGTCCCTGGGGAATCTCCGAAACATCCGTCCGATGCAGGATGAGGATCGTCGAAACCGGCAACTCGGGCGGTACATCGTCCCGCCGAACAACTTCAATCCGCGGAATTGCCGCCAATACGTTCTCCAAGAAAAGACTTCCTGGACTGACAAGAACGACTTGTTGCGGAGGAACAGGGGTCAAGATCGCAACCGTTCGATTGTCACTCGCCAACGCATCCTCGAGTTCGAAGGTTGCGATAAGCTCCCCGCCTTCGGGACTGTTGTAATCGAGAATTAAACGACGCTGTTCCTCGGCGGCAAGTTCGACCGGGACGACATCCAGCAGGTTTCCCCCGAGAGAAATCTCCAACTGGATTTTCCGCGACTCATCAGAAAAGTTGGAGAGTTCGACAAAGACCTGAAATCCGAGACGGTCATCCAAGTTGCGTCGAGATTGCAATTGCGTAATGGCGACGTTTCCCGCATTCGTTCCACAGGTCATGACCGAGACTTCAGAATATTCTTCCAACTGGACCACCTGATCCGTCAACACCAGAACGGATCCGTTCTTGGCACCGCCCACTAGTCGACGTGCCATCACCATCGCTTGATCAAGTTGACCTGGCGCATCGGTGCAGCGCAACTCCTGAATCGTCTGCCGAATGGTTTTTCGGTGTCCGGTCAATCCAAGTTCCACCTGGGGGACAGCCGTCGTAACAACAGAAACCTGGTCGCTTTCGCGAAGCGTATCCAAAAGGTTCAATGCCTCTCGCTTGGCCCATGCGAACCGAGATGGGGTAATATCAGTGGCGGCCATGCTGGCGGAGTTATCAATCACCAGAGCAACGGTTCGAACCTGGTCAGCCTGCCAGGAAAAAACGGGATTTGCCAATGCAAGAGCGAGAAGCAAGAGAAGCAAGAGTTGCAGTAAAAGCGACACGACGTGACGAAGCCGGCGCCACCACCAACGAGGACGGTCCTCTTCGTAAACTTGCTCCCAAAACATGACCGACGGCACTGCCACTCGACGTCGGCGTTGGCGTAACAGAAAGAAACCCATAATGGGCAGCGCAAGAAGCAACCAATACAGGGCCTGTGGAGCCGCAAATTGCATTATGACAACTCCTCTCACGCTAGGGTTCCAGAGTGGCGCATCATCCGCAGAATCAACTGATCAAAGGGAATTTCGGTTGAACTCTGTACGTATCCCATGCCGTGCCGAGCGGCATATTCCCGCGAAGATTCCAAAAACTGAGCAAACGCTTGTTGATACTGTTTGAGAAGTCGTTCATTGACGGTGATCTTCTTCGCCAATCCAGTCTCTCGATCAACCAGTTCAACGTCCCCCAATAGCTGGGGGTTCGCTTCTTGCGTGTCATAAAGGTGAATCAAGTAGGGGTCGTAACGGTGAAATCTCAACCTGTCGACTCCCTCACGAAAGTCGTCCGGGTCGAGTAGATCACTGACAACGATGGCAAGGCCGGCGCGTTCTTGTCGATGCAGAAAGGAATCCAAGGACCGCTTTAGATGCGTGCGATTACCTGTTGGCTGCAGTTGTTCGAGGAAACGCAGCATCGAGAGAACACAATCTTTCCCGCGCGTCAGCGGATACGTCTCCACAATCTCACCTGCAAAGGCGCAAATGCTAATGCGATCCAGATCCGCCAGGGCAACATAGGCCAAGGCCGCAATAATTTGCCGAGCAAAATCGAATTTCGATGGATCCCCGAAAGACATGCTTCGCGAACAGTCAAGAAAGAGATAGACGTGCAGATCTTGTTCTTCCTGGAAACGCTTAAGCAATACCTCGTTATGTCGTGCCAAGACATTCCAATCCAGGTAACGCAAGTCATCACCCGGGCTGTAGTCACGATGCTCAGAGAATTCGACTCCCGTCCCAAGTTGAGTCGTACGACGCTGCGCGAGCAACTGCCCTCGAAAAACCCTTTTCGAGATCAACGACAGATACTCTAACTTGTTGAGAAAATCGGAATCGAAGAGAGGCATGCCATCAACACCCGGACTTCACGGTCTAACTTGACGAGTGAGCATTCATCACGGTGTTGGCGAGGATATCATCAATCACATTGTCAGGCTGAATACTTTCTGCCTGACCTTCGAAATTGAGAATCAATCGATGCCGTAACACATTGTGTGCGACATCCCGCAAATCTTCTTGAGCGACGTGAAAGCGTTGATCCAAAATCGCTCTGATTTTCGCCGCTAGAATCAAGGCCTGAGCTCCTCTTGGACTCGATCCGTAACGAACAAAGCGGCGCGTCAACTCGGTGGCCTGCGGCTGATCGGGATGGGTTGCCATAACGATCGCAATACCGTACCTACGGACATCATCAGCCACGGGAATTTCACGTGCCAAACGAGCCATTTCAACGACACGATCCGACTCCATCACCGCCTCGGCCTGCGGTTGATCGGATTCCGTGGTGCGATCAAGGATCGTCTCGATCTGCTCAGTCGTTGGGAATTGAACGAGCAGCTTAAAGAAGAACCTGTCCAACTGGGCCTCGGGCAACGGATAGGTTCCTTCCATCTCCAAAGGATTCTGCGTTGCCATCACAAAAAAGAGTTCGTCGAGCCGATAGCGAGTCCCACCGACCGTAACAGCGTGTTCCTGCATCGCCTCCAACAGCGCTGACTGAGTCTTGGGAGTCGCTCGATTGATTTCGTCAGCAAGCAGAACATTGGCAAAGACGGGTCCTCGTTGGAACTCGAACTTGCGTTCTCCCTGCGGTGAATCGAGGAGCACATGCGTTCCAATCAGATCCGCCGGCATGAGATCGGGTGTAAATTGAATGCGTGAGAACTGACTGTGAAGCGCGTCTGCAATGGTTCGCACAAGCAGGGTCTTCCCAAGTCCGGGAACCCCTTCGAGCAAAACATGTCCACCGGCAATTAAAGCAATGAGAGTCGCTTCGACGATGGCATCTTGTCCAACCACCACCTTAGCGACCTCCGCTCGCAGCTTCTCGAAGTCACTGCGAAATCGCTCAAGCTGCTCACGCAAACGTTCTTGATCCGTCACCAAACCACCCTCAAATTCAAATCGTCAACACTCGCTAGACTAGTGATGGTAGCGTCCCAATCTACCCAGCGATACACGCGGTTGGGACGATGACGGTTTATTCCGTAAGATTGGCCGGCGTTCCCAAAAAAAAGAACGCCGACGCTCGTGAATCCGATCGGCCAGAGAGGCTTAAAGTCGCAATCGCCCGGCCTCCACCAAGAGACGATCGGTTAATCCGCCGCCTTTTTAGCCGTTTTCTTTTTGGCTGTGGTTTTCTTCGCTGCCTTCTTCTTGGGAGCCGCCTTCTTCTTGGCGGTTGTCTTCTTCTTGGCGGTTGTCTTCTTTTTAGCCGTCTTCTTCGCCGCCTTTTTCTTGGCCTTCTTCTTCGGGGCTCGGGTCGCTCGTTCCGCCAACCATTGCACGGCTAATTCAAACGTCGTGTCTTCCGGTTTCGTCCCCTTGGGCACCGAGGCATTGGTGGTACCATCGGTCACATAGGGACCATAGCGACCCTCAAGAAGCTTAATGGGCTCTTCCGTCACCGGTGACTTTTCGAACACCTTGATCGGTTCCTTGGGAGCCGCCCTGCCACGACCGCGCGTCTTGGGTTGTGACAACAAATGCAAAGCTTGTTCGAGCGTGACATCGAGAGGCGATACATCCGCTGGAAGCGATCGTGTTTCCGCGTCACACTTGACATAAGGTCCATAACGACCATTGAAGGCCATCACCGCTTCCTTCGACTCGGGATGCTCCCCCAAAGTCCGAGGCAATGACAGCAGCTTGAGGGCGACACCGAGATCGACATCTTCGGGTTGCATCTCCTTCAACAGAGATGCATTCTTGGGCTTCTCTTCATCCTCGGGTGTCCCCAATTGGATGTAGGGTCCAAAACGGCCCTGCTTGAGAAACACGGGCTTATGGGTGTCGGGACAAATCCCCAATGGCTCGTCATCTTTAGAGGCTTTTTCGAGCAAATCAACGGCTTTTTCAAGCGTCAATTCATCAGGAGCCATGCCATCTGGGAGACTTGCCTTTTGTTCACCTTGCTCGAGAAATGGACCGTATTTTCCAACGCGGAGCACGATCGGATCTGATTCATCCGTCGCCTCAGGATTCCCGACCGGGAAACGACTCATCACCCGTGGATCGATTTCCTTTTCTTTGGACGCCAAGCGAGTCTTCAAACCCGGCTTTCCGTTGCCAAAGTAAAACTCCTGAAGGTATTTGATATGCTCTGCTTCTTGGCGACTGATCGCATCCAAGAAGTCTTCCATCTGAGCGGTGAACTCATAATCGACCAAGGATGGAAGATGCTCTTCTAAGAGTCGGACAACGGTAAAGGCTGTCCAACTAGGGACGAGCGCATTGCCCTTTTTGAAGACATAGTCCCGTGCTTGAATCGTTTCAATAATCGATGCATACGTACTCGGTCGACCAATGCCCTTCTCTTCCAACGTCCGCGTCAGCGTTGCTTCCGTAAAGCGAGCGGGAGGCTGAGTCGTATGACTTTTCGATTCTGTTTCATTGCATTTGATCTGCTCTCCCTCTTCAACCGAGGGAAGTAATTTCTCCTTGTCCGCTAATTCAGCCTGAGGATCATCCGACCCTTCAACATAGGCGCGAAGGAAACCTTCGAAATCAATCGTGGTACCACTCGCCTGGAAAACAGCCCCTCCACCCTCAACCGTGATAGTAATCCTACGCTTGCGAGCATCCGACATCTGGCTCGCAACCGTTCGCTTCCAAATCAGATCGTAAAGCTTGAACTCGTCTGCATTGAGCTTGCTTTGGAGTGACTTGGGGGTGGGAAAATTCTCACCAGCCGGACGAATCGCCTCATGAGCCTCCTGAGCATTCTTCACCTTGGAGGCATAGGTGCGGGGCGTGTCGAACAGGTAATCGTCACCATACTCTGACTTGACCAGGTTCCGCGCCGTTTCAATCGCAACGGTGGCCAAAGTCGTTGAATCGGTTCGCATGTAGGTGATGTAACCGTTTTCGTAGAGTCCCTGAGCCGCGTTCATCGCGCGGCGAGCCGTGAAACCAAGCTTACGGTTGGCCTCCTGCTGCAAGGTACTCGTCGTAAATGGCGCTTTGGGCTTCTCCGTAAACGGTTTGACCTCAAGCGACGCGATACGGAAGTCGACCGTTTTAAGCTTTTCCGCCAACGCATTCGCTGCATCCTCGTCCATCAAATGCAGAGACTCGTCCTTCAATTTGCCCGTCGACGTATCAAAATCCTTCGCACGCGGAATGCGAACACCATCCACGGTAACCAGGGTCGCCTCAAAAGACTCGCCCGAAAGCTTGGCAAAACTGCCAATCAAATCCCAATAGGTCGACGATACATGAGCCATCCGCTCTCGCTCTCGCTCGACGATCAGACGCACTGCGACGCTCTGAACGCGTCCGGCTGAAAGTTTGGGCCCCACCTTCTTCCACAGCAACTGCGAGACGTCATAACCATACAGACGGTCGAGAATCCGGCGAGTTTCCTGTGCCTTGACCAACCCTTCATCAATCTCGCGGGGATTCGCCAACGCCTCCTGAATGGCCGGCTTGGTAATTTCATGAAAAACGAGACGGCGCACCGGCACCTTGGGCTTAAGTGTTTCGCAGAGATGCCAGCTGATCGCCTCTCCCTCACGGTCTTCATCCGTCGCTAGCAACAGATCTTTCGACTCCTTCAACGCCTTACGCAGCTTCGTTACTTGCTGCTTTTTGCCAGGAGGAACGATGTAGATTGGCTTGAAATCGTCTTCAACGTTGACGCCGAGATAAGCCCAATCCTCTTTTTTGAATTCTTCAGGAACTTCTTTTGAGCCCTGTGGAAGGTCGCGGATGTGACCAATGCTGGCTTCGACCATATAGTCGCTGCCTAAATATTTCGAAATCGTTTTCGCTTTCGCGGGTGATTCGACAATTACCAGCGTCTTCCGTTTGTCGCCGGACGATTTCTTAGCCATAGCAT
This sequence comes from Planctomycetaceae bacterium, assembly GCA_002723275.1. GTDB lineage: Bacteria > Planctomycetota > Planctomycetia > Pirellulales > Pirellulaceae. The sequence continues at coordinate 216,756 of PBNZ01000041.1, forward strand.
TGTTTCTTCAGAAAAAAACTTAAAAAAACGACATTTCAATGCCGCGGAAACTCAAGTTTCATGGGTCAGTATCGGTTCGAACTTGGTGGAGAAAACCGTTCGTTTTTCCGTGTTTGCACGAGCTGCAATTTCGATGCGATCGGTTCCTCGGATAACCTTTGACCGTATAATTCGTTACGATTAGTCCGTTAGTGATGTCATCGATAACGCTTTTGGGATTGTATTTACCTCCCGTCTCCATACAATCGGCCAACTTCCTGGAGGTCCGGGATAAGCAATTGAATAATACGCTCTTACTCGGCTTGTCAAGCCGGTACTGTGGTCGATCTTGGCAGCAGTTGCTCGTGAGGACTACACGATGTCGAATCCACTCGCACTTTTCAGAAAACACCAAAAAATCCTTCTCGTCGTCTTCGGCGTGGCACTCATGGTCGTTTTTACGATCGGGGGTATTGTCAGCCAATCGATGTCGATGCGAAGCCCCTCCAGGCAAAATGCGGAGGTTGTCAAACTTAAATTTAGCCCAACATCGTCCAGTTTTGAGACGCTTCGCGAATCTGACCTGGACTCGATGCGGTACTCTAGGCAGTTTTTGCGACAGTTCATGCGAACTGTCAATGCCGAGGCCGCCGCTAAGGGTGCGACCCCCAAGCAGTACCTGGGAGTTCCGGACAGTGTCAACGAGCGATCGCTTTTGCAAACCCTGATTCTCTCGCAAAAAGCGGAAGAAATGGGACTCGTGGTCACTGATGAAAACATTGTCAACTTCTTGAGAAGATACACGGACCAAACGGTAAGCGCCGGTGAATTTGGCAACATCGTCAAACAAATGTCGCAGGGGCGAATGTCGACGACGATGTTTTTCAACGCCATGCGAAGGGAAATGTTGGCATTGAGATTCCAGGACCTCTTCCGACAAGGAATTTTCCCGAGCACTCCAGCCGCCTACTGGGACTTCTACCAACGTCTCAATCGACAGGTAGCAATTGAGGCCGTGCCCTTCAATGTGGCTGAATACTTGGACCGTGCTCCGGAGCCGAGTGCTGCGGAGATCAACCAGGAGTATGAGGATTACAAGGATCGCTATGCGTTCCCAAGCTCGCCAACGCCTGGCTTCAAGGAACGAAAACGAATCGAATTTCAGTATGCTCAAGCGGACCTTGCTACTTTCCTGGACGAAGAAAAGTCCAAGATCACAAACGAGCAAATCGAAGCCTACTACAACGAGAACAAGGAAGAATTTCGAAACGCCACTCTACCGAACGAGAGTGACTTTGGAATCGACATTTCATCGCCTGCTGGTGACGTAGAAATCCAGGAAACTGAGATCGATACAAATACCGATCCACCAGTCGAAAACAGCGAAGAAGCTGAAGCAAGCTCAGAAACAACGGACAACACTGAAGACTCGAGCGAACCAACGGAAAGCACCGAGCCTGAGGTCGAAACGGATTGCGGACTCTTCCAAGAGGAAGGTGAAGAAGAACCGGCTGCTGAAGAACCAGCTGCTGAAGAACCAGCTACTGAAGAACCAGCTGCTGAAGAACCAGCTACTGAAGAACCGGCTGCTGAAGAACCGGCTGCTGAAGAACCAGCTACTGAAGAAC
>PBNZ01000042.1 GCA_002723275.1 Planctomycetaceae bacterium
GCAGGNGNCTCGTCAGCAGGNGNCTCGTCAGCAGGNGNCTCGTCAGCAGGNGNCTCGTCAGCAGGNGNCTCGTCTGCNGGGGTCTCGTCTGCGGGGGTCTCGTCAGCNGGGGTCTCGTCNGCAGGAGCCTCAGACGATGAGGCCTCCGGTGAAGCAGCGGGTTCAGATTCCGACTTGCAACCGGCGACGCAGAACGCCAGAAAAAGCAATGTCAAAGCTAAGTGGGCACTCGCGACGGAACAGATTTTCGTATTCATTTTTTTTGGCTTCCTAATTCCGAAATAAAATCGGTTTGGGGTGTGCTAGAGGGGGTCCGATCTGCCTGGTGCCGCTTGTGGCCAGGAACCCCTCGACAGAATAATATAGAAGGCTTATTCGCAAAGTGACAGGGTAAAGTGTTACACGCGAGCCTGCCGATTTTGAAACCATTTCCATGGATCATTTTTTCGTGAGATTGTTGACTCTTTTGTTATTCGTGGTGATCGGCTCCTTGCAGGTCGGTTGTCAAACGGACCAAAGCCACCATTTGGTGGGGACCTGGGTCGGTTTTCCGCTATCTACTGCACGAGGTTCAGGATACTTTTCCGCGGAGGAAGCGGCGGAAACCAAGGTCACGGTTGAATTTTTTGGCGCCGGCCTGTTCACCATGACCCTTTCGGGCCCCAGCAAGTCGGAGGACGTGGTACGAGGTAGTTGGAATTNGAATCTGGGTGATTCTGCGACCGAGAGGACTGCTGTGCTCAAGACCGATGACTCGCGGTCCCTGCGATGGCAGATACAAGTCGAGCCCAATTCCACCCGTTTTTCCGCTATCGAAATCGACGGAGATAGCCGAATTGGCTTCGTTGAGTACGTAAAGCAGTAGCCGTATTTTTCGGTTGTCTACCTCATTTGAGGGAGACTGGTGAGATTTCAATCACTGTAGTCCTGATGGAACTCCTGATAGACCATCTTTCACGGGCCGACGATCCCCCCTGAGTGGGCGGTCCGTCCGCTGCACACTTCTGTTTGGAACGTGTTGGCTCTCGCTTAGAATGGCCGCATTAATGCATGAACTTTTCCGTCGTTGCACGATTGCGCACGACGATATCACCCCGTTTCAGGAATGATTGATTATGACGGAACGAGAACGACAAATCGTTTATCCGCTCTTGGTATTCGCCTTATTGATGGGGTTGAAAGGTAATTTTCAGCCGCGATTGAGTTTCGAGGCACGTTCCATCGAGTGCGCTGAGCTCAAAGTTTCAATGATTAACGGTAAGGCCGTTACCGATTCAAGGTTGCCCATTATCGTTCCGCCCCCAGCGAAGAACACTGAGGCGACCAAGGACGAGAAAAAAAGTGATGAAGCCCCGGGTGATGAAGCCCCGGGTGATGAAGCCACGGGTGATGAAGCCACGGGTGATGAAGCCACGGGTGATGAAGCCACGACAGTTAATCCTGATGCTGAGGCCCCCCATGCAACGGATGAAACTCAGGCTACTGAGGCGCCTGGTGAGTTGGATGGGAATGCAGAGGGCAACCAAGAAACATCAGAATTGGAGTCGACCGAATCAGACGCCGGCGAGTCGGCAGAAGTGGTTGATCCCTAAGGCCATCGGAATCAATAAAGGCTATTCCGCTTTTTCAGCCGTTTCTTTCTCAGCGACGGTGAACGCTTCGTACTGGCGAGGCCCGTAGACGCGATCTCGATAGAGCACGAGACCGTGAATCGCATGATAGAGTGCGCCGCACTCCAGATCCACCTCCTTGGTCTGCTCACAAAGATAACAAAGATGTTGAGCGGCTCGATTGACCCAGGGCTCGGCGAGTTGCCGATCATTCATGGCCAGCACGAGGAATTCGAGCACATGTCCAGTGCAGCCAAGTCCGATCGCCAAGTCTGGTGAATTCCCGGGGCGACGGAAATAATTCGTCGACAAGGATCCATCAGGATTCTGGTATTNNCGCGCGTGATTGATCGCTTGCTGCACGACATCATCAGCATTCTTCCACGCTCCCGTTAGCTCACCACCGCTGGCGAGATGTTGGTTTAACGCCATTGTGATCCCGATCAGCCGGTGGGTACCACCGCATGCACTGCCATAAATGTCTTGATCAATTTCGCCCTGGAGCAGGCGTTCGATCGACCATTCCTGGCCATCATTGGCCACCCATGTCGAATCCGTTGGCAGATAGGAGGTCAAGCCAATCAGAGTCCAGCTCCATTCTTGATTGAGATTGCGAGGGCAATCGCGTTGAACCTGTTCCATGAAGTCGCGCATCGTGTAGACGTCGGACCCTAGTTTGATCTCTTCGTCAGGGGGTAATCCACATTGAGCTAAGACGGCAAGCCACTGATCCGCATGTCCTTGGCCTTTCTTCGTACCGGGTTCCACAATGGCCCGAAGACCGCGTCGACCATCTCCCAGGTCATCGCCCGGGCGGACTGACCAGCCGACCATCGAGCCGCCATCGAGGATATATTCAACAGCGGAAACGGACTTCCGGTCGCGTCCAACTTGGACTGGGAATTCATGTTGGTAAGCCAAGACGCCGTGCAGTATCTGCCAGGCTCCATGGTCTTCCGTATTCAGCCGACGCTTTTGCAGCGTAAAGTCCAACACATTGTCCAGACGTTTTTGGAGCGAATCCATATCCGGAGCCGGTCCCAATTGTGTGACCGTGGTAGTATTGGAATCTTCCGAAGATTGGGGCGAACAACCGATGCCGGATAGGGATAAAAAAAGCCCCAGCAACGCAAGTGGAAGTGTCAAGGAACCAATCCCATGATGTCGGGACAAATCGGAACAAAGAGTCTGGAGCGGATTTTGTTTGGGCATGGCGTTGGAAGTCCGAGGTTCAGGGCCGTCGGAGAAACGATTGGTCGGTGAAATCCAGGGGAATGCCTGGGACGACCCTGCCAAGCCGCCTTGCCGCAGCTGGACCGTGACATAAAAATATAGAAGGCGCGGTTGCACGTCCATGGCTCGCCTCGCTTCATTTTCTACATTCCAGATATCTTCTTCGAACATCAACAGGCCAAAAGATGATTTTTGACCCAATTTATCTAATTATGATGCTTCCCGGGTTTGCGCTGGCACTCTGGGCTCAGAGCCGAGTCAAATCGGCCTTTCAAGCTGCCAGTCAGGTTCCGGCGCGACTCAGCGGTGCTGCCGCTGCGCGTCATATCCTGGACTCTGCCGGCCTGCAAGATGTTGGGATTGAACAGACGCCAGGTCATTTGAGTGATCATTATGATCCGATTCACAATGTCTTGCGGTTAAGCGAACCGGTCTACCATGGCCGCACTCAGGCGGCAGTCGGGATTGCTGCCCACGAAGCCGGTCATGCGATTCAAAAAGCACGTCATTATCTACCGCTGGTCGTTCGCAACATGGCAGTTCCCGTCGCTAGTTTTGGAAGCAACGGCGCCTTCTTCATCCTCTTCGGCGGCGTAATTATGTCGACTGTTTTCGAAAGTGTTCAACTGGGTGGAATCCTTATCAACTTAGGCATTCTTCTGTTCGGGGCCGTCTTGGTGTTTCAAGTAATTAATCTTCCGGTTGAATTTGACGCTAGCAAGCGAGCGAAAGCAGAACTTGTCTCTCTCGGCATTGTCCCAGCTCAAGAGATGGTTCATGTCAATAAGGTTCTTAATGCTGCTGCGTTGACCTATGTTGCAGCAACTTTGCAAGCCGCAATGACACTCTTGTACTTCGCCCTTCGATACGGCGGGAGTCGCGACTAGGTCTGAATGTTCGACGGCAGTGGATGAATGCCGCCTTTGCTGTCGTTAGTAGCTGTCCGAAAACCGACGTGGACTCGTTTGCTGCGTCGGTTTATTCTTTGCGCTAGCCTGTTGGGCATGGCCCGTACCGTCTGATGGAGTCGCGTAGCATTTCGCTTTTTAGATTGATTACGTGAAAGGAATCACGGTGAATCAAACGCCTGCAGCTATTCTTGTGCTTGCCGCTTCCGTGTTTTGTGATGTCGCTCATGCGGCGAGCATGAGTTCTCATGGCCAAGCATCCGTGATGCTCACCCTCGTCGCCATTGCGGTTGGATTGTGGGGGATGGTCTCTTTGTTTTCCGCCAGCGTTCGCGAACGAGAAAAATTGGTCGACAGTCAATCTCGCTTGGAATCGCTCGACCAAATCATGGAGCTTGAACCGCTCAAGTCACTCAAGCAGGTCGGCGAACGGATGATCCGACGTGCTCCCCCAGCGCCTCCCGCAGTCTTACCGCCCGAACCGACTGCTCCTCCTCAAAGCCTTCGGTTGCCGGCTGAACTCGAGGCACAACTGAATGTTGTGGCTCAACAGTCGGGGCGTGACCGTTCGGAACTGTTGGCTGAAGCCCTGCGGAATAAGCTTTCAAAAGGTTCCTCGAATCGCGTCGCCTAACGCCAGTTGTGCAAAGGTTTTACCCGCACCATGCGCCTTACTTGGATCATTGCCTTGGTTACTTTGCTCCTGACACTTGTCGCTCTTCGTTATCTAATCGGCTCGATTCGCTGGTCTTGGCGGTTTGCAATTCCGCTGCTCGGTGTTTCGGTTGCCTTGCTTACCTTTTTTTGGCTGGGCAAGCCTGGAGTCGATGAAACGAATCCGACTGGGCCTCAGTGGCAAACGCGGTTGCCGGATCATCTCCGCTGACTTAATCGGGGTCCACAGAGTGAGATGGGACAGCCGTTGAGTTCTCGCCCAGTCGTTCGCCAATCCACTCGGGCGATACGAACCGTCTTAACAACGTGCGAAAGCTAAGTTCCATTTCGTCATTCAGAGGGTGGTCGGACGTGACACTTTCGCCTTCACCGGCATCATCGATGGGTTCGATTCTTTGCCAACGGAAGTGAGCGGGCCAGCGATGGGTACGCGCGGCTTGATTCATCCGTTCAGCCACCCGTAAAGCCCAGGCAGATCCAAATGCGTTTCGGAAATCCAGCCAAACTCCAGGCCACCCTCCTCGGTTGACTCCTGCGCGAACCTGCCAGCAGACGACTGCGATTCCGGTCGTTAACAGCGGGATCGCGAAGAACCGGTAGTTTGAAAGATTCAGCCCCAGTCTGGGCAACTGTGCTTCCAGCAAGATGATTTGTGCCAGCGAGATCAGCACCGCGGAAAACGCGAATCGTGTGGGGAGGTAATTCAATAGCCCAAGGGTGATCAGGAGTGCCAAGAACCAGGCCCAGGCTGGATGGAGCTCAAAACCTCCGCCCGGAGCAAAGGCGAGGTCTTGAGCAGCCGGCAACGCGAGGACGATCCACAGCGAGGCAACGATAAACTGCCAGCCGCGATCCTGGGGACGTTTGGCCCCCAGCACAGCCATGGTGGGACAAAGCGTGGTGGCCGCCGCCAGGTAATTCCAGGTTGCAGGGGAACGAAGTTCCCAACCCGCCGTGACGGTTTGCAGGAGTGTCACCGTGATCAAGGAGATCAGTGCCCACATGACGGGGGCAACCAAGGTGGTGCCGAGTAAACGTCGGCGAGATTGGATCAGCAAGAAAATACCCGCAAAACCAGCGACCAGCGGGATGGCAAGTTTCAGGCTCCATCCTGAACTCATCTGGCTAATCAAGCTTTCGCTCATGGGAGACCTGACTCAAATCGCAATCTTTACGTTATCGGAACGACCGTTGTTCTTTCTAGGTTACCAGCTGCTGTTGAGATCGGCAGGGGGCTCTTGTGGGAGAGCGATGGGTTTCAAGCTTATCTAACGCGATTAATCAGGCATCTTTGGTTTGCTTCGTTCACAGGAACGACGCATCTAGTTTTCGCAGGAGGTGCAATGAGAACGCAGATCGCCAAATGTTCTGACAAAAAAACAATCCCAATTTGCTTGGGGGTTGACAGCGCGCATGATTCATTAGCCATTCGCGAACGTGACTCCCTTGCTGTGCTCTGATATCGAATTCGCGACTTCATCTTCATGATGAATGCATATTGTTTGAAAGGAGGCCCTGCGATGAGACTGCTCTTGCTATTGTCGATTGTCGTATGTGTGCAAACGGCGAAGGCCCATGCACAGGTCGGCCATCACGTTGTCGTTTCCCACCAGCATCAAGACTATTCACACCATGGAGCCAATCCCTACGGGTGCTGTGAGAATGACGTCAGTTACGCCTTTGATTTGTGGTCGAATTACTGTGCTGAACGGAAACCGCAAGGAGTCCGTTACTCGCACGCTAGGGCTCACTGTGGATGCAATGACCATGGTGGGATCTTTCAAAATAAGCCCCGTGTGTTCCGGCATCATTGCTACCGGAAACATACGCCATGCGGGGCTGCAATCTGCGATGATCAGGGGTGTGCCACCGCGGTGGAAACTGATTCCGGCGAGCGTCCGGCAACTGATGACGAATCGCACCATGAGGCTGAGGGTGCTGCCCAGAGATACTTCGGAGCTCCGTCTCAGTTAACGGCTGAGCCGGAGGTCGTCACTCGACCGGTGACCTCCAGAAACCAAGCAACGGCAGAGCGTTGGTATCTTCCGTTTAATTGGAAAAAATAACCTGTCTTAACCAAAACTCGATCTGACGCTACACACAGTTCGAAAGTTACCGGGGGTTTGCACTCGCAAGCTCCCGGTTTTTGTTGCGCCGACAGCGGTTTTCAGCGTTTGACTGGAAACATGAGTTGCTTCTGGAATGATTCGGGAAATCGGCTTCAGCCGCGACTTTGGAGCGGCCGATATTTGTCATACAACCAGATTACCGGGAGGGCGAGATCTCTGGCGAAAGCCAATTTCTCGTTTCAGGATGGAGGTCGTGGTACGACGACGGAGCGACGTGCCACGACCTTTTTTTATGCGCCGGTTACTTTGCACCGGCAGAGTGGATTGAATTACTGATTGCGGATCTTCGCCATCAGTTGTTCCGCCGCCGTGCGATTGGGAAAGACCGAGTCCGTTGCCAGTGTTCTTTCGAGGATCGTCGAAGCGGCACTGGTCTGCCCGGTGTCGTAGAGGATTTGAGCCGCGTGATAAGCGCTATCAGCGCTGAGTGTTCCAGCGCTGATCGCCTGCTGGACCGTTCGAACGGCATTGGTATTCTGGCCAAGTCGTGATAGGACCCATGCCAAAGTGACCGCGGCTTCCCGCCCCGAGGGCTTCGTGACATCATTGTTAAGTCGCGCGTTTAGCTGAGCGTACTGCAGAGCTTCGCTCCGTTTGCGGTCGTCTGATTGATCGATCAAGACCAGGGCCAGTTGCGTGTTCGCAGCTAAATTATTGGGCGACTGCAGGTGGGCCAATTTAAACATTCGCTCGGCCGTTGGCAGGTCGTTTTCGAAGCGAGCAACCAAGCCAGCATAGAGCTTCGCCTCTAAGGATTCCGGATTCAGTTTTAAGGCTGCATCGGCGTTTTCCTTAGCCATCGGAAGCTGATTCGCGTCGAGTGCCCATTTGGCGACTGCGAGTCGAGTAGCCGCGCTGTTGCCGTCGGTTTCAACCGCGCGTTCCATCATCTTTTGAGCATTGCCTCGTTTGCCCGCCTGCTCGTACAGCAACGCCATGTTAACGTCGGCACTCGCGGTTGAGTCGGGGTTACTGGCATGGAGTTCCTTGAAGATGCCGTAGGCTTCGGTTTCACCCTGGCGATCCTTTGACATCTTAAAGAGAACGCGGCCCAGGCGAGTCATCGCCAAGGCATTTTGATTGTCCAAACGACGCAGGGCGTCTAATTCTTGTCGTGCGCGTTCCCAGTCTTCTTCGACTTCTGCCAGGCTTGCAATGCCGCCGTGCAGATTGACGAGTAAGCGGTTCTTGCGCTTGTCGTTTTTCGTGTATCGCTCGGTTAATTCTCGCCCTTTTTCGTACAACAATCCCGCGTCTGCAAAGCGGCGTCCCTGAAAGGCGATCTCTCCCAGGTAAATATAGGCAGCAGGGTCATCAGGATTGTTGCGGGCCGCTTCCTGGAGAGCAGCTGCGCCGGCTGCCGTTTGATTCATTCGGAAAAATAGCTGAGCCAACATGATGTCCGCCGGAGGCAGATCGGAGTTCTTCTGAGCGGCTGTTCTCAGAGACTCTCTTGCAGCTGCCGCATTCCCCTGACGCATTTGGTTGATGGCCGTTTCGACGTCGCTGTATTGCGGGCCATAGGCTTCAACGAGTGGCTCCAGAAGAGTTTGAGCTGTGAGTGCCTGTGTCTGTTGTGCTTGAGCTGTCGAAGCAGAGAGCACCAGACCGACGACGGCAAGGGACAAACAGCCAAAGATTTGTGAGCGGAGGCCGTGGGGACGACTATCGAACATGTGACTACCACACTTTCCTGAAAATTTGTGATCTGTAACAGGGTTCCTGAGCATAGTACGGCTGAGCCAGGAAATCGATGGAGCTGGACACTCCAACGGCTCAACTTTGACTACAGTCCTCTAATTAATAGTTCTTTTATTGCAGGTTCGCCATCGTTTGTGATCCGGGGCGAACATTGGCCATAACGCCAGCCCGCATAATCCCTACCTTCCCTCTGGCAAGGCGACTAGCACGGGGGAATTCCAGGCAACCTCAGCACTTGCGGCGGAACGCACCAAGGGTACGTGTCGCTCGCAAGATGGGCTGAGATCAGCGACAGGGTAGAAATCGCTCCATCGCGATGGCACCTTGTCACTCAAGCCTTTGGGTTTTTCTTTTTGTGCAGGATGCTGCGGAATCGTGCATCCCAACCTCTTCACCCCTTGAAATGTCAGTTTTCCGAGTAGCTCGGGGATTGTCCGGATGTGCCCGCTACCTCAAAGAATACTCGTCTTACCGTGAATGGGTCAAATTCTGGGTACAAAAATAAAACGATCGTTTCCGGTTGAAGGTTGAGCTGTTTGTTACACCGTNCCCACCTCACTATCGTTCACTCGAGATCGTTTACCAACGACTAGGGATCGGGGCTATCAAGANGTTCCGAAACGACAGATCTGTCGTGGGATCGTGGCCCTGGATCATCAGGGTTCCAGGCTCCGTGCGAAGCCCGCGTCGTGGATTGGCGTCAGGCTTTCGTTTGTCGGTCCAGTCGGTAACCGGATAACCATTGACCCAGACCGCAACATGAGGGCCGTCGGCAATCACGGTCTTGGTGAACCACTCAAAGTCGCTGGACACTACCTTGCGTGCGTTTTTTCGACGGAAGATCCCCCCGGTGCCACAATCGAGAGGGCGTGTCCGATCATCGCCCTCGAATCCGTTTTGGATCTGGCTTTCGTATCCGTCCATTTGCGAGCTGGGGACGCAGCGAAAGAAAATGCCTGAATTCAAATGCTCACCGTTGGAATAGCAGGAAAGCTGGAGGATGAAGTCTCCGTATTCTTCCTTGGTTTCTAATTGGCCTCGGCCATCCTTGACGTTGAGCCAGCCTTCTTCCGTGACGCTGAATTTGCTCGCCATCTCCGGGTATTCAGTCCAGCCCGTCAGGTCTTTTCCGTTGAAGATGGATTGGAATCCAANCGGTTTTAGTTTTACGTTGCGGAATTCGATCTTGCCCTCGTTGTGTTGCAGGCCGATGTAGCCTTTGCCTAATGGATTTTCATCGGTGTAATCCAGGACCGTTTCGCCGTCGAGTTTGATGACGAAGTGGCCACCTTTTGCAGTCACCTCAAAGGTATGCCATTCTCCATCGGTGACTGGTACCTCTACTTTTTCGCGGCCGACAAAGCTGCCTGTTGGAAAGGGATTNTCGGCGGGTGCGATATTGAGTTCATAGCAATCGCGGTCGACCTTGGTGGGTTCTGGCGAGGTGCGGAGAAAGACGCCGCTGTTCGTGCCTTCTGCAGCTCGAAAGTCCACCTTGAGTTCGTAATCGCTGAACTGCGTGGTGGTGCGTAGCAGACAAACATCGCCCTCCGTTGCAACAATGCGACCGTCTTCCGCTCGGAAATCGGCATCGCCAACTGCTCGCCATCCAAAAAGCGATTCTCCATCGAATAGGAGTAACCATCCATCCGCTTGCTCTTCCGAAGTCAGGGTGTTTTCGGCGGCGAGGATCGAAGGGGTTAGAATCGCTGCAAAGGCAACGAATGACAGTAAAAGTAAATTCGCTCGCATCGGTCAAATTCCTTAGCGGGGAGTGGGTTTCAGACTGAACACCATACTCGACGCAAAAGGCCGCGAACAGTCGGCCCGTTAGGACGGTTCGCTGAATTGAAGTTGAGCTTCGAATAAATCGAGTAGGCCCGCGTGCGNNATCGGGTCGGAAATCTCAAACCGTAAAGTCAATTCACTCTCGGGCTGNAATNGCGATCCNATGTCAAATTTCATNGGATCTCCTGTGGGGAATGGTTGGCCATTCATCTCAATGGAGAAGGGGGCTTGTTGNCATCTCAGCAGAAGGTGAACTGAGATTTCAGGGCCGATGCCCGCTGCNCGGTGGAATCGTCGGGTCGCCGTAAACTGGCCGCTCCGGCCCGCCAGAAAACGCTGCAGACCATCCGCATGATGGCAATCCAGCTTTGCCTCATCGACTGAAGTATCTGTCTTCAGCGAACACTTCCAAGGTCCGTGGAGTCGGATGATGTGAGGGGCAGGCATCGCTTCCGTCGTTTCCTTGTCGTCCGTTACGGTCCGTCCTGAAGCCAGCTTTGCCTATTCCGGCAGGAAATCGCCGACGACACTGGCCTGGCGAATTTGTTGCGAACTGAACTCTTGAACGCGTAGCAAGACTTCGATGCCTCGCAAGGGGATCGGGTAGGGCGGAGAAGTCTCTTGTTCCAAGACCCCATCGACTCCCCCGGGGGTGCCGTCATTGTTGGGGTCGTCCAGGCCGTTNGTACCCTCGTCGATTAAGTTANTGCCCGGGGGATCGAACTTTCGNTCCTGATTGATCCCGTCTTTNTCNTATTGAGTGGTCCANGTGCANTANACNCGTGGNAANNCANCNCNCGGGAATACCTGCGAGCGAGGATTGGGGATGGCTGAGAAGTGTGAAATGGGGTTGGGGGACACGGAGTAACCGAGGTCCACGTAGGCTCCCGTTCCTGCTGGTTGTGCTGTTCCGCTGATCGTGGCAAAGCCAGGGTCTGCCGGCGATACAACGTAAGGCGAATTGGCTGTCGGCTGAAACAATGGTGCAGAACGATCGTAAACACGGATGTCNAACGCTAANGCGTCACCAATCATCACATCACGTCGATCCGAAGCNGGGATCAACCAGTCGCGATTCACTAAGAANGGGAACGCNGTTGGATTCGTCAGTTGNAGAAAATTCGTCGGCCAATGTGCGAAACGATTTTCCCGNTGACTGAGGTCCTGGAGNGAATTTGCGACGAGTCGGCGTTCNNNGGGCCGCACGGAAATGTCGTTATCCGCGAGGAACTGGCGAATCGTTTCCGGAGCNGGGCCTGCCGCTGAAAAGGTCGTCGCCGCTNNGACTAAGNGGTTCAGGTCGGGGCGAATCAGAAAGACACGACGATGAATCGCAAGCCCAACGGCGCCCGGAGCGGTTGATGTATTGATCGCCGGTTGAACCGGCTGTATCCACCAGACAACTTCAGCCAATGGCGATTCGTAAACCTCGTCCAGGATCTTTCCCTTGAAGGGTTTGCCGGTGCTGCGGATCGTTGCCATCAACATGTCATCGGTGTCGCCCAGTATCTTTGCAACCGTCCTGTGGAATTCAGGTGTGACGATCTCATTCGGGAGGGCGTTGGTACCGTTGTGGATACGGACCGCAAAGGGGGTCGGGTCGTTATCCATCGGATTTATNATCGTGTCACCATCGCTGTCACGATCGGAGCGTGGGCCTTCGATAATCTCCAGGTAACCCTCACTCGAATTTCCGTCTGCAGGGGNTAACGTTCGAACCGTGATTCGATCAAGATCTTTTTGCAACTGAGCAGAAACATTCCGCAATTGACCGGAAAGTTCCAGGATCGAACGGCTCTCGGTGACGTTGCCTCCGAGCAGATCGAATACTCGAACTACCGCGAGTACCACGAGCAGCGTCAGAGCGACCGACACCAGCATTTCGATGAGAGTTAGTCCTCGGCGGCGGGATGCTGCCTTAGAGGATGGTCGTCGAGCAGCATTCCGCTGCGAAATTATTGTGGGCAAGGCCACTTCGCTTCTCCCTGTTCCGTACGCGAATGGTCGGCGATTTTGAACTGGCCCCCGTTCGAGCTGGCCCCCAGGCTCCGTAAGCTTGACTGGCCTGTGCTCCTTATCAATTCGAACCCGAGACCCTTAATTTGTCAAGAAAGAACGCTCGAGCCGACGGGCGATGCTGACATCGCCGGCTTGTGACCATTTCGCGATCGTAAACGTAAGTTGTCGCTAATCAGCACTTTCCGTAAACTTAGCTTGTGGCTTGCGTGTTGTCGGCTCCTGGGGTGCCCGCGTTCGGACGTGGGGTGGAAACTTTCGTGGTTTTGACCCGTAGAAAGCGCTTTACTCGGCAAGGATACCGTTTTTGTGGATGATCTCATGTAGGGAACGTTCTCGTCATCGTCCACGAAGAACGTTTCAGGCACAGCAAAATTCTAGGCACAGACTGAGCTCAAATAAATGACTGATCTGATCTTGAGAGTAACGCATTCTTTGCGTCCCCTTATCTGCTTCTTGGTGGCTCTGAGCGTTTTGTCGACGACCGCCTGGGCCCAGCCAGCAACAGCCGAGTCGACGGCGGCCGCCAATCTTGCCTTCCGCGATGCCGCCGATTTCCAGAACAACGGCGCTTATGATCTAGCTGCCGAGGCCTGGGCTGAATTCTTGAAGCAACACGCTGGTGACCCCAAGGCACTCGACGCCAAATACAACTTGGCTGTCTGCGCAATGCAACTCAGTGATTTGGAGCAGGCGAGCCAATATCTTCAAGAAGTGACGACGGCGAAAGAACCGTTTGGGCGTCGCGAAGAGGCTCTCCTCAACTACGGATGGACACTTTATTCGCAGGCATTACAGGATCAGCCCGCGAAGTTCACTGAGGCAGATGCTGCCTTTGCAGTTTTGTTGAAAGAATTTCCAGATGGAACAAAACGAGATCAGGCTCTCTTTTTTCAAGGAGAATCATTTTATCTGCAGGAACGTCGAGACGAAGCGATTAAAGCCTATGAGCGAGTGATCGAAGAGTTTCCGGATTCTCCACTTCAATCCGACGCGGCCTATGCCTTGGGCGTGGCCCTTGAGGAGATGGATCGTTTTGAAGATGCCGGGCGAGTCTATGACCGGTTCACGACGCAGTTTCCCGACCATGAACTCGGGAATGAAGTGAAAATGCGGAAAGCAGAGACGGTCCTACGCAGCGGTGACTTTGCCGACGCAGAGAAGCGATTTGCAGAGGTTGCTGCACTACCCGGCTTTGATTCAGCCGATCATGCTCTCTACCGACAGGCATTTGCGGTGGCGAGCCAGAAACGGTTTGCGGACGCGGCGACTCTGTTTTCGCAATTGGTGGATCGGTTTCCCGATTCGAGTTACGCACCGGCTGCTGAGATGGCGGCAGCTCGTTCGTATTATCGAGCGGAAAAGGATGAAGAATCGGCTGAGCGGTTCGCCAAGGTTCTCAAATTCGAGAATTCAGACGAGCTCGAAGCTGCACATTGGTTGGCACGACTTTATTTGAAACAAGGGCAGGCACAAGCAGCGCTGCAGCTGCTTGAGAAATATATTCCCAAAGCGGAGATGAGTTCATTCAAAGTCAATCTGCTCATGGATCAAGCGGATGCTTTGTATGCAACGGAGTCGGAGGAACCGGCAGCTGTCGCGTTGTATTCGCAGATTGCGAAAGATCATCCGGAGCACGCCCTGGCCCCGCAAGCCTTGTACAATGCGGCCTTTGGCGCGATGGAATTGAAGGATCATCAGCAGAGTATCGCACTCGCTGATCAGTTCCTGAAGAATCATGCCGACAATCAGTTGGCCATTGATGTCAAAAGTGTGGCGGCTGAAAGTAATTTACAGTCCGGTAATCACGAAGCCGCTGCTCGGATTTTTGCCGAGCTTCTTGCTGATCTCGCGGACAAGGGTGCTGATCGCCCGGAGATTTCTCAGTGGCGAATTCGAGAAGCTTTGGCATTGTTCGGACAACAGAAATATGCGGAATCCCTGGAGCGAGTTGAAAATAGTCTCCCCGCTCTTGAGCTCCCTGGAGAACGAGCTGAGGCCTACATGCTGGCCGGCAGGAATCAATTCGCTCAGGGTGAATTTGCCGCGGCAGAAAAAGCGTTCCAGCAGTCTCTGGAGAGCTTGGCCGACTGGCGGCAGGCCGATGAAACCTGGTTGTTTCTGTCACGTGCTCAGCGAAAACTGGATAAACTGGACGAGGCACGGGAATCGATCTCTCAGTTGATTAGCGAGTTCCCACAAAGTTCGGTTCTTGATCAGGCCCATTTCCGTTTGGCTGAATATGCTTACTCCCAAGGTGATTTCGAGGCGGCGAATCAAGAATACAAGATCGTTATCGATGACTATCCCGAATCCGTTTACCGTCCGTACGCACTCTATGGACGCGGTTGGTCAAACCTGAGGGAAAGAAATCTCGCGGATGCGGAACGGAATTTCACAGCGCTGATCGAACAGACGCCCGAGCACAAACTGGTTTATCAGGCTCTCTATGCTCGTGGGATGAGTCGCCAGCAGGCGGGAGAATTTAAGAAGGCCTTGGCCGATGTGGCTACCTATCTGGAAAATGTTCCGGACGAAACTCGTCAGGCTGATGGGCTCTATATTCGAGGTTTGAGCCAGGCGGGTTTGAAACAACTCGATGAGGCTATCGCGACATTTGAGTCCATCGTTCAAAAACATCCAGAGTATGCGGGGATGGATCGCGTGCTCTATGAACTCGCCTGGGCCCAGAAAGATGGCAGCAAAAATGAAGATGCCATCGCGACTTTCAGGCAGCTGACGGAGGCCTATCCTGCCAGCGGATTCGTCGCCGAAAGTCTGTATCACCTGGGTGAAGCCTCCTACGCTGCAAAAGATTACAAGAATGCAGCCGACCTGTACGAACGCGCGCGATCTCAGGTGAGTGGCAATCCCGATCTCGCTGAAAAAGTTCTCTACAAGCTTGGCTGGTCCAACTACCAGCGTAAACAGGTTGACGCAGCTCTAGCCAGCTTCGTCGACCAGGTGAAGGAATTCCCAGAAGGGAAGTTGTTGGGAGATGCTCACTTTATGCAAGGTGAATGTCAGTTCCAAACTGAGAAATATGACCAGGCATTGACGGCGTATGCGGCGGCAACGGCTCACCCGCTTTCCAGTAATACCATCAAGACGCTTGCTCATCTGCATGCAGGGCAGGCTGCGGCTCAGCTTGAAAAGTGGCAGGAAAGTTTGGAGTGGCTGGAAAAAATTAACCAGGATCAACCGCAGTCGGCCTTCGGTCTGGAAATCAAATATGAAATGGCGTGGGCCCAGCAGAATCTCGGGAATCTTGAGGTTGCCGAGCAGCTTTATGGAGATGTAGCTGCCAATTCACGGGGTCCCTTGAAGGCGAGAGCCGGCTTTATGCTCGGAGAACTCAAATATGCTCAAAAGGAATATGCCGATGCCATTCGCCAATTCCGAAAGGTGATGTACGGATTCGGCGAGGATGCACCTGAGCAGGTTCGGGACTGGCAAGCCAAGGCAGGTTTTGAAGCCGGACAATGTGCCGGTATCTTGGCCTCTCAGAGGGATAAGCCGGCGGATCGTGAACGATTGGTTACTTTAGCAAAACTTTTCTTTACTTATGTCGTTGAGCGACATCCCAATTCGGATGAGGCGAAGGCGGCTAGCCGTCAGCTTGAAGAATACGAGACTTAATTCAGATCATCTTTGCCGATAGAAAATACTTGCAGGCTCGTGCGATGCTTCGGGGGGCAGCTTGCTCTAAGCTTATCGACCTTAAGCACGATAAGCATGGAGGATTGTAGGGGCAGAATGGTCGTCGATGGCGCCTGTTCGGGTGCAGAAGATTTCGGCCTTTAGTGGTATCATGAGCGGGTGCGCGAGAAGGAGTCGCGTAGACCACGTTTCCTTGTTTCGTGAGTGCTTGTTGATGAGATGTTCGACTCGCAGTGTGCGCGGCTTTGCGGGAATCATTTTCGCAGTTGGACTCATTCTTGGTTTGGCTCTTGATCTTTCGGCTCAAGGACAGGATCTGACAGCCGGAGATGTGCTTGATCAGGCGATGGCCGAAGCGGGCCTGGATGAAGCGGGAGCGGATGGTTCCGATGCCACGGCGGTGGCGAATCCCGTCGAGGGTTTGAATCTGCTCAAGCTGGTGCTTCAGGGTGGTCTACTGATGATCCCGATCGGGATCATGTCGATCGTCGTCGTGACACTGGGTCTGGAACGAGCGATCGCTCTCCGACGTGGGCGTGTCATCCCCGCTGAACTGGTGAGGGGGCTTGGCGACCTCGGTGAGATTCCCGGGAAGATGGATCCCCGCAAGGCTTACCGACTCTGTCAACAGTTCCCATCGTCCGCGTCCAACGTCATTCGCGCAATGTTGTTGAAGACCGGGCGACCTCAATCCGAGGTTGAGCATACGGTGGGCGAGGCAAGTGAACGCGAGGCAGCTCGGCTCTATGGCAACGTCCGTTGGTTGAACTTGATCGCAGCGATTGCGCCTTTGGTTGGTTTGTTCGGTACCGTCTGGGGAATGATCCGAGCATTCTTTGATACGACCCAATTGGCCGCAGGGCAAAATAAAGCTGATTTCTTGGCACAAGGAATTTACGTGGCTCTCGTCACCACTTTAGGAGGTTTGGCGGTCGCGATCCCGGCCGCGATCCTCTCCCATTATTTCGAGGGACGTATTCAGAAATTGTTTTATGAGATCGATGAATTGCTGTTCAACTTGCTGCCACAGGTCGAACGGTTTGAAGGTCGGATGAGAGTCACTCGGGAAAAACTGAGTGAGGCGGAAGACGCGGGCAGCGAACAGGCGACTGCTCCGGATCCGGCGAGTGCGTAAGGGGGGCGAGATCAAGCTTGTTGTCGCGAGATTGATGGAAGTCTGGTTATGACGGTCAAAATTCGTAAAAGCACGGTCCTGCAGTCGTTGAGTATGACGCCACTGATTGACGTTGTATTCCTGCTCCTGATCTTTTTTCTGGTAGCAACACGATTCGCAGAAGAAGAACGTTCGATGGAGATGAAGTTGCCAACGGCCAGTGAGTCGAAACCGATCACTATGAAGCCGAAGGATATCGAACTCAATATCGATGCCGATGGAAATTATTACCTGGGTTCAGGCGAGGCGATGAGTCTTGCGGAAATTGAGGTCGCGCTGGGACAGTCCGCCGCCAATAATCCATTGACGCAGGCAGTGGTGATTCGAGCAGATCGCAAATCCAGTTGGGATAGTGTCGCTCAGGCTATGAATGCCTGTTACCGCGTGGGACTGCAGGACGTCAAAACATCTTTGTCAGGACAATAACCCGAGGCGTGTCTTGATCGCACGAATGACCGGTCAAGCCACGCGTTGATCGCTTGATGGTGGAATCGCCATGCCGATGCGACGCCATGATGTCAAAAAAGTCGAGCCGATACGACCGAGGTCGTTTGAGGATCAGGCCTGGCCTATCCAAATCGCCTTCGTCCTGTTTGGCGCTTACGTGATTGGCATCGTCTTAGCCACGTTTGTCTTCGATACGCCGAATCTGATGTCCAACGCCATGACCTGGCTGGTCTTGACCGTTGTTCTGGTTGTGGCTGCGGTCGTGGCGGTCCCTTGGTTAGGTCATCGTTGGCTTAAACGAGGCCTTCTGTTGTCGTTGGTTTTGAGCCTCATCTTAAACCTGAGCGTGCTGGTGGTGTTGTCGTGGATGAATCTATTTCCACCTGTTCTGCCGATCGAGCCCGTTCCTGTGGTCACGATTGAAGATGTTGACCAAGAGCCATTACCCGAATTCTTCCCCATGAATGTCGATGGAAACGATCGTCCCAAACAGGCTCATGAAAAGCCTGTGAAGACGGGTGAGCCGGAGCTCGAACAACGGGACAACATTCGGAAGACGACGGTGGCTATGGAGACCGAGCGTCCTGAGCCTGATGAGCCTAGCCGACCGGATGTGAATTCGCCTGCCGAATTGGCCGAGCGACAAGAAGTTGCTCAATCGGCTCCACGTAAATTCGATCTGCAGAGTACGCTGAGTCGCCAAACCCAGTTGGCGCAGCCACGGGTTGCTCAGCAAATTTTGGAAAACAGTCCGTCACCTCAACAAACGGAAGCCGAGAAGGTCGCCGCCGCGCCGTCGCAAATTCAAAGACAGGCTCCGCAGGTGGTTGAGCAGCAAATCGATCAGCAGACCGAACAGGCCTCGGACAATCAGCGAGTGACTCCTGAGCGTTTGTCGCGAACTTCTAGTTCAACCGCCTTACCAGATGTGACGGAGGCGGCTCAGCCTATTGCGAAAACCAAACGATCGGAACGACTTCAACCGGAACGGGTTGCAGTCTCGACCGGGGCTCGCAATTCGGCCTCCTTCGAAACCAAACCAGATCTGAATCCCGCCAATCTGGTGACCGAACGTCAGCAGACCATCAGCCCGACGACGGATATTCGGCCTGAATTACTCGCGCCGGAGGGACGCATCAGGGAACAGCAAGTGGATGCTGAACGGCAGCAACCGGGTGAGCAGTTGCCACAGCTGGCGGAGGCTCCTGATTCTCCGCGGCGACGGCAGGAGTCGGCGACGATCGCTCCCAGGCCTATTGATTCTGCCTCTCCTCAGGTGACTCAGGAATCAGGTGTGCCCTTGCCGGTGGATTCTGCGTCGCCCATTGAAACCATAATTGCCAAGCAGGCGACGTCGGCGCCAGCGTCACGTGCGATTGAGGGGCCGCCAAGTGCAAATTCAGCGAACATGGAGAGTCCCGCTTCCAGAAGAACGGAATCGCAAACGGTTGAAAACCATGTGACTCCCGCAGCGGATTCTGAAGTTGAAGTGGAAGTCGTTGAGCGTGCGATGACGCGTTCCTTGGTGGCAGTCTCGCCCGTTAATGCTGAAGCGACGGGGTCCGTCCAGGCTGAACGTAGTACCGTGGATCCTAATCTCGAGCCGGCCCCGAACGCCGCATCGATTGAGAAGCAGGGTATCGCCGGACGTGGTCAGGCGCCAAATCTCGATACAGCAGATGCCGCTCCACAAACTCCCGCAACGGTTGCCTCGGCTGCTGCACGGCGAGAAAAAACGTCACAGCAGACTCAGAAAGGACCCTCCCTCGCTCCGGCTGCGGGTGCACGCGTGCCCCGAAGTCTTGCCGGAGCCGACACGCCAACGACGAATCTAAGAGCTCAGTCCGATGCTTCAGCGGATCGAGTTGACGCCGTGACCATTGCACCGATCGAGGCCAATGCAGCGGCCGGAGAGACGCAGCGACAGGCGGACGTTCCGCAGGACCGACAAACCGCTCAGGCCGGACGATCGCAAATTGATACGGGGCCGATTCGCGTGGCGGCGAATTCCGGACAGCGACAACCGGCAGGTGGAGGTCAGCCCAGTGTTGTTCGTGGCATGATGGACGCCACGCAGCCAGTGCCACGATCCGGGGGTGCCCGGAATCCCGCATTGCCAGTTCCCGACGCAGCCCGTGTGGTGGCTGCACCGCCAACCCAGGATCCGAAGGGGGATCGCAGTGCAGCAGCTGCACAGCCGACCGTGAGCCGACAGGCTGCGACAGTGGGTGGTGGTGCAACCGTTCCTGAAAACCTTGAAGCGCCGGCGACTGAGTCGCCGATTGTTGCATCTTCTTCTCAGCAAGGATTGCCCTCACGAAGTCGAGCTGCTGAAGTTGCGATTTCAGACGTTGTCGCACCTGGGAGTGGTACCAATTCGCGTTTGCGAAGCCCAACCGCCAGAGCTCTGCCTGTGGCGAAGGTAGGGGAGAGTGTGCAGGTTGCCAGCGAACCCGATTCCGGAGGAGTGCCCGCGGCCGAGCCCCTTCAAGCCGATGGCGAGAAACCTCAGAGAAGTGTTGATGGAGTTTACGGCGTTGCTACCAGGCAGCCGGTGGGGTCGGAAGCAGTGGGTGAGTCTCGTGATGGTATGCAAGGGGCGACCCCCTCACTCTCGGCATCCACTCGACAAGCTTCTGCCAGCCAGCAGGACGGTCCCGCCTTCATTGATCCTCTGCAGACGGGCGTGGATGCTCCCCGTGCTCGTACGCTTCGTCAGCCTTCGGGTGTTGTTTCGAAAGTCGAAGTGGATGTGCCACTAGCAGGAGTTGCGACCGAGGAATCGCCGCAGCCGCTTGATGAGGTCGCGAACGCTGTGCAAAGAAGCGATCTTAATCGTAGCCAGACGGGCGGGCTTGTCGTCCAGTTGGATGCACCGGAGGCTCTCGGGGGGCTCGCCAGCGATCAATCGACGAATGTCGGAGTCGTTAGTCGACAGGCTCTGGAAGATAGTCAGTTAGTGGCCGACAGTCGCGTTCGATTTATTCGCCGCAATGTCGGGGGCCCGCTTTCCCTCGATATGCAAGTTGCCATCCCCACGGATGCTTTTCAAACACGCGTCAATCGACGCGGGGAGGATGCCGCAGGGGGCAATGGGCGACCCTCGCAGCGAACGGAAGAAGCAATTGAATTGGGGCTCGTCTATCTGGCGAAGCAGCAGGCTGCCGATGGGCGTTGGAGCTTGCAGCGTGCCAGCGTCGGTGCCGAAGAGATTGAGCGACCCGTCATGCGATCGGATACGGCCGCCACCGGACTGGCTTTGCTTTCCTATCTTGGAGCGGGTTACCACCATCGCAGTGATCAGTATCAGGAAGTCGTTGGGAATGGGTTTGACTTTTTGCTTGAGTACCAAAAAGAGAACGGCGATCTGTATCTCTCGGAGGATGAGGAGAGTGCTCGCAATGTCTGGCTTTACAGCCACGGTATTGCCACGATTGCACTTTGCGAAGCGTACGGCATGACCCAGGACGCTGAATTGAAGGATGCAGCGCAACGCGCCGTGAATTTTATCGTGGCGGCTCAACACCCGTCGCGAGGAGGTTGGCGCTATGTACCCGGTGTCGGATCCGATACTTCGGTATCGGGTTGGATGGTCATGGCGCTCCGAAGTGCAGAACTCGCCAACCTCGGAGTTCCTGGCTCGACCTGGTCGCTCGTCGATAATTGGTTGGAGATGGCGAAGGGCTCCGACAACCGTCCCGAGCTTTATCGTTACAATCCGCTCGCTCCCCAAACCGTCCAACAGGGACACGGTCGTCGGCCAACTCGTACGATGACTTCGGTAGGGCTGTTGATGCGACTTTATACCGGTTGGCAGCGCGATAATCCAAATATGGGACTGGGAGCTGAGTATTTGCGGAGTCAATTGCCAGAGATCGGTACACTGCGCGATCCGCAGCGGGATACGTACTATTGGTATTACGCGACTCAGGTCATGTTCCACATGCGGGGTGAAAACTGGGAGTCTTGGAATAAACGACTGCATCCGCTGTTGACGTCATCTCAGGTGCAAACGGGTCCGTTGGCTGGGAGTTGGGACCCGTTCGAGACGATCCCGGACCGCTGGGCAGACCACGGTGGACGACTTTATGTCACGACCTTGAATCTCTTGTCGTTGGAGGTCTACTATAGGCATCTGCCGATTTATGAGGACACCGCGCGGTAGCTGTGGCGGTGATGGATTTGATTTTCTCGAGCAAGGCGGCGAAAGAAGTGTCAATGAAATGTCCACACTGTAACGAGCTGGTTCCAGCTAAGGCGCAATTTTGTTCTCAATGCGGGCGGCCTCTCAATTTGCCGTCCCGTCGAGGTAGGCACCAGGCTGCCATTTCACGCTCACTGCCCTCAGCCAGAGAGGGGAGCGATGAGGAGCGAGAGCTCTGGCGCGGTACCTTTTCGGCGAAGGGAATGATCAACTATTGGGTCGTGGCTTGCTTGGCGACGGTCGTGTTGCCATTGGTCGGGATGCAATCGCAGCTAGATCGGGTTGGCTGGTTAGTGCTGGTCGCTTTGATTGGCATCTTATGGGCCGGCTTGTTGCTTGTACTCGGCTTTCACAAACTTGATGTGCGTTATGAATTGACGAGTCAAAGACTGATTCATCGATCCGGAATTCTCACGCGGCACTGGCATCGCATCGAAGTTATCGATATTGATGATGTGAGTTGTCGTCAGGGGATTATCGAGCGGATCTTTGGAGTCGGTACGATTACCATTCTTTCAAGTGACGAGAGCGATCCTGAGTTAGACCTTCCCGGGATCGATCATGTGCATCATGTTGCTGCTTTGATCGATGACGCTCGTCGTGCGGAAAGGGTGCGTCGAGGAATTCATATCGAAACCGTATAGTTGGTGCTTAAAGGCAAACGAGCCGACTATATCTGGATGGAATTACAATATGTCTGAGAAACGCCCTCGTGTGATGATTGATGGTTCGCCGCCCGAATCCCTGCGGAAACTGTTGCAACCCGTTGAGCTGGTGCCATGGCAGCAACGTCCTTCTGCGGAGCTGCATGACGTGGTTGCGATTTTCACCTACCAGCATCCACCTGTAGATGCTGAACTGATGGATGCGTTACCGAATTGCAAGGTGATTAGCAATCATGGCGTTGGCGTCGATCACATCGATCTCGCAGCCGCGACGGCCCGCAATCTGCCGGTCGGGCATACTCCGGATGTCTTGAGTGGTGCGGTGGCCGACCTCGCCATCGGTTTGATGTTGGCCGCGGCTCGCAGGTTGCCAGAAAGTGTTCAGTTGGCTGCCGCTCCGGATACTCTGGTTTTCGACCAGTCCAAGATGAATGGATGGGATATGTATGGGGCCACGTTGGGGGTTCTGGGGCTTGGGCGAATCGGTGAACAGATCGCTCGCCGCGCCGTTGGATTTCAGATGCCAACGCTTTACCGAAATCGAAACCAACGACCTGAACTAGAGGCTTCGCTCGAGCTGACCTATGTCAGCTTCGATCAACTGTTGGCGGAGAGCGACTTTCTTGTCATTGCGACGCCGCTGAATGAGGAAACTCGAAAAATGATCAGCCTCGAGCAGTTGCGTGCGATGAAGCCGTCGGCCGTTCTCGTGAATATCGCTCGTGGGGATATTGTGGATACCGATGCCATCGTTACTGCTTTGGAAGAGGGAGCGATTCGTGCCGCGGCGCTGGATGTGACTGAGCCCGAACCCTTGCCACGCGATCACCCGCTTCTGCAACTCCCCAATGCAATTGTGACTTCTCACATTGGCAGTGCGACTCAGCAGACGCGACAAAAAATGGCTGAACTGGCAAGCGAAAACTTGATGCTGGGGCTCGAGGGATTGCCACTTCGACGGCAGGCGAATCGAGAACTTTTTCCTGAGTGAGCGTTGCTCATGCCTCAGAAGGGCCTCGCCAGCTCGGCACGCCGATGGGCTCGATCAATTCCTCGATGTCTCGCGGTTTACGATGAGTAAACGGCATTCGCCGCCGCAATGCTCGCTCCCGCCTCAAAGGAATATCCCTGTTCTCCAAGCAGCTGTTCCAACGCCGATAAGAACAGCAGCACATTTTCCGGCCGAGCTCCATATCCCATCAAGCCGATCCGCCAAACCTTGCCTTTGAAAGCGCCCAAGCCGGCACCGATTTCAATACCGAATCGGTTGAGCAGGGTGGAACGGACGGCGGCGTCGTCGACACCAGTTGGGACGCGCACTGCGTTGAGCATGGGAAGCTGATGGCCTTCTTGAGCCGCGTAGTGAATGTCAATGGCGGCGAGGCCGACCTTGAGAGCCAGGTGGTTCTGACGATGTCGAGCAAAACAGTTTTCGAGACCCTCGGCCAAGATCAATCGCACCGCTTCATGCAATCCATAGGACATGTTGATCGGTGCCGTGTGGTGGTAGACACGATCGGATCCCCAGTAATTGGCTAACATCGTCAGGTCGAGATACCAGCTTTGGACCTTTGTTCGACGGTTGAGTATTACGTCAACGGCTCGGTGGCTGAAGGAGACCGGGGATAAGCCGGGAGGACAGCTCAAGCACTTTTGGGAACCCGAGTAGATCGCATCAATGTTCCAGCGATCGACTTCGACCGGCATACCGCCCAGCGAGGTGACGGCGTCGACGATGAGAAGTGCTCCGGCATCATGGACCGTTTTGGAAATCTCTTCGATCGGTTGACTGGCACCCGTCGAGGTTTCGGCCATCACGATTCCAATAAATTTCGGCTGATGTTTTTCAACCGCCTGTTGGACTTCTTCAGCCGTAAATACCTCGCCCCATGGACGTTCAATCGTCACCACCTCCGCGCCCGCCCGGCCCGCGACATCCGTCATCCGCATGCCGAAGACACCGTTCACGCAGACCAGCACTTTGTCACCCGGCTCGACGAGGTTGACGATCGTGGCTTCCATCCCTGCCGAACCGGTCGCGCTAACGGCAAAGGTCATCGCATTCGAGGTTTGGAATAGGTCTCGCAACATTTGTTGCAATTGATCCATGATCTCCAAGTAGAATGGGTCGAGATGGCCGACCGTTGATCGGCTCATTGCCTCTAGAACCTGAGGGTGGATATCGCTTGGACCGGGCCCCATCAAGGTCCGAATCGGTGGGCAAAGGGACGGGGGAACAGAGCTCATCTGAGATTCTCCGGTCGAATGGACGGAAGCGTTTATTGAGTGGCGAGTTTGCATCGTCGCCGGAATGCGAGTCTGGTCAAGGTCATGCAACTCTCCTCAAAATTTCGGGTATGCTATACTCGCTGATCATCTTTCCAGCCATACCTTAGCCACGCTGACACAGAATTTAAACCGGGTTTAACAGATGCCGCAACCGATTCAATTTAGCCGGGTACTTCGTTTTCACTTATTTGCTGTTGGGTTCATTTGCTGTTTTTCGTTGACGGCTTCGGGAGATCACATTCGCGAACTCCAGAAGCGAGCAGAGAAACTCGAAACTAGCGACTGGGGACATTGGGGGGCCAACCCTAAAGAATATTCCAGCTGGACTAGCCATTCCAATCGGTTGGTTCCCATCTACACATTCGGGGCAAACCTCGATCAGTTTGATGGCGAACAGAGCCTGTATCGCGACCAGAATAAAGTGCAACAGCTCTATGGATATTCTGCGCCGGCGACCTTCAACGCTGCGGCAGATTATTGTGATCAGACCGATGTTTATCGACTGCAGCAAAACGCCCTTAAATCGGGTAAGAAATACATCATCTTGATGGTGTTTGACGGTATGGATTGGCAGACCACTCAAGCGGCAGCCACCTTCGCATCGGGCCAGTCTTATGCCAGTGGCCGCGGTGCCGGTTTGCATTTTCTCGACTATTCGGGTGTAGAAACAGATTTTGGGTATTTTGTTTCTAGCCCTCATAACGAGGGAACTGAGACGGATCCTAACGCACAAACCGTGGTGAATCCTGGTGGGAATAAACGGGGTGGCTATTCTGCGATTTACGGTGGCGCAACACCGTGGGCTCGGCCGACCAGTGATCAATACCTGCTTGGAGAAATGAGGGCGATACCTCACGTTGTGACCGATTCTGCATCCTCGGCAACGTCGATGATGTCCGGGATAAAAACCTACAACTCCGCGATAAATGTGACTCCTGAAGGAAAGCAAATTAAGCCATTGGCCCGGCAGCTCCAGGCCGAACGAGAATTCGCAATTGGTGTTGTTACAAGTGTTCCGATAAGCCACGCAACTCCGGCGGCTTCGTATGCGAATAATGTGTCTCGATATGACTACCAGGATATTGCGAGAGATTTGATTGGAGTCCCTTCTGTTTCTAACCGTCGGGAACCGCTGCCAGGAGTTGACGTGCTATTAGGAGCTGGGTGGGGGGAAGACGCAACGGAGTCTGAAAAACAGGGTGAGAATTTCGTGCCCGGAAATACCTACCTCACGGAGAGTGACATGCAGCGGGTCGACATTAAAAATGGAGGTCAATACGTTGTTGTGCAGCGGCAGGCTAAGGCCAATGGAAAGGTCTCACTCAACGATGCTGCTCGGGAAGCGGTCGTGAAAAAATCTCGCCTGCTAGGTTATTTTGGAGCGAGCGGTGGGCATCTTCCTTATCAGACCGCAGATGGTGCGTTTGATCCCGTCGGTGAACAATATAGTGCTGAGGACGTCTCCGAAAATCCAACGCTCGCTGACATGACACTTGTCGCGTTAACGCATCTTTCGCAAAACGAAAATGGCTTCTGGTTGCTGATTGAGCCGGGCGATGTTGACTGGGCGAATCACGCTAACAACATCGATAACTCGATCGGCGCTGTGCTCAGCGGTGATGCGGCTTTCAAAACGATCACCCGTTGGGTCGAATTGAACGATGTTTGGGACGAAACCTTGCTCATCGTCACCGCCGATCACGGTCACTATCTCGTGCTTGACCAACCGCAGGAGCTAGCGGACACTGATGCATCCGGCATCGCCGAGTGAGTGTTTGCAGAGTGAACTTGAATTGCGTCGAGCTATTCGCGGAGATTCGATTTGCCTTGGATCGAACCTCCTGTCCCCAAACGATCGAAGTGCGTTCGACCTTTATTTCTCAGGCCCGAAGAAGGAGTAATTGGGCAGCTGCTTTGCGTGCCGTTCGACGTACAGCGCGACCTCCATCAAGTGATAATCGCCCCACATGCAAGATTCGCCGTGCGGGGTTTTGGAGCCGGAGGGAACATGGTCCCAGCCACGAGGTCGGTGGTAGATGGTGTGCAGCAGGAGGCCCTGGTGATGCTCTGCTTCTGATAGGTAGGTGGGGCCGAGCAACGTTTGTAATACGGTGAGTCCGGCCTGCCAGTAGCGTTGGCCTGCCTCCGGATCGGAGTCGTGCAGGTATCGTCCGAGTCGTAACAGGCCTTGGGCGCCAATCGCGGCGGCCGAACTATCAACCGGTTCAAAATCATTGAATGGATCGGCAGGTTTTTCCAGGGGATCCGAAAGATGGACGAGACCCGGAGCGCCGGTGTCCCAATAGGGAACTCCACAGGTTCCTACATGATCCAGATAGAAGTCGCAGGAAGCTCGGGCCGCCTTTAACATCATTGCCTCAATGGCATCCCGACCTCCCAGTTCTTCCAGTTCGGTGTCGGGGAGCGTCCGTAAGAATTCGAGTTGTTCTGGATAGCCCAGCATTACCCAGCTCAAACCCCGAGTCCATGTGGTGAAGGCTGAGTACCCTTGTTGAGTACTGGGGCAGCGATATTGACCATCCGTCACGTTAAAAATGCTTTCGTGAGCGACCCGTCCGCGCAGATCGTAATGGTCACGCCCTTCGCCGTAGTAAACATTGAAATCAGCCGTTGATTCAGCGTGTTGAACGAGTCGATCCAGGAGCGAGACCCGTTTGTCGTTCTCGCTCCACAGCAGGTGCCCGAGTTGATGGCTGAGTGCCAAGGCACGCAGCGAACGAATCGTATCGCAGAAAAGTGAGTGAGGGCCATTGAACGAATGGATGAAACCTTTGTTCGGGGACCTCTCTGTCCAGCGTGCAGCTTGGACGGCGCCACTTGCTTTCAACGCGATTTCATAAAAATCTAACTCGCGTTGGTTATGCGGAATTCGTCCTTCCAGCATCAGTCTTCGTAGGTTTCCATAGGTACTGACCTGGTTGAAGCCGTGATCATGGACCCCGATGTGCGTGACGTGGCTGGCCATTTCTGAGATCGTGCGGTCACGACCGAGGTTCAGGAACTCTTCGTCTTCCGTGGCGTCAAATTGAAGGATTGCCGCTCCATACTGAAAGCCTTGTGTCCATTCAGTCCAACCTTGCGCAACGTACTGACCGTCGACGGTGAATACGGGGGTGCCGCCGATACGATCTCTATCTGCTTCGATCGAGCGGATTTTTCGAGCCGCCAACGTCCAGAGTTTTTCGATGCTGGGGATGAGATCTTTCGATGTCAGATTTTGTTCAATCGAAATCACGATGAGGTCTAACCTCCTGACGAGTCTGTGTTTGAAATCAATTCACGAAGTTCACGAAGCTCACGTTCGAAACCACCACTCAGAATCGGAAAACGACACCATGTCTTTGGATCAAGGTTTTCGTCATCTACATGAAAAGAAGGTGCATATCGTTCACGTTTCCACTGGTTTCTGCACCATAGCTGGAAGAATCGCTCGATCCAGGTCCCCAGTTGCTGGTCCGTGCAATCAGGGAATTCCACCTTCATTCGCTGAAAGATCTCCAGCGGCATCTGTTTGTCACGAATCGTGGCTCGTTCGACAGCATCCAGCAGGTCGTATGGCATTAGATCCGATTCATCGGTCTGCCCTTCGGCAAGGGGGCGGAGTTCGGCAGTGGGTTCCTGGTCGTTCACGCGAGATAGGATGGCGATCGGCGAAATCCCGTCGGGGGCCTGCGTTTCCATCCAACGCAACCAATGGCGGAGAAATGCTTTGTCGATTCCCGCGATCGGCGATAAACCACCGCATGTATCACCGTCCATGGTCGCATACCCGACGGCGGCCTCGGAGCGATTACTCGTCGCCAGCAACAACGACTGGGTTAGGTTGGCCAGCATCCAAACACTTGGACCTCGGGCACGGGCCTGGATATTCTGTAACGTCAGGTCGTCTTGCTCCCAGCTCAGCGGGCGACCGATTGCCCTAGCAATCTTCTCGATGTAGCCCTCGACCAAAGGGTCAACATCCAATTCGAAATGATTCGAGTTGATTGCCTCTGCCAAGCCAGAAGCGGCTGACCGAGTTGTTTCCGAGCTGTTGCGAGTTGCCTGGTAGGCCGTGGTCAATAAATGCCGAACCATGGCAGCACGGTCCATGTCGGGCGTCAGCCCGTCGATATGATCGAGCTTCTTCACCCAGTCTTCTGTGCCAATATCGGCGATCCCAAAATGGACCATCAAATAACACAACGTTGCCACGGCGGATGAGTCTGCCCCGCCGCTCAGAGATACAATAAAGCCCTTCGATCGACTCTTTCTCAGATAATCGAAAAGTCCTAGCGAAATAGCCCGCGAGAACTCCTCTTCCTTGATCGACTCGGACGATTCCCATGAATCCGGCACGACTTGATCTTTAGAGAGCTTCTGGGTTGGGAAGCTAAAGTCACAGCTCATGAGATTTGGGGGAGATGTGACCTCGGGACGAAAGCTCGCCGTCCGCGCACGATTGACTCGGACGGCATCGATGTCGACCAACGCTGTCGTAAGATCGTGATCCCGGTAGGAGAATCGACGGCCCGACGCCAACAGGTTTCCGCAGCTGGCGATCATCGCGTCGCCGTCGTAAATCGCCCGTCCGGCTTCGTTGCCCAGTAGATTTGCATAGATGTAAACGACGCTGTAGGCACGAGAACCGTCCAAAACGAAGCGTTTGCGCACCAGGTGTTTACCGAAGGCGAAATGACTTGCACTTGGATTCAAGAGTAAATCGACGCCGTGTGCAGACAGGTGGCTGCCTGGGCGGTCGGCAACCCAGGCGTCCTCGCAAATCTCAAAACCCAATCGCAGATCACCGCATTCGAAGATTAAATCACCCAGCGGATAACTTTGTGATCCCAGTTGCGTTTCGACAACCGAGTCTGCTGGCCAGGCCTTGAACCAGCGTGGTTCGTAATGGAGCCCCTCGCCGGCCAGATTTTGTTTGCCGACGAATCCAAGGATTTCGCCATCGACGGCAAGACATGCCGCATTGAATAGACCGCCCCGATGAAACATGGGCAAGCCGAGAGAAACGGCGATCCCCTTTGTCTCCGGGAGAATCTCAAGCAGGATTTGTTGAGCCGTTTCTTGGATGCCAACTGCGTGGAATGCGTCTTCGCACCCGTACCCCGTAATGCAGAGCTCTGGAAGACACAACACGCTGATCTGCTGCCGCTGGGCCGCGTGGATCGCTGTAATGATGCGATCACGATTGCCATCCCAGTCAAGCGGCGTTTGGTTGAGCACGCCAGCTCCTACCTTAATCAGTTTCACACTCGGCTCCTGATTCGATTCTTCGGATGACCGACCTGAGGGCCACCGGCACGAAAAACATTACGCATCCACTACAGAGTAGACTCTAGAGTGCTGCGGGGATCAACGCGTTGAGGTAACACGAAATCATGGGTTGCGGGATCCTGCCCACAGCTTTCGATCTACTTATTTCAGTCGACCAAGGTCGCGGGCCTTTCGCTCATGATTCAATAACTGGATAGCCCGAGGCTCCCGTTTGATAAGCCGGATGAGTTGGGAGGATGTGCAATTAAGTCGGTTTGCCGCGGCGCGTGGATCCCAATTCTCGGCGGCAAGGAAGTCGAGGCATTCTGCCAGTAACGCTGGAAAGTCGGCATGATTGGGATTAATGCTGATGCGTTGGTTACGGCACCGTTCCCGCCAGAGATCGCTCGGACTGTCGCGAGTCGTACGAATATGAAGCGCAAGATTTAGCCTCATCCGCCGCAAAGCCACCTTAAGGTTGTCCGCCTGGCTACGACGCTCATAGGCCGCCGATTCCACGCCGCTGGCCTTGTGGGTCAGGACAACGCCAGTTTCGACTTTGTTGCGATGTTGGCCCCCAGGGCCGGAACGACGCTGAAAGTGCGCCTGGCACGCTGTTTTGAGTTGATCGTCGGTATCGGTTGCAGGATGGTTCAAGGGGTTTATCCAGGGCACCTATTCTGGGGGAGGTTAAATACTCTTTCTGGTTGGTGCTATTTGCTCCAGGTTGTGTTATTATCCTACCAGCCCTACCGTTGGGTGGAGGTTATCAACAACTTCGAGTTTCTATCATGGAGAGAGTCTAATGAAGGTAATTAGTCGATTCCTCGCATCAGCATTCGTCCTGGCTTTGCTTGCCGGTACGACGTTTGCCCAGGGTGAACGTATTTACGAAGTCAACAAGACGAGCAGTGCACCGACAATCGATGGTATCAAAACGAGCGAGTCCGAATGGGGCGACGCTGCAGCAGCGACTGCGGATTGGGTGAGAATTCGAGGTCAGGGCGACGACGATACCAACAATCGTTTTCAAGCTGTGTATGACGATAGCGGCCTCTACATCTTACACGAAGTAGATTACGACCAGTGGCAGCCAGATCGCGGATTTGGCAGCATCGACTTTGGTTACGAAAACATTAACTTCTACTTCGATCCGAACACTGACGGTGAAACGAACGACCAGCTTGGTGCCGATGACACCGGTATCGATGGTTATCAGATCGCCTTCAATCAGCCCGAAGGTAATTCTGTCTACTCCGAAGATGATCCTGACCTGGGTATCTACCAAGAAGCTCACGTTAACGCTCTGTTCGGCAACCAAGGTGCTCACGAAGGTTTCTTCGGTTTGCAGATCAACCAGACGATGAGCAATGAAGAAGAGTTCGGTTATCTGGAAATGTACATTCCTTGGGAAGATTTCAACGCCAGCGATCCGGACTTCTTTGATCCCGAATTTGATGACATTGGTTTGTTCCATCCGTTTGCACCCGCTGATGGCGACGAATGGTTCTTCAACGTTTCCCGCATCGAATCGAGTGGAAATCTTCCTGCATGGTCGCAAGATCCGAGCTCGAACTTCTTCGCTTCGCGTCCGCACGGTGTTCTCGCCTTCTCCGAGGGCGGTGGCGGTGGCGCTGCATGCGACATCAATGGTGACGGGGAATGCAC
>PBNZ01000043.1 GCA_002723275.1 Planctomycetaceae bacterium
CAGGGTTGTCGAGGAACGGACCAACGACTCGCCTGATCCAATGCTTCCTTCAGCGGATCCAAGTTTGCAGGAAGCCAACTGAGCAATTCTGTCAACTGAGGCTCAAAGCGGTTGTCTGTCGCAAGCCGCTGCTTCCAACGAGCATCGGCCGTAATCGCCTGCCACTCTGCTAAACGCTGCAGACGAGTGGCGACAGCGGGAGCGAAATCATTCTGATCTTCGACCGGCGCAACCGCCCGATGAAATCTCGCCAGAGCTCCCATAGCGTTCGTCAATTTTCGTGAGGAAGGAGCCGCCCAGAAGGTTGCCGCTCCAGGCATCCAATTTGTCAACTCCCAAAGGTACCCGTCATACCGAATGAAAGTCTGTCCAGTTAGAGTTGCATGCGGTGCAGGCACAAACTCAATTCCGCCAGCGACGGCGCGGAGCAACGTTTGATGCACCCAAGCAAGATGCTCCTCATCGGGGTGTTCGATGGGCCACCGTCGCAAACACCAGATCGTTTGATTGCTTGCAAACTTCCAGAGTCGGGCACCGCTGAAACCTCCAGCATTTCCCAACGAATTGATCGCCCCTGCTGATACGACCATGTCGAAGCGCGAGAGAACAGCGAGGTGAGGTTGATGCATCACAAATTCACCGACAAAAAGTTCACCGACAAACAGGCTCGGCGGAAAGCATTACAACGGGCCACATTCTACCGCCGCTTCGAAAGCCGAGGGGAGTAGGCCCGCCTTCGCAGATGCCCCGTCAGCACCGTTCTCATCCGACTTAATCCCGACCTGAACGAAAAGGGAGCGGTGGCTCAACGCGGAAGCCTCGTCCTCTTTCTCGAACGGCCCCAATCGAAGTGAGCCTGCATTGACCCTGCATCGGCTCGACCCCGAAAAGAGACGTTTTTAAAGAAAATATCGAGAAAACGTGCAAGATACGGTCGTTTCGCAGCACTTAGAAAATAGGGTATATTTGACGACTACTGGTTGTTTTTTCGCAACCCGGTCACACGCAGCTCGCCTGTCACCCCCTGAGCCTGTTTTTTTCCAGAGATTCGCCTTTCTCAAGCGAGGTTTGTATGTATTTTCGGTTTTTCACGGCGACGCTCGCCACTCTCTTAATAGCCACGATTGCGGTCGCGGATGAAACAGAAAACTCGGAAAAAAAAGCCGGGGACGACAAAGCCGCCGTATCCTCGGACAAGACCGCGATTACCTCGGGCAGCTCTTCGTCGGGAGGCTCCAGCTCTTCGAGCAGTTCTTCGTCAAAGCCATCGCAACCAAAGCACGCAATCATCCTGAAAGATGCGAAACCGGTGGAGGGATTGATCCGCACCTATCGCAAAGGCAATCAGTTATTTGCGGAGCTAAGTAGTTCTGACTACGCGAACCAATACATCGTCCTGATCTCAATTGCCAAAGGCATCGGACAACGACCACTCCTGGGAGGCATGTCCTGGAACTTTGGAGACGATTGGGTCTGGCAGTTTCGAAAGGTCGACGATCGAGTCCACATCATCCGAAAGAATGTTCGTTTCCGTGCATCAAAAAACACTCCTGAAGCCACGGCAGTCAAGAACGCCTATACCGACAGCGTTCTGTTTAGTCTGCCGGTTTTGACCAAGGGCCCCCGCGGAGGCGACCTTGTTGATCTGACCTCCGTTTTCATGAGCGATCTGCCGCAGATTTCGCAGGTTCTTCCGGGTTTTGCTTTTTCGACGACGAAATCGGTTTGGGACTCTGTCAAAGGATTCAAAGACAATCTCGAACTTCAGATCGCAGCCACGTATGCATCGAGCGGTCGCACGACGATTGAATCGGTAGCAGATACTCGAGGCGTCACGATCAACGTCCACTATTCGATCAGTAAACTCCCCCAAACCAGTTATCAGCCTCGCATGGCGGACGACCGGGTTGGTTACTTCATGACGGTGCTCAAGGACTATTCGAGTTCACGGGACCGAGACCATTTTCTCCGTTACATCAACCGCTGGAATCTGCAGAAGGCCGACCCTTCAGCGGAGAAATCGGTGCCCAAGAAACCGGTCATATTCTGGATTGAAAAGACGGTTCCATTCAAATATCGCAAGCCCATCTACGACGGCATCAGCGAATGGAACAAGGCATTTGAGAAGGCAGGCTTCATTAATGCGATCGAAGTCCGCCAACAGCCGGATGATGCAACCTGGGATCCCGAGGACATCAACTACAACACGTTCCGTTGGATCACCGCAAGTGCGGGCTTTGCGATGGGTCCTTCACGGGTAAACCCCTACACGGGCGAAATTCTGGATGCAGACATCATTTTTGATTCCGACTTCTTAGAGTCCTGGCAAGATGAGTTTGAAACGCTGACTCAGGAGAAAGTCGCCTCGTTAACCGGCGGTCCGTTGGATCTGGAGAGTTACCAGGAAAAGATGAACAAAGCGGCTCACATGCTGCCCCAATCTCAGCGCGAATGCATGTTGAGCCAGGGCATGGCGATGCAATTCGCCTTTGGTCGCGCCGCGTTACTTGCCAAGCCGGACGCTAAGCAAAGCAAGGAGCTCCAGGAAAAACTGATCATGCAGGGCTTAAAGGATATCGCCATGCACGAAGTTGGCCACACGCTAGGATTGCGTCACAATTTCAAATCAAGTTCGTTCTTGGATTTGGAAGAGATCAACAACCCAGACAAGACGTCGCAAACCGGCATTACCGCATCGGTGATGGATTACACGCCGGTGAATATTGTTCAAGAGGGAACCAAGCAGGGCGACTTTTATTCGCCCACGATTGGCCCTTATGACTATTGGGCGATCGAATATGGTTACAAGCAGCTTTCGGGAGGCTCAAAGGGAGAAGTCGCTGAGTTGAAAAAGATCGCTGCGCGGAGCGGCGAACCTGGCCATGCATATGCAACGGATGAGGATACTCGAGGCATTGATCCGGACCCCTTCGTTAACCGCTGGGACCTGGGCAAAGATCCTTTGGAATATGCTCGACAACAGGCAAAGCTGGTTAGCAATCTGTTGCCCGGCGTCGTTGACCGTATGACGGAAGACGGCGACAGCTACAGCGACGCTCGCCGTGCCTTTAACGTCCTGTTGTCGACTCATGGTCAGGCCATGTTCTTCGCCTCACGATTCATTGGTGGCTTGGACACCAGTCGAAGTCACAAGGGCGATAAAGACGCACCTGCGCCGTTCACCGTTATCGAACCGAAGCGACAACGAGAAGCCTTGCAGCTACTCTCGGAACAGGTATTCAGCGACAAGCCCTATCAGATTGATCCCGCTCATTACAACTTACTGGCGGGCTCTAAGTGGCGCCACTGGGGTTCGACATCTCCATTGCGACCGGACTTTCCAGTCCACCAGGTCATCTTGATGTGGCAAAACCGTGTACTCTCACAACTGCTTTCATCGTTGACACTCGAGCGACTTCATGATGCTGAGCTTAAGGTCGACTCAAGTGAGGATGCCTTTACAACTGCAGAGCTGATTGAAGAATTGACAAATGTCATTTTCTCAGAGCTTAATAATCTCGAAGCGGGTGAATACACCAATCGAAAACCGGCGATTACGAGTCTGCGACGAAATCTTCAACGCCGATACCTGGCCAGATTATCAAGCTTGGCGATGGGGAATACGAGTGCTCCGGACGACTGCCAGGCCGTCGCCTATGTGCAGCTCACCGATTTGATCGAGAAGATGGAAAAGTCGCTGGAGACGGAAGGTCTCGACAGCTACACGCAGGCTCATCTGCGAGCCTCGGCCGACCGAGCGAAAAAGGTAAAGGACGCGTCACTGACGCTTCTTGCCCCGTAGTCAATCCAGGTCGGCGACTAGCTGGCTTTTGGGAGCCCGGCTTTCGTCCATCGACAAATCACTTTCAACCGGCATCGAAATTAAATTCCGATGCCGGTTCGTCTTTTCGGCCCCGCTTCGCTCGATTAGACTCTGAAGGGTTAAACGTCGTTGTGAATTTCCCGCTGCGGAGCTCCCCCCGTGAAACTGATCTATGCCATTGTCCGGCCCACCAAACTTGAGGCCGTTCGCGAGGCTCTCGAAGGCATCGGCGTCGAACGGCTAACGGTTTGCGACGCTCACGGTTTTGGCCGACAAAAGGGGCATACCGAGACCTATCGAGGAATGGAATACAGCCTCAACCTGCTACGGAAAGTGGTGCTGGAAATTGCGGTCAATGACGACTACGTTGATCGCACTGTCGAGCTTATCGAGCAATTAGCTCGAACGGGTGGCGAGGGTAACATTGGCGACGGCAAGATCTTCCAAGTCCCTATTGAAGAGGCCATTCGCATCGGAGACGGAGTGCGTGGCAAGGAAGCTGTTTAAGGTTCAGACAATGAAAACGATTCTGTTGTCCAACGATCTGATGCTTGGATCCCAAGTCACTCAAGCAGCCCGACAGGTCGACGCCGATCTTGAGGTGATTGCTCAAGCAGGCCAGCTGGTAGCCGCTTGTGATTCGGCCGCTCCCGATCAAGTCATCCTGGACCTGAACAATTCGTTGCCCGCAATCGCCGAATTGATTGAACAGATTCGCGACGTGGCCCCCGATGCTCGCATCATCGCGATCGCGCCTCATGTGCATGTCTCGAAAATCGAAACGGCACGGGCCGCGGGTTGCGATGCAGTATTAACCAACGGGCAATTTCACGGTCAGATGACAGAGGTTCTGGCCGGCTGATTTCACGGGTCCACAGACGAGCCGTCTAACTTGTGGAGTGAGATCGAAAAACCTCATTCCCCCGAGCGTTCAACGTCACTTTGCGATTCGTCGACATCCGTGACCCCGGGCACGCCTGCATCGTCTTGAGCGATCGTGGGCAGACCATACATCATGTCTTCGTCATCATCCATGAAGACATCGTCGAATTCGGTCTGATCAACATCAAGTCTGAGAAGCAAATAGATGCCCGCCGCAGCAACCCAAAAGAAACCATAACCATAAGCGGTGAGTAAACTCTGAAACGTGCTGGTCACCAAGCCAATCAGCGTTGCTCCCCAAGTCAGCATCATCGGCGACTGATCCTCACCGGTGGATGAGATGACAAGTCGCATGGATTCGAGCCTCTCTCCTCCGGCACCGAAGCCAACCGATCCATCAACAAAACCGATAACCGTGTCGAAAAACAAGGCAAACACGAGCCAACCGAGTAAACCTAAAACAGTCGAGAGCAAGGCGTAAATCGCATAGCGAACCGGCTTTTGATAGGTGTACCCATAGGAACGGCTGATCGCATCAAAGGAATCCGTTCCCTCCGTGCTAATCGTCGCCCACATCAGCGGCCAACCGGCAATCAAGCCAATGCCAAACAGAGACATCACCAATCCGATGAGAATCACCAAGGGCCAGAGAATCCCCATCAGCAAGACTCCAAGGTCCACCCGCATCACGACCCCGGCAAACATGAGCGGCAAACTCAAGATGCCAATTGCAACCAGCGGCAGAAGAGGAGCCCCGATCAGGGAAGCCCATTTGCTTCTGGCAAAGAGTAACGCGTCACGCACACCGACTCGTTCCTCGCGTCCCAGTTGAACCGCCGCAATCCTAGTAATCGCACCGCCAATGAGAGCCCACACCAAGAGTGTCCAGAGTCCACCAATGACGTAGAAGAAAAACTCATCCCAGCTGACGGATTGCCAAAACAAACGACGAAAAGGTTCGACCAACGCGTAAACCGGAGTGCCCGTGATCATTTGATGAATTGGCTCGGTTTCAAACTCGGGCAGCATCTGCGCCACACTGGCAACACCGCTGGGATTCAATTCATTCGAGGCATCGCCAAAGATAACACCGGGCGCTTGTGAAGGCAGCGGATGGGTGTCGAGTGTTTCCGATTGAGTCAAAACGCCATTAACCTGGCCCGGCCATCGGGTAACCTGATTGAGGAATTGTTCGACGCGAGGCTGGGACGCTGAATCGGTCGACAGCAACACGAAATCGGCGAGCCGCCACCCGGCGGTTGTCGCCAAGCTGGCCAACAATGCAAGGAATAGAATCTGGATCGAAATCGCGAGTCGAAAAACGCGAAACAAAAGAATCCAAGGGCAAACGTCTCGCCAAGATATTGACCGCACAGATCCATCGCTATTGGTCATATTGATTTCTTTCGAGTGACCTGAAGGTTAATCTTCCGGAAGCTCATCGTCGAATTCATCTTCAGGCTCAACCGGTAATCCAATTTCCTCATTGAACCAACGCCCCAAGTCAACCTGTTGACAACGCTCACTACAAAAAGGCATCACCGGCGTAATCAACGGGTCGAAAAGTTCACCGCACGCTGGACAGCGACTCAAACCTGACGGCACATCCGAAGGAGACTGAAAACTCATCACAATTCGAATCGAAAAACGTTGACGAACAAAGGCCATACCATTTCGTAAAATCTCACATCAGCCTAAAACGTGAGTAGCCATTCGACGGGTGCTATCAACAAAAATCGCCTTACTTTTCAGCCCTCCGCCTCGCGCAAATTATAAGACGGTTGTGAGACTGGTGGAATGGCAGGAAAAGTGGAAGTTTGTCGCGATCCAAAAAGCAGCAAGCCGGCCCTGAAAACGTTGACCGTGGTGGCTGCTCCGTTCACAATCAAGGATCAGGGGTTACTGATAAGCTCTTTTCCGAGTTGCCGAGTCAGCAGGAGGCCCGTGTTTCGACCGGTTGACCTTCGCTGCGACTCAGATCCTAAGCGAATCTTCATGACACGTATCTCCATTAAATTCCTGACCCTGGTGTTGCTTGGCATCGCCTGTCTAGTTGGAGATGATTGCGCCGTTGCGGAGGAGCGACAGTTTCCCCAAGCAACTCCGGAAGAATTGGGGCTGGTGCTACCAGTCGCGCCCACGCGCCCCGGCGATCAGCGACGCGTTCTTGTGGATGACGATGGCAATCTGGTGGTGGGCATCGTCCACATCGAGGTAGGTGATCGTTACGTGGTCCTGATGCCAGACGGTCAATTGACGTCCAAGAAGATAGCTGAGACAACCTTAACGGACCGTCCGTTTGTGGCAGCGACCAAAGACGAGATCGCAGAGGAGTTAACGAACGGCCGTTTCAAGGGTTTTCGCACGCGTACCACCAAGCGTTATTTGTACGTCTACAATACGAGTGACGCGTTTGCGCTGGCAACCAGTCGCATCATGGAAACGATGTATCCTGGATTGTTCAATTTTTGCCGTCGCCAAAAAATTGCGGTCCATGATCCACAGTTTCCACTCGTGGTCATCATGTTTCGAACTCAAGATGAGTTTGAGAAGTATCGATCGATGCCGCCTGGATTAGTGGCCTATTACAACGGCCTCTCGAATCACGTGGTCATGTACGAGCAGTCGAAACTCACCGAGGTTGCTCCGGAACTGGCATTTAAACAATCGATCTCCACGATCGCACATGAAGGCGTCCATCAGATCCTCCACAACATTGGTGTTCAACAACGTCTTTCGCGTTGGCCGCTTTGGTTCAGTGAAGGTTTAGCCGAGTACTTTGCTCCAACGGAATTACGCAGACGTGTCCGCTGGAAAGGCGTTGGTTTGGTGAATGACTTGCGCATGCACGAGATTCGCGAGTACTACAAGAAACAGGGCCAATTTACGGACGGTAAACTGTTGCGTAATACGGTGGAAGCAACTCAATTGGATTCACTAGGGTATGCGACCTCCTGGGCACTCATCAATTATCTTGCCAAGCATAAGCGAGCCAATTTTTACGACTACCTGCGTCGCGCGAGCGAAATTGAACCGATGGAGTCCGTTCAGCCCGGCAGTTTATTTCGAGAGTTTTTCGGAGACTCCTATGAAAAACTCGAGGTCGATGTTTTCAACCATCTTCGTTCACAACGTTATGTTGATCCGATCGCCAATCAGACTCATTATGTCCTGATGGTTCTTGGGCAACAGCGTGAAATCGTGATCACATCGTCACCGCAACAGCTGCAAAAACTTCGGCGCGAGAAATCGAAAGGCGGCCGGCGTGTGCAGATCAAGGCGTTTCCGAATCGTGAAACTGCGCAAATCGCCGGCCAGCAGTGGCTACGGGGTCGATAGGGTTTCCGGTTTCGCCCAATCTGGACGTGGAAAGGTGCGGATTCGGCTATAACGGCGATACGATTCAAAAATGTCGCCACCGTCCAACACTCTTGGATCACCGGTTTCGCGTAGGAATTCCTCCAACGCCGCAGCAAGTTTCTGTTTCCTATCTTGATGCTCAGCTACATCGGCAAGATTGTTAAGGCATGCTGGATCCTCACCGATCGCATACAGCTCTTCCGCGGGTCGTCGGTCGACGGACCAACCTAGAAAATGNCNNNGCTCCGCATCCTCGGCATTCTGAATCATGAATGTCAACGAAGGGCACGCATCGATGTCATGGTAGCCTCCGTGCATCGGTCCGAGCGTTGACGTGTCGTTTGGATACTTCCCCGTTCCCATTTTTCGCGGAGTGCCCGCGGGCCAACGTTCGGGGCGAAAGTTGCATATGTAGAGATAATCGTCCGTACGAATACAGCGCTGAGGGTATGCGAGATTGTTCCAACGGGAAGACGAATGACGCTCGCGACCGGAATAGGTTGCCTTTCGCTGCGGGTCCAGGTGCCCGGAACCTGACGCCGTCAGGATCGGCATCAAACTGCGACCGGACATCGGTAGTTTACCCTCATGTTTCACACCCGCTGCCTCCAGGAAGGTCGGCATGAGATCAACCAGGTTCACGAGATCATCGGAGCTTCGACTGCCCGCGACTCGATCGCCCCAGCAAATCGCCAGCGGAACATGGATACCATATTCATAGACGTTCGCCTTGGCTCNTGGAAAAGCCATACCGTTGTCGCTGGTGACAACCACCAACGTTCGGCCCAATTCATTCCGTTCCTCCANGAGCTTCAGAGCTCGCACAAGATGCTGATCAGCCCACTCGATTTCAAAACAGTAATCGAGAATATCCTCGCGGATTTCTGGCGTATCGGGCAAAAATGCTGGCACATCGGCTTCGTTGAGTTGCTTGCCACTTTCAACACCGAGGCCTTTCCCGAAGACACGGTGTGGCTCCGAGGTTCCCAACCAAAAACAAAAAGGTTGATTCGACGGACGTTGCTCAAGAAATTCCTCGAAGGCACCCGCATAATCGGTATCTCGAATGCCCGCAGGAACATTCTTCATTCGTTTCTTGAATTCAGGACCCGCCGGATTCCGTTGAAATCCGCCGTCCGCATAATTGCCAGGCCCCCACCCTTTACCGGTGTAGCCCACCCAGTAACCCGCATCCTCCAAGAGCTGCGGATAAACCAACAATTGATTTGAAAACGAGCTCGCATGAGTCCCGGCATGTTCATTCTGCCAGGGGTAACGTCCGGTCAGAATTGAGGCACGTGTTGGGCTGCATCCGGGTGATGGAACAAATGCCTGTCGAAAGA
The DNA here is from genome assembly GCA_002723275.1 of Planctomycetaceae bacterium. Taxonomy (GTDB): domain Bacteria; phylum Planctomycetota; class Planctomycetia; order Pirellulales; family Pirellulaceae. The sequence continues at coordinate 9,409 of PBNZ01000043.1, forward strand.
GCACTCCCTCTCGAGCGACTCGATCAAAGCCTGGCGTTTTGACCCCCGATACGCCATAGGCCGAAGCGTAGGGAAACGATTGGTCATCGGTGATGACAAACAGAATATTCGGTCGTCCGCCCTCTGCTGGTTCAGCATCGGCCTCAGCAAACATCCCCGCGGAGCTCACGGCAAAGACCAGGGCGAACAGATAGGTAATNCGAGTCGACATTCAAGATCCTCTTCAACTAACCTGCAATTCATCTTTAGTGTAGACGAAGCAGAAACACATTCTGTACCTCATCACGGTGTGTCCCCAATCGACCTGTGGGGAATCTGACATTCATCTCCACGGGCGTCCCACCCAGGAAGGGTTTGACTTCAACGCATCGCTCGTCAAGAGTCACGAAATCAATCAGTTCACTTCCAGGGCCATGGTTTGACGTGTGCCTCAATCGCCCACGCCTCCCAGAGATCGGCCATTTCTTGAGCTCTTGCAGGATGAGTCTCTACGAGATTATTCATTTCGGTACGGTCAGCCTCAAGATCGAAGAGTTCCCACGGCCCTTTTGAACCTCTCGCCACCAACTTCCACTTGCCAATTCGAATGGCACGATTTCCCTCGTGCTCCCAGAACAAAGGCTGTTCTCGCTCTAGTTGCCGACCTTCTAAAGCGGGTCGCAAACTGATTCCCTGCATGGGAGTAATCGCTTGACCGTCCACTTCATCTGGATAGTTCGCGTCGCTCAGATCCACACAGGTTGCCATCAGATCAATGAGATGCGCTGGATCGTGAACCCAACCGTTGTTTCGCTGCGCATCGATTCCCTGAGGCCAATGAGCGATCAGGGGCGAAGCAATCCCGCCCTCATGCACCCAATGCTTATACATACGGAAGGGCGTATTTGACGCGTTCGCCCACTCTTTCCCGTAGGCCAAGTAGGTATCAGCGTCTCCCGGAGTCACTCCTCGTCCAACTCGTACGACGCGGCCATCGCGAGTTTTCCTGGGAATCATTCGAGTCTGTAATTCACCCGGTCGCATGGGACCGTCTTCCGCCTGACGAGCGTCGAGATCCTCGGGCTTGGCAGGGCGATTGGTCCCGTACTCTTCGGCGCAACCTCCATTGTCAGCAAGAAACAGGATCAGGGTATTGTCGTAACAGTTCGAATCCTTCAACTGCTGCACGATGCGTCCGATTCCTTGATCCATGGAATCGATCATAGCGGCATAAACTTCCATACGCAGTTCACACCATTCCTTCATCTCCGCCTCTTCCCATGGCTTGGCTCGAGGATCACGATCGGTCACTTGCCAACGAGGATCAATCAACCCCATCTCCACCATGCGCGCATGTCGCTCTTCACGGAGTTCGTCCCAGCCCTGTTTGTAACGACCACGATACTTGGCGATATCAGCCGGTCTTGCGTGCATCGGCCAATGGGGAGCTGTGTAGGCAACGTACATAAAAAACGGTGATCGATCGTCGTGCTCTGCAATAAACCTGACGGCATTATCACTAATCGCATCGGTGTAATAGAAATCAGGATCACCAGGAGCAATGAGCCGATTATTGCGAGCAAGCGAATTCGGATCAAAAAAGCTACCCGCCCCGTGGATCGTCCCGAAAAAACGATCGAAGCCACGTTGGCGCGGCCAATTCGATTGATCTCCCGGTTTGAGATCGGGACCGATTCTTTTTGTGACGTGCCACTTCCCGGACATGTATGTCGAAAACCCAGCGGGCCCCAAGACCTGCGGGATCGTGCGGCAGTGTTCATTCAGGTCACCCTGATATCCAACCAGGCCACGATCGTCCATCATATGCCCGATACCAGCCTGGTGAGGATAAAGACCGGTCAACAAGGCAGCCCTTGTCGGACAACATCGACTTGTATTGTAGAACTGACTAAAGCGGAGGCCGTTGCCAGCGAGCGCGTCTAAATTCGGCGTTTCAATTTCACCGCCGTAACAACCGATATCCGAAAACCCCATATCATCGGCCATCATGATGATGATGTTCGGCCGATCATCTGATGCCCGAGTGACATTCCAACTCACCAGACACAAAACGAGACTCAGGCATAACAATACGGTTCGATGCATTTTGGTCACTCCAGATACGTCCAACAAATACCAGCAACGTCTATGATCGCTGGTCGCACGCGACGGGTCAACGATTTATCGCCAACCTAAAGGATTTGTCGTTCGCCGAATTGGTGATTCCATGCGGCCGATCCAGCGCGGCGGATTCTGCGCAACCGACAGCTTGATACCATCTGCCAACCTATTCGTCCGCGGTGTCCGAACGCACGAGGTGATCTTCAATCCAACGCTCCAGCTCATCCATATCGACTGGAGGCAAATCTGACAGGTCCGGTCGCAGGCGAGCCGCATTCTTGACGTAGACATGCGTAATCTCTTGCTGCGATTTTTCGGTATTCCAATGAATCAAAATCCGGATGCATTGCCGGAGTGAATCAGGAACAGCAATCTCGTTTGTACACATCAGAGGTACATCGAGCCAACCTAATTGTCGGGCAGCAAGCGCCGGAAACTCGGCATCTAAATCAACCGTCGTTGTAAAGATAATGCTGGCGACATCCTCTGGCTGGATATCATTTTGCCGAATCATTAATGCCAGCAACTGTCGAGTTGCGGTAAGAATCGCATCGCGCGAATTCTCATCGGCCGTCGTTGCGCCTCGAACTCCTCGACAAATCACCGCACATCTCCTGTCTCAAGTCACCCGACTCCTGTCTCAAGTCACCCGACTCCTGTCTCAAGTCACCCGACTGTCTCCCTCCGAGACAAAGACTATCTGGACTATCTGAACGGGAAAGTATCATGCTTGATTGTTCGCGTCAAACGGGGGGAGTTGATTCCCCGACCGACAAAGGCCTTAAGCGACAAATATNGGGCGATCCGGACGGGGGCTACCAGGGGACGGGAGCTTGCTCGAATCTATAAAGACTTCGTAGAATCGGTCGTCGAACCGCAACTTTCTTCCTCTGCAAGTGAGACATAAATCATGCGAATCGGAGTTTTTTGCAGTGGTGGCGACGCTCCCGGGATGAATGCGTGTGTCCGTGCCGTGGTCCGATCGGCCATTTCCAAGGGCCATGAGGTCGTCGGAATCCGCCGTGGTTACCAAGGCCTGCTCGAGGAAGATTTCTGGCAGGAAGACGGAAAGCCCGTGATGGGCTTACGGTCCGTGTCGGGCATCAGCCAATTGGGCGGTGCTGTTTTGCATAGCAGTCGAAGTGATGAGTTCCGCACGGAGAATGGCCAAAAAAAGGCGGCTGAAATTCTGGATCGCCATCAAATCGACGGTTTGATACCCATCGGTGGCAATGGCACGTTTAATGGAGCTGTTGCATTGTCAAAACACTGGAATGGCCAAATCGTCGGCTGTCCTGGCACCATCGACAATGATTTACTTGGGACCGATTTCACCATTGGCTTTTCTACTGCCGTGCAAACTGCCGTGGATGCCGTCGACAAGATACGCGATACCGCCGACAGCCATGTGCGTATGTTTTTGATCGAGGTGATGGGCCGTCACAGCGGCTACATTGCGGTTCACACCGCTATTGCCTCAGCAGCGGAATACGCCTGTGTGCCCGAAATCCCCACGGAGATACCCGACTTGCTGAAGCTGCTGCACAAACTCAAGGAACGTGGCAAGACGTCCGTTCTGATTGTGGTCGCTGAAGGAGACGGATCGGGCGGCGCGATAGAANTGCATCAACAACTGCGGAAGGTAGATTGTCCCTACTCGTCGCGTTTCGTGATACTCGGTCACCTGCAGCGAGGTGGCACGCCAACCCCTGATGATCGCCTGCTGGCAAGTCGGCTTGGCGACTTCGCCGTTACATCACTTGTCGAAGGAGTGACGGGAGTGATGGCCGGAATCCTAAATCATCAACGTGTCCTAACCCCCTTTCCGGAAACATTCGCAACGCACAAGCCGATTCCCAACGAGTACTTCGACTTACTCGAAACGCTATCGCGTTAATCTCGATGGCACCGGATTCTACGGATTCCCCGTTATCCACGCACCCACAGCAGAGGTCCTAATTCGCCTGATCCAACAACAAAACTCTGCAATCTCACTCTGCACGACCACCCTGCACTGCATTGGATCGCTTAATCGTAATCTGTTCTACAAATGCTTCAGTTTCACCTGAACACGACGAAGATAGCGGAGCCGAATGCCGACAGTTAAGACTGTCCAAAGAAATTGAATCTTATTGAGAAACAGCGTGATGGCCCTTCGCTGGCTGATAGCGATTTCATTGCTGGTGTGCATTGTTAGCAGCGGCTGCAGTCGTCGAGATTATCGACGACGCGCCGACGCGGATGCGTTCGCGCTCTTGCAAGAAAAGACTGAGGGTACGCCCTGGCAGTTGCTCCGGGATTATAATGTTTACCCAACTCCCGGTTCACGCCTCGCGGACCCCAGCAATCCGGATTTTCCCGTCCTGCCTCCTCCTGGCCCCGTGCTGTTTGATCCATCGCCGATTTCTGCGGCCGGCGAAGTCGATCCGGACGCGTTACCGCCGACGGACATTCCCCGGTTGATCGGATCCAACGAAGCGAAATCNCTCAACGGCATCCGGCTGTTACCCCCGCTTGATACCGGGTCGTNATCTTCGCGCGTGCGCCTGATCACCGCCATCGAAGAATTGGATCCTCCTGAACCGCNCCAGGATGCGGACGTTGTTGAGCTTGAAAAGGAAACGCGTGCGGCCGATGTTCAACCGATCCCGGACGAATATTGGCAGGCGTTGCCGATCAACTGTCTTGAGCGAATGCTGGAGTTCACGAGTATTCGTGAAGAATACGTCCAAACGTACGGTCGTTTTCCGAGTCCGCAGGCTACGGAGACTCCGTTAAGCCTCAACGACATTGTAAGNTTNGCGCGTGAAAACAGTCGGGAATACCANACCGAGAAGGAAAACCTGTATGTTGCCGCTTTGGGAGTTTCCCTGGACCGGTACGATTACTACCTCAAGTTCACACCGGACAACAACGGCGGTGACGTCGACTATGAACACGTTCGTGTTAATGGCGTAGCGGGTAATTTCCTTCGCATTCCATCGCGGTTCCAAATGGAACGCATGCTTGCCACGGGCGGCACCTTCTTGGCAAGATTCGCCAACGACGTACTCCTGACCTTNAACGGTCCGGACGGATTTGCTGCAGATGTTGCCTCAGAGCTGCTCTTCGACTTTACCCAGAGTATTCTTCAACGGGACGTATTGCTCGAACCGCTGATCCAGTCCGAGCGCAATCTCGTTTACACGGCCCGATCTTTCACTCGCTATCGCAAGAATTTCTTCTTCGACCTGGCCGACCAGTACTATCGCATTTTGCTTTCGTACCGAAACATCGAGATTGATTCGAAGAACTATTTTTCACTGGTACGCACCGTCGAACAAGCTCAAGCCGAAGTTCGGGCTGGCGTCAGAAATGCGCCGAATCAAGTCGCGGTCGATCAATTTGAGCAAAGCATGTTGCAGGGGCGCAGCAAATTGATCGAGCGAGCGAATGGCTTGGAATCGCGACTCGATCAACTTAAGTTCACAATGGGTTTACCGACCGAGGCAAACATTAACATCAGTCTGGACGAACTTGGGCGTCTGACCCTATTGGATGAGATTGAAGTTGCTGCNGAACGAGTTCGTCGCTGGGCACGAAGAGTTCGCGTCGAACGCAATCGAAACTCGATCAATCGTGGCGACCTTTTGAGTCCAGATTACTTTTTGCTGGAACGGTTACTGGAGTGGAACCGACTCCGCCAGCAGGCAGGCATGTCCACCACCGANTTGCCGGAACTACAACTGTTACTGTTACAATTGCGAGTCGACTTGGCGATGGTCGATGTCGAATTGGCGGAAAATGAATTAACAAGAACACTCGACCCGCAGTCGGCACAACCTACAATCCTACTCTACCAGCGCACGTCCGATCTAATCGCAGCCAAACTGGATTTGATCCAAAAACAATTCGAACGTTTGTCACAGGTAAATTCCTCGTTGGGTGAATTTGACCGGGAGCAAATCGACAGGCAGATCGGGGATTTAAATTCCGCTTACCAACAACTGCAGGAACGCATCTCGACGATCTTGGAAAACCCGGAACAAGGAAGACTCGATACACTCCTGGCGGAAGCACAAACGCTCTTGCAGCGAACGACTGAAGTCGACAACCGTTTACGAGATCTCGCCGGCATTTCTATGGATGAAACAGAGGCTGAAAAAAACGAAAAGACATTGGCAGTCACAGATCAACTACTGGAATTNACGACGGCGTCATTGGAGAAGTCCGATGGCGGCCTGCCGGCGATCAACATTACAGAAAATGATGCTTTGCTCACCGCGTTGATCCAGCGTCTGGATCTCATGAATGAACGAGGGTTCCTGGCGGATGACTGGCGAAACATCAAATACGCGGCAGACGACCTTAGGTCCGTGTTAACCTTCAATGCAACGCACCGACTACGCACCGACAAGAANTCGGTGTTTGATTTCGATTTTGACGATAGCAGCACCAATGTGAGAGTGTCTCTTGACCTCCCCTTAAACCGTCGCGCTCAAAGAAATCGATACCGAGCAAGCCTGCTCACTTATCAGCAAGGCCGTCGCGATTTAATGCGTCTAGAGGATCAAATTAAACTGAATGTTCGGGAAGAACTTCGAGGGCTGGCGAACGTTCGAGTTCAATATCCGATTAACGTGACCCAGGCTGCCTTGGCTGCTGAACAGGTCATCAGCGTGCAGTTGCAACTCGCATTGGGAATCGAAGGCGTAAGAGGTACTGANCTGTTGCTCGCTCTGGACTCCTCCAGAAATGCTTTGTCTGAGGTGGCCAACCGACGAATCGGTTATCTCTTGGATCGCACCCGTTTCGTTTTGGATCTGGAACTAATGCAACTCGATCCGGAAGGCTTCTGGCCGGACATCAACGATCCCAATTATCAGCCGGAAGCTCGCACCCTCTACCCACCGAATGCAGGCCCGACTTACGGTACGATCACTCCATGGGTCAAACCCTCAAGAGTGCTCTATCAAATCTACCAACATCCCTTACCTGGTCAGCAGACAGTGTTTATCGAAAGCGAGAGCAGCCCCTCGAATCAGACTCAATCACCGACGCCCTCGGCGTTGGAAGTCGAGGAGATCGAGGCCGCACCGTTGCCGCCACGACCGTTGACCGAGGAACTCCCTGGTGACAGGNGATAGACGCGGAGCCAATGTCAAGGTGAACGCTTCGGCATCACTTATGACTTATGGCGTAACGCTTCGTCATTCGTGGCGCAACGCTTCAATCGGATCCAATATGGCAGCACGACGCGCGGGATAGACACCAAAGACAATGCCGACCATGACCGAAATGCCAAAAGCAACACTAATAGCGAACACGCTGATGGTCGTTTCAATTTGAGAAGTCATCGAAACAACGGTAGGAATCGCGATACCAACGACGATGCCGAGGAGCCCTCCAAACGTCGAAAGCACCATGGTCTCCACGAGAAACTGCGAGACAATATCACGCCGTTTAGCGCCCAATGCTCGCCGAATACCGATTTCNCGAGTTCGCTCGGTAACTGTCGCCAACATAATGTTCATGATGCCGATACCACCCACCAATAACGAGATACCGGCGATCGAACCCAATACAAGATTCCAAATCCGCTTTTCCCGTTCAGCCTGCTGCAATAGCTCCAAGGGCACCTGAATCTCAAAGTCATTGCCCTCAGGATGTGACCTTTGGAGCAGACTGCGAGCCATACTGGCCGTCGCACTCACATGTTTCTCATTTTCGACCGCCAGCGTGATCTCACTGAGTTGGTTCCGTTCAAACTCTTCACTTCCAGAACGAACGATTTTCTGTAATTCCCCGAACCGACGTTGAGCGGCAGTCATGGGAATGTAGATGTCGTTATTGAAATTCTGAAGACCAATGGCAGCCGGCGTGGCCCCGCCAGGATCCTGCGTGTCGAGCACCCCGACTACGCGATAAGCCCCCGNTCCCAAGAGTAACGACTTACCGATCGGATCCTCAAATCCGAATANCCTGCGAGCCGCTCCGGCTCCCAGCGCTGCGACGTTTGATGTTTTATAGAGATCCGAATCAGTGATGAATCGACCTCGCCTAACTTCTAGGTTTTTCACTCTGAGATAAGCTGGAGTCGTTCCCAGGATTCTCGCGTTGGGAATTCGATGGCGATTGAATTGAGCATTTTTTCGGACAAGTGCGATCGGAACAGCCTCTGCAATATTAGGAATCGCCGCTGTCAGCCGTTCAAAGTCAAGGTACTTCAAACCGTACTCAAGAACACGGCTAATCCGTTGTCCACTGTTGCCACTACTGGTTGGCTCATCAACATCTTCAGGTTTGACACTGCGGATAATCACATTCGCAGCGCCTAATTTCCGAATCTGCTCGACCGCATGTTGCTTCGAACCCTCGCCAATCGCGAGCATCGCAATCACCGAACCGACACCAAGAATCGTACCCAACATCGTGAGCAAGCTGCGTAANTTGTGCAGCATCAAGTTCCGAACGCCGAGTTTTAGAATTTTCAACCACATGGGAGCCAACCGCAATCTGAAGAAGCCATCGCGATGGCTCAAGACGATGCCAATTCAACCTCTGCGGGATCAACCATCGGTTCGTTCCCGCTTTCGTTGCGTCCGTCCGTGATCGCGTTCGGGTTCAGAATGACCCGTTCCCCTGTCTCGATGCCAGAACGAATCTCGACAAATTTGTCGTTTGTTTTTCCCAATTCAAGGTTACGTCGCTCGACACCACCAGTACTTTCGACGTAGCACCAGGTATTATCCTGAACTTGAATCACACTTTGCACGGGGATTGCGAGCACGTCTCTCAGGTAATCAACGCGAATCTCCGCGACCGCGGTCATGCCCGGCTTTAACTGGTCAACCTCTTCATCGATAGTAATGACCGTTGCGTAAACTTTGGTATCAGAACTGAGTACGCCCCCCTGATCCGGCAACACGGCAACCGACTGAACTGTCCCGCTATAATTTTTTTCGGGNAAGGCATCTACCCGTATCGATACCGTCAGACCCTTGGTGATCTGATCAAGCACGGACTCGTGAACCGTAGTACGAACCTGCATATGCTGTAGATTAGGCAAAGCAAGGATTGGCTGTCGCGGACGAACGGCCGCACCTGGCCGAATTTCCTCGCGTTGATAGCGACTTTTACCTGTTTCGTAGGCAACCATTCCATCCTGAGGAGCATAGATCTTGCACTTTTCAACTTGGGACTTGTACCGAGCCAGTAACTCCTTTTCCTTCTTCAAAGATTCCTCCGCCGCGATCATACGCGCTTCGGCCTGTGCATACTGAGCGTCGTTATCTCGCTTCACCTGTTGCAAGGTGCGTTTTGAAGAGGCCAACCCTCCCTCAAGCGACATCCTTTTCATTTTGTACTGATACGCGACCAATTCCTTCTTCCGAGAAAGGGCCGTCGCCAGAGAACGTTCGGCCTTCAGCGTTTCCAGACGTGCCTGAGCAAGTTCACCGCTACTGCGATAACCAAGTTTGTACAGCTGCTCGACCCCGTTCAGATTTGTCTGCTGGATCATCTCGCTGGCTTTGGCCTCCTGAATGTTGAGCTCAACATCCTGCAGTTCGATTTGAAAGGTTCCACCCTCCTCGTCCTCGTACTGTTGCAATGCAAGTTCATCAAGCTCGACCTGCAATGCCGCCTCCGCCATCAGAGTCTCGTTTTGAGTGACCTGATTGTCAAAGGTGACCTTCGTCTGAATGTAAACTGACTTTGCCTCCTCAACGTCAATGATCTGACTGTCAAGTCGATTCACATGGTTGGCTGAATCCAGTTCTACAATCAAATCGCCTTTTTTCACCGATGATCCATTCTCGACGATCCAAATAATCGGCGTTCCCGAAATACCATCCCCTGCGATATCATCGACCTCACAGATCACTCGTAAATCACTCTGACTTTCGAGGTTGCCCCGTTCGATCACCGAGATGTTTAGGTCGGTGGCTTCAACGTCGTAGAAAACAAACGAACTGTTGTTCGTNTTTCCCTGCGACAACCAGAAGGCGACGCCAATCGTCAGCGTGAAACACGTCGCAGCCCCGAGCAACAACAGCCAGCGACGGTGGTCTTTACGGACGGAACCGCTTTTGGAGCTGGAAGCCGAGGTTCGTTGGCGATCCGTGTCGTGCGCATGCGTTCGCACGGATTTTTCATGAGGTCTTCGATGCGGAGGGTTAGAAATGGTGCTCATGCACTTATCCCGCGGGATTCTTGGGTTTTCGGGGTTTTCATCGGCGCGAGGGGGGTCGCTTCTGACGCGCCGAAGGGTGGGGGTCAAACCTAAGCGGAAGATGGCCTAAACCATCTACACAAGTTTCACAGTCGCCTGAAAACCATGTACGCCTCCGGTAGGACACCGCTATTTTAGGCGAATCAACTGCCGCTGACGAGTTGTTTATTGGGTCGACACCGGCGGTTTCTCGGGCTTTTTTCCTGTACACACCGCAATCTGGTAGGTTATCGCGACTTTTGCTGAAAGCTCCGTACCTTTTGAGCATGAATCTGCTGATTAAAATGTCGGGGCCTAGAGCGTCTCTGGGATCGCGAAAANCCTCCCCTCCAAAAAACATCTCAAGTTACAAGCAGCAGATCTCGAGATAAATCGCAGAGGATTCCTCGGAGGCGATCGGTTCACGNGATTGTCGATGACCTGCAACAACATCACTCAAAGGTTTCGGCCATCCGCGTCACGTCGCCACGTAAACTCCGATCGCGATCAAGGATGAGATTGCGTCTGGGTCGATATTCACTTGCGGCCTCGCACGTTACNTCATCTTCGGAAGCAGCGTTGGCTACGGTGCTGACCGGCCGCTGCCGTCCGACTTGTATCGATTTCAAACGTGATCCCTTTGGATCTAACGCTGAACGACGAGAAAACCAAGTATTACGAGCCATCTTTGCACTGTAATTCTCGGAGCAAATGCTGGCGGATTGTCAGATCCGCATGGCGCGATCATCACAAGCACGACAAACTCAACGTTCAGGACTAAAATGATACCGACCGTTTCTTGAATACGGATTCTCAACTCACAATCAAACGTGTGGTCCACGATCAACTGGAAGACGAGGAGAATGACGGAACGTTGCTCAATGCATTGAAAGCTCGCATGTTGCTGTCTGAGTGCACCGGGCGGGACATTTGGCCGGTGGAATTATGCCGAGAAAAGGGCATTCCAGAAGCATGGATCGAGGAGTTATCAGATTGTTTTGAATCCGGATTCAATTCGGATCTGCAAACAATCTATTTCAACGACTCGCCGGTCAATCAGTTTCATGGCATCCAGGACCTCCAATTGGCCCATAAGCTCGGTGCCTACCTAGGTGTCGACACCATGAATGCAACTTCCATGAGCTTGGGTCGAGCTGCTGAAGTTCGAGCCATTCAAGAGGCAGTTGATGAGATGTGATGTTTCATTGGCATCACAACCCNATTACTGTTACCCATTAGNNAGATCGTCGAAGGTTCAACCGGCAATTCAATGACCGGTTCATCCACGGAGCAATTTTGAGATGAAACTTCTGCCTGTCCGCTTATTTCTTTTCACTGCATTCCTGGTACCCCTGTGCAACTCAAATGCGAGTGCAGAGCTTCCGGAATTAATTCCACTACGAGACTTTTTCCGAAACCCCGTGGAATCGGGACACGGCCTGTCTCCAAATGGGGAATACNTTGGTTTTCTGAAGCCGTGGAATTCTCGAATGAACATCTTCGTTCAAAAAATTGGCGAAGAAGACGCAACCCGTGTCACCTCTGTTACCGAGCGTGACATTCCGGGTTTCTTCTGGGCAACCGACAACCGCATTGTCTACTCCCTGGACAAGGGTGGCGATGAGAATTATCACGTTTTCGCCATTAACCGTGATGGCTCCAACGAGCTTGACCTGACGCCTTTTGAAGAAACTCGAGGCAGCGTCATCGACGATCTGCGGGACGATCCCGACCACATGTTGATTCGACACAATGAGCGGGACAAGCGGACGTTCGACGTTTTCCGCGTCAATGTCAACACGGGCGAGTCGGAACGATTGGTCAAGAATCCCGGAAACCTTGTCTCCTTCCTTACCGACCACGACGGAAAATTGCGAATCGCAACGACNACGGACGGTGTGAACACGAGCGTTCTCTACCGCGAAACGGAAGACGATGATTTCAAGACCATTTTGACTACGAATTTCCGCGATTCGCTTTCACCGTTATTCTTCACTTACGACAACAAGAATCTCTATGCTTCGTCCAATATTGGACGAGACAAAGAGGCGATTGTCTTGTTTGATCCTCGCGAAGGAAAAGANCTCGAAGTCATCTACGAGCACCCGCAGGTTGATGTCAGTGCGCTGTTGCGGTCCGACAAGCGCAAGACCATCACTGGCGTGGCTTTTACGGCAGCGAAACGCGGTTATCATTTTTTCGATAACAAGCGTCGCGAGATGCAAGATTTTCTGGAAGAACAACTGCCTGATCAGGAAATCGCACTCGTCAGTTACAATTTAGATGANAACAAGTATCTAGTGCGTGCCACCAGCGATCGGTCACGAGGCGCCTACTACTTTTACGATCTCGAAAAAGAAGAACTCACGCACCTGGCAGATATCAGTCCCTGGCTCGAGCCGAAAGAACTAGCTCCCATGCGACCGATTGTCTTTCAGTCGCGAGATGGCCTGTTGATTTATGGCTATCTCACGTTGCCGGTTGGAGNTGAGCCTCAAGATCTGCCAACCGTAATTCTTCCCCACGGTGGGCCATGGGCTCGAGACACATGGGGCTTTCGACCTGACGTCCAGTTTTTAGCAAACCGAGGTTACGCCGTTCTGCAGATCAACTTCCGTGGTTCGACTGGCTTTGGTCGTAAGTTCTGGGAGATNAGTTTTAAGGAATGGGGGCAGACGATGCAAAACGATGTCACTGACGGTGTCGAGTGGCTCATTGACCAGGGTATTTCAGATCCGGATCGAATCGGCATCTTCGGAGCTTCCTATGGCGGATATGTGGTCTTAGCCGGGCTCGCCTTCACCCCTGACCTGTATGCTTGCGGTGTCGACTACGTAGGGGTCTCAAGTTTATTCACGATCCTTGAAACCATTCCGCCCTATTGGGAACCGATGCGAGAAATGATGTACGAGATGATGGGTGACCCTGAGAAAGATCAGGACATGATGCGAGCCGTTTCACCCGTCTTCCATGCGGATAAAATCAAATCGCCACTAATGATTGCTCAGGGGGCAAATGACCCTCGCGTGAAAATCTCAGAATCGGATCAGATTGTCGCCGCCCTCAAAGAGCGAGGCATTGAGGTTCCTTACATGGTCAAGGACAACGAAGGCCATGGGTTTCGCAACGAAGAAAACCGCTTCGAAGTTTACCGTGCGATGGAGCAATTCTTCGGAGAGCATTTGAAAGGTCGCGTGGAACCCAATCAGCCCGATGTGCTCGGCGAACTTGAGAAGCAGGACTAGCAAATCACCAATCGCGAGTCACCGCTTGTCGGAAACGTGAATGCAGTCGTACCGCTTCTGACGGAGTCCCGTAAAGACCACGCAGGACAAAGCGATAACCATCAGCAAAGCGGTTGACGGTTCAGGGACCGGCATAGCGGCAGCGATCGCAGGACGTGGCCCCTGCTCATANCCAGCATCTTGAAAGGCGAAGACGATATCGGTTGAGCTGAATTCTCGGTCTCCATTCCAATCTCCCGTTGACCAGACAGCGTCATTCACTTCGTCGTTCTCATAGAGACCTGCCACAAACACTTGGATCAAGTCATCACTCGTGAATTCACCGTCGTCGTTAGCATCGCCGAAGAAAGTGTAATGCAGTTCCTGGACTGCGATCCGCAAATCTTCAAATTCGACGATACCATTGCGGTCGAGATCGTAAAGAATGTCGGTTGATCCCAGATCGATTTGCGGAGTCAACAGGTCGAGATCTCCGCTATCTAAGCTGAAGTTGCGATTGAAGTCGCTACCAAACCCTGGCTGTAGCAATACCTCCACCGACCCACTCCCCGTCACGACAGTCTCCGTGTCAGGCTGTGAAAGCGTGTAGGTGGCAGTCAAACCAAAAGCGCAGTCGGTGCACGCTCCTAAGAGAGATCGTAGCGTTGCATCAATATCGTCAAGGTTCGAAGTGGGACTCGGTTCCTGCGAGAAAAATCCATCACCCACTCCAATATAGGTCAATTCATGAATACGCAACGCGCCGCTTTGACCGTCATCATAGACCAGATCATCTCCGCCACCTGGCTGTCCATCGGCGCCATAATTCGTGCCAACTCTCGTTTTTGAATAGGCGGCGTTCGCAAAACTTCCCTGTTGATCAAAGTAATTCGTGTCGTCATCGCTGTCCAAAGCCCAACTGAGTTCTTGCAATGCAAAATCGCGACTGCCGTTGCTTTCGATTTGCACTCCAAAGTGGATTCGATTTCCCTGCTCCGTAGCAAAGGCAGTTGGATAATCTTCCCAGGTTTTAAAGGGACTGGCCGAAGCACGCCAAGACGGGTAGTTCGTGTAGATCATTTCAAAGGGAGTGATCGGTCCATCCACAACTTGATAGGCGGCAGGGTCAATCGTTCGATCTCCAATCGAAGATTGATCCGTCGACAATCCCACGATCGCATTTTGCACGAAAGGCTCCCAACTGGGGGACTGCGACTCATTCGGCGCGGCACCGTTAGGTGCATAAGCAGGCGNGACCCGCATCACAATGTCGGCCATGCCGTGCCCCGACGATGCGATCACGATCAAGGATCCCACGATCATCTTGATGAGATGTTTCATCTCAAACTGGTTCCTCTCCTGACTCCTCAAATCTCAACGAAATCCCCAACGAGAGGACTGCTTCAGCCATTCTAGCCTTGCCCGGGCCGATTCGCTCATTCATCTCGAATAGGCCATCGCGGGGAGGTTCCTTTTATTTACTCTGTTCCGAATGACGAATTTGGTCAACTCGCAACTATTCAACTCGACGAATCTTTCTGGACAACTGCCATCAGAACCTCGACAACTGCCCTCAAAATGTTTCAATTTCTTGACGTGCTTTCCAAGAGACGTTCGAAAACAGTATCAGACCGATCGGGAAGCTCATCCCGTGGATCGATAAAAGCGTCGTGACACCGATCTAAGAAACGGTGCTAAGAAAAAATCGGCTCGCTTACGAAAACGCTAACTTTCCTGCTCGAGCAAATCATCATCGTATTCGTCTTCGAGCTTTCGTACTTGTTCGGAAAGTTCCTCGTTGTCTTCGATGGCACTGGAAACTTCCAGCTCCCATTCTGTGGAAGCGGTGCGAAGTGAATCAATGTCTAGAGGCAGCTTAAGAATTTTTGCCAGACGTCGCGTGACTGCTGCGATGCTCATCGGGTTCGTTCCCTGGAGATAGCCGGGGATCTCAGCGACAATGGAATGCATTTCCAAATCCTGCAATTTGGCCTGAGTCATCAAGTAGCTGGTGAATGATCCCGGACCTTCATAATCCGTCCGGCGAAGGCCGTATTTTTCCATTTCCGGTAACAGTTCCGCGGAGGAGCTCGTGACATAAAGTCGCGGTTCGCGCGTATGTGGAACAGCCCCTCCGAAGGATCCGACAAAAAGAATCCGCTTCACACCTACTTCATGAGCGAAGTGGAAAAGGCATTCCGAAAAAGAACGCCATTGCATGTTCGGTTCTTTTCCAACAAAGAGCAGGAGATTCGATTCCTTCGCACAGAAAAACTGGTTCGTCGGCAAATCGAACGCCTGGATCAGACCCCCTTCGATTTCGATATGCGGGCGAAAAAGAGCAGTCACTTCCATCGAGCCCGGAAAGTTGTAGAGGTAGAACGGCTCTGGATCGATGGAGGCGACTTCGGGTGCCTCTAACAGATCCACCAGACGCTGGACGGTCCCCGTAGAAACATCTCCGCCATCCATCCAGCCGCTGAAGGAAAGCACCAGAGTGCTTTGCTCAAGCGTGGGACATTCTTTGATATCGAGCGCTTTGAGNAGAGGATTGTTCATATCGCAATTTTACGTCTTGTCGCCCGCAGGGTTAAGTCGAGTCCTCGACGAAGCGGGGAAACATGGGCCAAAATNCGAAAAATCACAAGACGCTTAGTTCGACATCTGTGTGAATCATCCTCCATCAAAGCTCTCTTTCCAGCGTTCATGGAGAGAGCTTCGACGTCAAAAGATGAGAACCTCTGGACCCGTCCTGACGCGGCCTAGACGTNACCAAACTCATCCAGAAGATCAAGACGGATCTCTGCCAGCTCCTCGGCAGCGACCTGCGGCGTCTCAGCAAAGAGATCGTCAAGAGCCCGATCAACGAGAACCACTTCTTGGGGTGGCAAGGCTCGTTGCTTGCTAGCAATCGGCCTGTCAACTTTGGCCGTCGAGCTTTCACGTCGCTGGGCAACCGGCAACAATGCTGCGCCGAGGTGATTGACGAGATCTTCGGAAATCGCGAGGGCAGGTGCCTCGACCGCCTGGTATCCACCATCCTGAAACGCTAACACGAGGTCACTCGAACCGAACAATCCATCAGCATTCCAATCGCCTTCTTGCCACAGTGCGTTGGCGACACCCGTTTCATATTTTCCGGTTTGGAATACGAGCACCAGATCGGTGGAATTGAAGACGCGNTCAAGGTTGGCGTCACCGTAACTGGTCTGCAAGACATTCTTGATCATCTCGTCACGATCATCTGAATTGACCAGACTGTCATCGGTTAAATCAAAGGTAAGATCCGGATCCGCAGCTTGGATTTCGACAAAGAGCAGATTCACATCGGTAGCATCGACAACACCATCGCCGTTGAAGTCGCCGCGTGAAGACCCTGACTCAAAGCTTCCTGGTGTAGGATCTGCGGCAGCCCAGGACGCCGGGTCATGTCCATAGGAGGACGCATCTCGACGTTGCAACGATTGTCCGCTGCCATCAGCTTCCGCCGGCCAGGTACCGCGGTCGTCATAGAGTACTTCATCTTCGTAGAGTCGGGCATAGCCATCCGGATCGGTCGCCGCAGGGCGTTGCAACTGGACTCGGTCATAAGAATTATTCAATTGGCCGGCATATCCCCCTATCAACCTCACGGAATCGTCGATGCCATGATGAGCGCGGAAGGCGTCCAAGCGATCAGCATTGTCAGGATTGTCAGGATTAAAGGGAATCACGACGACCGCTTCACCCGCTGCTAAAGTCGATGCCGCGTCAAAATTGAGATCGACGCCACCGCGAATTCGCCATTGGGTCAGATCGATTGAACTGGCCGTAGGGTTGAAGATCTCGACAAACTCAAGATCACTCGATTCCAGTGTCGGAGCAAGTGCCAAGGCTTCCGGCGAAGGCATACCCGGGTTGTAATGGATCTCGCTAACGATGATCGGTCCAACTCGAGGTGCGGNATTCATCGCACCAAGCGACAGATTCGACATGGGAGTCAAGCGACCCGCGGCATTGGGACTACGCCCCNGCGCTTCTCCAGCTTGCGCCGCACCGAAGTGAACGTCATCGACAAAGCCAGAGATGGTTTCTCCTGCACCGCCGGTCACGAGCCAGACATCGTCTCCATCATCTCCATTCAAAGCGAAGTTGAGATCGTTTTCACCAAAGACCAGATAATCGCCTGCTGCCAACGTGGTGCCAGCCGGGATCTGGAACTTGCGAAGGTTCTCAGAGGAATCACTCAGGTACCAGCCAGCAATATCGATCGCCTGAGCGGTTGGATTATGCAATTCGATCGCGTCAGTCTGGAGTTCCGGTTGATCCGTATTGGTCAGGACTTCGTTAATGACAACCCCGAGTGTCTCGGCAGCGGTAGTGGCCGGTGAACCTCCGACCTCAGCACTACCACGCCAACGGTAATACTTGCCAAATTCATCAACGGGTGTGTTTAGCGGGTCGACCAGAACGACGGAAGCCCCGACACCGTCGGCGGTTTCTGGCCAGGGATCATTGTCGGAATAGCTAAAGTCAACAATCGTGCTGCCAAGGGCATCATCCAATTTGATGCGTTCTCCACCGTTGTCGAGACTTCCCAGATACTGACCCAAGATCTTTGCCGGATCGACGAGAGGATAAACCGATTGGAAGGCATTTGCGTCAGCCACCGCGACGAGAAATTCACCGGGTTGAATGGTGGTACCCTCAGGAACCACAAAAGGTTCTCGCGGCCCCTGCGACAGGATCACGCCACTGATATCGAGCGGTTGATCACCGATATTCGTCAACTCCACGAACTCGGTCGCGTCGTCCAACGAATCTGGGTTGTAATGAAATTCGCTGATACGGAGGAACTCTTGAGCCGGTGACGGAGCAGCATCGACATTCAGCGTGTCCATGAGCTGTCCATCGGCAGCCACTAAGATGACATGATCGCCGCGAGACGAGAGATGGCCTTGGTAGCTATCCTGCACCAGGAGTCCCTGCCCTCCCGTCGGGCCATTCGCACGTGAGCGGAACGCCCACGAATCGGGAGTCACATAGATCGACGAATTTGCGGGAATGATGGTACCCAGTCGGAATTCGTGCTCGATGCCACCGGCCAGCTGCCAGCGAGAAATATCGACGGCTGCATCGAACGGATTGTCGATTTTGACGAACTCTTCATCCTGATTACCGCTCACGGGATTGGCATCATAAAGGTCTGCATCGAAGCGAAGCTCGGGGTTACCAACCTGAGCGTGGGG
This sequence comes from Planctomycetaceae bacterium, assembly GCA_002723275.1. GTDB lineage: Bacteria > Planctomycetota > Planctomycetia > Pirellulales > Pirellulaceae. The sequence continues at coordinate 28,152 of PBNZ01000043.1, forward strand.
GATCCCAGCAACCGCAACTTGCTGAATCACGCCATCGATCAACTCAGGCAACATCANCATATCGGAACTACTGGCTGAAGAATTCATCCCGTGAATGGCAAGTACATTTCTGCCGGGCACCAGCACATCAAGGTGCTTCGAAATATTGAAGTCTTCAAACTTGACNGCATCACGATTGGAATGCGAGCGAGCCTTCGAGTTATACGATTGCTCACCATCCGTTCTCAAGTTCTGACGATGAACTTCCTGTCCGTTAATGTAGGCCACGAAGCCATCGTCATACTTCATTCTTAAAGAAAGAGCTTTCAAGGCCGACGGGTCATCGACCGTGAACGGAACTCGCATGAAGATCGACGTGGAATCGGCAGCAACCGGCCTCGGATCAACTTGCGTATTGATTAACGCGTCAAAGTCATCTCCTGATTCTTTGAAGCCAAATCCGGTTTGACCGGTTTGCCACTGGCTGTCATCGAAATCGAGAGCCGTCCAGGACGTTCCCAGGGAATTATCGCTGGGCGTAAAGTAGCTTCCTGGTGAAAACTCAGGAAGCACNACTTCGATCGTATCATTCGTGATNGCATCGACGCTGTGGTTGATGTAGAAATGCTGACGCCGTACTTCAAGGTAATCCTGCTTGACGATATCCACGGCTTCTGGGAACGACTGGTCCGTACCAAAGTTCCAACGCGGGAACCACTTTTCTTTGTCGAGAGCAGCATCGGCAGACATAACCTCAACATAATAATCCCATTGCTTGTCGAAATAGCTGTCGGTCGTACCGGGTTCCCCCATCAGTTCGTCCATGGCTGAACGTAAGCGACGCAGATACATCTGCTGGATCACCGGATCAGTGAGCAACGGATCCATTAATCGATTCCAATGGTTATTCCATTCCCGATAGCCCTCACTGTTCACAAACGGATGGGATGGGTGAATTAAACCATTGCTATTGTGCCCCGGTTTCGGTCCCTCTGTAATCACATCCATATCGGCATAGATCTGATCACTGTAGGAGGTCCCGACCCAGTTCGACCCCCAGCTGAGGTCATTGTCCCAGGGGATAAACATCCATTCCCGAGTTCCTTCACTATCTCGATAGAGGAAATGATTCTTGTGAGGATTGTCGTTTTGATGAACCAAAACGGTACCCACGAGATAATTAAGCATCTCGGGCAGCGCAACATTGTCAAAGAGATAATGACGAAGCTCTTCACCCTCTAACGCTCTCACATCCTTGATGAAAGTATCGAGGTCGGTATTCCCTTCGAACTCACGTGTCTTTTTGCGAACGTTGGAGGCCGATGTAAACTCGTTGTAGACCTTGTACAGCGCTCCATTACGATCGAGTCCTTCACGCTCGAGCATTTCTTCATCCGGTTCTTCGATGAAGATAAACACCCCGTAGAACTCATCATTGCGGCGCACATGCATGGGGAAGGAAAGCGAGCCAGGTGCTCCGGCAGCTGAGTAAGCATCAAAGGCGAGGGCCTGTCGAACATAAGCCTTATCGCTGGCGGTCGAGTTCANATTAAATTCCTCGACGCGCGGATACTGCTCGTCAAACCGGAAGGTATCGCCCGTAAAGTCGAACTTAAAGTTATTCTTCGGGCGACCCTGAGTACTTCCCCCACGTGCTCGCGAAAACAGATTGTCATAGAATTCGCCATTGAAGTATAGTGAAGCACGGGAGCCTCGATCGGTCCCAGCACCACTTTCGTTTTCGACGAACCAATGGATGATCGGTATCTCACTGGTAATCGTCGGATCGGCGATCATTGTGCCAAGATATTCGGGACTTTGGTTTTGTCCGGACTGAATTTCAAAGGTCGGTAATCGACCGGCCACTTCTGTCGCATCAGTCGCTCGAACATACCATCGCAACATTTCTCCAGGCTCGGAGACACCCGCTGGAATCACTGCGGTGTAAACTCCATCATCGGCTAACTCGTCACCCGCCTGCCCGTTGTCGGTCATGGGAACCGTGACTTCATCGTCGTACATACTGCGATAAATCAGTTCAACTTTGGCAACGTCAGCCAACGTTCGGAAAACCTCGGCAGTAATCGTCACGGCGTCGGCTTCGCCGGGCTGCGCTGGCGCGTGATCGACATCGTGAACCAACGGTCCGAGAGACTCGGAAACCGGGTTGTTATTTTTCCCAGGGGTGGCGGTTACAAGGTAACCATTCAAGCTGGGATCCACAGTGATCGTTGAGCCAGTCATTTGAGGCATCAGCAACAGATCGGGATTATCACTGGAAGCGTTGAGCAGATGGAAGCCGAGCACATTGCTGCCAGCGACGAGAGTATTCAGAGCTCCGCTGATATCAATCACTTCCCCCGCGATGGCAAGATCGTCGGATCGTGTCCGAGTTGCCGTTGCATCAAAGGGCAACGCAACACCGGTCTCGCCAGGTGCGTTACGGCGAGCGATCTCCACACCATTCATGTAGGCCACAAAACCGTCGTCGTAATTCAGATCCAGCTTCAACTGGTTGAATACGGAGGGGTCGTCGATTTCGAGAGGCACCCTCACATAGGCCGACGAGTTGGTCTGGTACATTTCGGCTTGCACGTCGGTCGCAATCAGCCCGGCGAAATCCCCGTCACCATCTCCGGCTTCCTGATTGGGATCTGCAACAAGACTCGAAATCTCTTCCGGAGCAAGTGCTCGATGGAAGACGGCAACCTCATCAATCCAACCGTCAAAGAAATTACGACTGGCGTCAAAAATTCCGTCGCCACCAATCCGGAACTCGTCGCCCGACGAACCGTAATCGGCGGTCGCATTGCCCCCCTGACCTGCGAATTCGCCATCGATATACATCGTTAGTGACTGACCGTCTCCAACGACAGCGACATGATGCCATTCCTCGAGTGGAAATTTGTAGTCAACCGTCAACGACCCGCCATTGGGGGTCCAGATTTGCAATTCGCCAGGNTTGATAAACCCGAATTCGACCGCGTCATTCTGACCAAACAGACCGATCCGACCACTGTCCATGGACTCCGGATTGATAATCCCCATCATCGTGAACTCAGCAACGCCACTCATCAAGGAATCAGATACCTGGACAGCATCATTGCGACCGTCGAACTTGGTCGCCGAATTAGAATCATCAAATTCAAACAGAACGTCGGCAGAACCCGGTCCTGAGGTATTTCGCGTCGGTCGATTGTCATACTCACCGTTCAGGTTTTCACCTGCGGAACCACTGTTGGCGGCAACCGTTCCGTCTCGCTCTTCAAATCTCCAGTAGCCTACAGGATCAAGACTCAAAATCCCCTCAACCATCGGCGGCAATTCGGCATCTCCCGTATCGTAGCCAATCCCGGTCGTACCCGATGACCACGTCGCATCGTTAAAGTCGGATCGTGACCAATCGTCTCGCAACAAATTTGTCGCAGGAACTCGATACTTGAGATTACTGCCTGGCTCCAACAAGATTGTCGACTTGACGTCCGGCGAAATCCCGAACGCAACATCCGAAACCTGAGGAGGATAGGTCGGTGAGAATTGCTGAACCACCGTTTCGCCGTCGGGCGCAACCAAAGCGAGATATTCGCCGTCCCCATCAAGCTTAAAGTTCGTGTGCAGTTCAGAGCCTGCCAGATCCCGATCTTTCCCCGACGCAAATACAACCTCGAATCCACCCGGATCCATCGACAACTCAGGAAATCGCCATTGGGTTAAATCCCCAGGATCATCTGTGATCCAGAAACCCTTCAGGTTCGCCACCTCGTCACCTGAGTTATAGATTTCAATCCAGTCGACATAGTCACCGTCTTCATCGGCTAAGGTCGATTCGTTGATCGCCATGAATTCGCTGATGATCGGTGCACCATCAAGCAACTGACGACTTTCCAAAGACTCTATCTTTGCTCGACGGCGAACTTTTCGCAAACGCTGCTTGCGAGATGATGGCGTCTCACTCAAGGACGACGACCTAGTCGGATAAAAATTCACATTACACTCCTTAGGCTCAACTCAGTCTTCTCTAGATGATCAAAGCATGCGGACAAAAAGGTAGTTTCGGTTAGGCATCATCGATCAGACAATCAGTCTCGAAATCGATCCCTTTGAAGCACCAAGAGGGCTGGTACATTTCGACCGAAATGAATGGTCCATGAACAACGACGAATGTCGGGGATGAAGTCAACGGTCATTCGCAAAAGGGCCGGTGTTGTTGCAGCCATTTATTCCCGCACATCAGACCGCATAGGTCAAGCTATTTCTGCGAGACACTCGCCGATTTTCGGACAGAAACAACTTCCGCACAAAGCACCACGAGCGTCCGATTTGAACGTGGTCGCCATTGTTGATCGATCCGGTTGTCCAATCCAACGGAATCGATGCGTCCGACCGTTCTCAGCCAAGATCATTCATTCCGTTGAACTAAATCTCCACGAGGTACCGCAATATTGTTCCCCAATATTGCCCCCCAAAAAATGAGGCCTCTCGGTGTAACCACCGAGAGACCTCTATGTCGTGTCCATTGTTGCTTGCTCGTAGAAATCTTAACCAGAGGACACCACACGCTACTGCTTGCGTCGGACCGAACCAGCGGCATCTTGAATTCCGCAATTCAAGCCTGCCTCACGGCAGTCACCCCGACAATCGTATAACCATCTCCGTTCGACGCACGAACGAAAGCGATTCGTCTGTTCGACAATGACGGTAGTTATCGCTCAGTGCAGGTCATTGTCAACCATTATTTAATACGCGCTCAGCAAAAATCGATCGATGTCCTTGCCCTGTGTTTCATTCCGTTATCCCTCGGATAGTGAAAACTCTGACGCCGCATGGGGATGACGATGGCCGCCCAGTCGGGTTAGAACACAACTCTTTCATGATGATTCCGAGTAGAGCTGCTTCGATCTCTCCATAGCCCTCAGATTCGATCACAATCCGATGGTCTTTGGCTTTCGAATCAGCCTCGCTATCGCGAGCCTGGATACCTGACGTACGAACGGTGATTCACGAACGGCTTAGCGGCGACTCAAAACGGATTCCTCGCATCGCCGGTGGGAAGCGTCTCGCAAGATACTTGAAACCACATCGGAAGAAAGATTTTGCCAGCGTTAGATCGCCTGGTGCCGCATCGCTTTACGCCAGATCATCTAAAATGCCTGGCGTTGCAACCGACGAAATCCAAAGGCGCAAGCCAAAATACGAGGGGGCCATCTTCGTTCAATCTGGGAAGTGGGATACAATCAAGGCCATATTCAAGTTCAGAGTACAAGCCCATCACGGCGGGATGTTGTTGAAGGAAAAACCATGGAAAATCAAGGCTCACTATCAAGACGAGGGCGGACCCTCGAGGACGAGTTTTTTCATCGCGTCGACCAGCAACTGGCGGACGAGATTCGTGCCAAGATGAAAGTCGAGGCCGAGAAGAAGGAACTCGAAAAAACCTGTGGCTTTCATAACTCACAAATGCTGGACGACATCGTTCGACTCGGCGTGAATACGGAAACCATTGTGGGTTTGTCGCTGGTGCCGCTTGTCCGCGTCGCCTGGGCAGACGGAATCGTGGACACTCGGGAACGGGCGGCAGTTCTCAAGGCAGCCGAAGAGAGCAACTGCCACGCAGATTCGGCCAGCTATCAACTGCTGTCCGTTTGGCTCGACGCTTCTCCACCAACATCGCTATTTGAGGCGTGGAAAGAGTATGTTTCCGCGTTAAGGGATTCGATGTCGGCCGAAGCCTACGAAAGCTTGCGAGACAATCTCGTTCAACGTGCCCAAGACGTCGCCGCCTCGGCCGGAGGCATTCTTGGCATTGGGTCGATCTCAGAAACCGAAAAGGCTGTGCTCGAAGAGGTCAAGGCTGCCTTTGGTTAGTCTCTCAGCTCGGTAATGACACGAACGGCGCAGTGGTGGTTGACGTTTCCAGACGTGCAACTCTCCTGCGCCATTTTGCTGCGCGAGCCGCCCTTCGCTGCAGGCGAATCGCAAGCTCACTCTGCAGGGGCTTAACGAAAACAGGGGCTTAACGAAAACAGGGGCTTACGATCATTCGACCGGAAGCCCCTGCTGAAGTGCGGGTGAGAGGATTTGAACCTCCACGTCCGTAATGGACACTAGAACCTGAATCTAGCGCGTCTGCCAATTCCGCCACACCCGCATGTCGGATCAGGCCAGACAAGATAAGGCGTGATCGTCGTGCGAATCATAATTATGTTTTATAGGTTACGTCGCTAGAGGCTGACAAGTGGACTAGTAGCGTTGCATCGCAGGATCAACCTCGACAGCCCACGCATCGATGCCACCGAGCATATTTTGCACCTGAGAGAAACCTTGGCTACGAAGCCATTGGCAAACCATATCACTGCGTCCACCGTGATGACAGTAAACGACGATATGTCGGTCTCGATGTGGTTCGAGCTCAGAGACCCGATTCGCCAATTCATTCATGGGAATGAATTCCGATTTTTGGATATGCGCAAACTCTCGCTCATCAGGATTACGGCAATCGAGCAACAGGAATTCTGCCTCCTCATCCAAAAGCTGCCGAACCCCTTTCACATCAATCTCTTCTTTCATCATGCCCTCACTGTTCTCAAAACGATCCCTGTCGTTCGAGCATAAGCTCCGATGCTCGCGTCTCTGCCCAAAAAAAAAACTGCTGCGTCCGAGCCGGACGCAGCAGTCCTCATTTAACTCAACTCAGATTCAAAACCCTTACAGTGCGTCCTGATCAATAGGTTCGCCACCAGCTCGGGTGAGGATTCGGAACCAGAGGTTGGGATCAACGGTTTCGGACAAGGCTTGAGTGTGTCCATCGGCGTACCCGACGATAATCACACCACCACCATGGTCACTACTCGGACCCCAGTCACGAATACCACCATCGATCGTTTCGGCAAACCAAGGTGCCGGATCAGGTCGATCAGGATTCTGAGGATCAACATTCAAGTAGGACTTACCGTAATTCAAAGCGGTTCGGTTGGCAGGATTTTGGTCGATGCCCATGTAACCATCAGACTGGATGGTCGGAACCAGCTTGTTATCCGGAAGGAAACCAATCGTCCAAGCGGATTGACCCGAGTACCAGGAGGAGAAAAGTTCATGCTTCGACTCAGCAATGATCGCCTGCTTAGAGGCACCATCGGTGAGTTCGCGGAACTTCAAACCACGAAACTTCGGATCGATTTTCGAGATCATGACACCGCCGAGGGTTGGATCATGATCGTCAACCGTCTTCGAGGTATTCGTACCACGCGTTGCAGAAGCGAGGGCAACATAGTTACCACCGGCAACTTCTACATCGGTCGGCAGATTGTAGTTGGTTTCGGCATTCGAGATCGTGTCGCCAGCAAACGACGGACATCGCAAGAAACTAACTTGGGTTGCTGCAAAGTGAGTCGAGGGATCAGCAGGGATCGAACGCATGTTTTCATTGAATGCGCAGACCTTGAAGTTCTGACTTTGACGCGAGATTTGGTCATAGAGGTTGTCCTCTTCCAACATAGGAAGAATCCTTACAATCCAGCTATAGCCATCAGCTCGCCAGTTCTGTCGTCCACGATCGGTGACGTACAGGTCGCCGGGAGTACCCGGTTCAACGCGGCCGAGGTTACTGCGATTGCCGGGACGCGGCGGTGCAGAGTTGGCCAAAGGGAAGCGTTGAAAAGCGGCCTCATAGTTAACGCACGCCAAAGCAAGCTGGCGAGTTTGGTTGACGCAGCCATTCCGGCGAGCCGCTTCACGAGCAGCGTTGATAGCCGGTAGCAGCAACAACACGAGGATGGCAATGATTGCAATCACCACCAACAGTTCGACGAGGGTAAATCCTCGCCTGCGACTACGCGTCGTCATAGGGAACCTCCGTAACAAAACAAAATAGAAATGAAAAAATGAGACAACGAGGGATCTCGTTAAGCCCTTTCCCAAATTTAAACAGAGCGATCGCCCCGTTTAAAGAATTCGGGAATTCACCGTAATTTGATCCGGAATTCGGTCAGTCGTCAAGAGTTGGGGCTTTCCATCCATCGATGTTTCTCGTTAAGTTTTCTCGATAAGTTTCGACCATTGATCAAGATATGAAAACTTACGCCCCTTCTTAACGAGCTGTACTTTATTTTGACGCAATGAGTCATCGTGTGCAAATTATTTCACGTCGCAACCGAACCTTCCTGGGCACCCAACACACCCTCAATCTGAGGGGGCCAATGTGAATTTATCCGCAAATCCCGAAAGAGCCCGAGAATTCGCGGTACGTGTGGTCGCGGATCTGCGCGCAGCCGGCCACGAAGCCTATTGGGCTGGGGGCTGCGTCCGAGACCAACTGCTGGGCGTCGTTCCTCAGGACTATGACGTCGCCACGGATGCCCATCCAAAGCAAATCCAGGAGCTTTTCGGCCGCCATCGCACGATTCCAATTGGAGCGGCCTTTGGCGTGATCACCGTCTTGGGGCCACGCGGGGCCGGCCAGATCGAGGTTGCTACTTTTCGTCGAGACGGCGGTTACAGCGATGGGCGCCACCCGGACCATGTCAAATTCAGCACCGCCGAAGAAGACGCTCAACGACGTGACTTTACAATCAATGGATTATTTTTCGATCCGAACAGCGGAGAAACGATTGATTTTGTGGGGGGCCGTGCTGACCTGGAGAAGAAAATGGTCCGATGCATCGGGAATGCCGATGAACGGTTCGACGAGGACAAGTTAAGGATGCTGCGAGCCGTTCGCTTCTCCACCACCCTGGGCTTCTCATTACATCGCTCGACATTGGAATCGATTCGATCCCATGCCAGCGAGATTGATTGTGTGAGTCCCGAGCGAATTGCCAGCGAAATGCGCCGACTGCTCAGCCATCCAGATCGCTTGTCGGGCCTGGAACTTCTCCGTGACAGTCACCTGGCAGCAGAGATCTTTCCCGAAATCGCAAGCTCACTCGAGCCTGAATCGCCCGAGGACACGCGTTGGCAGCTCACTCGTCAGATTCTGGATCAGCTCGTAACCGATCACTTCACAACGGCCACAGCTGCGTGCGTGTGGGCTGAAAGCCAGAGTGAATCTTTTCGGACCTTAGCAGCGAATTTGAATTCACGTTGGCGTTTGGCCAACGAGGAACACCGACGGATTGCATGGCTCCTCGAAAACGAGGGCAAGTTGCGCAAGGCCAATCAGTTACCTTGGCCACAGATTCAACGAATCCTGATCCAGCCGGACATCCGAGAACTGATTCAGTTCAGTCGAGCCGTGGGGATCGCCATCGACGGCGATGCCACGGGTGTGGATGACGCGGAGGAGCGACTACAATGGCCGACCGAAGAGCTCAATCCTGACCCGTACATTAACGGCAATGATCTGCAACAATTGGGAATTCCTCGTGGCCCTCAGTATCGGGTGATTCTCGAGAGCGTCCGGGACGCCCAACTGGATGCAAAAATCAGCAGCCGAGAAGAAGCCATCGCTTGGGCCCGAGCGACATGGAGAGCTGATTCGACGTGACCTTCCGTTGAAAATGATGGGGAACCATAGCCAGGGGAAAATAACAAGGGTGCTCAGCGAGCCTTTCAATCGACATGATTTTCGAATTACTTTTTCGATGGCTGCATGTCCTGACGGCCATTCTGTTGGTGGGCGGCATTTTTTCACAACGCTTCGCTCTCATTCCCGCCTTGGCGGTACTCGACGAGAAGCAGCGTGAGAAACTCAAGTCGGCTTATCGCGCGCATTGGTCGAAGATCGTGATATTGGCGACTAGTCTATTGCTCTTCTCGGGGATCGTGAATTCGATTCGTATTCTGCTCGGCTACGAGTTCGAGACCGACACTTACATGCTGCTGCTCGCGACCAAAATGATGATTTCGCTGGGGATCTTTTGGATCACGGCGATGTTGGCCGGACACAGTTTAAGCGTTAGACAGATCCAACAAAACTCAAAGCTGTGGTTGAACCTGAATGTGGCGTTGGCGATCGCCATCATGTGCATCGCCGGCTTCATGAAGGTCACACGGCGAGCATCAAAATTCAAGCCCCCCCCAACCGACGCGGTCAAACATTGGAACACCGATACAAATGGAGCAAACCATGGATAAGAAAGCCAAGAAACGTGTAGAAGTTTTGCGCCAACGCATCAAGAAACTCAACCAACAACTGGCAGGTGCTCGTCAACAGGAGGACGAACCGGGCGAGGTCGATCGGATCGAGCAAGAAATTGCGATTGTAAAAGAAGAGATCGAAAGGCTGAAAGCCAGTTAGCTTTATTGAGCCATCAACGGGGATCGACTTCAACGAATCTGATTGACTGTTCCACAACACCAACATCGTCGATGCCGTCGCCATCCCAATCTCCGACTACCGGACGACCGGGTGGCGCGGGAAGTACTTTGTCTCCATCATCGATACGGAAGTTGCGATTCGTATCAAGAATGAATTGGGTCCCGCGATACACGCCCAATTCATCGATACCATCTCCGTTGAAGTCACCGACAACGGGTATATCGCCGACAGCACCAAATGTCTTTTCTTCGTCGACGTCGTTGAATTCTCCATCTCCATCGCTATCAAGGTGCCAACGACCACCCGCAAAGACGCCAATCGTGGCAACGCCATCACCATTCCAATCGCCCGCCACAGGGCGATCTCCAACCGCACCGAAGTGGAAGACATGATCAATGGAATCGGACCGTGTTCGCCCGTGGGCGGAATGCTTAAGCGTCCGCTGCTGCTGCTGGTCTCGTTCCTGCGCGGACGGTAGGTTCTCAGGCTGATCCTTTAACTCTCGACCTCGGTCTGGCAATCCTGCCTCACGACCAATCGCACGGGGATCTCCAGGCCACGCCAAACCGTAGATGCCGATATCGTGCTTGCCGTCACCGTCCCAATCGCCGGTCACGGGCAGATCACCTCGATGCCCCAACTTGGCCCACAAATCGTGGATATCCCATTGGCCGTCGCCATCAAGATCAATGAACCATTGTCCATCGGCAAAGACGCCAATTTGACTGAAGCCATCCCCGTTGAAGTCGCCTGCGATCGGCAATCCATGAGCGACACCGAAGATCTTTTCCAGGGTTTCTCCGTTGTCGAGGATAAGCGTCCACTTCAGTTGGTTTGCATCTTCGTTACTCCACGCGATCTCATATCCATCCGCGTCAAACCAAACGGGCCCACGTGCCGCAACCTCAAGTCCTTTACCACGAGGCATGCCGCCATCAATAATGCTGAGATGCCAGGTATTGGCCCAGGCCCCTTGAATGTTCCCGTAGGACTCGATTTCGTAGGCCAATAGATCCAAGTCACGTGATTGAATCGGCGGAATAACCGGTAGTTGAATCTGATAACGAGGAAGCGGAGCAACAGGATCGGGACCGTCGAAGGGAACAATGACCGGTACGATGTAGGTCGAGTTATTAAAGACCAACTCACTAAAATTATTTTGCTCGGCCAATCGACCCGGCGGGAGTGCGATTCGTACGATCGCATCAAACTCGGGATCGGCTTTCAAGGACGACATGATAGCCGGATCCACTTCCTCGAATTGATTAATCGCCACCGAGGGCAACGTTCCTTCGGTATCAATTCCGTCGGTATAGCCTTCAGGCTGAATTTGATAGACGGCATAGTTACCCTTATGTAACGCTTCAAAAACGTAGAAGCCTTGACTGTCGGTCACCGTCGTAATCGGCCCATCCGGATAATGGCCGGGCAAAGCATATTCAGCAGCCGTGATCGGCAACCCTGTTACGCCATCCCTCAACTCAAGAACGACGCCTTCGATTCGCAGGTCATCGGAAGTCAACTGACCATCACGAATGGTTGAGATGTCCTCGGGCAGCGACTCACCATATTCCAATTCGATCACAGGTCCGTCCTGGAAGACAAATCCGGAAATCGACGAGGGCGGCTCTTCACAGAAAGCGTAATTAAAAAACACATCGCCAGACTCGATTTCGATCTCTGATATCAAGTCTTCCTGGCGATCGTCGCCTCCGCCTGATCCAGCCCGCTGACCTCCCTGGAAAAAGTCTACGGGTTGAATCTCCCGCAACTGATAAGTGCCGGGAGCAAGATCCTCAAACAAAAACCGACCGTCGTTGCCGGTGCTCATCGATTGCAGCAAAATTCCGTCATTCCAAAGTTCGACCTGCACCCCGGCCAACGGCATTTCGTTATCCTGCATCCGGCAGTCCGCATTCAGATCAGAGTGGACAATCCCGGCGATACTCGCGGAAAGCAATTCCCCGAAATTGTAGTTCACACCCTGCTCACCCCATCGCAATTCAACTTCGGAAATCCGGTCGCCAGCGGCATCAGCCACTCCGACATTTCGTCCATCGATGGTCCCCACCGAATCAAGGCCATCATTCCAACCGACGGGTTGCTGTTCCACCAAAGAATACGTGCCGGCAGCGAGGCCTGTGAATTCGTAGTAGCCTGCCGCATCCGTCGTCGCCGTCGCCACGGCTCGTCCATTCTGATCTCGCAACTCGATGCGCGCGTTGGCGATCCCTTCTTCGCGCGCCGCATCGCGTTGCCCATCGTTGGACCGATCGTGATAGACAAACCCGGAAATATTGGCGGGAAGATGTTCGCAAAAATCGTAGTGGAGTCCTTGCTGTCCGGAGCCCAACCGAATATCGATAATCGAACTAGCCGTCGCAACGGCGCCGACCGTCAAACCATCAACCGCGCCAACATGAGCAGCACCGTCGATCAAGTATGACGGGGTATGCTCCACAATCGAATAGACACCTGGCAACAGGTCTAAGAATTGATAATTGCCACGAATGTCAGTGCTTGTTGAATCAACGATGCGGCCTTCTGCATCGAGCAAATCAATGACGACATCGCTCAACCCACGATCTTCGTCCGCCGTTACCACGCAATCGCCGTTGACATCCGTCAGACGCACGTTGCCCTGGATCGAAACAGGTTCTGCTTCACAAAAATCATAGTCCGTGCCATGCTCACCCGAGGCCAACGTAATCTGATTAATCTGGCCCGGTCCGCCCACAAAACCTCGCGACAGACCATCGACGTTACCCGTCCGGGCTGCCCCATCGATCAAACCGTCGGGTGTGGTCTCCACAATGTGGTAGGTGCCGGGCGCAAGATCAACAAACTCATAGCGACCGTTTGCATCCGTGCGTGTCTCAGCAATCACCCGGCCCTGTTCGTCTTCGAGTCGCAGAATCGCATTGGCAATCGGTCGATGTTCACTGGAGTTGCCGAAGCAGGTTCCATCACTCGCCGCGAAATGGACTTCACCGGCCAAGGAAACCGGCAGGATTTCACCGAAATCATAATTCAATCCCACCGCACCATCGACAAGTTCGATCTCGTCGATCAGATCTCCCGGATTGATCGCTTGGCCAACCGTTTCACCATCAACCGTACCAGCGCGGTCGCGTCCATCGAGATAGCCATCCGGCTGAGACACCTCGACGAGCTGATAGGAGCCCGGCATCAAGTCGGTGAATTCGTAGAAACCTTCGGCATTGGTAACCGCGATCACTGCTTCCTGATCGACGATGGTCTGCAGCGGAACCGCGCGGATCAACACTCCTGAGATCGGCTCTTCGCCGGCATCTCGCAATCCATCCTGATCTTGGTCGTGATAAACATGGCCACTGATCGCGACGGGAATGGGTTGCTGCTCAACTTCCAGAAAGGCACCAGCAGTACGATCGCGTTTGCCTTGGTAATTATCGGGCGGCAGATCCAGTGACGATTCATCAAGCTGGTCGTCATATCGATTCTTAAAGATCACAGATCCATCAACATCTTCAAACTGCGAAGCCGATAGATAAGCCATTAACGTCGAACCGTGGAACTCAACCCCCGAGGTGATGGGGTCAAAACCTTCGTTGACAATTGCCAGATCGGTTTCCTGCGGATCAATGAATTCCACTTCGTCGACGTCAATTGAGAATTCCAACAGTTCACCCGCGTGAAATCCTTCAAACTCCAACATCAGCTGCGACGTGCCGTCTTCCACCGTCGCGGTAATTCGATCGATCCCCTCATGGCGAAGCAAGGAGAAGGGGAATGGCGTATCCGCACCCAGGCCTTGCGCAGAAGTATCAAAGAATACGTCGCCCACGCCGAAACCCGCTTGAGCTTGATCACCGCTAATGACAATCTTGCGCAACTCGGTGCCGTCGACGCCGCCTTCAAAACTGACCTGGATGACATCGCCCTGAATGTCGCTCCCAAGATCTTCCTCGATGTAAACCGCGCCTAAGCTCACGGGCGAAACACTCAACAAGAGTCTCGGTTCCATCAGCTCAATGCCTACCATGGCACGAGAGCTAGTGACGGCGCGTTGCCGTCGCTGCATTGTTCGTAAATGACGACGGATAGAATTGAACAACATACCGAGCTACCTCCCTGTGCTCGATCGAATCGATAATTAGCGGTCAATCGATGTTGACTGTGTCACGTTCTCGAGTGATTGCAGTTCTGAGATGTCTTCTTTCTGAGAACGTTGATGAGCAATTTGGTTTTCCAATTCAGCAAGATTCCAGAGCCGCGCCGTCGTATCGTAACTTCCTGAAACAAGCCAGGTATGATTGACGTCTAAGGATGCAACCGAACCTGTGTGTCCGTCCAAGGTCGTCACCATTTCCTGGTCAACCAGATCCCAAATACGAATCTTGTTATCACTGCAAGCGGCAGCAAGTCGAGAATTTGGCAAAGCAGCCATCGAATAAATCAGGCCGCCCTTGGCGTTCAGACTGAAAAGCGAGCTTCCGGAATAGATGTCCCACGCACGAATCGTGCGATCTTCGCTCGCCGTGAGCAAGTGTTGACCTCGGCGATCGAACGCGATGTCACGAATTCGCCGACGATGGGCTGGCAGCGTTCGCATCTCTTGGCCCTGCACGAGATCCCAGATACGAATGCGTCCGTTACGACCGCCAACAGCAAGCCAACGATCATCGGGTGAAAAAGCAACACAGCGAGTATCTTGGCAGGGGGATACCAACGACTGTTCGAGTTTCCAAGTTGTTGCATCGTAGACGTTAACCCGATCCGTAAAGCCGACCACGGCAATTCTGTCGCCTTGATGACTGAATTTGACAGCGGCAACGGCAGCGGCCAAATCGTTCCAATCGGACAGCATCTCAGCCGAGTTCACATCCCAAACAATCACACGGCGATCATGCCCCCCACTCACCAACAGATGACCGTCCTCCGAAAACGCAAGGCTACTGACCCAGTTCCGGTGTCCTTTGAATTCGTGGATGACCCGCTTTTCGACAAGATCCCAAACGCGGACTTTATGATCATCGCCGGCGAGTGCCAACCAGCGACCATTGGGGTGCCAAGAGACGGCCGTCAGGACAGGCGCATGCTGCCGATCGTCGCCGGCCTTAATCCGGATAACCCGGCTCTGGACCGCCAACTCTGCCGCCAAAACCGAGCCGACCTGACAAGCGATCAACCCCGTAACCATCAAGCATGTAATTCGACGCATCTCTGAAACCTCGTCTACGTTAGACGTCCTCTGACCACGAATTCCTCCTGGAGTTCCGCGCAACAGAAACCAGGAGCGCAGCGCACTAACTTCTGTATCGGTTACGGAGAGCGGAAGGGTAAAACGAAACCCGAATGGTCAAACTTTGACGATTACAAAAAATAGGCCAGGTGAATCACCTGACCTATGGCTTGGTTTCGAACGCATCAATGCCTGCTAGCGATCATCAAGAGGCACAAATTCGCGGTGAGTGGGCCCCGTATAGATCTGCCGTGGTCGAGCGATCCGTTTATTGGGCGAGCCGTGCATTTCCATCCAGTGTGCAATCCAACCCGGCAGCCGTCCCATCGCGAACAGAACCGTGAACATTTGCATCGGAATGCCGATCGCTCGATAGATCACGCCGGAGTAGAAGTCAACGTTCGGATACAGCTTGCGTTCGACAAAGTAAGGATCGTTGAGAGCCACCTCTTCGAGCTTTTGAGCCACCTTAAACAACGGATCATCAATGGAAAGCTTAGCAAGCAGTTTGTCGCATTGTTTCTTGATGAGCAGTGCGCGCGGATCGTAATTCTTGTAGACGCGGTGACCGAAGCCCATCAGTCGGAACTGGTGGGTCTTATCCTTGGCCATGGCGACATAACGTTCAACGTCACCGCCATCGGCAATGATTTGCTCAAGCATCGCCACAACTGCTTCATTCGCTCCACCATGCAATGGTCCCCAGAGGGCACAAATGCCAGCAGAGATGGAAGCAAATAGATTGGCGTCCGAAGAGCCAACCATCCGCACCGTCGACGTGCTGCAATTCTGTTCGTGATCGGCATGCACGATCAAGAGCATGTTGAGTGCGTGCACAAAATCTTCGTCCAGCTCGTAAGGTTCACTGGGCACGGAGAACATCATCCGCAGAAAGTTCTCACAATACGTGAGGTCGTTCTGAGGATAGACGAACGGCTGTCCGAACGATTTCTTGTAAGCGTAAGCCGCGATCGTCGGTAACTTGGCGATCAACCGATGGATCGATACCTCGACTTGTTCTGGATCGCGAGGATCAAGTGAATCTTGATAAAAGGTCGAGAGAGCACCGACCACCGACGACAAGATCGCCATGGGGTGAGCATCACGAGGAAAACCGTTGTAGAACGATCGCATGTCCTCGTGCAGCATCGTGTGGCGTCGAATCGACATACGAAAGCGATGGAGCTGCTCCGGAGTCGGTAGATCACCGTAAATCAGGAGATAGCTACATTCCACGAAATCGCATTTGGACGCGAGGTCTTCAATGGCGTATCCCCGGTAACGGAGGATGCCGTGTTCACCATCCAAAAATGTGATCTCGCTGGTGGTTGAGCCTGTATTGACAAAGCCCTCATCCAGCGTGATGGCTCCGGAGTTTCGTCGCAGCGTTGAGATATCAATCCCGCGCTCATTCTCCGTACCTTCAACGACAGGAAGCTCGAGCTCCTTACCGTCTAACCTCAGCTTCGCAACTCCTGCTGAGTTTGCAACTTCTGGCATCGACGTCATCCTTTCTCGCAAGATTCAAGATGCGTAGGTTGATTCGATCTAGTGGCGGACCCTCATCAGTGCCCTGCCGTGTTGTAGCTCCGTACCACGAACCCGTGTATTCGATCTTGACTGCCCCTGAGAGGGCTTCGAGTGATCGAGGGCACTACAACCGTCGGCATTGGAACGCCAACGGGACCGGCAGATGTCACGTTGATCCTGTGCATCTGAGCCGGGGGACACTGCGCCGCCGTGAGATGCAGTTTACCCGGCACAAGCCTTGGGGGCAATTCACCCCCACGTCAAGAGTCGCAACCATTTTTAGATCAATGGGTTACGCAGGAGCTAGACATTGAGCAAAACAAGTAGCCCAGCGAAAAGATAGGGGAGAAAACGGGGAAAACCAATCCCCTTTTCGGTGTCACGCTTCAGCATCCCGATTCAGCGTCGCTTTGCAATTCAGCGCTTCAAGGGGTCGTCCGATCGCCCATTGGCCATTTCGACGTTCTGCTGTTGTTGCTCGAAGAAATTCCAAACGTAGGTTTTCCCCTTGAGTTCTTGGAGCCATTGCTTGACCCGTTCATCCTGCTTCTGAAGCTTAAGTTTTTCACGAATTTCGACCTGAGCCTCGGCAAAGGGCACGACCCCCTCCTCCGTCCGCTCGACGACTCGCACGATATGAAAGCCCGTTTCATCTTCCAGAATACGGCTCAGCTGATTCGAGGGCAGAGAGAAAATCGCGGACTCGAGCACATTCGAGCGAAGCGAGCCCGGCTCGGTCCAATCGTGAGCTCCACCTCGGCTGGCGTTAAAGGTTTCAGATTCTTCACGAGCGACGGCCGTCCAGGATTTTCCTCGCAAAACCATATTGCCCATTCTGGCGACCTGTTTGTAGCTATCCTGCTTACTTCGTTCATCGCTGAACAAGGCCGATAGCTGTTCCCATTTGACCTTGGAAGGGAAGGCATATTCGTCTCGATGTTCTTGATAGTATTGCAACAGTTCGTCGTGGGTAATTTCCTCTTCGCGACGAGTTTCTCGTTGGATGATTTCACGGGCAGCCATTTGCTCAAAAAAACGTTGCCTCATTCGATCGAGCGATGATCCGAACGAGCGTAATCGCGCATCGAGATCACTCAGCGATTCCAAATCGGACTGCTCCAACATTTCCGGGAGTCTTTTTTCATCGAAAGCTTGAAAGATGTTAGCCCGCACCATCTCGAGCTGTTCAGGCTCTAACGATCTCCGAAACTCGAGGTAGACGGTTTTCTCTTCGATCAATGACGGAAGCATGCGTTCCATGAACATCAAACGCTGTGCTTCCAACTGTTCTTCACTCGCCCGTGTGGCATGAGGTGCGAGCATTTCGTTGATCCGGCCCAGCATGTCAGCAGCCAAAATTGGCTCAGATCCCACCATCGCCATGATCTGCGAGGACTTGATGATTTCGTCTTTTCTCTGAACGTTCCGTGAGAGCTGATCTGCTTCGGCGGTAACGCCATTGGCTTGTGCTTCTTCGTTCCACCAATTCTGTTGCCCCGCCGCCGCGTCTCCCGCATTCAACGAGGACTGGTTGACTGGAGTTTGTGACGAAACAAGACGGGTTGGGGGTTGGGCATTGCCACGATTTGCTGTGGTATTACCATCTGAGGGCAGCAGGCGACTGCGTCCAGGTTCGGTGAGGCGTCCAGCGCCGGCCTCGGCAGGCCAGGGAATATCTCCTTTTGAGGGCGCACGCTCCTGCGCAGTGGCGAGCGGCGTAAAACACATCAAAATCGCCAATAGCAAGCCACGACGGCAGCCGTGAAGGATTGTATTGGGGAGATTCTGTACGTATTGAATGTCATGCAGCGCGTTGAATATCAACGTGACCACCCTGTCCGTTTGATGCGATTTCGATTGGAACGACCGGTGCTCTGAGCAAGTCGGCCCCTCATCTCATGGCTTCATGCGAAGCTTTCAACTGCAGGACTCATCGGAGTCCCAACTCGTCCGTACCCACGAAAACAAGAGCAAGTCGGCGAACGCGGGAGAGCGAGGCGGGGGGATTCTAGAGAGCGTTTAAGATGGTCGCAACACTGATTTAACGGTTTCGACGATTCGCTCCGGTGCTTGCTCGACGTCCGATAGCGTCATATAGATTGATTGTTCGTCAACGATCCGCAAGCGACCGTTGCTAGCCTTCACAAGCTGTCGTGCACGTCCCATATCGCTAAACAGCATGACCAGGTATTTCGATTCCATTTGGATCGTATGAACCTGCCAGAAAGCAGCATCGCTTTTGAGCTGAGCGAGTTCAAGCATTCGCTCGACCGGTTCTGGCGGCGTTCCGAAACGGTCCTCAAACTCCTGCCGCATCCCTTGGACTTCTTGATCACCCACACTTCGTGCAAGCCGTCGATAGAGATCGATTTTGGTGCGTAGATCCGCCACATATTGGCGAGGAATGTAGGCGGTCCCCGGCAATTCGATGTTGACCTCCGTATTCAATTTGGGGGGTAGCTTCCGCATACGACGAACTGCTGTCTCCAGTAATTGGCAGTACAGCTCGTAGCCAACCTGCGAGATATGGCCACTCTGTTGTGTCCCCAAGACGTTCCCTGCCCCACGAATCTCCAGGTCCCGCATGGCAATCGAAAAGCCGGCTCCCATTTCACTGAATTCTTCGATCGCCCGCAGTCTTCTCGCCGCGTTCGGGTTCACCGATTTATTGGAGTCGACCAACATGTAGCAGTAAGCACGGTGTTTATAGCGACCGACGCGTCCCCGCAATTGATGCAGGTCAGCGAGACCGTACCGATCGGCGTCGTCGATGAAGATGGTATTCGCATTGGGAATATCCAAGCCGCTTTCCACAATCGTGGTCGCCAACAACACGTCGAACCGATGGTTCACAAAGTCGACCATGACTTGCTCAAGCTGCCCCTCTGCCATTTGCCCATGACCAATTCGAATCGAAGCTTCTGGCACGATGAACTGAAGTTTTTTCGCGAGTGCTTCGATATCATGCACTCGATTGTGGACAAAAAAGACCTGACCGTCACGATTCAACTCCCGCATGATCGCATTACGGATCAAATCATGACTCCAGCGAGTCACTCGAGTTTCAACTGCCACTCGATCTTCAGGAGCGGTTTCGAGATTTGAGATATCACGGATGCCAGTCAGCGACATATGGAGCGTCCGAGGAATGGGTGTCGCACTCAGGGTCAAGACATCAATCGTACTGCGAAGTGTCTTGAGCCGTTCCTTGACCTCAACTCCAAACCGTTGCTCTTCGTCGATAATCAGCAAACCCAGATTGGTGAAATTCACATCTTTCGAGGCGAGTCGATGAGTCCCGATCACGATATCGACGTTGCCCTCTTGAAGCCCCTGCACGGTTTCCTTTTGTTCCTTGCCCGAACAAAAGCGACTTAACTTCTCGATCGTAAAGGGAAATTCAGACATCCGCTCACGAAACGTTTGATAATGTTGCTCAGCCAGAATGGTTGTCGGCACCAGAACGGCGACTTGATATCCGTTGTCGACAGCTTTGAAGGCCGCCCGCATTGCCAATTCGGTTTTGCCGAATCCAACGTCACCACAGATCAAACGGTCCATCGGTCGAGACTTCTGCATATCGATTTTGATCGCCTCGACCGAGAGGAGCTGATCATCGGTTTCGGTGTAGGGGAACAACGCATCGAATTCCTGTTGCCATTCAGTATCAACCGTAAAGGCGATTCCCGGACGTGCTTCGCGTTCCGCCTGCAGATCCAGCAAGTCGGCTGCTAAATCTTCAACAGCAGCAGCGGCTGCCTTTTTCTGCCGGATCCAGTTCTTGCCGCCAATCGTCGCCAAGCGGGGGCGAGTTTTTCGGGCCCCAACATATTTCTGCACTAACTCGATCTTGGTCGCCGGCACAAAGATCTTGGTGCCGCCGTGAAATTCAATTTCGAGATGCTCTTCGACCTGTTCTTCTTTTCGGATCAACTGCAAACCACGATAACGGCCGATCCCGTGTGCGAGGTGAACGACCAGGTCGCCTTCGCGCAGATCAAGAAAACTCTCAATCGCCTTGGACGCACGATGACGCGAGGTTCGTCTTAACGGCGCGCGATGGAATAACTCATTACCGCTTACCACCAACACCTGCTCGTCGCTCAACCGAAAGCCCGACTTGAGTCTGCCGATCACATAGTGGATGCGATCGGCCGCCGCAATCTCCGTTGGAGCCAGAATTTCCTGCAGGCGACGGATCTCGGCCTGGGTCTCCGCCACCAGGTAGACTTCATACCCTTCCGCAATCGAATCCAGTTCGTCGCGTACCCGAGCAATATCACCACTGAATCGCTCCACCGACTCGACCCGAAAACGCTCCATCAAGGATTCGCTTCCACTGGCAATCGCGGCCGCATAGACACAACCGAATTCACCAATGCGTTTCAATACGTCGTGATAACTGAATAACTCCTCGGGATCCTCTGTACGCTCCAGCAGGTGCTTGGCCTCGGCTTGAATCTGGTCGGGTTCGACCACCACGCAAAGACTACCCTCGGGCAGAAAATCAGTCAGATAGCCGTGCCCCTGCTGCTGTCCGCCAAGCACGGTAATCTCGACCGATTCAAGCGATTCCAGACTGCGTTGCGTCGCCACATCAAAACGCCGAATCGATTCGATTTCGTCATCAAACAATTCGATCCTGACCGGGTCATTCCAATCCCAGGCAAAGATGTCCAGAATGCCACCTCGCAGCGAAAACTCACCCGGCAGCTCGACCGCACTGGTCGCGTGGAAACGACTTTTAACCAGCCATTGAGTCAGCGATTCGACATCCAGATGGTCCCGATCGCGAATCAGGCGTGAATGCTTGAGGACGGTATCACGATCGGGCGACCGCTGCATCAAACTCTGAATGGAAGCCACGACAAAACCGGTGGGAGTCTCTCGCAGCAGTCGCTTGAGCGTCCGTAACCGATCACCGAAATTATCATCCTGTAAAACGGTTCCGGGCCGATTTTCCAACGCAGGGAAGACGGCGACCTGTTGGGTGGAAAAAAGTGCCAGATCATCAACCACATCATCCAATTCCGAAGAACGGGGTAGGACAATGAGTACAGGAGCAGGCTCAGACGCGTCTGCTAGAGCGGCAGCTGCGAGCGCGCAGGACGAGCCCCAGACTCCGTCGAGTGTCACTGTTTTTCCGGAGGTTACTGCCTCCATCACTCGCGAGAAGCCCGCCTCGGCAATCACTCGTTGACGCAGTTGCTGAAGCCGCGCCGCCGTTGGCTCGATCTCTAAATTCGGCATTTTATCGCGACTGTATTGTAGCGACATCGGCCCTATCGGTGAGCCCCATTTGGGGCCCCGATCTGCCAAATCAGCCCGCTCCTTTTCATAAAGTTGCCGTTGAGCTTTGACAACAAGGGTAGAGCAAAAGCAAATCACGGACTCGATTTGAGCTATCAACCGATCCAATTCGGCTAACCTTCCTTCATTTCACGTAGCTGCTTGGCCTGCCGATTTTTAACCAAACGAAGTTCCTTGGCATCTGGGAGACCCTTGTAGTAAAGATCTAAGGGAAAGCAGCCCGACAACAAACCGTTTCTAGGAGCCGTTGTGCAATCGCTGAAGGTTCTGCAAACCAGCTTTCGTCGCATTTCACCGTCACGGAGCGTATCCAACGGCAACTGCGGATAGGAGAGCACCATTCGCCCCAATCCGACATAATCGATCCAGCCTTTACGCACGACGGCCTGGGCCACCTGTGGAAGATAATCCTGCAAGTAGGTGTACCCGGTTCCGACCATCGGCATGTCAGGAACGGCCTGTTTGCACTCTCGAGCGGCGTGGATTTGACGCGCAACTCCAACCAGCGGATCTTCCGGCGGCTGATAACCGTCGGAGGGAGGAAAAATCGCTGGCCTTTGCACGTGCGGATTATAATAGGGGCTGCCGCAGGTAATATTGACCGCAATGACGCCCGCCTCTTGCAACTCTCGAATCAATTGAATTGGCTCGGTCAGATCCTGTTTACTGGGATCGTTCGCATCGACGCCGAATCCGTAGGGATAGGGTTGACCATCTGGCCAGGCCATCGGCTGACCCACCTCGTGGCTCGTTTGGAAGGGCAACGTATCGAATACACTCAGGCGTACCACAATCGACAGATCGGGGCATTCCTGCTGGACGCGTTGAATGATCGTCTTGAGCAATCGAGTTCGGCCAGCGAATCCACCCCCAAAATCACCGGGGCGCGTCGTAGCACTCAAAAACTCATGTAACAGATAACCGTGGCAAGCCTTCACATCGACGAATTGGTAACCAACCTCCTGCGCCAAGCGAGCCGCGACGACAAAATCATCGATCAGTCGATACAGATCATCATCACTCCAAACCACAGAGTCGTCCTGCGGATCGATGGAAAACTTTTTGTCGAGGAGTGGATGATGATAGGCAATTCGAGGTTCCAACTGCTTGTCATTGGGGCGGCAAAAGCGGCCTGAATGAGTCAATTGCAGGCCGATGACAAGATCATCACAGGAATCCGAGACTTCCCGATGTGCCTTCAACAGCTCTTCACGCAACGCAGCCAAGCCGGTCTTGTTCGAGGGTATCGCCAGGGTTTGCTGCGGATTAGCTCTTCCTGAAGGCTGAACTGCCGCAGCCTCTCCGCCCCAAATTAGTTTCGCTCCACTGAGGCCAAAATTTCGCCAGCGGCGCAAGGTGTATTCTGAGGGCGAACCATCGCGATTGGCATCCCAACCTTCCATGGGATGGATGACCCATCGATTTCCAACGCGATGGGAACCGATCTGTCCCGGTTCAGCGAGTGGAGACTCGTCTGCCATCAAGATTTGATCATCAACCGGCAGATCAATTCCTAATTCTTGCAGCCTGGCACAAAAATCGTGAACAGATTTCAGTTTAGTAATTTTCATCTATCGACCAGGCGAAGAAGATGCGGATTCTTGAGAGCTGGCAGTCGCAGGCTTCGTGGGGGGCGGTAACGCTTCTTCTAACACACCTTTAACTTTCGGCCATAGCAGAATAGCTTCGACAAAAATCCAAATCTGTAAACCCATGATCGATACACCAAAGGCGACCAACAGATAATTGGACGGCGCGGCGCCCAACCCCAGCCAGCCTGTTTGCGAGTTGAACAGATTCCACAACATGGCCCAGGCGGGCATGACCATCATCAACAACATCGGCACAGCGGCGAACCAGACCGGCTTGCCGCGGCGCCACAGATAAAAGACCGTCACCAAGAGTGCCAGTCCTGCCAAGACTTGGTTCGTCGCGCCGAACAGCGGCCACAGAATCAGGCCTCCTGTCCCGATCCCTTTAGGACCGGGAATCATCGCAACGACAAAAGCCAGAATCAATGCTGTCGCGGTGGCGACATACTTGTTCTGAAGAGCCTCAATGCCCATGGTGGCCCCCAGTTCCTGAACGACATAGCGTTGCAGTCGGGTGGCAGTATCCAACGTCGTTGCGGCAAAACTTGCCACCAGCACCGCTACAATTCCAACTCCGAAGGGTAAGGCAATGCCAATCGCCGACAGAAAGTTTGCACCACCTTGGACAAATGCACTGACCTTATCGGCAAGGCCATAATTCGCCCATCCGCCAACGGTCAACTCTTCGCCTGACGCATCCACGGTCGTCACGATTTGGCTTTGGTACTTGCTCTCCCAGGCCGCTCGCCCTGTGAGTAATCCATCAGAACCACTTTCCGGAACGCCCATCCCGAGTCCAGCACAACAGGCCAAGATCACAATCACCGCTAACGCGCCTTCCAACAACATCGCTCCATAACCAACATATTGAGCGTCCGTCTCGCGTTCGATTTGCTTGCTACTGGTACCGCTACTGACCAGGCAATGAAAACCACTGATCGCGCCGCAGGCAATCGTGATGAACAAGAAGGGCATGATTGGTGGCGCGTCGAGAGGTCTCTCATCGACCGGTACAACGGCAGGGGCACTTGCGACCAGATCAGCCGTCCCGGTAAAGCTGGCAACCATGAGCCCCAAGACCAGCAGACTCAGCGCCAACACCAGTTGATGGCTGTTGATGTAATCACGAGGCTGCATCAATACCCAAACCGGTAGGACAGAAGCGAAGAAGCAATAGATCAATAGAATCACCGTCCAAGCGACCACCGGCGAGACGGGCAAACTAGCAGGCAGGTGAATGGGCAGATAGAAGGTACCGATGTAGATCGCAGCATACATCAATGCGAGAGCTACCAGAGAAGGAATCAAAAGACTGCCACTACGACGATGCACCAAAAAGGCGATGACGATGGCAATCGGAATCTCGATCCATACCGACAGGACGGATTCAGGATAGATACTGAAAATGGAGGCGATGACGAGCCCAAAAATGGCGAGCACGATCGTTAATGCAAAGAACAGAATGATGAGAAACAGCAGTTTCGCTCGAGGAGAAATCAGCCGGCCGGCAACTTCACCCACCGTCTGCCCTCGATTTCGCAGACTGACCATCAGCGCACCGAAGTCATGCACCGCGCCGATGAAGATGGAGCCAAAGACAACCCACAGCAGAGCGGGCAACCAGCCCCAAAATACGGCAATTGCGGGTCCGACGATCGGCCCAGTACCCGCGATACTCGTAAAATGATGCCCAAAAATAACTTCGCGTTTCGTAGGGACGAAATCGACGTCATCCTGGAGCTGGCAACTTGGCACTTCTGCATCTGCGGAGACGTTGAAAATCCGTCGCGAAAGCCAACGACCGTAGGTATTATAAGCGATGATGAAACCGGCGAACGACGCCAGGGCAACCAATAGCGTACTCATAGATTCTCCCGCAGCTAAAACCTACAATCTACTTTCATAATAACACGCTGCGAAAGCGAGAGACAGCGTCCCACGGAGCCGGATTCCTCGCGAGCTCCCAGTCGGGAAAGCTTCAGAAGGGCTGGAGGCCCTGACAGGCATCCGCTCGGTTCACACTGGGGGCCCCCCATGGATCCGGATGCCAGAGTCGGGATGCAGGGTCGGGACCTACCGTCGGCGACTGGCTGATCTATAATGTTCGCTCCAGATCGTCGCAGATATGAAAGGAACCCTGCAGTTGCCAGAACATGTAGTCATCATCGGCAGCGGACCCGCTGGTTGGTCGGCCGCCATCTACGCCGCCCGTGCAAATCTCAAACCCTTGCTATTCGAGGGAACTTTACATCCAGAAATGATTCCTTTGGGGCAACTCGCCTTCACGACCGAAGTTGAGAATTTCGCGGGCTTTCCCGCCGGGAACGTACGAGCCTTCGTCGAGAGTGCGGTGGACAAGGAACGGCATTACAATCTGCCGCCGGCACCGGAGGGACATACCAAGGATGGCCAACCGCATTATGCAGTCCAGGGCGTCGAATTGATGGAGCTCATGAAACAGCAGGCTCTAAATTTTGGCACACGCGTAGTCGGTGACGATATCGTGGATGTCGACTTTTCGTCACGCCCGCTGAAAGTAAACCCAGCGAGCAATGAACCGGTGGAAACCGAAACCGTGATTATTGCGACGGGTGCTCGAGCCAATTACCTGGGCTTACCCTCGGAAGAGGCATTCAAGAATCGTGGCGTCAGTGCTTGTGCCGTTTGCGATGGAGCTCTTCCTCGTTTCCGTAATGTTCCAGTTGTCGTGGTGGGCGGTGGTGATTCCGCCATCGAGGAAGCCAGCTACCTGGCTAAATATGCCTCCGTCGTCCATCTCATCCATCGCCGTGACGAACTTCGCGCGTCAAAAATCATGCAGCAACGAGCCTTTGACGATCCCAAAATCGACATCGTCTGGAATAGCCAAGTCGATGAGGTTCTTGGTAATGACACCGATGGGTTGACCGCGGTAAAGCTCAAAGATACCCAAGACGGATCATTTCGGGAACTCGAAGCGCAGGGCATGTTTCTCGCCATTGGACACACGCCCAACACCGAATTCCTGCACGGCAAACTGGAAATGAACGAGAGTGGCTATATCAAATGGACAGAGCCTTTCCGCACGATCACAAGTGTTGAAGGCGTTTACGCAGCAGGTGACGTCGCCGACGATTATTACCGGCAGGCGATTACGTCTGCAGGAACCGGCTGCATGGCTGCGTTGGATGCAGAGCGTTATCTCGCATCGAAAGGTTTGTAAAATCATTTTCGAGTGGGATCGCAAGCCGAAATATCGTATCGTACGCACCAACCAGGTCGGATCGAAAATCCACAAAACAGGCAACACCCCATAAGGCGGCGAGGAATTTATGACTCACTCGGACTCGAAGGTCGAAACCGATCGCAGGATGCTCGAAGAGGCACAATTCAAAGGCTCGGTCGGCAAGATCAGCGCCTACGCAAAACTATCCGGCCCGGGTTGGTTGCAGAGCGCAATCACGCTTGGAGGTGGTTCGCTGGCCAGCAGTCTTTTCCTGGGGATTCTCGGGGGCTACACGTTGTTGTGGGTTCAGCCGTTCGCCATGATTCTGGGAATCATTATGTTGAGTGCGATTGGCTATGTCACGCTCTCAACCGGCAAGCGACCGTTTCACGCGATACGAGACCATGTGAATCCCGCTCTCGCCTGGGGTTGGGCTTTGGCTGTGGCGGCTGCCAACATTGTGTGGTGCATGCCTCAATTCTCACTCGCCTACGGCGTTGTTAGCCAGAATCTACTGCCCGGCATGTTCGGTTCTGAAGGAGCGATCACGCAAGCGGGCGGCGAGAACGGTAACTACCTGAGTATGGCCATTGTTTCTGGCTCGTTGCTCGTCATTTGCACCGCGATTACGTGGAGCTATGACCGTGGCGGCTGGGGCATCAAGATGTACGAACGACTTTTGAAGATTCTCGTCGCCTTGATCGTCTTATGTTTCTTCGGGGTGGTCGGTGTCTTAACTGCCCAAGGCGTGATTGATTGGGGTGCTGTATCGCGAGGTATTATTCCCGACTTCGGCCAATTCTGGCGACCGGCAGCCAGTTTCACACCCTTGTTGGAGCAACTGGACGAATCGTCTCGGGAATACTGGAGCAAGCTAATTGTTTCGAAACAACAAGATGTCTTGTTTAGTGCCGCGGCCACGGCGGTTGGCATCAACATGACCTTCCTCTTCCCCTACACGCTTCTCAAGAAAGGCTGGACACGCGAGTTTCGTGGTTTAACGACCTTCGACCTCTCGACCGGCATGTTCATTCCTTACGTCCTGGCAACGGGATGCGTTGTCATCGCAGCAGCCGCCCAATTCCACACAAACGTTACGGAAGATTTCTCAGTTGTCGACGGCAAACTTGTTGCCCCAGCAGATTTGGCAGGTGCCTACGATGGATTGCTGATGGATCGCCTCCATGCGAAAGATCCATCTACGAAAGATTCGCTCAACAATGCAGCCCCGGCAGACGCTGCTAACGTGAAGGCAGAGATGCTGAACACATTTTTGGCCGAGAGTGGTATGCCCGAGCAACATATTGCGGCGGCATTGGTCAATCGCAAGGCCAAACATCTCTCCGGTGCCTTGGCGCCTTTGACCGGCCCCTTTATCGCAGACATCGTCTTTGGTCTAGGTGTTCTCGCTATGGCGCTTTCGACCATTTCGTTGCTGATGCTCATCTCAGGTTTTGTATTCTGTGAGATGTTCGGCTTCGAGCTGGGCGGTACGGCCCATCGCTGTGGAACATTGATTGCGGGAATCTTTGGTGCCTTCGGACCCTATCTTTGGAGCGGCGCATCGTTTTACCTCGCAGTCCCAACCTCCGTCTTTGGCTTGGCCCTGTTGCCGTTTGCCTACATCACGTTCTTCCTGCTCATGAACCAAAAGTCCTTGTTAGGCGACGATATCCCCAAGGGCGGTTCGCGATTAGTCTGGAACGCTCTGATGTTGTTGGCAGCTTCCACCGCAACCGCAGCCAGTCTCTACGTGGTCTACAGCAAGACGCAAGGATATTTTGGTTCCGGTTGGTTTGGGCTCGGTGGCATCGCAGCTCTGTTGCTGCTGATTATCGTCGTGCATTTCGGCAAAAGCAAAACAAAGGACGCAGTGGCTTAATGACGACCCGTTCAGGTGCATCGTTAACCGATGCACCGACGTCTCGTCTAAACCCTACGATCAAGGAATTGCATGGATACGATTTCTGTCGCAGCTGCTCGTGACCCACAAACCGTGGGTCAACGAGTTAAGTTGCAGGGCTGGGTACGAACTCGCCGAGATTCCAAGGCGGGCTTCAGTTTTGTCGAAATCAACGATGGCTCCTGCATGGCCAACATCCAGGCAATCTGTGATGCTGACTTGGCGAATTATGAGTCGGAAGTCAAAAAGCTCTCGGCCGGCTGTAGCGTTACCATTGCCGGCGAGATCAAGGAATCAGGCGGAAAGGGTCAGGCCACGGAAGTCCACGCCGAATCGGTAACGGTTCACGGCTGGGCCGATCCGCAGGAATACCCACTGCAAAAGAAACGTCACTCCTTCGAAAAACTGCGTGAGTGGGCTCATCTTCGACCACGAACCAATACGTTTGGCGCCGTATCCCGCGTGCGTAATTGCATCTGCAATTCGATTCACCAGTTCTTCCAGGAGCGAGAATTCCTCTACGTCCACACTCCAATCATCACCGCCAGCGACTGCGAAGGCGCGGGGGAAATGTTCAAGGTCACGACACTGGACCTCGAACAACCACCTCGTGAAAACGGCCGCGTCGACTATGCCCAGGATTTCTTTGACCGGCCCAGTTATCTGACCGTCAGCGGTCAGCTCGAGGCAGAAATCTACGCGACTGCACTGGGCAAGGTGTACACGTTCGGTCCAACCTTTCGAGCAGAAAACTCGAACACCTCACGCCACTTGGCTGAGTTCTGGATGATTGAACCGGAGATGGCGTTCTATGAACTGGATGACAACATGTCTCTGGCGGAGGAATTCCTCAAACGCATTGCCAGCGATGTGCTAGTTAAATGCGGAGAAGACATGGAATTCTTCAATCAGCGCATCGACGACACCGTCCTGGCGACGTTGGAAAAGATCGTCGACAGCGAGTTTGTTCGCTTACCGTATACCGAAGCGGTCGAAGTGCTTGAAAAAAGCGGAAAGACGTTTGAGTATCCGGTGAATTGGGGTACCGACCTGCAATCCGAGCATGAGCGTTATTTGACGGAAGAACATTTCGAAGGGCCGGTGATCCTGTTCGATTACCCAAAAACCATCAAACCGTTCTACATGAAGCTCAATGATGATGACCGCACCGTTCGCGCGATGGATGTGCTGGTCCCGCGCGTGGGTGAAATCATCGGTGGAAGCCAGCGTGAAGATCGGCTCGATGTGCTAGAAGCGAGAATGAAAGAACAGGAATTAAACCCTGACGACTATTGGTGGTACCTGGATCTTCGTCGCTTCGGCACCGTCCCCCACTCAGGATTTGGACTTGGTTTGGAGCGAGTTATTCAATTCGCAACGGGCATGACCAATATCCGTGACGTGATCCCGTTCCCGCGGACACCCGGCAGCGCAGAATTCTAGATCGTTCGCTAAATGAAGGCGATCATTTTGGCACGCAGAAAGCTGACGCTTTCTCGCAATTCTTCCATTCCATTGATTCCGTCTTCGATGCTGATCCAACCGTCGAAGCCAACTCCAACCAACGTTGAGAAGATAGCATCGTAATCGTTCAATCCTTGACCGATCACACCGTGCGATAATCGCTTGGCATATCCGACCGAATCCTCTTCACGCCTCAGATCCTCGATGGTGCCCTCGACCAAATAGCGATCACTGGCATGCATCGTCACCACTCGCTGTTTAACACGCTCCAACAGTTCGAGCGGATCTTCACCGGCCAGAATAGTATTACTCGGATCGTAATTGACGCCAAAATTATCCGCTTGAATGCGATCAACAAGCTCGCAGAAGACATCCATGTGCTGGGCGAATTCTGGATACTGCCAATAGTTGTCCTTATAGTGGTTTTCGATCACGAGCGTGATACCACGACGTTCGGCGTAGGGCAGACAGGCCTCGATGCATTCGGTGGCATAATCGAGGCCGTCTTCCCGAGAAACCTCCGGTCGACGCTGTCCGGAAAGGACTCTGCAAAAACGAACGCCCAAGGAGTCCGCCATCTCAATCCACGCCTTCTCCTGTTTGATCTGCTCCTTACGAAAGTCACGGTCTGGATGCGTAAAGTCGGGGGAGCAACAGAGCATGGGGATGGCCAGCCCCTTTTCTTCAACGATCTTTCTCGTCTTTTTCCATGACTTGCGATCTTGTAGATCAAGAAAACCGCTGTAGAACTCGAGACCATCGACATCTAATTCAGACGCCATATCGATCCAAGAGCGGAGCGACATCTCGCCCGTGACACACAGTTCGTCCATAAACGCCTTAGGAAAGACTGCAAGTTCCGCCATCGTTTCTCACTACCCTCTATCGAAATAGTTTTTTTCAGTCAAATACGAGCCCACGATCGATTCATGATATCGACCTGTGGCCGCGATCAATTTGCATCACCATGAATCGCATCACAAATCCGTTTCAGGGATCGCTCAAGATCGCCATCCGCGGTTTGGAAACGTTCACTATCGATCACTAACGGCGCTCCAAGCACGACGAGAGGAGCTCCATAGCTAGGCGTCTCGATCGCCTGCTCTAATGACAGTCCGCCGACCGCTTGTACGGGTACATCAACGGCATCGACAACCTCACGCAATTGATCGAGGGGATTGGGAGCGCGTTCACCGCGAGCTGCGATCCCGCGTCTTTCATCGTATCCGATGTGATGGATAACAAAGTTGCAGCCGAGTTCTTCTAGACGTTTCGCGCCCGCGACCATATCGGCAGAGCCCAGGTTGTCTCCCATCACGCCAACGTTGTAATCACGTCCGGCCTTCACGACACAGCGAATTGTTTCCTCATGAGCCTGCGACATGACAACAACGTGCGAGGCACCAGCTTTGGCCATCATCTCTGCTTCCAGATAACCGCCATCCATGGTTTTCAAATCCGCTACGATAGGAACCTCTGGAAACTCCTCTCGCAAACGCGTCACAGCATCGAGTCCCTTGGCCAGGATCAATGGGGTTCCGGCCTCTAACCAATCGACACCAGCGCGACGTGCCATATGAGCCGTTTCGATCGCCTCATCGAGATCAATGAGATCCAAAGAGATTTGTACGATGGGTTTCATATTCTCATCACCATTTAAAAAAGGAAGCCACAGCTTCGGTCGCGTGAGGCGTCCGATCTGCCACTTCCCCAATTCCAAACGAGGTCGTTCGAGATATTCTTCGTGCTCTAGCGAGGACGACGATTGTTGCGGAAGAATCCAATCGATTCCAGCGCCAAGTAAACCTCGTCGAGTGTTTTCTCACCAAAATTCGAAATGCTGAGCAAATCTTCGCGAGTGCAGTTCAACAGATCCTGCACGGTAAAGATGCCACGTTCTTCGAGGCAGTTGGTGGTACGAACCGACAAACCAATTTCGGCCGTGCTCATCTCGAGGCGTTCGGTCAAACTTCGATTCTGTTCGTCGGCAGAAATCAGAGGAATGCGAGTCGACATAGGGGGTCCCTCCCTTCAGCAGATTGATAAGATCTGATGGAACGCCATACTTATAGCGTCACAATCCGTTGGGGGTCAGTATAACAACCTTGAAGCCAGATCCAAGACGTTGATGATGGACGGACGCTAGCGTTTCTATAAAAAGCGGAGCTTTGGCCGGCTTCGCAGACCCGTGACGCGAGCGTCGTTCGCCCTTTATAATGCATTGAGAAACAGTTTTGCTGATAGCGCGAACGGCCTCACGGCATCTTGGAACCACGGACGATGAACTCAGTCGGATCAGAAGTACTCACCGAAGCACAACGCTCGGCGGTTGAACACGTAGACGGTCCGCTCTTGATTTTAGCGGGTCCTGGCAGTGGCAAAACACGAGTCGTGACTCACCGGATCGCCCATTTGATCGAGCAGGGCATCCATCCTCGCTCGATCCTGGCGCTCACCTTCACGAATAAGGCGGCGGACGAGATGAGCCGTCGAGTCGAGCGTTTGACATCTAGCAGTTCGGTGTGGATCGGCACCTTCCACCGATTTTGCTCACGACTCCTGCGTCGCTATGCCGACCAGGTCGGACTTTCTTCGAATTTCACGATTTACGATACGTCCGACAGCTTACGTGCATTGAAGTCGGCGATTGAAAACAGCAGTATCAAATTATCGTTGACGACGCCCGAACAGATCGCCCGTCAGATCAGCTGGACCAAAAACAACCTGATCACGCATGACCAGTACGAGCCGCCCAGCGGCAGCGAAATGGGCGCCATCCTCAAGGAAGTCTACCCGGCCTATCAGCAACAGTTATTGAAATCGAATGCGGTTGATTTTGATGACCTGTTAGTCCACGTGGCGACCATGTTGCGAAATTCGGAGGAACTCCGACTGACGTTGGACGAGAGCTACCGCTATATCATGGTCGACGAATATCAGGACACCAATCTCGCTCAATACGCGATCGCCCGCTCGCTTTCGATTAACCATCCGAACCTGGCCGTGACGGGTGATCCGGACCAATCGATCTATGGCTGGCGAGGAGCAAACCTGCAGAACATTTTGGGATTCGAAAGGGACTATCCGACCGTTTCCGTCGTCCGTCTCGAACAGAACTATCGCAGCACGCCGAGTATTCTCCGCGTGGCCGACGCGTTGATTGTGAACAATACAAAACGGAAACACAAAGAGCTGTTCACGGAAAACTCAGACGGTACCCCAGTCCGACTGATCAGTTATCCCACTCAAAAGGAAGAGGCGGACGAGATCGTCGCGCAGATTTCCAATCTCGTTGACAGTGGACAGAGGCAACTAAAAGACTTTGCCATCTTCTTCCGAATCAATGCCCTGTCACGTGCTTTCGAGCACGCCTTGCGCGACTATGGAGTGCCATTTCAGATCGTCAACGGCGTCGAGTTTTATCAGCGCAAGGAAATCAAGGATCTACTGGCTTACTTACAACTGATCAACAATCCGCAGGATGACGTTGCCGTCCGCCGCATCATCAACGTCCCCCCGCGCCGCATCGGCAAAACAACTTTGCAACGCCTCGGACAATTCGCGTTTGCAAACGGCATCTCCATCATGGATGCCGTTCGACACTGCGAATCCATTCCAACGATTAGCAAAGCGATTCGCGGACGCTTGCTGGAATTTATGAAACTTGTGGATCGCATCAGTGGGAATCCCGAATGGCCTGTGGCTCCTCAGTTGGAAAGAATTCTGGCGGAGACGAAATACCTCGAACCTCTCCAACAATCGGAAGCTCCAGAAGACCACGATCGCATCGCCAACATTGAGGAATTACTCACGGCGGCCAGTGAATTCGACGAGGGCGCCGATGAAGGTGTGGCCTTGGAAACGTTCCTGGAACAGGCGTCGCTCGTCAACGACACGGATGCCTGGAGTGACGAAACCGATCGAGTCACGCTCATGACATTGCACGCGGCAAAAGGGCTTGAATTCCCAGTCGTCTTCATTGCTGCTGTCGAACAGAATCTATTGCCACACGAACGGAGTATGAATTCAGAGGACCAGCTGGAAGAGGAGCGGCGTCTATTATTCGTGGGTATCACTCGAGCTCAACAGGAACTGAATCTCAGCTATGTCCGTTTCCGCTCGCACCGTGGCAGCATGACGCGGTGCGTCCCAAGTTGCTTCTTGATGGAACTCCCTCGGGATGAAATGGAGGTATCCGACCGGGGCGACTTCATGATGCGGCCTGGCGTTCAGGAAGAGTTCGACGAGTACGCCAAATATGATGACATCTGCCAGGATGAGGAATTCGCTCTGTCGCAAACTCAAGAATCTTCGCCATCACTGCCCTCAACGCCGCTTCAGACCGCGGCAGACATGGTTGTGGACGACTCAACGGATGCCGCTTCGGGATCTGACGCAACGAACAGCTCAGTGGACCCGAATCAGTTCCAACTAGGGATGACGGTGATGCATCCCGAGTACGGCCCAGGTAAGGTTGCAGCGTTGAGTGGTTCGGGCAATAAACGAACGGGGACAATTAACTTCGCAACGGCTGGCTCCAAGAAATTTGTGCTGATCTATAGCGGTCTCATTCCCATCGGCTCGTAACAAGATGGCCGATCAGGTGACTGTCTCTTTGATTTCGACCGCGCGATGCTGATCGACGGCGCCTGGCCTACCAAGGAAACGGAGCTCGCCGTCAACGAGAACGTCGACCATTCCATCCGCGGAAAGATCAGTCATGATGACGTCTCCCACCTTCAGTTCAC
The DNA here is from genome assembly GCA_002723275.1 of Planctomycetaceae bacterium. Lineage (GTDB taxonomy): Bacteria > Planctomycetota > Planctomycetia > Pirellulales > Pirellulaceae. The sequence continues at coordinate 63,362 of PBNZ01000043.1, forward strand.
TCCATTCGGCCGACGACATCGGTCTGGTGGGAATCCGAGCGGAGAGCACGACCGATTTGGTGAAAGGCGTCTTCGCGGAAATCGTTGGTTCAGCACCGGCGTATTCTCCGCCGACCAGCTTATCGACCATCTTACGAATCGCTCGAGCAGGCAGACAGAGCGTAATTTCGCCAGTCTGGTCAGCCACCCGTGCTCGAAAGGTAAGGACGAATACCGCATCGCTGGGTGAAACAAGCCGCACTTTTTGCGCGTTGGCCTCAATTCGGTCGACCGTCAATTGCACGGCTAATAACGTCTCCCAGCAGTCTCGCAACTCATTCAACAAGAGCTTCGTTAGACGAAGTGCGAGCCGTTGTTCAAGTTCGGTCGGAGGGCGATCGGGAATGGAGCAAGCTTGTTTACCACCGCCCAGCAGACAATCCAGCATCGGGTAAAGAATGGGCGGACTTAAATCAAGGGCCAATGGCGTTGGGAGCGGCGTCGCCTCCAGGACAACAAAGCAGGTAGGCTTCGGCCGAGAAAAGGCGAATTGGCTGTAGGTCATAGCCGCAACATCATGCAGCTTCAGGTCGACAAGCTGCTGCAATCCACTGGAGAGCGCGTCTTCAAACCGTCGTGCCAGTTCCTTGTGAAAGGAACGAATAGCATCGATCTGGCCCCTGACATCATTTAGCTCAGCACTGTCACTCCCAGGAACAAGTTCCTTTTCCTCTTGGCGGTCGACTTCGATCATTCCCGAAGAAAGCATTTCACGTTCTTCAGAAGTCAAACTTTCGTTTTGCATCCATGCACCTCAGAAAGTTCTTCGTTAGATGTTTTGATCGGCAGCGTTCTGGGGAGCCCTCTCATTGGACTTTACCCCGCAGGACAGCCAGCCGAAATGATTATTTGATTTGCCCCTGTCCTTCGGCGATGAATTTGTAGCTCGTGAGTTCCCGTAACCCACAAGGACCACGAGCATGAAAGCGATCAGTACTAATACCGATTTCAGCCCCCAACCCAAATTCCGCTCCGTCATTAAAGCGAGTACTCGCGTTGACCATCACTGCGGCACTATCAACCTGGCTTGTGAATTGATTGGCATTGGCAAGTTCACGCGTCACAATCGCATCGGTATGGCCGGATCCATATTGATTGATATGGTCGATCGCTTGTTGCAGGGAGTCGACCACACGAATCGAAACAACCGGTCCCAAAAACTCTGTGGCATAATCCTCTTCAGTCACGGGCTTGGCAGTCGACACATGACCTTGAGTTGCTTTGTCACCACGAATCTCAACGTCAAACTCAGCTAACCGAGCCGCGAGTTCCGGTAAGACCTTTGCAGCCATTTCCTGGTGAATGAGAATTGACTCAGCGGCATTACACACCCCCATGCGCTGACACTTTGAATTCACAGCGATGTCCAGAGCCATCGGAATATCCGTATCGCCGTCAATGTAGACGTGACAGTTCCCGTGGAAATGCTTAATGACTGGCATCGTTGCCTCTGCGGCAACACGACGAATCAGCCCTTCCCCGCCGCGAGGAATAGCGAGGTCAATGTACTCGGACATCTTCAAAAAATGTCCAACCGCTTCTCGATCTAACGTCCCGACCAGTTGGACGGCATCAGCCGGCAAACCGAACTGAACGGCGACCTCCCGAATAAGGTCAACAATGGCAGCGCTGGAATGAGCAGCCTCTTTTCCGCCTCGTAGAATCACAGCGTTACCGCTCTTTACGCAAATCGCAGCCGCATCGGCCGTGACGTTAGGACGCGACTCGTAGATAAAGAACACCACGCCCAACGGTACCCGCACCCGACTCACCCGTAAACCATTGGGGCGAATGTTGGATTCGATCACTTCACCGATCGGATCCGCCAGCATCGCGACTTCTTCCATGCCGGAAGCGATCGCATCGATGCGGTCTGCGTCGAGACGCAATCGATCGGTTTGGGCATCGGTCAAGCCGAAGCCAGGAGCGGCGGCGACATCTTTCGCATTTGCCGCCAGAATCGTCTCGGTCTGTTCTCGGAGAACGGCTGCTGACTTTCGCAACCAATCGTTCTTTTGCTTGCCTGTCACAACAGCTAGCTGAGCGGAAGCGGCTTTGGCCTTCTTCGCAACGTCTTCACAGTAAGCTCTCAGATCCTGGTTCTCAACAATGGCCATCGAAACCTCTTCGTACGAAATGGGCGAGTCTCTGGAATGCTTCCCTCTATATTACCGATTGAGCTGCCAGCTTGCTCGACCGTCAGCTTCCCCGAACGTCAACTTCCCCGGCGGTCTTGCGACATGCCAGCGGGATCCGCGCGAAGTATCCGAGATGCTGAAATGTCGGTCAATGCGAGAATTGGCTCCCCTCCGAAGTTGGCCCCAAGACGCTGACATTGACCTAAGTCATGGGTTTACCTATAGTTGCCGTCGATATCAGTGACTGAACAGGAGCCCCAGCGAGCCTCGACAAGATGAGTACGGGTGATGGAATCATCGACGATTTAGAAACGATACGGGGCCGTAACTATCCTACGATTCGTCAATTCACCGTGTTCCTTGAGAACCGGGTTGGACAATTATTGGATGTTGTTCGGCGGTTTGAGGGTAGTAAGGTTCAGATCGTCTCGCTCTCCATCCATGACTCCACGGAATGCTCGTTCGTCCGTTTTCTCTTGAGTCATCCCGAGCAAGGCCGAGAGATTTTGGAACGCGCAGGCTTGGCTTTGATCGAAACGGATCTGATCGGGATCGAATTACCGGAGGGATCCCAGCCCCTGTTGCAAGTCTGCACGGCTTTACTGCAAGCCGAGGTCAATATCGTCCAAGCCTACCCATTGCTCATGCGACCTCATGACAAGCCAGCGGTGGCATTGATGGTCGACAATATTGAGATGGGGCAGGAGACGCTCGCCGCCAAGAACTTCGCCATGATCACCGAACGTGATCTCAGCGACGTCGATTGAAGCTGCTTCGCTTTTGCGAACCAGGCGGTAAGATAGGGTGTGAATTCAACCAATCCCTACCGCAGCCCGAATCTTGATAGCGACGACACCGCATCGCCGCCTTCTCGCACGTCATTGATTTGGACGGGATTATTTGGAGGGGTTTTAATCGGTGCCACGTACGGCGCTGCCGGCGGTGGGCTATATGGCTTAATCGTGGGCCTGATCTTGATCAACGGATTTTCAGAATTCACCGTCGGATTCGTGATCCTACTCACCATTTCCGGAGCCATCATTGGAACGATTTGGGCAGCCATCTTGGGGGCACTCTTTGGAATGCCGATCGGCTGGTTGGCTAATCGTCTGGCCGCCGATCGCATGCAGCATTTTCCGATCATCTCTGCGCTATTGAGTGCCCTTTCTGGATTAGCGTTGACCGCATTGGTCATTGAAACCTTCAAATGGACAAGCGGCTCAGGCGAATTCAATCTCTTCCAGGCGCTCGCCCTGGCGTTGACGACCGTCGCGGGAGGATGGAGCGGACTGGTCCTCGGACGTAGTTTGAAAAACATCCGACAGGAGAGTTCAGAATCTCCTCTGTAGGTCACTTATTCCGCGCGTTGTCGGTGGTGACCTGCTTGTTCAGCGAATCCAAGCTGCTCATAAGCGTCGGCCAGCGTGGCATGAATATCAGGCCGATCTCCGAAACCATTCAGAGCGAAAATCAGATCATCAATCGCGTCTTGCGTCTGGCCAAGACGCAGTCGGATTTGCCCACGTGTCTCGCGAAAGGCCGGTTCCATCGGACGTTGGGCAATCGCTCGATCGATCAAATCCAAAGCGCGTGCATGGTGTTCAGACGCATGGTGTTCAGAATCGAGCTGTGACAAAACATAGGCGAGGTTGTTGAGCGTCGAAGGATTTTCGGGCATTAAATCCAGTGCACGTTCCAGGTACTGTTGAGCTTGCTGAAGCTCGCCCTGAGCTCCAACCAACGGCCCCATAATGCTGAACAATTGGGGAGGAGGATCATTGGCTTCAAGTAAGTCATTCACAGCTGCGGTTGCTGCTAAGCCAATGGAGCCATCACGTCGCGTGAGTTTTGCGAGACGGAGCAGAGGCAAAATCGAATCGGGTTTCAGCCGATGTGCCATGAGCAGATAATCGCAGGCTTGCTGGCCCTGATCCGTTCGTGTCACCGCCATAAATTCCGCTCGATCCAAACATGCCTGGAACAGCTCCTTCGATAGATCCTCATGCTCGGGAAAAATCTCATGGCCAGTCTGTAGAGTCTTAAGAGTCGCTTGTGTATCCCCCAGATTGCGATGCGCCAGGGCCAGCCCGAGGTAATCTGTGGGATCAGGGAGAGGTGCTTGACTCGCAAGATTCTCAAGTCGTTGAATGACTCGTTCGAGTTCTCGTTGTGCCTCATTCCAACGTCCCTGCCTTGCATAAACGCTGGCCAGATTCAATCCTTGTTCCGGGCGCAGACGCACGACCGACTGCAACTCGGCAATGGCTTGATCGAAACGCCCACTGCGACGATAGAGTCGAGCCATCATCGTTCTTGCGTCGAGATTATTGGGTTCTAGTCGCATCGCGTGCTCAAGATGGCGCCGCACCAGTTCCATCGAAACGGAACTGGCATCCGGATCTTGATTGAGATACCACTGTGCCATCCACAGATGGGCTGGAACAAATACCGCGCGATCATCTGGAGCCAGTGTTTTCATTTTTGCCAGTGCACTGGCAACATCACCAGCCTCATACATCTTCACTGCTGACTGAAATTCGACACCATCGTTGACGGCACCGAGTTGATTCAACTTTCGATAGAAGAGTGCCGCCGACTCAAGTTCATTCGCAGACAATGCCTCCGATACAGCAGCACGATAGTGTCGAGCGGTGGCGACGGGAGTTCGCAACGGAATTTGGACCAGAAAATAGATGATCGGTACAGCGATCAAAATGGCAGGCAGCCCCCCTAACAACATCTTGTAATGCCTGGTCTGAAACCAGCGTCCCAAGAATTCGAACAACGTTAAAAAACACCGACCGAAAAAGAACGGTATTCCCACCAGCAGGCGTCGCACCGGACGTGGTGTCAGAGCAGCAGCAACCCGTGCAGTCTTCTCACCGACCCGCAACAAGCTTGCGAAAACACCGACCTCCAACCGCCGCCCGCGTCGGGCCATGACTTTCGCTCGTGATGCGACCTCGGATTCAGTCAAAGAGTTCGTCAGATGACGGTGTGACCGAAACAGGCTGCGCCGAATCTCTCGAGAGACCTGCTGAACCAGCTCGGCAACATACCTGACACCGCGCAGGTTTTGGCACCGGTGGAACAGGCTTCCCACCCAAAGCTGAACTCGACTGAAAAATGATCGTTTAAATCTGGACATCAAATCGTGGTGGTTACACCAAGGTGCATCGAACTCTCATGATTCTTTGTACTACGCACACAACTCAGGCAGAATCCTCTCGTCACTTCAAGGGCCAAGATAAGGGACAAGCGATGCCTTTCCCAGCGATTCGGATACGGATTTCGGTAACTCTCTCTGCAACTCGCCGATCCCGCGTCAGGCAGGCTTCCTGCAGGACGTGCGGTCGTACCAACCGTTCCATCGCTCATCGCAAATCTCCCGGCCTGCGAGGTCGATGTCGGTGCGGGATCCGCCCCCGCGCCGACTTTTCCAAATGGCAAACGCGGCACCCAATTCGTCGCGCCTCTCTCTAATCTATTCAACGTCACCAAAAATGTCGAAGGAGCGCAAAATGTTCTATTCCCCGCTTTGGTTCTCCCGTGTATCGGAAAGTTTGCCTCAGTCATTCGAGCAACCGACGTGGCTGCCAAAGCTAAAATCGGCGTTAATCCCTCGCGCAGCCGCCTGGAAAAATCACGGATTAGCCAGTGCCAGCCTGTTGCTCATCTCATTCGTTACAACGACGGTCACCGGCGAGGTCATTGTGGGATACGAGGCGTTGAATTCTCCGGATGAATCGGCCGTCAGTGATGTGATGGAAAATGTCATGGCTTTCGAGCTCTCACGAGGTCTCGGATTAATGACCGGCAGTGGCTCAACCTTTAACTCAGCTGGCTGGAATGAAGAATCCAATGACTACCTGGAATGGGGCTGGAGCTCTTCAGATCCACTCGACTTAACCGACCTTGACCTTCGCTATGATCGCTCCAACTCAGGACCGGCAGAAATCGAGATATTGCTGGCGGTCAACGATGGTAATTTTGAATCGATTTTTGTCGACTCTGATGTATCCGTCGCGGGAGAGGACAATCTCGACATCGATCTGTCGGCCTTCAGCAACGTCACGTCGGCAACGTTCCGACTGTTGGGCGCCCATGCGGATGCATTTACCGGAACGTTCGATATCGAACCGATGACGGATGTCAGCCCGCCTCGTGGCATCGTCGTGAACGGGATCACGGCCGTTCCTGAACCGGAGGGCTTAACATTGGTGCTAATCGCCAGTCTTTCAGGTGTGTTCCTGTTTGCAGAGGCGAGGAGAAGGAGTTCAATTCCCCGTGCCGTGTGAGGACGAGCGTCGACGTGTCGAGCGTGGTAACGGAGACCATTCACGATGCGTCCGCTCGTTCTCTTTTTCCTCTTGGTACCTCGAAGAGGCAGATCCGTTTCCAAGAATTCAAAAGGGCCAAACTCCGTGGGGTGTCAGGCACGACCTCTTCCCGTCTGGGAAGAGGTTCAATAGCGGGAGCAAGCCGTTTGCAAAGGAAAACCTGATGATAGCCTGGTGCCCGTTTGTCGACCCGTTAACCAATCTCAGGAACAACAACTCAGCCATCAAGATCGGCGCGAACCATCATCGAAACAAGCTCAGGAAAACTGACGGTCGGCTTCCAACCAAGTTCATTCCGGGCTTTGGTGGCATCCCCCAACAACAGGTCGACCTCTGCAGGTCGAAAGAACCGAGAATCGATTTCGATCAATACTTCTCCGTTGGGACCAATCCCCTGTTCATCCATACCTTCACCACGCCAGGAAATAGGCCTGTCGATCTCCGCGAAGGCAAGCTCACAAAATTCGCGAACCGAATGGGTCTCGCCCGTTGCAATCACAAAATCGTCAGGTTTCTCAGCCTGAAGAATTCGCCACATGGCGTCAACATAATCGCCGGCAAACCCCCAGTCGCGTTGAGCGTCGAGATTTCCTAGCAACAACACGTCGCTTTCACCACGTGCGGCTGCGGCAACACCTCGAGTAATCTTGCGCGTCACGAATGTATCACCACGTCGAGGCGATTCGTGATTAAAGAAGATGCCGTTGGAGGCAAACATTCCATAGGACTCACGATAGTTCTTCGTGATGTTACAAGCAAAAACCTTGGCACAAGCATAGGGACTGCGAGGATAGAATCTAGTCAGTTCGTTTTGCGGAGTTTCTGCAACCTTTCCAAATTGTTCGGACGATCCAGCATGAAAGAAACTCGCTTCGGATCCGACATCTCTCATCGCCTGCAACAAGCGTAAAGTTCCCAACCCGGTCACGTCACAAGTGTATTCAGGAACTTCGAAGGAAACCTTGACGTGAGATTGGGAAGCCAGCGCATAAATCTCATCCGGCTTCGCCTCCTCGATCACGGCCTGAATCGACCCCACGTCGGTGATGTCACCGTGTCTCAGATGAAGTCGCGGAAAATCCGGGTGTATTCTTTGCCGCAAATGAGCGATCCGCTGGAGATTTGTCGTTGAGGAACGACGCAACATCCCCCAAACTTCGTAACCCTTGCCCAGCAACAATTCAGCCAGGTAGGATCCGTCTTGTCCCGTGATGCCGGTAATCAGGGCTCGCTTGGTAGGTGAATCGGCCATTCTAAAGGTGTGCTCTGTTTCAACTCGAAAACCGCTCGCAATGCGGCGGCAAATCAGCGTCGTTCATGAAAACGAATTCAATTGAATATGAATATCAGATTAAACCCGTTTCGGAAACGTGGGAGCGACCATCTTGCGTCAATTCCGGCCAAGATTCCCGAGCATTCACTGTCCTGAAAACATCTGGAAAGACGAAAAGTCAATCATTTCGCCAATCCCCAGCAACCATGTGGAAAGTACGGACTCCAACGTTACTTGAGTTACAGACTAACCAATCACCCTGTCTTTAGTACGATTGAAATCGAGCACGAAAACGCTCACGGACAACGAGAAGCAGATCGTCGGCCATCTCTTCATTCTGCTCAGTCAGCGGTTGGTCATTCGAAACCCAGACCTGCACCTGGAAGACTCGGCTGGAAACTGTCTTCAACATACGCCGGCGCAATCTTCGCCATGGTCGCCAAAAAATCAGATCGTTGGGTGGGGAGAGACTGTCTCCATCAGCGTTGAAATTACTAAACGCGACATAACCAAATTCATGATTTCGTTTAAATCCTCCCGTCACGATCGGCCACTCAACATCCTCGGCAACCGACGGGAATCGCGCATTGCGTTTTTGCAAGTTCCATCCGGTATTCTTGTAGCAGACACATAATTCGTGCCATCCACCCGAGAAGGGAAAGTCAATCGAGACGAAGTATTTCAATCCGCTGTCAGGATCAGTGTACTGATAAACCTTTGAATACTCGCCAAGTTCATGTTGTGCCGGCCGATGCATTTGCTCGAAGTCGGTTAGGACGAGCCCATTTAACTGGACGGGTAAGAAATCCTCGCCAAAACTATTCGCTGTCTGCATTGAGCCCACTGCTGTTTGCGTTGCAAAAAAGATTGGCACGACAGAAATCGCACCCATCATGGCAAAGGTAACCGGAAGTCCAAGGCGGCGTTGACCAAAGCGAGTTTTTGACGGAAGTGATTTTGTCATAGATGACTGAGATATCCTAGTCGACGGATGGGATGGATCCCCAAAACGAATCACTACATTCCACAGAGCCACCAGTCGGTTAACCTCATTCCTGCGTTCCTCCCCGTCGGAAACCGGAATAGGATTCAACAGAAAGGCGAGTATGCGATCGGTACTGACCAGTGCCACGAATGTCATAACGAACAAGAACAATCCCAACATCTCATGGGGGCGTCCGGTCGACAGATCGGCGTTCCACCAGGCATGTGCAATGGCAACCCAACAAATGCGAGCAACGTTCAACGAAATCGCCCACACGGCACCTGCGGCGATTAGCAGCAATAAATGAATCGGGGAACGGTTGAGCCACACACCGTAAATCGCTCCACAAGCGATAACAGCCAAGATGGATACAATGCCGCTACATGCTTCATCAACAAAAAACTGTTGGCCAGGTAATTGCAGAACATTCCCGAACATCAGGTGATCGACACTGAGCATATCGAGTATCTCGCTGCTGAGATACGAACTAAATATTTGGAGTCGGACAATCACACGCGTGTCGACCCCCAGCGGAAGTGGAATCAGCAGCCACAGCAAAAACCAGATGCCCCAAAGATTTTTGACATGCCTCACCTGAGCGATTGAGGCGAGTACAGTAGCCAATAAGCAGTTGAGAGAAACGGCTGCTAACCACGCCGATTGAAACAGGGTCGCCGTTGCCAACAGGATCCAAGCAAGGATGATTCCGTAACGACCCACCAGAGACGTTCCGCGAGTGGGCACCGGAGGATTTCCCTGTTGAAATCGCGTATACAGCAGGTAGACAAAGGCAGCGATCACAAAAGGAAAATATTGATATTGTTCTTTCGACCAGAGATTCCAAAAGTGCATCAAGATCGCAGGCGCATACCCCAACGTGATCAATAACAGACCGATTCGGGAGAAAGGCACCGCGTCTAGAAACGTCGGTGTATCGCTCGGCGGTTGAGTTGTTTTAGCGACCGTGCCAGCCACGCTGGACATTCGGCATTTCCTTTACGCGATGTTGATCTCTACAACGACAAGCCCAGGGGCCTACGCCAAACTCGGCGTTGAATTGGCAGTCCTTCAAAATGACTTTACGATTCATCGATTGACGGCAACTCGGATTCAACGTGGCGACTGGTGTCGAGGGATTGGGAGCTCTGTGGTTCTCCGGAATCGATCCCCGCAACACGCTGAAGTAATTCCAAATAATCGCGAGCAAGCACATCACGATTGAATTCAACCGCAACGTACTGTCTCCCGGCCTCACTCAATTCGGAAGCAATTTCAGGATTGTCCGCAAGCAACTCAACAATTCGCACAAGATCGGCTTCTCTTTCGGGTTTCATCGGCATACCCGCGTGCGCTTCTTCGACGATCTCATAGGCTTCACCTGCAACCCCCATAATGATTGGTCGTTGCATCGCCATAATTTCAAAAATCTTGGAGGGAATCACCGTTTCAAACAGGTCACAGGCTTGCAAATGAACAAGCAAAACGTTGGAACTTGCCAGAGCTCGAGGAACATCCGTCTTGGGCAACAGCCCCAAGAAATGAACCCATTCGCTAACACCGAGGTGCTTCGACATCGTTTCGAGTCGTGCGCGACGAGCTCCTTCTCCGATCAAGCAAAAACAAATGTCATTTCTTCCCTTCGCCTTCAAGATTTCCGCCGCTCGTAAAACGACATCCAGGCCGTGAGCCATCCCGATGGTTCCGATGTAGGAACAGACGAACTTACCGGCCAGATCGTGTTTCTTCAGGAATTCTTCACTCGGCGCACTCGGACGGTAGCGACTGAGATCGACACCATTGGTAATCACCGAAACCTTTTCTTGGTGACGCCCGCCCATCCGGCCCACGATATGCCGTCGATAACCTTCACCAACAGTCACGATATGAGTCGCAGCCCGATACATGAGTTGTTCAAGAGTGACAAGAAACCGCAACAACGGCTGGCTGCGCATGGCGCCAACGGCCGCAATCGAAGCAGGCCATACATCGCGAATCTCCAAAACCACAGGCACGCGGCGAATCAGACCCACAATCACCCCTGCCCAACCACAAAAAAACTGAGGCGACGTCGCGACAATGACGTCGGGTTTTCGTCCAAACAATCCCGTCAGGATCGCGAACACCATGTACGTCATGTAATTCAGGGTGCGTCGAATCATCCCTGCATTGGCAGCTAGATAAGACCACACCCGAATGACTCGTATACCATCGACAAAATCTTTTTCAGGAATTAATCGGTTGCTGTAACCAGTAAAGACGACTCCTGTTGGACAGTTTGGTTGACAGGTAATCACCTTCACTTCATGCCCAGCGCGGCGCCAGCGCACACAGTGCTCGGAAGTGCGACTGGCGGGTGCATTCACTTCGGGAGGAAAATAATGTGAAAAGAACTGAATACGCATCGCGATTGAATTATGGCGTTCGTAGATCCTTCATCTTGTCGGTAGAACTTCCATCCGTGGTCCTTCCAGAGATGAGATCCGTCAACGATTTCATTTCATGCTTGACGTCAAAGGTCGCCGACGAACATCCCTCATTCATCATATCCTTAATTGACAAAGTAAGCAGACTCGACAGGACCACCTCATTCCAATCGCGTACGTTCGGCAAAATCGGCTGCAAAACAGAATCTCGATGCCCAACATCCTTAGGCCAAAAGCGTCTTCGCATCAGCTTTTCGCCCTGTCGCAATTGCAGCGTCCGGAAGTCATCAATTTTCGCAATCGCCTGATGGTGATTGATATTGACGGTCTCGTTGATACCCTCAAATGGTTCGCACCGAGAAGTTAGCGTGATCGTCACCAGATCATTCAAATCCGAAACCAGATTAATGGTCAAATTGTCATCCGGTTCTTCGCGATTACTGGAAATCAACGAAATCTCAAAACGACCAGGAATGGATCGCCATGCCAGAACGTGCACGGCCAGGTCAATCCAATGACCGAGATTCCCACAGATTCGAGTTCCCTCTTGGGGATCGCGATACCAATGCTCTGCCTTAATCTCGTGGCCAGTCACATGACAAGCAATACTCCAGGGCTGCTGCATGACCGATACACGATCTCGCAGAATACGAATCGCTTTGGCGTAGGGTCGATTGTATCCGGCAAACACACGAGTGCTGCCGTGGTTTAAGGCAGCTATCAATTGAGCTAATTGCTCGCGCTCGACAGCAATCGGCTTTTCAATAAAGACGTTCGGAACACCACGGCGAATCGCTTCCACTGCATATTCGGTGTGGGTCGCATGATTAGAGGCGACATAAAGGTACTTGAGTTGCGGATTCTGAATTAGCTCAGTGGCTGAATTCGTGACACGACATCCATATTCACCGGCAAAGGACGAGGCCCGCAAATCATCGACATCGAAACAATCAAGAAAACAATCGCCACGACGTTTCTTCAAGAAATAGCCAATCGTACTGTATGCGAATTGACCACAGCCAATGAATGATGTGTCGCCGACCGATGCGGAACGACTCTTGTTCGCAAGTTTGCGACGGCGCCCTCGAATTTTTGTCCAAGTGCGCGAAAGTCCGTAGATTTGTGCGTACCGCAGCGCTTTGCGCCAACCCTGATTGGACTTGACCTCACGAACTTCCAAACTGTCTTGATCCGTATTTTGCGGATTGGAAACCGTCTCGGATCGATTCAAGTCACCGATCGCGGTCCAGGTGCGTTCCGCACACTCATTCCAATCGAATCGGAGGGCACGCTCCCTTGCTTGTTTCGAAAGTGCTTCACGCAAGTCACGATCTGAATCAAGTCGTTCAAGGACCGAGGCAATATCGTCTACATCTCTTGGATTAAAGTAAACCGCCGCACCTCGAGCGATCTCCGGCATGGGCGACCGACGAGAACTGGCGATAGGACATCCGCTCGCCAACATCTCAAGCACGATAAACGGACAATTCTCACACTCTGATGGGTAAACACAGAATTCGGCGGAACGATAGATGGCCGGCAATTCAGTTCTAGCCACTTCATTCTGAACGATGACTGAATCTCGAAGTCCGAGTCGCTCAATTTCACGATCGACCTTTGCTCTTTGAGTTCCGCGATCCTGGCCGACAAGAACGAGCGGCGTCTTGAGAGCTCCACGCTGCCGAGCAACCGCGTAACCACGCAGCAACTCCAAATGCGACTTGTAACAATCGAAAGCCGATACGTACAAAATGTAACCGGTGGCCGGCAGACGATGAGGCGGTTCGGAAACCTGGGTCTCCCGAAACATCTCGTCGACGCCGTGATAAATCTGCACCGACTTCCCGAAATCGCGCAAACGCAAATCCCGAATCACTTCTTCTCCATACTTGGAAATGAAGATCACCAGGTCGGATCGCTTGATCCCTTTTGCGAGCGAATGTCTCAACAGTGCCCATTTCGTCCGCATGAATCCCAGTGGAAAGCGACGTCGCTGTTCCAAATCGAACGGCAACATATTCTGAAAGGTAACCGCAGTTCGAATCGCGGGATCAAAGTAAGGAACGGTACCACCAGGACAAAAAAGTGTATCGATACCTAGCTTTCGAATCAGGCGTGGTAGAGCGATCTTCTCCCAGACCGCTCGAGTGCACAGGTTATCGAGCGACGGAGTCGTCACCCGCCGCAGGTGCTCATGGGCTTCGTCGAACTCTAGGTCCGCAGGCGCAATCACATAGCCACTGATTTCCCCGTGCCCAGGAAACCGAGACAACAGGTTTTGCAGGTAGGTAATTCCTCCACCTTCACGAGCTGACGGAGCATAAATCAATAGTTTCATGCCCGCACCGACGTTGAGTTTGAGGTGGCATCGACCCACGACCGATTTGATTCGTAGCCTAACAGAATCAACTCCTCACCAGCCAACTCGTCAAAAACTCTCCGGGCCTCGATCGAAAAGTTATTTTGCCAATCCCCGGCCACGCCCTTACGGAGAAAACTATTGCGATTTTCGACACCGGGTTGACGCGACGCCTGCCTGGCGAAAGAGAACTCGTCGACAATTTCCTGCAACCGGTTCGAATTGATCGGCTTGGCCGCGATCCGTTCCACCGTTTTTCGAAGCACTCCTAGCGTATCGTGAATGAGTTCTTCATATTTCACGAAGCCAACGTCTCTGCCCGACCAACTGCGAACAAATTGCGGCCAAGTAAACTGAAATGGACTGCGACTCTTACGCTGCCTATCGAAAACATACTCGATAAACTTCGGTAAGTTCTCCGACACATCCTCGCAATCCTGGAACGCCAACGCTGAGCGAGTTCGTCGCACAACGTGCGCAGAGGTTCTTTCATTTTCGAAGAGGGAATGAAAATAGAGCGAGACCATGATGTCGCGACCATCACGAATCATGCAAATCGCGTGACTCGGCTGTTTCGAAAACAGTCCCTCCGAATACAAATAGTGTCCGTGAACGATACACGAGGCGTAACGAATACGACGATTCCGGGGAAACGGAACCTCGAGAGCCGCAGCCAACATCTGACAGAGCCATGTCCCCCCTGACTTTGGGTATTCTGCAACGACGTATAAGGGCAACCATTTCGACAGAGTGCGACAGACCAAGTAACGTTCCGTCGCATCCAACCAAATCGCAAGTTGACTTCTTTGGTCCATCATTGAATTCATTCGACTGAAGCCACCTGATTTCGACCGACTCGCGAAAAACATCCCTGAGCCGCCCTCAAGACCAGCGCCGCATATCTTTTCGGAGGCAAACAGGGATTCCAGCGCAGACAATGAAAGGCTGCTGCGAACCCTTGCGAAAACCGCCCGGTGGAAAACTCTTGTTCAGCCTGCAAACACCACTGCAAGGCATGAACGTACCGTGACCAAAAGGGGCCGAGTTCTTCGATTCGATTCTCGTGTTTTTCCAAAAAGGCTAGTCGACCACGGCGTGCGTCCACGACATTTCGGCTTAAGGTGTCCGAATAGACATTCACCAGTGGTTCAGACACCACCGTCGTTTGATAGCGATCAAAAAACCGCACAAAAAAATCGCGATCCTGGCAACGAATGAGACTTTCGTCCATCATGCCAATTTCATCGAGGCACGCTCGTCGGAACAAAAAAGTTGGCGTCCACACGATAAAACGACTCATCAAATAATTGTTGAGCACATTTCCTGAGTGGGTTGGTCGATAGACTCGTCTCCGATGGGTCCTGACATCGATGACATTTGCCCCACCATAGCAACATCCCCAACTGGCGTCGCACGATTGCAGGGAACCCACCTGGCATTCAAGCTTATGGTTCAGCCATTCATCATCGCTATCGAGGAAAGCGATGTATTCACCGCGGGCGGCCTGCATTCCCGTATTTCGCGCAGCGGCTGCGAAACGATTCTTTGAGTGCCGCAGGTAACGCACTCGATCGTCATGAAACTGTTGCACGACGGCTTCGGTCCCATCCGTCGAAGCGTCATCGACAACGATCAATTCCAGGTCATCGAAACTCTGCTTCAAGACACTGTCGATCGCTCTCGGCAACGTCGCCGCACGATTAAAGCTTGGAATAATGACAGTTACAGCGGGCGATTTAGCCATTTCCGACGCCTCCTGCAACTGCCATCGAACGTATCACGGCAGGCCGTCTTTCAATGCGACGGCATGAATCCTGCGTCGCCAGGTAACCAACGATGGCAACGAACGGCAAGAGAAATTGATACGACATCGCTGATTCATAGAGATTTGACTCAACCACCAGATAAACCAGAATCTTGATCGACCAGAAAACACCCCACGTGTAGTTCCACACGTGCCATGGCGTCCGCAATAAACGCCTCGCCATTTTGACACACTCGATCATGATCATCACAAAAAAGACGAGCACAAACACACCATTTTCGACGATCATCTTCAGCCAGACATTGTGAATCCCGGTGCGAGTATTTTGCATACGAACGCTCAATCGATTCTTGAGCCCCGCTTGATCGCGTGTGACGGCTGAAAAATTTCCACTGCCCGTTCCAAACAGCAAGATATTGTGATCTGAAAGCAATTCCACTCCGATTCGATTCAGCTCCCAACGCTCATTATTTTCGAGCTGGAAACGAGCCGTCAAAACCTGCACCTGCCGGCGAATATCGACCGTGTCATTGAGCATCACGTAAACAGGACTGAGAACAATCAGCAGGACGATCGCCCCAATCACGACCTTGCCAGATTTCTGAAAGGTAAACAGCATCAGCGCGAGAATGGAAGCTGCGTACGCAACAATGGCACCGCGAGTCAACGTCCCGAGTAATGAAACGGGAACCAACAGAGCCAACACGGCAAACCATATTTTGTGACGGTGGCTCAACGCGTAAATCATCGCAAAAACGCAATACAGGTTCAGCCACAAACCGTAAACAATTGGATTGGAAGTGGTTCCACTGATGCGAACATTCGTGCCGTGCCCTTGCACCGTCGCCGAGCTCGATTGATCAAGGTTGGTCCCAAAGTAATTGTTTACCAGTCCAATTGGCGTGCCGGTCACTAACTGCAAGAGACCGACTCCCAGCAAACCCACTCCCAACCCAATTAGTAGCCGCTCCCAAAGCTTATCGCTGATTTCGGCCACAAAGAGCCGCCGCACAACAAAATAAAAGACAACGATGCGAATCCAATCCATCCACCCAACAACACTCACGCTTCGGTCATAGCTAAACAGGAACGAAACCGTCGCGGCGCCAAGAAATCCAAGGAAGAGATTATCCAGAGGATGCTTTTGGTTGACAAAGCCCCGGGGACGATTCGTAAGGAAAGCCACCACGCACAGAGGCACAAACGCAAGATCGAAGGCGTAGACCCGAAAGGGCGGAACCTCTTTCACCAGAGTCATGGTCGAGGCAACGAAACAGAGGCAGAAGAGCAGTCGAATCACTTACAATCAGGCTCGTTCAAGACTCAAGTCAAGCATCCTATTGATGGCTTCTCGTCAAACATTCCTGGCACCCTCGAGTCGCCGTCGGTAGTGACGCCAATGCAAACGGAATTGAGTCGGTGAAGAACAGGCATGCAACAGTGTCTTGAAGCGAATGCTCGCGGTTATGACAGACGACTTTGCTAATGCGACCACCAACTGCAGTTTACTGAGAACGTTTCCGTCAGAACCGATCACCGCATATCCGTGCCTTTTCATTTCCGCAGCTGCAATGGACTCGACAATCGCCACATCGCTTCCGGACAATTCGCGACGCCACGCATCCGCGCGTGATGCAATCACCTGTTCATCGATGTTTTCATGAATTTCCTGAGCATCAGCCGACACGACACTTTCGCTGCAACGGCGACTCTGTCTGGAGGCGAAGGGAACATTCAGGAAGCCAGCACAGCGTTGCAATTCGGCGGGCAGATCTCGGCAGAGCTGCTCATACCGGATCTCGAGGACGCGGGCCGCAGGATGGGTGTCCAACTTTCCCACATTCTGGACATAACGATTCCAGGCTTTGGCGATCCCGGCCGCGTCACACCTTCCGATTCTGCGGCGATCATAGTGCGTTGTTTGCCGGCGACGAACGTTTTGAATCGAGTTCAAGCAACCACGGGGATCCCGGAAGAGATGAATAAAACGGGTTGGCATTTCTGACGATGGGCAAAGCTGATCGGCAACGCTCAGAATATTGCCTCGCTGGTACATCGCGAACCTTGCTGCAGGTTTCCCACAACGCCCGGCGTACACCTGCCCAATGGCTGAGAGCAAGTCGATAACTTGATGCGATCCACGTGCTTCGATTTGGTCCTGCAGTTCCTTCGTTGCAACGCCGAGCTGTTTGAATCGTTCATCAAGTTCAACGAATTGTGCAATCTCGCGGCTCGACATCGCTTGCAACTGATCATCACCGACATCGCAGAGTAAATTCACGACATCCAACTCAGGTAACACAACAACATCAGAAGATCGTCGCGCAAGTTGGCTCGCGAAAAAGGTCGATCCCGACCGGGAAACATACAGGAGGAAAATGGGGTGAATACCCATTGATGGGCAGCGGCTGTCAGGTCTGGGGCGAACCCTAAGACTGATAAGGGGACTCGTGCTGTAATGTCTGTGACGATTCATCGTCGTAATATTTACTAATCGCTTTTTGTTCTTGAGCGTCACTACTATATTCGCCATAGCGAGAGTTGTAGCCATAGCGATAGCCAGCGTAACCGTATTTGTATTCACTGTAGTAGCTGCTTGTTTCATGGTCGACGCCATTAACGACAACGCCGATCACATTCGCTCCGGTAGTAACCAGAGCATCGCGGGCACGGAGTGCCAGCGGTCGTGCTCGCTTGTGTATTCGGAACGTCAGGATCACGCCATCAACACGAGCCGCTACTGCCATCGGATCGGAAACGGCCAACACAGGGGGCGTATCGACAATCACAAAGTCGAATTGATCGCGCAAAAGTTGCAGAACGTTGGCGAAGCTCTCCGACGACAACAACTCGGAAGGATTCTCGGGGCGTGGACCACAAGCCATGATCCGCAAGTTCGGCACGAAGGGGATTTCCTGCCAGGCATCGGCTGGTTCTGCATCGCCGGCAACGACTGATGCTAAACCGATTTCCGGTGCTTCCATCGCGAACACTTCATGTTGAGTCGGACGTCGGAAATCAGCATCAAGCAACAATACGGACTTACCAGATTGAGCGATCGTCACAGCCAGGTTCGAAGCCAACGTGGATTTCCCATCACCCGGCATCGGACTTGTGACTTGAATCACCTGATGACGTTCCCCGCGGCTATTGAAATACAATGCAGTGCGAACAGCCCGATAAGATTCGGCCTGTGGTGACTTGGGCTTGTGAACCGTGCACATAATCGGTTCGATGTTGCAGCCGGGCAACTTCGGAATCTTTTCGGGATCGATAAGCGGGACGTGGCCGATCACCGGCAATCTCATCAACGAAGCCACCTCATCAGGTGTGCGGAAGGCTTTGTCCGCCACATCAACCAGATACGCGATGCCAAAACCCACGACGACGCCAAACAGTGCCGCGATCGGCATGACCTTTAGCAACAGCGGAGCGACTTTGTCTCCGACGGTAGGCTTTGCCAGAGTTTGATAATTGTATCCCTCATAGTCAGAAACCAGGCTAATCTCTTCGAGGCTTTTGACGACAACCTCAAACAGCTGTTGAGTTCTTGCGATCTCGTTTTGAAACTGTTCGTCTTTCGCCTGTAGTATTTGCAATTCCTTGGCTGCATCTTCCTCCTGATTGAAGAGGCCGGTCAGACTCTCATACTGCCCCTTCAGTTGGATTTGCTTTTGCTTCAACGACGCCAGGTAGCGGGTGACGTAGTCAAACAATTCCTGGCGAGATGGCTTGATCGTGCCATTGACAAGTTCTGGATATGTCGTTTCGTAACGCTCCAGCTGCCGACGCACGGTCAAGACGTCAGGATGGTCCTTACCATAACGCCCTTCAAGTTCCTCCTGCTGCAAGACCAACGCCATGTATCGATCTTGCATCAGAGCCAGGCGACTCGAGAATTTTTCCTTCAGTCCTTGATGACCATCTTTCTCCGCAAGCAGGAGAATCGACTCAAGATTGTCATCTCTCTCCAAGGCTTCTTCAACCGACTTGATTTGAGCCCCCAACTCGGTCATCTGTTTCTGCAAACTCACTCGCTCGTTTTCGTAATCCGCCTGTCTCTGAGCGTGCACATTGATCGATTCTTGACCGTTATACATCAGCGGTGTTGACGCTTTGAATTCTCCGTATTCTCGTTCAAGCATCTGCCACTTCTTGAGCAGGTCGTCCTTGGCCTTGACGATCAAGTCACGCGTTTCCGTCCCTGAATCCTCATAAGCCTCTTGAAGAAATTGCTGATAGGTGTGCAAGACCGCATTCACAACCTTCTGAGTGTCCTCGGGATACGGTCCAATAAATCGTATGTTGAGAACGTTTGTACCGTCCTCCACCAATTCAACCTTCAAGTTTTCACTCAGCTTGAGTAGTGGATCCGGATCGTCTTTGAAGGTCGGTAGTCTGAATAGATTGAAATTGTCAAAGGCCTGCGTAAGGATGCGTGGGCTAACGATTACGATCGCGTGCTTCGCTTCGGCCGATGTCGTGATGTACTGGCTTTCAACGCCCGTCAATGGGATCGTCGGTGGCTGCTTGTCCTCAATCAAGATCTGCGCAACGGATTCATAGCGCGGAGTGGCCTGCAACATATAGACGTAACCGAGGCCCAGCCCGAGCATGAATCCCAGAATCACCAGCCACTTCCGTCGCGAGAGAATCCCTCCCACATCGACACCCTGGGATGAAACGGTATCCATCGAAGTCGCTCCCCAATGTGCGGGTGAATCGGTCGATGATTGATTAGGCTGATGGAGCTCAGTCTGATGACGCATGTTGTTGATCCGTGAAAACGGCGAATCAGATATCCGCAATACGATTTGTTTAGGCAAGAGTCGCCGTGCGCGCACTCCGTCCTCTTGGGTTGCAAGAACCCCTTAAACTTTTGTTACTACAAGTATTTAGGACCTGAATGGCGTCCATGCGTTGCCAGAACGTTGATTGGGTCTTGCTCACAAATTCAATTGGCCCCACCCCTTTCGCACTTCCTGACCGTACCGTCCTATTCGTACAGACCAATCGGTCGTCACAATACGTATAGACACGGATTATCCGGGTTGCCATTTGGCAACATTCCCCGTGCTCGCTCCCTATCCGATCTCGATCGACCTGCCAGACCAAGCCGACTACGATTCAGGTGCAAACCATCGTGACTCGGTCGTCAGACCTTTCAGAAATGCAGGGAAATGAACGGACGGTCATCAGCGCGCGAACCAAGCGTCCCTTCCGTACGTTCCGATATTCCGCTTCGTTCACCGGCACATGGCCAAGGCCGCTGCAGTCCAACGAAACCATCATCGTTCATGTTGTCTGACATTTTCACTTAGGCAGGCTGATAGCTCGCATGGCGAATGCCCCGCTTTCGCGGCTCCACCTCCATCCTAGCGAGCTTCGCAAAAAGTGTCACGGAGTCGGAACATGACTGCGCGATCGCTGGTAAGAACGTCTAATTCTGACGACTATACTGACTTAGAACACGCCGTCAAAAGGGAAGAAGAAGGGCTTTACGGGGTGGAGCGAGGGCCAAAAAGGGCTAGACGTGTGAGAATCTTCAGTGCGGCAACAGCCTCACTACGATCAATCTTTGAATTCCCGTGCTCACGATCAACGAAGATGATCGGAATTTCGACGAAACGAACCCCAAGTCGCTTGAGATGGTAAAGAATCTCTTCGAAAAAGGAGTACCCCCTCGATTCGATCTGGCGAAAGTCCAATCTTTCGAGAGTTTTGCAGCGATAACAGCGGAAAGCTCCACTGTTATCGTGGGTTCGCAATCTTAAAACCCACCGAACATAAGTGTTCAACGCGCGGCTCATGATGCGACGATTGAGCGGCCAGCCTTCGACTCCTCCGCCCGGTACATAACGAGAGCCGATCGCAACACTGACGGGTTCACCGCCATCATTCGGCGACATGCTCTGTACCAACGATGGCAAATATCGAGGCGGATGGCTTAGATCCGCATCCATCGTGATGACATACTCATAACCGTTTTGAACGGCATATTCCAAACCTGCAACGGTTGCGGAGCCTAAGCCGAGCTTGCCCTTCCGGTGCAAACAGCGAACTCGATCGTCCCGTTCCGCCAAATCATCGCACCACTTTCCCGTACCATCCGGAGAATTGTCATCAACGACCAACAGATGACAGTCGGGTAAAAGGGCAAAAATACCTTCCACAAGCGTGGGAAGGTTCTCGATTTCGTTATACGTTGCAACTGCGACAAGAATCATATTCGGCAGAATACCGCAAATAAGGAGCGACCGGCAGGTGGCATACGAACAGTTTGCGGAGCACAAGAAGAGGATACATCGCGCTGAATCTAGCCATGGAGTGCACGAAAGCGTGTGAAAAAGCTATGTTATCCGAAAGCGTGTCATGGTGCTGTGCCCGTATGTTGCGGCGCCATCTTGCGCTACGGATCGGATCCGTTACTGGAATGGGCTCACATTTTTAGGTGAGTCACATTCACGAGACTCGAGGATCATCATGAAACATTATCTTGTCACCGGCGGCGCCGGATTCATTGGCTCCAATATTGCCCAAGCGCTTGTCCAGCGCGGTGACTCGGTTCGAATCCTCGACAATTTCAGCACGGGATACCGCGAGAACCTAGCCGACTTCTCAGACAAGATCGAGATCATCGAAGCGGACATCACAGATTCGGCGGCAGTCGCAGAGGCGATGGAAGACGTGGATTGCGTCTTTCATCAGGCAGCCCTGGCATCAGTACCGCGAAGCGTTGAGAAACCTCTGGATACCCACGAGGCTTGCGTCACTGGAACGCTTAAGATTCTTGATCAAGCGCGTCGATCAGGTGTCCGTCGAGTGATTTATGCGGCTTCGAGCAGTGCCTATGGAGATCAACCCCACAGCTCCAAACGAGAAAGCGATCTACCAAGCCCCCGCTCACCGTACGCCGTGGCCAAACTTGCAGGCGAGTATTATTGCCAAGCTTTCTATCACACCTACGGTCTAGAAACCGTTTGTATTCGCTATTTCAACGTCTTCGGCCCGCGACAGGATCCGAATAGTCCCTACTCCGCTGTCATTCCAAAATTCATTACCAGCTTACTGGCCGGGAATTCGCCGACGATCTACGGCGATGGCGAACAAAGTCGCGACTTCACCTTCATCGAGAATGTGGTTCACGGTAACCTTCTGGCCGCTGAGGCCGAGGGAATAGGCGGACGATCATTCAATGTTGCGAATGGAAAATCGACGAGTCTCAACAACCTACTAAATCAATTGAACAAACTCCTCGATACCGATGTTTCTGCCACCTACGTCGATCCTCGTGTCGGAGACGTCAAACACAGTCTGGCGGACATCACCCTCGCCCAAAAATGGCTCGACTACGAACCTCCTATCTCCTTTGAAGAAGGCCTCCGCAGATCGATCGACTACTATCGTTCGCTGCGTGAAGTCCAAACGGGCAGCCACTAGTTCGACGAACGTCTCCCGTTCGGTGATCTGCTATCCGCGAAAAGACATCCTGGATATGGGTGATTTGCACCATTACTCCGTCGGGAACCCGACAAATGGAAAGTTTCTTTCAGCCATTTCAGGCCAACTCCAGTTCCCCTTGTCGCCAACCTTGCTCCAAAGCCAAGCTCTGCGGCGTGATCTGCGACGGTAACGTACCGTCAACTTCTCCGCAGAGGACGATGAATCCCGTCTGAATCCAAAATTTTCTTCTCGAAAAAACTGACTGAACCCCTCTTAAGAGCAGGTTCATCTCAAATTTTTCCACAGCATCAAATCCTCGCCAGGAATTCTCTGATCAACAGCCAAGATTTTGCAAACATCCCAAAAACCACGGTAAAGGTATCATTTTTTAGGCTGCCCTATTCGAAAGACCGTAAAGCAGGGAAAACATGCAGAAGCCATGCAGTCTTGGTAATCTGGAATACCGTGACAATTCAGAAAAAAAGGGCAGGTAGAATGTTGACAGTAACGATTCTTCCAGTAATGTAGAGGCAGTTGGAGATGGAAACCAAGGACTGCCCGTGACGAATTTAACCGCCGAATCAGAAGACAATCGTTCGGCACTGAAATAACCCTGAAAGGGAAGCTAACGAAGGCACTCGTATTCTCGACTCTATCTAACGCTCAAAGAGCGTTGCGTATGGAGTGAGGATTCGGGTGCCTTTTTTTTGTTTTCGACTTTTAACTAGCTATCAACGCTTCGACTTTTTCAACTTTGGTGGAGGGAGACTTATATGAGAATTGCCCGTTATACTGCATTTGCTGTAGCAGCCTTGATTTTTGCCAGTTC
This sequence comes from Planctomycetaceae bacterium, assembly GCA_002723275.1. GTDB lineage: Bacteria > Planctomycetota > Planctomycetia > Pirellulales > Pirellulaceae. The sequence goes on from PBNZ01000043.1 coordinate 86,956, forward strand.
CTCGATTGTAAACGCTAGTCCTGTTAGCGTTATCTATGATCCCGCGAGTGGTAACCTGAGCCTGGACAGCCCATCCCGTTCGGTGACGACTTTCGAAGCAAAGTCCGCTGGTAACCTTTTCATTCCAGCTAACGTTGCTCCTGGCGTAATCGCACCGCCTTTCGATCTCATCACCCCCGCGAAGCTCTTCAAGCTTTCCGCTGGTGCTGGTGCTTACAATAGCATCGACTTCGGCAACGTTCTGCCCGGCGGTTTGGGTGGAGACGCAATCGCAGCAGACATGTCGATCTCCGGATCGTTGACTCCCGATGGCTCGGGAAACAACGCACTTGACGCCGGTGGCTTGGACATCGTTGTAGTGCCCGAACCCTCCTCGATCCTCTTGGTTGGATTCGGCCTGATGGCTCTGCTCGGTCTGCGACGTCGATCGTAAGCCAGAAAAATACGACGGGTCATCCGACCCATCAAAGTGAAAAACGGAGCGTTTTTACGCTCCGTTTTTTCGTGCGCTAGCCGAGAATCCGTTGAATCGGGAAAACCCGAACATTCGGCAACTTCTTCGTAGAGAATCAGGGGAGCAATTGCGCCCCTTTTTCTCATTCATTGATATGCTGAAGGGATGACAACTTCATTTGCCTGAAAGTGTCTCTCCCTGAAACCCCTTCGCTCTGGTCAATGAATCGCAACATTCTACTAGCGCTGACGTGTCTTCTAGCAGCTCCCATCACTTCTTATGCAGGGCTGATCTTTGACTTCGATTACCGTTACGACTCATATGGTTTTTTTGACGATCCTGATCGACGCGAGGCGTTAGAGACGGCGGGTCGCTTGGTGAATTGGTATGTCGACGACCTGGATTCGATTATTCCGGAGGGCGACAACGGTTGGAGTTCATTTTTCACCTTACCGGACGGAACGCAGACGATCATCTTGTCGGACCTACCGATTCCCGCAGACACGATGCAAATATTTGTCGCTGGCCGACCGCTCCCAGGGCGTTTGGCTCAGGCCGAGGATACGGGGCCACTTGGGATCGGAACTGAGGAATGGGCGAACCGAGTCAGATACCGTGGTGAACTGGGAGCTATGGATGATCCGGCAACCGACTTTGGACCGATGGGCGGTCGTCTCAGCTTCAACAATGACCCCGAAGAGGTTCCTTGGCATTTCGATCTTTCCACCGATAATTTGGATTCAGACGAATTCGATTTCATTACCGTTGCGATGCACGAGATCATTCACTTGTTAGGAATTGGGATCTCTGTTTCATTCAATGATCACGTCGATTCCCAGAATCGTTTTGTTGGCCCCCGGGCTGTGGCCGTCGGCAGCCCGACCAATCCGAATTTAGAATTAGACGAGTTCGAAGCTCATTTCATCAGCGACACGAAAAGTCCTTGGAATGGTGAGCTTCAAGAGGCACTACTGGCTCCGGGAATTTACCCAGGCGAACGTGCCTTTCCGACTCGACTGGATCGTGCCGTGCTTCGAGACATCGGCTGGGAAGAAGCGATCCCTGGCGATGCAAACCGCGACCGAGAATTCAACTCAACCGATCTCTTAACCGTGTTTCAAGTTGGCAATTATGAACTTGGAATCGTATCTGGTTGGAGTGACGGTGACTGGAACGACAATGCGCTTTTTGAAAGCGGTGATTTGGTCGAGGCCTTGCAAACTGGAACTTATGAACAAGGTCCTCAAGCCGCAATCTTTACCGCCGCGGCCCCAAGTGAAGGGGAAATCGTTCTAGAATACGATCCCCAAACAGGCGATATTGTGGTGGACAGTGAAAATCAGATCCTGACCTCCTTCCAGCTGACCTCTGAGGAAAACATTTTCACGACGGGTCACGGAGAATCCCTGAACGGCATCTTTGACGTCGATCGCGCCGATAAGATTTTCAAACTGAATGTCGACGGCTTTTCGGAACTCCGATTGGAATCGCTTGCTCCGGCAGGACTTTCGGAAGATTTTCTCCTCACCGATTTGAGCATCGACGGATCCCTGTTAGGCGGAGGAGGGCTGGAAAACGTTCGCCTCTCGATGGTTCCGGAGCCATCCGGCCTGCTAATCCTGCTCATCGGTCTCGTTTTGTTGCGTCCCTTGTTCGGGCGGATCCGACGACGACTAGATCACTGAGCGGGCGGCTGGCAATCGACGATTTCGATTTCGAGTCGATCCGTTAGGAAAAGAACGGGTGCAACCAGTTCATAGGCTGACTCTTCCGCCAGGTTACTCTCGCGTATTTTAAGGTGGGCAGCACCAATTCCCCCTCGTCCCAGCGTTGCATCCAAGGGAATCCAGCGATCTTCGATCCAAACCTCATTCCACATGTGGTAAAGGAAACCTCCTTCCGGAACCGAATAAACGAGCCCGATGATGACACGTGCCGGAATCCCACGTGCTCGACAGGTTGCAGCCAGCAACACAGCATGCTCACTGCAATCACCCTCCCGGCTTTTCGCGACCTCCGCAGCACTGGCAAAGACGTGACTGAAGTTCTTCTTAGCAAGTTGGCGAAACAGATATTGTTCTAACGCGACCGACGCCTGAAAAGGATCTTCAATCGAATCAGCTACAGCATCCGCGATTGCCCTCACCTGTCGATCATCGCTTTGAATCAACGCATTGGGACGGGTATCTTCCGCTGTAGGCAGAAGTATTTCCTCACTGGAACGGAGCATCGATTCAGGAGTTATCTGCTGCACGGTTAACAGCGTCCCATCTGCAGGATTCGATGAAGGAGCGACTTGCTGCGACGGCCCGGAGGCAAAAACGTCTACAGGATTGATGCCCTGCAGACGAATTCGATAGATCGCCTGATGACATTCATGAGGATTGAAGCTGGGATTGGCCAGTGGCACGCCAACATCCAACCCTAAATCAAGCCGAGCGAGATCATTCAGTCCCATCGCGCCCTGTTTCGTCGATCGAACCGTGATGCGATCCAACAAACCCTCGTGGGTTCTCAATACCTGGCCTTCTCCATCGGCCCATAACAACGTCGGCAAAGACCATTCGCTCGGCATGGCATCGGTAACGATGATTTTCAAGAGATCGAGTGCCTGTCCATCGATCTTCACGGACTCAATTTCTTTCGCGAACAATCGCCACTGGACGATTCGATTAAGAACGGGAACAAAACCCTCAACAACTCGCGATTCTCCGGGTTCCATCGGCTGCATTCTCAAAGAACGCTCAATCGCAAAGGGACCTCCGTTTTGAGGTGACCAGAGCATCTCTTCTACCAATCCTCCTGCTGCAATGACCGTCTCACCGCTCCGCAGCTCGTAAGCAAATCCCAGCAGCTGTCCCTCATTCGCTTCCCAACTGACGGTCTTCAATTGTTGTTCGACAACTTCCCCGAATCGTTTCGTTTCCAGGACATCCATGGCCTCGATACGTTGACCATTCTGAGAATCCGATTGGCAATCAAAGACACGTGTATGTCGGTGACCGACTTTGGCACCACGCACCGTGTGAATCTCCCAGACCTCCTGAACCAACTCACCCGAGTCATCCGTTAGCAGGGTTCTCCAATCGGTCACCTTGCTCTCCTGCGACACAGCGGCGCGGTCAGCCGGCCGACAGCCCAATGCCAAACCTCCAAGGAGACCGAGGCAAGCTAAAAACAGCGTGTTTTGGATGAGATTGAGTTGCATAAAAAATCACCGTAAGTCCGATCATCGAATTGTAGCCCGATCCCAAGCGGGGGGCGGTTTTGAGTCGAGGTTGACCCTTAATGTCGTCAAACACCGTTTGATCGCGCGCGGTCAAAGACTCTTTTCGGATGAATCTGTACCGACCGAGGCAGTGGCAACGTTAAAATGAAGGAACACCCCCAGCCATTCAACGATATGAACTCATTGGCCAATACGATTCGCATCACACTTCTGATCGCGTTAGTGATAACGCCGTGGTTTTTTGGCGGTGTTTGGGCCGACGTGCAATGGCTCCTCTTACTCGCGGTTGCGATCCTGTTAGGCTTGGAACTGGTAGTTCGATATCGTCCGTCGAATCGCCCTTCATTCATGCCCACCGCTTGGTTACCGTTACTGTTGGGAATCTTACTTGGAGTCCTGCAATTGATTCCCTGGACACCGTCGCTCGGCAAATGGTTTGCGGGGGAATCGGTCGAGTATCAACGGGAGTTTGCCTCCCCCCCTGTCGGCGACATGCAGACAGAGGAATCCGTTTTACCAAGCCACATATCACGAACACTGTATGCAGCAGCCACCCGTGAGCAGGTCGCATTGCTGACGCTCGGAACGTCCGTCTTCATCCTGGCATCACTGTGCTTCGTTGAACGGCGTGCGATTTTCTGGCTGTGCGTTAGTACCGCGGTTGGAGGTGCAGCATTATCTTTTTTCGGCGTCGTCCAAAGATTGACGTGGAATGGAAAATTCTATTGGTTCTTTGAACCCCTTTACGGTGGAGTGGAGTCTTTTGGCCCCTTTGTCAATCGCAACAATGCCGGCGGTTTCCTCAATCTGTGTCTCGCCGCCGGCCTTGGCTTATGGATCTGGATCCACCCTCAGAGTAACGATCTGAGTAAACGCATCGCTTCGCTGCGTGAACAGGTCAGCGATTACGTGGGCAGTCTTAACGCACCTCGATTGTCCATCATCATCCTGGTCATCTCAATCTCGGGGGGCGTCTTATGCACGGCTTCACGGGGTTCGATTTTGGCGATGTTTGTGGCCTTCGGTGTCACCGCTTTTGCCTTGGCGCTCAAAAGCCAACATCGCAGGGCGGCCGCGGGGATGGCTTTGGTATTGGTCGCCGGCGCAGCCTTAATGAGTTGGGCCGGTCAAACCGAATTCGTCGCAAATCGTTTCGATCGGCTTGAGCGTGATGCGGCTCTAGAATCAGGTCGATTTCCAAATTGGCTGGATGCCTTGCAAACCGTGCCGGACTTTTGGGGCACCGGCACTGGCCTCGGAACCTATCGCTATGTTTATGAGCGATTTCAGACACGGTATTTGCGTGACATCGCGCATTTCCATGCAGAGAACCAATATATCCAAGCCCTCGTCGAAGGAGGCCTCGTCGCTCTCTCCTTGTTGTTGATCAGTATCCTTTTCACAACCTTGGCATTGATACGACTTTTCCAGGTGGGTGGTACGACGAACACGATGCTGGCGGTGACAGGCACCTTTGCATTGACCAGTCAAGTTGTGGGAGCATGTTTTGATTTCGGCTTGTACATTCCTGCGAATATGCTCCTGATGGCAACGATCTGCGGAGCAGTGGTGGGTCGAGTTGCATGCGTTTCTCTTTCAGCAGACGCAAAGGCCGGCGGTTCATCAACACGCTCATCGGACGACGTACCCGCAACAAAACAAAGCAACAAAAAGACAAATTTTTACCAGAGCGACATCCTGTTACAACCAGACTCGGATGCGGCGCACCTCTCACGATCCTCCTTGTTCATTCTGACGCCCCCCTCTTTGCTGACATCCTTGGTTCTTGGCATGCTACTCCTGGGCTGTCTGTTCGGTTGCATTGAGTTGCGTCGCACGGCTGAGATTGCGAGTGCGTTGCGGAAGGCACCTCTCGATCGCGTTGCGGAAATGGATTCACCAGAAGAGCTTGCAATCCTCATCAAAGAAATCGAAGACACTCTCCCAAAACGATGGGACGACGCTCACGCCCACCAGCATCTCGCTGCCTTACTCACGCAACGGTACCGAGCAGAAACATATCGCAGTTTGACAACGGAACTCAACGGTTTCTCATCGGCTGCTAAATCACCAACTTCCTCCGAACGCAATCCCAAGCTTTGGAGTCAATCCTCGGTCTGGCATCTCCACAAGACGATCAACGCATTGCGACAGCAGGGCGATCAAGAAGCGGTATCTCGCCTGCTGTCACAACCCAGCATCCGCCATTTGGCACGAGCAGAACTACATGCGATTGCTGCTCGCATTGCCGCTCCTACGATTCCTCAAGTCCATTACCTGCTCGCAGAATTGAGCGCGATTAAGTCCCCCCAAGCTGACAATCAGATCCATCTGGAACGGGCACGGACCCTAGCGCCGGGCGATGCGTCACAATGGTATTGGACCGGCCTGCTCGATCTCCATCAGGGACGCGTCGAACAAGCTTGTCGGAGCTGGCGTCGCAGCTTGGAGCTTTCTTCTGAACATCTCGACGACATTGTGATCTATGCGCGTCAACAACTATCGGTTGAACAACTCATCGATCAGATCTTGCCACCGCGATCCGAGCTGCTACTGACCGTTGCGCGTCGCAACTTCAATGCTCCGGAAGAGCTCAAAACGTATAAGCTTTTGCTTGCTCGAGCTGACGAAATACTCTCTGGGTCAGAACTGCCCGCAGACAAACTGGCCTACGTAACCGGAACACTCCACCGACTCCAAGGACGCCCTGGGCAAGCAGTAATCTTTCTTGAAAAAGCGGTCAGTCAGAATCGTTCTCGCGGAGATTGGCGATTCGAACTGGCGGTTCTACTGACGGAGTTACAGCGTTACGAGGAAGCACTCCAGCATCTTCTGCTCCTGCAAAGGGAACGTCCCGAGAAAAATCGCTACCAGCGACTTTACGAGCGGATCAATCGGGAACGACATCGTGCAGGAGCTCCTGCCAACGCTGCGGGTTAAAAGCTTCCGCCCCCCCTAACGGCGCAATGGACACTCAGCTCACTTAAGCCAGGGAATGGCGAAAGCCGATTGGACAGCTTCCCCGGCGAACGAATTCTCCGCCGGAAATTTAAGGCAATCCAGCCGCCTTGTCTGTTGTTTTCACAGATTGTGTCCTTTACGATGCATGCCTCCATTCGAAAAATTCCCTCCGACCAGAATATCGACTATGAATTCCATTCTTAGACTTATCATTCTGCTGATGCTCATACAATCTTCCAGCGTCTTGGTGCCCGCGATCACTTCGGTGGCGCCGGCAGCTGAGCAATTCCGGGTCGAGATTCAGGCCGGCCCTGAAAGTCATGAACAGGTACCGATCACGGTTCCAATTCGTCTTCCAAATTCACTCCAAACGGTGGATAGGGTCGAGCTTGTTGGCCCTGACCAAGAAAAATTGGTCGGTCAAATCACTCGCCCTTCCCTGCTCGCAACGGATTCGTCTCCGGAAGCTCGCGAACTAGTTTTCATCGTACCAACTTTGAAAGCGAACGAGACACGTCTCTACAAGATCCAGCTCGCACCATCCGAACCAGAATCGAAGGGGCATTTCAGTTGGGACGATAACGAAGGAGTTTTCTCCCAACTCAGCTATGCCGACCGGCCCATCCTGCGATACATGTATGCAGCACCCGACACGTCCTCTCCGGAGGCTCTGGAGAAAACTGTGAAGGTCTTCCATCACGTGTTTGACCCGAAGGGTGAACAGATCGTGACGAAGGGTCCGGGAGGAAAATTCTCTCATCACCGCGGACTGTTTTATGGCTTTAACCGCATCAGTTATGGAGACAAGCAAGCGGATACTTGGCACTGCCGCAAGGGAGAGTCACAACAACACGTAAAAACACTCGGCATTGAGGCTGGACCCGTTTTGGGCCGTCACCGCGTTGCCATCAACTGGCATGGTCGAGATGGAGAAGTGTTTGCGAAGGAGCTGCGTGAGATGACGGTTTATCATCTGCCGGGCGGGCATCTGATCGAATTCGCCTCTCAACTCACCAGTACCAAAGGTCCCGTGCGACTTGACGGCGATCCTCAGCATGCGGGATTTCAGTTTCGGGCATCTCAAGAAGTTGCTGGCGAAACGAAAGCACAAACTTATTACCTTCGTCCCGACGGTCGCGGCCAACCAGGTGAGACTCGAAACTGGAGTCCGGACAAACCTGAGCACCGCAACTTGCCTTGGAACGCTCAATCTTTTGTTCTGGGCGATCAACGTTTTACCTGCTGTTATCTGGATCATCCCGGCAATCCCAAGCCTGCGCGTTATAGCGAGCGGGATTACGGTCGATTCGGTTCCTATTTTGAATACGATCTCAATGATGGTCATTCATTACCTTTGAATTATCGCGTCTGGCTTCAATCCGGAGAAATGGACGTTCCGTCAGTCGCTGCTCACCAACACAACTTTGTGTCTCCTCCTCAGGCGAAGATTATCACTCGTCCGTAGGCACGCAATTGTTCTGTCGGTGTCCCCGTTCTCACCCAACAGCACATCAAAATTTGGGAGACCCCTTCATGAAGACCCCAGTGGTATTGTCACTCGCTGTTCTCGCTGCTCTCACTCTCGCAGGACCGACGAGTGCGGAGGATGGATTCAAATCAATCTTCGATGGAAAAACGCTCAAGGGATGGGATGGGAACCCGGATTTCTGGCGAGTTGAAGATGGAGCGATCACCGGTCAAACAACCGCAGAGAATCCCACCAAGGGGAATACTTTTCTGGTCTGGAAGGACGGGGAACTCGGCGATTTCGAATTGAAGCTCAAATTCCGCATCGTCGGCGGTAATTCTGGCATTCAATATCGCAGCAAGGACCATGGCGACTGGGTCGTACGTGGATATCAAGCCGACTTTGATTCCGATGGAACCTACTCGGGCATCCTGTATGAAGAGGGTGGGCGAGGAATCCTGGCAATGAGAGGAAACCAGGTTGTCATCAATGCGGATGGATCGAAGGAGAATGTCGGCAAAACGACAGCTGAAGAAAAGATTCTGAAGTCGATCAAAAAAGAGGAATGGAATGACTACCGCATTATTGCCAAAGGCAATCGTCTGGTCCACGAGATCAATGGCAATGTGACGGTTGAGGTGACGGATCACGAAGAGGCCAAACGGGCCATGAAGGGCATTTTGGCTTTGCAACTTCATGCAGGTCCTCCAATGGTTGTGCAATTCAAGGATCTGCGTCTGAAGAATCTCGCTGCAGCCGACTCAACCAACAACGATCAAAAAAAGAAGGCGGTCTTTATCGCGGGCAGACGCAGCCATGGCTACGGCTCACACGAGCACAATGCCGGTTGCCTGCTTCTCGCCAAGTATCTCCGTGACAACATGCCAGGATACGAAACCGAGGTTTTTCAGAACGGCTGGCCTGCTGATGGTCTCGAGTCACTCGATGGCGCGGATACGATTATCGTCTATTGTGATGGCGGTGGTGGCCATCTATTGAACAAACACATCGACGAATTTAACGCAGTGATGGAACAGGGTGTGGGCCTTGTCTGCATTCACTACGGCGTCGAAGTTCCCAAGGGAAAATCAGGGGACGCATTTCTGAATTGGATCGGCGGCTACTTTGAAACCCATTGGTCGGTCAATCCTCACTGGGTTGCCGAATTCAAAACGCTTCCCGACCATCCCGTGACACAAGGTGTAGAGCCATTCTCGGTCAACGACGAATGGTATTTCCACATGCGATTTCGTCCGGAACTTGAAGGTGTGACCCCCATCCTGTCGGCCCACCCACCGGAGAGCACCATGAAGCGATCCGATGGGCCTCACAGTGGCAACCCTCATGTCCGAGCTGCCATGGCACGCGGTGACATTCAACATGTCGCCTGGGCATCAGAGCGTCCCAACGGGGGTCGAGGCTTTGGTTTCACGGGCGGTCATTTCCATTGGAATTGGGGAGACGATAATTTTCGCAAGGTTGTTCTGAACGCAATCGTCTGGACGGCGGGCGACGATGTACCCGAGAACGGCGTGGGTGGAAAAACCCCGACTCGGCAGGATCTCGAAGCCAATCAAGATTTCCCGAAGCCCGCGGCCAAACGTGAAGTCAAGAAGCCGAACAAAGAAACGGCCAAGGCGATTTTTCGCAGCCCCGTTGTAACACCGCGGACGCCCAACCACGCCGTCGACATCGACGTGAAACTCAGTGACGCCAAGAAGCTATATCTGGTGGTCAATGACGGCGGTAACGGTATCAGTTGCGACTGGGCGGACTGGATCGATCCACGGATCAGCGGTCCGCAGGGCGAAAAGTCGCTGACTGAGTTGACATGGAAATCTGCCACGAGTGAATGGGGGCAGATTCGAGTCAACAAAAACTGTGGTGGCGGTGAGTTGAGAGTCGCTGGCAAATCGATTTCCAAAGGAATTGGCGCCCATGCCAATTCCGTAATCGAGTTCGATTTGCCAGCGGGTTTCACTCGTTTCCAGGCACAGGGCGCACTTGATGAGGGAGGAACCAAGCAAGCGGCTGGGGGAAATTCAAGTGTACGCTTTCTGGTCTACACAGAAAAACCGACCATCGTCGCCGGTAGCGCCGACAGTGATGAACGCACTGCGGATGTGGCCGTCGAAAACCTCGACATTCACGATGAATTAGAGGTCACTCTCTTCGCCGCTGAACCCATGCTTTTGAGCCCGTCCAATATCGACATCGATCATCGAGGTCGCGTCTGGGTTTGTGAAATAGTCAACTATCGCGGTCATCGAAATAAGCGTGCGGAAGGCGATCGGATTCTCATCCTGGAGGATACCGACGGAGATGGCCAAGCCGACAAGAAAAAAGTCTTTTATCAAGGCAAAGACATTGACTCGCCCCATGGCGTTTGCGTTCTCGGAAATCGAGTCATCGTTTCGGCAGGCCCTCACGTCCTATGCTTCACGGATGAAGACGGTGACGACAAGCCCGATAAAAAAGAGGTTTGGTTCCAGGGCATTTCGGGCGTCCAGCACGACCATGGAATCCACGCTTTCGTCTTCGGTCCCGACGGAAAGCTTTATTTCAATTTCGGGAACGAAGGGAAACAATTACTCAACGCAGATGGCGAACCTGTCCAAGACATGGCGGGGAACATCGTTTCCGTCAACGAAAGTCCTTATCAACAAGGACTCGTCTTCCGCTGCAATCCCGACCTGAGTGAATTCGAGACGCTTGGCTGGAATTTTCGCAACAACTGGCTGGCCACCGTCGACTCCTTTGGAACCGTCTGGCAATCAGACAACGATGATGACGGCAATCGAGCAGTCCGCATCAATTACGTGATGGAGTTCGGGAACTATGGCTACCGAAACGAGATGACACGAGCAGGTTGGAAAACAGCTCGAACCGGTATGTCGAAAGAGGTTCCGACCCGCCACTGGCATCTCAACGACCCGGGCGTTGTTCCCAACTTGCTACTAACCGGTGCTGGATCGCCAACCGGTATTACCGTTTACGAGGGAAATGCACTCCCGAAGGTTTTCCATGGTCAACTGCTACATTGCGATGCGGGTCCGAGCATTACTCGCGCCTACATCAAAACCCCGGACGGAGCAGGCTATCAAGCTGACGTAGTCAACATGTTGGATGGAAATCGTGACCGTTGGTTCCGGCCCTCGGATGTGAAGGTGGCTCCAGACGGATCGGTGCTCGTCGCCGATTGGTACGATCCAGGCGTAGGCGGTCACCAAATGCGAGACCTTTCACGCGGCCGCATTTTCCGGATCACTCGCAAAGGAGCAAGTCCCCGTTATGCCACTCCTAAGTTCGATTTCTCGACAGCGAGTGGATCCGTCGAGGCATTAAAGAACCCCAACTATGCCGTCAGACATATGGCGTGGACATCGTTGCATGGCATGGGCGCGACAGCCGAGCCAGCATTGGTAAAGCTGTGGCAAAGCGACATCCCCCACGAGCGCGCACGAGCGTTATGGTTGCTCGGTAAAATCCCCGGCCGTGGCCAAACCTACGTTGACCTGGCAAGCCAGGACAAGGATCCGCAGATTCGGATCGTTGCGATACGACTCGCACGCCAACTGCAGGACGTTGACACGATGGCCGTTGTAGCTTCGTTGGCGAAAGACATCTCTCCTCAAGTTCGACGGGAGTGTGCCATCGCTCTACGCGGAATGGACCATTCCGAAAAGGCCGAGGTCTGGGCCACACTCGCCGAACTTCATGATGGAAAAGATCGATGGTATCTGGAAGCGTTAGGAATCGGTGCTCATCAAGATTGGAATGATTGTCTCAGCGCATGGCTTGATCGAGTCGATGACCCTTTGAAGACCGCCGCGGGTCGAGATATTATCTGGCGTTCTCGAGGTGAGGAAACGCCCGAGTATCTGCTGCGTATTGTCGGGGATCCCAGCACACCAGCCGAGCAACTCCCCAGGTTCCTTCGCTCCTTTGATTTTCTCCCGGAAGAAAACGTCCGTGGAGCCTTATTGGCATTGGCATTCGGAGGTCGCGGTGAGCTGGATGAAGCACGACACCAACTCATCACCGGCGAGGCACTCAGTCGCATCAAGACATTGGACCCCAAGGAAAACGCTGCGGACCTTGAAAAACTTTCAGCAACCTTAGACAGTCTTCGCGGAAGTCGAAAATTCATCGAATTGGTCGGTCGGTTCAATCTGTCAGATCGTTACAACGAAGTTTTGCAGATTGCCACCGAACATCCCAGCGAGGCCAATGGAATCGAAGCAATTAGGATGTTGTTGGCGAAAGGTCAGCTCGATGGCATCCGCTCAAAACTTAAGGAAGGCGACGAAGAACAAGTACTCGCGTTGTTGAAAGTTCTCGGCAATTCAACAGATAACCGAGCTGTGACGGTCCTGGAGCCAATTCTCGACCGGGACAAAAAGGATTACGACACTCGACGTGAGGCACTCCGCAGCTTGGCTCGTATTCGTAAAGGTGCCGAGATTCTCGTTGAATTGGCAGAAGATCAAGAGCTCCCACAAGACTTACAGGTTGCTTCCGCAGCTGAATTAAACAAGCTGCCATGGAAAGATCTACGAGAACGAGGCAGCAAGGTGTTCCCACTTTCTCCATCCAAAGAAAATAAGCCGCTACCCTCGATTCCCGATCTCGTTCGAGTCCGTGGTGAAGTGCAAGCCGGCAAGCAGGTATTTGCAGAACAAGGCACCTGTGCAAAGTGCCACATCGTTCAAGGGCAAGGCAAAAAAGTAGGTCCGGACTTGAGCGAAATTGGCAGCAAACTAAGTCGCGAGGCCCTCTATGAATCGATTCTGTATCCCAGCGCCGGGATCAGCCACAACTTCGAAACCTACGCGATCGAACTAGCCGATGGCAATGTGGTCTCGGGAGTGTTGATCAGTCAGTCGAATGAGGAAGTTCAGATCAAAGACAATGAAGCAGTCTTGCGACGCTTCCCCATTGCCGACGTCGAATTAATCGAGAAGCAGCCCATCTCTCTGATGCCGGCTGACCTGCACAAGTTGATGACCGAAAAAGAGCTCATTAACCTCATCGAATACTTGACGACCCTGAAGTCCGTCCAAAAAGCGGGTTAAACCCAAACCCCGTTTTGGTCACAGGCAAATCCAGATCGGCATTCAGACGACCTGTCACGGCATGAAAACGAGTCGTCTTGGAATCTCCCTCGGCTAGAGATCTACTGCCGACTCATAATCGGGCACTAAGACCCGCCATTGGTGATTTTGCCGAATCTCGGTAGCAAGACTCGTCGCCGCTTCTTCATCACCGTGAGTCAGGAAGAGCCGTTGTGGCGGTTGCTCAAAATGGCTCAGCCAATGGAGCAGCGCGGCTCGATCAGCGTGGCCCGAAAAACCAAAGATCTGCGCAACGTTTGCCTTCACTTCATGGTTTTGACCGTGAATCCGAACTTCGCGATGACCATCGAGGATGCGACGACCGAGCGTCCCGTGAGCCTGGTAACCCACGAACAGAATGGTCGATTCCGGGCAACTGATGTTTCGTCGCAAATGGTGCTTGATCCGTCCGGCGGTGCACATTCCCGACGTCGACATAATGATGGACGGTTCATCTTTGGCGTTGATCGCCTTTGATTGTGCCGTGGTTCTCGAAATCTGTAACCCTGGAAAATTCAAAGGTGGCGTGCCTTGGGTGATCGCCTCCCATGTCTCATCGTCAAATCGGTCCCGATGTCGACGGAATACTTGAGTCACATCGACGGCCATGGGACTGTCAAGATAAACGGGGATATCCGGAATGCGGTCCTCGTAAACCAGCTGACTAATGAAGAACATCAACTCTTGAGCACGTTCAACCGCAAAGGTTGGGATGACAACCCTGCCACCTGCTGGAACCGTCGAAATGATCACCTGCTCTAATTGTTCAAGGATATCGCCACCCTCTTTGTGGTCCCGATCCCCGTAGGTCGATTCCATGACGATATAGTCCGCTGAGGTAAATACGGCGGGGTCATGAATGAGCGGCTTGTCCCACTGGCCGATGTCGCCAGAAAAAATGATGCGACAATTCTTTCCGCCTTCACGAACCTGAAACTCCAACATGGCTGAACCAAGAATGTGGCCCGCCTCGTGGAAGGTAAGCGTCACATCTTCTGTCACTTTGACAGCAGTGTTGTAGCTTTCGGGCTGAATCATTGGCAATGTTTGGTCAACATCGTTGTCATCGAAAAGCGGTTCGTTCGGATGAGGGCCTTTACGTCCCTCTTTCCGATGTCGTTTTTTCTTGTAGGCAAGATCTTCCAACTGAATGTGAGCTGCATCTCGCAGCATGATTTCGACGAGGTCTGCGGTGGGCGCTGTCATAAACAGGGGCGCATTGAGACCTTCACCCACAAGTCGCGGAATCAAGCCGCAATGATCGATATGAGCATGCGTGAGCACGAGCGCATCGATGCTCTCGGGGGGAATGGGACATTTTCTCCAATTCCGCGTCTTGAATTGACGCTCTTGAAACAAGCCACAATCGATCATGACTCGCGAGTGGGCAGTTTCGAGACAGTACCTTGAACCGGTCACCTGCCGATTCGCCCCCAAAAAGTGCAATTTCACTTGGTAGTTCCCTTTACAGCGGAAGTCTCGTAAAAGTGATGATCGCTAAATCAGAAGGGAAGACATTCGCTCATCTGATTCTCCTTGATTTTGACACAAAACAGCATGTCGTTCCATCTCCTTAACGCAGACAAAATCAACCGCGTGATCTCGTTCGCGTAGATATTAAGTTGCGTCTGTGTTTGAATAGTAGTTGTTGTTGTTTGCACAACGCAACGCATCTTATCTATTTGGAATCGAAGGCAATCGTATGAGTAGTGAACAGGTGGAGCCGTCGGACGCAACCATTTCGGACAGCACGTACGAATTCATCAACGCGATACGGAACCGTGTAGGTACGGTTGTCGTCGGACAAGATGTCGTCGTTGAGCGATTGTTGATCGCTTTATTTACGAGTGGACACCTGCTCCTGCAAGGCGTGCCCGGTCTCGCTAAGACCTTGCTGGTATCGGCCTTATCGAAATCAATTGACCTGGAGTTCAGCCGCATCCAATTCACGGTCGATCTGTTGCCTTCTGACATTATTGGCTCCGAGATTCTCGACCAGCAGACGCATGAATTCCGCACCCACAAGGGTCCCATTTTCACCAACCTTTTGTTGGCGGACGAAATCAATCGGGCGGCTCCTAAAGTCCAGAGTGCTCTGTTGGAAGCGATGCAGGAGCGGAAGGTTACGATTGGGAATGAAAACTATTCATTGCCAGCACCTTTTCTCGTAATCGCAACCCAAAACCCGGTGGAACAAGCGGGAACGTTTGAATTACCTGAGGCACAACTTGATCGTTTCATGCTCTGTCACCGCCTCGAATATCCGACACCAAGCGAGGAGAAGGAAGTTTTACGCCGTAACACCGAACTCGGTGTGCGTCGTGAGGGCGCTGGCGCCGTGGCACGTACGGAATTTGATGTCTTGGACGAACAGTCCGTGGCGGACCGCGCTGAGCTTGTGAAGGCGATGGAAGCCATTCAGAGCGTTCACGTGAGTGATACCTTTACAGATCACGTCGTTGACCTTGTCAACCGAACTCGCACGCATCCCGCGATTGAACTCGGTTGTAGCCCCCGCGCAGGTATCGCATTGATCAAGTCAGCTCGGGCACGTGCTCTGATTCACAAACGGCATTACGTGATTCCAGAAGATCTCTACGCCTTGGCGGAAGACGTCGTATTGCATCGGATTCGCCTCAATTACGAAGCGTTGGCGGACGGTTTGACGACCGTAGGCGTCTTGCGACAGATGCTCAATGAAATTGGCGCTGAGACAAATGGTGATGGCGAGGTACTCGCATAAGCTGATGGATGGACACCTTCAAGAGCTCGGCAGTCTCGACTCGCGGCAATTCATCATTGCCGTCAAGCGATTAGCGGACCATTTGAGTTACGGGACTGACGTATCACCCTATCGAGGTGCGGGTCTGGAATACATTCAATCACGACCCTATGTTGCCGGAGATCCCATTAAATCGATCGATTGGCGAGTCACCGCACGGACGGGAAAGATTTTTATCAAGGAATATGAAACTCCCAAACGACTTCCTGTCTATCTGCTAATCGACACGTCGGCTTCGATGATGATCGGCAGTGAACAGCGGACCAAATATGAGCACGCATTATTTGTCTCAGGTGGGTTAGCCTTGGCTTGCCTGGATCGAGTTAGCCCTGTGGGAGTGATGTCGGTCGGAGACCGCCCTTTCCGTGTGCAGCCGAGTCTATCGAAACAACAAATCATGCAGTGGCTCCATCACCTCAGGCGGTTTCGTTACGACGAACCAACCACATTGGGTAAACGGATTGTGGAACTAGGACCGAGCCTCTCTAGTCGAGCCTTGGTGATCGTCTTGAGCGACATGCATGATCCCGATGGTGTCAACAGCCTGAAGCGGCTTGCTCAGGAACACGATTGCGTGGTCGTTCAATTTAAGGACCCCGCTGAAGAAAGCTTGCAGGGGGCGGGGCTGCTGCGTGCCCGCGAGGCAGAAACTGGACGCAATTTCGTCACACACGGCCGGGCAACCTGGTTGGATCCAAAGCTGCTTGCAGACAATCTGAAGCGATCAGGAATCGATCACATGGTAATCAATACCAATAAACCCTACGCCCACAATTTGAGAAGCTTTTTCGAATCTCGCAATCTTCTGGGACGAGGAGCTCGGTAGGTGACTCGTTACATTAATCGATTGTTCCTGATGGTCTGCATTTTGTCTTCTGAATCTCAGATTTGGTCGCAGGAAATCTACACGGACGATCCCTTCGAAACAACGGTTGGGATGAGCCAAACCTTGTCGGAAATCATCCTCCCAGGGTCAGAACTCGAGGTGACTGACATCGAGGATCAGCAACCCTTTATATTGCGGATCACAAAGTCGTTCGTTCATGGTGACGCGTTTCGTTATCACTTCGTCTATTACGGCTTGGAACCGGGAGAATACAATCTGACGGACTATCTACAACGCAAGGATGGTTCGGAACGCGGCGATCTGCCCGAACAGATAATTACCGTCCAAGCCGTGCTACCGCCTGGTCAGGTGACGCCCCATCAACTCACGCTTCCCCAGGCGCCATCGATTGGTGGTTACCGATTGTTGTTGGCGTTGGCGGGAGTGGTTTGGGTCGTGGGCTTGTTGCTGTTAATCCGTTCGACTCGACGCCCTCGATCCGATCAACAAGCTTCGACGGATCGCCCCAGATCGTTGGCCGATCAATTGCAACCGTTGCTAGAAGCTGCTGCCACGGGTTCTTTGGCCGAATCACAGCAAGCAGAACTCGAACGTTTGCTCCTCGCATTTTGGCGGAAAAAACTTGGGGTAACTGGACAATCACCGGCGGAGGCAATGACCGCTCTGAAAGCGGATCCAGAAGCAGGCGAATTGCTAAGACAACTTGAAGACTGGCTGCACAATCCCAGCCCTTCCGCTCCCGTCGATCTCAAACGTTTATTGAAACCCTACACGAACGTGACCGCACAAAACGTGAGTTCCTGAACGAGTCTTCCCATGACCTGGCTGAGTTTCTCTCATTATCCGGTGCTATTCCTGACGGTGATTCCGTTCCTGCTTTTGATCTGGATCTGGAGACGACGTGACGGTGGGCTCGTTTTGCCGTTCGATCATGGCCAGCAACGCTCTGGGGTTTGGGTTGGAGCCAGTGTCCAGTTTGCCGAAAGCTTGCCGCCATTAATCTTGTTTGTTGTCATTTTCATCTTGGCGGGGCCGCAAAAAACGGGAGAGCCCAAAACGCGTCGGGCGATGACAAACATCGAATTTTGCATCGACGTTTCCGGCAGCATGACCGCTAGCTTTGGCGAAGGTACTCGTTACGATGCATCGATGCAGGCGATCAACGAATTCCTGGATTTCCGCAAGGGTGACGCCTTCGGACTCACCTTCTTTGGCGTCGGCGTGCTGCATTGGGTTCCATTAACCACCGATGTATCTGCCTTTCGCTGCGCTCCGCCCTTCATGAACCCCAAGAACCCAGGGCACCCGAGTTGGCTAGGAGGGACGATGATCGGCAAAGCCTTGTTGGAATGCCGTAAAGTGCTGAACTCACGAGAGGAAGGAGATCGGATGATCGTTTTGATCTCCGATGGGTCCAGTTTTGATTTATCCGGTGATGCTGGAGCTGAAATTGCCTCGAAATTGAAGCAGGATGGCATCACCGTGTACGCGGTTCACATTGCATCTGGAAACCCTCCGACACCGATCATTGAAATCACTTCTCGAACCGGCGGTGAGATATTCACGCCAGGTGATCAGGCAGGACTGGAATCGGTATTTCGTCGCATCGACGAGATGCAGGAAACTCGCTTGGAAAAAGTAGCTGCTGAAACAACCGATAACTTCGTACCCTTTTCGATCGCGGGATTGTCACTGTTAGGACTGAGCACGCTATCCCTGTTCGGACTGCGGTATACGCCATGGTAGAACTCATCGTCGCCATCACCGTTCTGCTTCTCGTCGGCGTTGCCGAAGCCATCCATGCAGCGCGATGCCGCACGATTGCTCGCCTGGCCTTCGGCCCAAGACAAAGTCCTCGCCCATGGGCAACCGTTGCACCCTGGCTGAGAGTTGCTGCGGCCACTGCACTGGCCTGGGGTCTAACGACACTACTGCTGATCCCGCCCAAGATTCATCGAGCTGTTGAAGTCGACGAATCAAAAATGAAGCATGTGGTACTCGTGCTAGATGTTTCTCCCAGTATGAGACTCGACGATGCTGGCCCCTCGAACAAACAAACCCGAATGCATCGCGCCGCCGATATCATGGAATCGTTTTTTAATCGAGTCCCCATGGAACAATATCGAGTTAGCGTCATTGCCGTTTATACCGGCGCCAAACAGGTCGTCGTTGACACACGCGACATCGAAGTTGTGAGAAACATTCTCTCCGACTTGCCACTACACCACGCGTTCAACTCAGGCGAGACCGATCTATTCAGTGGACTCGAAGAAGTTGGAAAGGTCGCCCGCGACTGGAAGCCCGGAAGCACAACCGTGCTCATCGTTAGCGATGGAGATACCGTCCCCGCAACCGGAATGCCCAAAATGCCAGCCTCTGTCGCAAATATTCTCGTGGTCGGCATCGGAGATCCCCAAAAGGGAAAATTTATCAACGGACGGCAGTCCCGCCAGGACACTTCCACGCTGCGACAGATCGCAGTTCGTTTAGGCGGCATCTACCACAACGGAAACCAAAAACAGATCAGCTCAGAAACGTTAAATCTGTTAACGAAGGCCACCAACACCGATCCGCTCGCCAAGTTTTCGCGACGTGAATACGCGCTCATCGCATGTGGTCTGGGAGGCGTGATCAACGCTTTCCTTCCGTTAATGCTGCATTACTTCGGCACGGGATGGAAACCTGGCGTAAAACGAACCTCCCAACCCTCGAAAGAACGAGAGTCCGAGAAGAGCCAACAAAGCTAAAAATCGAAGTTATTACATAGACTTACCCGCCGCACAGGCCCACCCTAAGTGG
Source organism: Planctomycetaceae bacterium (assembly GCA_002723275.1). GTDB lineage: Bacteria > Planctomycetota > Planctomycetia > Pirellulales > Pirellulaceae. Next base: position 106,610 of record PBNZ01000043.1, read on the forward strand.
CCCGTTCAAGTTGTGCTGCCCCCATCGGTGGGAGTATGATGCAAGAGGAGCCAAGTGGCAGAAAAAGCCCGTTGGCAGAAATAAGGGAGACAGGAGTTTCCGATGAAAAAGTTTGCGATCCTGATATGGCTGTTATTGCCGCTCCTGGTGGGTGCCTACCACCTGGGTCCGGGCCAGCAGCGCATGACGGTGGACGATGCAGGACAAGCCGCGCGATTCGGCGACGAGCTGGCGAAACAGAAGCAGTGGGAACAAGCGGTCACACAATACGACGTGGCTCTTCAACTGTTACCCGAAGATCGTCGCGAAGATGGCCAACGGATTCGGCTAGCGAAGGCCAAGGCTCAAATGTTTGCTGCACAACTGCCTGATGCCCGCAAAGAACTGCAATCGCTGGTCGATGAAATCAACGAATCTGCCAGTGACAATGCGGAGCTGTTGCGAGACGCTCGTGAGTCGTTGGCAAATTCGCAGTATTACATTACGTGGCTGATGCGACTGGAAGGCCAACCCCGCGCAACATGGGAGCCTGAAATCGAATCATCCCGTCAGATCTACAAGCTGCTGGCAGAAGAGGCCGATCAGCTTGATGCGAAAGACCAGCGCAAACGGCATCAAGAAGACTTAGAGTCAGCCATTCGGTTGGCGCGCATGGACCTGAAGGATCTTCAAGGGTTGCCCCTGCCATCGCAATGACAGGGCACGTGAAGTGGCACAGGCCAGAGCCGCGGTCGCGGCAAACCCCAGTCTGGAAAAAAACCATCCGATTCTCGTGGCGCAAGTTCCGGACCACCGCCTGACAATTCAGGCTCCTAATCAGTATTTGGGCGGGCACCGAGCTCGCCCTTTTTTATCCATTCATCACTTCAAAACGCCGAAAACATGACTCTCATCTGTCGACATTTAACCTGTCTATGGGTCGTTGGACTGGGCATCGCCGTCCAATCCTCCTCGATTTTCGCCGCACAGATTCAGGCAATCCCCATCGTGCCTGCGAAACCCATTGCGCCTGCGAAAGCGGCTCCTGCGAATCTCGCACCGGAAGCTGCTGCCGTACAGGATGCCGCCGTATCAGCAGTCGAAGCTGACCTGGCAACTTCAGCGCCGTCGACCAATGCTGCAAACTCCAAGCAGGCACAGGAGCGCATCAAGAAGCTACAACAACTGAATTTTGATCGAAGACCCTCCATCATCTTGAAGGCCTGGTCTACACCGGCAGAGCCAGATGAGCCTGAGAACAAAGACGCTGACAACACCGATGAAACGACGAATAAGGAAAGTTCTGAAGAAGAAGCTGGAAAGAAACTGACAGAAGAAGAAAAGGCACAGCGAGAAGCAGCGGCGAAAGCCGCCAAACTCACGCAGGAGGCTACGGCCTTCGATCAGGCGCTGAAACAATTCCAACGGAATGTCACGCTCGGAGACTGGCCGGCTGTCAAGCAGTTCTTGGCAAGCTTGAACGAAGAGGAACAAAAGGTCGCTTATCGCCGACTCCTACAGTCACTTCGCATTGGTCCCAATGTGCGACGCAGTCGCACCACAACCTCGTCCTCGACCACGCCACCAACAACGACCTCACAGAGTCGCTCGATGGGGGCACGATACCGAGAGAAGAATTCCTTTTCGTTTGCCGATGTCATCGGTTTAATCGAAGCGACTCCCGTCGAGATTGAGCAGGAACATCTCATGCCGCTCGGCGTCATCTTACAACAAATGCTGGCAAACGGTTATGACGTTGACCGATTTGTGGCTCGCCTGCGAGAAGAGGGCGAGCGCCCGGAAGAGGATCAGCTTCTATCGCAGCGTCAATGTGCCTTGTTACTCTTTGCTGCAGGTCGCGATTTACTGACGGGTGAGTTTCTTCCCTCCGCTGACGAGGCTCGGGAAAACGATGATCGCGAAGGCTTAAACCTGCTCTCGCGGCATGCGTTGGCCATGCACGCCACTGAGAAAAAGACGGAGCATCTTGAAACGGCATGGCACGCGACTCAGGCTGCGTTAGCAGTCGGCACCGTTGACGAGAAAACCAAAGAGGAAGCATTAAAGCGGGCTGTCGATCTCGCTCCACAAATCCGGGAAGAATTAGGACAGGCCTGGCTGCAAGAAAGTTTCGTCGACCGGATCGACCGTGGCAAAGAGATTCTCGCTGTAATCGGAGTCTCAACTTCGACAAACATGCAGAACCTGGTCACCAACGCTCCACTCCGCCTAAAAGCTCTGACACTTCAAAAAACAGCCGTCGATGCGTTACTGGAATTAGCGCCGGATCGCGCCGCCGAGTTTTCTGATCAGCTCACAACCTTGGCGGAGAACTGGCTGCGAGAGGCCAATCTTTCCTACAGCATGGGTTCGACATCCTCGAACAAGCCGCAGATGAGGCGGGATCCGTTTGGCAATATTTATTACATCAATGAAAACCAGACACATTACCGCACATCGCGTCCAGGTCAGGCCCAGACCATTGCCACCGGTGATATTCTCGACGTCCGACCTGATGAAAATTGGCTGGGCTTGATCAGTCCCAGTATCAAACCACGTTTCGATTATCTTTACGCACAACTCTTTCTAAAGGTCAATGAAGAAGAGCAAGCGTTTCCCTACATCGAGTATTTTGCCAGCAGTGACCCCGAGCAGGCCTTGGAGTTAGCGCACGAGTTCCTGCGAGTATGGACCCGCAACCACAACCCAAACAATGCCAACCGCAGAACAAACCATTACATGTACATGTATGGTTTCGAGCGACGTGCCAACCAAATTCCTCTGACCCGCTCCAAACAGCAACGCAACCTCCAAGATTTGACCGATTGGATTAGCCGGCTACGAGCCTTACCCATTGGCGATCTGGACGAGACCCTGTTGGTCGAGGCATTCACGACCTGTCACAGCTCTGCTGAAGTCTATCAGCTTGAGTCAATGGAACAGGTTTTCGGATCGATCGACAGTCTAAAACCAGAAACGCTCGCCCAGATGGTTCAACAGATGCGTCGCAATCTTGCGGGAATCTGGCGTGATCCGGCTGAGCAAAAAAAGCGATTGACGAATCGAAAGCAACGAGACTTGGAGGCGGAGGTCCAGCGCGGATATGTCGTCGCCCAACAAGTCCTGGAGCACGGCCTGGAAAAATATCCGGACGATTGGCGAATGGCGTTGGCGAAAGCCAGCATGATGCACGACCAGAATGATTACGATCAGGAACTCCAAAAGAGCAGCGATTTTTCCAAGCGACGTCAGGAGTCAATGGACCAGTTCCGAAACGCAGCAAAAATGTACGTCGCTCAGGTTGGTGAGCTGAGTGAATCGAAGGAAACGGCGACCTGTTTTGAAACGTGGTTCTACGCCAGCCTCGGTGCCGTCGATCTCGGCCGCATCCAGGAATCTCATCAGCCCGACCTGCATCAAATCCCGTTGATTCAAACGGCCATTCAGGAACTAGCAGGACCAGCAAGCGAACGTCACTTGGGGAAATTCGCCAACTCACTCTTTACGCGACTCAGCACGGTGAAACCCGAACTCAAATACCGTTATCTGCGGAACGGCTTCGAAATCACGGGCGACCATCCTCAAGCCAAAGAAGCTCGTAAGGTCTTCGACTACTACAACGATCTGGTCACGGAGATCAAACTGGTAACGCGTATTGATGGTTCAGATATCATCGGCCACGAACAACCGTTTGGCTTGTTCGTCGACTTGGTGCACACCAAGGAACTTGAACGAGAATCAGGCGGGTTCCAAAAGTATCTCCAGAACCAGAACAACCAATCTTACGCTTACAATTATGGGCGTCCGACTGAAAACTATCGAGACAAGTTCGAGGAGGCCGCCGTTGGCGCCTTACAGGAACAGTTCGAGGTTCTTTCGGTAACCTTCAATCATGGGGACAGCAGTTCCAAGGCGACCGCGGAAGAGGGTTGGCGAACAACACATTACGCTTATCTTTTGCTCAAGGCCCGCGGACCGGAAGTCGACAAAATCCCACCGCTGAAGATCGACCTGGATTTTCTCGACACGTCGGGTTTTGCAATCCTTCCCGTCGCGTCATCGACTTTGCCAGTCGATGCCAAAGGAAATGGTGACGCACGGCCCACCGATCTGCTCTCGATCGTGCAAACCCTGGACGAACGGCAATCGGAAGAGGGAAAACTCGTCCTTGAGATCAAGGGCACCGCTCATGGACTCGTCCCTGATCTGGACCAGATGCTCGCGGTCGAACAACAGGACTTCGTCATCTCGGAAATCGATGACGGCGGTGTTTCGGTCTCACAATTCGACAAGGAAAGCAATGACGCTCAAATTGTTTCGGAGCGAATCTGGACCGTCAAAATGGAAGCCAAGGAGAATGAGGTTGCCAAGGTTTTCACATTTCCATCCGCCACCATCCCGACCGCCGAGATCGCGTTCCAACGCTATGATGATGCGGACCTGATCGAAGTGGAGTCCAGTGTATCTTTACAGGCAAATTATGCGGCCACTAACTATGGTTGGCTCTCGATTCTCGCCGTGGTTGCCATCGGTATCATCGGACTCGCCTGGGTGATCGCAGCAAGATCCCGACGTCCCGAAACCACCGCGGGCCAGAGCCGCTTCCAGATGCCCGAGGAAATCACCCCCTTCACGGTGCTCGGCCTGCTTCGCAACATCGAACACAACAATGGGCTGCAGCCAACGCAACGGGATGAACTCAACGCTTCCATTAAGCGCATCGAGAGCCATTACTTCGACAAGGCCTCACCCAAGGAACCGGACCTGCAACAGATTGCTGAGACTTGGATCCGACAGGCGAAATAAGCTCAGGACCGCATCTTGAGGAAATCATCTTGCGGTCGGCTGGCTGACCGATCGCAGAGCATTCAGAGGTCCCTCGGCAATCAACAAATCGCGATCCGCCTGATTCTTGACGAAGAATGATCCGGCAAATGCCATCGCGTTGAGCGAAATCGCGTGAAACGACTCAGAACGACGTGGAACCATCAGCATCGACTCGCGGGTCACGAGCAGATTGTAGGGCACGGTGTCATCGATCTGCTTCCAATTCAAACTCGCCAGAGTGCTCTCATAAGCATTCATCAATTGCGACTCCAACGCTTCGATCTTATCGGTCGCCGCGAGATGGACCAAACGATGCTCAAAATCGAGAACCGGAGATTGATCTGGCAAGTCCACCGTAAATTGCTCGACCTGGAACAGCGGCTCAAGTGGCATCATGTCGCCACGGTGGTGCAAGGGCAACAGTTGCAGATGCTTGTGGCTTTGACTTGCCCCCGCCTCGACGCCCGAGTTATAGAAAGCCAAGGCAGGATATTCGAACAAACAACGTGCGACGGCGGCAAAATCAGCTTGGGTGAGCCGACTCGTCTGGCTTTCAAATTCGCGAGTCACGACCAATAGATGGTGTTCGACGACATTGTATTTGTTCAAGAGAGCGACATGGGTGTCGCTGATATCGGCAACAAAAAGTGCTGGATCGTAGGGTAGAAACGGATTGAAGCCAGCGGGTTGCTGCTGCCGCTCAACCGGCTTTTCCTTAAGATGGGACAAGACCCGCAAATGAAACTCGGCGTGCCCATCGCGAATCACTTCAAGCGTGGTCGGAATAGGCTGCAGCGCTCGCTGAGCGAGCGCTTGCTTAGATCGATCAACGACAGAGTTCCAAAGCGAGCCTGCCAAAAATGGATCATCTCGCTTATCAGGACTCATGCGTTACTCATTTCTTTTTGCGGCGGTAATCTCTTGACGATTTACTCGTCATCTCCACGCAGATTCGCCAGGACGGTATAGTCCTCGAGCGTTGTGGTGTCACCGACGGTCTCTCGACCTGCCGCGATGTCTCGCAACAGTCTTCGCATGATCTTGCCACTCCGCGTCTTGGGCAAGGCACCGGTAAACCGAATGTCGTCAGGCTGAGCCAATGCGCCAATTTCCTTCCGCACGTGCTGCTTGAGTTCCTTTCGCAATTCGTCAGAGGGCTCCGCATCACGAAGTGAAACGAAGACAGCGACGGCTTCGCCCTTGAGATCGTCGGGACGTCCCACAGCAGCGGCTTCAGCAACTGCCGGATGACTCACCAACGCACTCTCGATTTCAATGGTACTGAGACGATGTCCGGAAACATTCAGGACATCATCGATGCGCCCCATAATCCAGTAATAGCCATCTTTGTCGAAGCGAGCGTTGTCGCCTGCCAAATATCGATTGGGAACCTTGCTCCAATACTGTTCGTGGTATCTCTCGTCATCGCCCCAGATACCCCGCAACATTCCGGGCCAGGGATGTGTCATCACCAGCCATCCGCCTTCGTTCGTCTGCACGGAATTGCCTTGTTCATCCACGATATCTGGGATGACACCGGGCAGCGGCTTGGTACAGCTTCCAGGTTTGGTGGCGATGGCACCTGGCAAGGGCGACATCATGATGCCACCGGTTTCCGTCTGCCACCATGTGTCGACAATTGGACAGCGAGATCCACCGATTTTTTCGTGGTACCACATCCAGGCTTCCGGATTGATTCCTTCACCCACGGTACCCAATAGACGAAGACTCGAGAGATCATGCTTTTCAACATGCTCATCGCCCCACTTGATAAACGCACGAATGGCGGTTGGGGCGGTATACAGAATCGTGACCTTGTACTTCTCAACGAGCTCCCAGAAGCGATCTTCCGCAGGAAAGTTCGGAGCCCCTTCATAGATCAAGGCCGTGGCGCCCGCTGCCAACGGTCCGTACACAATGTAACTGTGTCCGGTAATCCATCCACAATCAGCAGTACACCAATAGATATCATCTTCGCGATGGTCGAAGACCCATTCAAACGTCTTCTGAGCGTAAAGGTTATAGCCGGCCGTCGTGTGTTTAATGCCTTTCGGTTTTCCGGTTGAACCACTCGTATAAAGAATGAAGAGTGGGTTCTCACTGTCTACCGGCTCGGCAGGGCAATCGGGGGAGGCATTGTCAACTAGATCATGCCACCAGTGATCACGTCCCTCCTGCATCGATACTTCATTGCCGACTCGTTTCAGCACAATGCAATTCTCGACCGTTCCTGACTTGGCCAAGGCGGCATCCACCGTTTCCTTGAGCGGCAACGTTTTACCTCTTCGCCAACCGCCGTCCGCGGTAATCTGTAATTTTGCGCTCGCATCGAGGTTACGATCTGCAATGGCCTCAGAAGAGAAGCCGGCAAAGATCACGGAGTGCACTGCGCCGATCCTGGCACAGGCCAGCATAGCCACAACCAGCTCGGGCACCATCGGCATGTAAATGGAAACCACATCACCCTGCCCCACGCCCAAACCCTTCATGGCGTTGGCAAATTTGCAGACGTCCTCGTGAAGCTCTCGATAGGTTAGCGTTCGCTGATCACCTGGTTCACCTTCCCATAACAACGCGACACGATCACCATTCCCCGCCTCGATATGTTTATCAAGACAGTTATAAGAGGCGTTCGTCTGCCCACCGACAAACCACTTCGCAAAGGGTTCATTCCATTCGAGAACGGTATCGTAAGGCTTGAACCAATGCAGATCCTGGCGGGCCAACTTGTCCCAGAAAGCGAGCGGATCCGCTTTTGCTTCATCCCAAAGCTGCTGGTATTCTTCCAGCGACTTGATCTTCGCTTTGGCAGCGAACTCGGCGCTCGGCGGAAACAGGCGATCCTCCTGCATGACGGAGTCGATTTGGCCGGAATTGGACTGATTCATCAAAGACCTCGATTGCAAGACGGGTAAGACGGGCAGGAAAGCGGCAATTTTAAAAGGCGGATCGATGAGTTGTCAACGAAGCGAAACCTCAAAGCGAGAGCCTAGCACCGCCGGTCGTCCCTAGTTCCGCTCATTCCGACAAGAGCTGCCTGACGGCCAGATCGATCTCCTCGTGGGTAAACGGCTGACCGTCTCCAAAGGTAAAACGCAGCATCCCACGGCGATCGAAGAGCTTCAGCGTGGGAATCGTCCCCGAAAGGAGCTGAAAAGCGTCCATCGACTCGGCGTCCGCGACTCCATAACTCGAGATGAACGCAGGCCTCGGAGCCAACTGCTCGGTAAGAAAACGTTCAATCTCGGGTAATGCCTCAGCGTCATCGAGAGCCACCGATGTGATCACGAGATCGGTTCCCGCATATTTCTGACCCAATTTCACAACTTCTGGAAAACCTTCACGACAGACTCCACACCAAGTCGCCCAAAAGTCGACGAGCACGACCTGCCCCTGCCGTTCGGCAATGAATTCCTGCAGTCCTTCCGCATCGACGGATTGGACCGCCTGCTTGGAGCCGTTAAGTTCCGAACTTGCTCGCGTGCCGGTACCAATCAAGGGCTCAGGATCGGCGCCCGAATCGTCCCCGCTCAGGATTTCGCGTTCCAACGATTGGGGTTGCTCTGCGACGTTATCGTTTCTGGACGCCTCGCAACCTGCTGCTACGAGGAGGGCAACGAGAAGCAGGACATCGCCGAGGAAACGCGGAAGGACTGTCATCACAACTCACCTCAAACATGGATAAGGTGATCGCCGCCATTCCGACTGGGACGGATCGACGGCTTCACCCACGCGAGGGCTATTTGCTGTTCCAACGAATAGCACACCCAACCTGTTTTGATTCAGCGACCTCAGGTGACTTCCCATCCAATACGGCGATGACAGCATCCTCAAGGTACTTCTTGGAAACGGCGGCAGGCTTTTGCCAATTGTCGTCGAAGGCACCCATATAAGCGATCGCTCGTTTGCCATCGAGTAGAAACACGTGAGGCGTGCAGACGGCACCGTAACTCTTTGCCGTCTCTTGACTCTCGTCATACAGGTAGGGGAACTGAAAATCTTCAGCCTTGGCTCGCAGCTTCATACCGAAGATGCTCTCGCCCTTATTTACATTGATGGCGATAACTTGCAAGCCTTGGTCGCCGTAATCCTTCGCCAGTTGTTTGATCCGATCCTGATAGGCGATCGCAACCGGACAGTCGTTACAGGTAAAAATGACCGCCACCGCCTTTGCGTCGGTCAAGTCCGCAAGTGCATGTTCCTTGCCATCGGTTCCTGGCAACTGTTTCCAACCCTGCGGCTTGTCGCCGATGTCGACGACACGGTTGTATTTCCCTGCCTCGATTCCTTGGAAGACGGTGAGTGACAGGACAAAAGCCAGCAATAAGCGTCGCAACATCGACCGTTCCTCAACCTGTGAATCATTTGTAATTTGCCGGCGGAGCGGCCCCCCTTCGGACACCCCGCCGGCGTTCCGATTGTAGACCTCACCCAAGAGCCGTCAAGCAATTGCTTGGCAACCGAAAAAAATCAGCGGCTGGAAGACTTGCCATGACCGTGGGAATCGCGGCCGGTCCTGGCAAACAAACCGAATTCGTTCGAGTGACTTCTGCGGAGCCTGCCTGCGACTACGATGACAGCAGTCACTTTTGTCGGATGGAATGGGTCTATGCTGGCAGGTATCATCCTAACCCTTGCTTACAGCGCTACCGGAGAACCGGCAGCGGCGGAGCAGTTTCGCGTTACCAGCTACAACGTTTCGCTTTATCGGCAGCAATCCGGCCAACTTGTCGAAGATTTGCAGGCAGGTAGTTCTCAAGCCAGGGACATCGCTCGAGTCATTCAGCGAGTTCGCCCGGGACATTTTTTTTACTGAATGAGTTCGATTTTGACGAGCAGGGGGAGGCAGCTTGGCTGCAGCCAAGAAGCAAGGCTAGGCGAACTAGACTCAGCGTGGCACCGCAAAGCATGCCACCGCTGATTTCTCGGATCAGGCTACGTGTCGATTACGTTCTCCCTTAGAACGAACTGGAGATCAAATCAACGGGAGTCTATTGGCCGCAAGAGCAAGGTGCCGATGCCATCCAGGCCAGCGATCATCGACTGGTCTGGATCGATCTAGAGATACCCGGCCCCCAACAATAACCCCCCGGGAAATATTCCCAGATGACCGGTGAGTTCATGCGGGGCCCAAGCCCCGCATGGACATTCTACTGGACCTCGTACGCGTCTCGGTCCGCAAGGAATTCCGGTACTCGAATCCGATATCGTGCAATTTTGGAGGCGAGTTCTGAGAGTGGAACCTGCAACATCCGAGCGGCAGCCTGTTGATTGTGTCGAGCCTCAATCAGAGTGACTCGAATGTGCTCGGCTTCCACCTCAGCCAGTGTTTGCCACTGGCCAGCCACAACTTCAACATGCGGAACCGTCTCATGATTGTTCACGCGATCACCACGGGAAGCCACATCCTCGGGCTCAACACAATCAAGCTCATCGAGAATCGGAGCAAAGGCGTCGGGGCCAAGGCGATCATAGTCGGAACACAACACCGCCTGCTCAACGACGTCACACAATTGAGCAACGTTGCCAGGCCAACGATACACTTGCAACAAAGCCATCGCTGCAGGTGTCAATCGTTTCAACGGCAAGCCATTCTCGAGAGTGAAGCGAGCGATGAAAAACCGGACCAACGGTTCAATGTCTTCAATGCGTTCTCGGAGCGGATCTACTTCGACTGTCAGCACATTCAGATGACGCAGAAGTTCGGGATCAAACCGTCCCGCTTGCACTTCGCGATCGAGATCACGCGAGGTCGAAGCCAGCAAACGGACGTTCGTTTGAGTTTCCGTCTCGCTCCCAAAGGGAATAACTTTTTTCTCGCGCAAGGCTTGCAGGAGTTGTGCTTGAGAGTTGAAGTCGAGATCAGTCACCTCGTCCAAGAACAACGTGCCGCGTTCGGCCGCACCAAAGCAACCCAACGTCGAACTCTTGACCAATCCGGGTGCACCCGCCACTTGACCGAACAATTGCGATGCGCGCAATGATGCCGGCACAAAACTACATCGAAAGGGAACAAACGAATGGTCGGCTCGAGAACTATGAGCATGAACGGCACGAGCCACTAATTCGCGGCCAGAACCGGAGGGCCCCATAATGAGTACGGGGTACTGATAGGTAGCAACCTGCATAACCCGTCGGCGTATGCGACGCGTCCACGCAGAATCGCCAATGATTTTTTCAAAAGCGAAGGAGTCGTACATGTCAGATGAAGGTCACTAGCGTTTTCCCAATTTTATTTAGATAACCGAAATAGATTTGCTGATCAGTATTACCCAAACAAATGAAATTGCAAACGTTTTCCTAATCTTTTAACACTCTCGCTAAATTCAACCTCAACATCACCCCCCAAGTCGAGACAAGATCATCACCGAAGGTGCCACCCCTTTTTTGAACGAGCACAAAAAGTTGACGTTAAAGAAAGTGAACAAGAAGTGATCGACCGGCGCCACATGGCCAATGACAATGTGGCGAAAAGCAGAAGTATCACGCTGCTCGGTTCCGGAACGGCAGACGCAGCCGGCGTTTCATAGACACGCGGTCCGGCCTCGTAGCTGCCCGATTGCAAAGCAACAACAAAGTCGGTCGTGGTGAATTCAAGATCACCATTCCAGTCACCTGTTGCCCAGGTCGAGTTTACTTCGAGATCATCCTCGTACTCGGCGGCCTGGAACACATCAATCAGGTCAGATGAATTGAACTCAACATCGAAGTTTGCGTCGCCGAAAAATGTCCCTTTGACATCTTCGACCCAAATGAGACGGTCGGCAGCGTCGATTTCACCATTGCGGTCAAGGTCATAGCTCGGATCATAATGATCACTGAACGTCGCGAGCGTCAACAAATCAATATCGGCGACCGTTAAGTCACCGTCGGAATCGAAGTCGCCGTACAAGACGCGACCTTCGATTTGGTCGCGATAGGTCGCCAGATCGGCGAAGTAGGTGAGATTGCCAAAAATAGCCGTCGTGACGACATTCGGCTGATTTCGAAAGCCATCAACTCCAACCGCCATCCCCGCCAACTGCCAATTGTTGCCGTTCTTATAAAACAGAGGCCCGCCCGAATCATTCAATACGGCTTGAGATTCAAATTCCGTAATGAAATCGTCATCAACCTTGACCAGTTCGTTCGAGTTTCCGTCGTCGTGATCAAATTCGGTGATCAACACAATGACATCACCGTTCGTATCGATGACGGTCGTGATGTTGTCGTCAAATTCATTACGAAAATGCTCGTCATCTTCAATCAGATTGGTTCCCCAGCGGAGACTATTACCACTCACGGTCGAAAAGCCGGAGTAGTCACCTGGCGGGGTCGATTCGCTCCAGCGCCAAGTGCGGGTAACATCCCAGTAAGTTGGCTCTTCGTCACGATTTCGCCCGTGACCGATAAAAATCACCTCGGAACCGATTGGAGGAGATTTTCGGGAAATCTGTAGTCCGGGCAGCTCCGGATCTTCCGTCAATTGAAAGAGGATAATGTCGGTTTCTTCCGACAATCTCCGGCCGGGCACGGTCGGGTTGGCAAGCCGGATGATCGATTCTGGATCATGAGCAAAGACGCGTTCGTCGGGGAATGCTACCTCCCCTGCCCCTACATGGGCGGCCGTCATCATCCAGCGATCTCCCAGGTAGATGCCGGTAGATCGTCGTACGATGCCAACGTTCGACCAGCCAGGATCATCGTCGGGCGGTACGAGGTTGGCGGTTGTGTCGCGGACGACAGCTCCATTCGCGACCGTCACGAACAGGCAGACCGCTCCTGCGAGCAACAAAGCGAAGGTTTTGGAGACGGAAAACTGCATCCGACAGGCAATCTAGGAAAAGAAGAGAACGAGATCCATTCCGGCAGTGGGACGAGACTGACTCAATCAATCCTATCCGGAGGGAGAAATCACGACAAGGATTTTCGGGTTTCCCGGCCACTTAACGTCAAAATCGGCGGAGTTGAGAAGAAAGTCAAACGGTACCGGAATGTTGACACCTAGGTTTGAGAAAATGAGCACGATGGAGTGTTTGTAGTTACAAAGACGACTGAAGCGGCAAGTCCTGAAAACGTCGCGATTTAGGCGTTTCAACCGATTGACCGCGTTTCCTCGAAGTGTTACTATCGTCGGTTTCCAGCGTATGGAAGCACGTTCACTGGGCATCTAGTCGAGCGGTTGTAGACTTCTTCCTACACCGGTGTGACATCCCGTGAAAGTGAAAAACGACCTCAAATGCATTGAGGTTGTAATATCGAATGTCGAGCACGTGATGGCGTAAACGAGGAGATCGTTTGTGGCGGAATCGTTGGCGAAGCGGTTAATTGAAGCGGGAGTCCACTTCGGACATCGAGCTAGTCGTTGGAATCCGAAGATGTCTCCGTACATCTACGCCCGCAAGAATCTGATTCACATTATCGACATTCGCGAGACCATTCGAGGCTTGCTGCGTGCTGAAAAATACGTTCAGCAGATCGCGGCCCATGGTGGACAGATTCTGTTCACGGGAACCAAGCGTCAGGCGAGTGACACGATGGAGCGTGAAGCGTTGCGTTGCCATATGCCGTTTATCAGCGAACGTTGGCTCGGTGGAACGCTCACCAACTTCCGCACCATTCGAAGTCGACTTGGTCGCCTGGAAGAACTCGAAGCGATCCGCGGCGGTGACGAACTTGCAACCTACTCGAAGAAGATGCAGTCTTCGCTAAACCGCGAATACCGCAAGATGTACCGCAACCTCAACGGCATGCGAACGATGTCGCGTCTGCCGGAGTGCGTGTTTGTGGTCGACCCCCGAAAAGAAAAAAATGCGATCCGTGAGGCTCAAAAGCTTGGCATCACGACGATTGCGTTGATTGATACTGATTGTGATCCTGACTCGGTTGACCTGCCGATCCCCGGTAATGACGACGGTATACGCTCGATCGAATTAATCGTTTCGTTGTTGGCCGACGCTGTAAATCGAGGTCGAGCGGAAGCTCCCACGGCAAAAGGCGAAAAGGTAGGCAAATCGAAGGCTTCGGAGTCTGCTGACGAAAAGGATCCGGCTGGTGCAGGTGTCGAAGCTGCTGCTGAGTAGCTGACACTTGCTCGAAACTTGGGCTGGCCCACTTCCCGCGAATTGAAGATGATCTTATTGGAAGTTGACTGGCCGGCCGCTACGCTTACTCAGGCAACCTCCCGTTCGCCAAACGAGCCGGGACGGTTTGCCCCGACTGGTCTACTCTGGGGCCAGAATAATTTCCGTAATTGTGTCGTCCCTGAAGACGGCACCGATGAATTTCGCAACTGAACGACTGATTAATTTGGGGAGAAACAAGACATGCCCGGAATCACTGCGGCCGCAGTCAAGGCGCTTCGCGAGCGAACAGGGCTGCCAATGATGGACTGCAAAAAGGCCTTAGCCGAATGCGACGGTGACGAAGAAAACGCCGTTGATTGGCTGCGTAAACAAGGTCTGAAGACGATGGAAAAACGAAGCGGTCGAGATACATCCTTCGGTCGCATGGGCCTCTATAAGGGTCTCGACAAGAATGTTGGAGCGATGGTCGAGCTGAAGTGCGAAAGCGCTCCGGTCACCCAGAACGACGAGTTCATCCAACTGGCCGACGACCTGGCTCAACAACTCGCCGAAGGCCCTGGTGCCGAAACCGCCGAGGAATTGCTGGACCAACCGTCACCGAGCAAAGATGGCATGACGCTGCGAGAACAGAAAGACGATCTCTTCAATCGAATCCGAGAAGTCTTTAATGTTGGACGTCTGATCAAGTTCGACGGTTCCTGTGGTGGCTACTGCCACAATGCGGGTACCGTTTCCGGAGTTCTCCTCGAGGTCGACGGTGGCAGTGACGATATTGCCAAAGACGTTTGCATGCACATCGCCGCCATGCGACCGCAAGCCTTGAACGTCGAAGAACTCGATCCGACAGTCGTTGCTCGTGAACGCGACGTCTTGACCGAGGCTGCTCGCCAAGAGGGCAAACCGGAAAACATTATCGAAAAGATGGTCGAAGGACGAATGCGGAACTTCTATGCCGAGTCGGTATTGGCAGAGCAACCGTTCGTCAAAGACGACAAGCAAACCGTCGGCAAGTTTGCTGAATCCAATGGCATGAAACTTGTTCGTTTCACGCATTGGGAATTAGGTAAAGAATAGCTGAATTTGACAGTCGTTGGTTCGGCTCATACGTCGAACCAACGTCCTGTCTGGAATCTGCACTCGCACAAGAGGAACTACGCGATGAACTCCCCAGATTCGACTGGACCGCATTTTCGTCGCGTTGTCCTAAAACTCTCCGGCGAAAGCTTTTCACCTGCGGGAGAGCGTGGTATCACGATGGACGAAGTCATCGAGATATCCAAGCAAATTGTGAAGGCACAGGGACTCGGATGTGAAGTTGCCGTCGTCATCGGTGGTGGCAATATCCTGCGAGGAGCTCAATTCAAGAGTTCATCGGCGAATATCCAGGAAGCCACGGCCCACTACATGGGAATGCTGGCAACCGTCATCAATGGATTAGCATTGCAAGATGCTCTTGAATCCCTTGGCTGTGACACCCGCCTGATGACGGCCATTCGAATGGACGGAGTAGCTGAGCCTTACATTCGACGACGGGCTCATCGACATCTGGAGAAGGGCCGAGTCGTGATTTTGGCTGCGGGTACCGGAAGCCCCTTCGTCACGACGGATACCGCCGCCACCCAACGGGCATTGGAATTGGAAGCCGACGTCGTCCTGAAGGCAACTCGAGTCGATGGGGTCTACAGCGATGACCCCGAACGAAATCCACATGCGGTCCTCTATCGGGAACTCAACTACTCGCAAGTTCTCGAACAAAACCTCAGAGTGATGGATCACACGGCCATCACGCAATGCATGGAACACGGAATGCCACTGCTTGTATTTAACTTCAAGCGAAACGGCAATATCGAGCGAGCGGTGAACGGAGAAGCGGTTGGCACGTACATCTCGAGTGAGGTGAAGGCCGAAACCTGATCATTCGGGTTTCACCGAACCCACGGTTTGCCCCCTCCTGCCACGAATCGTACAAACCTCGCTATTCAAATCTCTTGTAACTCTTTGCGAAGTGGATCGAAGCCATGAGCGCGGAAGAAATTCTACTGGATGCCGAAGATCGCATGGAAAAGGCAGTCGACGTTCTCAAGAAGAACCTCGCTGGTATTCGTACTGGTCGAGCGAACCCGGGGCTCGTCGATACGCTCCGCGTCGAAGTCTACGGCTCCCCCACGCCGATCAAACAGATCGCTTCAGTGAGTGCTCCCGAACCCACGCAAATCGTGATTCGGCCTTATGATCCCTCAACGATCAAGGATATTGAAAAGACGATCGTCGCAGGCGACTTGGGCCTAAACCCTTCTAATGACGGTCGCGTGGTACGCATCAACATTCCTCAACTGTCTGGGGAAGTACGTAAGAAGATGGTGTCGCGCATCAAGGAACTTGGTGAGGAAGCAAAAGTTTCCATTCGCAACATTCGGCGAGACGCCAACAAAGCAGCTGAAACTGCTGCGAAAGACAAGACGATTGGTGAAGATACCCGAGACGACATTAAGGACGAGGTTCAAGAGCTAACGAAAAAGTTCGAAACCAAAGTCAACGATATGTCGAAGCAACGCGAATCTGAAGTCCTGGAAGATTAACTGGACTGCTAGCTTCACCGGATCTTGGTGAGTGCCGCAATCGTTACTGCCGCAGCACGGCAACACGTTGAAGAATCGTGCGTGCACGCATTCTCGATCCATCTTGACCGACAAGCGGCCAGCTCCTAAACTCCCGGGCCCGTGAACTGAGATCCAGACAGTTCTACGCTAGCTTGTCATCACGTTCGGTTTAAGGAGGAACCGCATGTTTCGCAGGCGTTTAAAAAACCGCTCGATTCGTATCTTTGTTGGCACACTCGCTGTGACGTTGGCTTGGTCAAGTCTTTGCACAACGTCAAGCTGGGCACAAACTGAAAAAACTTCTTCACGCCCTCAACTCAACAAGGGCGCTCAAGACGCGACCACGAACATTGTGGCTGTCGTCAACGGGCAATCCATAACCCGCCAAGAACTCGCTCAACAATGTATGGAGCGTTATGGCGAGCAGGTCGTTGAGAGTCTCGTCAACAAACACTTGATTTTGCAAGCCTGTAAGCAGCAGGGCATTCGCATCACCAATCAAGACATCGAAAACGAGATCGAGGCGATTGCAACTCGATTTAGCCTGCCCAAGGATCGATGGCTGGAGATGCTTCAGCAAGAACGCAACATTAATCCTGAGCAATATCGTCGAGACATAATCTGGCCAACCATCGCCCTAAAGCAGTTGGCGACGGATGAATTAATCGTCAACGACCAGGAGCTGAAGGATGCCTTCGAATCGGAATACGGTCCGAAGATCCAAGCTCGCATGATCGCGACCAGTGATCGCGCCAAGGCGGAAAAACTACTGGCTGCCGTTAAGGCAGACCCTGCTGAGTTTGGCAATCTCGCAAAGAAGCATTCGGAAGATCCCAATAGCGCCGCGGCACGTGGCCTGATTCCGCACATTCGACGACATGTTGGCGAACCGAAAGTGGAGGCGGCTGCCTTCGCCCTGCAACCCGGGGAAATCTCTGAGATCGTCTCGGTCGCCAATCAGTTTCTGATCTTTAAATGCGAAAAACGATTACCGGCAACTCCTATCTCTCCGGCATATCGAAAGATCGCAAATGAGCAGTTGAAAGAACGGATCATTGACCGGAATCTGCGTGACGCATCAACAACGATCTTCCAAAAGCTGCAACAGGGTGCAGAAGTAGTCAACGTCTACAACGATCCCTCCACTCGTCAGAAATATCCTGGCGTCGCGGCGATGATCAACGGCCAACAAATCACGATCCGGCAACTTGCTGAAGAATGCATTGCCCGTCACGGTCACGCCGTGCTCGATGATGAAATCAATCATAAATTGCTCCGTCAGTCCTTGGACAAAGCGGGCAAAAAGGTGAACGAAAAAGACATCGACGTGGAAATTGCACGTGCCGCCGAAGCCTACGGTTTCATCACTCGCGAAAATGAACCGGACATCGAAAGATGGCTCGAAGAGGTCACAGGGCAAGAAGGGATCGATGTCAAAACCTATATTCGCGACGCCGTGTGGCCCTCTGTCGCCTTGAAAAAACTTGTTGTCGACGATGTCAAAGTGACCTCAGAGGATTTGAACCGCGGATTCGAAGCAAATTACGGAGAACGCGTGGATGTCCTGGCGATTGTGCTGAGCAACCAACGCGTCGCACAAGAAGTGTGGGATATGGCCCGCGGTAACAAGAATATGAGATTCTTTGGCGAGCTTGCTTCGCAATACTCGATCGAACCGGTTTCGCGAGCGAACCTCGGTGAAGTTCCTCCGGTCCGTCGCTTCAGCGGTCAACCCGCGATCGAACAAGAGGCCTTCTCACTTTCCAGCGATGATCCGCTCTCCGCCATTGTTGCCGTCGCCGACAAGTACATCATTATGTTCTACAAGGGACGTACTGAACCGGTCGTGGAAGAGCTGAGCGTCGTCCAAGACGAACTCGCGAAGGACCTCAAGGAAAAAAAGATGCGGGTCGCTATGGCTCAGCGTTTCGATGACATTCGCGACGGAGCTCAAATCGACAACTTCCTCTCGGGTGCCTCACAATCCGGACGGACTGGCCGTCCACAAGCCAGTACGCGAACCAAAGCCAGCCCGGCTTCGGTGAAGATTTCACGTCCAGCTAGCCAAAGTCCCAAGCTCATCCGGCCTGCCTCGCGTAAAACGGCAACGCAACCGGAATGAACCGAATGACAGTTCCAGATCACCCCGCCCAACAGGCGGGGTTTTTTCTGCGCCGTTGTCGGCAAAGTTAACAAAACCTGCTAGGAAGTGCTGAAGTCCGGCATAAATCTCACCGTTTCAGCGAGAATTCAGCAACGAACTTGCTGCTTAGCCGTTTGCTCAACGACGACTACCGTCTATCCTTAAATACTGGCCTTTCATACTGGCCCGGGTCCTCCCAGCTTCACTCAAGAGCTCCCGTTCATGTCGGAATACGAAATCGATCAAGTCGAACAATCCACTCCCTCTGACCCCAAACTTCAGGTTCAGCTGGCGTCGCGGGTACACCGTCTGCCACCGTATATGTTCGGGCGGATTAACTCGCTGCTATACCAGAAGCGCCGCGACGGCAGTGATGTCATCGATCTGGGCATGGGAAATCCATCGGATGCCCCAGAAGAGCTGGTCATCGAAAAACTGGCCGAGGCGGCACGAGACTCGGGAAACCACGGATACAGCCAATCCAACGGAATCCTGAATCTACGTCGAGAGGTTGCCAGCAAATACTTCAAACGGTTCGGCGTGCGACTTGATCCTGATTCGGAAGTCATGACCTGCCTAGGGTCCAAAGAAGGCTTCTCCCATATGTGTTTGGCGGTCATGGGGCCTGGTGACACTGCTATCGTGCCGGCACCCTACTTCCCCGTGCACACTTATGCGATCGCTTTAGCATCGGGAAATGTGATCGCCTTGGATGTCAGCGACCACGAAAAATTCCTGTCGAACATCGCCTACACCTGCCAGCAGCTCTATCCAAAACCCAAGCTGCTGATCATCTGCTACCCCCACAATCCCTCGACAGCCACGGTGGAGCCTGAGTTTTTCGTGGAAGTGGTGAAGTTGGCCAAGAAGTACGGCTTCATGGTGATCAGTGATTTCGCATACGCCGATGTCGCCTTTGATGGATATCGCCCACCGAGCTTTCTCGCAGCACCTGGGGCAATTGATGTGGGCGTGGAGTTCACCACGATGAGCAAGGGCTATAACATGGCAGGCTGGCGTGTGGGCTTTTGCTGTGGCAACTCCGAGATGATTCGTGGACTTGGCGTCATCAAGGGTTATTACGACTATGGTTTGTTCCAGGCGATTCAAATCGCCGCTATCATGGCACTCCGCCATACCGATGCCGCAGTTGAGCGGCAATCTGACATCTATTGCAAACGTCGCGATGTGCTCATTCAGGGGCTCCGTCGACTAGGCTGGGCAGTGGAACCCCCCAAGGCTGGAATGTTCGTCTGGGCTCCGATCCCCGAGCCCTGGAGATCTCGCATGAGCACGATGGACTTTGCCATGATGCTGCTCGAAAAGGCGGATGTAGCGGTGAGCCCAGGCAGTGGCTTTGGCGATGCTGGAGAAGGTTTTCTGAGGCTTGCTCTTGTCGAAAACGAGAACCGATTGCGTCAAGCCGTTCGCCAGATCGGACGGTGTTTAGACAATGAGGAAAAAAACCTCCAAAAAAAATCGCCGGATGGATTGATTCCGCAAGCTTGAGCTGCTGCGAAGCCGACTGCCCCCGTTTTTAAAACCGGCTAAAGCACCTATAATGGTCGCGTTTGCGCGACATCTCGCTTCCAATTCCTGGAATCAGGAATACTCTGTTGTCGCGAAAGCACAAAAAAAGGGCCCTTGCTCGCCGCAACAAGGACCCAGGAGTTTGGCTGTCCAAGTTCCACCAATGGTTTCACTCGGAGACCCACAGCCGTACAAACCTTATCGGGGAGATGACGGCTTTGACTTTAGGTGCGAAACAGAAGTGACAAGAGTGTGGCGGTCAAACGAAACTTGCGATCGTTGTAATCGTCGTGGCACAACCCCAAAAATCAGGTCAATCAACCGACAAGTTTGAGATCCATGAAACAAACAGCAAAGTTGGCGCTTGAGGATGGAACGGTCTACACCGGCACAGGCTTTGGAGCTGCGGGTGAAGTTGAAGGGGAAGTTTGCTTCAACACCTCGATGACGGGTTATCAAGAAATCCTCACCGACCCAAGTTACCGAGGGCAAATTGTCACGATGACTTATCCACAGATTGGCAACTACGGCATCAACGAAGAGGATGTCGAAAGCTGTCGGCCACATTTGTCGGGTTTTGTCATCCGCGAACTGAGTCGCATTCACAGCAACTTTCGGTCTGAAGGCGGTCTTGACGAATATTTGCAAAAGCATGGAATTGTCGGCATCGCTGGTATCGACACACGAGCCCTCGTCCGCCGCATTCGTACCCAGGGAGCGATGAAGGGGATTCTCTCGACGGAGGATCTCGACGATGAGAGCCTGGTCGCCAAGGCAAAAGCCAGTGCTGGGCTGGTTGGACGCGATCTCGTGCAAGAGGTTGTATCGGAGCAGCCACAGGAATGGAGTGAATCGCTGAGTCGCTGGGCACACATTTCCGATCAAGAATCGAAATCCGATTCCGAAGCAAATCTGCATGTGGTCGCTCTCGATTTCGGAATGAAGTGGAACATTGCCCGCCATCTGCGCGATCTAGGCTGCCGAGTGACCATTCTGCCGGGAACCACGGCAACTGCAGATCGAGTCCGCGAACTGAACCCGGATGGCGTGTTTCTTTCGAACGGTCCGGGAGACCCAGAGCCGCTCACCTATGCGATTGAGACAATCCGGTCGCTGATGGGCGAGAAACCGATCTTTGGGATCTGCCTGGGTCACCAGCTGCTGGCCCTTGCAAGCGGAGCTAAAACCTTCAAGCTCAAATTTGGCCATCGTGGAGCAAATCAACCGGTCATCGACTTCGACACTGGCAAAGTCGAAATTACCGCACAGAATCACGGATTCGCGGTCGACGAGGAGTCACTTCCAGATCATCTCGAAATCACTCATCGCAACTTGAATGATCAGACGATTGCAGGATTGCGTCACCGAGAGGCACCGGCTTTCGGCGTCCAATATCACCCTGAGGCATCCTCAGGCCCGCATGACAGTCGCTATCTCTTCAAACGCTTTCGAGATTTGATGGAATCGGGCGCACAGGTGACGAGCTAATCTCAAGTTCGCGACTCCAGATAGGACGTCACATTTTGGGAAGCTTTCACCATCCGTGTCACGGCCAGCAGCTCTGGATTGACGGTCACCCATCGGCCGAAACAGGGGTTACCAACTGTCCCGAGTGCATCCCGTGCGGAACATCGTAAATAATTTCTGAGTGGATACTGGGTGTCGCGTTGGTGATCTTCGTCCTACGATGCCCCGAGAAGTATTTTTGTTTCGAAAATCGCGTGTGTCGATTGCCATGACCGAAAAGCGAAAGCAGAAGTTGGCTCCGAAGCAACCCGCTATCGAGGAGTCAAGAACGGCCGAAGCCGCTACGGTCGCATGGATGCTTTCCCTACTGTCAACCGTCGCAGCAGAATGCGGCGGCATCCTTGTCCGTCTCCTGATTATGGCAAACGACGCCTCGGAAAGACTCCAAGTTCTTTCAACCACGCTGCTGCTTGTCGCGTTCATCGCCGGAGGCATCACGGTGATTCTAACCCCCGTCGTGTCGCGTCTGCGTCGTGTCGCGCCACCCAAAGCGATCGTGATCGTGGCCTATACGATGGGTGTTGTACCGCTCGCAACACTTGTGCTGATTAGCATGATGACCAATTAGCGACGCCTGTAACTCGCTCGTTTCCAACAAGAACGACCCTCATGCGTGCTAAGCCAACCCGATCTCCCAAATTGTTTTACTGAAGGGATGGGTGTTTACCGTAGTGAATGCGGCGAGCAATTCATGGAGTCAGTAAACCGCTGCTGGAATTGCGGTCAATCGATTTCTGGCACATGTGCATCACTGCCCCCCATCCGCACCAACGTGGACGATGCGGTAAAAGTAGAAATCGTGGCTGGGTCACTTCAATCTTCGGCGCCATCTCAGACGTCTGACGATCCATTCGATTCCCGGCACCGTTTTCGTGGCAATTGCGTGATCTCATCCCTGGTGGTCGGCGTACTGACGGTCCTAAGTATGTTTCTTTCGTGGTGGATCGCCATCCCAGCCATGGTCGGGATGGTTTTGGGAATCTTGGGTCTGTCCTCGAACCGTCGCAAAACAGCGGCAATCGGGTTGCTACTCTGTTTTCTGGTTTTCGCCGGGTCCACAATTCGAGGGGTTGTTGGATCTTATCAACAATATCGGAAGCATCAGCAAAGTCTGTATGAATACTGAGCAAAGATGCTGCCGGGATCGGTTGAGTCGGTTCACATCACCAGTTTTTACTTGTCGTATAGTTTTAATCCCATAGAATCAGTGTTGAAGCTCATCTGCCGCCGACTTTTTTCTGGTCGTGGCCAATCATTGTACTTGTTCACTTCGTTGGAGTTGCTGTATTAGTGCGCCCCTTTGAATCTCCATCTCACGACAAGAGTGCCGCTTCGGTCGCTCAAGTCGATAGCTTGAATCTGGAGAGCTCAGCTTCCAGGCTGAGTGAGGGAGACGGAGCGCAACGGTGGCAAGACGCTTCCAGTTGGCTGACGAGCCTGGTCCTTCACCTCACCTGCTTTCTATTGATCACGTCGATTTCGGTTCCCTGGATCGCAGACAGAGGTGGTTCGGGTTCGAGCCAAGCACTTACGCTGACGATGGGTTTCTCGGAGTCGGATCAGGAGACGGATGGTCAGGCGCCCGCGGTGGAAGTCGCACCGTCACCGACAGCAGAGACGAACAAAGTTGAAGCCGAGCAATCGGCCATCCAACCAACTCGACCGGAACCGGTGGTCAAGGATCAGGTTCAAGAACAACCCGAGCAACGATCGCCAAGCCGTCCGCCGTTGGATGTACAGGTCAAAAGACCGCCTCGCTCGATGTATGACAAATGGCTCGCTCAGCGAATGAAAGAGCCGGTCGTGATCGATTCATCCTCCAAGTATGCGGCCATCTTGAATCGCAAGAAAAATACCCCAACGGCAAAGGCCGTGACTGCGCAGATGGATCATGCCAATGTTGCCTCGGCCGAGATGCTCAACCCAGAACAGCTTCGTTACGACAAGGTGGTCGACGATTTCATTCAGTACGACATTGGGAAGCTGCGTGGCAAAGCGGGACAAGCGGCGCGAAAACGATTCATGAGTCTAGGAGTCGACTCCATCCCAGCGTTAGTACGCGGACTGAACAAATCAGCGGGAATTCATGCTAGCTGCCCGGTCGGTGTCATCGCCGGAAAGCTGATTCAAATGCTGCGTGGAGCCAGCGATCCATCGATGCGACAATATGCTGTCGACAACATTGGCCGTGGTGTTCCCGATGACGCTCCCCATTTTCATCGGATCATGGCGCTTCGTCGCCGCTGGTTGGGCGATACGGATGAGGTACCGGATGTGGTCGTCGCCATTGTTTCGCAGCAAACCTTACAGGATGACGGACAGCTGTTGGAACTCGTGTTGGCTCTCCAAGATTCACCGATCGACACGCTGATGGCGGCGTTGGATTCGGAGGATCCGATGCTCTGCAACGCGGCCATGATCGCTCTGACACAGGGACGTTCGAGAATGCCGGCCCATCACCGCACCAAGCTGATCGCAGCACTCACACGGATCGCCCAGAATCCGACGAACTCGCAACAAGCGTCGTTGGTCGAAGAGGCGATAGCGGCGGTTCGCGCTAGAATTTAGTTCTGCTCCACTCGCGGCTCTCGCCGTCCAAAATCGCTGAATGCTCGGCTTTCCACTTCTATCCGGCCGTAAGAGCAGCTCCAGGCGTTCTGAATTTGCCGGCCGGTCTGATTTTTCCGGCATCTCCACGCAATTTTTTTGACATTAGTCGGT
Source organism: Planctomycetaceae bacterium (assembly GCA_002723275.1). GTDB lineage: Bacteria > Planctomycetota > Planctomycetia > Pirellulales > Pirellulaceae. The sequence continues at coordinate 131,002 of PBNZ01000043.1, forward strand.
GACAACCCATGCTTCGATGATTGGAGGGGCGCGCAAATTGCATCACAGCTTGTGAGCAAACGGCGGGTGCGGCTCGATCCAATCACTGAAAAAGTGATTGAACTTCGAGGAATCTATGTCAACCGATCTGGCGGAAGTCGACGTGGTCCGATCGTCGACGCTCGATGTCACAAACAGCGAGCAGGTTTACAACCCGGGCAATTTCTACGATGAAATGTTTCAAGGACAGGATTGTGTGCGAGAGACTTGTCAGTCACTGCACCAGTCGCTTGCTGAGATTTCGCCTGAAGAACTATTCCGTCGGCAGCAAGCTGCCGATCGCTCAATGATCCAGCTCGGGATCACTTTCAATGTCTATGAAGACTCGAGAGGCACCGAACGGGCCATTCCGTTCGACATTATCCCTCGGGTGATCGAGCAAAAAGAGTGGAGCTGGATCGAAGCGGGTCTGAAGCAGCGCATCACCGCGTTGAACCTCTTTCTGCAAGACATCTACAACCAACAGATGATCGTCCGTGACGGTGTCATTCCTGAAGAGGTTATCCAGACATCGCGTGCTTTCCGACATCAGTGCATCGGAATAACGCCCCCCAAAAACATCTGGTGCCATATCACGGGAACCGATCTGGTCCGCCACAACGACGGGCAACTCTATGTCTTGGAAGACAATCTCCGGTGTCCATCCGGAGTTTCCTATGTGTTGCAGAATCGACGCTTAATGAAACGATCGTTACCGACTCTCTTTCAGCAATCGGGAGTTCGCCCGGTCGACGATTATTGCAGTCGGCTACTCGATGCTCTCCAGTACCTGGTAGAAGATACGCGGCCAATGGCGAAGGCCGCTGTTTTGAGTCCAGGCGCAGCCAACTCGGCTTATTTCGAACACTCTTTTTTGGCTCAACAGATGGGCATCGAACTCGTCGAGGGACGTGACCTGGTCGTTTCTAAGGGCGACGTCTACATGCGTACGACGAAGGGCCTTGAAAAGATCGACGTGCTTTACCGTCGCATTGACGACGACTTCCTGGACCCGAAGGCTTTCCGGAATGACTCCATGTTGGGCGTATCTGGCCTGATGGAATCCTACCGATCGGGTCAAATTGCGTTGGCCAATGCACCGGGGACGGGCGTCGCGGATGACAAAGGCATCTACACGTACGTGCCGAGCATCATTCGTTACTATCTCAACGAATATCCGATCATCCCGAACGTGCCTACCTTCGCCTGCTGGCGTCCGAGTGAGCGAGATCATGTGCTAACTCACCTAGATGAACTCGTCGTCAAACCTGTCAATGAGGCAGGGGGGTACGGTCTGATGATCGGCCCTCATGCGAGCGTTGCTGAACGAAAAGCGATGGCAGAACGAATTCGAGCCAATCCGAGGAATTACATCGCTCAACCCACATTAAGCCTCTCTCGCGTCCCGGTCGTAACGCCTCAGGGACTCGAAGGTCGACATGTCGATTTACGACCTTTCACGGTCTATGGTCGTGACGTTTTCGTACTGCCGGGTGGTTTGACTCGTGTGGCTTTGGAACCGGGATCTCTAGTCGTCAACTCGTCGCAAGGCGGCGGCAGCAAAGACACATGGGTTCTGACCTAAGTCAACCTGTTGCTGATCGACCATTTCATACCTGAAGGGAGCTTTGAGCATGTTGAGTCGAGTGGCGGAATCCATCTACTGGATGAGTCGGTATATCGAGCGAGCGGAAAATGTTGCTCGATTCATCTCAGTCAACTTAAACCTGAGTCTCGATATGCCAAGTGAAGGCTCGGAGCAATGGGCTCCCCTAGTCGTCACGACAGGGGATGCCGCTCAATACGAAGACAAATACGGCGATTACACTCAAGACGATGTCATCCGATTCATGACCTTTGATGACGAAAACCCTAATTCGATTATCGCTTGTCTTCGCCGAGCTCGGGAAAATGCTCGGAGTGTCCGTGAGATTATTTCAGCGGAGATGTGGGAACATCTCAATCAGTTTTATCTGATGGTCGAGAATGGTGGGGGAGTCAACCGGGTTCTCGGTAACGCCAATTCCTTCTATTCTTCGATCAGTGGTGCAGGGCAGGAGTTCCAGGGAGTCACCGACGCGACGATGACTCATGGGGAGGCTTGGCATTTTTGTCAGGTCGGCCGAATGCTTGAGCGAGCGGACAAAACCTCGCGTATTCTGGACGTCAAATACTTTCTGCTACTCCCCAATCCGACGGACGTGGGTACCCCCTACGACGATATTCAATGGCTCGCACTGCTCCGTTCAGCCAGCGCGATGGAAATGTACCGACAGCGTCATGGCAAGATTTCCCCGGTGAAAGTTGTGCAATTCCTCATCCTTGACCAGGAGTTCCCACGAGCCGTCCTGCAGTGCCTGACCCAGGCAAACGAATCACTGCACAAAATATCGGGCACCTATATTGATGGATTCAGTAACCCACCGGAACGAAAACTCGGTTATCTTAGAGCTGAGTTGGCCTTTGCGAAGGCGGAAGAGATTATCTCGCAGGGACTGCATGAATTCGTGGATAATTTCCAGACCCGCTTGAATAAGGCAGGCCATGAAATCCATGAGACATTCTTCACGAAACGGCCTCTAGAGTCTGCCGTCTAGCCCGCGGCATCGGAGCATATCGACCGTGTTGCTTCAGATCACGCACTCGACAACCTACCGGTATTCTGCGCCGGTCGAAATCCAGCCGCATCAATTGCGATTCGAACCGCGACATGACGGCGCGCAGGACACGCTCGACTTTCGTTTGAAGATCTTTCCTCGGCCAGCGGGGATTACCGAGCAAATCGACGTCGAGGGAAATCTGGTTCGGTTAGCTTGGTTCGAAGGAGCACACCAGGAATTCAAAATCGAAGCGGAAACGATCGTTGAAACACGACGTGCCAATCCGTTTGATTTCCTGCGACCGCCCGCGGAATTAAGTCTGTGCCGGATCTACAGCAAACAAGAATCTGAGAGTCTCGCTCCGTATTTAGTGCGGGAATCACCGCAACGCTCAACGAGCGTTGATCAACTCGCCGCAGAAATCGCGTCGCAGACCCACCATGATCCTCTTGATTTTCTGATCGCATTGAATCAAGAGATTTGTAATCGCATCGAGTTCAAGCATCGCGATCAGGGCGAACCACTGGCACCTTGGAAAACGCTTGAGCGGGGCTCGGGAGCTTGTCGAGATACGGCTGTTCTCTTCATTGACGCCTGTCGATCTGTTGGCCTGGCGGCCAGATTCGCCAGTGGATACCACTTAAACCCAGATACCGACCAAGCCAACGAATTGCACGGATGGGTCGAAGTGTTCCTGCCGAATGCAGGCTGGCGAGGAATCGATCCTACTGTTGGAATCTGGATCGCCAACGAACATGTCACTGTCGCCGCATCCGCACACGCGAATCTTTGCGCTCCAGCATCCGGAGCTTACTGCGGGCAAGCCACGGCATCGCTCGATACCGAGGTCACGATTCGCAAAATCGACGACGACATGATCGCGTCGACGATTGATCTCATCCGAGAACACTTCAGCCACCGTCGCCGCTGAAGTGTTACGCCGTGTAGGTGATCGCTAGAACTGGATCTTGCAGTCCGGCAACTCCGCCTGCAGCTTTTCTTGTCCGGCTGTACTAATCCCTGGGTTGAACGTGATGATCAGTTCGCCCAGCGACTTGAGCTGTCCCACATGGTCAACACACGCATCGGTCAAGTTGTTCGATCCAATGTGCATCCATTTCAGGTTTTGCAACGGCGCCAGATCAGCAAGCCCTGCATCGGTAATCGTCGTCTTATCAAGATTCAACCAAGTCAAACCCTGCATTTCGCCAATGGGCTTCAGGCCCGCATCGGTGACCAGCGAGAACCAAAGGTTCAACCGCTTAAGATTAGGCAGCGATTTAATCTGCTCAATGCCTGCGTCACCCACTGCAGTTTCACTCAAGTCGAGGTTCTCGAGCTTTTCGAGCCCCTTCAAGTGCTCCATCGACTCATCGCTAACGAACGTCTCACGCAATCGCAACACGCGTAGATTCGGGAACGCTGTCAATTTCGAGAGATCTGAGACCTGAGTCTTATAGAGATACAATTCCTGAAGATTAGAAAGTCCCTGCAGATAATCTAAGCCCTCGTCGCCGACCGCCGACAAATCAAGCTGCAACGATGTCAAGTTCGTCAAATCCTTTAAGTGCTCCATACCGCGACTCGAAATTCGGTCAGTTGAAAGCTTCAAGCTCTTTAACTGATTGAGATCCTTGAGATGAACCAGTCCATCGTCGGTGACGCTCGTATCTCTCAAGTCCAAGGAAGCCAAGGTCGTCTTGCCCGCAAGTTTTGCAAGAGATTCGTCGTCGGTGAGTGTTCGCAGAAGTTGCAACACGCGCAATTTCGGAATCTGAGCAATCGCTTCGATCCCATCCGGACCGATGCTCGCATACGGCAGGTTCAAGGCGGCCAAGTTGGGCATCGATTGAATCGTCACCATGCCCTGATCTGTTACGCCAGTCTTCTCGAGTGTGAGATCCTTAAGCGATTCAATCTTCACGATATGGTCTAACCCTACGTCAGTAATATCGCGACCAAACAAACGCAGCTTTTGAAGCTTTTTGAGTTGGTGCAGATCGGCCAAATCCGCATCCGCAACGGGAATCGATGCTTTTCCGTCGTAATAGGACAAGCCTGTAATCAGACCGTTCCCATCGCGGGTGATCATCGCTCCCGAATCCTCCAGGCTCTTGACCAATTCCGGCGGATCTGGATCGGCAGCCGGAGTCGCCTGGGATGTCTGTGATTGGGTTTCATCTTTTCCGTTCACGGGAGTGTCCACATCATCCGACGTGGCTACACCATTTCCGTTGTCACCATACTGACCGGTTTCTTGCGGACATCCCGTCAGAGTAAGGAGACTTAAGCTGAAAAGAATGGTTAACAATCGATTGTTTCGCATCGAACAGGTTCTCCAGGCAGGATCAAATCATACCGACAAGGGATGCTCAGTCGTATTGTTCGCGAATCCGACGAGCGTCAAAAAGGGGTGAGAATCCGGGAGTTCTGGCTCTGAACCCCCGTTTTGGACAGCAACTTATCAAATCGCCAGTGACCTCGGACCGGACGGCCAGGATCGACCGTCCGACGGTTCTATCAAGCTACGATGATCGAGGCTCATCGTAAAGCGGTTGAGAGCACGAAATCGGCGGGAATATACCCCTTTTGAGCCTCTTTAGGACAAACACGAGTTGGAATTTGTTGGGCGCGGCAGATACAGGCCAAGAAAAGGGGAAGAAGCAATCCCAAAGAACACTCCGGCGAAGCTAGGAAAGGTTTCCATACCAGGAAGGATATTTGTATAATACGAGTCCGCGAATTACGGGGTCTCGTGTCCCACCTGAGAACGCAGCCGAAGTGTATCTGCCTGAGTCTGCTCCCCTTACCATCGAATACCTTTGAAGGAGAAATTAGACATGCCGATGAAACCACATCGCCGAACCTTTTTGAAAAGCTCTGCCGCAGCCGGCGTTGGCTATTGGGCCGCTGGTGGAGTTGCGAAGGCACAAAGCACTTCGCCCAATGAGCAAATTCAATTTGCATGTGTCGGCGTGGGTGGCAAGGGCCAAAGCGACTCGGCCGATGCTGGCCGAAACGGTAAGGTCGTCGCAATTTGCGACGTCGACGACAATACCCTCAAGCGAGCAGGCTTGCGATTCCGTGAAGCGAAGGCTTACAACGATTTCCGCCGCCTGTTCGATGAGATGGGTGACAAGGTCGATGCGGTGACCGTCAGTACTCCCGATCATACCCATGCGGTTGCAGCCGTCATGGCGATGAACATGGACAAGCACTGCTTCTGCCAGAAGCCGCTTTCCCATTCGATCTATGAAGCACGCGTCATGGGCGACCTCGCTCGCGAAAGAGGCGTTGCCACGATGATGGGCAACCAGGGAACGGCTTTGGACAGTCTCCGCAAGGCGTCGGCCGTCGTTCAGTCGGGCGTCCTGGGCAACATCAAAGAACTTCACGTTTGGACGAACCGTCCCGTCTGGCCGCAAGGTACAGGTCGACCTGCCGAAGTTCGTGGTGTCCCGAACCACATCCATTGGCACGAATGGCTTGGCCCAGCTCCCTCGCGTCCCTATCACGAAGCTTACCATCCCTTCAAGTGGCGTGGTTTCTGGGACTTCGGTACCGGAGCTTTAGGTGACATGGCTTGCCACACGTTGAACATGCCATTCGACGCCCTCAATCTTCGTGACCCCCTGGCAGTTACCGCTCAGACCGCGGGACACAACAAGGAAACGTATCCTGGTTGGTCCATCATCGACTTTGAGTTCCCCGGGAACGAAAAGCGTGGAGCCTTGAACCTGACCTGGTACGATGGCGGAAAGCGACCTGATCCCAAGTTGTTGGGTGGCGAGAAGCCGGTTGCGAGTGGTGCCTTGATCATCGGTGACGAAGGCACGCTCTACGCCACGGGCGACTATGCAGACGATTATCGTTTACTCGATGGCCTCGAAGAACCGACGGTTGAGTTCGAAAAATCGCCTGGCCACTTCACCGAGTGGGTCAATGCGATCAAGGGCGAAAAGCCTGCAACCTCGAACTTCCCCGATTATGCTGGCCCGCTCACCGAAACCATTTTGCTGGGCAACTTGGCTGTTTGGGTCGGTGATGGAAAGCGTGTCGAATGGGATGCGAAGGAACTCAAGTGCACGAACATGCCGGAACTGGCATCGATCGTGAAACGTGAATATCGTCCCGGATATTCCATCTAGATCCATCGGATTCGATTGACCTAATCCGGCGCGAGCATCATCATTGAGGCTCGCGCCGTTTTTATGCGCCATGATTATCCTGGAGCTTGCCTTTGTATGTCGGAAAAACTTGATGTTCTTGTGGTCGCACCGCATCCTGATGATGCCGAACTGGGAATGGGCGGCGCCATTTTGAAGTTTGTAAGTGAGGGTCGAAGGGTCGGCATTCTCGACCTGACGAACGGTGAACCAACGCCGCATGGCAGCGAAGAAATTCGCGCCGCCGAAACGTCCGAGGCCACTCAAGTGTTGGGGATTGATTGGCGCGAGAATCTGGGACTTCCCAATCGCTCCCTCGAAGCGACCCTCGAAGCGCGACATCAATTGGCGGCTGTCTTTCGCCGAACTCAACCACGATGGATTTTTGCTCCCTATTGGACCGATGCTCATCCGGACCATGTTGCCGCCACCCAACTGGTTGAAGCATCACGTTTCTGGTCCAAATTGACGAAGAGTGATATTCCTGGCGAACCGTATCATCCGGAGCGGATCTACAACTACTATTGCGTTCACCTCAAGCTGGTACCTCAACCCGCCTTTGTGCTGGACATCAGCGACTATTGGGAGCAAAAGCTGGCAGCCATCGCTTGCTTTGAAAGCCAGTTCATTCGCGGACGCGAACACTTACAGCCGAGTTTCCTGGAAAGGCTTCGCGATGAAGCTGCTTATTGGGGAAAAACGATTGGAACCCAATACGGCGAGCCATTTGCCTGCCGCGAACCACTCGGTCTTACTAGCATGCAGGACCTCATTTAATGACCTTTGAGAATCCAATGATCACGAAAGACCAACTAGTCACTGACTGGTTGCCGCGTTACACCGGAATGCCATTGGACCAATTTGGCGAGTATGTCCTGCTCACCAACTTCCAAAACTATCTGACCAGCTTCGCGGAACGGTTCGACTGCCAGATTTTTGGAGAAGGCCGCCCGATGCAGGCCTGCACGAATGATGACGGCCTGACGATGATCAACTTTGGCATTGGCTCGCCAAATGCAGCCAGCATCATGGACTTGCTTACCGCGGTCCACCCGAAGGCCGTGTTGTTTCTCGGCAAATGTGGCGGTCTGAAACGATCAAGTGAGATCGGTCACTTCATTCTTCCCATTGCGGCCATTCGAGGTGACGGAACCTCAGACGACTATCTCCCTGCGATGGTCCCCGCCCTGCCCTCCTTCAAACTCCATAAGTTCGTTTCCGAGAAACTCGTCGAACATTCGATGGAATATCGAACGGGCGTTGTCTACACCACCAATCGCCGAGTCTGGGAGCATGACCAAGAGTTCAAGACCACGCTGCAATCGATGACGGCAATCGCAATCGACATGGAAACAGCAACGGTCTTCGTCGTGGGGCACAAGAATCAGATCGCTCGCGGCGCCCTACTGTTAGTCTCCGACCTGCCAATGACCCCTGAAGGCGTCAAAACGGAAGTTCGCGACGCCGAGGTCACCCGAGATTACGCTGACTTGCATCTCCAAATCGGCATCGATGCACTCTCGGAAATTGGCAACAAGGGAGAGACGATCAAGCATTTCCAATATTGACGCTCGGCATCTCAAACATAGCCAGTGTCTCAATCCCAGCGTCTCCGCCCTGGGATCCATGCATTTCCTCAACGCGTCCTACGCGCCACTCTTGTTCGCCAACGTTGCCTCGGATCCTCCGTCATCTTCCTCTTCCGCACCGTCCTCGACTTTCTCTTCTTGATTCAGCAAGCGTTTCGCTTCATCGAGAACGAACTGTGGGTCCATGAACGGCTCGTAACTGATATCGTGCCAACGCATACGACCTTGCCCATCAATCAGAAAGGTCCCATGCAGCGGCTGATCCTCAAAATCATCGAAAGCACGATACTGGCGAAAGACTTCGAGTTCCGGATCGGCGACCAAGGTAAACGGAATCTCACCGGTATAATTCTCCAACGATTTCTGCAAACCAGCCTGATCATCGGAACTGATGGCGACAACGTCGATCCCTGCCTCCTCAAAGTCTGCGGCACGCGGCCCAAACGCTTGTAGTTGCTCGGCACAATGCAAACAACCATAGCCAAGGAAGAAGACAACAATTACCGGCTTGCCAGAATAATTTTTCAACGCAAGCGGCTGCCCCTCTGCACTCGGTAACGTCCAATCTGGGGCGTAGGTCGGTTGCCAACGAAACGGTCCGAGTGAATCCAGGTCGGGTCGAATGCCAACGTCATCCGATGCAATTTTTTCGGCTCGCCAATCAGCATCCCAACTTAACTCAGCAACGATGGGAGCTAATCTGGCGAATGGCTCCATCTCAAGATCAACCTCGGCAGAAATCTCTTGGAGCTCCCGCATGGTCTCCATCGCTTCATCACGTTTGTCGGCAGCCCACAAAATGGCAGCCTTTTGGGCAAGTGGCAGAGTCTGATTTTTTCGATTCTTGGCACCCTCTTCGACCAATTTAATGGCCTCTTCGACCTGGTCGAGTTTGAGGTGTAACGATGCCTGATACCAGGGATCTTTGTCACCTGATTTCTTGAGTAATTCGAGCGCCTTTTCGTGCTCATGATTGGCTGCCGCCATGTAGCCGTACATTTCGTTGAGTGCACGTTCGAGCGATCGCACTTCGGAGTCAATTTTTCGCCGTGCGTCCTTCACGATCTTTTCCGTATCCTTCTCGTTTTTCTTCTCGCGTTTCGCCTTCTGCTCGGCTTCATCAATCGCAATCTGTCGTGCCGCAAACTTCTGGCAGAGTTCGGCTTCAAGCTCAGCTACGATGGTCACCACTTGAGTCATATTCGCAAGACGCGAATGAGCTCGTCCGAGTAACCGCAACCGCTTCACTCGCTCGCCAAGGATCTCGGTCGGTTGGAGATAAGGTGAGTTTGCGAGGTCCACGACTTCTTGCCATAACTCGGCTTCATCGAGCACCTGCATCAGGCGTTGGCGGCCATAAGCGGAACTTGTCCCGCCTTTGGAAACCATGTTGTATTTCGGATGCCTGGGAAGTTCCGTCATATTTTTCGCCAGGTCAAGCGCGTCGTTGATTCTTCCAATGAAGATGAGATTACGAATGAGCCATTCGTTGTTGTGAGCAAAGTTATGGATCTGATCAGGAAGCAATTTATCGCGCATCATCTGAGCGTGGTCAGTCCGCGCCGATGCCTCTTGTTGCCAGACCGCATCCGGGTACCGTTTGACCTTCGAGTAAATATGGCCGGGCATATGCCACATATGGGCGATTGACGGGGCGGCCTGTCCGCAGAGAGCCGAGGATGCGAGCGCTCGTTCGGCTTTTTCGTAATCCCAAATGTGGATTCGATAGTGGTGTACAGGATGCATGGGTTCGGCATCCAAAACCTGTTGGATTAATGCATCCACAGCAAGATGGCTCGCCATTTTCAAGCCATTACGACGGCCCATGTACAGTTCAGCCGCGACGAAGGCCAGGGCCTCAAGATCATCGGGGTTGTCATAGTAGATTTTTTCCAGAGCGTCGATATAGGCTTCGGTAGCAGCCTTTTCCTTTTTCTTCTTCAGATAGTCGGCGAGCGCGGAAATGTACTTCTGAACGCGTTCGGTATCCTTGTCTTTTCGTTTTTCCGCTTCTTCAATGAACTTTTTGGATCGCTCTCGATTGTTCACATTCGCCATCGCCATGCCCCAGTATGCGGCAGCACAATCCGGGTCTAGAGCAGCGGCTTGTCGAAACGAACGTTCGGCCTCGAAATACCAGAAGCCGTGGAGCTGTCCGACTCCTTGATTGATGAATGCTTGAACTTCCGGCACTTTGGAAGCGACAGGAAAGTCAACCTTACCGGTGCCCTCCATCAAATAGGCAGCCTGACGCGGACCTTCGTTGAAAGCTTCACCGTGAAATGAATGGCCGGCCTTGAGGTCATCCGAATCGCCCTCATCGTCGCTCGACGGTTCGGTATCCTTGGAAGAATCGGAGTCAGATTCGCCTGCCTTCTCAGCAGCTGCCGGCTTCTCAACACCGGCAGAATCGCCATTCGTTTCCCCGCCCCAGGATCGATCGACTCCTATCGAACACAACAGCAGAATTCCAAGACACCATCTCATCGCGCACATGGCCTTTCACCCCTTACGAGCCCTGACAATCTCCGTTCCGGGTCCCCCCGACGACTGCCAACACCGAACAACGCCTTCCTTTATTCTTTCACATCGTAACAGAACAGAAGCTCCTGATCTCGTAAAAATAACTTTCCATTCGCCACTACAGGGTGGGTCCAGATCCGGCCTTTTGGTTTGCGTAATTCAGTCTGAGGAGAGAGCTTGAACCGACCGTGCTCTTCCCAACCGTCAGGAGTGGCTGCAATCAGAACGACCTCCCCTCCATCTTTATCGACGCAGTAAAGTCGACCATCTGCGAAACACAGGGAGCCTTTACCTAATGATTCTCGATCCCGCCAAACCATTTTCCCGGACATCAATTCCTGGCAGACCCAACCCACACCGTCTGAATAACCATAAAGGTGGTCATCCACCAGAATGACCCCACCGTGATGGTTCTTCAATACTTTCTTGGAGCGGTCGTCGTAGACACTTTCGACCGTTCCATCGCTAGCAATTCGAAACAGGTCGCAACCGACTCCGTAACCCGAGGAGACATACACATGACCGTTCGCAAAGATCGGCGTCGGAACAACAGCCACGCGTCCGGGCCATGGTGTTTGCCAGAGAACGTTGCCAGAATCCGCGGCGATTCCAACAACACTTTGTTCAGTCAATTGAATGTATTGTCGCTGTCCATCGTGTTCTGCAACGATGATCGATGCGTAGTGAGCCGGATCGGTAAAGTCAGCGGTCTGCCAGATCTTTTCTCCCGTCTTTTTATCGAGAGCCAAAATCGCCCCTTGATCCCCACCGGGTGTGCATAACAGCCGATCACCATCAATGAGAACCGATTCAGAGTAACCCCAGTTTGGAATCGCTCCGCCGAAATCGGTGAGTGTCGTTCGCCACTCCATCTCGCCATCAGCAAGTCGCACGCAGACAAGGTCTCCCTTAGCACCTAACGCATAAACTCGATCTTCGTCGACCGTCGGCGTCGATCGAGGACCATCTCCCCAGCCATTCTCGTAAAGTCCGCCAACATCGACCGTCCACAATTCCTGACCAGTTTCAACATCCAGACAAATGAGCTGCTCGGATTCGCCACGGAGTCCCATGGTCACAAGACGGTTTCCAACAACTGCAGGACCCGAATAGCCCAGTCCCGCATCGCGACTGACCCACAGTTGCTCTGGACCCGCATCAGGCCATTCTTTGAGTAAGTCGGCTTCCGTCGTCCTGCCCGTCCGATCAAGCCCGCGCCATTGCGGCCAATCAAAGCGGTCGGCATTAAGACTAAGTGTCATTGTGAAGATGACGCTTAAAGACAACATAATTCGTCGTGGATGCATGGGTTTCCTCGAAAAGCTTGCAAGGAGAGGCAGTGCGATCAGCACCAGGAAATGTCGGAGGGCAGTTTCGCACAAAAGTGACGGCAGTCGGGCAGGGCCGTTAATCGCCATGATAGCAAAAACCGCGTCAACGGGGGGTCTGCAGGGCTGGATTGGACCGGCGACATGTGTCCGGCGACCCCCACCCAAATGGCCAGGGTACGAACTGACCTGAAGAAGGCTATGATATAGAGGCGTGGGATCGACCTGTTCGTTTCTCAACTTCGTTGAGGTGCAGCGATTCCCGATCTCAAAATTCAAACCCCCAAAAGAATCAAACTGATGTCGACGAAAAGTTTCAAGGTCCAGTTTTCCTTACATTTCGCCCTTACCTGCTGCGTGTTATTCGTCGCCTCCGATCTGGCGGCTTATCCGCCATCTGATGCAAGCCAGGCGGACATCGCCGTCAGTGATCCCAAATCGGCAGCTCAGAAGGAAGCAGAATTACTGACGAAGACGCGGCAGCTGACCTTTGAGGGACGTCGCGCAGGCGAAGGCTATTTTAGCCAAGACGGATCAAAAATGGTGTTCCAGAGTGAACGCGATCCGAACAACCCGTTCTTCCAGATTTTCGTTTTGGACTTCGACACGGGTGACGTGGAGCACGTTTCGCCGGGCCACGGCAAGACAACTTGTGCCTGGATTCATCCGGATGGGCAACAAGTCCTGTTCTCATCGACTCACGAAGATTCCGAAGCGGTTCAGAAACAAAAAGAGGAACTTGATTTCCGAGCTTCCGGTAAAGAACGTCGGTACTCATGGGACTACGACAAGCATTTCGATCTATTTCGATACGACCCCGCAACCAAAGACTACACAAACCTCACGAACAAGCTCGGCTACGATGCCGAGGCATCCTGGTCGCCCGACGGAAAATTGATTGCGTTTGCGTCAAATCGCAAAGCCTATGAAAAACCGATGACCGCCATCCAGCAGGAACGATTCAAGCTGGACCCGGCTTCCATGATCGATCTCTACATCATGAATGCGGACGGGTCCAATGTGCGACAACTCACGGACGTCGAAGGTTATGACGGAGGCCCATTTTTCTCTCCAGACGGGGAGCGAGTTTGTTGGCGACGATTTTCTCCGGATGGAGCGACTGCGGAAGTCATGTCCATGAAGCTCGATGGCAGTGACGTCAAAACGCTGACCAGGATGGGCGCGATGTCCTGGGCCCCCTTTTATCATCCCAGCGGAAAGTACCTGAGTTACGCTACGAATGTACACGGTTTCGGAAACTTCGAATTGTACCTTGTCGACAGTGAAGGCAAATCGAAACCAGTACGAGTGACCTACACCAACGGTTTCGATGGGCTTCCTGTTTTTACCCCGGATGGTAAGCGTCTTGCTTGGACCACGAATCGAACTCCTGGCAAACAATCTCAAATCTTCGTTGCGGACTGGAACCACGACGAGGCAATGCGTCTGCTGAAACTGAACGAAACCGTTGCATCGGTCGATGACGGTCAGGCAAGGGAGGCAGCCGAAGACTCGTTGCAGGCGACGAACAAGGAGTGTCATCCGGAAGATATTCTGCGACATGTCGGTTATCTCTGCCGGCCCGAATTAAACGGTCGTCGAACGGGAACTCCCGGAGAACTGCTGGCGACAGCCTATGTAGCGGCCTACATGGATCAACTAGGCTTGTCACCGGCCGGAGACGATGGCACGTTCTTCCAGGGATTTGAATTTGCATCCGGCGTATCCCTCGGAAAAGACAATGAATTGACATCAGCCAAGCAGAAATACCAACTGGAACAAGATTGGGTTCCCGTTGGTTTTTCGAGTACCGGAGAAGTCAGTCCGGCACCAGTCGTGTTCGCGGGCTACGGCATTGTCGCCCCCGCTGATGAAGGGCAGGAGGAATATGACTCTTACGTTCATCTGGATGTCAAAGACAAATGGGTCGTCGTCTTTCGCTTCATGCCGGAAGAGATCAGTCCCGAACGGCGACAACATCTCGGCCGTCACTCAAGCCTGCGATTCAAGAGTATGGTGGCCCGTGACAAAGGAGCCCACGGCCTAATCGTCGTCAGCGGCCCCAATTCCAATGTCAAAAACCAACTCACCGACTTCCGCTATGACGGATCGCTGGCCGGTAGCAGCCTTCCCGTGATCAGTGTCACCGATGAGGTTGCCGACGGCTGGCTGAAGGCGGCAGGCAAGTCTTTAAAGGAGCTTCAGGACAAGCTTGATCAGGGTGATCTCGCCATGGGATTCGGAATTGATGGCGTGAATCTTTCCGCTGAAATTGACATTGATCAAATTGAACGAAACGGTCGCAACGTACTCGGTCGTTTACAAGTCGGTAAAGAGCCGTCAGAGCAGGTCGTGATCGTCGGCGCCCATATTGATCACCTTGGATCTGGCCCGAGTGGTTCCTCCTTGGCTCGCGACGATGAGCAACAGGGGGTGCATTGGGGAGCCGACGATAACGCGTCCGGCGTGGCCGCCATGCTGGAAGTCGCACAGTGGCTGTCGTCGCTACAAAAGGCTGGCAAGCTGCCGATTCAACGAGACATCATCTTCGCTGCCTGGTCCGGTGAGGAAGAGGGGCTGATCGGCTCCAGCCACTTCGTAAAATCGTATGCTCAGCAAAACCATCCGCATGCTGCGGCCCACACCGCCACGCCGAATCATCCACTGCCCACTGCCTCAGCAGACGCAAAGAGTGCGTCAACAGAATCAAAAGAAAATCCGCATCAAGCTCATGCAGACCCTCATGCTGTTGGCGAGAACCACGCCTTCAGCTCGAAAATCTATCCGGCAATCGCCGCCTGTTTGAATATGGACATGGTGGGCCGCCTCGACAAGAAACTGATTCTTCAGGGAGTCGGTTCGTCGAGCATCTGGACAGGTGAGATCGAGCGCAGGAACGCCGTGACAGGCTTGCCAATCACCATTCAGAATGACAGTTTTATCCCAACCGACGCGAGTGCATTCTTCGTCCAAGGTGTACCCATTCTCTCGGCGTTCACCGGGTCTCACGAGGATTACCACACACCCCGTGATACTCCCGACAAACTGAACTACGACGGCACCGCTCAGATTGCAAAATTCATGGGCCTCGTTGCACGTTCTGTGGCTGCACGTGACGTAGCGCCTGACTACGTGGCCCAGCAGCGTCCCAAACAGACTCGAGCTCGATTGCGAGCCTACTTGGGCACCATCCCGGACTATGCCGAGTCAGACGTCAAGGGACTCAAGATTTCAGGCGTCGCCAAGAATGGACCAGCAGCAGCAGCGAGTCTAAAGGGCGGTGATGTGATCGTCGAGTTGGCAGGTCGAAAGATCGAAAACATCTACGACTATACTTACGCAATCGAAGCCTTGAAGATCGGCCAACCAACCAAGATAACCGTCAGTCGAAATGGCAAACGGTTAACGTTCGAAATCACACCTGGTTCACGCGACTGATTTCGTCGCGTGAAGATAGCGTGGAAGGATTTTTTTAGCGAGGTGATGTGGGTGTCTGTTGTTGAGCCTGCTGCACCGTCTCACCTTCGCTACGGCGAGCGATTTCCTGGTCAACTGCCTGTCGTTTGCGCTGAGCGTCCAGGGGATCCTCAAAGTTGAGAATCAAGGGATCCTGGTCTTCGAAAACGCGAGTGGCCATTCCAGCAATTGCCCAACTATGATCCTCTTTTCTCAGGATCCAGACGATTTCATAGGTCCTGGGATCACCCGACTCGTCCGAGTCAGTCCAAGTACTTAAGACGTGAGCCCCACTCTGCTCGTCTCCGAGGATCTCTTCCTCGGTAACGGCAAATGTTGCAGTCGGACTACCCGGTGGCTTAATGGCCGCTTCATTCTTCTCCATCTCAGCCTGCGCCTTGTCGGTAAGCATTGAGGTCGCAAGCGCCTCATCTCCGGATCTGAGTGCTTCCAGAAAATGAGTGACCGCCTGCGTCGGCGTCACGGTTTGTGAATCGCCACTCGCTTGAGGCAGGGAACTGGAACTCGATTGAGCATTCGTTGTATTATCGCCTCCAGAATCGGAAGGCGAACAACCCATGAAAGCCACGAGAGAGAAGAGCAGACTGATCGTGAAAAAACGCATCGACGGGCCTCCATTCCCGAATCCCAAACATTCCGCCGTCACGATGGATCCTTCTCCTAACAGACGGCAAGCTGGGCAAAAAAACTTCGCAAGACGCGCGAAAGTTTCGCAAGAGCTGTTTGCCTCGTCAAGATGAATTACCGGGCCAGTCGGCCGACTGCTAGCAGTCTCTAGTGGTCACCCATCTCACGTCCATACAGGGCAAGCTCGGATTCGAAGCGATCTTTGGGAATCTTCCACTGAGGCTTCTCGTCCGTATAGGCATTGCAGTGAGCCACTAGCAAGCGGTAGAGAAACTTGTGCAGATGCCGCGGGACGCGCAATGAACGAAAACCATCCAACAATCGGTCGTGACTGACCGAATCATCGAAGAATTCACTAATGTTGGGTTGGTTTCCATCGGCCGCACAGGCTCGCAGCCTGGCATTCGCCACATCATACAACGCTTCGCCGGTCCAGGCCAATGAGGGCACCATGTTTTGCTTGTCCAAACGTGCCCGTTGAACAAATTCTCGATCTTCACGTTCAACAAAGTACTTCAGTTCCGCTGGCAGCATCAATTTAACACCGACACCCGGATGCTTGAGAAACTTGTTGTCCAACAGCGGCCAAATCAGCGCTTTCATCAGTTCGGCGGAACCCGTGATGGCGTGTGGTTCATCGACGCGGTCAACCAGAACAAAAACGCCGCTGAATCCTAGAGAATTCAAGACACTCTGGAACTTTGACAGCAATTCGTAGCGGTCATCCGATCGTTCTCGATTAGGGAGTGGCTGGCTTACAATTTCCCCCGATGTGAAGTGCATCAGCACCTTTCTGAGCGAATTGGTTGGTCGCGTGATCACTCGCATGCCACGGACGATTCCGTAACTGGTCAGAAATCGTGATGCGGCTTTCCAGAGCCAGGGCGTCCACCCCACAGCAATCACGATCAAGTATGCCCACCAAGGAATCGTCTTGCCAACCTGCTCGACTTGTTCAACCTGGCTAGAAGTTTCCGCCGGAGGCGCAATTTTGTCGAACCAGAATACCGAAGCGGCAACCGCCACCGTACACAGCGTAACAAACCAGCCGGTCAAACAGGGTATCTTTGCTTTCAGCGTCCAGAAGTTGAGTTTCCGTCGTAGTCGATTCCAACGCGCAATGAACGGTTCATCGGTCGATTGATCGTAGCAAGCGGCCAGGAGCAGAAGATCACGTCGCTGATGTCGATCCAAGCCTGATACCTTCTGGATTGTCTCTTTGACTTGATGACCACCCAAGATTCGATTGACGAGGTCAGTGACACCGAGACTCAAAACCGCATCCATATGGTCCCACAGTCGCCAAGTGGCGAGAGCGCGATCGATTCTTCGTCGCCGATGCGGGAGTCGATCGAGGAAACGATCGATGAACGGGTTGAAGTCGTCATACTCAATCGCAAAAAGTTGTTCACCAGGATGATTGTGATTGAAGTCATTCACATGGCGAACAATTTGCAAACGCATGGCTGTCTTGCCGGCGCCCTTTTCGCCAAAAACGACGGACGTCGCGGGTTCCGTGGGATCACCAAAGATCTTGTCCCACGACGGATGATAGGTGTCGTTAATGCAATAATCCTTGAAGACAGGATCTGACTGAGCATCTTCTTCAGCAAATGGATTGCGAGCGATGCCGTGATGATCAAGGAATTGATTTATCTTCATCCGTATCCGATCCTGAGTCGATCCATCCAGCCTATCTGGATTTCACGACAATGACTAATGAACCAACAAAAAGGCGAACGAGAGTTTTGGAAAATGGCTTTACGACGAGTCGCAGAGCTGCTCGTAACAAGTCACGGAGCCGCTCGCAAATCCAGCGACCCCCATCATATAGCCCACGTCGCCCGGGCGGAACTCGACAGAATCCGCCACGAACCTATTCCGACTCCAGACTCTGCAACAGACCTTCAAAACCCTTTTCGTTTGCGGCAACTGTCTTCTCCGGCCCATAGAACTTGACGAAATAAAGGCCACCCGATTTCATTTCAATGATCGTACCTAACATTAAATAGTTCGATTTTTTCGTAGCAGGAGCGAACGGGCCACGGCGATCGTTGTAGGTTCCACCGAGCTTGATCTTGTGGACCTTGAGCCCCTTCACTTCGACATCTTTGATATCTTTTTTCAGTCCATCCGGATCAAACTGTCCGATCCAGCGATTCACATTATCTTTAACCGAGCCCCCGGCAGCCATCATCGTCAATCTGCCGTTAGTGGTATCGCCTTCGGCTGCGGGAATGCTGTATTCGTGCTCGATGATGCGAACCTTTGGCTGTTGAGCTTTCCAGGTGTCAGGGACGGCCATTGAGACGGCGCCACCAGCTCCTTGAATCTTGACCGTTTTGTCTTCCGCGAGTCCAACCAAAGGGAGTGCCAATAGAGTTACGATTGCTAATAGGATTACGCGTTGCATCAAATCTCTGCCTTTCGATTCACAGGTTAATTCCAGTACTTAACGACATAAAAGAGGAAGCCCGCCAAAACGACGCAAGCAATCCCCAACAGCAGCACCATCGACAACGTGTTCTTCGTCGATTTTCTCCGCCGGTACATTTCCATCGAAGCACCGCTCGTTGATTCTGTCACAATCTGCGGTATTTCCGAAGTGATGGAGGCATTTGGTGTTGGCCCAACTAAGCCCGAAAATGTTTTTCCTGCCGGCTTCCATTCAGGCCATCCTTCACGCCACACCAATGAATCAACGGTGACCCGTCCTTCTGACATCCAACTCCGCATGATATCGCCGGAGGCCGGGCCAAACTGTCCACCCGAAGGCGGACGCACATACCAGACAGCGTGTGGTGCTTCACTAATCGGATCTTGAGCGGACGAGCCCTCTTCGATTGATTGATCGACGGACAGGACCGACTCAGACGCTTCATCCTCAACCGAGACTTGTTTCGGAGTCTCAATCCCTTGAGGCAATGTAGCAGGCTCACCTTCAGCCGAAGCAGGCTTCTTGGGTTCCGCCGATTCGACCGACGGAAGATCCGTCGGCGGTCCGACGTCAACGATGGTCGGCCCAGCCTGACTCATTCGGTCCGTGGGATTCGGTTCGCCGCCCAACCTCCCAGAATCGACCGACGGAATCACCTTCGGCAATTTGTTTTCTTTTTTTCCGGGGAGAGCTCCCAACGCCGTCTCCAAGCTAGTGGCAAGAGGCGGATTGGATTCTGCCACCGACGGCAACGTATCCAACTTTTCTTCTTGCTGAGAACGTTTCGGATCTTTGACAAGATCGGGCTCCGATTGCTCGGGGATCCGAAACTTTGCTCCGCATTTCGGGCAAATCCCACGTTTTCCCGCCAAAAAGTCTTTGACGTGTAGTTTATGGCCGCTGGGACAGCGAAAGCGAATGCCCATCGTTTTTCTCAGACCGGAGTTTTAGCGATTCAACTTCTGGGAAGCCGGATTGTCGCCAGGATGCAAAAAAGGGGTAACACTTTGAACCGGTTTAATTTATATTAATAGTATAAGAATAGAGAATTCCCCGGGAAACCGGCAAAGGTATTAGTCCACGTGTTTCTTGTAACGATTCGGACCTGCTAATTAAGACGATCTTGCTCATTTTGCCAGCCAAGCAGCTGCAGGCATAACTCCTGCAAAAGTCCCGCCCCACTCACGCTAGGCACCTGGCATCCTCGATTGAGCGATACTTCACGGTATTTTTTCTTGCCGACGCCACAAAACAAGCAATTCTTGTGGTGTTGGTTGATGGTGAATACTCGATCGTAACAAGTTACTTCAAGCAGCAAGGTTGTGGACAAGACCAAAGGGATGAGAATAGATATGGACCGCATTGAACAACACAATCGCGATGAATACGAAGGGCCCGTCGAAATTGCACTCGTCGGTGATCTGACTGACAATGAAGCCGAACTCACGGATCGCTTGCTCGGTGTGCCGCCGAATGGCGAGTGCACCCTGTTCATCGACTCGCCTGGCGGAAGCCCTTATTGTGCAATCGCCTTAACAACCCTCATTCGATTACGAGGCATTCGTGCCACGGGAATCGTGACGGGTGAGTGTTCATCGGCAACGTTATGGCCTTTTGCGGCCTGCCAACGTCGAATTGTGACTCCTTTCAGCGTTCTACTATTTCACCCGATGAAGTGGCAGAGTGAAGAGCACGTCGGCCTGCAGGAAGCCGCCGAGTGGGCTCGCCATTTTGGATCGCTGGAAAACGACATGGACCGTCTTCTTGCGGATCTGTTGGATGTGGATGCTGCCTTGCTTGACTCATGGATCTCGCCGGGACGCTACGTGTCGGGCCGTGAATTCTCGGAAGCAGGTTTGGCCGAAATGATCACCCTTGAGCAGATTACGGGCAAGTCAGCTCCGACCAACAATGCTGCGGCACCCTCGAATGGAAATGGTGTATCGCAAAGCGTTACAGACGCGAGAATTCCAACCGCATCCTAGACGTGGTCTGCATCTAGGCGCGATAGAGTTCGTGGCATTCGCTACAACTCTTGCGAATTTCCCCCTCGGCCTGACGCGCCTGTTCATAATTGCCTTGCCTGGTAGCTTCGACAATCGCTGCGGCGGCTTCTTCAAGTCGGCGACAATAATCGGCATAGTCTTCGTCGTCCGCATCCACCATGTTTTCAGCGGCTAGGATGTGGCCCATCGCGGTGACAAGTTGAGCCTCACGGATAATGCGATCCTTTTGCTTGGTGAATTCAGCCTCTGAGGCCAGATAAACAGAGAGGCGATCTTGCTGAGACTGTTCGAGCCGCTTCATTAATGGTGATCGCTCGCAGATCTCTGACCAATCCGTGAATTCTCTTGACGTTCCGCTGATCGTCGAGCCACCGATCAGATCCTCAAAATCTTGCTGACGAAGTTTTGTCTCCTTATAGACGGGGTCGGTTCCGACCTTTGCATTGGAGGCAGCCCGAGCCATACGATCTCGAGCGAGTGCAGCCGATTTTCTCCAGCGAACATCACCATCGTATTGATCAATGATGGCAAACAGCATCGCAGCCACCGTCAAATCGACTCGAGCTTGCTGATACCCTCGTCCTTTAAAACTACCAACGGTTCGCAAGGCGTCGTCAAGTTGCAGCTTAATCGCCTTGATCTCATCTTCGATTGCCTCGGCTTCAATCAGACGACTCCAGGCAAAGGTTTCCGCCGGTTTTTCCACGACGATCTCGGGTTGATCGATGGCTTGCTGTATGGGTCGTTGTCCTCGAATTCCCTCCTGAAAGGCATCCTTAAAGAAGATCCCAGACCGCAGGTTCTCGAAACTCGGATGACGAGCTCGTTGATCCGACGACTTTGATTGGCCGATCAATGGGTTGACGGAAGCGATAAAAACGAGAAGACAGAGAAGATAACGCATGTGAAATGGCAACTCGCATCCAGGTCGATCGAAAGAGACATCCGTTCTCGCAGTATAATCGCTCTTTCCAAACAGGGCCTCTACGGCGCAATTCTTCTCCTGGTTCACCATGAGGCTCCAGAGGGGGTACCGAGTCATTGGAATTGAACACGGGCCAATCGAGCATTACGCCTATAATGGAGCGTTGAATTGACAAAAACAGAGGAAAACGGCTTTCCATGAGCGAAAAACGTTCAGAATCAACTCGACGACAATTCCTGAAGGGGAAATCGGCCGTCGACGCGATCGGCAATCTCGGCGACAGGATCCATCAAGAGCTACCTGCAACGGAAGCGGCTGGCGAGGGTACGAGCAGAACCTATCTCGTACAGGTCAGTCGTCGTGCGATGGCCTGCGATTTTGCCGTCTACCTGAATGCTGGTAAACACGACGCTGCCACGGAACACGCAGTCGAGGCACTCGATCTCGTGGAGAACATCGAGGACCAGATAAGCGTTTATCGGAATCGCAGTGAAGTCAGCCAACTCAATTTCGTCGCCGCGAAAAGGCCGGTGAAGGTCAACGCAAGATTGTTCAGCCTCCTGCAAATGGCTCGCCTCTTATATGACGAAACAGATGGAGCTTTCGATGTGACGGCGGGACCTCTGATTAAGGTCTGGGGCTTCTATCGTCGTGAGGGCAAGTTGCCGAGTAATGAAGCGTTACAGGAAGCGCTGGCCTGCGTCGGCAATGCTCATGTAAAGCTTGTAGACGCCACATCAACCGTCGAATTCAACCGGGAAGGGGTCGAAGTAAACTTTGGGGGCATTGGCAAGGGATTCGCGTTGGACCAATGCAAGTCGCTCCTACGAAGCTGTGGCGTCAGCGACTTTATGATTCACGGGGGAAACAGCAGCGTACTCGCTAGTGGCCGTCGAGCGGGAGCGAGTGAGGGTCAGGGATGGAAGGTCGGCATTCGTCATCCGTCGAGACCCGAGCGGCGTATCGCCGAGATCAATTTGCAGGATCGCTCGATCGGAACTTCAGGGACCGGAACCCAACACTTCTATCACCAGGGGAAAAAATACGGTCACATCATCGATCCCAGGAGCGGGCAACCCGTGGATGGCATCCTTTCAACCACCGTGGTTGCGACTTCCGCTGCCATGGCCGACGCACTTTCGACGGCGTTCTATGTGATGGGTATTGAGTCAACACGCAAATATTGCGAGACGCATCCAGACGTGGGGGCTCTCATCATTCGGACGGGCAGCAAGGCAGGTGTCGTCGAGATTGAAGCGATTGGCATCGCCGATAACGGTTGGTCCCGAGTGGACGAATAGAATTATGGCTCAATCCCACCACCAGGAATCGCTCCGGGTCGGGCTGAGCTGACGCGCCTGCTGCACTCCCTCAATCTTGTAACTGCCGGTTTTGAATCCATTCGCATACAAATCTTTGGTGTCAAAGCTCACGCCTCCACTGACTGCCGCAATCAGGTGGCGACGATTAACCACTCGATGATTGATCACCGACGGTACCTCCCGAGGGACACGACCGACTGGCACGGAATAGCCGTGCTCCAACCAGTAGTCCATCTGCCAGTCGATTCGACTGGGCATGTCTTCTTGCTTCATGACGGCAGCTACGATCGCCATTCGAAACAGATTGTCGAGTTCAGCGTAGACGGGATAACGCTTTGAAAGTCTTGCAAGATCCTTCGTAAAGCTCTGTGAAAATCGTCGATTGAGTTCGTCAGACGCTCCCGTCGGAACACGCTTCCCCTGCTCGGTGAGCATTTCATTTTCACTGAGCACGCGAATGACTTGGGGAGCGAATCGGAATCCAGTCCCATCATGATTTCGCACGATCAACTGTTCTCCCAGTGTAAACCACCACCGCAAGACACCCATTTCGGGAGGCGATTCACCGGGTGCAAGCTCGATACTGTCCAGATAACTGGTCACCTGAGCCGTCCCCGGTTCGAGACCGATCCCCACCAACTTCATGTGATAATCGGCTTCGACAAGGATTCGAGCCGCGCGTGTCTGGGCACCGATTCCCTCGATCTCGATTCGCTGATTTCCTAACGCCGTTCGTAAGCCTGTGAGCCATTCCTCTCGTTCTTGAGGCTTTAACGGACGACGCGATGATTCATGCAGATAATCTTGAGTTCGTGACAATCCTTCCTGACTGGGAGTAATTGAACAAACGAATTGGCCAGCTCCCGAGTATGTGTTCCTGAGCAGAACCACCCAGTCATCGAGCCGCAGGATGGGCCGCCAAGCTTCCTGATTCAAGATCCTCCCCTGTCGGTCCAAAGTCCATGGGCCAGCAGGTCCCGCGATGATGACCTCCTCGCGATCCTCATCAACAATCAGGTAGTCAATGCGATAGATTCCAGCC
Source organism: Planctomycetaceae bacterium (assembly GCA_002723275.1). Classification (GTDB taxonomy): domain Bacteria; phylum Planctomycetota; class Planctomycetia; order Pirellulales; family Pirellulaceae. Next base: position 155,062 of record PBNZ01000043.1, read on the forward strand.
ATAAGTCGCATCGGCACCGTGGGCGGTTGATTGTCTGCCGCTAAACGAGCCAGTTCGGCTTCCAGCCGCGTCAGTGATACCTTTCGAAGCGGACTGGACCGGCCCAGATCTTTACCCTGCGTCACGCGTCGAGCCTTGATTGCACTCGTATCCCACAAGGTCGCAAGTTTGCGAGTGGCTCGATCATCCACCGGGCGCAACACTCCGGTGGTATCGACAAAAACGCCACCGGGAAAACCAACGACGGAACCTTCTCCTCCCACATCATCCCAAGTGGTCGGAGCGATGGTCGTTTGGATCAGATCGATCAGAGTATCAAAATCAGCCTGGCTGCCGCCGCCCCGAGTCGGCTGCACCGCCGTCGTTGACCGCTTGTCGTTCTCCGTCTGCCCCACGCCCGGTGCTGCGACGAGCAGGAATAGCGCTGCAAGGATGCTCTTGTACCAGAATGAGCGGGAAAAACGTGCCATCTCCATCTCTCCAAAACCGTGACGGAATACCCCTGTCACAGCTTCACACAGGAGGGCGGCAAAAGTCAAGCAACAGGCGATACCAACAAAAAAACCCCTGGCCTGGTAAGCCAAGGGTTTTTTGTCGAATCTAAGGGCGGACGCTTGGTATGCCGTCCGCTGTATTCGCTTAGTTGCAACCGCAGGAAGGTTCTGCGCCGCAAGCGGGCTCTGCACCACAAGCGGGCTCGCAGCACGACGAATCGCATGCGCGGAGTCGCTTGAACAGTCCCGACAGCAGACCGCCAAGTTGATGACGGGGGCCGCAGCTGGATGCTTCGCAACCGCAAGAGGGCTCTGCGCCACAAGCGGGCTCTGCACCACAATCGGGCTCTGCACCACAAGCAGGCTCTGCACCACAAGCAGGCTCTGCACCACAAGCGGGTTCTGCACCACAAGCGGGTTCGCTTGCATCTTCGCAACCGCAGGAAGGTTCTGCGCCACAAGCGGGCTCACAACCACATGCAGGTTCTGCGTCGCAGCAGGAATCGCAACCGCGATCGAAGCTGAACAACGGTCGACGCAGTTTAAATCGATCCAAGTTAATTCGATCCAAGAGGCCGCCACATCGAGGCGAGCAATTCGAATCACAACCATCATCACAGGCTGGCTCACAACAATCGTCGTGTGCCGCTCCACAGGATGGCTCACAACCACAACTGGCGTGACCACCAAGGGAGAACAAGCCGGCTTGAGCACTGCTGCTGCTAATGATGAGCAGAGCAACAACTACAAGTACCGGTGCAAAATGACTGACTTTCATGGGAGGGCTCCTTTGTCATTCCCACAACTGAAAACACACCTAGCGACATCCACACCACCCTGTTCTTTGGGTTCCGCGGAATTGGTCAGCGGCAACGCTCAGAAGATCAAGGTGATCTGATGACCATGATTTACTCAGGTCATGCGTTCCTATCGGTCTACCTGTTAGTCAAGACTTAACTAGTCACCGTATGCTTCTTGTTTTCCGCAGATAGACCCCTGGAATATGATGGCTGTAACGACTAGAGGGATCAGCGTCGACGAATCAACCGATTTCCACCGAGCAGGAAGGGGTTGGAAACCTCGGTCGCTAGCAAAGCATCATTCATGGTGAAACCGATCGAATTTGGCAGAGGGTGCGTCACCGGCCGAGCGACCGGTGGGGTGCAAAAACCGGCAAACAAGCATAAGCCTCTGAAAATAAAAGACTTGAAGCGATTCCAGGAAGCCCAGGCCAGCGGTTCCAATCAAACAAGTGACATCACCCCGGCAAGTCACGGTCGGCGAACTGGTTCGGTCTCCCTCGACGGATTACCGGTTTGTCTGGTAAACTCCGGGATTCCTTCGGGTTGAACCGTTCGTTCCTCCCGTCGGCCAAGCTCAAACGAATTTCCCCATTCAAATTGATGGAGTCCCACCGTGAGACGCCCCTTTGTCGCCGGCAACTGGAAAATGAACATGACTCGACAAAGTTCTGTCGAGTTGGCCGAGGCCATTGCGGCGGGTCTTTCTAGTGATATCGATGTGGCTGTTTGTCCGCCGAGCGTCTATTTGGATGCTGTTTCCAAGAGCCTGGCAGGATCACAGGTCGGTATCGGCGCTCAGAATATTTATCACGAAGCTTCTGGAGCCTTTACTGGTGAGATTAGTGCCGAGATGATTCTCGACCTTGGCTGCCGCTATGTGATTCTTGGGCATAGTGAGCGAAGAAACGTCCTGAGTGAGTCCAATGCAGACGTCAACCAGAAGCTGAAGACGGCTTTGGCGGCCGGCCTTGTACCCATCGTTTGCCTCGGAGAACTGTTGGAGCAGCGAGAGGCGGGCGAGACATTGCAGGTGATCCAAGAACAGTTTGACGGTTCGTTTGAAGCGATTACAGCAGAGCAAATGCGGAGCTGCGTCATTGCCTACGAACCCGTCTGGGCGATCGGCACTGGAAAGGTAGCTACACCGGATCAGGCTGAGGAAGTCCATGCGGACATTCGTCGGATCATGACCGAGCGATTTGACAGCGAAACGGCAGATGCCGTGCGAATTCAATACGGTGGCAGTGTCAAACCTGACAATGCCACGGAGTTAATGAGCCAACCTAATATCGACGGGGCGCTTGTGGGCGGAGCTTCACTGAAGGCTGATAGTTTCCTCGCCATCATTTCCGCTTCACAACAAACTCAAACCACCTAAACCCAAACCACCTAAACCCAAACCACCTAAACCCAAACCACCTAAACCCAAACCACCTAGCGTTAGGATTCACAAGTAAGGGAGTTCGATCCATGTTGGATACGGTCCTATTCGGTAACTTTCTGCAATACCTGCTCGGCATCTCGCTCACGCTCACCGCAATCTTTTTAATCTTATTGATTCTGGTGCAGCGAGGACGTGGTGGTGGACTTGCGGGCGCTTTTGGTGGCATGGGCGGCCAAAGCGCTTTCGGGACCAAAGCTGGCGATGCGTTCACCAAAGTCACGATCATTGCTTCCGTTTTCTGGCTGCTGTTGTGCGTGGCATCCGTCAAGTTCCTCGGATCGAATGACGGCGCCTTCGGTGACAGTGCACAGGCCATCGATGAGAATACCACTGGGACGACCACCGAGACCGGTCCACCAGCGGGCTCGTCCGAGTCGACAGATGCAACTCAGGCCGAATCGACCGCAACGGACTTTACACCAGCGGACGGTGCACCCGCGGACAGCGCACCCGCAGACAGCGCTCCCGCAGACAGCGCACCCGTAGGTGAAACGCCAGCCGAAACGCCGAGCGAGACGCCAGCCCCTTCGGACTCGAACTAGCGGATCTCCACGGACCGTCCAGTTCGAGCACAGACTCGGTCTCCTAACGGGGAGTGTTTGAACGTGTTGTTAAGCATGACCGGATTCGGCGAAGCTCAGCAGGAATCGGAAGACCTGCGTGTCCGCGCTGAGATTCGGGCGGTAAACAGTCGTCACCTGAAGCTATCGTGCCGAATTCCGGAAGGCTATGCAGCTCTGGAACCTCGCATCGATACTTTGGTGCGGGGCGAAATTCGCCGGGGTACCATTCAATTGTCGCTCTCCATCGACAAGGCGGCCAGCTCAGAAGAGTACCGCATCAATCGAGATGTGCTCGTTTCGTATTTCGAACAACTAAACCACATTACAGGGGAACTTGAACTCGCTTCAGAACTAAGCATCGATCGTTTACTTGGCCTTCCGGGCATCGTCCACGAAGAAAAAGAAGCGACGGATGACATCGACGAGGTTTGGCCCGTCATCGAAACAACCATCACCACCGCGATGCAGCAACTGGCTGAGATGCGACGAGATGAAGGTGAAGCCATGGAGCGAGATCTGAAGGAAAACTGCGACCGCATCGGTGCTGAACTTTCGAGCATTCAACAGCGAGCTCCTGCAGTCATTGAAGCCTACCAAACTCGACTGACGGAACGAATTCAACATCTGCTCGAGTCCTACGATATCAAGACGGAACCTGCTGATGTGCTTCGCGAAGTGGGGATCTTCGCGGATCGAGTTGATATCTCCGAGGAAACCGTGAGACTGGAAAGTCATCTACAACAGTTCGACGAGATTATTTCGAGCGAAAATGCATCCGGACGCAAATTAGATTTTGTCATCCAGGAAATGTTCCGTGAAACAAACACGATCGGTTCAAAGGCCAATGACGCCACGATCGCTCGACACGTCGTTGAGATCAAAACAAACATTGAACGCCTGCGGGAAATGATACAGAACGTTGAGTAGCAGTCGAACCGTAACGGAGCGAAGTCCTTCGCAAGTGAGCACGATGGAAACCGGGAAAGTGGTGATCATCTCCGGTCCCTCTGGCGCCGGCAAAACAACCGTCGTCAAGCAGTTGATCCAGGAGTGTTCGCTGCCGCTGGAATTAAGCGTCTCGGCCACAACCAGACCAGCGCGGCCCGGCGAAAAAGATGGGATCGACTACCGCTTCATGAGCGACGAAAAGTTCCAACACCACCGAGAAAACCAAGATTTTCTCGAGTGTTTCGAGGTTTTTGGACGCGGATACTGGTATGGAACTCTGAAGACAGATGTGACGACTAGCCTTGCCGCCGGCAAATGGGTAATCTTAGAAATTGACGTTCAGGGCATGAAGTCGGTGAAATCTCAGTATGCTGACGCCATCTCCGTGTTTATTCGCCCCAGCAGCCTGGACGAATTGGAACGTCGCCTTCGTGGCCGAGCGACCGAGTCAGAAGAAACGATTCAACGTCGACTCGAAGTGGCTACCCATGAGTGGTCGTACAAAACGCAGTACACCTACGACATCATTAACGAGTCCGTCGATGAGACGGTCAAAACGATTTGCCAGTCCCTACTGACTCATCGATAAACGAACTGTTGGCAGTCTTCGTCGCCAATCCCGAACCATGAGGTATTCATGCTCGAAGAACTGAAAGAAGAAAGCATTGTTAACAAAGTTGGTGGTCGATTCAAACTTTCGACTCTGATCCAAAAACGACTTGTCGCGCTTAGCGCGGGCAGTCGTCCTCTCGTCGAAGTGGACACCCAGAACAAAATGGAAATCGTGCTTCAGGAGATCTTGCAAGACAAGATTTATCTGGACGCGTCTAATGAAGTTCGCATTACGGGTGAACCCGAAGAAGGGACTGGATTGACGGACATGGACCCAACTGACATATGATCAGCGGGCGTCGTTTGATTGTCGGCGTCACGGGTGGAATTGCTGCCTACAAAACTGCCGGATTGGTGAGTCAACTGGTCCAGTCCGACGCCGACGTCACCGTGGTCATGACGCGCAGTTCCCAGGAATTTGTCGGCCAGGCAACTTTTGCCGCGTTGACGGCCAAACCCGTGGCCACAGAACTCTTCGATTCTCATTACCCTCTGGGAGCTCATATTGAGCTGGCCCAGAATGCCGATCTGCTGTGTGTAGCACCAGCCAGTGCCCGCTGCTTAGCACGCTTCGCTCAGGGAACCAGTGACGATCTTCTCTCCACTTTGTACCTTTGTTTCGGCGGCCCCATCTTGCTGGCCCCTGCCATGAATGTGCAAATGTGGGAGAACCCAGCAGTCCAACGGAATGTACAGCGATTGCGCGATGATGGAGTGAATTTTGTTGGCCCTGAAGATGGCTGGTTAAGTTGTCGGCAGTCCGGTGTCGGTCGCATGGTCGATCCTGAACAAATTGCCGCAAGCATTGCTGATCTGTTAAGCTGAACATTCGGCAACCAAGACAACTGGGAATCGGTAGAATCACGGCATGGCCAAGATCCTGATCACCTCCGGACCGACACGGCAATATCTCGACCCCGTACGATATCTGACCAATGCATCAAGTGGTCGTATGGGACAAGCTTTGGCTGCCGCCGCCAAATCGGTGGGTCATGACGTGATTGTGGTCAGCGGTCCGGTGGAGGTGAGTTATCCCGAGGGCATTGCGATTGTGCCCGTTATCTCGACTGAAGAGATGCTGGCCGCAGCCCAAGAACTCTTTCCCGACTGTGATGGCGCTATCGGTGTCGCCGCACCTTGCGATTACCGACCCATCAAGGTTCAGGATCAGAAAATCACGAAAACCGGCGAACCGCTTGCGTTACATTTAATCGAGACGCCCGACGTGATTGCCAGCCTCGGCACCGACAAGCGAACGGATCAATGGGTCGTGGGCTTTGCATTGGAAACCGACGATCATCGTTTTCGCGCGATTCGCAAACTGGAAGAGAAGAGCTGCGACCTGATTGTATTGAATTCTCCAGAGGCGATGAACGCAGAAAACACCAGTGTCGAGATTCTTGATCAGAATGGGGATGTCGTGAATGCCATTTCCGGCTCAAAACGGGATGTGGCTCATCGCATTATTCAAACGATCGATCAGCGTTTAGTGGTCAATTCCAGCCTCAGGGCTTGATGCCAGAATCTGTATAGCAAGATCAGGTCCCGCACATTCGGGCCAGTTCGCGAAGATATTCGATCGCCTCATCCAACTCCGGCGCTGGAACTCCCGCTTGCCGACCAGCCCGATCACACTCCCCCAAGAGCAGCAACTCTTCGAAACTCTCAGACTGCTCAAGACGGCGGCGAGCTCTCACTCCAAAGCTGCCGTCGTGAATCGCATGGGCATCCATGTGGTGTCGAATTAGCCATTCAGTACGACTTGAAATGAATCCTGCCACGGCCTCCAAACCAGCGGCCACATGATCATGAGGATCAATAGCTTTGCCCACATCATGCAATAACGCGGCAACCAAAAATTCTTCATCGTAGGGCAGTTCGTCACGTGCCAGATCAAAAACCTGGAGACTGTGGTAAAGAGCATCACCTTCCGGGTGATACTTCGGACTTTGCTTCACATTCTCCAGGGGCAGTAGCAAAGATTCGTAGAGTTGGAATCGATCGATCTGATCACATGCGTCACTCAGCGCCTGCTCGAGGTCTAGATCTGGATATTCGGTCGCCAGGAATTCGGTCAATTCGAAAATGCTTGCCCGTTCGATCGCTTTCCCCGTAATTGAACTCTTGAAAACATAGTGAGCTCGGTTGGCGGGATAGACGGTAAGTTCGATTGGATACGAGTCTTGGATATGAATATGGGTGAAGAGTCGTTCTTGCCCCTGCTTACGAACGGCCTTTCGTTCGATTTCGAGAACCCAGCCTTCATCTTGCAGAGTGAGTGCGACGGCTTCGGCACTGTCCGAGAAAACATGAATATCGATATCCGATCCACTCCGCACGTGGCCGGTCAAAACGCTCCCGATCAACCGCGGCCGAAACCGTTCAAGCGTCAACATGACACGGAGTGCCTCGATTCGCATTTCCAGCAAATTCTGCTTTCGCTGCTCCCCCTCAAACACTCGGGCGAACAGTTGAACCTGATCACGTATCTCCGAATTGCTGGGCAGATCAGAGGGTTTGACCCAGCCTCGGCAAACATACCGGGCTGCCTTCATTTTTGCCCGATAATATTCAGATTCTTGTCGTTGATAGAGTAACCGCGCGGCTTCCCACGCGATTTGACGCCGCAGTTTTGAAGGATCCATGAAAGGCCGCGATTTGCCTTTTCCGCGGCTCGAGGCAGGACAAGATAAGAATTGGCACTAGAGACCGTCAGAGCTCTCAAAAACCCATCGGGTGACTCGAAATTGGTTATTCTCCAGTATACCGAAACCGCATTGACTCACTCAAGGGCCTACCCCAACCTCACTGCGATTGCCGCCCCTCGAAATTCCTCGGATTGATCGCTACGATATGGAATTCCAGCAGGCCGAAATCCGTCGGCCAAGCGATAAAGAGTCAGGTACTAAGGTCTCAAAATGAAAGCAGTTGCCGTCACACCGGGAAAGCCCCACAGTGTTCACCTTCGAGATATTCCAACTCCCTCGGTCGATCAAATTCCGAATGGCAAAGGTGTGCTCGTTCGAATTTTAAAGGTTGGTGTCGACGCGACCGATCGAGAAATCAACGACGCCTTATATGGAACTGCTCCCGACGGTGATGAGTATCTCGTCATCGGCCACGAGAGCTTTGGGATTGTCGAAGCGGTAGGCGAAAACGTGACGACTGTCGCTCCGGGGGATTATGTGACAGCAACGGTCCGACGCCCCGGCGGTTCGATCTATGACCAGATCGGTACCTACGACATGACCAGTGAGGAAACCTATTACGAGCGTGGGATCAATCTCCTGCACGGTTATTTAACTGAGTATTACGTGGACGGCGAGGACTACATCGTAAGAGTTCCACAAGGCCTAAAACATCTCCACGTCTTGATGGAGCCGATGAGCTGTGCAGCCAAGGCGATTCAACAAGCATTTGAGGTACAACGCCGGATGAAGGTCTGGCGTCCCAAAATCGCTTACGTGATGGGAGCGGGGCAAATCGGTTTGCTTGCCACGCTCATCCTACGTTTAAAAGGTTTGCAAGTTTACACACTCGCTCGACGACCTGCACCTCGTCTGAATGCTGAAATCGTTGAAGGTTACGGCGCCACCTATGTCAGCACGGAGAATCAATCCATCTCGCAACTCGCCGTGGAGGTTGGCAAAGCTGATCTGATCGTCGAGGCCACCGGAAGCAGCTGGATCGCATTTGAAAGCATGAAGGTGCTCGGTCACAACGGCGTCCTGGTTTGGCATAGTGTCACGGGAGGGGACAAGCAGGTGGAGGTCCCTGCCGACCAACTCAACATCGAATTCGTTCTCGGCAACAAATTGCTGCTCGGTTCCGTAAATGCTAATCGTGAACACTTTGAGTCTGGCATCCGAGACCTTGCCTTGGGAGAAGCCATGTACCCGGGCGTCACGGAGAAGATCCTGACCACCCCCATCGACGGCCTCGAGAGTTACAACGATATGATGCGCTCGCTGGTCGAAGACCAGGACGCACTCAAGGTCTTCGTCAATGTGAGTGAAGGCTAATCCTGACGCCAAAAATCGCCACGCCGAAAACCGCGAGAATTAAATGCTGGCGAAGGATTTCAATGATGCCGGCCGTCAACAGAGTGGCGCAAGTGATAGCCAAGATTCCGAGGCCAGCATCCCCTAGATCCAAGCCAACTGCCCGCAGAGTCGCAAGCCCGATCGCGAAAACTGTGACCGGAGCGATTAAGGTTCGCAGCTAAAACGGATTTCCGGTTTCACTGCTCTGCGGTCACACGACAGGAAACTTTTCGGCAAAAGATACAACTTTCTCATATCGCTCTCTGTGGACTCAGTAAAATTTCTCGCTGACGCTCAAAACATCTCTGCATTGAGTTCGCCGGACACCAACAAGGTGAGGGGACTCGCGAATCAACGACAACAGCCGACTCTGGTTCCACCCGCACGACAAGTCCGTTTAGATTCATATAAATGGGGACCAGAAGAAATGCGACCAGGGGCAAGAAACGCCGCTTTCGCCAATTCGTTTTCTGAAGAACGATTCGAAACGCCCAACCTAACAAAACGCCGAACAGTGCAGGGACAGCTGCCAGCACTACGTAAATAAAGACAATACCCAATAGAATACTGTAGATGTTGGTGAGAAAAATACCGCCGATAACCATCAGCGGGGAGACCAGTAAAAAGGTTCCAATGATCCAGACTCCCAGACGAACGCTGTATCCAATGATCACTCTCATGCTCGCCGGGCCCCCGATTGAGAGACCCAAATCGAAGCTATTGTCCTGAACGGAATATGAGTAACAGACAACTCCTGCAAAAACCGCGAGTAACCAGGCGGGCCTCCAGAATTGGATGATGTCGTAGTGCCGTTCAGGAAAAAAGCTATGCGTGTCCAGGGAGTCAAACTTGAGATCGCATTTCCCACATCGCTCCTCTAGCTCAAAAAGGGATTCTTGGCACGCTCGGCAATAGCCGAGCCACTTGCCTTGAACTGATGCCCCGGGCCAATGAGGTAAATTCTGAAATGCAGAACTTTATTTCATCGCCTTCTTTCAATCTCTAGTCGGCCAATCGTCGTTCGACGAAACACAACCTGCGCCTGCCGAGAAACCCCAGTAGAATCGATTGATTGTCAGAGAAAGATGGTTCCTCTTCTTGGTTACTGCTGTTCACCGTTATATCATGTGACTCTTGCGAGACCCGGTTAAATCCCGAAGAAGGTTAATGGCATGAGTCCACTTACGAAGAAAAATGAAGTCCTCCTGTTGGCAAGCGGTGATTTAAGGTTGTCGGCCAATCAACAATGTTGGCCAGCCCAGAAAGAGATGGAGGAAGCTCTAGGTGCTGCCGTCAAGGATCACGGCTACCGACTGGTGCGAGCACATCCCTACAATCCGACTGAAAAACATGGCTTCATTGCCTCTCAGAAACAAGGGATGGAAGTATTTGCAACGATCGACCGTCGCGCACCTCTGATCGTCGCCGAAGCGGTCTGGCAATATTCTCATCACGTGCTGCACGGGCTGATGACTCATGAAGGCCCGATTTTGACGGTCGCCAACTGGTCGGGAACTTGGCCGGGGCTCGTCGGCATGCTGAATCTAAATGGTTCATTGACGAAGGCAGGCGTGAAATACTCCACGCTATGGTCCGAAGATTTCCAAGATGCCGTTTTCCGTCGCAAGTTGAAGCGTTGGTTGGAAACCGGCCGCGTTACTCATCCAACCTCACACGTCACAAAATATGGCAACGTCAAAATGCCGGCAGCTCCCCGCCGACTGGGGTCACAATTAGCCAAACAACTGTTGCAAGAAAAAGCAATCATGGGCGTCTTTGACGAAGGCTGCATGGGAATGTTCAATGCGATCATCCCAGATCACCTGTTGAATCCAACAGGCGTCTTCAAAGAACGGCTCAGCCAATCGGCATTATTCTACGAAACGCATCGAGTGAAGGACCACGAAGCAGAGACGGTACGAAACTGGATGGAAAAGAAGGGGATGACTTTCCATACAGGTCGGAAACATGCCTCAGAACTCACCGATCGACAGATCCGTACGCAATGCAAGATGTATATTGCAGCCGTTCGGATCGCGGACGACTTTGGCTGCGATACGATTGGCATTCAATACCAACAAGGTCTGAAGGACTTGCTGCCAGCCAGTGATCTTGTCGAGGGCATGCTGAACAACAAGAGTCGTCCGCCCGTGAAGTCTCGCGACGGCAGCACCACTCTCTACAAGGATGAACCGCTTCCACACTTTAATGAAGTCGACGAATGTGCCGGACTCGATGGGCTCATGACATATCGCATTCATCGTGCGATGGGAGAGCCTCCGGAAAACACGTTGCACGACCTGCGGTGGGGCGATTATGACCGCACGGGAACCGTGGAAGACTATGTCTGGGTCTTTCTGATCAGTGGTTCCGCACCCCCCGCTCACTTCATCGGAGGCTGGAAGGGCGCCTCAAGCGAGAGACAACCGCCCATGTATTTCCCGAACGGTGGAGGCACGCTGAAAGGCATCTCCAAGCCAGGGGAAATTGTCTGGTCACGAATCTTCGTCGAAGGCGGCAAGCTAAAAATGGATCTCGGTCGGGCGAAAGTGGTCAAACTCCCCAAAGGCGAGACACAGCGTCGATGGGACGCGACGACCCCGCAATGGCCGATCATGCATGCGGTCACCTACGGAGTGAGTCGCGACCAGATGATGGCTCGTCACAAAAGCAACCATATCCAGGTCGCTTACGCAACCACCGCTGCAAAGGCGGACCAGGCGATGCTGGCCAAAGCAGCGATGGCCGAAGCACTTGGGTTGGAGGTCGCCGTTTGCGGCACTCGCGCCAACGGACGTGGCTGGAGCTAAGCGAAACGACTTCCGTCAAACACCAGAGGTAAATCTAGGGGCGCAAATCGATACAGTAAAGTTGTCCGGTGTCGCCCTGATTATCACGTACAAGCAACCGCCCGTTGCTGAGAGCGGGCAGTGCGCGGGTTGAATTGGCGGAAAAGGGAACCCGTGAAATCTCGCGGTATCCATCCGCGGAAGCTGCCACCAAAACAAGCTCACCCTCATTCGTGACGAATAGAATCTGGCCGTTGACTGCGATTGGATTTGCGACACCAAAATCGTCTTCTGACCAGAGCGTGCGTCCACTGCGAGCGTCAACACAACGCAGGTCCGCCTCGCCGATGTCTTCGCGTCCATGAATTCCGAAGAGTTTGCCATCGATTGCAACCGGCGTGTTGTATTGACTGGAGAGCGTCGTATCGTTTTCCCAGATCGACTGTTCAGCAGCGGCGGGCGAGAACAGCCGCCCACCAACCTGATAACTCGACGTGACAAACACATTGTCATCGACTCGAATCGGAGTCGCCGCATTCACCGTTGGACCTCTTCGACCAAAGGGAAACTGGAAGACCAGATCACCTGTTTCAGGACGAAGCCCGACGGTATTCAGTCGGGTGACGAAGACAGCGACCGGTTTGCCTTGCAGTTCGATGAGGGTGGGTGAGGAGTAACTGGCTGTATCATTCGTTGCAGTCCAAAGTGTCTTCCCTGTCTCCGCAGAGACAGCCACGATTCCAGCTCCAGCGCGACCGCCGACGTTCACCAGGATGCGATCTCCCACGGCCAAGGGACTACTTCCTGCACCGAAATATCCCTCGTTCGCTCGGTAATCATCGTACAAATCTCGGCTCCAGAGTGGTTGCCCATCTTTGCGCTCAACCGCATGCAGAACACCGGCAGCCCCAAACACGATAACGCGGTCACGATCGACCAAAGGTACACATCTTGGCCCGCCATCGGGATTGATCCCACCCGCATAGTTCGCTGGAAAATCCGCCTTCCAGAGCCGTTTTCCCTTATCCAGCCTGAGAGCCTCCAGCCGTTCGACGTCATCCAGCCGGTGGAACAGATAGACCGTCTCGTCGGCAATCGCCACACCGGCATAGCCCTGCCCAACCGGATAACTCCAAGCAATCGTTAAGGGTTCGGGCAGCTTTTCCACGATGGTTTCGTTTTTGGCGACGCCATTGCGATCGACCCCCAGTATTTGGGGCCAATCGGCCCATGAAACGCGAGCCATCCACGGTAATCCGATCAGCCAGACAACAAGGATCCCGGAGAGTGTGATTTTTGGAGGGTAAGTCATGGGAGGCGGAATCTTCAAATGTTTCCCCTTCTTGGACGGACGGGCATTGCGTAAAGCCTAGCGTGGTGGGGTACAATGCACGCGGGCGGCTTGGTTGTTTATGAGGTGCATTGTAACGAGAGAATTGCACCCTTTTCGAGACTTAAGCTGCTCTTTATTGGTATAGGCTGGTTTGAACTCTATTCCCAACGTGCAAAGACCCGGATCGTTGAAAGCAGCAAAATTTGCCCGTCGCTTCCGACTTTGGGAAAAGAAACGCGGAGATCGCCGCACTGGCTCAAAGCTGTGGGCAACAGCCGGCGAAGCGCTTTTTTTTGCAGCTCTTTTCCTTTTCGGATCGGTCTCGTTGTTTGCGGTTCTCACCGGAGACGCGGTTGCCGTGGATGAAGGTGCGTCCTGGGGCTGGTGGATTTGGCTGGTTCTCATCGTGTTGGCTTCACTAGTAGTCGTGGGTGGGGGCGGCACCGTCTACACAATTTTGATGGTCGGTACGACGGCCGAAAGACGGCGTGCCTTTGCCAAACGAGCAACCGACATTGATCTGCTTGCAGAAACCTTGCCATCCCCGAAGGACTTCCCGAACGTTCCTCGCGATGTCAATTTTCGCAACAGCCCCGGAATCAAACTTTCCTATCGCTTGCCATTAACTTCCTCTCCGAGCTGGCGGCTGCTCGTGATCGGTGTATTCAGCCTGGTCTGGAATGGGATGGTATCGATTCTGATCGTCATCGCCATCCGCAAACATTTGAGTATCGACATCCCGCCCGATTGGTATCTCAACACTCTGATCATTCCATTTGCTGGAATTGGGATCGCTTCTCTTTACTTTCTGGCTCGACAATTGGTCCTAGCCACGGCAATTGGCCCCACAAGCCTGGAAATCTCGGACCATCCAATTCGCCCTGGCCAAAACTATCGCGTGTACCTTACCCAAGCCGGTCGACTTTCAGTAAAATCACTCGCGTTGTCCTTGCATTGCTATGAAGAAGCCACCTATCGACAAGGAACCGACACTCGGACCGAGCGACGCAGAATCCATGAGCAAACAATCTTCCTTCACGAGGATTTTGAGATCATGCCGAGCAAACCTTACGAGTATGAGAGCGACCTGAAGTTTCCCGAGCGAATCATGCATTCGNTTCAGTCGGAACACAACGCGGTTCAATGGCGACTGGTCATTCGAGGGGAGGTCGATAAGTGGCCAACCTTCGAACGTGTATTCCCTTTAGTCGTGTTTCCGTCCGCCCCTATTCCGGAATCCTCTGAGCAACCGGCAGTATAATGGAACCCCTCATCAGTATTCAGATTCAGGACATCCGCCCTTATTTCAATCCGGGTGATCTGATCGAATGNGATTATCAGATCGATGCGATTCCGGCTGATGACATCCAGGCGGTTGAGGCGTCTGTCGTCTGGTATACGGAAGGCAAAGGGGATGAAGACATGGGCGTGCATTACTTTGAGAGGCGTGTTCTGTCGGACGACGAGAATGACCTGCGACAATGGCGGCGATTCACCACCATCCTGCCAAACAGTCCGCTTTCTTTCGACGGNGAATTAATTCAGGTTTGTTGGTGTGTGCGCGTTCGAGCATTCCTAAAACANGGAAAAGAATACTGTTTCGAGCATCCATTTCGGTTGGGAAACGTTGAGTCTTCTTGCGCCGTGAGCTGATGACGATAACCACAACGAAGAATCCGTTTCGTACCAGCCGCATCAAGCCAGGTACCCTTCCCTACCTGCTCCCCTTGGGTCAAACACTGGAGAGTCTCGTCGAACGACTTGAGGGATTTCAATGGCAGGCGCAGATCGTCGGCCCGCATGGTTCCGGAAAAACAACATTGCTTCACGATTTGGTACCGGCTTGTGAGGCCCGAGGAAAGCAGGCTTGCCGCATCCAGCTTCGTGATGGGACCAGCAGCCTGCCTATTTCCAGGACTGAAATTAATCGGTGGTCTCCTCAGACGCTGGTGGTGATCGACGGATACGAACAGCTCTCGCGCATCAATCGCTGGCAACTCCAACGCTGGGTCAGTCGATCGGGTTGCGGACTGTTGGCAACCGTCCATCGCGCGGTTCGAATGCCAGTTTTATTTCGCACACCTGTTTCGATTGAGTCGACACGGCGAATCGTCGCCCAGTTACTTGACGACAACTCTTGTATCTCACCGGAAGATATCACCAAAGCATTCGAACGGTGCGACGGCAATGTGCGAGAGGTGTTATTTTCACTTTATGATGTTTATTTTGATCGCATGCGTTAGGTCGGCACCGTGGCAAACGTGTTGCTCACGAAACAAAACCAATTGTCTCAGTCGAGTTCTAGCACCTGCCTGCTTGCAGGACGTCATTCCGAGTGCCAACCCACCTTTGCAGAAGCGCACTAACCGACAGAACCCAACCGGTTTCCACGACTGCTATCAGTGATCCTCAAAGGGCCACAAAGTTTGGAATTCTTAGCCGAATTTCTTTCCTGTAGCTTTAGCGTGTCCTAGGATTCATCGAGCGCTGTATACACGGGGATCAGCTCTTGACTGGGGGGTACGGCTGACTGCCAGCCACCTCGTTTGGCTCTTCACAGGTTTGCGACGATCCATCTTCGTTGCGAGTTTCAACCTGTGTCGATGAATAAAAGTAGAAAGTGTCTTGGAGCACGAGAATGGATCGGGCAGCCATCCACAAGTGGATCATCTTTTCGGGGGTCATCGGNAGCGTTGCGATGCCAACGGAAGCAGACGCCGGTTTTTTGGATTTTTTCCGACGACGCGAACCGACAGTCGCTTACTACCCGCCCACCGCCACTCCAGCACCAGCAGCGGCAGCGGCATGTGGCCCCGGCTATTGCGAACAAACCGTTCTTCGTTACATCCCACAAACAGCCTATCGCACGGTCTGGCAACCCGTACCGGTGACCACCTATCGGCGAACGGTCAGCTACAACCCAGCGACGGGTCTTCCGATGACCTGTACGCAACCTTGCACAAGTTACACCTATCAGGCTCGACGGGTACCGTACACCACCTTCCGTCCCGTTTACCAGCAGGTCCCAGTTACAACTGCAGCCGGTTGCAACAGCTGTCAAACGAATGTCCCAGCCCCTGCGACGGCAACGCCGTACTATCAGACAACACCCTCGACAACCGTTGTGACTCCTCAAACGTCGACTCCGTCTTTTGGAACTCCGCCAACGACGACAGATCCGGCAGGAGCAACACCATGGGAACCGGTAACACCCGTATCGCCATCACCGGCGGGCGACGGCTTCTCGTCTCCGCCAACGACGACGACCGATCCAGCGGACGACCGACCTCGGATCGATCCTCAGCCCGGTGATTTCAGCTCGATGCCTCGGACGTCACCGCCGAGCTCGACAACTGGGATTGTCACAACTCCGAACTTCAGTAGCACGCCACCGGCGAGTGATCCGTTCAATCGCAGAGTNCCCACTTCAGCTCAAGCGACCTGGACCAGCGACGGCACTCAGTCTACAGGCAACTCAGGCACGAGCGTCATGTCGCCTCAGACGCCCTCAACGACGACCAATCTGGATATTCGCCCAATTCCACGAGTGGAAAAACCGCACCCCACCCAAAGCTCTGACGCCCCTCCCCTACTCAACCATCCACGGGACAACACGGCGGCATTGATGCGACCGATTCCGACAAATTGGGAATCGAATCGTATTCAATGGGAGCGACAGGTGAGCCATGACCAGCCGGAGGTCAATCGAACGAATAACGGCTCGCGTCGTCTCAATCCACACCGAATCCAGCAGAGCCAGCCACCCCAATGGGATGATTCTGGCTGGCGTTCTGCCAAGAAATAACCGACGTCTCGCCGGACGTCGAGCTGCAAGGCCGCGACACCCACAGCCGCCGCGTTCTCCATGAGGAGGACGCGGCTTTTTTTTGTTGCNACAACAGTCCTGGCGGCCGGATGCACAAATGAGATAATCAGGGACCTGGAAAAAACGATCCCCACACAGTGCATCCCTGCCATGCCTGCAAATCTCACTCAACAATATCACAAAGCCGAACAAGAGTATCGCCGAGCCTCAACTCCCGATGAGGAGTTACGCTGTCTTCAAGTGATGCTTCGAGAGCTTCCCAAGCACAAAGGGACAGACAAGCTCCAAGCCGATCTGAAACAACGGATCAGTAAGGCCAAGTCGGAGGCCGAATCGGCAAAATCGGCGAAGAAAGGTCATGGAGTTCGCATCCCGAGACAGGGAGCCGGTCGCGTCATCTTGCTGGGTGGCCCCAATGCGGGCAAGAGTCAGCTGATGACTGCCATCACCAGGGCAAAGCCCGAGGTAGCAGAATATCCGTTTACAACTCGCGAGCCGCTTCCAGGCATGATGCCGTGGGAAGACATCCAGATTCAGCTGATTGATACTCCGCCGATCACCGCAGACTTTCTGGAACCGTACGTCCAAGGATTGATTCGGGGCTCCGAACTGGCACTGTTACTCGTCGACTTGGGCGCAGACGATGGCATCGAATTGTGCCAAGAACTGTGGGACCGTCTAAATTCGACGAAGACTCGACTTGGCCGCGAATCCTATCTGGATCAGGAGGACATCGGTCAATCATACACTCGATGTTTCCTTGTGCCCAACAAGATTGATGCCGACGAAGCCTCCGATCGTCTTGAGATGCTCCANGAATTAATCAACTTGGAATTGGAAGAGTTCGTCATTTCAGCGCTAGAAGATCAAGGACTCGACGAACTCAAAAAAGCCATCTTTGAAGCATTGGATGTCGTACGGGTGTACACAAAGCAGCCCAACAAAAAGGATCCCGACTTGGATCGGCCCTANACGATCGCTCGCGGTGGCACCTTGGCAGAGGTTGCTGCGATGATTCATCGAGACTTTGCCACGCAATTAAAATTTGCGAGAGTCTGGGGGAGTGAAGTTCACGACGGCACGACGGTTAAGGGGGATTATGTCCTCAACGATCGTGACATTATTGAACTTCACATCTAGGTTCTGAATACCATTCGGATGATCAAATGAACAATGCCAAGATTGCAGACATCTTCGACCAGGTCGCTGATCTCCTCGAATTCAAGTCGGCAAATCCATTTCGCGTAAGAGCCTACCGGCGGGGCGCCCGAACCATCCGAGACTTATCCGAGTCGGTGGCTTCCATCGTCAATGATTCCACCAAAAAACTGACCGATATTGATGGCATTGGCAAGGATCTCGCTGCGAAATGCGAAACCCTGATCAGCACCGATGAATTACCGATGCTTGCTGAACTGTTATCAGATATTCCAGGCAGTGTGCTGGATCTGCTGCGGGTTCCCGGACTAGGTCCTAAAAAGGCTGCTGCCGTCTTCAATCAACTTAATGTCACCACACTCGACGAACTCAAAGCTGCTTGTGACGCTGAACAGGTCCGAGCCCTGAAGGGTTTTGGTGCCAAAACTGAACAAGCGATTCTCGACGGACTCGCCATCGCCAATGCCGCCAACGAACGCATTCTCTGGTCAGAGGCCGATGCCATTGCTGAGTCCCTCACGAACCATATGCGTGAACTTTCGGACATTGAAGAAATGTCCTTGGCAGGCAGTTACCGACGAGGTCGAGAAACGGTTGGCGACCTTGACCTGCTAGTCGTCGCAAAAGACTCACAAACGGTCATGGATCGATTTGGGGTATTTGCGGATATTCAA
Source organism: Planctomycetaceae bacterium (assembly GCA_002723275.1). Lineage (GTDB taxonomy): Bacteria > Planctomycetota > Planctomycetia > Pirellulales > Pirellulaceae. The sequence goes on from PBNZ01000043.1 coordinate 173,749, forward strand.
AGCGTCATTGCACGTGGCGACACAAAAATGTCTGTTCGTCTCGACTCAGGGTTTCAAATTGATCTGCGCGTCGTACCTCACGAGTCATTTGGCGCAGCGCTGCAATACTTCACCGGCTCCAAAGAACACAATGTCGTTCTCCGCGGTCGCGCGCGCAAAATGGGACTCAAAATCAACGAGTACGGCGTCTATCGGATCGACGATGGAGAGTATGTAGCGGGTCGTGATGAAGCCGACGTTTACGCCTGCCTCGATTTGCCGACGATTCCCCCAGAACTTCGCGAAGGTCGCTCAGAATTCGATCAAACTATGGACGAAGCCTTGATCGAACTCTCGGATATCCGCGGTGATCTGCATATGCACACAACAGCGACGGACGGTAAGGCAACTCTTGATGAAATGATCGCTGCAGCGAAAGCCTGTGGCCTCAAGTACATTGCCATCACCGACCACTCCCAACGCGTTTCCATGGCAAATGGACTCGACGGACGACGGCTACTCGAACAATGGGAGCAAATTGATATCGCGAATCAAGCGNAGACCGGCCGCTTTCGCGTANTCAAAGGCATCGAATGTGACATTCTTGAAAAAGGGGGAATGGATCTCCCGGATAAAATCCTAAGTCAGGCGGACTGGGTATTGGGAAGTATCCACTATGGCCAGAAACAGAGTGCGGCAGAAATCACAAATCGCATTCTCGGAGCGATTGAGAATCCGTACGTTACAGCCATCGCACATCCCACCGGTCGGTTGATCAATCGTCGTGAAGCCTACGAAGTCGATCTAGACTCCGTCATGGCGGCAGCAAAAGAACACGGAAAGTTACTCGAACTGAATGCCAACCCGCGGCGACTCGACCTCAGTGATCTGCATTGCGCTTTGGCCAAGGAATACGGAATCCCAATCNTCATCAGTACTGACGCTCATAGCGTCGGCGGTTTGGATGTCATGCAATACGGAATCAAACAAGCGAGACGTGGCGGTCTAACGCCGAACGATGTGGCCAACACTCGGACGCGCAGCCAATTCATGAAAATGTTGCCGAAAAGCAAGTAATCGGTGATCGTACCTGACCGGCTAATTTCGCAAATACGTTTCGTCGAAAAGGATTCTCTGTCGAAAACGACGCACCGAATCCACTCTGCTCAAATCGTCAACATTCGATCGATTGAAATAGCATCCAATCATATAACTGATGCTAAGAACACCCATTACCGGCCAGAGTAAGATATGGGTCAGTCCCGCCAGCACGAGTATCAGAATGCCAGGTCGATAACCCGGAGTCGGCTTAAAGACCACAAAAACAAAACCGGCCACGATTAGACCGATCATCAAATAAGCAGTGCAAAGATAGGCCGACATCTGAGTCCTTTCAGCACGATCACCCACTCCAGAACTTTCCGCTGGCCTTTTCGCAACGGAGTCACAATGTCCTTTTGCGGATCATCTTTCCTGTGATCAACACCGATTGTATCGTCAGAGCAGTCGACGAAAAGCCCCAATTGCCACATTTCCCATAGCCATTCCCTCGCGAAACAAATGGCAGTCCCGATGCACGTCGTTCGCCATGAAAATACGGTGAGCTGATTGGCAGAGTAACACCGTTGACGAAGACTGGCGGACGGTCGCCGGCCTCCCCCCTTCCCAAAAAAAGGCACCCGACCTCACATTGAACCAGGACTCCCAACAGGGAGTCAGGCACAACATTGAGATCAGATGCCTTCGTTAGCGTTCTCCAAAAACTAAAGGTGNGTCAGGACCGTCGNTCCAGAACCCNCAACAAGCCGCTCATGCCACCCATGCACCGCAAATATAAAAGGTCTGAATTCCTCGAGAGATCAAGATATCCGAGTTTAAAGCTGAAAGCCCTGAAACGCCCCAAGCGACACGTGTTCCAGCCTGAACAACTGGGGGCAATCTTGTCGCACGGTCTGCGGCAAAACAGTCGATTCCCAAACTCAGATTGGCTCACGGCGTATGACGAATGGGACCACAAATAAACCTTGCGAACCCTTTTAAGCTTGCGATGNGTTANTCACTGTNACATTTTCAAGCTCAGAAGGTTTCCACAGCGACCGCCAAAAGGCACTTGGAACGAACGCCAGGTTGGCGATGATCATCACGGCAGACAATCCCAAATTGCCNGTGATCAGAGCGAGGAAAACCCACATCAGAATCGAAGCGCTCAACACAATCGGTCGCAGCCANTCNTTCCAAACAAANATGATGAAGGCGAAGGTGCAGATCAGCACCAGATGAGTTGCCGCATGTAGTAGAGGAACGAATCCTCGCAGGAAGGACAGATCCACCAATCGTCCCTCTGGCTGCGCTGATATCCACCAGAGCGCTTCTCCGTACCACCAGGTTTCGCTGGCCAACGCGGAGGTCCCCATGGCGATATAGATAATCACCAAATGAACTTGAATCAAGCGTCGAGAGAGAGTCGCCCACAAACTGAAAGTCGGGACTTCTCTNGTTNTGGGACGTATCTTGGCATCAACGGACAAAAAGGTTCCGGAGGGAGCCAAACACATGTAGAGTACCAACATCGTGAGCACGGGGTCAGCCGGTCCAGCGACGATCAAAGCGCGATGGGCATAAGCCAATACAACAATGAGCGACAGGATCGACGTCAAACGTGCCATGAAGCCGATCGTAAAGGCCAGCAGGACTAAACTGGAGAAAACGTGCAGAACCCACAACATCGTGGGGCTATCGTCAAAGTTCAGGAAGGAGAGTCGATATCCGGTGGGGTCCAAAAGGACTCCACCCACGACGGGTTCGACAAGCCATCCCGTATTGCCAAACCAATTAACCAGTTCCGGCGTGAATGATAATTGCCAGATGAGCGCCATGAGGCCGATCGCGATTCTCAAAACGCCGATTCCGAACGCATCGCCAGCTTCAAACCAGAACCGATTCCACGACCCACCAACGTATTCATTGAGCCCACGAAAATAGTCTCGAGTACTACTCATCTTGAACCGGCCTCCAATGGAGCCGCCTCTCCCGCGTCAACTTTCTTGTGGACGGCAACCCCTCCTTGATCCGTCAACCACACATCTGCCTCGTAGACAGTTTCAAACGCCTCAGGTCCGCCTTCATCCGCGACGGACGTACCCCGTAACTGAATGGGCATTCGACGTACGACCTTGAAAACCAGTCGATCCTGATCGTCGTTGAGTATATTTCGGCCAACCGCCTGGCAAACTTGCGCCAAATACTGATCGTTTTGACCTTCTGCCATCATCGCGAGACGACGAGTCAGCATTTTCCAGCGATGATACCTGATCCCGCCGCGCCAGCCGGTTAAACCGGAATCAGACGATGGATACCTTTGCACCAAATCGCCCTCAGGAAACTCAACGGCCACAAAATGATCATCTTCAAGTTCCATCGCGTGCGTGAGATGGAAGCCGAGAATGACTTGGGGATCAAGATAGAGCAAACGTGTGTAAGGCCCTAAAACCCTGATAACACGCATTTGCAATCCAGAGGCGTACTGATTCCCCAACAACACGACAACCAGACAGAACACATGCAGAAAGATCAGCAGCGAAATGATGCTGCGAACANNGTCAGAGAGCCCCTTTGGCGCTGCCTCATGCCCGCGCACGGCATCCGATGAATCGGCCATGGCTTTTCCCCCGTTCCCATGTCCCACACCCAAAAAAANGCCGGACTTCGGCAGAAGCCCGGCCTTTTAAAGTTAGCANATTTTTAGGCCTGTGAGACTTTTTCTAGAAAAGCTCTCTGGCCAGCTGCCGCTTAACGACGGTATGCAACCGATCGATAGACAACCTTCGAACCGTTATTGGTNGAAGCGGAACCTTCAGCGGGTGCGTCAGGTACTTCGGGAGCAGCTTCTTCGTGGTGATCGTCGCCGGAGCAACCATGATCTTCTTCGGTGCCACAGCAGCTGTCGCCAGCGCAACCATTGCATCGAAGAGCACGCAGTCTCGAGAACAATCCACCATGGCAACGATTAGCATGACAACCACCGTCACACTNCGAAGCCGAGCAATCTTCTTCACCACTGCATTCTTCACCACTGCACGAGGAGTGGCAGCTGCCTAAACGACTGAACAAACGGAAACCGTGGCAACGACGATCGTTNTTAAACAATCCGCCGAGACCGCCACTGCAGCTCGAGCTTGCAGCGCATCCACCGTCACAACCGTGACCAGCCGTCGCTTCAGTGTTATTGCCGAGCACGGCAATTCCGAGGATCGCGCAAAACAGGGCGATTCCAAAAACCATTGTGCGATTCATCGCAAATCCCTCCAGTAAGTAACTAGCCATAAGCCAATTAGGCTCGCCGTCGATGATTCACCCTCCACCCGACTCGACGGCTGCACGCCGGAGGAGAAGTTACTTATGTCCCCAACTTTGTTGAGGCCCCCGCCACGACACCGTCAGGCGAGTTTACCGATTACGAAAAATATAGAATCTAAAAAAGATAGTTTGCTAAATTTACAGCCATCTTTCCGTTGCCAACAGATTAAAAGTCAATCTAAGAGGATTAGAGNAATAGGGACTGCTGGGATGACTTTAACGATCAGGATCTAAATTTAGCGACTTGTACACGACTGTCTACAGGGGCAACGCTGCAATCTAAGAAGGTTTTCGAGAGCGCAATAAAGCCATGTGAATTATGGTTTTTTGCAGCGTGTGCCGAAAATGATGATGAGCGATTTGAGAGANGTGGCCGAGTCGATGGGAATTGGCCAAGCCAGTCGGCTTAAAACTCCCGACTGACCCTTGCGAAGAGTTACATCGTATTGTCGCAGTCGTTTAGCGAATGACGAAGTTGACCAACCGCCCGGGAACCACAATTGTCTTAATAATGGTTTTTCCCTCGAGCTGTTCGACAATTCTTGGCTCGGATTTAGCCGCCTCTTCAAGCTCCGCCGCCGAGGCTGTGGCGGCAACCTGAACCCGAGCACGGACCTTGCCTTTGATCTGAACGGGCACCTCGACGACGTCGTCGACGGTCAGTGCCGGGTCAAATACGGGCCACGGTTCNAAAGCCAAGGTTTTTTCGTGTCCAAGAAGCTGCCAAAGCTCTTCGCACAGGTGAGGAGCGAGCGGGGANAGCAGCAACACAAAGGATTCCATCGCAGCCCGAGGACGTTTGGACTGCTTGTTGAAGAAGTTCACGAATTCCATCATCCGAGCAATCGCCGTATTAAAGCTCATCGACTCGAGATCTTCGGTGACAGCCTTGATCGTCTTGTGCAGAAATCGAATCTGCTCATCCGTACAGTCAACATCCTCAACGGAGCTATGCAATTGAAGGGTCTCTGCTCGATCGTCAACCATCAATCGCCAAACACGGTCCAGGAATTTACGAACTCCATCAACTCCTGACATACTCCAGGGCTTCGTCGCTTCCAGTGGGCCCATAAACATTTCATAGAGTCGTAAAGCNTCGGCGCCATACTCCCGCACAATTTCATCGGGATTNACGACATTACCGCGACTTTTCGACATCTTAAAAGCGCGTGAGTCGACACGAATGTTGTGATCCTCAGCCAGAACGAACGAGTCTCCGTTTTTTTCGACTTCGTCGGCAGCAACCTTGATGGACGTGAGCGTAGCCCGATCGGATTTNCTCAACGTCTGGCCGTNCGCATNTGTCATCACATCCGTAGTGGAAACCCAGGTCTGATTCTCATCTTGCCACCCGGTGTATTCCATTTCCCCGAGAATCATGCCCTGATTNACGAGCTTTCGGAAAGGTTCNGAGGTGCTCAAATAGCCACGATCGAAAAGCACCTGGTGCCAGAATCGCGAATAGAGCAGGTGCAAAACCGCGTGTTCCGCTCCACCAATGTAGAGATCGACCGGCATCCACCGCTTTTCTTTTTCCTTNTCGATGAAGACTTCATCATTTTTCGGATCGATAAAGCGGAGATAGTACCAACAGGAGCCGGCCCATTGGGGCATGGTATTGGTTTCTCGGCGATACCGTTTTCCATCGATCACGGGATAAAGCCATTCATCGTCGGCCTTCGCCAGTGGCGGTTCCGGACGACCGTGTGGTTTGAAGTCCTCCAAGTGCGGCAAATCGACCGGTAAATCCGCTTCATCCACAGGGCGAACGAAGCCGGTGGGCTGTCCATCATCATCCAACTCGTGCAGAATCGGGAAAGGCTCACCCCAGAATCGTTGACGACAGAACAACCAATCTCGAAGTTTGTAGTTTACCGCAGCCCTGCCGGTACCGGCTGCGTCCAGCGTTTCAATGATCCGCGTTTTGAATTCTTCGGTCGTGAGTCCGTCAAATTTCCCTGAATTGATCACCCTGCCCGCACCCGCAAAAACCTCGTCACCACTCAAGACTTTAGAGCGATCCACCTCAGCATCGTCTCCGGGATCGACCACTGCGATGACGGGAATCTCATACTGCTTTGCGAATTCGAAGTCGCGAACATCGTGTCCCGGTNCCGCCATAATTGCACCCGTTCCGTAACTGATGAGCACATAATCGGCGATCCAAATCGGCACGCGTTGACCATTCACCGGATTGATNGCGTAGGCTCCGGTGAACACGCCGGTTTTCTCTTTCGTCAGCTCAGTTCTTTCNAGATCGCTTTTCCCNGCAGCTTCCTGGCAATAGGTCGCGACGGCGTCGGCATGCTCAGGAGTGGTAAGCTGTTCCACAAAGGGATGTTCGGGGGCAATCACCATGTAGGTTGCTCCAAACAACGTATCGGGGCGCGTAGTATAGATCCGCAAAACATCTTCATTGGGATCGCGTGGCCAACCATCGGCGGCACGTTGTTCGCCCCATTGGCTAAAGCCTGATTCATCACCAACGAAGAAATCGACCTCGGCACCCGTGCTACGGCCAATCCAATTTCGCTGCAAGGCCTTAACGCTTTCGGGCCAATCGAGGTCGTCGAGTCCTGCTTCAAGTCGATCGGCATAGGCAGTAATTCGCAGCATCCACTGCCGTAGCGGAAGGCGTTCAACCGGATGGTCGCCGCGTTCACTACGACCGTCAATCACTTCTTCGTTCGCTAGAACAGTCCCCAAGGCAGGACACCAGTTGACGAGTGCATCGGACTGAAATGCGAGACGGTGTTCGTCTCGGTATTCNCGAATGGCTGACTCGCCTTGATCGCTGATTTCCGCGGGTATGGGNAATTCGGCAATGGGCCGTCCCTTCCCCTGCTCGGTATCGAACCAGGTGTCGAACATCACTAGCACAATCCATTGCGTCCAACGGAAGTAATCAACGTCGGTCGTTGCCAGCTCGCGGTCCCAGTCATAGCTGAAACCAAGCATCTTGAGTTGGCGTCGAAATGTATCGATATTCTTTTCCGTCTGCACTCGGGGAGGTGTGTTCGTCTTGATGGCATGCTCTTCGGCCGGAAGCCCGNACGCATCGAAGCCCATCGGGTGCAACACGTCATATCCGCGCATGCGATAGAAACGANAAACAATGTCTGTCGCGGTGTAANCTTCCGGGTGGCCTACATGCAGGCCATCACCACTGGGATAGGGAAACATGTCCAGTGCATAGAGTTTTTGGTCGCCAGGAAGGTCCGGGGCACGAAATGTTCGCTCCGTTTCCCAGACCGACTGCCATTTGGGTTCAATTTCCGCTGGATTGTATCTTGGCATGAAGATTCCCCGGACGCATTTGCTAGGATGACCGCCCTCGGCGGAAGGNCCGGCAGTGGACCGATTAAAGTCGGCGATTCTACTGTCTTCGTCATAGACAGCAAAGACGGAGCTCGAAAGACCACCCCAAAGACCACCCCAGAGACCCACCCTGCCGGATCCCCGATTCCATCCCTTGAAAAGCATGCCCGCGGTTCAATGGTTTGGCCGAGGAATCTACCGAACTTTTTAAGTTCCTGGTAGAATTTGACTGTTTCGTGAATGAACGGGCCCTTGTCCGAAGGGAACTTGGAACCGTAAGCCGCCGCGATTCTCAACGATTAACCCTCGAACATGATCAGCCCTCCGCTTCGGCGAGCTCGATGGCTCAGCGAAAGGGCTTCAACCCAGAGAAGCAATCACTTCCATGCTATACGGAAAAAGGGGCCTCATGCTTACGGAGGTCGAGCGAGACGCGATGCGTCAAGCAGGTCGTTTCAACGCTCAAGTCATGGATTTTGTTCGGCCGCATGTCGTGGAGGGTGTGACGACGGCAGAGATTGATCGTTTGATTCATGACTTTACGATCCAGCATGGTGCCAAACTGGCCTGTCTCGGATATCAGGGCTATCCCAAAAGTTGCTGTACGAGCATCAACGAAGTAGTCTGTCACGGAATACCCGAAGATTATGCACTTCGCAGTGGTGACATCGTTAACGTCGATTTGACGTCGATCGTTGACGGCTGGTTTGGAGATCAATCGGAAACGTTTCTGATCGGCAAACNGTCTGCGGAAGCGGTCGCTNTAACCCAGACCTCTTTTGATTGCCTGTACCTCGGCATCCACGCGCTGACACCGGGTTGCCGGGTCGCTGAAATCGGCCGAGCGATCAGTAAGCATGCACAAGCAAGAGGCTTCAGCGTGGTTCGAGAATACGTTGGCCATGGAATTGGCCGCCGCTTCCACCAAGATCCGTCCATCCCTCACTACCCTACCCGTCAGTCCTATTCTGACCGTTTGGAGCCGGGTATGACCTTCACGATCGAGCCGATGATCAATGTCGGAAGTCGCCATACGGTTTTGGATCGCAAAGACGGATGGACAGTACGGACAAAAGACCGCAAGCTTTCCGCTCAATTTGAGCACACGATCTTGATGACCGAAGACGGACCAGAGATTCTGACGCTGACCGAAGATGGCCCTCAAGAGGGATTCCAATTCAATGGCCAAGTATCGAGTGAATAAATGGATTTCATCACCCTAGGGTCATTTGTATTTTTCACCAGTCTCGTTGGGTTTATCACCTATTGTCTTACGCGAAGAGACGATCACCAGAGTTCGGTCGGTTACTTCTTGGCGGGTCGCAAGCTGACCGGCGGATTCATTGCCGGCTCTTTAATGCTGACCAATCTTTCGACCGAACAATTGGTCGGCCTGAACGGTTCGGCNTTCAGTGATGGCATGTCGGTGATGGCGTGGGAGGTTATCTCGGCGCTCTCGATTGTCGCCATGGGCCTCTTTTTTCTGCCGCGGTATTTGAGGAGTGGCATCACGACNATCCCAGAGTTACTCGAAATCCGCTTCAGTCAAAGCACTCGATTTGTCACAACGCTGATTTTCCTGGCGGCTTACACCTGTATCCTGCTTCCGATTTTACTTTACACCGGTGCTGTNGGCCTCTCCGGCATCCTGGACGTGCGTTCGCTCCTNAGTATCGAAGACGAGAAAACGGTACTCTGGCTCGTCGTCTGGTTTGTGGGGATTCTCGGATCGATTTATGCGATTTTCGGAGGGCTGAGAACCGTTGCTGTCTCCGATACGATCAACGGTTTTGGCCTGCTCGTGGGCGGAGTCTTAATTACGATTCTCGGACTTCAAGTCGTCGGCGACGGACAAGGATTGGCCTTTGGCTGGCACACTCTACGAGAAGCGAACCCCGAAAAATTCAACTCGATCGGTGGTTCCGATCAATCGGTCCCATTTTCGACCTTGTTTACAGGTGTCATCCTGCTGACCACTTTTTATTGGTGTACCAATCAACAGATTATCCAGCGAACACTCGGTGCGAGCAGTTTGGCCGAAGGTCAGCGAGGCGTGCTATTTGCCTCGTTTTTGAAGATTTTAGCACCGATCATTCTGGTCATTCCTGGCATCATCGCCTTCCATTTGTANGCCTCGGACGGCATCGAGCCCGATCAAGCCTACGGAACTCTGGTGAGAAATGTCCTGCCAACTTGGCTGCGTGGATTTTTTGCAGCGGTTATGGTCGGCGCGATCCTGAGTTCGTTTAACTCCGTATTGAATAGCACGGCAACACTCTTNAGTCTCGGAATTTACAAGGCGCACATCAGGCGGAATGCATCCCAAACCGAGGTCATTCGATCAGGAAAAGTCTGTGGAATGGTTCTCGCTATTATCGCCATGTCGACCGCGCCACTTCTGGCCGGACAGGACAGCATCTTTGGCTACATGCAAAAGATGAACGCGATGTATGCCACTCCAATTCTATCGGTGGTTTTGATCGGCCTTACGACTCGATACGTGCCAGGCCCCGCCGCCACGACTGCCCTGATTGTTGGATGTGCTGCAGTTGCTATAGGCTATTTTGTCCCGCTAGANCANATCTNTGNCCCGCTAGGCCAAATCACCAACCAAATCNAACAGATGGGAGACTTTCACTTCATCGCGATTGTCTTCGTCAGCTTGCTTGGAATCATGCTGATCTGGGGCATGCTGCAACCGAGAACAGAACCCTTTGAACAGACCTACACCGGCGACGTTGACATGACGCCATGGCGATGGGCATGGCCAATGGCCTTGCTGATCATCGTCTCAGTCCTATCGATCTATGCCTACTTCGCCGATTTCTCAGTGCTGACTCAATAGCGTGAGATCACTCGGCGGGAGCTCGAGTCCGCGCCGAGCAGGTCGAGAGACAGAAAAACTCACCCGTTTCTGATCGCCCTTGGCAATTGCGTCAGGGCTCAGCTGAGTTGCAATTCACGAGCCGATTCCGCCCATTGAATCCAAGCGGTTACTTCAGCAAGGTCGGGTCGCTTACCNTTACGAAGGATGCGTTTTCCTTCGCTCGTTCGGATACAGCGTTTAACTTTGTTNTGCAGTTCTTCGGCCACCATCGAGGCTAACTGGCGTGGCGTCGTCACATCGCAGGCCACAAGAATCTGAGCATCGTGTCCTCGCAAATTCGGGATACGACAGACCAACTGCGTTTGCATTTGCCACTGGTGAATCAACTTCGGCGTAATGCGTCGATAATCGATTTGCTCAGCGACCTCCTCAGGATCTTTGTCGAGGAGATCGGCGACCGTTTTNACTTCAATGGCATGAAATCGTTCAGCTGTTTTGGGCCCGATGGACGGAGCGTCGACGATCGGATCGGATGGTTCGAGGAAAAATCGCAACGGCACATCGCGTGAGCTTGTTGGTTCCACTTCGGGCTGCGCCATACGTGGCCGCGGCATTCGCTTGGGTTCGATCCGTGGATTCGCCGGCAATGGCGGTGTTCGCTGAGGCGTGATCGGTGATGGGGACGAGCGATGACGACGGAAACGAGATTGGCGAGCCGCTTGAATCCAGCGAGAAAGCCGCGATCTTTCATATCGCGAAATCGCACCAAAGCGGGAACGATGTTCGGTATCGTCCAAAAACTGCTCAATCCGTCGATGCAACTCTGAAACGTCGATATAAGCAAGCTCCTGCGGATCGTCGACCCCACAAAGGACGAGCAAACTGGCGTCATCTGCGGTGAGCCCCACATAGGTTTGCAACGTCACAATCGATTGCCAACGATGAATGACCTGAGCTGTAATCCCAAAACTNGCCAACGCTTGCTCACCCTGTTCCGGATCCATCTGAATGAAAGCTTGAACCGTATGGATATCGATCTCATTCAATCGGGAGACCAACTCAAGATCAATTCCGTCGACATGCGACAGTGGCGTCTCATCAGCAAGTGATCGCTCGGTACGAGACGGAGGTTGGGTAGGACGAGTACCGCGAAGCCGTCGATTTACTTCCCAGTTTGCCATCCACTCTTGATTGGGATTCGAACGAGTTGTCGCCTTGGGGTAAGACCCTGTTNCTGGTAGCTGATCAAGATACCGTGCATGATGATCGCTGGAATCGNAAGCAACCGAACGAGTGCGCTGTTGAAGTTTGAAGCGTCGTATACGACTGCTCGAAAACAGCTGCGAGACATGCTCATGCCTTGTGAATAGAACCACTTGATGACCTCTTCCTGAGAAATCTTNCAAGACTTCTGCAGTCAAGCCAGCGAGATCGGTATCAACGTTCACAAACACATCGTTCAGGATTAGCGGCAACTCGACTCCCCGCGCGTAATAGGCGGCAANGAGTGCCAGACTGATACTCAAATAGACTTGATCTTGTGTGCCACGACTGAGTTCGGAATAGCGATGGTTTTTACCCGCATCGTCCTCCACCCAAACCTCATGCATTTCATTCACACGCAACTGACGACAGGAACCTCCTGTCATGCGTTGCAGGTTGGACGATGCCTCTCGAATAATATCCGAAGGGCCCAGCGTTTTGCGTAAATCTTCAATCTCACGATGCAAGGCATCCATGCGCTGCCTGAGATGCTGTCGTTGCCCGGCTTGCTGAATACGTTGTTCAACATGTTCTCTTTCGCGCTGTAGCGTGTCTANCCTTCGCTGTTCCTCGATCTTGTCACGACCTGCCATTAACGTTTCGAGGCGATGTTCCAAGGACGACATCTCGCGTTGAATATCCTGCACCCGGGCGGCGAGATAGTCACGTCGCTTGACCAGATGATTCAGACGTGTTTCAAGGACCAGGTCGGTGGAATATCGTCTCAACGCAGGGAGCTTCGGAGCAGCGTTTCCGTTTGCGGAATTCGTCNCATTCGTCACATGAGAAGTTGTCTCATACCATGGCCGAATCACACTATCGCCGATGAAGTCGGTCCAGTCCGCCGATTGCTTCGCGGCGGAGGATTCTCGTGGAACATAACCATCTTGACCGAGCAACTGTTCGCGTCTGCGTTCCAANTCCTCAATCAAATCCGTCAGCTCCGACTCGCACCGGCGTAACCGTTGACGTTCGTGGGCATGGTCGTGATAACAAGCTGCCTGCTTGTGTCGCTGTATTTCACTGACGAGATTCTGGACATCATGTCGCATCGTTTGCAACGCGGCACCCAACACCGAACGCAAATAGTCGCTTGTCACCTGATGATCTTCTACTTCTGCCGGAAGGACAAGATCGTGAAGATCGTGTTCGAGATCATCGATCTGGAAGCCAAGAGTTCGTAAATAAAGTCGGAACTCAGCCTCATCACGCGAGCTGACCGGTTGGGCCGCTGACTCCCAGTCAGCAAGACGCCCCTGCAGATTTTCTAATCGTTCGCGAATAGCCTGCAGCACATTTCGCCACTGCTGAATCTGTTCATTAATCTGGTCTGCCTCACGACGCCCAGCCTCGATCGACTCCTCTCGAATCTCACGCAATTCCTGCGCGATCCCTTCCAACTGATTTCGACGGGTCGCAATCTTTTCCTCGGCACGCCGCAAACCAGCCTCAACCTCTGCTAACAAATTCCGGCGTTGCACCAGACTGTTTTGAATCTGACCAACCTCGCCCTCCAACTCGCGAAAACGTTCACTGCAAGCGCGCTCAGCCAACTTAATCTCATGTCGAATCTCTTCACGACGTGCGTGCAATACCGACAGGTTCTCCTCGGACTCCTGCATTCCCTGGTAGCTGTGTTGTAAGCCCGCAAGTTGTTGCTCGAGATCTTGAAGGTGTTGGACTTGCCCCGCATCGTAGGTCAGATTGAATCCCCGTGACGCTGCCACTCGGATCGTTTCCTCGATCTTCGAAGGCTGGTCGAAGCCGAACGAAAATATGTGCCCATATTCCTCAAGATCAACTCCCGTTAATCGCGCTCGCTCGTATTCGAGAATATCGCCTGTCACTCGCGACATCGATACCTTGCCGGCGACACTGCCGTCATCCAATCGACTCACCACTCGCACCTGNTGATCTCCATCAATCACTCTCAGCGAACCACTCGACCGAGCGTCGGACGTGGAAAGATATGGACGACAGGTGGGCTCATCGCTTCCGTACAATACCCAACGAATGAAGTTGATGATCGTCGTCTTGCCGGAACCATTCGGACCGTAAACGACATTCAGCTGCTGCGACAAGTCATCGAGTTGAAGATTGCTTCTAGCCCCAAATCGTTCGATATTGAGAAACGCGAGCTTCACCTGAGAACTCCTAAATATGAGAAACCGAACATCCTTGCTNGGTTCGACAATGCGCCGAGTTCAGTGAGGCTAATCAATTCGGTCAGGTGCGCGAACACGAATTCGTGAACTGGAGTTTCGTGAATGCGTTGCTAGCGATTGCCTGACTCGACGGTCCAGGCTCCATCGCCCGAGGGCTGGAGCTGCGAATCGCTTCCAGGGAAGAGGATTCGAAACGTCTCACCGGTGCAACCCGCCCAAAGACAGTGCACTTTCACCCCCACTCGGGGAGATTACTTGACCATCGACAATGACTAGACTAGCTTCACTTCCGAGGGACCTTTTTGGTCTGACTGCTCGAATTCACCAACCCCTGAGACTCACACGATGACTCGAATTCAATCGCTTACCTATNCCTCTATCTTTATCCTGCTTTTTTCTTGGAGTCTGCCCGGCTGGAGTCAGGATGCTGCGTCACCGAGCGACAANCAGACAGAGGATGCTCAATCGAGTGAATCCGAAGAGGCCAAGCAGGACGAGGTCACGTTACAAGGTGTCTTCGAAGCGACCAAAATCTCGGAGATTGTTTTGCGTCCGCAAGAGTGGAGCATGTTGACGGTCGCCGAATCGGTGGAGCACGGTACGCAAGTCGACAAGGGCGATACTCTCCTGAAACTTGACCGGGAGAAGATTGACACTGCGATTCGCGAAGCCGAATCGGCATTAGCTAATGAAAAGTTGAGTTTGGAAACGGCGGAGATCAAGTTCGCATTGGCTCGGCGAAGCCAGGCGTTGGCAATGGCCGCGACGGAAACCGCTGAACGCGTCGCCAACGAGGACTTCAAGGAATTCGTCACTTCTGGACGAGATCGACAAGTCGTCTCTGCCAAACGGAGCGTACAATCCGCCAAGGATTCACTTGCTAATCAGCAAGAAGAGCTCAAACAGCTAGAGCGCATGTATGAGGCTGATGATCTGACAGAAGAAACTGAAGAGATCATTTTAAAACGTACCCGAAACGCAGTGGAGCGAGCCGCGTACTTCCTCACCACTGCGGTTGATTCTGAACGACGGAAACTGGCCTTCACGATCCCTCGTTCCGAAGAGTCCATGAGAGTTGAATTAAAGCAGGCCACCTTGGCATTGGAAGAAGCTCGTAAGACGGCTCCGATCAGTCTCAAGCAACAGGAACTGGCGATCAAGAAACAGCGAAAATCGCTGGAGGACAACACACAGAAACTGAAGCGTCTACGCGCCGACCGCAAGCTACTTGAGATCCGTTCACCACGATCTGGCATTGTCTACTATGGTGGCAGTAAGAGAGGCAAGTGGTCGGATGCGGTAACCGTCGGAGCGATGCTCCAACCGGGTGGCACTCTGAAACCGAAGGCAGTCGTCATGACCGTCGTACAAACGTCTCCCTTGCTGGTGCGAGTTTCGGTTCCTGAAACCGATTTACGTTTTGTTCGCCCGGGTACCAAAGCTGTGATCACACCGGCCGCCTATCCTGACGAAAAGCTCCATGGGAAAGTCAAGAGCGTATCCTTGATCCCCATTTCCGATGGGGTCTTTGATGCAACGTTAAGCGTTGATCTTGGAGAGTCCAAGGGGCAAATCGTGCCAGGAATGAAGGCCAAGGTTGCCATCAGCAAAGAAAAGTAGCTTCAAGGCGTAAAGCTCCCGCGTAACGATGGCTCCCACGCACTGATTCGTGCCATGCCACGAATGCCATTTCCAAGAAAGACTGTGATGAAACATCTCCTGCTCATATTCGCTGTCAGCTATGCCGTCTGCTTACCAGCAAGCGTCGTGGCAGATGACTTACAATCGAAAACGAGCAAGTGGTTGTTGAATGTGCCCAAGCCGAAGCCTGTCGATCCTCCGGGCCGCAAGGCCATCGAGGCGAGTATCGACCGGGGCATCGATTTTCTCTTAGAACATCAGAGTCCCAACGGCAGTTGGGGATCCGCCACGAATACCAAGGGTTTAAACATTTACGCGCCGATTCCGGGAGCACATTACGCCTTTCGAGCTGCGGTAACGAGCCTCTGTGTTTCGGCGTTGATCGAGTCGGAAGATCAGCGACCGGAGGTTGCCGAGGCGATTGATCGAGCGGAAATCTGGCTCGATGAGTGGCTACCGCAAATCCGTCGCGCAGAGCCGATGGCCATCTATAACGTGTGGGCTCATGCGTATGCCCTACGTGCCTTAGTGGACTTACACGAATACCGTCATGGAAAACCGCAGCAGCGAGAGCGGATAATCGAGTTAATGAAAGGACAGACCGATCGTCTCCAACGTTACGAAGGAATTGACGGAGGTTGGGGCTACTATGACTTCGGTGCTCAGACTCAAAAGCCAAATGCCTCACCGACCAGTTTCACAACAGCGACCGCGTTGATCGCTCTCCATGAAGCTCAGGCCTTGGGAGTCGACTTTCCGAAACGGCAACTGAAACGGGCGATTGTCAGCATCAAACGACAACAAAAGCCGGACTTCAGCTACTACTACTCGGATAACGGCCCCACCAAGAACCGTCCCATGCGGTCGATCAATCGGCCNGGAGGCAGTCTTGGTCGGTCACAAGCCTGCAATTTAGCATTACGGTTGTGGGGCGATGAACGGATCACCGATCAGGTACTCGAGGTCTGGCTCGATCGCTTGTTCTCGCGGAACCTTTGGTTGGACATTGGACGCAAACGTCCGATTCCCCACGAGTCCCACTTCCTTGTCGCCGGTTACTTCTTCTATTACGGCCATTATTATGCGGCCGGTTGCATTGAAGAACTTCCCATCGAATCACGACCTCGGCATCAGGACCAACTGGCAACGATCATTTTGCGGCTCCAAGAAAAAGATGGCAGCTGGTGGGATTTCCCGTTCTACGACTACCACCAGCAATACGGCACCGCGATGGCCATCATGACGTTGCTCCGTTGTCAGCGTTAGGCAGCGGCATTCGGCAGCGGCGATCGATGAGTGCCTGATCGTCCGACCGGAATTATCTACCGCCTACAAGAACGGTCATTCCCTACCGCGGAACATCCGACTCCTCCTCCGCCACCATCACGCCTTTGATCAGAAGGGCGAAAGTCGCGAAGAGTGCGGACGAAAGAAGCACCGCAATCGTGGTGCATTGAATGAAATAATCGCTCAAGAGTATCAGCCCGGGCGGTTTTTCACTGGCCGGGATTCTCCGCTGCACCGGACCACCTTGCTCAACGGTCTCCGCGACGGCATCCCGGAAATCTTGCCATTCTGTTTCGGCTGCGGCGTTGCCATAGGTGGCCTCCGTCCACTGCTGCATACTGAANATGCCCCAGACAATGCCGGTCATGACCAGNGCATACAGAATCAGCAAGCTGATATTGATCACCCGATTATTCAACGTCG
The DNA here is from genome assembly GCA_002723275.1 of Planctomycetaceae bacterium. Taxonomy (GTDB): domain Bacteria; phylum Planctomycetota; class Planctomycetia; order Pirellulales; family Pirellulaceae. Next base: position 191,008 of record PBNZ01000043.1, read on the forward strand.
GTTCCTTTCGCCTTTAGCAGATCCAGTGCTAATTCAGCGGTTACGGTCACCGCAGTAGCTATCGTAAGCTCCGCATCCGGATAGAACAGTGGGGAATGCAAGGAAGGCGGCTTTTGCCCCAGTTGTTTGTATCGATCCAATCGACGTTTTTCGATCGTCCCCAATCGAAACATAATGATTGGAACGCCCGCTTTTCCGTAGCGACTAAAGTCTTCTCCGCCCATCGACAACTCCGCCGTCTCGACATGTTGATCGCCGAGTACTCTTCGAAAAACCTTCCCGGCTTGATTCGCTAACTCCTCGTCATTCCAAAGTGAAGGCGTACCCTCACTAATTTGGATTTCGGGCTGCGGAGCATTGTAAAGTTCGGCAATGGCCAGGGCCTTGTTTCGAATGCTTTGCAAGATTTGCTTTCGAACTTCTTCTGAATAACTGCGGACCGTGATTTGCAAATGGCAACGATCACCGATCACGTTGTGCTTTGTTCCACCATGGATAGAGCCCACCGTGACAACTGCTGGGTCGGTCGGCGACACTTCTCGGCTAACAATCGTTTGCAGAGCAAGCACCAGTTGGGCAGCCTGAACGATCGGGTCGATCGTTGTTTGCGGATACGCGCCATGCCCTCCCCTACCCTTCACGGTGATATCAACACTATCGACATTCGCCAAAGCATACCCGCCACGGTAACCAACATTGCCAGCGGNCATCGCGGCATCGACATGCAACGCAACCGCAAAGTCAGGCCGCGCAAAGCGAGTAAAGAGCCCATCTTCCAACATTGCCTTGGCACCCGCACCTCGCTCTTCTGCAGGCTGGCCAATCAACATCAATGTTCCTTTCCACTTATCACGATTCTGGGAAAGGTATTGCGCCACGCCAATTAAATTGGTCATGTGAACATCATGCCCACAAGCATGCATCACTCCGACTTCGTTACCATCCTCATCACGCACCTTAACCTGTGACGCGTAAACCAGTCCCGTGTTTTCCTTAACCGGCAACGCATCCAGGTCGGTTCGCAGCATCAATGTAGGACCTGCTCCGTTCCGCAGGATTCCCACGACACCGTGACCTCCGACTCCACGGGTAACCTCCGCCCCCAACGCCTGCAATTCGTCCGCTAATTTTTCCGACGTTTCCTTCTCTTGGAAAGACAACTCCGGGTGAGCGTGGAAGTGGCGATAGATCGAGACGAGCTCGGGCAGGTGCTTTGCCATCCAAGCTTCCGGCGTTTCTGCCGTCACTTGGGACCCACCAAAACTCAAAAGCAAAAAGCAAAGGGACGAAAGCGATGAAAGAACGCGGAGATTCATAACCATGATCAATCACAACCTATTGCCTAGGAAAACAATTGTCGAAAAAACAGTTTGAAAGAATCCGTTCGAACATTGCCTNTTTACAATCACGGATTCGAAGAAGTATACTTCCGAGCATTCATATTGCGTGTTTTTATTTTAGCGGGTGGCGACTATTCAGCGCACACCCGCTATCTTTTTGCGCGGCCGGTCATGACAGAGAAACACGCCGGTTGAGATCATAAAAGGCTTCATGCCGCCCGTTCAGCACGGTCGATCTTCAAGCAAAGACGCCATCTCGAATAAAGGGCAGCAACTGTGGAATAAAGCATCTCATAGCCCGAGCCCGATGACTCAAAACCGATTTCACGGAGGTGCCCATTTCGCCAAAGGTTCGATGATATTCAACCACTTCGAATAACGGGTCGTACCCAAAACCTCCCTCACCGACGGGTGCCTTTCGAATCCGACCACGACAGATATCATGGCATTGGAGACGAACTTCTCCTTGGGGATCAGAAAGCACTACGTGACACGCATAATGAGCGGCACGCTTTTGCGTTGGGACATCACTGAGTTCTTTCAGTAGCAATTCATTGTTCGATTCGTCGGTGGCATTCTCTCCCGAATAACGGGCGGAGTAAATCCCAGGGGCTCCGTCGAGTGCATCGACCAACAACCCTGAATCTTCGCCGATCACCCATTGATCGAGATGTCTGGCCTGCTGGGTCGCTTTCAGAATTGCATTGGCTGCGAACGAGTCACCATCCTCGACAACCTCAATGCTGTTGGGAAAGTCGGCCAGCGTTTTGAGTTCTACGCCGTAGGGCAAGAGAAAGTCGCGTAATTCGATTCCCTTTTTGACATTATGGGTGCCAAGTACCAGCATGGACGCCTCCGAATAACCAACCCTCAATGCCACCGTCATAAACGCAACAGGGATGGCAGTTTTTGCACCAAAAAAAAACACAGCACAAAGTGCTGTGGAAATATTGTAGATCAGGTCCAGGGGATGCTCGACCCCACGGGTTATTGTCGAACGTAATCCGTGGCGATAGAACGTTGCGGTACTTCGACGGGCCAGGGCTGCACATCGAATGGGATACCCTTGATCGTGCGAGGCTGGAGTGCTGACAGAGCCTGCCCAGACTTTCCGGTAACCGGTCGATGGACCGGACTGTAAGACTGAATGACCTTAAGAACATCAGGATTCATTTCCTGTTTTCCATCAGCGAGAGGTCGGCCTACCCACTGAAATTCACCCACCGTCACGTAGCTCTCGTGAATATCGTGAAATTCATAGGCTTTGATGCCCTTCTGTCGCAGAATCGCGGTTAATTGGTTGGCATCAATCGCAGCCTGCTCGAGACGACTTTTCATCCGTGCATTTCCGTTTTGAATATCGCTAACCTTTTTCTGATCAATCACGGAATTACCGCGGAAGGTAGCAACACGAACGGTAAAGGGCGCCGGACAGTCCAAGAGGCTATATTTGACATCCTTATTCATTTTGAGNACGAGGCTGTCAATACCCTTGGGTGCAAAGAATTCTCGTGGCAGCAATGGATTCGGGACAGCGAACGCATTGCCCATCGGTCCCTTTCGCTGTTTCTCTTCATCGCCACTAATCTTTTTGTGGAAGGCTCTCAGCCCTGCGAAACGACGAGTCGTTGATTGGGCNTTTTTAACCAGGCATTCGGGCTGAGCAAATTTGACTTTCTTGAGTGTCTTCTGCAGAGCAGGATCATCTACCGATTCATAATCGCCAATCAGTACCGCTAATTCATCAAATACACCGGATTTGTCATACTTCATTCGCTTGGGCGAACGGTCAGGATTAATGCCAATCCCATCGATCGTGCCGCTGAAGTCAAAGCTCTTGGAATGAATATAGGCGGGCAATTTGTATTTTTTTCGGAGTTCTTGAACGAGTTCTCTTGCCTCTCGTTCCGCTCCATCTCCGGCGAAAGAAGCTGCGAAGATCAACCAAGGTCCGCTGTTCTCTTCCAATTCATAGCGTTTATCGGGATCCGCCTCGACACGACGGAATGAGATGAGTTGCCAAGGAGGATTGGCAGAAATAGGCCAAGCACCAGTCAAACTGACAATGACGGCGAAACAGCAGGACATCAGAAAAACTTGCCTGTGCATACAACCTTACTCCTCAACGAGTCAGAACTCAGACGAATCCGTCTGTGTCTTATGGGTCGATCCGTGAACTTGGAAACCGTCGCGCCAATCGCTAACAATTCCCAGCGGGCGAGGAGTGTAGCAAGGAGGATCGGGCAGAGCTAGGCCGTTTTAGTCGGCAACTGCCAGCAGATGTTTGCCATCGAATTGGCCGGCCGTTACATCGAGCATCTGCCCGAGTTCCACGGCGTTTTCACCGAGTTTGACGCGAATCGGTGCGTAGCGACAGCTGGTACCTGCAAACGTATCCAACTCCTCCGCTAGCTTTGCTTCNAGCATCACTCGTAACGATTCCCCCTGGAGGCTTCGGAAATAATCGGCTCGCAAAACNGACTCTATCTCCGCCAACTCACGGCCTCGGGCCGATTTTTCAGACTTAGGCACCTGGTTGTCCATGGTAGCCGCGGGCGTTCCGCGACGGGTGCTGAAGGGGAACATATGGATTTTCGAAAACCCGACCTGTCGGACAACTTCGCACGTATCTCCGAAATCGGCCTCGGTTTCACCCGGAAAACCAACAATCACATCGGTGGTCAGAGCGGGTTTATGGAGTGTTTCTTGGACGAGACGACAGCGATCAATAAATCTCTTAGAACACCACCGTCGCTTCATGCGCCGCAAGGTTCGATCTGAACCGCTTTGCAGACAGACATGGAGGTGCGGGCAAATGCGATCGGGAAATTCGGCCATCACATCCAGCAGTTCCCGAGTCACCTCCGTTGCCTCGATACTCGAAAGTCGCACGCGGAACTCACCGGGCAGGTCGGTGAGTTGTCTCAAGAGCGTATGGAGTCTCAGCCATTCCGATTTTGGTTTCTTCCAATTCTGGTCGACTCCATAATGCCCGAGATGAATTCCCGTGAGGACAATTTCACGATACCCATTATCAACCAGCCGATGGACTTCATCCACGATCGAGCGAAGCGGTCGACTGAACATATCCGGCCGCACCTTGGGGATGATGCAGTAGCTACATTTGAGAAGGCAACCATCCTGAACCTTGACATAAGCTCGGTGGCGATCTCCGAAACGAGAAATCCCATCGGGAACGTCGACAACTCCAAAGCGTCCCAACAAATCCGGAAGCTCGCGTTTATCGGTAACGACCTCAACGACTCCTGGAAGCGCCGCCACTTCCTCGGGAGCTCGAGTGGCGTAACATCCCATCACAACCAGACGTGCTTCAGGATTGTCTCGTGCCAGTCGCCGAATGGCTTGTCGACTTTTCGAATCGCCCTCGTTCGTAACGGTACACGTGTTGACCACGCACAAATCGGCGGATTCATCAGGCAAGGCATCGCGAAACATCCCTGCATCGACAAGTCCTTGTCGCATGAACTCAGTCTCATACTGATTGACTTTACAACCGAGAGTCAAAGTCTTCAGTCGGCTTGGGTCCACTGTGTTGAATTCCGACTGAGGCTTGTCCATCCGTACGAATGCCTTTGAGAGAGCGGTTCAGTCACAACGCAGACAACGTCGCGGGAACTTGACCTACGCTTCCGGTTCAATCGACGCAGACATCGAACCCTGACAACAGGCGATTCGATCATCGCGACCGAAGGCATGAATCTGATCACGCTTCAGTTCGGCATGTTCCATCGTCGTGGTCAGGCAGATTGTGCGGCCGGAATTATCAACCTGCGAGGCAAGTTCATATCCTTGTTGATAGCTATGGCCGAACAACTGTTGCATCATTTGAATCACGTAATCATAGGAATGATCGTCATCGTCCCAGAGGATGACGTGGTAACGTGGCTGCTTTTCGGGTCGGNGATCCTTGCGGTCCTCTTTATCGTTATCGACATTCGCTTTCAGTTCAACCACAGACACGTCTGACATAACTTTTCCCACCAGAATAGAAAACGACGAGACAATAAAGGCGTTTGCACGAGCATGCAGGTAGCCGTATACCGTTTGATCATTATATTTGTCTCGACCGTTGGGAAAAGTACTATTCCGGCTTTACGACCAGAGTCTTATGCTGGTGGATTCCCGATAATCCGTCCAATCCCGTGGGTTAACGCAATGTCTCAACTTGAAAATTACATAGATGAGCAAAAGACGAGGTTTGAGGACGATCTGTGTGAACTTTTGCGGATTCCGAGTGTGAGCACGGACGGCCAACACGACGCAGAAATTCGCCAGGCCGCAGAGTTTCTCGTCAAACAATTTCAACAAATGCCTCTCGACGTCGAATTAATCGAGACGCCCGGCAATCCGCTGGTCTACGCCGAATCGGCCCCGGTTCCGGGCCGCCCCGTGGTTCTTGTCTACGGTCACTATGACGTTCAACCACCCGACCCGCTCGACGAATGGGAATCTCCCCCGTTTGAACCCACCCGTCGCGACGGCAATCTGTATGCTCGCGGAGCGACCGACGACAAAGGCCAGATGCTGACACACGTCAAAAGCGCCGAAGCGTGGATGAAGACAGAGGGCAACCTGCCGATTCAGGTCAAATACCTGATCGAGGGCGAGGAGGAAGTTGGCAGTAGCGGGCTGAATGATTATCTCAGCAAACCAGAAACCGCCGAGAAACTTGCCTGTGATGTCGTGGTGATTAGCGACACCAGTCAGTTCAGTCGCGGCCAACCTGCCATCACTTACGGCCTGAAGGGAATCGCTTACTTCGAACTTTTCTTGACCGGTCCCAAACAAGATTTGCATTCGGGAACCTTCGGCGGCGGCGTCACCAACCCGGCCAATACACTTTGCCGCATGTTGGCGTCGCTGGTCGATAATCAGGGTCGCGTATTAATCCCCGGCTTCTACGATGACGTCATCCCCATTNCGGAGCGGGAGCGTTCACAATTCTCGACCCTCCCCTTTGACGAACAAGCGTTCATGCAACAGATCGGCGTCAAGGGAGTCAGTGGTGAGGCTGGCTACACAACGCTCGAACGCCGCTGGGCACGACCGACCTATGACATCAACGGAATCACGAGCGGCTATCAGGGCGAAGGTGCAAAAACCGTTTTGCCTGCCCGTGCCTCAGCAAAGTTCAGCTTCCGGCTGGTTCCAAATCAAGATCCGGAAAAGATCAATGAGAACCTGCAGCAGCACCTTGCCGAGATCTGCCCGCCGGGAATTGAAATGGATTTGAGACCGCTCCATCACGCGCCTGGATTCGTTGTATCGCTCGATAGTCCCTACATTGACGCTGCAGCGAGGGCGATTGAACGCGGTTTTGGACGGTCCCCCGTCTTTATTCGTGAGGGTGGATCGATTCCAATCGTTAATGATTTCTCAGACAAGCTCGGCGTCGATACACTGCTGCTCGGCTGGGGATTGGACGATGACAACACTCACAGCCCGAATGAAAAATTCTCGCTCGCCGATTTCCATCGTGGAATCCGCAGCAGTGCTCACCTCTGGCAAGAATTGAGTCGAATCGAATCCTGAAAAATCTGACCTCAAACACCCGATACGGTGAACGAACGCATGCTGGATCGCAAATTCATTGTTGAAAACGTAGACGCCGTCAAGCAAAACTGTGCCAATCGAGGCCTCACTGCCGACGTGGATCGGTTTGTCGAGTTGGACCAGCAATGCCGAGATAAACTGCAGCAGGTTCAGGACCTGAATCGCAAGGCCAACGACGTCTCGAAGTCAATCGGCAAGGCCAAAGATGCCGACGAGCGGGAGGCAAGAAAGACCGAAGGACGTCAACTGCGTGAGCAAAAGGATCAAGCTCAATCGGAGCACGACGAACTGCTTGCTCAACTGGTCGAAATTCAGCGTGCCGTTCCCAACATGGCACATGCCGATGCACCGGTGGGCAAGGACGACAAAGCGAATCTCGAGGTGACTCGCGGCAAAACGGCTCCGCGCGAGTTCGAATTCAAACCACTTGATCACGTCGACTTGGGACAACAACTTGACTTGTTCGACTTTGAAGCTGGCTCAAAAACAACGGGACATGGCTTTTACTTTTTGAAGAATGATGCCGTCCTTCTGGAGCTCGCTCTGCAGCGATACGCACTCGAATTATTGATGCGGGAAGGCTTCACACTGACAACCACCCCCGACCTTGCCCGCAATGAAATCCTTGAGGGCATCGGTTTCAATCCGCGCGGTGAGGAAACGCAGATCTACAGCATTTCGGGTACCGACTTAAGCTTGGTCGCCACGGCTGAAATCACGCTTGGCGGTTCACTTTCGGGAGAGACACTCGAAGATGCACAACTGCCGCTGAAACTGTGCGGTATCAGCCATTGCTTCCGTACCGAGGCCGGCGCCCATGGACGCGCGACACGGGGCCTTTACCGCGTGCATCAATTCACGAAGGTCGAAATGTTCGCCTTCACGTCTCCGGAACAAAGCGACGATATGCTGCAACACATTCGCGATATTGAATGTGAAATTTTCGATGGACTAGGGATTCCTTTTCGGGTCGTCGATACCGCAACCGGAGATTTGGGCGCACCGGCCTACCGCAAGTACGATCTGGAAGCCTGGATGCCGGGCCGAGGCGAAGCCGGCGAATGGGGCGAAGTCACCAGTACGTCGAACTGCACCGACTACCAGGCTCGCCGCCTGAACGTTCGCTTTAAGACCAAGGGCGAAAAGGGAACTCGCTTTGTCCATACACTCAACGGCACCGCCATCGCCATCAGTCGTGCCATGATCGCGGTCCTCGAAAACTACCAACAGGCTGATGGTACTGTCCTGGTGCCGGAAGCGTTACAGCCGTTCATGGGAAAAGAACGAATTGGAACGTCTTAACGCGATCACCTTCACGCGTTGATCGTCAGTCGGCCCCGGGTGGCGGTCGCTATCCGGCGATGATCTTGGCCGCCTGATCGCACAACGATTCTGCTTCGTCGGCGGTCGGTGCTTCGGCCACCAGTCGGACGATCGGTTCGGTGTTACTGGCCCGAACCAATAACCAGCGACCTGGCCAATCCAGCCGCAAGCCGTCAAGCCGATCAGGTTCGGCATCGGCAAAACCAGCTTCGAGTTGATCNAAGGTCGAGTCCAAACGTGCAGCATCGACAGGCGTTTTGGTTTTGTGGATCGAGTACTTCGGCAATTCTTCGACTAGCTCGGACAACGATTTTTCACGAGCCGCCATCGCATCCAGAACTTGTGCCATCCCCACAAAACTGTCACGGACAAAACCAACGCGCGGGTCTATGGGTCCACCGTTCCCCTCGCCTCCGAATATTGCCCCTTGTTCGATCATCATCTCGGTGACATTGGCCTCACCAACCTTGGACCGGAAGAAGGGAACACCGAAGTCGTTCGCAAGATCTTCCGACATTCGACTGGTTGAACAGTTCGTCACGATCGGCCCTTTCTCCTGAGCCAACACGTGTCGCACAATCACGGCCACCGTGTATTCCTCACCGATGTATCGCCCGTTGGCATCGATCAATGCCAGCCGATCGGCATCGGGGTCTTGGCAAAACCCGACCACCACCCCCTGCGACTTCACGATCTCACTGACCCCAGCGAGATTTTCCGCAGTCGGCTCGGGGGTATGTTCGAATTGGCCGTCCGGCGTCGCGCCGAGTGAGACGACCTCGCAACCGAGCTCTTCAAGCAATTTCATTCCAAGAAGGCTTCCCGCTCCGTGATTTGAGTCCAACAAGACCTTGAAACGACGCTCCCGAATGCGTTCAACGTCCACGGTCGCNAACACGCGACGACAATGTTCCGAAAGCGTATCTTGGCAGCAGGAGATCTCACCCACCTGTTCATGGGGAACCCAAGCGGGTGCACTGCCCGACCGATAAAGTTCCAGAACCGGCTGACCGGCCGCGGCGGAAATCACTCGACCTTCACGGCCAAACAGCTTCAATCCGTTGTATTCCCGTGGATTATGGCTCGCTGAGATTTGAATCGCTCCGGCCGTTTGCAGCTGTTGGACGAGCACCCCCGTNGTCGGGGTCGCTGCCACATCGCCATCAATCACATCGCGGCCGGCGGCACTGAGCGAGGCCCGCACCAAATCCGCTAACATCCGCCCCGTTGCCCGTCCATCACGAGTAATCACCAACGGACCAGGGCCGATTTGAGAGGCAAAGGCACAGGCATACCGAATCGCTACATCCGGGGTAAGGGTTTCCCCGATGATCCCGCGAAGTCCGGAAACAGAAATAATCGGTTCTTTACTCACGACTTTGTCTTTCAGATTGAAGGCTGAGGAAACTCAAGTTTGGTCGACCCCAGAAAAATTCCGATAAAGGCTCAATCGCCATTCCTAGGGCTACGTACGATATCGTCGGCTGTTNAACTATCCGCTGTTATCGACGTAGAATCCGGCGTCGGTCGCTTTCTCCCCTGGGAGAGTATCACTCCAGCCCCATTGACGAACGTTGAGGACGCAGGCATGCCTGAGAGTATGATCGGATCAGACGTACAGCAAGCGTTAAGTGCAGTTGAACAGGCGTCGGCGGAAGGAAAACTTTCAGCGGGTGCAGTTACAAATATTCGTCAATGGCTTACTGAGCCTCGCTATGCGGAATATGCGGGCAAAGTGGCAGAGGAGATCGCCGCGAATCGCTGGCAGGAATTAGATGACGCGTTTTGGACCATCATTCCGTTCGGAACGGGGGGTCGCCGGGGCCGCATGAACCCGATCGGGTCGAATGCGATTAACGATCGCACGATCGGAGAGAGCGCTCAGGGCTTGGCGGACTACGTCAAGGAACATCAGGGTTCGGGGGATCTGTCTTGCGCGATTGCATTCGACACCCGACACAACTCGCTCCACTTTGCACGACTCTGTGCTGAAATCATGGTCGCAGCGGGGTTCAAGGTCTACCTTCTTGACGAAATCCGCAGTACTCCGGAATTGTCATTCCTGGTTCGATACAAGAATTGTTCTTGTGGAATTATGGTGACGGCCAGTCACAATCCCCCCAGCGACAACGCCGTCAAGGTTTACTGGTCAACGGGAGGACAGATTCTTCCTCCTCACGATAAGGGCGTGATCGAACGTGTCATGAATGTCGACATGATCACTCGAGCCGATTATGACGATGCTTTGGCGGCAGGAGATATCATCGTCTGTAATCAGGAGGTTGATGCGGCCTTTCTGGGTGAACTCAAGGCACAGGCATTCGGCGGACCTCGCGACTTGAAAATCATTTACTCTCCGTTGCACGGCGTGGGCGGGACAGCAGCAACTCCGGCATTAGCGGCGGACGGCTTCCAGGATGTCNAAACTTTTGCGGAGCACGCCGAGCCGAACGGGGACTTCCCCAATGTTCCAAATCATGTCGCCAACCCGGAAAATACAGCGGTTTTCAACCAGATCATCGAACGAGCTCAAGAGATCGGTGCGGAACTGATTTTGGCATCCGATCCAGATTGCGATCGTCTAGGCGTGGCGGCTCCCAAAACCCTTGATACCTCCTTGGAATGGGGCACCTTCAACGGAAATCAGATTGGTGCCTTATTGGCCGACTACATTCTGGAACAACGCAANAAGGCAGGGACGTTGTCACCTGAACACTTCATTGTGAAGACGCTCGTGACAACGGAAATGACTCGACGCATAGCCGACTCGTACGGCGTAAAAACATTTGGAGACTTACTGGTTGGCTTCAAATGGATTGGCGGCGTCATGGACGATGAAGGTGCGGATAAATTTGTTTTCGGCACGGAGGAATCGCACGGATATCTCGTCGGCACCTATGCTCGCGATAAGGACGGGGCCGTCGCGGCTATGTTGATGTCGGAACTCGCTGCCACCTGCAAGGCGAATGGGCAGTCATTGCATGAAAAGCTGGAATCGCTTTTCTGGCAACATGGTTATCATGCGGAACGATTGATGACCCAACAGATGCCTGGTTCGGAGGGCATGGCCCGCATGCAGGCATTGATGAGCAAGTTNCGATCTGACCCACCCGAATCGATCGGTGGGCTGAAGGTCTCAGCGGTACGTGATTACAAGAACAACACCCGCAAGATTGTGGGGGGAGAGACAGAACCTCTGGCCGGCCCCACCGGAGACCTGATCCTTCTCGACCTGGCAGAAACCGGTAACTACATCGCCGCTCGTCCCTCGGGCACCGAACCGAAGGTCAAGTTCTACATGTTTACGTATGTCGCGCCGGAACAGTTGGCCCATTTGGAGATGACGGCCGAAGAGATGGAGTCACGGTTGGACGCCTTCCAGCAGGATCTCGCGAATTTTGCCGAAACAGTCTGAGTGACCACGATGGCTGATGGCATCGCAGGAAACTCATGNGAGAAGGTAGCCGTCACGGTTTTGGCCGTCAAAATTCGCTGCTGGTTTGGCCCCCAACCCTGGCCGCCGCAGCGAAAAATCTGCGCCACCACTCGAAGAGGCGGTTTGTCCGTCGACGATCNGCGTCTACGATGAGGTGGCGACTATGTCTAGCTCTGACTCCCAACGCGAACCTACTCCTCCACCGACCTCGGCAACCGGTTTCGAGACGGCAGCAGCCAAGGTGCGCGAATTCCCGCAGACTCCTGGCGTCTACCTCCTGAAAGATTCCGCGGGTCGAGTGATCTACGTGGGAAAGGCGACAAACCTTCGATCTCGAGCCGGCAGTTATTTCCTCAAGCAAGCCTTGGAGGAAAAGCGGACGGCCTATTGGGTCCATGAAATTGCCGACGCCGACTGCATTGAGTGCGAGAGCGAAGTTGACGCCCTGCTCGCTGAGTCGAGACTCATCAAAGATGTCCAACCGAAATACAATAAGGAACAGAAAGATGACAAAACATTTCCTTATCTGATGATCACGACTCACGAGGATTTCCCGCGGGTCGAGGTAACACGGGAACCCAAACTAAAAGGGGTAAAACTTTATGGCCCCTTTGCCAGTGCCGGCGCTTTACGAGGCGCGATTCAAGTCCTGCAACGAATCTTCAAGTTTCGCACCTGCAGCCTCGACATTGATGAAAACGATGAACGCTGGAACTGGTTCCGCCCCTGCTTATTGGCCAGCATTAACCAATGCACGGCTCCCTGCAATCTTCGCATTAGCAAGGAAGACTACCGCCGCGATATTCGACGACTCCAGATGTTTCTCGACGGTAAAAAAAGTCGGTTGTTGAACCAGATGAANCGTGAGATGCAGGAAGCCGCCAAGGAACTGGCTTTCGAGAAAGCAGCTCGATTGCGAGACGAAATCCANATGCTTGAAACGCTGGATCAGCGGGGCGAACTGGATACGCACGCACAACCAGAAGTCTTCTTCATTGATCCCAAAAAGGGACTCGCAGGGCTTCGAAAAGTCCTCAAACTGGCATCGACTCCGCGCACCATTGAAGGTGTCGACATCGCTCATCTCGGCGGCCAACAAACGGTGGCCAGTGTGGTGACCTTCATTGACGGTCTGCCTTTCAAGCCAGGCTACCGACGCTACAAGATNCGAGGCGTAACGGGGATCGACGACTATCGCAGCATCCACGAAGTCGTCGCACGACGCTTTCAGAGATTGCAGGACGAAGGCCAGTCGTTTCCAGACATTCTTTTGATCGATGGCGGCAAAGGACAATTAAACGCCGCCATGGCTGCCTTTGAGGAACGTCAGATCGAACCCCCGGTTGTTATCTCGTTAGCAAAACGAGACGAAGAGATCTTTATCCCGGGAGAGCCGGAGCCGCTGCGACTGAGTCGCCATGCGTTTGCACTCCGACTGCTGCAATACGTGCGGGACGAATCACACCGATTCGCCCAGCACTACCATCANTTGCTGCGTGGCAAAAAGCTCACTGATTCCACTTAGGAATCATGATGCGACGGGAACGGAGCATTTTCCAATCCACGGAAAGGCAATTGATCGAAGAGTCTTAAAACAAACAAAAAGTAAAGACCAACGACAATTGCCCGAGCGAGATCTAATGAAACGTCTTNCATGTGTTTGCATCACATGCAAGTGTCTACTCCACAGTCACACTTTTGGCTAGATTGCGAGGCTTATCGACGTCGCATCCACGAAGCAGAGCGATCTCGTAAGCCAACAATTGCAATGGAACGATCGTCACCAGAGGCTGCAGAAAATCCTCAACATCCGGAACTTCGATCACGTCATCTGCGAGAGCTTCAACCTGTCGGTCCCCTTTGCCAGCAAGAGCGATCACCGGACCACCACGGGCCTTGATCTCTTCCAAATTGGCCATGACCTTTTCGTAGACGAGTCCTTGAGGCATGACGAACACGCTCGGTGTCGCCTCATCGACCAGGGCGATCGGCCCATGCTTCATCTCTGCCGCGGGATACCCCTCAGCATGGATGTAGCTGATTTCCTTCAGTTTCAAGGCTCCCTCAAGCGCCGTCGGAAAATTGTACTGACGACCGAGGTAGAGGAAATTGTCGCAACCATGGTATTTGGCAGCGATTTCTTTGATTCGATCATGTGTCTCGAGAGTCTCGGCAACCCGATCGGGCAACTCTTGCAAAGCTCGAATAATCCGTCGACCTGCTCCGTAGCTTAGGTGGCGCAAACGCCCAAAGTACAAGGCCAACATCGTCAGCACGACAAGCTGTGAGGTGTAGGCTTTGGTCGAGGCGACGCCAATTTCGGGACCGGCATGAAGATAAATACCGCCGTCGGCTTCTTGAGCAATCGTACTGCCCACAACATTGCAGATTGCCAATGTCGAGTGGCCCTTGCGTTTCATTTCACGTTGAGCAGCCAGCGTATCAGCCGTCTCACCACTCTGGGTGATTGAAAACAAAATGGTATCGTGATCGACTGGCGGATTGCGGTAACGCAACTCGCTTCCGTACTCCACTTCGACAGGCATTCGTGCGAACTCTTCCATCAGGTATTCACCCACCAGAGCCGCATGCCAACTTGTGCCACAAGCTGTCAAAAGAACGCGATTGACTCGACGAAGTTGTCGGGGAGGAATATTCAGACCGCCAAATTTTGCCGTAGCGTCGTCTTCACAGAGCCGACCTCGCATCGCATCTTCAAGCGTCTGGGGTTGCTCATAAATTTCCTTCAACATGAAATGCGGACAGTTTTCGTCTAACGTGACCGCAGCACTGTCGATATCGAGAACTCGAACGTCATGCTTGATCTGGCCCTGATCGCGATGTGTGACCCGCAAGCCATCTGCGGTAACGATCGCCATTTGATGATCCGCCAGATAAACAATGCGGTCAGTGTAGCCGGCAAGTGGAGATGCATCGCTGGCTACAAAATGCTCGCCATCACCCACTCCCAAAACCAATGGACTGCCCAATCGGGCTGCGATCAAAAGATCGCGATAGTCCCGGAACATGACGACGAGTCCATAGGTTCCGCGTAATTCAGCAACAGCGTGTTTGACGGCTTGAATCAGCGACTCGTATGAATTGCTGCCGCTATCATTGCCTTCGGCAAGTTCACGTTCCAGGTGATAACCGACCAGGTGAGCAATTACTTCGGTATCCGTGGCCGACGTGAACACGAACCCTGCTGATTCCAACTTTTCCTTGATGCTGAGGTAGTTCTCGATGACTCCGTTGTGAACAACCACAATCGAACCATCTCGACCCCCTACATGCGGATGCGCGTTTTCCTGGGTGGGAGGTCCATGGGTCGCCCAACGGGTGTGACCAATCCCAATCTGACCTTCCGCGGGGCTTTCCGAGAGAGCGTCGGCTAACGCCTGAATGCGGCCGGCCTTTTTTCGAATGCTGAACGTGTCACCGCCATTGAGCGTTGCAACGCCAGCACTGTCATAACCGCGATATTCCAATCGCCGCAGCCCTTCGAGGAGAAACTCCGTGGCGGGCCGAGCCCCGANATAGCCAACGATTCCACACATGATTCTCAGATCTCCAATAAACTAGTCAGAACCAGCACGGCCATTATCAACGGAAGAATCCGAGGCGGATGGCGCTATGCCTACTTTGGAGCATACGTCACAAGTTAGCGGGGCTGAGACCGCTTTAATTCCTGGGACTTTCAAATTGACAGAATCTCCACTTGATTCGAATTCACAATGCAACCTAAAACCGAGTAGAGGGAGATGGCCTGCCTGCGGACAGACCGACCCCAATCACGAACATGAACGGCAAAATNCCCCGGAAACGGGGTGTTGGAAGTGAACGAGCCCGGAAGCTCCTCATTCAACAACGGTGCAAGCCTGCAAAAGGTTCGTCAATCGCCTGCAAAACTCCAATAGAGGGGCCCACGGATGGATCCTGCCCGACCCAAGACAATCACCATTATTCCGGCCCGGCTAGAATCGAGCCGTTTGCCCAAAAAACTGTTACTTAGCGAGACCGGCAAACCGTTGATTCAGCACACTTACGAAGCTGCTTGTCGGGCGACCTTATCCACGGATGTGATTGTTGCGACGGACCACATGAGTATCGCGTCGGCAGTCCGAAAGTTCGGCGGTGACGCGACGCTCACCGATCCTGCGGCAACAAGCGGCACTGATCGCGTTGCCGAAGTCGCTCAATCTCTCGAGGATGTCGAGATTGTCGTCAACGTTCAGGGAGATGAGCCGGAACTTTCAGGAGAAGCGATCGATCTGTCCATTGAAATGCTCCAGCAAGATCCCCAGGCAGTGATGTCGACGCTGGCCACTCCCATTCGCTCTCCCCAACAACTCGAAGATCCCGCCTGCGTGAAGGTGGTCTTGGATCAGCGTGGTCGCGCTCTTTATTTCAGCCGCAGCGCCATTCCATTTGTGCGCGACGGAGCCGAAACTCAGTTCCAGAACGTGCGTCCCGCTTTTTTGCAACACATTGGGCTTTACGCCTATCGTCGCGATTTNCTGCTTGAATTCGCCAAACTCCCGCCGTCTCCGCTGGAAATGCTAGAAAAACTCGAACAGCTGCGGGTTCTTTCCGCCGGGCATCGGATCGCCGTCGGCGTGGTCCAAGAAAGCTCGATCGGAATCGACACTCCGGACGATTACCGGGCCTTTGTCCAGCGTGAACGTCAGCGTACAATGGGCCGCAAGGTGGCGTGATCTGTGATCGGGTCGTGGCTGGACTCTGAATCGAGAATTTTCTCGGTCATAGTCCCCCCATAGAAGTGGTTCCCGATAAAGCGGATGCAACTCGCTAGCAGGCGTTAGCGAAGCACCTTCTGATCTGACGGGTGCCATTGAGGGAGCTGACCACAAGATGACCAAGCATATTTTCGTGACCGGCGGTGTCGTAAGTTCCTTAGGCAAGGGATTAACCAGTGCGTCGGTAGGCATGGTTCTTGAGAGACGCGGATTACGCGTCCGGATGCAAAAGCTCGATCCCTATATCAATGTCGATCCTGGAACGATGAGTCCCTACCAGCATGGTGAGGTTTACGTTCTCGACGATGGGAGCGAAACCGACCTCGACCTTGGTCATTACGAGCGATTTACCGACAGTCCGCTCACGCGGGACAGCAACTACACCACGGGGCAGATCTACCAATCGGTGATCGAGAAGGAACGACGTGGTGAGTTTCTTGGGAAAACCGTCCAGGTCATCCCGCACATCACGGATGAGATCAAGAGCGTTATCCATAAGCTCGGATCACCGGACGTGGACGTTGTTATTTCTGAGATTGGTGGCACCGTTGGTGATATTGAAAGCCTGCCATTTCTGGAAGCAATTCGACAGTTCTCGCAGGATGTCGGCAAGGAAAACTGCCTCTATATACACCTGACTTTGGTGCCCTACCTCAAGGCCGCCGCCGAACTCAAAACAAAACCCACTCAACATTCCGTCGGACAGTTACGTCAGATAGGTATTCAACCTGATATCCTGATCTGCCGAACTGAACGCTCGATCAGCCAGGACGACCGGCAGAAAATTGCCCTGTTCTGCAATGTGCCTCTCGAGGCAGTGATCGAGGAACGAGACAAGGACTTTTCGATTTATGAAGTGCCCCTCAGTCTCGTCAACAATGGATTGGACGAATTAATTGTCGACCGACTCAGCCTGCAAGCGGATACGCCCAATCTTGAGAATTGGCACGAACTGCTGCATCGACTTCGTAATCCTCGGCATGAAATCAGCATCGCCGTGGTCGGCAAATACGCGGAACACAAAGACGCTTACAAGTCGATTTACGAGGCGATTGATCACGCCGGAATTCACCACGAAGCCCAAATCCGAGTGGGTCGCATTCAGAGTGAAGAAATTGAACGCGAGGGACCCGAAAGAATCCTGGCCGGGTACGACGGAATCCTCATTCCGGGAGGCTTTGGAGAGCGAGGAATCGAGGGCAAAGTCGATGCGATTCGATTCGCACGCGAACGCGGCATTCCCTTCCTCGGCATCTGCCTCGGGATGCAGTGTGCTGTCATCGAGTACGCTCGAAATGTTGTCGGGCTCGAAAACGCTCATTCCACCGAATTCAACACCGATACCCATCATCCCGTCATCTGCCTGCTCGATGATCAACGCAACATCGTTGAGAAGGGCGGCACGATGCGACTTGGCACACAGCCAGCGAGTCTCCGCGAAGGCTCCAAGGCAAGGGCCAGTTATGATGAAGCTGAGATTCAAGAACGGCACCGACATCGCTACGAATTCAACAACGCCTATCGGCAACAATTCCAGGCTCACGGCATGCTGTTCTCGGGAACGAACCCCGATGACACGCTTGTCGAGATCGTGGAGGTGACCGATCATCCCTGGTTCGTGGCAGTCCAGTTCCACCCGGAATTCAAATCACAGCCGACCAAGGCCCACCCGCTCTTCGCCAGTTTCGTCGAGGCTGCCGTCGAACGTCATGCTGGACGTGCAGAGCGAAACAAGCCAAATTCAACTCGTCCTCAAGAAAGTCCTGCGGAGTCTGAATAGATGAACGATCCATCCCAAGATGGCGAAAAGAAGATCATTATCGACGAGGATTGGAAATCGCAGGTCGAGCGAGAGCGAGAAGAACTCAAGGCAGAGCCCGAGGCCGATGCCGATCCAGCAGTGAATCCTGACGAAGCCACTGGCTTACCTCCGGCTTCCTTCCTGCTACTCGCCACCACGCTGGCCACCCAGGCGATGGCCGGACTCGGACAACTGCCCGACCCCATCGAAAATAAGCCAATCGTCAATTTGCAACTGGCTCAGCACTACATCGACATGCTGTCGGTGCTTGAGGAAAAGACGAAGGGCAATTTGACCGACGAAGAGCAAGAAATGCTCGGGTCGGTGCTCTACCAGCTTCGATCGGTCTATATCGCCGTTGACCGCGACGCCAACAAGCCTGACGAAGCGTAGCAGGCACCATTCGCGTGCCGTTTATGCGAACTCCGTTGATCGCTATGGCACATCCGTTCTGAAAAAGGGCAAAGGCCCCTCCAACGGCACACGAACGGAACCTCCCAGGGCAACGTCCCGGGTGTGTCCGACGCGAATGGAAAAGGGCGTCCATGCCGTGTTACCCCATTCCTTGGTGACTTACATCTCCCCTCACGGTTACACGGAGCGGGGATTAACAATGATGGTTCGCACCGGACACACCCGGACCGTCGCTCGTGCCTATCGGCTGAGATCATCGAGAATCGCACCGAAGCGAGGAATCTCGGAACTCAGGCAATCGAGCCAGGCGTTCTGTTCCCAAATCTCAATACATACAGCGGCCCCCACGACAAACAGCTCAGCGCCCGCTTCAACTCCCAAAAATTCCCGAAACCCCTCAGGAATCAATAGCCTTCCTCGAGCTGCAAGCTGTACCGGGCGATGCCTTGTCGACAACAGCCGCCCTAGCGTCTGCACGTCATCCATGCGATCCGACAAGCGTCCTGCCTGCCATTTCGTTTCGACAACCCGCATCCCGGTCTCTAAGTTGGCCTCCCAATCCTCCGATCTCCACAAGCTGAGACACCCTGGTTGTTGCTTGACCAGCATGCAACTCGCCTGCGGTTCTGCCCACGATTCCAACATTTCGGTCGGAATCGTCAGGCGATATCGATCGTCGATAGCACGTCGATATTCACCGAGAATCAGCTTGCCTTGCGGTTTGGTCATCAAACGGATGCATTATCCAAATCAGGTGACAAAGCATCATGCTCCACAACCGCCACCGACACTTCTGGGCTGATTCCCCCGT
Source organism: Planctomycetaceae bacterium (assembly GCA_002723275.1). Taxonomy (GTDB): domain Bacteria; phylum Planctomycetota; class Planctomycetia; order Pirellulales; family Pirellulaceae. Next base: position 210,464 of record PBNZ01000043.1, read on the forward strand.
GAATCACCATTTTTTACCCTAAATTGGGTCGAAAACCCACGTTTCNATGAGTTTAACGGTGTTTGCGGGCGATGCAAGCCACCCCCACCGAGAAAAACCCGTCGCAGAAGATCTCACAAACCGCCGAAAACCTCGCTGGAACTGAATCAGGATTTTCGGTATCAATCGCCCTGCCGGCAGGGAAGCCGAACCGCAAATGCGGGTGCACACAGGGATGGCGGCAAATGCTGCAGATCAACATGAAAGCTCGAAGGCCTCAGGACGAACCCGTAGTTATCACGGGGATCGGCATGGTGACGTCGGTCGGAGAAGACCGTGAGAGCACCTGGAGCGCGATTCGTTCGGGAACGAGTGGCGTGCAACGGCTCGATGGATCATCGACGCCGCCGGGGCTCCATTTGGGAGCGGTGGTCGATACCGTCGAAATGCTTCCCAAACAGCTGAAAGTGATCCGCTTGGCCCACATTGCGGCGGAGGAGGCACTAGAAGATGCCTGTCTCGATCTTGATGCCGTCGATGGCAGCCGATTTGGTTGTGCCGTCAGTGGCCACATGGGCGACTGGCGTTGGCTCCGACAATACCACGGACACGAAGCTCCCGATTCATCCACCGATGTTTCCAACTGGGAACAATGGCTACCGAACAGCGGTTGCTGGAGCATCGCCGAAAAATACGGCTTGTATGGGCCTCGAATCTGCCACTCCACGGCCTGCGCCAGCGGCCTGATCGACGTGATGAGCGCGGTTCGCTCCATTCGCGACAACCAATGCGACCTGGCAATCGCTGGGTCGGCCGAGGCGATTGACCCGCTGTTTGCTGCTGGCTTCCAGAAAATGCGAGTTCTTGCGGATGCCGAAAATCCGGCTGCAGCCTGCCGCCCATTCGACCGTTCGAGGTCGGGATTCGTGATGGGAGAAGGCTCGGCGATGTTCGTGTTGGAACGCCTTTCTCATGCGTTAGCCCGCAATGCCAAGATTTATGCGGAAATCGCCGGAGGCAAGATGATGGCCGATGCCCATCATGTCACCGGACTTGATATGGAGAGCGAATCGCTCACGCGACTGATTCGGGAGACGCTTCAGCGAGCTAAGCTGGAACCTCGCGATATCGGCTACATCAACGCACACGGTACCGGAACCACGCAAAATGACGTCATGGAGACCCGTGGCATCCGCCGCGCATTCGGCATCCATGCTGATGATCTCTGCGTGAGCTCCCTCAAATCGATGCTTGGCCATCTCGTCAACGCATCAGGCAGCGTCGAATTGGCACTCACCACCCTCGCTCTACGCGATGGGTTTGTTCCGCCCACACTCAACCTGACCGATCCTGATCCTGAATGCGATCTGGATTGCATTCCGCTGGTCGGCCAGCAGCGTCCCGTCAAAAGTGCCCTCAANTTAGCNCTGGCCTTCGGCGGACATCTGGTTGCCGTNGCCGTCAATCGCTGGGACGACGCACAGACAGGNGTGGGCGAACCCATNCGTCGCGCCGCCTAATCGCCGCGTTTCGGCNCAGGGGTCTCTTTTCGCTGGAGCAGACGAGCGCCTACAATGCGTCCATGTTCAGGATCAAGATTTGCGGAGTTACCTGTGCCGAAGATGCTCGCATGGTCGCCGAATCNGGCGCCGATGCCATCGGCCTNAATTTTTTCCCCGAAAGCAAACGGTACGTTTCTCCGGAAGCGGCGTTGAGCGTTTGTCGGTCCCTACCAGTGGCTCTCGAACGTGTCGGTGTGTTTGTGAACGCCGACGCCGAAACGATCCGCAGTCTGGCGACCGCCAACCAGCTCGATTGGATCCAGCTCCATGGGGATGAGCCAGCCGAATTGCTCGTTCAACTGCAGGACTACCCGGTGATCAAGGCTTTCCGAATTGGTCCTGATGGAATCGACCCAGTTCACGATTACCTGAAACAATGTGAAACGCTCAACTGTCGCCCTGCCGCAGTTTTACTGGACGCCTATCATCCCTCCGAATTCGGCGGAACCGGTCGCCGCATTGACTGGGAGATGCTCGCCGAGAAAACCCCCCTGGAGAGTGGTTTGCCGTGGATCTTGGCGGGCGGGCTCACCGCCGAAAATACAGCCGACGCCATCGCAACCACCCGCCCGGACGCGGTTGATACGGCGAGCGGAGTCGAGACATCACCCGGACAGAAGAGCGAGCCTCGGACGAAATCATTCGTCGAAGCGGCTCGCGCGGGTTTTTCGGCGAGCGGCTGACTTGCGTTGCGGACGCTTAGTCCTATCATCTATAGGTTGAGTTTCTAGGATTTAACCCTCTGATTCGCTCTATTTATTAATTCAAACTGCACAGCCAGGAGGTCAAGGTGACCCAAATCGAAACCCGTGAAACATTTAAGGTCAAAGACATCTCTCTCGCTGACTGGGGACGACGCGAGATCATGCTCGCTGAGAACGAAATGCCGGGGTTAATGGCGATTCGTAAAAAATACGGTCCGACCCAACCGCTGAAGGGTGCACGGGTTGCAGGCTGCTTGCACATGACGATTCAGACGGCCGTCTTGATTGAGACGTTGACTGAGCTCGGCGCCGAAGTGCAGTGGAGCAGCTGTAATAAGTTCTCGACTCAAGACCATGCAGCAGCGGCAATCGCTGAGACGGGCGTTCCGGTTTACGCCTGGAAGGGCGAGACGGACGAAGAGTACGACTGGTGCATTGACCAAACGATCTACTTCGCCGACGGCGAACCGCTCAATATGATTCTGGACGATGGCGGTGACTTGACGGCTCTTGTCCACAAGAATTATCCGCAATTACTCGAAGGCATCCGCGGTCTCTCCGAAGAGACGACAACCGGGATCAAAGAGCTGCGCAAGATGTTGGATAAGGGCGAATTGAAAGTGCCCGCCATCAACGTCAATGATTCCGTGACGAAGGCCAAGTTCGACAACTTGTATGGCTGCCGAGAATCGTTGGTGGATGGAATCAAGCGAGCGACGGACGTAATGGTTGCCGGTAAGGTCGCGGTTGTTGCTGGTTACGGCGACGTCGGCAAGGGCTGTGCTCACTCCTTGCAACGATATGGCGCGCGAGTGATCATCACCGAGATCGACCCCATCAACGCTCTGCAGGCCGCGATGGAAGGCTTCCAGGTGACGACGATGGAAGAAGCCGCTTCGATCGGTAACATTTTCGTGACAACAACCGGTAATCGCGACATCATCATGGGCGAGCACATGAAGGTCATGCCCAACGATGCGATCGTCTGTAACATTGGTCACTTCGATCTCGAAATCGACATGGCTTGGCTCGATTCCCAAGGCGACGTGACTCGTCGAAATATCAAGCCTCTTGTCGATCGTTATACATTCGCCGACGGTCACTCGATTATCGTTTTGGCTGAGGGTCGTCTGGTGAACCTGGGTTGTGCGACTGGCCATCCCTCGTTCGTCATGTCCAATTCGTTCAGCAATCAGGTATTGGCTCAGATCGCCTTGTGGACCGAACCCGACTCCTTCGAGTTAGGTTTGCACGTATTGCCGAAGAAGCTGGACGAAGAGGTCGCAAGATTACACCTCGAGCAGCTGGGCGTGAGGCTCACCAAGCTGAGCGACCTGCAGGCGGACTACATTGGAGTGCCTGCCGAAGGCCCCTTTAAACCTGATTATTACCGCTACTAAAGCGACTTGGGCGTTCAAGCCTCATTGACAGTTGAGAAAGGCTCCGGCATAACAACCGGAGCCTTTTCTCATGCACAACTCCAGCCCTTAACCCCCGCGAAGCAATGCCCAAAATCCAAGCGTTTCCAGGCCTGAGATACGATCTCGGCCACGTCGGCTCCCTCAGCGATGTAATTGCCCCTCCCTACGACGTGATCGATGACGAGCTACGAGACAGTCTCTACGAGCGCCATCCGTCGAACGTTATCCGCCTGATCCTGAATCGCGATGAACCGGGCGACAACGAAGAGTCGAATCGATACAGCCGAGCTGCTCGATTCCTGAAGAACTGGCGCAACGAGGGAATCTTGGAGCGAGAGGCCGATCCATCCATCTATGTCTATCATCAATCTTTCGAGGTTGACGGGCAGACTTTCAATCGGCGTGGCTTCATGTGCCGCACCCGATTGGAAAAGTTTGGTGAAGGGTCGATTTATCCGCATGAGGAGACACACGCTTCCGCCAAAGAGGACCGGCTCAAGTTAACCCGAGCCTGTCATGCGAATCTAAGTCAGATCTTTGGCCTCTATCCCGATCCAGACAATGAAGCCCAGGATATCCTGGAAGCCTACATCGTCGATCGCCAGCCGATCGAAGCCACCGACCATCTCGGCGTCGTCCACCGTATCTGGCCTGTGACCGATGTAAACGTCATCGCAAATGTGACCTCCGTCATGGACAGTAAGCCCGTTTTCATCGCCGACGGCCATCATCGTTATGAGACGGCCTGCAACTATCGCGAGGAATTGGCAGCCAAAGGACAGCTGAGCGAAAACGATCCAGCTAATTCCGTCTTGATGATGTGTGTCGGGATGAGCGACCCGGGCATGATCGTCCTGCCCACACACCGTCTTTTCCGAGGTGCTCCCGAACTAAGCTCAGAAGAGTTGATCGCCAAATTGGGTGATAACTTTGAATGCCAGGTCGCCGGCAATAGCCCCGGCGATGCGGAAAAAGTCTGGGAAGAAATCGAGACCGAGAATGAGCAGGGAACGGTCGGTCTCTACACGCGAAAAGACGGAAACTGGGTGTTGGCCCGTATTACTCCCGCTGGACGCGAGCGGATGAAACAGGTCGCCACGGACCACAGCTCCGACTGGCAGGGATTGGGAGTCAGCATTCTGCACCGGCTGATCATGGAGAATTTGCTCGATGCACCCAATCTGCCGAAGCCCAAGTACGTCCACCTTGTCAGTGAATTGGAAGAGGGTCTCCAGGGAGAAGAAGACTTTCACCTGGCAGCTTTGGTCATGCCCGCCACACTCGATCATATCCGTGCCATCAGTGAGCACAGCGAGCGGATGCCGGCGAAGAGCACCTACTTCTACCCGAAACTGCTCAGCGGACTCGTCATCAATCCGCTGGACTAGCCACAAAGGCAAAGGGCTTCGACCCTGCCGATTTGCGAAGCCTGGGCGTTTCACGTGAAACCGTGAAATAGTTAAGCTGCGCGGTTTCACGTGAAACAAAGGTGAGTTTTCTGGTGCGCTAAAAATGGCAGAGTGCACCGATTTCGGCAAGAACTGACGTTCCGGCAATTCTTACTCCGGGTTTACAATGCGTGGCCCGACTTGGGAATCCAGCCACTCGGCGGCACGGCCATCAGGCTGTTGGGGATTCTCAGTCACTAAACTGAACGAGCCACCGCTGGAGGATCATGCGTGCCGCGGATCATGTGCGTCGCAAATCAGAAGGGCGGCGTGGGGAAAACAACGACCGCAATCAACTTGTCGGTGAGTTTGGCCCTGGGCGGTCAGCATACCCTGCTGATTGACCTGGATCCCCAGTGCAATGCCACGACGGGCCTCGGACACGAGGCCACCGATCATCATCCGTTATTGACTCACCTGCCATTGGAACACGTGCTGAATGACGTCACGGTGGAAGGGCTTGATGTGATGCCCGGCAGCCGCCGATTCGACGACATTCATTCCCTGGCGGAGGGGGAGGCGGATGCGTTGGTGCGAATCCAACGTTTTTTCGGCGAAGACGTCCGGGAATACGATTTTGTCCTGATCGACTGCCCGCCCTCCTTGGGCGTGCTCACCGAGGCGGCCCTCAGCGGGTCAACTGAGGTATTAATGCCGATTCAGTGCGAGTATTTCGCGATGGAGGGGCTGACCCAGATGATTCAGGTGATTCGTCGAGTGATGCAACAACCAGGCAACCAGCTTGAATTCGGGGGAATCGTACTCACCATGTACGATCATTCGCTCGAACTAACCCACGAAGTCGACGCGGAAGTCCGCGACTTCTTCGGCGACATCGTTTTTGATACCGTCGTCCCCCGCGATGTGTCCGTCTCAGAGGCACCGAGCTATGGACGATCAGTTTTGCAGTACGCTCCGCGGTCCCGTGGGGCGCGATCTTACGTGGAATTATGCATGGAGGTGTTGGACCGTGTCTAAAGAAAGAAGGCTTGGGAGAGGATTGGCCGCGTTGCTCGGTGACGACAATGAACCGGTCCATGTCCCGCAAGCGGATCGGATGCCCCGAATTCATCAACCCGAGGATGACTCGGTCGATCAAGAGACGAGTTCGAGCGAGCCCCCCGCAGAAGAATACGCCCCACCATCGCATGGGACTCGTGAGGCCGAGGGGGCAAAAGATGGGGATTTGCTGCTACTGAGCGTCTATGAAATTGACGACAACCCGTTTCAACCTCGTCGAGAATTCAGCGATAGCGAAATCACCTCTCTCGCCGAGAGCCTGAAAGAACACGATATGCTGCAGCCGGTGCTGGTGCGACGCGTCGGCGACCGATGGCAACTCATTTCGGGTGAACGTCGACTACGAGCCGCGATTCAGGCAGGTTGGAGCCAGGTTCCAGCCAGAGTAAGACAAGCCGATGATCGCCTTGTCGCTGAATTGGCCATCGTTGAAAATCTGCAACGTAAAGATCTGAACGCCATTGAAAAAGCGTTGTCTTTCCGACGCTACCTGGACCAACACCAGTGCACCCAAGATGACCTGGGGCAACGATTAAAGATCGATCGCTCCACGATCGCAAATCTGCTCCGACTGCTCGAATTACCCTCACGAGTCCAAGAAAACCTGCAGGAGGGTACCATTTCGGCAGGTCATGCACGTGCCTTGTTGCCGTTAGGCGATGAGCAAATTCAGATCGAATTCAGTCAAAGGATCCACCGTGAAGGAATCAGCGTCCGTGAAACGGAACGGCTGGTTCAAGAGCGAATCGAGCTAGAAGACGGTGACGGAACTGGCTCCAGCAGCAAAAAATCGGCTCGACGCAAAAAGCGTCCCCGTAGCAGTCACATCGCCTCACTCGAACAGCAAATGCGAATCCTTTTGGGCACCAAGGTCGACATTCGGCAATCCAGTCGGGGCCGTGGCCAAATCGTCATTCACTTCCGCAACCACGAGGAATTTGAGAGGTTGAGCCAGCTGATTCAGGATTCGGAAAGTGATCAGCAGCAAAGCTTTGCAGGGTGATGAACGAGCAGAATTCGACCCGCAATTGCGGAAACGATGCGGTGTTGATAGCATGAGTGATTGCAAGCGGTTTCACCGACTTGCTCGGGGCGTAGCGCAGCCTGGCTAGCGCGCCTGCTTTGGGAGCAGGAGGTCCCCAGTTCGAATCTGGGCGCCCCGACTTATTCCGATATAGCTCGTCGCAAGAATTTGTGGCGAGCTGTATCTTTTTTGGGAAATCAGCCGAGAGCAACCCGGCACTCTACCCCATTGCAAGCCGTTTGGAACGATTCGATTTCGTAGAAGATTTCAAGGCGATTAAACCAGTGCTAGCACTCACGGCTGCTAGCCCTCGAATCAAAGGCGATCCGCTCGACTCACGGCTCGACCTGCCGATGGTTTCAGCTCCCGGCCTTCGGTTTCCGGCAAAAATCATCCGTGGCGGCCTCGATGGTGGGATAGATCTGCAAAACGTGATCGAGCATCACCAGTTCGATCACTTCGCGAATCATACCATGCACACGACTTAGTTTTAAACCACCGCCAAGTTGTTTCATTTTTGTGTGAACCCGCACCAACACCCCAAGCCCAATGCTCGAAATGAATTGCAAGCGATCGCAATCAAGGATCAGTTGATGGCGCCCCTCATTGAGCTCAGCATCAATTGCGGCGAACAACGAATCACAGGCACCGGCATCGAGTTGACCTGATAATTCGATCAGAAGAATGTCTTGATGCGGTCCGATCTCTTGTTGGCGATAATCGATCATCGTTTTGCCACACTCACTTTAATCACGTTGGAAATCGACAATCACTGGATAGTGATCTGACATTTTCGCAGTGGCCGCGTCGACGACGGAAAAAGCATCGACACAACGTTTCACCATCGGCGCGTTTGCAAAGACAAAATCAAGTCGACGAGCGTCACCGTCATCCCCGGATTTATCGATTTGTGTCGGAAAAGTCCCCTGAAAGCTGCTGCGAAATTTCGCTTCTAGGTCAACGAAGCCAACCGCTTCAAGTCTGTCCAGAACCGAGTAATCCAAACGTCCTTCGCGTAAGTTTCTTTCTTTGAATCTTTGATCTCGCGCTGCAAAGAATGGCACCAGTTGTGCGTGATCCTGATATTGCTTTTGGTCTTTTGTCGAAAACGTATTGAAGTCACCGGCGAGAACGACGCGCGCATCGGCGGGTAATGTTTTGACATCTGTCAGGATGAGACCGATTTCCCGTCCTCGGGTTTCCCAGTTACTCGGATGCATGTGGATGACATACAGATAAAATCCAGCCGTTTTCACACGCATGAGCCCGTGATGAAAACCGTCTCGAATTCGACGAACATCGTCGAGTGGTACGCGAGACGTCACTCCGGTTGCAAACCCATCCTCTTTCAGGAGTGCGCAATAGCGATGCCCCCATTGCGCCGCATCTTCCTGAAGTTGCTCTAAGGTGTAACCGTTAAGTTCCTGGAGGCTTACTACATCCGGCCTATGGTCACGCATCCACTGGAGCCAGTCGCCTTTTCGGTCGGTGTTCTTCGTAAAACCATACCAAACGTTGTAAGTGATCAGTCGAGTACGATCGCCAGCCTGTACCGCTCCCAAAGCAGGACAAACGAGCGTAAACAGCAGAGCGGAGATGAAGAGTCGTGTCACTTGTGCACCTCATGAAACCAAGATTTGTTCCCAGATGATCGGGAACAATCATTTAGACATCGTCATCAAGTTGCCAATCGTCGATTTCCGCATCGGATGACTCAGATGGTTGCAACCGCAACGAAATGGCTTCGAAAAAATCCTCATCGCGATTGTATTCGCTGGAAACAGGAAACTCGTAGATAACTAAAGGGTCACCCTCCATCATTTCGGAATAGATCACAACTCGACGATCGCTGACGGAATAGAATCCGTCACGAATATCGATAAAGGCATCCGAATAGAAGTACAACACTTCCTCATTCTCACTCAGTGCTCCAAGATCTTTCATCTCAGTGATAAATCGCTGAGGCATGGCTTTGCCGGGATAGACCGATGTGTCCGGGCTAACAACGCCGATGTAGAGCACCGCTGCAGTCACGATGCAAATGGGAACTCCAATGAGGACACCCAAGACCCCCAGCACCCAACCCCACCAAGGCATTCGCCGGCATTTGGCGGTTTCATTGCCGACAAGTTCGGCTTCATGAATGTCATTCACGAGTGCATCCCCTCATCATGGTACTGATCGACTGACCAAACTTCCGATTCACAACCCAAGCCTGTCTCCCCTGCCCTTCTAGTTTACGCGTTGCAAACCGGGCATCAAGCAGAACAACTCTGTCTCGGGCCGATGAATTTCCAATGCGAAGCGGTCCAGGCCAAGCTAGACTTGGAATCCAGCGAGACTGAGAATTGAAAGTTCCACGATGAGCAGCATTGCCGACCGCCCCTTCAAACACGAATCGACCCCGAATCAAGATATCCAGGTCTTGAACTGGCCCCTGGTCCAAGACGGCTGGCGGAGCGTGGCTTACGTATTCGTAACAGTTAGCACTGGAATGGCGGTCTACTGGGGCGCGCAGAACGGACTCACGACGGCGTTTGCCATTTCGGCACTCATGATCTCAATGTGGCGGTTCTGGTTGCCAGTGCAGTTTCGCCTGAGCCATCTTGGAATCATCCAAACCTGCCTGGGCCGCCGCCATCTTTATCAATGGAAAACGATACGTCGCTGCGACGCCCTACAAAATGGCCTGCTGATCCTCTTCAACACCGATCGTTCTTCACTCGCTTTGTTCTCAAGTCTCTATATTGGTTGGCGAGATCAGCGCGAGCAGATGCTGGCTTTCGTTGAAAATCGTGCTCGGCTGCCTGCTCGCGATTCAAATGCCTCCTGAGACGCGCGAGTTTGGCAAAAACGCTCGCCCTGGCATCAAGTTTTGTAGAACATCCGATGCTCCAGCGTCTGATTGTTGAGTGTGGCCGAATCGAATGACCTAGGCCTGTGACGCTGACTGGGCTACGATGCTTCATCCCGTGTTTCCTCGGCAAACCGCTAATCTTCCACCTTGGAACGGATGCCATGTCGCAAGAGCAATACCGCGAATTAACGGTAGCTGCCGTCGTCCTTGGAATTATCCAAGGCATCATTCTGAACGTCGCGTTCGTGTATGCTGCCTTGAAGCTCGGCTTCTCGATTGGTGGCTCAACCGTAGCGGCAATCATGGGATATGCCATTCTGCGAGGGGTCATGCGGAAGGGCACGATGGTTGAGAACAATATCAACCAGACGATCGCCTCGGGAATGAATACGGCCGGCACCGGAATTGTCTTTACCGTACCCGCATTATTTTTGCTGCAAGCGAGCCAGGCTGCTCAAGGCAACGATTCTCTTCAATTCAGCTTTCTTCCATTGGCGATTGCCGGCATAGCAGGCGCGATCCTGGGTGTTGTGGTAATCATTCCGCTCCGTAAGCAGATGATTGAATTGGACCGTTTGCGGTTTCCATCTGGGGTGGCCACCGCCACCATCATTCGAGCGGGTTCGACCGGTCTGGATAAGGCCATCCTACTGGGTGCTGGAGTCCTAATCAGCGTTATCTGGAAACTGCTGCTTGAGTCGGGCTGGCTCAACTCCCCGACGATGGTCGCCAACTGGGGATTCGGGATTCAATCGGAGGAACTTCATTTCGGGTTCGGTATCATTCCGGATTATTGTGCGCCGGTCGTCTATTTATCGTTGATGAACATGGCCGCTGGGATGCTTGCCGGTCGAGGTGGAATTCCATTCTTTCTGGGCGGAGCCATTGCCTGGTGGGTCATCTCACCTGCAACGGTCGGGCTTGGCTGGGCTCCAGCCACTGAGCAAGGCATCACACTCATCGGCGGCCAAATGCTTCGTCCGATCGGCATCGGAGTCATCATTGGCGGAGCATTGATGGGCGTGGTCATGTCCATCCCGGCCATCCGAGCAGCCTTTGCAACCTTGGCGAGCGCCACCAAAACGGCCGGCGTAGGTGGACGTCGCAGCGATGAAATGAGCATGTGGACTATCGCCTGGGGTACCGGTGCCGCGATCCTGCTGTTCTTTCTCGCGTCGCGTATGACAGAAGGCGTCACCACCGGTCAGGCGATCATTTCGGCAATCGTCGGCACCTTGTGGTTAGGTTTAGCCGCTCTGATCGTGGCTCAGGCAACCGGTCTGACAGACATCTCGCCCATGTCAGGGATGGCTTTGATTTCGGTGACGCTAATGATGTTTTTGCTCAATAAAAACGTCGCTGCCGCGATGGTTGTCGGAGTTGCCGTCTGCGTGGCAATCGGTCAAGGCGCGGACATGATGCAGGATCTCAAAACCGGATTCATGATCGGTGCTCGACCGATCAAGCAACAGATCGTGCAATTTGCAACTACCTGGATCGGCGCGATCATCGCGTTGGTCGTTGTCTATGTTCTCTGGGCAGGAGGCGAAGGAGATCAAAACGGATTCGGCCCCGGCACTGCCCTCCCCGCGCCACAAGGCGGCGCGCTGATGGGTATCCTGGAAGCAGTCAGTCAAGGTGATGTACCGCTCGGCAAATACGTCGCGGGCAGTGCGATCGGTGCCGTACTCGGCGCAGCCCCACTTTCCGGAATGGGTGTCCTGGTTGGCTTGGCGATGTACCTTCCGTTTTCAATCACCTTGGGTTACGGCCTTGGCTGCTTTACTCAGATGATCGTCCAACGAATCAAAGGTAGTACCTTCTGCGAAGAAAAACTCGTCCCACTGGCTGCTGGTTTGATCGTGGGCGAAGCATTGACCGGCGTCATTCTGACGGCCATTAAGATCTACTCAAACAAATAACTGGAACGTTGGACCTCGAGTCATGTTGAAACCCACCGCCATTCTGATCCTGTTGATCGGTGTCGTAATTGCGGCAACCGCGGCAATGCAGATGCCGGCTCCAGAACAAACATTTGCTTCCTCAGCTCGGTTCATCGTGCTCGGTGTTCTCGTCGCTATCGCCGGAGTCGCTCTGTGGCACGGCAGTCTTTATCAGGAACGAAAAGGGAGTCGGAAGACAACGTCCGCTCGCTCCGATCCATTCACCTTACTGCGGGAAATCAAGAGCCCGCTACTGAGTTTGCAGGCGACAGCCCCCAATCAGTCAACCGACCAGCTCTCAGCGGCGGTTGAGGCGCTGATCCAAAGCTATGTCCTCCCCTTTTCCGAAGTACGGCATCGAATCGTGGAACAGCTTGGAATGCGGCGTGGAGCCGAGATCCTGGTCGATTTTGCCATTGTCGAGCGCATGCTCAATCGTGCCTGGTCGGCCGCCAGTGACGAATCCCATTCGGAGGCCATTGCGTCAATTAACGAAGCAACAGCTGCTTTTAATGTGGTCAGCCGTGCCCTGGACGCTTGATACGATCTCTTCTCGATTGATCGTTTCACCAGCAAGATTCGCCGGCTTTTCGCGATGGAAATATAGAAATCGCACCACCACTCGATTGGGACTTTCATTTTTCTTGACAATCTGGACGATCAGCGTCGTTTTGTCAGATTTAGGATTTATAGTTCCAACGGCCTGCGCCGTAGCCTACAATGAGCCCAACTTGAGTTTGGTTCGCAGATGCGTTGAGGCGAGTTCACTGATTCAAAGTGGACACTTCGCCCCAACAATCAAAAGAACCGAGATTCAAAACTGGGTCAAAGATCGTCGGGTTTCCAATCACGTTCTGTGCGACGATCACTGACTCGGACAAAGACGTTTCTGCGTCGAAGGAAGACGACAACAAAGACGTTTACCGCTGCGCGGCTGCAACATGACTTATCGAAGGAGCAGGTTCGCCGATGAATGACTGGACGACAAATAATGCGCTCGCGACACCGCGTGTTGCCGAATCAACCGTTTCCGTCTCCGAAGAAATTCAACCCAAGCCATCCCAGGACACGGCTTCTTTGGGGCTGAAAGATCTCGCAAATTCGTTTCGCCTGCTGGCCGATGAAACGAGACTGAGGGTCTTGAATTTGCTTGTCGAATTCGATGAATTGCACGTCCGTGCCCTGTGCGAGTTACTGGGTCAAAGCCAACCGGCAGTCAGCCATCATTTGGGATTATTGCGATCGGCCGGCCTGGTCCGAGTTCGCCGAGACGGCAAACACAACTTCTACAGCACGGTTCCAGAGAAACTGGAATCCGTCATCGAACTCGCTCGTCATAATGTAATGCCATGACATCGAGTCGGTCCGACTGATGATGCGGGAACCGAAATGTTGGACACGAGCCTGTGCACATTTCATCGGCGTCCAGAACGACGGCGATGAAACAACGGAGCGTATTTGTTGCGAATCGTATCCCGACGGAATTCCGAACGAGATCGCGCATGGCAACGACCAACATCTAGAGCTGAGAGGCGACGAGGTAAGAGATCTCGTATTCGTGGAATCGGATTCAGTAGAGAACGAGTAATCATCTGCCAACGCATCAGCCGCTCATTAAAATGATGAGCCAATGGTCTGATCATCTGTAACTCGGTGTCAACGGAGGCTAAGCCGAACGATCGAGCTGCGAAAATCGCCAAAACCACGATGGCAAACCCAAGATGACAGGTTGTTTCATGAATCTGTCGATTCGCACCTTGCAGGTTGTTCCAAATGCTATGATTAATCGTAGCAGCGGTTTAGTCCCCCGCGGGACGGGTCACAAACCGTTGATTTTTTCGGCGTTTTCTCACAGAAACTGCCGAAGGCATATTCTGGAGGCAACCGTGCGATGTATCGAACCGACTGGAAAACCTGGTATCTGCCCATGAATCGAAAGGTGCGAAAAAAACTTGGTGGCGTCAGTTGGTTCAGAAACCTGGTACGAGCGTTGCGTCAACGTTATGTCCGTTTGAAGTATCGCATCCCCCACGTTCATCCGACGGCATCCTTGTATCCCCGGCAGCAGTTTCTCTCGGCCGACCTGGTGGCTCACGAATACACCTTTTTGGCTCAAAACTGCCACGTAGGAGCGAACGTCGAATTAGGACGTTATGTCATGCTTGGGCCAAGCGTCCTGATTGTTGGAGGCGACCATGAAATCAATCGCCCAGGTATCCCGATGATTTTTGCGGGTCGTTCTGAGGTCGCCACGAAGACGATTGTCGAAGCCGACGTTTGGATTGGTGCAAATGCGATCGTCATGGCGGGCGTGCGAATTGGACGAGGTTCGGTCGTGGCAGCCGGAGCAGTCGTCACGAAAGACATCGAGCCCTATTCCATTGTCGCAGGCGTTCCTGCCAAGAAGATCAAAGATCGGTTCGACACGGAAGAGGAACGTCGTCGCCACGACGAGATGTTGGATCAACCGCCGGAATCTGGCGAAGTGTGCACTTTACGCGCGTGAAATCAACGCGAGCGACTCCACGACTCAACTAATCCGCATCGAAGGATTGGATTGTTGGAAGCGGTAACTCCCTGGTCCCCGTTGCTGCATAGCCGATCGCATCGACAACGTTGGCAGTGTAAGTGTCGACATTATGTTCCTTGAGAATAACGTTTCTGGCATTTTCCTTCATGATGGCCAAAGTGGCAGGCTGGCCCAAGAGCGTCTTCAATTTTTCGACGAGGGCCGATACCACGACCTCGTCATCATTAGACGAAATCCGGAAGCCGCTTTCTCCGTTTCGGACCAGGTCGACTTCACAACCGTCTCCCAATCCACAGAGCACGGGAAGCCCGTGTGCCAGCGCCTCGCTAACGGCCAAACCGCCGAGTCCGGGTAAGACAAAAACGTCAGCAATCTCGAAATAATCTGAGACTTGTTCGACGACCTGACCCGCGAACAATGTTTGCTCTGCAATCGCCTGTTCGGCGGCTAGTTGCTGCAAACGGGAACGATCGGGACCATCACCGACAATGACGAGTCTCGCATCAGGATACTCATCTCGGAGGCTGCGATAAGCGTGCAGTAATCGATCAATCTTCTTACTCCGAACTAAGGCACCCACGAAGAGAATCGTTGTTGTTTGATCGGTTATTCCAATTTGCTCACGCAAGGCGGCAACCGACGATTGGCGTGATTCAATGTCCGCGAAGACACGTTCGGTATCGACACAATTCACCGCACGAAAGCAGCGTTCGTCGGGATAACCCATCCGCTGAAAATAACGCAGCGCGACGCTACTATATCCCAGGTAAACGGACGCCCTTCGCTCTTGCCATTGCATCATTGCACGAAAGATACGGCTCGGTAATGACAACTGGCGTTTGCCTTGCAATTCGCCGAGAGTCCACCAGACAACCGGCGTTCGCGTCAGCATGGCGTAGGCCAAGACAAAGAAGTTTGTGAAGAAGTTACTGCCACCCTCAGACAAAATGACATCCGGTCGCATCCGCAACAAGGTCACCCAGATCAAGGGATGGCATACCCATTGCACGCCAGATTTTTTGATCGTCCAGTGTTCGACATGCGAAATATCGTCCAGGTTGTCTCCGTTGGTCACCTTCGTATTCGGAACAGATGAGCCATGAAGAACGGTGAGCTGGATCCTGGGGTGACGGCTCAGCCTTGCGAAAATGGGGACGCGCCAGTGCTGACAAACGCGGTACGTAACTGCGACCTTAATCGGTTTCTTGGAGTCTTCCATTCCCGAAGTCTAAACCAAATTGAGCGGTAGTGGTTACACGAATACGCCCGGAAACGGGCGGCTACATCAAGTTCATGAAAGTCTCTGGACGGCGGGACGGACCGCCATTTTGATCATTCACAAGACAAGTCTAGTTCATACGTTAAGAGATGAATTCGTTAACGCCACGTGAGTTGTACCGCTAGCTACCCATCGTGCTCCGAGCACGTCGCGATTCGATGCTCCCAAAGACATTCTCATTGCCTTCTTTTCCAAACGCTGGCTTGAGCGATCAAAACCGGGATTGGATCCAAGCCCGGGGGGCGAATCTGTCGGCTTGCTTCGCTAAAATCGAAACGATACTCCCGCACGCAAGTCCATCTAGTTCCATGAATGAATTCGTCCATCAACGCCACAAGCCACCCTCCGAGCTCGACCGGGCTCGCGAGTTAGTGCTGGCGGTACCGCAGCTTCGGAGCAATGTGAATCTGGCCAGGATTATACGTACCGCGGGTTGCTGCGGAATTAACCGTGTGATCACCAGCAGTAACCAGCGGATCGATGCTAAGGTCGCACGTGACTCGCTCGAACACATCACGGTCGAACGCCGCCGCAGTCTCGCGCCGGTGTTACGGGAGTTATCCAGTGAGGGATACTCAATCGTAGGACTTGAGCAGAGTAGTGGCTCTCGCAACCTGCATGAATTCGAATTCGATCGTCGCAGCGTCCTGGTGATTGGGCACGAACGAGACGGGATTCGCGAGGAATTACTCGGCAATCTGGACCAGGTCGTCGAGATCCCCGTCTATGGCATGCCTTACAGCTACAACGTGGCGACCGCCACATCGATGGCTCTTTACGAATATTGTCGTCAATTTCCGCGAGGTTGAGCGTCGGAACGACTTTGCGAAAGAAGCCTGAGCGGGCGGCTCGAATTCGGAAAAAACACCCCTCTACCACGGTGATTTTGGTGTCTTGCCGAAGCGTAGCACCATGGCCTAGAATGTCGGGTTTGCCATGTTCCCGTGACAACGACCGAGTGTCTCGCGGACGTTTCGCATGAGGCTAATGTCGTTTCCAAACGACCGGATCCGCTGCGACTGAAGGAACATCCATATTTTGTCGGGGCTGCCCCAAGGGGTACCCTACAGGTGAGAGACGATTGATCGTCACTTCCAATTGAAGGGGAAACAACGTGCCAGGCACCTGCGTGATCGGATTGCAGTGGGGTGATGAAGCCAAGGGCAAGCTGGTCGATCTGCTGACAGCAGACTTTGATTGGGTTGTCCGATATCAAGGCGGTGCCAACGCCGGGCATACGGTGGTGGTCGGTGAGGACACCTACAAACTGCATCACATCCCGAGCGGCATTCTCTCCACCGAGGCAAAGAACCTGATTACACCGGGTGTGGTTCTGAACCCACCGACGATCCTGAAGGAGATCGAGTCGCTGACCTCTCGTAACATTCGGGTCGCGGAAAACCTTTTGATCAGCGATCGAGTCCATCTCGTGCTGCCCTGGCACTTGGAAGAAGATCGCATCCTGAACAAGGCAGTGGTTGACGGTGAGAACATTGGAACGACACTGCGGGGCATCGGCCCCTGCTACCGCGACAAAGTGGGGCGAACTTATGCAGTGCGAGTTGGCGACATGTATCGCCCGGACTTTCGTGAAAAAATCGAACGAACAACCGCTGCAAAACAGAATTTGCTAGGCAGCATCGATCCGAGCTATGCCTTGCAATTGAACGCAGACGAAATCTACCAAGAGTATTCGGGGTACGCCGAGAAGCTCAAGCCACATGTCGCAGATACGACGGCGATGTTGCTCGATGCTGTCGATGCCGATGCTCGCATCCTTTTTGAGGGAGCTCAGGGAGCTCTGCTCGACATCGACCATGGTACCTTTCCGTTCGTCACGAGCAGTAACAGTTCCGGAGTTGGCGTTGCGGCGGGTTCTGGAGTTCCACCACGTTGCATCACACGTGTCATTGGCGTCATCAAGGCGTACAGCACTCGCGTCGGCGGCGGTCCATTCCCAACAGAGCAGGACAACGAAACGGGTCAGCATATACGCGACCTTGGCAATGAGTATGGCACCACAACGGGTCGGCCACGACGTTGTGGCTGGTTTGATGCGGTCGCCGTTCGTTACACGGCTCGCCTCAGTGGCGTTGATATGTTGTCGCTGATGATGCTGGATGTGCTGAGTGAACTTGAGGAGATTCAGATTTGCGTGGCTTATGAAATCAACGGCCAAAGGGTAACCGATTTCCCGAGCCATCCGGACGATTTACGACAAGCCAAACCGATCTACGAAACGCTGGCTGGCTGGCAAACGGATGTGACGAAGATTGATCGAGCCGAAGATTTGCCGGAAAATGCCATCGCTTATATGAACCGCATCTCAGAACTTGTGGGGCGTCCCGTTGGCGTCGCATCGGTCGGCCCCGACCGCGCCCAGACAATGTTTCTCGACGAAGAACTCGCACAAACCTATGGGAATTCGGCTTCGAGCCGTTAACAGCGAACCGAATTTCATCGCTGTTCGTAAACTGTTCGAGACTAACACAACCCTCGGACAAAAATCACGTGTCATCTTCATCCACCACTACAGAAGCAGCAACGCTCGAGCTCGAACCGGCTCGTCGCCCCAGTCACGTTGCCGTCATTATGGATGGGAACGGACGTTGGGCGCAACGGCAGGGTTTACCGCGGATCGAGGGACATCGACGCGGTGTCTCAAGCGTTCGACGCACGACGGAAGAATGCGCTAGACTTGGAGTCGACCAACTGACGCTCTATTGCCTGTCAAGCGAGAATTGGAAGCGCCCCCAAAGCGAACTCGACTTCTTGATGCACTTGCTAGAGCAATACATGATCGAAGAACGAGCTTTGATCATGAAACAGGATATTTCTGTGAGCGTGATCGGTCGCCGCGACGGTATCCCCGACTCGGTGCTCCAGGAAATCGACAAGACCATCGAAATGAGTGCTTCTAACAGGGGCACTCGACTCTGTCTCGCCATTAACTACGGCGGGCGCTCCGAAATGGTCGATGCCGTTCAGAGAATCGCGAAAGATGTCTTCAGTGGCGACATCGACATAGCAAACATCAACGAACAAACGATTTCTGATTACCTTTATACGTCCGGAATGCCTGACCCCGACCTCCTGATTCGAACCGCAGGGGAGATGCGTGTCAGCAATTTTCTACTGTGGCAAATCAGCTATGCAGAACTTTGGGTCACGTCCAAATGTTGGCCCGAATTCGAAATCTCGGATCTCCATCAAGCCATGCGAGATTTTGCCAACCGAGATCGACGCTACGGTGGTCTAAACCCCAAAAAAACGTAGAGGCAGGAGGCCCACAGTGCTTGGATGGCGTTTATTTTCGGCAGCCGCTCTTATCGTTCCACTGCTTGCCGTCATCTGGCTTGATGACCAATTCAACGCAGGGCGACCCGGAATCTGGCTCTGCCCGATCGCGGTCATCGTGGGAGTCATGGGCTGCCAAGAGGTCAACTGGTTGCTGAGTCGCAAAGGCCTGGCAGTTTCGCGAACTCCGAACCTGCTCGCCACATTCAGCGTCCTCTTCGTTTCCTTGGCACCATTGCTTTGGATTGAATATCCTGTTGATTGTGTGATTGGGAAACCAGGTTGGTCATTGTTGGGCATGGCCTTAGCCGTGGCCATCATTTTTACGGCAGAATTGATTCGATATCGTGAGCCCGGTGAATCGTTAACCCGCTTAGCGACCGGACTTTTTGCAACAGTCTATAGCGGATTGCTGCTGAGCTTCCTGATACAGCTCCGCTTTCTGCACGATAGTCGCGTCGGACTCCTCGCGGTCATCGCGACAATCTTGATTGTCAAACTTTCCGATTCCGGTGCCTACTTCGTGGGCCGAGCGATTGGGAAAAATAAATTGGCCCCCCATCTCAGCCCCGGCAAGACAATCGAGGGTTTCTGTGGGGGTATTCTGTTTGCCATGGGGGGAGCTTGGGCTGTCCATTCCTGGCTACTCCCGACTTTTGCTCCCGACACTTCCATAGGCTCTCTACTCTGGTTTTTGATTTACGGCGCGACGCTGGCAATCGCTGGAGTTCTCGGCGATCTCTCGGAATCTCTGATGAAACGAGAGGCGGGTGAAAAAGATTCGAGTCGTTGGCTCCGTGGCCTGGGTGGAGTGCTAGATGTGATTGATTCGATGCTAAGTACGGCTCCAGTAAGCTTTGCCTGGTGGGCGAGCGGTTTACTGGTCGCATCTTAGGAGGCGAAAACGGGGGACATTTGGCCAACTACGGATGCCAGAGAACCTAAAATCAAGTCCGTAAGTCATTCAATGAAAACAACTTACGGCAGTTCAATCGTTTGCGGCTTTTGCTGCTGCATCTTCGAGTAGTATAGTTGTAGGGATTGAAATTAAGGAGGAAAACACGCAGATCAGCTGGTTCGCTGACTGCGGCTTTTGATGACCGAAGCAACCATATCGCTGGTCGACGTCAATTCGCTTTTATCGTTGTTCGGCGCCGGCGACCAGCACATCAAGAAGATTCGCTCGACGCTCGGTGTGGAAATCACTCATCGAGACGGCAAAATCCGGGTCGCCGGCCCGGATCAGGAAGTCGCGAAGGCCACCGAGGCGCTTGAGCATCTCAAGTCACTCGTGGAACGGCGCGGCAGTCTTGCCGACGAAGAGGTCACCGAGATTCTCCGTCGTGTAACGGATCGCGATCCTAACGAACCGGAACCGGAACCGATCTCGGTCCTGGCAACCGGTCGTAAGATTCGCGCTCGGACTCCGGGCCAGATCAAATACATCAAGGCGATCCGAGATCACGATCTGACTTTTGCCGTAGGCCCATCGGGAACGGGTAAGACCTACCTTGCGGTGGCGTTAGCGGTCGAAGCATTAAAGGAAGAGCGGATTCGCAAGATTGTCCTGGTTCGCCCTGCTGTTGAAGCCGGTGAGAGTCTGGGTTTTCTGCCAGGCGATCTGCAAGCCAAGATCAATCCCTATCTGCGCCCCCTGCTCGATGCCTTACACGAAATGATGGACTACGATCAGATCAAGCGACAGATGGAGGAGGATGTGATCGAGGTTGTCCCACTGGCTTACATGCGGGGACGTACTTTGAACGAGGCCTTCATCATCCTCGACGAAGCTCAAAACACGACCGTGGCACAAATGAAGATGTTTCTGACGCGAATGGGCACAGGTTCGAAGATCGTGGTTGCCGGCGATGAGACTCAACTTGATTTACCCCCCCACACTCGCAGTGGTTTAACGGATGCACTAATGCGACTAAAAAACATATCGGGATTCAAGCAGATTCGACTCGGAAAAGGCGACATCGTGCGACATCCACTCGTAACTCAGATTGTGCGAGCTTACGAAGAGGGTGCGAATCGACGGCGGGTGGGCTCAAAGCAGTAAATCATGTCGTCTTCAACCGGCAATCCGAAACGGACTCGATCCGATCGTGTCGCGACATTAAAGCTGCCGCCTGGCACGATCGAGCGCGCCTGGAACACCTTGTGGCGTGGAGACGTCATTTTGCGTCTCTCGCTATGCTTCGTGACCGCCTTGGCGGTCTGGATCATCACAGGCTTCTGGAATCCTCCGTTCGAATACCGATTGGGGGATGTCCCAACACGGAATGTGGTATCTCGTGTCAGCTTCGAGATCATCGACCCTCAGAAAACCGAGTTGGCCAGGGAGGAAGCGAGACGATTACAACATTGCGTATACGATCACGATCCACGCCCATTGCTCGAATTACAGCAAGCGCTAAAGGACAAAGTTTTTCAGCTCGTTGGAGCTGATTCTTATGAGGACGTCGATAAGGATCTGTGGAGTGAATTCCTGACGGAGCCTCCGACAGAAGAACAGAGTGCGGCCGTTCAAAATGAGTTAAACGAAGTTGGAAGCCTCATCTCGTCACTCGCTACCCAAGGTGCCGGACCTCCGATCGATCTCGCACCGGGACAACCGATCACCGCGGAATATCGGAAGCGAGCCGAATTCGAACGATTCAAGAAATCGCTCGGGGACGACCCTAATCTCGAAAAGTTTGTGGAGGGCGTTAGTCGCAGCCTCACTGAGTTTGAGAAAACGGGTTTACTCGACAAGCTTGGACACAGCCTTTCCGAGGGCAACCAATCACAAATCCAGATTCGCGACAGCAATAATGGTTTTCAGGTGACGCCCGTCGATGATGTCCGAATCGGCCAGGCCTTACCTCGCATCAAGGACAAACTGCAAGCCAATCTGATCACCTCCGAATTGGCAAACCAGGTGTTCAGTTGGCTACGTCCCAACATCAAATCAACGCTGACTTACAATCCAGACAAAACTCGCGAATGGATTGATGACATTGTTGCCAAGATGCCTCCGGAGACGGACCAATACACGTCGAATGAATCGGTGTTGGCCAAAGCCGGCGTCATCTTGGATGCGAAAACCGTCGCGCTGTTACGGGAAGAGCACAACCAATTCATAAATGACTTGGATAGTCGCAGGCTGTTCTTCTTCTCGTTGTCGAAGTTTGGAATGTATCTGGCAATCTACACGTTGTGCGGATTCTACATCTACTTCCGCCACCGCCCTTTGCTCACAGATATTTCGAGTCTTGCAAAGCTGCTGTCGTTGATTCTCCTGACGGTGACAGTGAGTTGGTTTGCGGCACCGTCTCGTTTTGAATTGATACCCTTGTTGCTATTCAGCATGACGATGGTAATTCTTTATAAGCAAGAGCTGGCGCTGTTATTGTCGACCTCAGTCGCTCTCGTCACGGTACTCTCTCTGGGCTATGGCGTGATGGAGTTGGTAACTGTCCTGGCAAGCATGGCCATGGCAGTGCTGTTGTTACGGCACATCCGCAGTCGGACCAAATTGATTTACGTGGCTGTTTTGACAGCCGTCGGCACGTTCATGACATCGATTGGCGTCGGCACGATGAGTCACTTTATCGACATTGCCAATACGGTCACAACCACGCCTGAAGTGGCTCCCCCCGTCGACCTTTTTCTCGATTCCCTGTGGCTGGCAAGTTGTGCAGTGGCAGCCGGCTTGCTGCTGACCGGTTTACTTCCGTTCATCGAACGCTTCTTCGATGTCCAGACTGATCTAAGCCTTCTTGAGCTTGGCGATCCTGCGCATCCGCTCCTGCAAGAACTTGTTCGTCGGGCTCCCGGAACTTACAACCACTCCATCAACGTCGCATCCATTGCTCAGGCCGCCGCCGAATCCATCGGCGCCAACGGGCTCCTTGTCCGTGTCGGAGCTTACTTTCACGACATTGGTAAAATGTTGAAGCCCGGCTATTTCGTCGAAAACCAGCTTGGCAAAGATAATTGCCACGAGTCACTTTTGCCGGCGATGAGTACCCTGGTCATCATCGCGCATGTCAAAGACGGCGCGGATCTGGCTCGACAACACAACCTACCTGACTCAATTATCGACTTCATCCAACAACATCACGGGACAACGCTCGTCGAATACTTCTATCGTCGTGCAAACGAACAGAAGGAATCGGATCCGGAGGCGGCGGCAGTCGATGAAGGCAGCTATCGCTATCCGGGACCCAAACCGCAAACACGCGAAGCGGCGGTACTCATGCTGGCAGATGCCGTTGAAAGTGCAGCCAGAACGCTAGTCGAACCGGCGCCAGCTCGCATCGAAAGTCTTGTCGAGGAAATCTCGATGAAACGGCTGCTCGATGGACAATTCGACGAATGCGGTTTAACCCTGCGTGAGTTAAGAACGATCCAGCAGAGCTTGATGAAGTCGCTCGCAGCGGTCTACCACGGCCGCATCAAGTACCAAGATCAACAAACGGCCTGATCGTGATACGAGTCGAAGTTTCAAATCGCCAGACTTCTCTCGACGTGAACACGTGTGTTCTACGTCAGGTCGTTGAAGATGTCCTTCATTGCGAAGGCGTCCAAAGCGCCGAGGTAAGCGTGGCAATCGTCGGAGATCAAGAGATCCATCAACTGAATCTTCGTTATCTCGATCACGATTATCCGACAGACGTGTTAAGCTTCGTCTTGGAACGGAACGAGGAGCGTTTGGAAGGTGAGGTCATCGTCAGCACAGAAACAGCAATCGCAAGATGTAGCGAATTTGGCTGGACGGCGGTTGAGGAATTGACGTTGTATACAATCCACGGAACACTGCATCTGGTGGGTTACTTGGACAAGACTTCTGAGGACGTCGCTCAAATGCGTGAACGAGAAACCTTCCACCTTGGCCAACGCGGAATGAAGCGTCCGGCTTCGGCGACTCCCCATTCCTGCTCTCAAGGAGACGTTAAAAAGTGACCGATGGGTCCTTGATTTGGATCGGTTTGCTGAGCACTCTGGGCGCCTTCGTGACCGCGACGGCGACCAAGGTCGTGGGCGAATTGTCCTGGCACGAGCTCGAAGAGTACTGCCGCCTCCGCAAAATGCCGGATCGCTTTGATGAGATTCACGGTCGCGCTGATTCCGTGGCGTCGACGACAGAAACGCTACAGATCCTTTTCTCGCTCGCAGCTCTTCTGGCATGGTCTGGCTTGCTGCTCGGCGACTATGCGGAACGATCCTGGCCTCAGAACTTGGCAATTTTCACAACGCTGTGCCTCGTCTGTTTGGCCACAGTTCTCTGGATTCCTCGTGAGATCGCCCGTTGGTGGGCTCCGCCTTTTCT
Organism: Planctomycetaceae bacterium; assembly: GCA_002723275.1. GTDB lineage: Bacteria > Planctomycetota > Planctomycetia > Pirellulales > Pirellulaceae. The sequence goes on from PBNZ01000043.1 coordinate 234,845, forward strand.
GGTTCGTAGTTGGTGGTTATGGAGCACCGCAGACAAACTTCTCTTGCCCCTGCATGGAGTCGCCTGGAGTTTTCGTGTGTTGTTGCGTCGCCTCGACGGTCGGGCAGCCGAACCCAGCGAGGAGGAAGCACTCGAAGACGAAATTCTCTCGATCGTCACCGAAGGCCAACACGATGGCTTACTTGAGGCAGACGTGCGGGAGATGATCGCCGGTGTTATTGAATTAGATGATGCGGACGTTGCCGATATCATGACGCCGCGTTCGAAAATGGATGCAATCCCCGTCGATACTAACTGGCAAAATGTCCTCGAGTTCGTCGTCAAAATGGGGCGCACTCGCATCCCTGTCTATCAAGACAACTTGGACGACATTGCCGGCGTCCTTTACGTCAAGGATTTGTTAGCGGAACAGGCAAGCGAGCAAGACAAACCACAGCAGGAACTACGTTCACTACTGCGTGAGGCGTGGCGAGTCCCAAAAAGTATGCGTCTGGACGAACTTCTGCAGAAGTTTCTGCACACGCGCAACCACCTTGCCATCGTCGTCGATGAGTTCATGCATGTGGTGGGACTCGTAACGATCGAAGACGTGCTCGAAGAGATCGTCGGCGAGATTGTCGACGAATCGGACAAAGAAGAGGTTGGAGAGATCCATACAATCTCGGAGACCATTGCCGAAATCTATGCCCGCGCCCATCTCGAAGAAATCAACGAAAAGCTCGGAACGCAACTCCCGGAAGACCAGGAGTATGACACGCTCGGCGGCTTTGTGCTCAGCGAGATGGGACGAATCCCCAAAGTCGGCGAATCACTCGAATGGGAAGGATTACGGCTTACGGTTCTCGAAGCCAACAAACGTCGCGTGGAACGCATGCGTCTGGAAAGCCAAACCAAACGAAAAACCGCCAGAGCAAATTAATGCTCCGACGGATGAAGTCAGTATACCACCGGCTAGAAGTGATCAACCGGCTTTGCATACTGTCGATCTCGATGAGATCGATAAGAGAAGAGTCAATAAAGCGAGCTTCTATTCCGTGTTCGCTTGAAGATCCACATAGGTTTGTTCAAGAATGCGGCCAAAGCACTCATGGGGTTTGCGAGGGGTTCCAGCTCGTGGCCAAGGTTTTACGTCTGCCAATTCTGGCATGATCTGAACCAGTTCGTTTCGCAGATTGTTCGCCATCCGTTCCACCATTGGCTCTTCCGTTGCCTCCAGAATCGAGCCGACTGTTTTCATCGCCTTCAACAGTTTCGCCCGATCCCAAATACCTTCGGGAGTCGCATCTTTACTGCCAATGAGCAACTCGCTGAGAGGAACATCCAGAGCTTTCTGCCAGGCGTACATCAAGCTCACAGGCAAATCGATGTATTCATCTTCCAGCCTTGAAATGTGAGACACCGGCACGCCTAATCTGGCGGCGGCTCGTGGAGCTGACATGCCTTCGAGTTTCCTGACTGTCGCCACACGATGATATCGCTTGCGGTCGTTACTGACGATCATTTCTTGGGTTCCTCATCTACGACGTTTCCCAGCTGATGGCTGTGAACGCACATGCCTCGTTCCCCGTCATCACGACGGCATATTCGGGGAACGGCGAAAGATACGAGAATCGTGGACAGCTCGTTTTGCTGCATCACAACAGGCCGCTACAGGCCTTAAACAGGACCGAGCTTCGAGCCTGTTGAGCTGTGGTTGCGTCGAAATAGCTCTTCCTCAACCCAACAATTCCGGATCTCGCGCGGATGAAACCTGTCTCTTTCCGACAGTTTCATTCCCCACGTAAAAATCGCTGCAGTTTTGGCGGCCTGCTGGCCTTTTTGGGCCTCCTGTTACCGCTGATCTGCCTCACGAATACACGCGACGGCTAGAGCGAACCTCCGCCAGAGATTTTCAGATTCTCCTTGTCAAACTTTGCCGGCTCAGAACTAGCCCAGCTCAGAAAAGGGGGTGTCTGATTCTTGGCCAGCATTGGCTAGAATGGGGAGAGAGGCACGAGCGACTGGCGGCGAGCGGAAAACCAAGTCGCGACAGGCTCCCATCACCCCGGACGAAATCCGATCAAGCATCGGCCAATCATGACCAATAACGCGACAACGGAAATCCTGATCGATCTGCAACAAGGCAACCGCAGTCGCATCGATGAGCTATCGGACATCATTTACGGCGAACTGCGAGATATGGCGCAAAATTTCCTACGTCGAGAGCGTGCCGACCATACCTTGCAGCCCACTGCATTGGTCCACGAAGCTTTCCTTCGAATGGCAGATCAGCAGCGGGTGAATTGGCAAGGTCGCTCCCACTTTATGGCGATCAGTGCTCAAGCAATGCGACGAATTCTCGTCGATCACGCTCGCTCAAAACACCGACAGAAGCGAGGTGGCAACTGGGATCGTGTGATGCTGACCGACGATGCCATGCTGAGCCGCCATCGCGATGAAGACGTGCTGGCCGTCGACGAAGCACTCGAAAAACTGGAGGCGATCGATCCGATTCGTGCGAAGATTGTCGAATTGCGGTTCTTTTCCGGCATGAGTATCAAGGAGGTCGCTGAATCTCTCGAGATGTCGCCACGAACCGTCGAACGACATTGGACAGCGATCCGTGCTTGGCTGCGGAAGGAGTTATCTGAGGAGACGGATGAGTGACGGATAATCGCCAGAAACAGGCGATGAACATCTTTCTGCGAGCCACCGAAGTTGAGGGCTCGCAGCGCACACAGTTGATCCAAGACGAGTGTGGTACGGATACCGAATTGCGCAAAGAAGTCGAATCTCTCTTGCGGCACCACACCACCAAGACACTTCTCGCAGAAGAACTCCCAACGATTACTGCAGCTCGTTCCAGCAAGTTCCCAAATCGGGAAAAACGCAAGACGATCATGCGACAAGCGTCGGCAGGTCTCAAACGGCGGCAGCTTGCATTGATCTCCGTGGGTATCATGGTGCTTGTCGTCATTGGTACCGCAACATGGGCGTTCACTCGAGTTCGTGATTCTCTTCGTCAAAGCGTCCGTCGCCAGCTGGAAACTGTGTTGGATGCGGAAATTGAAGCGCTCGAATTGTGGATTGATCTTCAACAAGCCGATGTTGCTGCCTGGGCAAATGACCCAGAAATCCGAGGACTCATCAATCAGCTCGACGAGGCTCATCGAAGTAACGACCAGGCTCGTACCGCTCAGCTAAATGAACAACTGATGTCACTTTTAGTGACGGTCACGAACGACGATGCGTTTCAGGGAATCGCGGTGGTCAATCGAGACGGAGACTTCATCGGCGGCTCCAGCCAATGGACTGGCGCGAAGATCAATTCAGCCGGCGAACCTTACCTGAATAAACTCAATAACGGAAAAGGTTTCTTTGCGATTCCGTCACTGAAACGTCGCTTCGTCGTCGGCATTCCCTCGCCAGTCCACAACCCGTCGGTTGCCTTGGGCGCGCCTGTATTCCGAGCTGAAAATGACGATGAAGTCGTGGGCGGCTTGTGTTTCGGCTTTGACGCCGACGAGGAATTCGCCCGAATCTTTTCGGTCGCCGACTTTGACAACAGCGGCGATACCTATGCCTTCGCTTCCGATGCGTTGGTCATTTCCAACATTTCCAACACCACTAACCAGCGATGGGTTCGTGAACTGGGCCTGATCGATCAGGATGGACAAACGGCATTAAGTTTTTACATCCGGGATCCTGGCGGCAACTTGACCGAAGGTTACGTTGCTCGTGTAAGTGCTGAACAACGTCCCACTCGTATCGTCGAATTCGCCGTCAACAACCTGGAAAACCGCACGGTGACGAACGTGAAGGGTTACCGAAATTATCTGGGGATCGAGGTCGTCGGAGCCGCACGCTGGATCGATCAACTTGGACTGGGTGTGGCCACCGAAATGTCATTGCAGTCTGCCTTCGAACCTTTACGGTACGTGACGAGCGCTTTTTTGTTTTTGATCATCAGCGTCGTTGCTTTAGCGATCGGCTTGATGGCCTCAGCTTTGTCACTGATTCGCCTTAACAACCGAGTGGGTAAGGCAGAACGACTCGGGGCGTACGAGTTGCAAGAGCTGATTGGACAGGGTGGCATGGGGCGGGTCTACAAGGCAACGCATGCCTTTCTGAAACGCATTGCAGCAATCAAACTTCTGGATGAAATGCAGACGGACACAGAGCACATCGCTCGCTTCGAACGCGAGGTGCAACTCACCTGCACTCTCACCCATCCAAATACCATTCAGATCTATGATTATGGTCGAACGGACTCCAATGTCTTTTACTATGCCATGGAGTACCTGCCGGGGATCACCTTGGAACAATTAATCACCGTTTCAGGAAACATCGGCCCCGCACGAACGGTTCATTTGCTGAGCCAAGTTTGCTCATCGCTCCGCGAAGCCCATTACCTTGGCCTGATCCACCGAGACATCAAGCCCGCGAACTTGATGCTTTGTAACCGAGGTGGCATTGCTGATTTCGTCAAAGTCCTGGACTTTGGTATCGCAAAGCAGATTTCAAGCGAGCAGGAACTAACACACGACAACAGCATCGTAGGAACGCCCCATTATATTGCCCCCGAACGAATCTCCGGTGACCTGGTGGTGGATGCGAGGTCAGACCTTTACTCCGTGGGCTGCGTGGCGTTTTTTCTGCTCACCGGCAAAACTCCATTCGATGCGAGCAAACCGGTTCAGCTGTTTTATCAGTTACTTAACGAGCAAGCACCTCGGGCCTCAACTCGCACGGAACAGCCAATCCCAACCGCTCTCGATGATCTGATCGATCGATGCCTCCAACAAGATCCCGATCAGCGACCTCAAAACGCGGAAGAAATGCTTGAAATTCTCGACGCATTAGCGAACGAGTATCCCTGGAGTCAGGCAGATGCCATCGGCTGGCAAGAAGAGTTTGCGTCGGAATTATCCGATCAGATGGATGAGTCGTCCAGCGCCTGAGCGATCTGGATCAGGGATTGCTCAAACTCCCGGTGTTCGGCATGCCGAGGAATAAGCCCCGCCTCAGCGGTCACGAACGACAAGCCTTCAGGACGTTCTGCACAGCGGCGAGCCAATTCCATCACCTTCTGGATCGCCTCAGTGAGTGTCGGAGACGCTTGAGAGATGCTCGACAACTGCTGATGCCGCAGTTTGAGTTCATCCCAGAGAGTGGCATTTAAAGAACCGGGGCCACCAGATAAGTATTGTTTCCAAAGGCATCTGGCGGCCCGTTCGAATTCCTTGAGACCGTTTTTTGATTCGTGTTCATCCATGACACCGATCAGGATTGATTAGAGCGGTCCGACGTTAGCGTCATAAGTCATCTCGGCATTATCGACTTCGCTCTGCAGACGATCAGCCGCCTGTTCGCGGAACTGACGTGCCTGTTCGTTTTGTCGATCGCGACGCAAAACATTGTTGAAATCCTCAATCGCTCGATCATTACGTCCGACGTTCATGTACGCCAAACCACGATTCAAGTAAGCAGGAACGAAGTTTCGTGACGATCGAAGTGCCCGTGTGTAAGCCCGAATCGCGTCGAGATCATCACCTTGCTGTGCATGGGTGATCCCCTGCCAGTAACTCGCTCGTGGCTCGAATTGATAGGGGTTTCGCGGATCATTCGCAGCCGCTGCAAAATCCTGCAGAGCTTCGTCGTATTCGTTTTGATGGAAGTAACAGATGCCGCGGCGAAGATACGCCTCGGTGTAGGCGGGGAACAAATCGACGGCCTTTGTGTAATCGTCGATGGCTCCATCAATGTCTCCCAGCATTCGCTTGGCATGGCCACTACTGAAGTGGGCCCGAGCCAACTCAAGTGGATCTTTTGTGCCGCCCAGGATCTGATCGCAATCCTTGATGGCCTGTTGGTAAATCGCGTTGCGATCTTCACCCTCTAACTCGTTTGCCAAAGCGATCATGTTTTCGGCGCGAGACATCAAGATGTTTTCGGCCCGGTTATTGGTCGGGTCTCGTGGTTCCCACGATTTCGTTTCAGTCCCAAACTCTGCCGCCGACAAAAATCCGTTAATCGCATTGATCGCGGCTCTTAGATCAGCAACAACCTGCTGATCGTCAGCGTCAGACTTGGCGGATTCGAAATTTGCTCGCTGTGAAAAGGCCAATCCCAGATCCGCGGCAGCCTGCGAATTCTCACCGAGAATCGAAACAGCCTTTTCAAGATCTTCAATCGAGGGATCAAGTTCACGAATTCGAGATAAAACGCGGCCTCGTTCCAAATAGGCTTCGCCGTTGTTCGCATCAAGTTCAATGGCTCGATCCAAAGAGGTAATCGCCTGAATTAAACTACGTTGACCAGCCTGATCGTTACCCTGTGTTGGCGACGTCAAAACAAGTCGCAATAAGGCTTTCGCTTGCAAGAACAAGCTCTGTGGATCTCCAGGATTTTGAGCAATGGCCTGGGCAAAATCATCCGCAGCCTCACGGAAGCGTGCCGTCTCCAGGTAGAGCTCGCCTCTTTGGACATGAGAATCGTTGACAAGACCTTCGTAACGCGCCGCTCCAGGACTGACGATCGCTCGAGAATAAGCCTCAATTGCATCATCAAGCAATCCAAGCTCACTCAAACATCGAGCACGTCCGAAATGGGCCGGTGCAAAAGTTCGATCAAGTGCGAGTACCTTATTGAATTCCGCCAGTGCCTCGTCAAACTTTTGGTCCTGCAAAAGCTGTGCAGCTGCCGTATTGGCTCGCTCAAATTCAGCTTGAGGATCCAGAGCTGCGGCAGACGCACCCCCATCACCCAGGACATCGCCGGTGGTACTAGAACCGGAATCCAGGTTGTCGTCAAAAATGCCTTGTGCGGCAAGCGGTACAGTAAGCGTCCCCGATAAAACGAGGGACAGAGCAATCGTCAGGAGTCGAAAGCTGTGGGTCGAAGCCAATTTCATGGTGCAATCCTCGATGATCAGACTGAAAAGCGTCTAAGCGTCCTCAATTATAGAACCCGGTTAGGCGTCAGAAGAAAGTTCCACGATATAGGTTGAGTAATTCTCGAACGTTTTCCCCTGCCACCCTACTGGCCACCTGGAATATTCGTCACGATCGATTCCAAGCGATCCTGCAACTCTTCAACCGTCGGCAGATAACCGACGACTCGATCGGCAAAAGAATCCATCACGCTGCTGTCGTCCATCAAACCCTAATTATCGGCGGTCGGTCTCAACACCATTCTTCCGTTCGACATGTCTTGCAGAAGATGCTCAATAGGATCGCATGCTCCGACCCCTTCGATAACTGAGGCCAGACCTTTTAGGCTACGTCGTGCAAGCCGCATTCGTTCAACCGCAGAGTCGGCCAGTTACTCTCAACATCCTGCCGATCGTCGGAAGGCAACTCGCGCGATCGTTGGTTGAGCGCTCAAATGAGCGTTCACGAACCTAAACATCCGATCGCCATATCGACGAAAAAACAACAAAATCCAACTAATCCTCCCAATCCTCTCAATTTTCGATTGAACAGGAGCTCTAGGGCATATAGGATGCGGGGGTTACGAGATTACTGTTTCGTAAACAACTCCTGGAAACGCCAACGAAAAACGCCTGATTCTCAATCTTTCGACATGCTTCGCGGCTTTGCGCGAGGCGGTGCTCGAAGATGGGTATCAGGCGTTTTTTTGTTTATATCTCAACTGTCGTGAGAATGATACAAGGAATGACTAGATGCGAATTGCAACTACGTTTTTAGTGATGCTCTGCTTAGTGACAACTGCCGCTGCAGAATCAGTAACGATCAAGAACGCAAGCTTTGAAGCGCCCGCACAGGATCCAGGCGGTTGGACTAACGATCTTCCCGATTGGGACGGTCCTCCAGCAGCTGGCGACGCGTTCATCGAATATATCGATGGTTTTGTCTCTGAAAGCGTCAATCACATCGGTATTCAGAACGGTCAAGAAGTGTCCCAAAACCTGGGCGTTTCCCTTCAAGCGAATTCGGTTTACACGCTAACCGTTGGTGTTGGAAATCGTAACGACAGTTTCACGCCGACAGACGGCAGTCAAGCTTCGACCTTCGGTCTCTATGCTGGTGGTGACGCTGGTGATGGTGGAACGCTGTTGGCCGAATCGACCGTCGACGCTGGCCCACTGGGCGCATCGACTTTCGCAGACTTTTCGCTCGTGTACGAGACAACCGACGCTCTTGAAGCAGGTGACTTGTTCGTCTCCCTGCGAACGACCGGCGGTGGTCGAGCTCACTACGACAACATTCGTCTGGAAGTCGTTCCGGAACCCACTTCCTTGACGTTGATTGGCATTGCAGGCCTCGGCCTGATGTCGCTCCGACGACGTCGCACGAAGTAGCAACGTTTCCAACGCCGCATCGCGTTGAAAATTGTCAGGTATAATGAAGAGCGGGTTGGTGGCAGTGCCCCAACCCGCTCTTCTTTTTTTTGGCGGTTAGGACGACCGTACCGAATGTGACGGAATCAGGTCGCCCAGCTACCTGCCAAAACCATGCGTCAATTATGGTTAACGTTAATTGCGAGCTTGCTGGTCCTTGTAACCGGGTGTCGGCAAGATCCCGTACCGCAGGAATCATCTCCGGCTATTCCCGCCTCTCCCGAGAGGGCAACGTCCCCTGACTCAACTCAACTTGAAGAGACCTCGACATCGCGGCTTCATGAGTTAGCGAGCGATTCCAACGGAACGCCCAGCGACCCTCTTGCAGAGGGTTGGGAATTTGAAGAGTTCAATCAGCAGGCGAATTCGCGTTTGAAGCAACTGGGGAAACTGGTCACATCTCCAGAGTTCAAAGCATCACATTTTGCCGAATTGTCAGCGACATCCTTCGCGGCAACGGAATTACAGCCGGAGGATCTGGAGAGAGCCTATCAGGGTCAAGTCTTTGAGGTCGAGCGACTGAGTCAGGATTTTCAGTTGAGCCGCGATTCGACATCAATTGCTGCAGCCTTCAAGCCACTCTGGGAACGATTTGGACAGCTCCAAGATCCGCACTTCAAGTTTAAGGTTTTCCGTGTCTCGGAAGACGGCGACGAATTCGTCACCAAACAATACGTTCAGTTTTCTGGCTTCAGTGAGGGCCATTCGGTTGAACAGAACTCAACCTGGATCATTGGCTGGCAGCCCAACCGTCCGAAAGGTGCTCCGACGATCGCCTGGATTGAATTAGTCGACTTTGAACAGGTCACGTCGACTCAAGCGGGAGGTGGTCGGCTACTAGTCGATTGCACTCGCTCTGTCCTGCAGTCGGTCCCCGCCTACGAGTCGACACTCTTGCCGGGCATCGGTCATTGGCGAGAGCGTCTTGAAAAAGAATTCGCGATTCACAACTTCGGACACCATGGCCTCGCTTTGGGCGATGTGAACGGAGACGACTGGGATGACATCTACGTCTGCCAAACCGGCGGACTTCCAAATCTGCTTTTGATACGACAACCAGACGGAACGGTCGTCGACGGCGCGGCAGAAGCCGGTGTTGACTATCTCGACAACACGCGCAGCGCTCTCTTCTTGGATCTCGACAACGATGGGGACCAGGACCTGGTCTTATCTTTGACAAGTGGCCTGCTGCTCGCCGAAAACGACGGTGCTGGGAGATATCGATTGCGAGCTCGTATTCCGAGTGTCCGCGAGGGCTTTTCCCTGGCCGCCGCCGACTACGACCAAGATGGCTGGACGGACCTCTTTGTTTGCGTCTACTACGGGGCGGGTAATGATGTCTCAGAACTTCCCCTCCCCCTCCCCTACTTCGACGCCACCAACGGCGGTGCGAATCATTTAATTCGAAATCATGGTGATTGGAAATTCTCCGAAGTCACCGAGGCTGTGGGACTGGACACAGACAATCGACGATTCAGCTTCGCGGCGGCGTGGGAAGACGATGACAACGACGGTGATCTTGATCTGTTAATCGTGAACGATTTTGGACCGAACCAACTTTTCCGTAACGACTCGGGACAATTCAAGGATGTTGCCAGCGATATTGGCCTTCGCGACGGGGCGTTTGGAATGTCCGCAACCTGGGGAGATTTTGACCACGATGGTCGCTTTGATATTTACGTCTCGAACATGTTTTCGGCAGCCGGAAACCGAGTGACCTTTACCGAGAGGTTCAAGCCCGATTCAACCCAGGAAACTCGAGCCAAGTACCAATACCTTGCTCGTGGCAATTCTCTTTTTCGCAATCGGGGTTCAAATCATTACGACGACGTTAGCGAAACGATGCGAGTCACGATGGGTCGCTGGAGCTGGGCTTCGCTCTTCGTGGACCTAAACAACGACAGCTGGGAAGATCTGTTGGTAACCAATGGATTCATTACAGGTCGAGATACCGAAGATTTGTGAAGTGTTCTTTGGCGGCAGGTCGTGTCGCAATCTCCCGTATCATCCGATGAGTTCGACATTGCTCGCCAGGAAGATTCGGACTATCGCCGGCGCCTGCGGGAATTAAATCAACGATTAAGGCACAACGGCACATTAAGCGGTCACGAGCGGAATTGCGCTTTCCTGAATCTCCAAGGAACCGACTTCGCCACCGTCTCAGCCGTCAGTGGATTTGACTTCGACGACGATGCTCGCGGCCTGGCTGTCGTCGATTGGGACGGAGACGGCGACCTGGATTTATGGACCACCAGTCGGACAGGTCCTCGGCTTCGCTTTCTCCGTAACGAACTAACGGACAACCATCACTTCTTGCTTTTACGTCTGGAAGGTGTGCGTTGTAATCGTGATGCGATCGGAGCCAAGGTCATCGTCGCGATTGCCGATCGTCCTAACGAAAAGCTGATGAAGAGTCTTCGGGCCGGCGAGGGGTTTCTTTCACAAGGCAGTAAATGGCTGCACTTTGGCCTGGGAGATTCGGACAACATCAAGAGTGTTACGGTGCTCTGGCCGGACGGATCTCGACAAAGCTTTTCCAATCTTGCTGCGGATGGTCGGTATCGAATCGTCCAAGATCAACCGGAAGCAATCCGAATCGATGCGGCCGGCGAGTTTCCAAGAATCCAACAGCTGCCACAGACTCAAACCAAAGACATTCAGGCTGCCAGGATTCCGCTCCTCCACCGAATCCCAGTGCCTAACTTGCCGATACAGTCTCTGAATTCCGACCCTCAGGGCGGAACGATTGTTCCGGGCTCGTCAGGTCCACAACTGATCAACTTAGTTGCGACCTGGTGCCCGGCGTGCCGCGAAGAAATGGCGATCTGGTCGCAACATCACGAGGGGTTGAAAGCCACGGGCCTCGATATCCACTGCATCATCGTCGATGAGATGATCGACAGTCCCACCTCGCCTACCGCTGACGACGCGACATTGGCAGCCTTCCCAACTCATCGAGCAACGGCGGAACTCTCACAACGTCTTCAAGACGTCCATCAGATCCCCTTCACCCCGCACGTTGCGATGCCGGTTCCGACGAGCTTTTTGGTCGACGCAACAGGACATCTCGCGGTAATTTATCGAGGTCCAGTCGCTGTCGATACGCTCCTCGAAGATATCGCCAAACTCGCGCTCAACGAAACCGAATGGCAACTGGAAACGAAAGTTCATCCGGGCCGTTGGAACCAGGTCCCAAGCGAACCGGATTTCCTCACCCTTGCTCGCGAGCTGGTTAATCGTGGTGCCTATTTGGACGCGGTGGAATACACAACTCGATTCGAAGATAAATTTGCTCGAAGCAATGAGTTTTCGAAACTGTTGACTTGGTTGGCCGATTCGCTGATCCAGCAGAATCCTACGGTGGCCGTTGCAGAATATCGGCGAGCTCTGCGAATGAACCCTAACGACGTAACGGCGATGAATAACTTCGCATGGCAACTTGCCACGGACCCGCGCACGGAAGTACGAGATGGCGATCTCGCCGTGCAATTAGCCGAAAAGGCAGCTCGCCTGACCAAACTCGAAGATTACGGCGTCCTCGATACGCTGGGCGCGGCCTACGCGAGTATCAAAAACTTCAAGCGAGCGACAGCAGCCGCCAAACGGGGCATCACCTTGGCTGAAGCCCAGGGAGCTGATCCCGCCTTGATCGGTAGAATGCAATCGCGTCTCAAACGGTACCGGGAAGCCAGCCAAAACAGCGATAACCGTTGAAACTCTGAGAGGATTGCCACGGATCTCGCGCCCCCACGGACCCGGTATGGCGTTTCCGAATCAGGTCGATCAAGATCCGTCCGGCGAAGTCGCCTGGTTTTCGATCCGGTAAATATGCGTTTCAGTCCGGACGATGAACGCGTCGCCGTCCACCGCTGGAGTTGCGAGGAGCCGTTGATCTTTTAGTTCATTCTCGGCCACGATCGTGAGTTTTCTTGTGGGTCGAATCACAGTCGCCTTCCCATCTTCGTTGAAGAAGTAAATCCGATCCTTCGCATAAATAGGAGAAGCCGAATATCGACCGGGCAATCTCTCCTTCCAAACTGTCTTGCCGGTCTTGGCCTCGAGACAGGTGGCGATCCCATCCCGGTTCACAACAAAGAGTAGATCGCCGACCAACAACGGCGAACATCGCTGTGGCATACTCTTGATCTCTTTCCACAAGACGTGGGAGTCGGTCACATCACCGTTCCCTTCGGGGCGAATTGCCCAGAGTTCCGGACGATCTCGATCGACAATCGCAAACACCAATCCGTGTCCGTAAACAGGTCGCGGAGCGACCGACCAACCTCGATGCTGCACACGCCACAGTTCTTTTCCCTGGAGGTCATACGCGTAGACCGCACGACCACCTGGGCTAACCATTTGCTGGCCCGCCCCGCGCGGAATAACAGTCGGCATGCAATACGCTTTACGATGGTGTACTGGAATCTCTTCAAAGTCGATAGACCTTGGCGTCTTCCAAACGGTTTCACCCGTCGCCCGATCAAGTGCGATGATGTACTGAACATCTCGGCCATCCACATGGACGACAAGGTGGCCACCAATCAACGTCGGCGAACTAGCGGGACCAGCGCCTGCCTCATGATCACACTTCAAATCGCGGCGCACCCAAATCTTGTCACCTGTTGTGGTGTCGAGGCAGGCCGTTCCATAAGTTCCGAAATGAACAAAGACACGTCCTTCTTCAATCACCGGCGTGGGCGTCGCATAAGTATTCTCGTCCGTGATTCTCATTGGCTCTTCCACATCAAAGAGATGGAGATCATGCTCGATCTGACCTGTTTTTTTATCGATGCACATGGCAAATAGCTGATGACCATCTCGCGTCGCCGTGGTCAGCCAGATTTGGTCGCCCCAAATGACTGGCGATGACCAGCCTCGGTCGTGGATGGCTGTTTTCCAAGACACATTTTTCGACTCACTCCACGAACGCGGCAAGTTTTCCGCCGACGAATAGCCATCGCCTGTCGGGCCGCGAAATTGCCACCACATCTCATCGGCTGAAACCAAGCCAGTCCAGCCGATTAACAGAAGCAGCACGATTGAGAAAAGGTGGTATGGAAATTGAAAAGACATCATGGTGTGTTTAACTGACATGATCAATAGTCGAGCCGGTGCGATTTACTGAAGTCATAGAAAGAAGAGTCATGAAGCTGTTCAACATTGTAGCCAATTGAAAATCAACTGCAGACAACCGAACCGGATCTCTTTTGCAAATTTCTTTACCGGCAGCCAGCCAACGAGTCGGGTCCTGACCGGATCCTTCGCAGTCCATCGATCCACCAAGGCCCGGCATCAAAGAAACGGGCATGCCCCGTTGAAAACGTTTGCCAACCTTCGCCGATGAAACTCATTGGGTGGCTGACAATGTTCGATTTCCAGCTTGCTTCTGCGACAGTAGGCTGCGGCGAGGATGAGGGCGGAAACAGACAGCAATTCGTTTTTTGGTGATCTCCATCGAATAACTCGCAACTTGTGATTTCTTGTGATACCTTGACGGGATAAATTGACTGAGATCATTGCCTATCAGCAATCACCGTAAAACTCACCTGTGGTCTGCAAAGATCTTTGAGCAACCTCACGGGAAGAGCAAAAGGCATGAAGATTCCCGGCAACGATTCACAACCAACATCGAACCAGCATCTTGCTGCTTCCTCTGCCCAAGACGCAGCACCGTCGACATCGACTTTGCCCGTCCACGATGCGATTCCATTCTCGCGCCGCATTCTTGAGACCTTAGCGATTACCGCTACCTTGACGCTGATTGTCTTGAACGTTGGCAGGCTGACCACGGCAGACATCCCCGTAAACTGGTTCACCTGGTTTTTGATTCCGGTGGGCATGGGCGCGGCTGATTTCCTGTCCGGCCTGATCCATTGGGGCGCAGATACTTGGGGACGTGAAAGCATGCCTTTGATTGGTCGACGTTTGCTTCACCCGTTTCGCGTACACCACGTCAATCAAGCTGACTTTTTAGAACGTCGATTTATCGATACCAATGGCGACGTGGCCATTCTGGCACTGCCAGGCCTGGTCGGCATCTCTCTGATTCCGCTGGAAACGACTCTGCAATACAACCTGACGACGTTTTGCGTTTCCTTCTTAGCCGTCGGCTCGATGACGAATCAGATTCACCAGTGGGCTCATATGCCGCAACCACCGTGGCTTGTAAAGCAACTTCAAAACTGTGGCATCTTGTTGGGAAGCAACGCGCATGCGCTCCACCATTCGCCCCCCTACACCGAGAACTACTGCATTACGACAGGCTGGTGCAACCGACCGTTGGCCTCGATCGATTTCTTTCGTCGGCTCGAGCGAGGCATCACGCGTGTGACCGGCTACCAGCCTCGCAGTGATGAGGAAGCTTATCAGGAAAAGTTCACAAATAACGTGAATGAGAAACCTTCGCTGACTTCAATTCATGGAGGAAGTTAAACTTTGAACGACCGAGTACCCTCAGACGAAGAACAACAACCTTTTCTCGCGTTGGAAACTACCGAAGGAACTGAATTCGGTCGTGGCTGGCTAAGCGGTATTCTCTCGTCCGTCCTTGGAATCGCGAGCCTTGGAAGCGTGCTCTGCATCCGCTTTCCGAATATCTTCGCCTTTCCGGAACTGTTAAATCGCTACAGCGATTACTTGATTTACATCCGAGCAATCCTTCACGTCTCGTTAATTGCAGCCTTTATCTTGGGAACGATCTCGGTTTGTCTCCGGAAGAACAAGATGATGGGTTTGATTGGTATCTCAGCAACTTTAATCGCAGCCCTCTTAGGAGGCTCCAAGGTAATCACAGGAGAATTCTCTGAGGATTCGTTTCTCGCATTGGACTGGTTTGTCTTGAATCTGATTCTTTATACAGCTGTCTACATTCCCTTGGAGCGTTTATTTGCGAAACATCCTGACCAGCCCACGTTTCGCAAGGAATGGCACGTCGATCTGACCTACTTTTTTCTCAACACACTCTTAATTCAGATCACAAGCTTATTGACGCTCCAACCCGCGATTGTCTTTTTCGACTGGGCGCGAATTTCCGCAATTGAACAAACGCTTTCGTCACTGCCCCTCGTGATTCAAGTGCCCTGCTGTTTGCTGGTTGCTGACTTCGCTCAATACTGGATTCATCGCACATTTCATGTGGTTCCATTCCTCTGGAAATTCCATGCGATTCATCACTCGGCCGAGGCAATGGACTGGCTCGCCGGAGCTCGACTACACCTTGTGGATGCGTTAGTCACTCGCAGCCTCACTTATGCTCCACTCTATGTGCTTGGTTTTTCCCAGACAACGATCGTAATCTACGTGATCATTGTCGCCATCCAGGCAACCTTCATACACGCCAACTTACGCTGGGAATTCCATTGGTGTCGTCATTTGATTGCAACCCCCTTCTTTCATCATTGGCATCACGCTGCCGAGCGAGAAGCGATCGACAAGAATTTTTCAGTCCACGCAACACTTTGGGATTGGCTCTTCGGTACCTATTACGTCCCTAAGCGGTGGCCACAGGAGTACGGATTGTGTGGCACGCGCGATGTCCCATCGAGCTGGCTGCGTCAATTCCTGTATCCGTTTCGGCGCAAGTAAGAAGAGTCACGTTAAGATCCACCCTGCACAAGCGAGACAAAATGCGATCGTTCACCATTGTTGCGCGTGCTGAATCGGGCCAAGGAAAATCGCATCGCATCGCTCGAACGGTTTATGAACGCCTGAAAAACCATGGTGCAGCATGTCAACTTTTAATCACGTCACCTGAACAAACTCTTCGTGAGTTGGTCGAACGGAGTCTACATCAACATGCAGAGATACAACAGAAAGATTGGTGTCTCGTGATATGTGGCGGCGACGGCGCGATTCAAGAAGCGATCAACGCAGTCATGGCTCAACCTACCTCCCAATTGCTGCTGGGATTGGCACCAGCAGGAACATGCAATGATTTCGCCCACGGATTGGCCCTCTCCCCTGCTCCCGAAGAGATTGTTAACGTCCTATTGAACGGTGTCCCTCATGCAATCGACCTGGGCCTGGCCGGTGAAAAACATTTTTGCACAATCGCCACAGTTGGCTTGGAATCCACCGTCAATCGATTTCTTCGCGATCACAAAACATACTCACCTCGACGGTGGCTGTTTGTTTTAACGGCGGCATGGCAATTAATGATCCTGAAAGCCGTGCAACTGCAAGTCACCATTGATGGGGAAGCTCAAGAAGCGAGCATTCTTAATCTGGTCGCTGCCAATACTCGTTCCTATGGCGGGCGCGTTCGCATCGCACCCTTGGCGAATCCGACCGATGGACGACTTGATCTCTTGATGATTCAATCTCGCTCCAGACTCAGCCGGATGTTCACGCTTCTTGACGCTCTCCGAGGGCGACACCTGAACCGACGTGAAGTCTTTTATCAGCCCGTCAAACGGGTCAAAATCGAGAGCCGTCAACCTTACGAAGTCTGGGCCGATGGCGAACCTCTGGGCACCACGCCAATCGAAATCTCAGTGGTTCCGGCCGCATTGCGCATCCTGAGGCCACCGTAACGCTTTACGTCGCCGTTCGAAGCTTGTCCGATCTGGGGCACCCTGCCCCTCTCGAGGAGACACCGACGGTTTTTCGGGGTATGTGAGACGTCAACCCAAAAGAAGTTCGTAGAATTTTTCGCCCGCGGGCAGAGCGATTGATGGTAGGAAAATCGCCTTGGATTTTCGAGCAGTCCCGTCCCATCAAGAAAACTCGGGAACTAGGATTTGAACCTAGACTAACGGAACCAAAATCCGTGGTGCTGCCATTACACTATTCCCGAAAACCTGGCCGATGAAATCAGCCACTGATTACACTTTACGCATTCGAGGCCCGATTAACAACTGCGAAAGAGAGCTGTTCGAGCTCAATCGCCAAATCCACACCAACAATCCGGACCCCGTCAGGCAGATTGAGCGTCACCGGGGCGAAATTCAGGACCCCCACCATCCCGGCTTCAACCAGCCGGACTGCAACTTCCTGAGCCGCTGATCCGGGAACGGCAATCACCCCCAACCGGATTCCCTCCCGGCGGGTGACATCAGTCAGGTCATCGATGTGGTAAACCGTGATCCCGTCGATTTGAACGCCCGTTTGACTCTTGTCAGCATCAAAAGCCGCGACGACTCGAAAGCCCTGGCGACTAAACCCACGGTACCCCAACAGAGCTCGCCCGAGGTTCCCGACACCGATGATTGCGATCGGCCAATCCTGATCGGTGCCCAGAATCTGCTGGATCGCTTCAATCAGTTCAGCACAGCGGTATCCGATTCCGGGATAACCAAACTGTCCAAAATAGGCGAGATCTTTTCGAACTTGAGCATCGGTGAATCCCAACAACGAACCCAGCTGGGTGGAGCTGATGGTTTCCTTGCCTTCTTGTTGAATTTGCTGCAATTCGCGCGAATAGAGACTCAGACGACTTACGACCGCCTGAGGTACTGGATTCTCAGGCCCTCCTCGGGGCTCATTGCTGTTGGATTGAGTCATCAAAGGCAAACTGAATCGGTGACGCGCCGGTAAACTGCGGGCGGGGAAGCCGATACTCTAATGGCTCCCGAATAGCCGCTCAAGAGAATAAATCTCGAGATGAGAGATCGACCTCACAGCTGGAAATACTCTTGATGATCGATCCAAACTCCACCTGTCTGGGGATTGTCTAACCAGTCCCCAAGATTTACGGGGGGCGACATGCATCGCCTCGGGCGGATCGCTTTCGATCAAACGTACTTGATTTCTGCAGCCAGAAATCGCCTCACTAAACGCATTTTCGGGGAGCGTCTTGAGATAGGGTTGAATTTGAGGCTGTCCTGTCGGACGAGCATCGCCGCGGATGGACTTCCCATCGTTATCGGCCTCGCAGGTCAAATTGGCCAGATTGACAGGCATACGGCCTTGATGATCGGCGGAATATTGCCTGATCTGAAACCGAATTTTCTGCAGATTGTGAAGGGTCCGCTGTCTCGCATCTTCTCGTTCGTTGTGGACATGAAAAGGCATTAATACGCCTGCAATGCCCGCGAACAATGTCACCACGATCACGAATTCCATGAACCATGTGCCAGATCGAACAAAGCGTTTCGGAGGGCACCTCTTTCAATCGGATCAGCATTGGGAAGGACCAAGCTCCAGATTCTCGTAGGTCGTCAACCGCGGAGGGTCAACTGCTCCACCGATCTTGCTCATCGAATGAGATGAATCATTACAACCGGAACGAATTGCCACGTGTGGGGGACAAAAGGGCATTGCATTCCTAGCAATGCATTCACGCTGACAGAGGAACTCCGTCGATAAAGCTCCCGAGGATTGCTCAAACGAGCTGAACAAACGACTCAACGAAATCACCCGAGTCCCTGTTGTCGTCAAAGTAGCAGTTATGCAGCGCATACAACTCAAAACACCCTGTCTATTCATTCATTTGACTACCTGCATAGCTCCTATCTTGACGATGTTAGTCGACGTCGGAATGGATCTCGCAACGATTCATCGCCTTGGGCTCTCTGTGTCAGTCCGAGACGACTCCGTTCGAAGCGTGCGAGCAGCGTTCTGAGCAAGAAGACAAATGCGACAAATCGTCGCCAGACTAGTTCCCGGTAACATGTGTTTTGTGAAGGAGATCGGAGATGAGCACGCGTTTTGGAGTGCCGATCTTAGCAGTTCTTATAACTGTTGGTTCGGCGAACCTGGCAAGTGCCGCTTATTGTGGCGCCGCCAACTATAGCAATTGCGATTGTACGGCGGACGGATCGTCCGACGGCAACGCGAGTGCGGATGATGGCAGCACCACAGTGATGGTGACTCGCAAAAAGGTCGTCTGTGTACCCGAAAAGTACACCGCCTACCGCACCGTCTATGACACTGTCTATGAAGACAAGACGATCAACTGCACCAGCTATGTTCGCGAGAATCGCGTACGCACCGTGAATTACACGGTTCGCAAGCCGGTGTGGGAAACACGCCAGCGTGAGATCAACTACACGGTGATGAAGCCGGTCTGGGAAACCAAGACTCGCACCATCAACTACACGGTCAACCGACCAGTGTGGGAAACTCGCCAACGTGAGATCAAGTACACGGTGATGAAACCCGTCTGGGAAACCAAGACTCGCACGATTAATTACACAGTTAATCGCAAAGTCTGGGAAACACGTCAGCGTGAGATCAACTACACGGTGATGAAGCCGGTCTGGGAAACCAAGACTCGCACCATCAACTACACGGTCAACCGACCGGTATGGGAAACTCGCCAACGCGAGATCAAGTACACCGTGATGAAGCCAGTCTGGGAAACCAAGACTCGCACCATCAACTACACGGTCAACCGACCGGTGTGGGAAACTCGCCAACGCGAGATCAACTACACAGTGATGAAACCGGTCTGGGAAACTCGCACTAAGGAAATCCCCTACACGGTTCGTCGACCGGTATGGGAAACACGAGAAAAGACGATTAACTATACGGTGATGAAGCCGGTCTGGGAAACCAAGACTCGCACCATCAATTACACAGTCATGCGTCCAGTCTGGGAAACCAAGACTCGCAACGTCACGACGTACGTTCGCAAGGCAGTTCCCTATACGAAGACGATCACCGTCAAGGGCGGACACTGGGAAACTCGCAAGACAGTCATTCCCGGTCGCACTTACACGCGAACCGTCCAGATGCCTGGCAAGTGGACTTATGATCCCTGCACATGCCGATGCGTTTACTGCCCCGGCGAATGCAAGACGATCTGCTGCAAACGACCTGATCGGGTCTGCTGCAAGAAAGTCTGGGTTCCCACCTGTGAGGAAAAGACGATCAATTGCGTAAAGTACGTGTGCGAGCCCTGCACCAAGCAGGTCGAATACAAGTGCTGCAAGATGGTCCCCGAATGCAAGACCAAGACCTGCACCTACAAGGTTTGCAAGATGGTTCCCGAATGCCGAACCAAGACGTGCACCTATAAGGTTTGCAAGTACGTCTGCGAGCAAAAAGTTCGCACGTGCACTTACAAGGTTTGCAAGATGGTTCCCGAATGCAAGACCAAGGTTTGCACCTACAAGGTCTGCAAGATGGTTCCCGAATGCAAGACCAAGACGTGTACCTACAAGGTTTGCAAGATGGTTCCCGAATGCAAGACTAAGGTTTGCACCTACAAAGTCTGCAAGATGGTCCCCGAATGCAAGACCAAGACCTGCACCTACAAGGTTTGCAAGATGGTTCCCGAATGCAAGACCAAGGTTTGCACCTACAAGGTCTGCAAGATCGTTCCCGAATGCAAAACCAAGACGTGCACCTACAAGGTTTGCAAGATGGTTCCCGAATGCAAGACCAAGGTTTGCACCTACAAGGTCTGCAAAATGGTTCCCGAATGCAAAACCAAAACGTGCACCTACAAGGTTTGCAAGATGGTTCCCGAATGCCGAACGAAGACCTGCACCTACAAGGTTTGCAAGATGGTCTGCGAACAACGCACGAAGGAAATCTGCTACACGGTGTGCAAGCCAGTTTGCACAACGAAGACGATTAAAGTAGCCAAACGAGTTTGCCGCAAAGAACCCGTTGAACGCTGCCGCATGGTACGCAAGGTGATTTGCGAGCAAGTCCCGGTTAAGGTCTGCTGCCCACAGCCCAGTTGCTGTGAACCCACTTGTGGCGCAGAGCCGAGCTGCGGAGCTTAGTGTTACCTACCACTTTCTGAGTTCGCTCAGAAAGCAACTGGTCTGGCGATTTCGCTAGGGCCCGGTCCATCCTGGACCGGGCTTTTTTTATTGTCTTTTGTTAACCAGATAAGCGATCGCCACAAAGTCATAGAAGGCATGCGCAATGATCGGAATCCACAAGCTGTCGAAGTACCAGTAGAGAGCTCCCAAATACCCCCCGACCAGAAAAGCCAGCAGCGCATAGGTCTTCGTTAAACAGTGGGCGAGTCCGAAGCACAAACTGGCCACGAACCACGCAGCCACGGCGCCACTCCAATAGGTGAGGATGTCAGCGGCTGGCTGCTCATTCGACGGCATGGGGCTGTCGGCCCACCAGACGACGAGCCCTTGTTGAATCAATCCTCGAAACAACAGCTCCTCGCCCACCCCTGCCGCGAGAGCTACGAAGGCCCACCCTATCGGCCTCGACCCATGGAATAACGGTACAAGCGTTTCATGGACGAGCTGGCGAAACTGACGCATCACCCACCAGTTGGATCGTTCGATCAGCCACAATCCGAGCAGCATCGGCACGGTGGCAAGCAGTCCCATGACGAGATCGTGGGGGAGGTGGAAACCCTGTAACTCGGCGATCAAATCGAAGCCAAGCCACCATGCGAGGGCGACCGCCAGGAGACCCAACCCCAGCTCCAACACCACGCCCCATAAGATCGTCTGATTCCCTGGCTTCATAACAGATTAGCCAACCTTGTCCCGATCAGGCTTATCGCAACGGTTCAGACCTCAGCGGTTTAAACCCCTGTAAGCTCGATGATTCTGGCGTCGAATTCGTGGAAATTCGACCATTGTAACCGCTGGGCGCTTCCTTGACGGTCTGAGGCGCCCTTGTTAGACTCCCGAATTCTTTCTGGACGGCCAGAGCTGTCCGGAACCGTAGAAAGTCGTCATGTCAGCATTAGAACCGAACCCATGGTTCGGTAACCAGGTTCGGTAACCAAAGGGACACTTGAAATGGCCAAGCGAAAGACAGCTCGCGCGAACAAAATGATCTACTACTTCGGCAAGACGCGGACCGACGGACGTGGCACAGGGAAGGATATTATCGGTGGTAAAGGCTTGAATCTCGCCGAAATGACGGGAATCGGCCTGCCGGTCCCGCCCGGCTTCACCATCACGACAGAAGTCTGTGCCAACTACTACATCAATGGGGAAAAGCTACCGGCTACCCTGATGAAGGAAGTCGAAAAGACGGTCAAGACTTTAGAGAAAGAGCTCGGAAAAAAGTTTGGCGACGAGAAAAACCCCTTGCTGGTTTCCGTTCGATCCGGTGCAGCCGTTTCCATGCCTGGGATGATGAACACAATTCTAAATCTTGGGCTCAATGACACTTCGGTCGTCGGTCTAGCCAATGCGACTGACAATCCACGATTTGCCTATGACGCTTATCGCCGCGTCATCAACATGTTTGGCGATGTCGTCATGGAAGTGGACCACGAGCACTTCGAAGAGGCATTCAGCAAGATCAAACGCAAGTATCGGGTCAAAGATGACAATGATGTCCCGGCCGAGGGCATGATCGAGTTATGCGATGCCTACAAGGCTGTTTACCGAAAATACGCGAAGAAAGACTTCCCTCAGAATCCCTACGAGCAGCTGGAATTGGCCATCAAGGCAGTTTTCGCCAGTTGGAATACTCCGCGAGCGATTCGGTACCGTGAGGTTGAGAACATTCGCGGCCTGAAGGGAACGGCAGTCAACGTCCAATCGATGGTTTACGGAAACATGGGCGAAGACTCCGGAACGGGCGTTGCCTTTACTCGAGACCCGTCCACGGGGAAAAATGAGTTCTACGGCGAATTCCTGATCAACGCTCAGGGCGAAGACGTGGTCGCTGGTATCCGCACGCCATCTCCAGTTGAAGAGATGCCGAAGTGGAATAAAAAGGTTTACAAGGAACTCTTAAACATCAAAAAGGTTTTGGAAAACCACTATCGTGATGTTCAGGACATTGAGTTCACGATTGAACGTGGCAAGCTGTACATGCTGCAGACCCGTAGCGGCAAACGGACCGGTGCTGCAGCCGTCAAGATTGCCTGTGACATGGTGAAAGAGAAACTGATCGACGAAAAGACAGCTCTTTTGAGAATTCCGGCGGGCGATCTTACGCAACTGCTTCTGCCAAGCTTCTCTGCAAGTGCGAAAAAGAAGGCGGAAGTTCTGACGCGCGGCTTGCCCGCTTCACCCGGTGCTTCCGTGGGTAAGCTCGCCTTTTCAGCCGATGAGGCTGTTGCTCGCTCCGATGCCGGTGAAACGGTCCTGCTGGTCCGCAAGGAAACGAGCCCCGAAGACATTGATGGCATGCACCGTGCCGCGGGCATTCTGACGAGCACCGGTGGTATGACGAGTCATGCCGCTGTGGTCGCCCGTGGCTGGGGTCGTTGTTGCGTCGCAGGCGCCGGTGAAGTTGTCATCGACGAAAAGGGACGCAAGATCAAGGTCAACGGTAAGACCTACAACCATAACGATACGCTCTCGATCGATGGTTCCACGGGTGAGGTCATGTCCGGTTCGGTCGCAACGACAGAGCCCAGCCTCTCGGGTGATTTTTCCAAGATCATGAAGTGGTCGGATAAATATCGCCGACTCGCCATTCGCACCAACGCCGATACGCCGGCCGATTCCGATCGAGCTCGATCCTTTGGTGCTGAGGGCATTGGTCTCTGCCGAACCGAACACATGTTCTTCGACGAGAAGCGAATTGGTTCGATGCGTGAAATGATTGTCGCCGAGACTCTTCAAGCTCGCGAAAAAGCACTGAAGAAGTTGCTTCCGTTCCAACGCAAGGACTTCGAAGGAATCTTTAAGGCAATGAAGGGGCTGCCAGTCACGATCCGCCTACTGGATCCACCGCTGCACGAATTCCTACCGCACGACTCCAAAAGTCAGACGGAACTGGCCAAAGTGCTTGGCATCACCTCGGCAACACTGAAAGCTCGTGTTCAACAGCTTCACGAAGCCAATCCAATGCTTGGTCATCGAGGTTGTCGCCTAAGCGTGACCTATCCAGAAATCCTTCGCATGCAGGTGACGGCCATCGTGGAAGCGATGATCAATTGCAAGAAGAAGCGAATCGAAGCAAAGCCGGAAATCATGATTCCACTTGTCGGTACGGCCGCGGAATTAAGAGTTCTCCGAGCTCTCACTGAAGATACGATTGCGGAAACGATTGCCAAGAAGAAGTACAGCGGCAAATTGAATATCCCAATCGGAACGATGATTGAAATCCCGCGTGCTGCATTAACCGCAGATCAAGTGGCTGAACATGCCGACTTCTTCAGCTTTGGCACCAACGACCTCACGCAAATGACATTTGGCTACAGCCGTGATGACGTGAACACGTTCTTGCCAGACTACCTGCAACAAGAGATTCTGCCAGGTGATCCCTTCCAATCGCTCGACACCGAAGGCGTTGGCCAATTGGTCGACATGGGTGTCTCGAAGGGACGTTCAGCCCAGAAAGGTCTGAAATGCGGCATCTGCGGCGAACATGGCGGTGACCCTGCCTCGATCGCCTTCTGTGATTCCGTCGGCCTGGACTACGTTAGCTGCTCGCCGTTCCGAGTCCCGATTGCTCGTCTGGCAGCCGCTCAGGCAGTTCTGAACCAGAAGAAGAAAAAGTAGCAACGGGCTTCGGCTTAACTGCAACACCAGTTCATACAACGGGTATCTGTCGAACTAGGCAGATGCCCGTTTTTGCTGTTTTTCGTCGGCCGATTTGGATTCCGGCAGATGCAGACGAATCGTCGCCTGCTTGGGTACGCGGCGTTCTTGAACGCAACCGCGTTTGGTGGCTTCCATGAAGTCAGCCATATCTTGCCCCAGGCTCGTCGGAAATTGCTTTCGCAAGCTTTCGATCACATCGTCCCAGGACAGACCACTGCGAAACGCCACGCGGTAGATGGCTTTGAGTTCCTGAATCTGTGCCCGATCAAATCCACCACGACGCAAGCCAACTAGATTCAACCCAACGATCAAATTGGAATCACCATCAACGGTCACATACGGCGGAACATCCTTGGTGATACGGGCCTGGCCTCCCACCATCGTAAAAGCACCTACACGACAAAACTGATGGACGCCAACGGCTCCAGAAAGATAGGCTGAATTCCCAACGGTTACGTGGCCAGCCAGCATCACATTGTTGGCGATGATCGTATGGTTACCCAAGAGACAATCGTGCGCAACGTGCGCGTTGACCATCAGGAGATTATCGTCTCCGATTTCCGTCCGGTCGTCTTTGCCTAAGCCACGATGTACGGTCACATTTTCGCGAAAAGTATTGCGGTCGCCAATGATTAGCTGTCCGGACTGTGCTGACTGCTGCTTATGTTGCGGCAGGCCTCCCAGCACAACACCCTCGGCAAGATAGTTCTCGCGCCCCATTCGGGTGCCAAACCGGACCACCGCATGACTCTCGATAACCGTCCCTTCGCCGATCACTGCTTCAGCTTCGACGACGCAGAAGGGACCTATTTCGGCGTCACTGGCGACATGAGCCTTCGGACTAATGCACGACGACGGATGAATATTCGACATGAAGGACGCCCTCTGCTGACCTGTCTCTTTTGCTCTATCCCGGTTGCTGCAACGAACCTACAACCGGATGCTCACCAGCCTTCTATATCGGATTTTCGGGTAATCTCGATTAAAGGGATTTCAGCGATAATCCAGCTACCTGTCGGCCCCGTGCGAGTTGCAGGCAAACTTGATACACTCAGAAACGTAGGCAGCCAACGTGGACCTGCACCCTCGACAGATTGGTGCTCTGCCGCAAATCCCAGTGTGCCTCCGCCCTCCATCAAGCAGGCGGAGAGTTTATGTGGCTTGGTAAACAGGTGAATCGATGTCCGACATTAATCAGATGTACAACACGGCCGAGAAGCTCAAAGATGACGACAAATTGGATGATGCTATCGCCAAATTGAAGGAGCTACTGGAAATAGAATCGGGACATGTGCTATCACATCTGGCACTGGCAGTGCTGTACGGTCGAGTTGGCAAACACGAGCTGGCTGTCGAACATGGCAAAAAGGCTTGTGAGCTGGATCCGAACGATCCCTTCAACTTCACGGCTATGAGTGTCACGTTTCAGCGCGCATGGCAGAGTACGCAAAAGCAGGAATACATTCAGCTGGCAGAGGACGCCATGGCACGTGCTCAAACCCTACAGGGTCACGGTTGATAGGAGTCGGCCAATACTTGCCAACTCTGTTCGAGCAAATCAATGGCGTGATCAACGTCTTCCTCAGACGTTTGCCATCCCAATGATAAGCGTACCGTCCCGCGCGCGATCTCTGGAGGCAGCTCGATTGCCTGAAGCGTCGCGGAGAGTGATGTAGTGCCACTATGACACGCTGATCCGGTCGAGGCACAGAGCTCAGGAACACGATCGAGTAATTCCTGGCCAATCACATTCGGAAAGTTAACGCTGAGCGTATTTGGCAAGCGTTGCTCAGCCGGCCCATTGAAGGTTAACGAATCAATCTTCTGAGCGAGCCCTCGAAACAATCTTTCACGAAGCGTGGTTAATCGCTCCTGGTTTTCACCGAGCCCTAGATTGGCCAGCGTGGCTGCCTGCCCCAATCCCGCGATATAAGCAACATTCTCGGTGCCAGGACGCAACCCTTTTTCATGACCGGCTCCATAAACCACGGGCCGAAGTCGAGTGCCGCGTCGTACGTAGAGTGCTCCGATGCCTTTGGGCGCATACACCTTGTGTCCTGCAAGGGACAGCAGATCGACGCCAAGTTCATCGACCTGAGTTCGAATTTTCCCAATTGACTGGGCCGCGTCGGTATGGAGCAGCACACCCTGCGACCTGCAGAGGCCGGAGATTTCCTGAATCGGTTGGATCGTACCGATTTCATTATTGGCGTGCATAATACTCACCAGCGTAGTATTCTCCTGCATCGCTGCCGCAACTGCCCCCACATTCACAATTCCCTGGTGATCGGTCGGTACGATTGAAACTTCGCAGCCCATTCGTTTCAGGAATGCAGCGGGCTCGGTCGTTGCGGGATGCTCCACAGCAGAGATGATGATGTGCCCAGCATATTCCGTTTCAGTCTGCGTGGCACCGAGGATCGCCAAGTTATTACTCTCAGTTCCGCCGCTCGTAAAAAAGACTTCATCAGTGCTCGCGCCTAACAGCGAACTGACTTGCTCGCGAGCATCTTCAATTGCTTGATTACAAATACGTCCTTGTGCGTGATGGCTCGATGGATTGCCACAATAGCGTGTCAAATAGGGCACCATCGCTTCGTAAACACTAGGGGCGATGGGTGTAGTGGCGTTGTAGTCCAGATAGATTTGCTTCATCGAAGAACTTCTCCCAATTCGTCTCTTCGCAGTCGTCCTATTGCAAAAGTCTAGCAACAACCGTGGGTCGTGAAAACGCACCTGCCCCGAAGGACTGCAAGAATAGAATGTCAATGATGTGATAATCTTCTTCGAATATTGTGCTTAACAAGAATAAATCTATACCAATAGAAGCGACCACAGCAGCCGTCTGATCCGTCGCAAAATCAAACGGGAAATTTTCGATTCTCGTCAAGTTTGAAAAACAGGACAATATCCTGCAAAGCTGCTCTGTCCTGCCAGTCAAGAAAAGCAACGACAATCGAACGTTACAAGTGTCCGTCATTTTTCTCTTTGCAAAATTGCAATGACGTGAGCATGACGGTTAACGAGCAACGGCGATCGACCCTCGCTCTCGTTATCCCAAAACTCGTCTACCAGAAACAACTGATATGCGATTACAGACGAGCAGCAAATCTGGCACTTAACAAAACCTGCTGATCGATTGGCTACTCAGGATCAAATCGCGCCGCGATTTAAGGCAAGTCTGGAGCGGTATTATGTTGAAAAATTTTCAGCGATGATTAAGGCCTCCGATAAAGTACAACGGACGAAGTATGCTTGTCGGAGTAAATATTTTCCTAAATCTGTAAGCAGATTTAATGAGGAACAGCACGACAGATCTGTACTTCAAATTGAAAATCGCTGTGCCTGAACTCAAATACGTGGGCTGCGTAATATTGCTACTGCAAGCCACGATGAAGCACTTGAGTTGGCCGAAGATACACTTCGCCTTCAGACTGATTTAGCTTGAAACGCAATGACGACAAAGAAAGTCAGCATCGCTGGATGCGTGCCGCCGTCGCACTCGATTAATTTGATAGGCATAACGTCAAAATCTTCGATCTGCATGACTTATACGTTTATCACGACTTTGGAAATTCATGCCGCTATTTTATGACAAGAAAAAATTGCACGGCAGAAGCGAAAGAGTCGCAGGAGCATCGAGAAGCATGTATTGGGTGCGAGATGCATCGCGACTGTCAGGATCCGATTAGGCATCGCGACCAATAACTTGTTCGATGGAGTCTAACCCTTCTGCTTTGAGCCTGGATGCTAGTCCTTTGGCGATTTGTTTAGGGAGCGCAGGACCACCGTAGACAAACCCCGTGTACACTTGAACCAAAGTGGCACCGGCACAAATACGCGTCCAAGCGTCTTCTGCAGTTTCGATACCGCCGGCAGCGATTATCACCATTTGCGTCCCGACACGTTGGTGCAAGCGACGCAAAACCTTTAACGCTCGTTCTTTAAGCGGAGCACCGCTAAGTCCACCGGCTCCTATACCTTCAATTTCAGATTTATAGGTTTTAAGACCCGTCCGTGAGATCGTGGTGTTAGTCGCGATGATACCCGCTAATTTGAGTTTTAGCGCCAGATCCGCAATCGCATCAATGTCTTCGTCGTTAAGGTCTGGTGCAATTTTCACAAGTAATGGCGGTGGTATCTCGCAGACTTCTGCAGAGGCGTTTTGAACAGCCGTAATAATGGCCTCCAATTCATCGACAGCTTGGAGATCGCGGAGCCCTGGCGTGTTCGGGGAGCTCACATTGACAACCAGGTAATCAGCATATGGCCCTACCCGTCGCGTGCTGGTCGCGTAATCCTTGGCGGCATCTTCCTTTGGCGTAATTTTACTTTTTCCAATGTTAACACCCAAAATGACATTTCGTTTGGTCATCAAACGTGGGATAGCATCCTTGGAACCGCTGTTGTTGAAACCCATGCGATTAATCAAAGCGCGATCTTGCGGAAGGCGAAACATGCGAGGTTGCGGGTTTCCAGTTTGAGGATGGGCTGTGAGGGTACCAACTTCAACAGCCCCGAAACCAAGTCCACCAAGGGCGTTGTAACCGATAGCGTCTTTATCAAATCCGGCTGCTAGTCCAACTGGGTTCGAAAATCGGAGCCCAAATGCGTTGACTTGTAAATATGGTTCATTCACACGATAGAATGCACGCAGCAAGTGACCGACAATCGGAAAAGCCATGGCAAAACGTAATAAGCTGAATCCCAGATGGTGTGCGCGTTCGGCAGGGAACAGAAAAAAAAGTGTGCGTAAAAGGCGATACATTATCGTAAAACCACTGGGAGAATACCGTGAATAAGAATGTAGAACAAAAAGAACACAAACAGAGTCGGTGCGTATTTTGCAACTCGTCCGTCGCTATGGTTGCAAGCCCAGGCTGGGTCTCGCAGCCTAGAAAGTAAAAATAGAACACACTGCCAAATTCGCCTGAAACGGCCGAAGCTCGTATTTTTCAACCGCCTTCGCAACAAAAAAGTACGCCCTGAGCGACCTTTCCAAACTCCCCATTGGTAGCCGGGGGAGCAGTGTCGTTTACGGTCGAGGACATTTGCGAATTGACGAGCCGCGTGAACGACATGGTACAAGACTGGCACGATACCTTCAAAGAATAAAGCAACGGCAACAGAGCCCTGGCCCTCCAAGATCGGTACTGGTCGTTGTCCTTGACGATTTAAAATAATGTCGTCTTCAGACCATTCAGCGACTTTGATGTCCAACATCGAATAGGCTCGCCGCATCAAAATTTGGCGTATCATTCCGCATTGATTTTTCACGACAGTTTTGCCGCGTACTTCCATGATCCCAATTCCCCAGAAGTCCTCATCTCCTCGTTCACCGGAATGTGTTATTTGAAATATCTAAACAAATAACGACTGTTCTATCAGCAAATTGCAGTCACGCAGTGAGTTTATGATTCAATGAATAACTTTAGGTCTATGTCAATCCTAACATGACCCGCTCGCCAATTGATATCTCGCACCCCAACCTGAGTTATCCAATAAGAAGCTTGGGATCATGCTCGGCAGTCGAATAACCTACCATTGCTTGAGGCACCATGACTAGCACCGGGGCTACCGCGATTAGCTCCGAGCCCGCCGTCTAACGCGATGAGAAGACGCGAGATCTTTTGAATCGTCTTGGATGTGCCGGTCACTTTTACCAATGCGGCGAGCAAATTCGCATCACTCAACGAATGCGTAGCAGTTTGCCGAGCGTTTTGATTAAACGCGAGCAAAACTCGATCATCTGATCAGATGGACTGCAGATTGGCTTCAACGGGACATGCCCACCTGGCAAAAGCCAACGCATTTCGAGGTGCGAGATGGGCGATTCGAAACCGCAATTACAATTGCGGCTCTCCCTCTGCCATCTCGTCCTTCAGTTTTTCTTGGAGCCTTCTAAATTTCTCAGCTTCCGACTGCGACATATCGGATTCCTGAAGCCCCAGGTCCAATGCACGTTGCAAGCTTTGAGCCGCTTGTTGCCGGTCACCGTTTCCGTCATATGCAAGTGCCAAGTGGAACAACATCGGACCACTCTCGTTTCCTGAATTCAGGGCAAGATTGAGATCCTTTACCGCGTTCGCATAATCGCCACTAGCAAGATAAGCGAGGGCCCGAGTGTCGAGGAAATCGGCACGTGGCCCAAGTTGATCGATAGCATCACCAATGACCTCCAAAGCTTCAGCACCCTTGCCGCTTGCTGCGAGTTGATAAGCCAAGTTATTTCTCACAACGGCCTTTTGAAGATCAGAAGCATCAGATCGGTTCAAAAACGCTCGATAAAGTTGATCCAATTTTTCGGTGTCACCCTGAATGTCATAGAAATCCACCTCTAACCAACTGAGTTCCGAATTATCGAGATTACGTGATCTTGCAGCATCGAACCATTTGCGAATCCGAGCGAACACCTCGGAATCAGCTGGAATGTTACCTTCGTTCGTTCGCAACCCTCGCAGTGCAAGCGTGAAGTAGTATCTCATCATCGCGGGATCATTGGCCTTAATTGCCTTTACGATTTCTTTCTGGCAAAGTTCGATCGCTTCATTCAACTTTTTACCACCCGGAACTCGCGAGTAGAATTCAACCAGTCGCCGGTCTTCGTTCGGTCGCAGCTGGATATATCGCTTCCATTGTTTCTCAGCCAATTCATAGAAACGCGGGTCGTGTTTCCCTGCCTCTTCCATGATGATCGCAACGTTTGAGACATTATTCGCCTGGGCCGGATTCCGAACCTGCTTTGACAAATTAAGTAGTGCCTTAGCAGCATCCTGAGCATTGCCTTGGCGAACGAGCAAGATCGTACTGAACCGCAACGAATCTACGGATTGTGTCGGAATGCTGCGAAGCCACGCTGCTGCATCGGCTAATTCATCTTCTTCGAGTAGCCATTCGACGAACGTTGCAGCATAACCGGAATCGTTCGGAGCATTGGCCATGACATCCAGCATGGTCGCCTTCGCTTCTTCCCAACGACCGTTTTGCTTGTGAAGTGAAGCAAGGATCGCTCGCTCAGGAACCGACAAGCGGCGTTGCTGTCGGATCTCATCCAGTCGTGTAGCGGCCCGCTCTCGTGATAAAGCCTCGGGACGTTGCGCCGAGAATCGCAGCCAGAACACCAAGTCTTCACCCGTTAAGTTCCCGGATTGATCGGCGTTTTGCTCAAGCAGCTCCAACGCTTGCAGGAAATCCTTGTACACACTCGTTGCCGCCAGCATCGATGCCTTCGTCCGTCGGGCCCAATTCGCACTGCTGCCATTGGAAGCGATGATCGTCTCAAGCGATTGCGCCATCTTTTCGTTTTGACCGGAAGCCTGATAGGCAAGCACGAGATTTCTCAAGAGCACGTCGTTTTCGGGATCCGCTTGAATTCCAGCTTCATATGCTTTGACGGCCTCACCATAGTCGCCGAGCAATGCCTGACATTGCCCCTGAATCAGCGGCAGACTTTCGCTAGAAACTTTGTTTGAAAGTTGAGCAACAAGGGATCTCGCATCATCTGCTCGGCCTTCTTCTAACAACAAGGCGACCATCCGAGTCCATCCCTGAGGAACATTTGGATCAAGTTGAATCGCTCGTTTGAGAGTATTCAGAGCCTCCGCTTTTTGACCGGCGACTGCCTGGACATCGGAGAGCAATACCAAGTCGAGTACCTCGGTGGTATCCTCGGGAATCAGAGATTCCGCACGTGCTAAAGCCGCCTGAGGATCTGCAGATGCGATCTGTCTCAAATCGTCGATTAAATCATCCCGACTCTTCTCAACATCGGGCAATTGGCTCATCAGCTTGAAGGCTTCGGCACTACGACCTAATGTCTTGTAAATCGTTGCTAATTTTTTAATTGACTGAATGTGTCCGGGACGTTTCTCCAGAGCAGTCTCAAGAGCACTTGCCGCAGCTTCAAAATTACTTCTCTTGTTCAAGATGTCTGCCTGCAGCTCATAGACTGGGGCCCAATCGGGACGAGCATCACGAGCCTTTTCGACAAGGTCCCAAGCCTCCGTTAAGGCTCCATCATCGGCGTTGCCGTTCTCATTTTCCCAGAGAAGACGAGTTGCCTCAGCAATTCGCCATTCCGTCGAATTCTTACCCGGATCCGTCGCCAACTCTTGCATGATTTGTCCGATCAAATCCCTGTTACCGGACTTGATCGCGAGATCGAAGATTGTCGTCTTCAGGGTCACATTCGACGGATCCTGGGCTGACAATTCCAGTAGCAGCTTAATCGCATCGTCAAACGCCCGAATACGAGCAAGTTGATTGACGACCACCGATTTCAAGAGCGCCTGATTTTTGGGCGTATAGCCTTCGCTACCATTCAACAAGCCAAGCAGCTGAGCAGAAGCATCATCTCCACCCATAGCGACAATCCGATCGGCTCGTGCCGCTCGTAATGGCAAGGAGTCTCCGAAGAGATCCTGAATCTGGTTGAGGATCGACATTCCTTGATCGTTGTCCGTCGTCAAATTATTGAGCAGCATCCAGAGATTCGCGTTGTTTCGATGTCGCTGCACAGCCGTCTCGGCAAGTGCACGAGCCTCACGAAGCTGTCCCTTGCGCCGCAGCAGATCAATTTGGAACTGCAGCTGTTGTGCATCTGTGTATTCCTGCCTTTCGACCCAGATCTTCGCCATGTTATCGACACTGGTCCAGTCACGCGCGGCCTCGGGCTTCTGCTGTTCTCGCGCGATGCGGCAATCCATGGTCATACGAAAGATCAGAACCTTGCCTTCGGGGGTCAGGACTTCCGTATTTTTGACAATTTCCGTGAGATGTTCTTCAGCTTCGTCATAGCGTCCCTGCAAGAACAAAGAACGCGCCAGTTCAAACTTGGCATTGCTTGAATTCTCACCCATTCGTTCGGCAATCGGCGCGACTTTATCGTGTTGCCCAAGCCCCTTATAGACGCCCATCAAGAGCGAATCGATACGTCGCGATACCCAATCCGAATGTCGTCCTCGGGATGACAACCGCAACAAGAGAGACTCTGCATCTCTCAGCTTTCCCTCTTTGATCAAGACGCGAGCCAGGAGCATGTCCAAGCGGGAGGGATCAAACCTTTCTTCTCTCAATCGCTTGATATCATTCCGACAATCTTCAACCCGCCCCAAATCCAACTCGATCGAGGCTCTTTGATAGATCAACTCAGGGTTGAGCGGAAGCTTTGCCAGCCCCTGTTCCACAACCGCGAGCGCCGCCTCATTGTTTCCTTCTCTCAGCTTAACCTCCGACAAAGCCATGTAGATTCGTCGATCGTCGGGATACTTATCAAGCGACCCTAGGAGCAAAGTATTGGCCTCTTGAATGCGGCCAAGCTTCAGATAGATCGAGACCGCATTGAGAACAACGCCGATGGACGAATCGCCTGACTGCGAGTCGACATCCAAAGCCTTCTGCACATCGGCAAGCGATTTTTCTTCTGCCTGCGGATCTTCATCCTTTCCTTGATAGAAGGATGCACGTCGCAGATAACCACTTGCCGACTCTGGATTCTTTTCAACCATCCGATTCAGAATGGCGAGCGAAACTTCATCAGCGATTTCGCGGGAACTTTGGCGTTCCAACATGGAGAGCAGCACCATGTAGGCAGTTACTTCATCGACAGCTGTCGCCTGCTCGTCACTGAAAGAATTTGAACTTGCGTTGTATCCGACCATTGCCGAGAGCTCGGCGATCGCCTCGCCCGTCTTGCTTTGCGCCTCCAGGCATTGAGCGAAAATGACCTTGTCCTTGCTCGTCATCTCTCCTGCCGATTCGATGCTTTTTAGATGACTGACAGCATCCGGGATTCGCATGACGGTCGGATGCAAGGCAAAGTCGAGGCCCAATCGTCGCAACTCGACATCCTCAGGATGATTTCGAATCGCCTTCTCGAGCGAATTGTATTGCTTGTAGATTTCTTGAAGATTGACCGATTCCGCGGACAAAGTACGGTCGCGTGAGGCGCCCAGGAGTACTTTCAGTTGCTCCATGTCATCCGGTTCATACCGCAGATATCGCTGCAAGATACGAATCTGTTCATCAATATCGCCCTTTTCGCCTGCACGGTCGGCTCGCTCCCGCAAATTGGCTGCATTGCGGGCAAGTTGATACCCATGAAGAAAGTGCGTGCCCACAACGAGCACCATGAAACCAATTACCAAAAACAACAAGAAGGGAATGTTCAGCTTCTTCATGGCTTATTTCGTCATCGTTTTCGAAAAGGAATCGTGAAGTTGTGAGGACACAGCGTCGGTTCGGCACCTGATGTGTCGCTGCAATATTTGAACCGACCTTTCGACAGCCCGATCGGGCTGGATTCGTCAGACACAGGACTGAACGGCGCGTAGCTTTGCCTTGCTGGCAGTGATATCGACTTTATTCTACGAAGCTAAGCCGCTTTTTGCTTGCTACGAAGCTCAACCGCTTTTTGCTCGCGTTAATCGACTCATCCTAAGCGTCTATTTGGGTCTGTCAAATCCGCGATGGGAGACGTCCGGTCGACCAATCTTCGATCAGCCGCCGAATACGTATAGCTCTCAAAATGCCCAAACTCAAGATATGACTACGTTTAGACGCCACAAATGCGTATCGCTAGCTGCTGGCAGGGCCAAATGGATACCAATTAGAGCGAAAGCAGCGAATAGAGGGTGATATTTAGACAAAATTCGAGAAAGCCGAAAACGAAAGCAAAGAACCTGTCAAAGTTTGCCGATTATTCCGGCTGTAGGGGTCAGATAGACTTATCCACGTGAGGCCTCATCGCCTCCGGACTAGGGAAAGCAGATCATGAAGATGACTTGCCAAGCAAATACCAGCACTAAGACACAGACTTCCATCGCGACGTGGTTACTTGCGGCCATCAGTTGCCTTTCGCTCAGCGGATGTGTGGCGATTCCTTCGGGAAACCTGGGCATCCAGCCGCACGAACTGGAATCTCATCCGCAGTTAGCTCCGATTATGGATGCCAGCGAGATCGATGAGAATGGCAATCCGCTCACGGAACCCGTTCCGTCGGCGATCAGCCCACCTTCAGAACTGGCAAAAGTTTCCTTGCCACGCTATCGGGTGGCTCCGCCGGACATTCTCGTCATCCAAGCGATTCGGCTTTTCCCCAAAGATCCTTATTACATCCAAAGCTCAGACTACCTCCAGATCATTGTTCCAAATGCACTCTTTGATCAACCGATCGCTTCGACCTACCAAGTCGACTCCTCGGGTCGAGTCAATCTAGGTGCAGCCTATGACTCTGTGAAGATTGCGGGAATGACGATTGACGAAGCTCAGGATGCCGTTGCTGAACACTTGTCACGGTTGATCGAAAATCCGCAGGTATCCATCTCACTGTTACAGGCCTCGGGCGTCCAGCAGATCGCTGGTGAACACCTGATCGGTCCAGACGGATTCATCAACCTTGGAATTTACGGCAGTGTCTACGTCTCGGGATTGACGGTTGAGGAGGCACGCCTGGCCATTGAAACGAAACTCGCCGAGTATCTTGACCATCCAAAGGTATCCGTCGACGTCCTGATCTATAACAGCAAGTTCTTTTACATCATCACGGAGGGTGCGGGCTTCGGGGACAACGTTGTTCGCATTCCGATCACGGGTAACGAAACCGTTTTGGACGCAATCGCCCAGGTCGGAGGTCTCCAGCAAGTTTCTAGTAAACGACTCTGGATCTCCCGACCAGCTCCGAAGGAGTCAGGTTGTGATCAGATCCTGCCGATTGACTGGCAAGCAATTACACGCGGTGCATCGACCGCGACGAATTACCAACTGTTGCCTGGAGACCGGATCTTTGTGGCCGAAGACAAGCTGGTTGCTGTCAACTCGCTCGTCACCAAGGTACTCAATCCTGTCGAACGCATGATGGGCTTCACGTTGCTCGGTGCTCAGACGATTCAGTTCCTCCAACGATTCCCACGCGGAAGTTTCACCTTCTAAGGTCATCGCCTGATTGGCAAACATTGTCGCCTGATTGGCAACCTATCGTGTAGATCCTGGAAGGTACCCCCTTAACTCAAAGGACAGCCCCCAAATGGTTAGACATCGATCTAAAAAGTTGTTTCTAATCGCCAGTGCCGCGATGCTCATCGCCCAGCCGCAAGCGTCGGGACAATTGGTCGGTCGTCATCATCACGAGCATCACATTGGAAACGTCTCGTGTGCCGTCGGCAATTGCCCGACGAACGTCCTGACATATGGCTATTTCCGCGAAAACTGGCGTCGTTGGCCGGAGCAGGCTCCGGAGCCTCAATCACGAGCGTTGACGCCCTTCGTGATTCCTGATCGAGTCCCCTTCAAGCCGATTGTTCCGGACGCACGGGATGAAGCTTCGCAACGGACTCGCAATCGTCAACCGATCCAAGCGAGACCGGAAGACGCCAGTACCGGATCCAGCCCACAAAGCTC
The DNA here is from genome assembly GCA_002723275.1 of Planctomycetaceae bacterium. Taxonomy (GTDB): domain Bacteria; phylum Planctomycetota; class Planctomycetia; order Pirellulales; family Pirellulaceae. The sequence continues at coordinate 271,961 of PBNZ01000043.1, forward strand.
GGCTCCGTCGACGAACAACAGTCAACAGACTCTGGATTTCGGATCGCTTCCAGATGACACGACGCCACCTGGTACCGCGGCACCAGATGCGACGCTTCCGGGAGACATCAGCAATCCGGCTACGGAAACAACTCCTGCACCGGCGGACGAATCCACGACGCCTAAAACGGATGACGACATCTTTGGTTCGCCCGATCCGTTACCTGAATCTCCTGCGGAAACCGAAGGGGAAGATGAATTTGATCTCGATCTACTCGATCTGGGCGAAAAGTCCGAGCGTGGTGATCGAGTTGCATCACTGAACGAACAAGATGGTCTTGAAAGCAACGTGAGAACCATTTCTGCCGAGGTCGAGATTGCGACGACTGCACCCGCTACGCCCTCCTCGTCAGCGGACAGCTCAGCTCAGATTGCACCCACGCAAACTCAGCAGCCGGCGCATCCTGCAGCCAATAGAACTCCTCAGCAGGGTCAACTGCTCCACCCATCACAGTCGATTCAACAACAACCTGTCGCAGCTCATCCGCAAGCTCTGGTAGCTCGACCGACCACTTTAGTCGTTCAGCCGCACCCCTACATCGGACAGCCGCTGGCCACTACCGTTCAGCCTCAAAGGTTCGTCGGACAGCCCGTCGCAGCCGGCGTCCATCCTCAAGCATATGTCGGACAGCCAGTCGCAGCTGGTGTCCATCCTCAGGCATATGTCGGACAGCCCGTCACAGCCGGCGTCTATCCTCAGGCATATGTCGGACAGCCCGTCGCAGCCGGCGTCCATCCTCAGGCATATACAGGGCAGCCAGCAACAACGTTTGCTCATCCAGCGACAGCCGCCACTGGTCGACCGAGTCAATTGACAACCGTGAATGCTCGACCTCTGGGTCAAGTCCACCATCAAGTGACGCAATACGCTCCACATCATAATCCCCTTAGATTCCAAGGGGATTCGGGAACAGCCGAGCCAACCGTTCATCCGCCAACTCAAAATCAACCTACAGCCGCAGCGGCAGCTCCAGCCGCTGAACTGACAACCGTTGAGAAGGTCACGGTCGAAATCCAAGAAGAACCTCGAAAGACGGAACGACCACGGCCAACGAGCGGACGTCGTAATCCACTTCGACAGCGTTAACAACACGCTGCCTATCGTCCAACAACAAGCCACTCGACCAGCCAGGGATTCGAGTGGCTTGTTGACGTTTACCGCCTGCGAGCGTTACTGAGAAACAAACCGTCGCAGCCGTGCGGCCATGTTTGGATTCATTGGTTCGTCAGCCATCCGCTCTTGGACACCATCCGCCCGCATGTAGCTATCAGCCTGGAGAGGCGATCCATCTATTCTTGCGCGGGATGGTTGCAGGTTCGAACGACTCAGAAGATGCAGCGAGCTCTCCCGACGATCGGGCCGCACCTTCCGTGAACTGCGCAACTCGATGGAGGCCGCGACGCGACGGCCATCTCGATTCTCCCACAGCTGCCGCATTGTCTGCTGACTTAGCGGCATCGACGCATCGTGGATGAAGATATAGTCCCCCAAAGCCATTGGAATCGACTCATCCACCACCAGCACAGGATCGCTGACCTCGGAACACTCGACCAATTTCACTTGAGGAAACGACGCCGACAGCTCCGCAGCTATTTCGGGCGTTTGATCGAAGGAACCATAGTCGATGATCAGAATCTCAAAGTCCGCCGACAATTCCGACAGGATTTCCAGGAGACGATCCACACGTAACGCCAACTCGTATTGCAAGTTTCGAACTGGCAATATGACACTAATCGAAGAGCTCAAGAGTCTTTTCCTTTTTGAACCAGAGCAGAGCAACGGCCGCGTGGCATCCCTCCACATTTGCATATTGGCTGCGACCGTGTTTTTTTGCATCGGCCTGCGACACCGTTGATCTGTAGGCATTGCTGTCAGCTACAAGTTACTCGTGACTTACCGATTCTGACGCCTTACAAGATTTGGGCAGTCGATGAGGGGGCCTGCCACGGGCGAACGGAAAGTAGGCAGCCCTAGCGATTGCCAACCAATCCGGATATCCTGAATCGTTTCCACAGCCGCAAATCTTCTCTATTACGGAGACTCGGTCGTGACCGACGTAAACGGACCCGACTTCAGCCGGGGAACCCAGGGCTGCCTACCGGCCGTCGCGCAAGACGCTAAGACGGGGCAAGTTTTGATGCTTGCTTACATGAATCAGGAGGCATTTGACCTCACCGTTTCCAGTGGGCGGGCCGTCTACTACAGTCGCAGTCGCGAGCGTCTCTGGCACAAAGGTGAAGAAAGCGGCCATGTACAAGTCGTGCAGCAAATCTTAATCGACTGCGATGCCGATGCGATCCTGTTGCGAGTTGAGCAAGAGGGCGCAGCCTGCCACAAAGGCTATCGAAGCTGCTTCTTTCGCGAATTGACATCGGAGGGATCGCGAGTCATCGCCGAACGTCATGTCGACCCGAAGGACGTTTACAAGAACCCCAAAAAATAAAGACGCTGCTCACCGAAGGTCATCAGACCTCAGACGGCGAAAACGATCGATTCACTCAAAGAAAGGCCTGTACTCATGTCAGCAGATGCAAAAATCGCCGAACTCGCACTCGAACTTCCCCCCGCTCCTAAACCCGCAGGCGTCTATAAGCCAGCGTTGATTGTGGGCGACCTTTGCTATGTCTCGGGACACGGTCCGTTACTGCCCGATGGAACCCTCATCACGGGTGTCGTTGGTGACAGCATGACTCAGGAACAGGGCTACGAAGCCGCCAAACAAACGGGGCTGGCGATTCTGGCGACCCTCAAAGCCCATCTCGGATCTCTCGATCGCATCGATCGCGTCGTGAAGCTGCTGGGGATGGTGAACTGTACTCCTGAGTTCGGAGCACAACCGGCAGTCATCAATGGCTGCAGTGAATTGATGGCTAGCGTGTTTGGCGACGATCACGGTGTTGGCACTCGCAGTGCCGTTGGCTTCAACGCATTACCAGGTGGCATTGCAATCGAAATTGAAGGAGCATTCTTGCTCAAATCTTAGCGGTCGCAGCATCCCTATCCGACCGTGAATGTTGCTGGCTCGAAGCCACCCATCTTGTCCCGTCAGGATGACGGGATCGTACAAGCATCGATGAGGCACCCTTGCTGCATGCCTCATCGTCAAGCTCTTGCCTGATCCGCCGAAACATAGGACTACAGTCATCCTAGCGTTCCCCCGCCGGTCGATCGATACGGCGTTCCACCCGAAGTTCGGTCAGCTTGCGATGACGTTGATTGTGATCTTCTCTCGCCAGACGTGCCATGAATTCACGGGATGGTCGATCGAGAATCACAAGTCGGTCTTTTTCCGGACTCCCCGGTGTGCGAATAATGCAAATGACCTCAGCCCTACCCTGCTGAGGATTGAGAATCTCTGCCTCGCGTTGCCGATCGATATTTTGCATTGAATTCGTCGACGCCACGGGATTAACCGTTTGAGATGGTGCAGCTGGAGCGCTGGTCGCTGCTGTCCTGGACGGTACAGCAACCGTTTGGGGACCGCGATCTTTCGTCCTGGTAAGATCAGGCTGAGCATCTTTAGGAGGCATGGCCTGATAGACGAAGGCGAGCTTCGCGACATCAAGCTTCTTATGGATCGACTGGTAGGCCGCGTAGAGCCCTTCATTGGTTTCTGGGTCGGCAGCGTTACAGACCCCGACTAGAAATCCATCCTTCGAGAATAATCCTCCACCGCTACGACCGTCGACAGGACGGCCAGAAACCGTAATATTCTCCGGTCCCAAAAACTTGTTGACGGCGTTGATCTGTCCACGCATCACCGTGGGATCAGCACCGCGATTACAACCGATGGAAAAGACGGGCTGGCCGCGAGAAACTCGATAGTCTGACCCTGCAATACGAACGGGTCGAATGGGAGCTCGCAAGGGGATGGCAATCAATGCTAGATCTCGATCCAGATCATGCCGAAGCAACTTGCCAGTCACCGTACCTTTCTGCGAGGACTCGAAAAGTTCGACGGTAATCCTTCCTTTGCCTTGTGAACTTCGGAAAATGTGACCGCAGGTGAGCACCAGTCCTTCGATCGAATTTCGGGCTTGATGAACATCAACAATCGTTCCGGTACCAAACGAATGGCCTCCTGCATCGTCAACGCGTAAACGGACTGATGCATCCATGGCAATCTGTTCGAACGATTTCTGCTGGCCTGAATTAACAGAAGGCTGAGTAACGTTGGCCAAGCCTGCTCTTGTGGGAACCGCGTTGGCTGCGCCTGTTCTCGCGGGAACAGCAACTGATCGATTCGGAACCGGTACTGGACGCTGGATCATGCCGACGAGTTGTTGCGCAGGCACGGCTCCTACAATGCGATCGACGGCCTGACCATTCACAATCTTGAGATAGGTAGGAACTCGCGTTACGCCGAATCGCTTGGCAAGATCTTGCCGCTGATCAAAATCAACGGTGTAAACTTTGTGCCCCGTCGTCCGCAGCTGATCAACCGTTCCCTTCATCTCCTGACAGGGACCACACCAACTGGCGGTGAATTCCAAAATCTCAACATCGGCAGTCACCGTCAAAGCAGCGGCAAGCAACATCGGCTGTAGTGAGAGCATCCTTTCCCTCCTTAGTCAGGCTGACATCCATTCACGTCGAGGAAGCCAATCGTTCGTTCGCGGGCGAATGTTCGTCGATTTGGAAAATTTTACAAGGCCGATCCGTCAACCTCGTGATAGCACTGCCAGCACCCAACTCGCTTTTTGGCTTAGATTCTCACAAAAAGCGATCGAAAGGGTGATCGACGGCTCCGCTTTTTTCCAGGAGGAGCAGTTCGCGTGCCGAATGATTTCATTTTCGAGTGGAAACCGGGCTGTCTAGCGTGGTCACGGTCCTCCACCGCCCCACCAACGGGTTGCGGACGATTTCGGCACGCCCTCCCGACTCACGCGTCTCTTCGTTACAATGTCGCGCTCGCTTTTCCTAGCCTCTGAGACTTGGAACACGACTGCATGTCAACAAAACGCCAGATCTTGGTGACCGCCGCCCTGCCCTATGCGAATGGTCCGATCCACATTGGTCATTTAGTGGAATATATCCAAACGGACATCTGGGTTCGCTTTCAACGTTTACGAGGTCACCGTTGCATTTTCATTTGTGCGGACGATACGCACGGAACCGCCATCATGATTCGCGCTCGGCAAGAAGGCCGTAGCGAAGAGGCGTTGATTGAGGAGATGCAGGGGAATCACGAACGGGACTTTGCCAACTTTGGTGTTTCGTTCGACAACTATGGAAGTACGAATAGCGACGAGAACCGCGAAAAGTGTGCCGTGATGTGGCAATCGATTCGCGATGCCGGTTTGGTCAAGGAACAGGATGTCGAACAGCTGTACGACGTCGAAGCGGGTACTTTTCTGGCGGATCGATTTGTCCGAGGAACTTGTCCCGACCCAAATTGTGGAGCGAAGAATCAGCCGGGTGATAACTGCAGTGTTTGTGGCATCACCTACACTCCCGCTGAATTGATTGACCCGGTGAGTACGCTTTCCGGCTCGACCCCAGAAATTCGCAGTGCGCCCCATCTGTTTATCGAACTTGAACAGCTCCATGAATTCCTGGAGGAGTGGACTCAAAGCGACGAGCACCTACAACCCGAAACGGCCAATTATTTGAAGGGACACTTCCTGGGAGATCCGAAATCTCCGGAAGGTCGCAAGGAACTTAAGGATTGGGACATCTCACGACCGGCACCCTATTTTGGCTTTGAGATTCCAGACAGCCCGGGCAACTACTGGTACGTCTGGTTCGATGCGCCGATTGGCTACATGGCTTCCACGCAACAGTGGTGTAACAAGCACGGTGAAGCGTTCGACGATTGGTGGCGTGACGACGCGACCGAGATTCATCACTTCATTGGAAAAGACATTACGTACTTTCACACTTTGTTCTGGCCAGGCATGTTGAAGTCTGCCGGATACAATCTTCCCACCAAGGTTCATATCCACGGCTTCCTCACCGTCGCCGGTGAAAAAATGTCGAAGAGCCAAGGCACATTTGTCATGGCTGCGACCTATCTGAATCATCTGGACCCGAGTTATCTAAGGTATTTTTACGCGTCCAAACTCGGCCCTCGCACGGATGACATCGATCTGAATCTAGAAGAGTTCGTGAACAAGGTGAATTCTGATCTTGTTGGCAAGGTCATCAACCTGGCCAGTCGCACTGCCAAGTTCGCTCATGGGCTAGGACTTTGCGAAACCTATCCCGACGATGGCGGCCTTTTTAAACAAGGTGCAGCCGCCGGGCATGAAATTGCCGAGGCGTACGAGAAATGCGACTACAATCGCGCCATGCGATTAATCATGGAACTCGCTGACCGAGCGAATCCATACGTTGAGTCCCAAGAGCCTTGGGCACTGGCAAAGGATCCAGACAAGTCAGAGCGTTTGCAACAAGTATGCACGGTGGCGCTCAACTTGTTCCGCCAACTGGCCATCTATCTGGCTCCCGTTTTGCCGAAGCTTGCTGAGCAGACCGGCGAACTCCTGAATGATTCCATCACAGAATGGGAGCAATCCCAAACACCGCTGACCGGAAAACCCGTCAGCAAATTCAAACATCTCATGCAACGCGCAGACCTGAAGAAAGTTGAAGCCATGATCGAAGAAAGTAAACAGGAAGAAGTTCCTCAGGACACCAGCGGAGAATCATCCTTTCAGGATAGCGATCAACCGCTCAAGGACGAACCACTCGCCGAAGAGATCACTATCGATGACTTTGCCAAAGTTGATTTGCGAGTTGCCCGGATCATCCAAGCGGAGCATGTGGAGGAAGCTCGTAAGCTCTTGAAAATAACTTTGAGTCTGGGTGGGGAGGAACGCCGAACGGTGTTTGCAGGAATCAAACAGGCGTACGATCCAGAAAAACTCACCGGGAGACTCGTCGTCATGGTGGCCAATCTCGCTCCTCGAAAAATGAAATTTGGCGTCAGCGAGGGGATGATTGTGGCCAGCGGCCCTGGAGGTTCTGACGTGTTCCTGCTCGGCGTAGACGAGGGCGCCCAACCTGGACAACGGGTTCACTAAGGGCAAGCGGGGTTGATTTTACGGATTTTCGCCCAGAAATCCCTGAGAAAGCCGACTGTGCGACCTTTGAGGTCATTGACCAATTTGCGGCCACTTCGGTAAGTTGAAATCTTCAGAGCAATGCTCGGTAGGCGTTTATGCGAGTATTGCACGGGCGATTTCAGCTCTTTCTTCTAGCGTTTGGAAAGAGCTGACAGTTAAAGAGGCTTACCGGAACTACGCTCGCCCGACTTCCCCTAAGAGATGAACAAAGCGAAATGACTGTCATCGCGCAGATGATCGCTGACCGGCTGATCTTTCGGCCATCCCAGCATCCGCTTCGACCCGCCCACAAACAGCGAAGAATGCTGCCTTTTGGTCGCGGTTCGATTGAAACCTGGAATCGTCGAGTTGGCTCGTCTCGTTCTGAGGATATGGATGTATTCGTCCTCAAGTTTTCCGGAACTTCGGGTCGTGCGGAGCGAGCGACCTATCACCCGATGGACTACTGGTCAGACCTTCGCGCCGAATTATGGTCGGTAAACCCTCCGGGTTACGGAGGCAGTTCTGGATCTGCCAGTCTCAAGACGTTGGCAGCTGCTGCTGAATGTGTTTTCTCAGAAATACAAACGGTGGCAGATGGTCGTCCAATTGTGGTGATGGGAAACAGTCTCGGTACAGTTCCATCACTTTATCTGGCGGCTCAACACAAAGTTGCCGGACTCGTACTCAGAAATCCACCGCCCCTACGACAACTGATTCTGGGACGCCATGGCTGGTGGAACCTGTGGCTAGGTTCCTTCCTGATTTCGCAAAAGGTCCCCAAAAATCTGTGCAGCATCGAGAATGCGAAGGCTGCATCTTGTCCAGCGGTGATTATCAGTTCACGGCAAGATAAGACAGTACCGGCACCGTATCAGGATCGCGTCATTCAAGCTTATGGTGGCGAGTCTCAAATCGTGGCGCTGACCGACGCCAACCATACAAGCTCTTTAAACCTCGTTGAACAGCGCGAGTACAGTCGCCACCTGGACTGGCTTCGAAACCAGGCGATTGGCGTATCACGCAATGATTACTCGGTAACTCGCTCCGAAGGTTTAACTCAATTCGAAGATGGCAGATCATCGAGAGTCGATCGCCACAACGTGACAGGTTGAAAAACGTTTGTCACCTCACGACGAATTGCCGCTGTCGGGAATTCAATCTTTGATGACCTATCGTCAGCCAGGCATCCGCAGAGGAAGCGCGTGACATCTTCCGGTGGCACCATGCAGCATGCCTTGGATCGTCTACTACGCTTTTTCATCTCCAGTCGATCCTCTCGCGAAGGTCCAATCCAAACCCCTTGTCCGGCCAAATCGAGTTCTACGCCAGCATTGTCGACCGATTTCACAAGATGCGGTTCGGTCTCCTGGCAAATCACTTCGAGCAATCCAAGTGGATCAGCGGCAAATACGGCCTGAGTTGCTTTGCACGATCGCCTCTTATCGGAGAGTCCGAGCAATCGATCGAGTACATCTGCGGACGGAAACGTCCAAGCAGGTCGAAAAAGTCGGACGAAGTGATCATTCCGTTCAATGGCATCCGCCGCAACTCGCTGCATGAGAGGCAGGGCCAATTCGGGACGCTCCGGCACAACCATCATTTCAACAATGTCATTCCCACGGACGAATGCATAGCCGAGGATGATATCCTGAGTTTCAGGATTCGCGGCATATTCTTCTGACTTGATGGTCACCACCAGGATTTCGTCAAAGCCGCGCCGGGTCAACAACCACCGCCAATACTCTTCGTCTCGGATCGGAGTTCCGTCAATCTGCGCGGTATTTGCATCGTAGATCTCAGCCAACTCGCGTTGTTCAACGTACCGCCATGGTCGAACGCGAAAGTGCTTCAAATCCGGATACTGTTCGTTGAAAGTCGCACAGTGAGCGAGAAATGTTCGGGCTGACTCGCTATAAATCATCACACGTCCGTTGGCGATCCAACTGGAATCCGGGGGAACGACATCCCCATAGGTTCGGCAGGTGAGCAAGAGAGCACCGGCGTCAGCTGCATCCTCTACCGCTGCCTGCAACAATCGCGCTCTTTGATCCTCTTGAGCAAACTCAGGCAACAGCGCAAATTCGGAAAGATCGCAGGTTGGCAACCAAGCATTGCGCCAGCGAATCATCCGACGCGTTAGACGAATGTGGCCAACCAGATCGTCACCGCGCCAAAGCAGCAACCGCTGCGTGGGCTCGTAATCAGGCCGATCAAGATTCCATTGAAATTCAGACTCACTGGAACTCTGCATCAGCGATTGCAAAAATGCATAAATCAACAGATGGTCGCCCACACGACCATGTGACAACCGAAATTCCGAGCGAACACGCGCACCATAACGCAGCCTCTGTTGCTTTTGACTCAGAGATGAACGAGGCCTTTTCGAGGACTTGAGACTGTCGACGGCCACGCGGTGAGGCAGAATCGATGCGGACTGCAAACTCATTGAGGCGAATCCCTTCCTTGATCGAGCATAAAAATCTCCTGAGCCCGCAAAAGCTCAGGCGCTACTCTGCTTGAAGCAATGTGTCACTACCTCGACACGCCTCAACAAACAGAACGATCCGTCGATGAACCTGGTTAGATGCTCATTCAGTCGGGATTCGTCGCGACCAGTTCCACCGCGATAGTTGTAGAAACTTATTCACCAGAAGGCAAGCATTTGATCATGACTTCTCGAAGGAAGTCGAAGGGAAACAAACAGAACGAGTACTCGCGAGAATCGAGGAGATTCTGCCAGGGAATCCAAGTCTGCAACTCTTCGAGTTCGGCAGTGACGGCGTTCCGCTGATCCATCACCAACCGTCGCAGATTCTGATTTGCCTCGACGATGTGATCATGCCTTTGTTTACGCTGTCCCCTGGGCTCTTCCTTTCGAATCCAGAACTGTTTTTGCGACAGCCATTGAGCTCCCAATCCATCTCCCAAATCAGACGCTTCCAAGAAATCTTCGGGATGATAATCCAACCGCCTCAGAGACTGGCGCAAAACCGCCATTCGCGCGGGATCTTGACGTCGATAGGATATCGGCAAACGGACGGTGGAGGTCGCCACCAGAATTCCGGGCGGCTCAACCCGCAACCAGCGTCGGATCAGTTCATCGGTTAACTCGTCATATTTCGCCCCGCCGATGCCATGCAAAAATAGGTCAGAGAGGAACAGTCTCGCATACAACGTGGTGAGCAGCGCACGCGGGCGAATCTTGACTCTCTGTTGCCGAAGGTCGACTAATTGCGTGACAAGCTGCTCGGCTGAGTTACCAAGTTTCCATTGATTGGCACCGCAGCCCTGTCGAATATGCAGACTTCCATTACGGCGCATCACATACAACGGTTGACGTTCGGGAGATTGCGCAGTCCAAATCCAAAAAGGCAACTCATACCACGAATCATCTCGATCCAGATTCGGCACCGGATGAGCATTACTCCGAATGCGATTCCTTTTTCGGTGCTCCCGTAAAGCCTCGTTGTAGACTCGGTGAATCTGTTCAACATCATCGATCGCTTGAGCGACCAAGCATTGAAAGGGCAACTGATCACAGACAATGCTCAAAGGGATTTCAAGTGTCTGCAAACCGCAATCGGCTTCCAGCCGATGACGAAAACGCGCCACACGTCGCGCGAGAATCGACTCGCCTGCATCTTGTTGAATAGCCATCAGCCAACGGTCACTCAGCAAGGCATCCGGTATCAACGGATGAATAATCTCCGTAACACGTTGTGCGAATGAATCGAGCAGAGTCGGATCCTGAATCAGCCGTTCCTCAAAGGGCAGGGGACTGCGCCGATCATATTCCACAATCTGCGTAATGGGCTCGGCGACCGAACCACCTGGTACCCTAATCGACGCCGATTCGCGAACGTCGTTATCGATAATCAGGTGAATGGGAACCGCGTCTGACTGGCGAGCAATCCGATCCAACAAAAAATTCTTAAACCAGACTCCGGGATGAAATAATTCTGGCTGATGTCCCGTGACAATAAAGGGAGAGTTCTCGAACGAGCGATGGCTGAGGTCGACATCGCGATACTGCCGTGTGTATTGCTGAGCCTCAGTCCATATTTCCTGTCGCGCGATCTGGCGCAACTCACTGACCGTTTGACCGGCCAATCGCTCGGTCCAAGACGCAAGCCGCTGTCGATTTTGAGCAAGCATCGTCGAGAGACGATCGATCGACGGAGATAGCAAAGCTCGCCGGTCGTTCACCGGTGCTCGCAACTTCAACTGCTGCGAATCATCGCCCATCCGATCTACTCAAGATTCTTTTCCGCCGCTTCGCAAAGCGGGCGATCCGTGCTGAACGCGGCAAGACTCCGATCAACCACAAGATTATAATATTCCAATCGCGTCTGACCGTCGTCGAGGCTGCCACCGAACGAACGATCTTCATCGAGATAGATCAACGGAACAGGATACTCCTTGATCCGCCAATTCAGTTTTGCCGCTTGCACCCACAGCTCAAGGGGCATCGCATAGCCATGTTCTGTTAGCGCCAAGGACGACAACGCTGAAACTCGATATGCCTTAAATCCACAGAAGGCATCGGTAATGCTCAAACCCAACAGCTCGTTCAACCTGGCGGTGATCAAAAAATTGATGCGTCGGCGGTCTTGGGGCGGTTCGCTGTCGCCATCGAAGATCTGCAGGTAACGGCTGCCCGAAACAAGATCGACTCCGTCGCAAGCTTCCACCAAGGCTGGAATTCTTTGCGGCACATGCTGCCCATCGCAATCAATGGTCACCAAATAATCAAAACCATTTTTAAGCGCATATTCAAAGGCAGAGATCAATGCTGCGCCGTAACCGCGATTCTCGCCATGAGTCACCACGTGAACGTCCGAGCGTCGAGCCAGTAGCTCACCCGTACCGTCGGTCGAACCATCATCGACGACCAACACATGATCGCTGTAGCCGCGCACCTGATCGAGCACATCATTGACGTGCTTTACTTCGTCGTAAACCGGCAACGCTGTCAAGAATTTTGCCATACCGGGCTTTTTTCCTTCAGGAACTTAAAAAGGGCAAGGCCGGCTAAATCCACAGTTTAACGAGACGCCAAAGCCGCCTCCATTCTAGGTGACCCATGCGTTCCGTCAACGGAACAAGCAGAACTACCCCCAATTCTCACGGCAGCCATGAGGGTGGTTTCGACGCCGTCCCAGTCGATCTAGAAGCGACTCATCGGCTGTATCGAGGAACTTTCGGGCATTGAATTCAAAGTTTGAACATGCCTGTCCCGTTTAGACCCAAACGAGTGGATCTTCTTCGTCAGCGCTTGCCCAGACCTTCAAATCAGGAAAATCACCCGCCAGAACGGCCGCGAGTTGCTCAAGCGAAAACCGTTCGCTGGCGTAATGTCCGGAAAGAATCAAGGCAATCCCAAGAGCTTCCGCTTCGAGACACGTGTGAAAGGTGGTCTCTCCAGTAAATAGCAAATCACAATTAGCTGCCGCAGCGGTCGGTAGAAAACTTCCGGCACTGCCGCAGGCGACCCCAACCCGTTTGACGGGCTGTTGTGGATCCCCCACATACTGAACCCGATCAATTTTCAGAAAATTCTTGGCTCGCTCCACCACTTCCAACAACGTGTATGACTGAGCAAGATTTCCAACTCTCCCGGCCCCTAGTTGGTCTGGGTCTCCTTCAGAGGGCAACAAAGGTTCAATTTCATCAAGTTCAAAACCTGTTGCCAGTTGTTGATTGATGCCTGTCGCCGCCGAGTCCCAGGCCGTGTGTGGACTGTAGATCGAGATCTGATGTCGTGCGAGATTCCAAAGCAATCTTCCGACTGTTGTCTCCACCGTCATCCGTTTCACAGCGTGGAACGGAAATGGGTGGTGGGTGACAATCAGATCGACCGATTCACGAATCGCCTCTTCTGCCGTAGCCGGTGTGACCGTCAAACACGTCATCAATTTCCGCGCCGTTTGCTCGGGATTACCGACCAATAACCCCACGTTGTCCCACTCCTCAGCGAGCCGTGTGGGTGCGATCGTCTCCAAACGCTCACAAACCTGTCCGATCGTTGTCATGCCTTGAATTCCGTTGTCGATGGAATGAAAGGGGAACGAAAACCACAAGCGGGCATTATTGGTAGAATAGGGCTCCGTGAGTAGCCCGCTGCCGGGATGCTAGCCAGAAACAAGTTAGTTCTATATCGTACGGATTTGGCCTCGGGAATCGAACTGTGCCTGATCTCAATATTGGCGTCCAAGTTGCCAGCCTGCGCATGCCCTTCAAAAAAGCGTTACCCAAGATCGCTGAAATGGGCGCTAGGGGCGTGGAACTGGATGCCCGTTACATGTTTAATCCGCGTGAAATGTCCGACACTGCCATGCGTCAAATCCGCAAATGGCTCGACGATTTCAACCTGAAGGTCTGCGCGGTGAGTTTCCGCACCCGTCGGGGTTATGATGTTGCAGATGATCTTCAGTCGCGGATCGAAGCGACCAAATCAGCGATGCGTTTCGCATACGCGATGGGAACCAATGTCGTGATTAATCAGGTCGGCCAAGTGCCTTCTGAAGAAGAGATGGAGTCTGAGGAGGGACGATGGTCCACTCTCGTCCAAGCGTTGACCGATTTGGGCAACTATGGCCAGCGGGTGGGGGCCTGGTTGGCCATGGAAACGGGCACGGAAAGCGGCGAGGATCTCGCGAGATTGATCCAAGCCTTGCCGGAGGGAAGTATTTCCGTCAACTTGGATCCCGGAAATCTGATCATCAACGGTTTTTCGCCCGACGAGGCCGTTCAACAGCTAGGACATCAGATTGGTCACGTGCACGCGAAAGATGGAGTACGCGACTTAGCGCAGGGCCGCGGATTGGAGGTCCCCCTGGGTCGAGGCACCGCTGATTTTCCGAATTTGCTTGCTCGTCTTGAGGAACACAATTATCGCGGCTACTTTACAATCGAACGGGAGAACGCCAGTGATCCCCTTCATGAAATCAGCCTCGCCGCTCAATTCCTCAGCAACATTTGAGTGATTGAGACAGCGATACGATATCGTGCCCACTTATCGAGTATTCATCCATTCGCCCGCATCCCCAGAATTTCCGAGAAGAGATGAAGGAGAAGTTATGAAACGGCTTATTGGTTGCCTTGTCATTTCATTCGTTGCCGTCGTGACGATGATCGTTCCCGCACACAGTCAAGACGCGACACCGGTTGCTCCCACAGAACCCACCGAAGAGACAAAAAAGCTGTATGACGCTTTCGCCAAGAAGATGACGAACAGCACGCTCGTCGGCAACTTTACCGTCGATGGCCAAACCGGTTCCCTTACTGAAGAACGGTACGACTTGAAGAGTGTTTCAAAGATGCCACGCGGCGATTACTGGCTGTTCAAGGCTCGCATTCGCTATGGCGATCACGATGTCACGGTACCGCTGCCGCTCGAGGTCAAATGGGCGGGTCAGACACCTGTGATCACCTTGAACAATGTGCCCATTCCTGGCTTGGGAACATTTGACGCGCGTGTCCTGATCGATGGCAACCGCTATGCTGGCACATGGCAACATGGGGAGGTGGGCGGACTCTTATTCGGACGCGTGGAAACTAGCTCAACAGAAGAAGACACGGATGCAGAAGGGCAGGGCGATTCCACCGAATCATCCGACGACGAATGATCATGCCTACCGTTCAACGGAGGTGATCTTGAACATGCACCAGGCGGCAATCGCGATTGCCGCTGTTTCGGTGCGAAGAATTCGATCGCCCAGGTCAATACACTTCCAACCGGCATCCATCGCCGCCTTTAATTCATCATCGCTAAAGCCACCTTCCGGGCCGACACCGATCACCAACTTCTGATAATTCTCGAATCCGTCTTCCAACGACGCGAATGTCGTCGTTTCAGCATCAGTGCCGCTGGCAGGATGGGCGATGAGGTGGAGAGCCTGTGGGTCCAGGTCGAGCTGATCTGTCATGCGACAAGGATCTTGAATCTGCATTAATCGATTCCGGCCGCACTGCTTCGATGCCTCGATCACTTGCCGTCGTAGCCGAGCTAACGACTTGGCATTCGGTTCAGCAACGCTACGTGACGTCTTCCACGGAAGCAGACTCGAGACCCCCAATTCGACAAGTTTTTGCACCAACCAGTCTGAACGATCCCCACGAGGCAGCGCCACAACAAGCTCGAGATCGATCGGCAATTCGAGATCCCGAGCGTGTTCGGACAACACTTCCAGGGTGACCGCTTTACGAGACGTCGTCAGAACTCGAGCCCGGAACTCCCACCCGCTACCGTCGAACAGAATCAACTCATCACCAGCTTTTGCCCGCATGACGTGCACAAGATGATGAGCCTCTGAGCCATCCAAAGTCACCTGATCGGACTGAATTGGAACGTCGCTGAAAAAACGGCGTGACATAGGCAATCCATGCGATGTCTAGGGGTTGTTTTGACGGGTGATGTTTGGGATCGGACCTTCGATCAGAGGCTTTCAAGTATATCGGCAACGGCATCCAGCGGGCAGCTAGCAACTGCGTGATTCTGACCCAATCTTCAATTGACCTGAATCTGTGTAATCTCTAAAGTCCTCCCGTCGAAACCGCGATCGGAGAAACGTCTATGTACATCAATCATTGGGGACTGAATCGCTCACCGTTTGCAGCGCAGTTGAACCCCGAAGATTTTTACGCCAGCCCGACTCATGAAGAGGCGTTGGCACGACTACAGTTCCTGATCGAGAACGGTCGGCGTTTAGGGTTCCTGCTGGGTGCAACAGGTACCGGCAAGAGTCTGCTGTTGGAGATTGCAGCACGAGAGCTTCGTTACAACGGCTGTAACGTGGTGAAGCTGAACCTGACGGGCCTTTCTGGCACGGAGTTCGTTTGGGGACTTGCCTCCGGCCTGGGCCACCTGGCCCCCACCGACGCCGGACCGGTCGAATGCTGGCGAGGTATCGCGGATCGACTTGCTGCAAATCGCTACCAGCGGATCACCACCGTTATCCTTCTGGATGACGCCGAGGAGTGCGAAGACTCCGTCTACGCGGCAATCAGTCGGTTCGCCCTTTCCGAACAGCGACCAGAATCTCGTGTGACCCTTGTGATGAGTAGCCAGCGACAACGAAGTCGAACCTTTGGCTCGAAGTTGAACGAAATGTGCGATTTGCGCATCGACATTCTCCCATGGAGCGCCACCGAGACAACAGAGTACGTGAAAGACGCCCTGCAACGCGTGGGTGGCACGTCTGAGATTTTCACCGAATCAGCGTTTCAGCGGCTTTACGATCTCACTCAGGGCATTCCGCGTCGGGTGCGTCAATTGGCTGAGTTAAGCCTTGTAGCCGGAGCGGCTGACGGGATCAATCAGATCGAAGCCGATGCGGTCGATGCAGTGCACCAAAGCCTCGGCATCCGCAACATCACTGAGGCAGCATAACTGGTGATTTCCTGACAAAATCACCCACGACGCAGGATTTGGTCACCAGATCCTGCGGTTGTTCGCGAAGTGCCTTCTCGGCAGCCGGATAGCATTTTTTTCCGCAAATAACGGTGTTCCAGCTCGCGGATGATGGCTGTCGTTTTCGGGGAGTGACCTGGATTCAACAGGGTTGATCGGTACAATACGAAATTCCCCAGAACTACCGTGCAAATGGCACCACAATGGACAAGATCGTTCGCTCTCCGGATTCAGATGATCCGGTCGAAGTTAACCTGCGAAACCCAATGCTCGCGGGCATATTGGCATGGTTGATTCCGGGTGCAGGTCACCTCTACCAGCGACGATATGCCAAAGGCATCTTGTTTATGGTGTGCATTCTTAGCACTTTCATTTTCGGAATGGCTTTAGGGGGTGGGAAGGTAGTTTATGCATCATTTCGCCAGCCGGACGTTCGCTATCCCTACATAGCCCAGTTCTTTGTCGGTGCTCCCGCGCTCCCTGCGTTGATCCAGCGTCAGCGAGTCATCGGCAGTCGTCCCCCCAAAAAACCCTTGTGGAACGGCTTCATGGCGCCTCCCACTCAACCGATTCGTGAATCGGAGGACGACGAGTTAGCGGACTGGCACCGCCAGCTCAAATCTCGGTTCGAGTTGGGAACGTTGTACACCATGGTGGCAGGACTACTAAACATTCTGGTGATTTACGATGCGTGCGCCGGCCCGGCATTTACAACAGTGGTCGAGGAAGAACGCAAGAAAAAGAGTTGGCAAGATATTTTGTGGCGATAGACGAGATTATCAGAATCCAAAAGAATCATACTGGTTTGTTCGGACGCGAATTGAATAGCTTCCTCATTCAACGATTGCAAACCTGTCCAAACGCCGAGGCAATCAACATGTCATCATTAGCCGCGACAATTGCGATGTTTTCAACGATTTGGTTCGGTCGCATGTCGTACAGCGTACCGCTGATCATCGTGATCAGTCTGGTTTACGCCGCCACTCGTCATGAACATATGATCCCGATCCTGCAACATGCTCGACGATTTGGAACATGGATCATCGCTTTCATGGCAGTCGTTTTCGTCATCTTAGCTTTCATTTCCATATGGCTCTAAGCCTCAGGAATCGAGCAAGTCATCTGCAATGACACCGTTCACGCACCATCTATTCATTTGCGGCAATTGTCGCGCCGAGGGACACCCACGTGGCTCTTGCGACCCTGAAGGCCAAGGCGACTTAAAGAACGCGCTCACGAAGCGAGTTCTCCGTCCGCAAGTGCGAGCCAACCACGCCGGCTGCCTTGACCAATGCGAGCTCGAACCCGTGGTTGTGATCTATCCTCAGGAAATCTGGTATGGCGGTGCCACACTCTCCTACGTTGATCGCATTGTCGAACAAACGATCATCAAGGATGAGACCATTACCGAGTTACAGATCAAGGCCGAAATGCTCAACACGAAGGGTAAAGGGTCATCGAACGATGGTCCTTATCACCCAAGTGAAGGAAGCTCATCATGAGAATCGTGGTGTTGGGCGCCGGCACGGTAGGGACCTGGATCGCCGATCTGCTATGTCAACATCGACATAGCGTCACTGTCATCGACAACAGTTCCGAGAATACTCAGCGAATCAACGAAGAGTTGGATGTGAAGGGTGTCACGGGTTCGGCCTCCGAATCCAGCATTCTGTTTCAGGCAGGCGTTTTGGGCGCCGACATCTGTCTCGCCGTCACCGGTTCAGACGAAGTTAATCTCGTTGCAGCGAGCATGGCCAAGGCGATGGGAGCCCGTCGTAGCATCGCGCGTGCATTCGGCCCCATTTTCCGAGATCGCAGCACCTTTGATTATGAGCGGCATTTCAGGATTGATCGTTTGCTGAGCCTGGAACATCTCTCGGCGGTCGAACTGGCGCGAGGTCTACAGGGCCCTGGATCCCTGGCGACCGAAAGTCTCGCTGACGGCAAACTGCAGATGCAAGAGATTACGGTCCGCGATTCGACTGCTGCGTTAGGACAACCGCTCAAGGATTTAAGCCTACCGAGCGGCGTCCGCGTAGGCACCATCTACCGAGATGGCAACATGTGGATTGCCGGAGCCGAAGACCATGTCCAGCTTGAAGATCGTATCACCCTGATTGGCCAAAGGCAGGACATCGTCGATGTCAAAGACAAGTTCCAGCGCAAAGCCGATCCCAAATTAGGTGTCGTGATCGCGGGTGGAGGTGAAACGGGTTATCACCTCTGTCGTATCCTGGAAGATCGCCGCTATGCGATTACCTTAATGGAACACGACCCCGAGCGTTGTGAATTTCTGGCAGCCAACTTGACACACGTAACGGTGATTCAAGCAGACGCCCAACGGCGAGCCGTTTTAGAGGAAGAACGAGTGGGTACGGCCGATGTGTTCGCGGCCTGTACTGGGGATGACGAAAACAACATCATGGCCTGCGTCGAGGCCAAAGAGCTTGGTTGTAAACGCATGATGGCCATCGTTCAGCGTCCCGATTACGCCAACGTTGTCGGCAAACTGGGGATTACGGTGGCGGTCAGTCCGCGGGACGTCATGGCCAAACAGATCTTGAGTTTTCTCAACAAAGGCCCGGTCATTTCGCGTGCGATGTTACCAGGGGGGAATATTGGCGTCTTCGAAATCGAAGTCAACGAAGACGCTCCAGCAACTCAGTACGACCTTTTGAGTTTACCATTGCCACCTTCTTGCTTGATTATCGCCGTAATGCGTCAAGATTTTGTACAAGTCCCCGGTGCCAATGACCGGCTTAAGCCTGGCGATCTGGTTGTCGCTCTCGTCGATGATGCCGCAGCTGAAAAAATGTTGACGCTGTTCAACATGAAAGCCTTAACTTAACTCACGTTAAATCCGCGCGTAGCAAGACCATGAACTTACGTTTGCTGGCTAAACACCTGGGAACGGTTAGCCTACTAATTGGCGCCACCATGGTCTTCAGCCTCCCCTGGGCCTTACCTCAGCTGGGTGCTCGTGACGAATCGGCTGCCGCGACAGCCCATTTCGAGACCGATGGTTTCGTTGCATTGGTTTTCAGTATTCTCATCAGCGTGACCGTTGGCCTCTGCTTGAAATGGTGGGGCCACACGGCTCGAGGCGAGTTATTTCGAAAAGAGGCGATGGCCATCGTCGGGTTGAGCTGGGTTACGGCGACCGTACTTGGCGCTTTGCCGTTTGTCCTGAGTAATACCTATCGCAGCTCCTCGGTGCGTCTGAATGAACCTCATCAACCCTTTCAGATCTTTGACTTTGAGGCTTGGGGATGGCGTCAGTGGAAAACAGTAGCGCCGGTGTCGGACGATGAATTCCAAACGCTTCAGGCGCTTCATCTGGAAGGAGCTAGAGGTCTTTCACCGTCGCAACTCACGGCAATTCGTCCAGACGCAGAAGCCATCCTGGCGAGGCTGAGTGACGAGCCTTTGTGGCGCGACATCATTCTGCTCCCCGGAGAAGTCGGTCCGCCCGATCGAAGCGAGAACTATCGTTTCCGTTGGGTACCAATGTCGATTACAGACTCGATGTTTGAATCCCAGTCGGGGTTTAGCACAACGGGAGCGACGGTCATTTCCGACCTGGAAGATCCTCACCTGATCGCACATTGCATGCTTTTCTGGCGAAGCAGCACCCACTTTCTCGGCGGCCTTGGCATCATCGTTCTGTTTGTCGTCATCCTGGGACAAGGTTCCGCCGGCAAGGCGATGATGCGCGCGGAAATGCCGGGGCCCAGTAAGGATGGAACGCAAACTCGGATGCAACACACGGCCTGGCTCTTTGCTGGCATGTACTGTGTTTTGAATCTGATCCTCAGCGTGATTCTCAAACTGATGGGGCTGAGCTGGTTCGATGCCATTTGCCACGCATTCGGCACGATGGCGACGGGAGGATTCAGTACCTACAACGCAAGTGTCGGACACTTCAATAGCCTCGGTATCGACTTCGTCATCATCATCTTCATGGGTTTAGCCGGCACCAACTTCACACTCCTTTATCTTGTATTACGATTTAAGCCGAAACGCATGTTTGCTGATACGGAGTGGCGAACCTATGCGTCCTTGATCATTGCGATCACCATTCTCGTCATTCTATTTGGAACGGCGTACCACGATTTCCGAGAGTCGGAAACAGACAAGCTTGCCACCGAAGCCATCAACGGCTTCCGCTACAGCCTGTTCCAAGTTGTTTCGATCATCACCACCACAGGATATACCACTCACAATTTCGACGAGTGGAACAGTTTCGGCCGAAGCGTTCTCTTCTTGCTGATGTTTATCGGAGGTTGCGCCGGCAGTACGGGCGGTGGCCTGAAGGTGATTCGACACGTTTTGTTTTTCAAGATTCTGCGCCTTGAAATCGAACACACCTACCATCCACGTGTTGTTCGACCGCTCAAAATAGGCGGTCGAGCGGTGGAAGACCCAGAGCTTCGCAAAAACATCCTCGTCTACTTCTGCCTGGTGCTAGTCGTCTTTGTCTTGAGCTGGCTATTCATCATCACCATCGAACCTGATGTGACCTGGGGCAATGATGCGCAACACAAATTACTGGATTCGGCCAGTGCCGTTGCAGCCATGGTGAACAATATCGGACCCGGCCTGGGTACCGTGGGCGCAACGGAGAACTACGGAAACTTTTCTCCGTTGGCCAAGATCCTTTTCACCTGGCTGATGATGCTTGGCCGGGTCGAGTTCTTTGCGATCGTCGTTCTCTTTGTCCCCAACTTCTGGCGAGATCGATAGCTGCTGACGGCACGAAGCTTTCGTATTACGGCTTAGCCAGGTGTTGCTTCCAACCCACCGGTTGCAGCCAGGCTTGTTGCTTCTGGCCCGGCTCAAAAGGATTATCGGCAACGGCACTCGAGGTAACGGTGGCTCGCACATACAGTTCATTGCCACTCAACCGATAGGAAGGTTTCTCACCTTTGACGACGGCCAAAATCTTGCCGACGTCATCGCTATAACGCTGCGTCGTCGCAATGGGTTCACCGTTTTCGTCGAGGACGGGTTCTGACGTTGCATCGTAACCTACCAGGGTCCCGATGAATTCAGTCACGTAGGTCTCACCGGGTTGACCGTCGATTTCAATCGAAAACTCACCGGAGTCCGGATCGTAGTTAAAAGATCGCAATTGAACACCACTGCTCCCGTAAAAATCACCTGCCTCCAGCGATTGAATAATCGTCTCAGGTGTCAGATGAGTGGCGCGAACCATGACCCAACCTCGTCCAGGCGACGAATCACGATCTCCGAAATAATTATGCGAATCGTCTGTTGCAATGCCATAAAGCGGTCGTGCCTTGAGTTGCCCAACACGAATTGTATTCGCGATATCCCATAAAACCTCGGTACTCGGATGATGTTTATCACCTCGATGACCAACGCTAGGATGCCCGTTGTAAACTTCAAAGAATCGTTCTTCCAGAACGTGCGCGAGATCCTCAGCCGTTACCGCAAAACCAAAATTAGGATGGTTCAAATGAGCCAGGATTGGTCGACCGGCTTGCACACTCTGTGAAGTCACTGCATTTAGATTGTTGCGAATCGTTTCACGAATGGTCTCACCGCCTTGCGGATTGATGACGTCACGAATGTTCGTAGCATTGATGTGTACCGGCTTGCCTTCGGCGGAGTCCGTAATCTCTTCGGCTTGCATCAGAATGAACTTGCCTCGTTCCTCCACCAGTGAACGAAACTCGTTGAGAGGTTTAAGACGAACCTGGCGTCGCCCATCCTCTTCCCGCATCTCAACCCACTGATCACCAAACCGAGCAAGATATCTCTCCACGCCCGCGATCGCCCCACGGTCAGAAGGCAATGTGTCATTGATCCATTTCTGACCGCGACTCAACAAGTTGTGATCTGAAAGCGCCAAGAAGTTGTAGCCCTTAACCCGATACCATTCGGCGACCATCTCTGGAAAATCATTTCCATCACTCCAGAGGGTGTGTGTATGAAGATTTCCCTTGTACCACTTTGGAGCCGGGTTCGGCGGAACCACTTCATCCCCATGAAGCCAAGCAGAGCGCTGACAAATAAGCACGGCTACCAGACAAACTAAAACCCCGATTTTCAATTGCCATTTCATCTGACTTATCCTCTTCTGACAGGCACTATAATTTTGTTCAATTGTGATTACTCTGCTAAATCGTAGCAAGAATTGAAGGGACACTTTAGAATATGATCTGGTACCTTGGTCGGTACCAAAAATGGAACATAAAGAAGAATGCTTGCTGAGTCCTATGCGGCTCATCTAACTCCATGACAAAATGCTCTGCCCGTCGGACCCGTTTGCGCCGTCAAGCTCCCTCTTTGGAAACTCTGGAAGATCGGCGCCTGCTGACGACGGTTGGCGGTTCGATTGTAACAGACACCGCCTGGACACTCGAGGAATCTCCGTACGAGGTCAAGAGTGATGTCACCGTGCGAGAAAACGCGACGCTCATCATTGAACCGGGCGTCGTCATTCACTTCGATGAAGGCACTGATCTAGAAATTGAAGGGCATTTGATTGCGGAAGGCACGGCCCAGCAGCGGATTACTTTCGATCGAGCAGCTGGAGAGCCAAGGTGGGATGGCCTGAAGTTTGAGAATTCGCTTGCCGACAATCGCGTCAGCTACGCCGACATGCGATACGGTGACGGACAGGGCGAGGCCATTGATGTCGACGAATCCAGATTATTGCTGGACAACATCACCTGGACTGGCACCCGCGGCACGATTTTAGAGCTGGACCATCCCTCCTTAATCGTTCGCAACTCTCACTTTCCGACATCAAACGGTGGTGAGGTGATCCATGGTGAAAAAATCTCAGGCAACGAATACCTGATTATTGAGAACAATCTCTTCGAGAACAGCAACAATGGCGGCGACGTCATCGACTTCTTGGGCGCAGAACGGCCCGGGCCTGTGTTGCAGATCCTCAACAACGTCTTTATGGGCGGGGGTGATGACGGGTTGGATCTCGACGGAACAGATGCTCACATCGAAGGCAATCTGTTCATGAACTTCCGCAAGAACACTGGACGAAACACGACGTCCAATGCGATCGCCACAGGCTTGCCGCAAAACGGCGATGATAATCGGACCGAGGTCACGATTGTGCGCAACATCTTCGTCAACAACGACCATGCGCTCCTGCTCAAGGAAGATGCATTCGCGACAATTCAAAACAATGTCTTTGTCGGTTCGAATCGAGCGGTGATTCAATTCAACGAAGTTGGAGGAACGGCGGTTAAAGGAGCAGGCAAAGGGGCTGCGATCCGTGGCAATATTTTCGCGGAGAACAACCAGCTCTTCAAAAACCTGATCGATACCGCGGGGTTCACCACACAACTCACCATTGATGATTCGTGGCTCCCGAACGAGGTCGTGAAATTCAGCGACAACAACATCAATGCCCACGATCTGGGTGAGGGCAATTTGTCGGGAGACCCACTGTTTGTCGATCCGGCTTCGATTGATTTCCGCTTGAGGCCCGAATCGCCGGCACGTGGCCAGGGGTCGATGAACCTTGACATGGGTGCCTATGTTGAAGCGGGCCCCGTTATCGTTCAAGGGATAGGCGATGATGATTCCGATGCGATCTTCAGGGTTGGCGGGCCGGGAATCACTCATTATCGCTATCGCTTGAATGGCGGCGATTATGCGGCGTTGCGATCGGTCGAGCTACCGATTGAACTCACCGAAGTCAGTACCGACGATCAAAAGATCGACATCGTCGGAATGAACAGTGCGGGTGAATGGTCGGTACCGACGGCATCAGCTTTCGGAAATTCAACTCGAATCATCTCGCCTGAACGCATCCGTGTCGGCGAATCATTGCCTATCGTGGTGCAGCATCGAGACTGGCAAGATCGAGTGAATCCGACGACTACGGAGCTGCTGGAATTCAACAACTCCGAGCAACTTTCGGCAGTGTCCTTGCAAATGAAAAAGGGAGTCGCATCGTTTGCTCCTGTGGTGACTGCAACCGATGATTTCGAGCTGTTGCTGCCCCAACAAGAGTCGACACGTCGCATCGAAGTCCTCTCTGCCAACTTTCCCACGGAAGAATACACGGGAGCGCTCGAACAATCCACGGTCTGGAGTGCGGATATTGAGCGACACATCAAAAGCGATCTGGTCATTCCGACCAACGTTACTCTGACGATCGAACCCGGCACTCGAATCCTGCTCGGTGAAAAGGTCAACATAATTGTCGAGGGTCGCCTGATGAGTCGCGGGACATCGAGCGATCCAATCGTTTTCAATTCACTTAATCAGGCCGCGCCCTGGGGTGGTATTGTCGTCAGCGATGGCGAAAGTCAATTTGAAAACACATTTTTCACAAACGGTGGTGCTGATAGCTCACGAAAATTTGGTCACTCCAACAGCCAACCGCTGCTGATGACTCAAAATGCAGCCCTCGATTGTGACTCCTGTTACGTAATCAATAACGTCGGCAAGGCATTTGGTGCTCGAAACAGCTTCGTTCATATTGATAATTCCGTGATCTCCGACGTTGATACGGGTGGAGAATTCTCCCGAAGTGTCGCTGAGATCCAAAACACCTGGCTGAAAAACATCTCGGACGGTGAGCGAGATTCGTTCGTCGACGATGACAACGACGGTTTTTATTTCAGCGGAGCTCACACCTCAGGCGCTCCATCTCGAATTGCACACAGTTATGTGATTGACACGAAAGATGATGGTCTGGATCACAACGGTGCAAATCTCGTGATTGAAAGCGCCTGGATCGAGGGTGCTTATCACGAAGGAATCGCCAGCAGCAATAAGAACTTCGTTGAAATCTCTGACTCCGTCTTCATCGGTAACAATCAAGGTGTCGAAGCCGGCTATGGGAGTCCCAATCTCAACATCTCGCAAAGCGTAATCACCGGAAACAGGAACGACATTGATGCCGGCAATCCAATCACAGCGGGATTGCGATTCGGTGACAGTTACGACGGCCGCAACGGCGACTACGAGGGACAGATCACGGCAGAATACCTGATATTGAGTGACAACGGAGACAATGTCCGCAACCACGACAGTAGCATTCCCGGCCCAAAGGCCGGCGCTATCGAGATCACCCGGTCGCTTACCAATGACGTTGATTACTCTGCGAATGGCAATTTGGCCGGAATCCCGGTCTTCGGATCGGCCATGCATCTATTGCGTGCATCCGCCGGCTTTGCAGATGGCCCTGACGGACTTCCGCTGGGACGCGCGATTCATCCCACCTCATTCGTTTTCTCACCCGCTTCTCCCGCTGACTTCAACGGCGACGGAGTACTCAGCGCAGACGACATTGATTTACTTTGCGGAAAAATGGGGAGTGAGGACGCTGAATTCGACCTTAATTCTGATGGCATCGTCGACGAATCAGATCGCTACATGATGGTCTTTGACTATCTAAACTCGACCTTTGGAGATGCCAATCTGGACGGCATCTTTACCTCGTCCGATTTCGTCTACGTCTTCCAACGAGGAAAATACGAAGACCAGACCCTATCGAACGCGGGCTGGGCAGACGGCGACTGGAATTGCGACGGCAAATTCTCATCAAAAGATCTCGTACTCGCCCTTCAAACAGGCGATTACAATGAGGCGGCCGCGATTTCCGCCGCCTTGGACGCCCTCGACGAATGGGAAGAGAAGCGTGGGCGAATTGTTCGCCGAGCTTAGGTGCTGGGTCACCGGTAAAAATGCGACCTGCCAAGCACACCCGTTGCGTGACCTAGCGGAACAGTCCCTTCCAATCAAAGTCGTTGGCAGTTCGTGGTGTGCCTTGGTCAAGTGAATCCAAGCCTCCTCCCGCAGGCGTCAACTCAAGCGTTCCCGCACCACTCGCCGATGAATCAGCCTCATCGATTTGCACAAAACGCAGTGCACTACGAGGCTCCTCTTCAGCTGGTGTGGGCACATCTTCTGTCTCCGCTGGAGCTGGTTTTTCAGGTTCCACAGCCGGTTCGCTCTCGGCTGGTCGCGGCACTTCTTCCATCTCTTCGGCGACTGTCGTCGGATGTCCTTGAATGATGCTTGCTTCACCCTGAGGGACAATTCCTCGACTGATGACGCTCGGTCGTGTGTATCCGTAGTCGAAGTAGTAACTCGCGTCACGTCTTCTGGCTCGAATCAGAGCATCGAAGTATCCCTTGGCAGGCCAGGGTCCTTCTTGGAGAGCCACTCCGCAAAAATCAATCAGCGATCCTTTGCGGAAGTGCACTTCAACAATCGACATGTTGTACTGTGTCAGCGATTGATAGAACTGAGTCTGTGCCTCGGCAGCACGACGCTGGGCATCCAAAAGGAAGTCAAGCGTCACGGTACCGGCTTCCAATTTGTTTTGCAGGACGTCCACCTGTCGATCGGCAGCGGCACGTTGAAGGAAAGCGGTCTGTGTGAGGGCAAAGTTCGCATCCAATCGTTGTATCGCATCGGTGAGTGCATGCGAGACTTCAAGTTCCATATCTTCCAATCGTGCCTTGGAGCGAGCCAGTTGCAACTGCTGATGACGTACCGCAGATTGTTCAGCTCGGAAACCGATTGGCACCTGCACATCTAAACCAAATCGCCATTCTTGGAAGCGACCGTCGGTCAAACCTTCAAACGCCGTCGAACCGGGCTCAGGAAAATCCAATCCGTTGCGATTCGATTCCAACAAGTCATCTCCTAAGCCGACCCAACGGTAGAGTGCGACAAGATCAACTTGGGGAAGAAGATTATTCTTCGAAGCGAGCAATTCGAGTTCACGCTGTTTTACCTGCCATTTTTGCCGGCGGATTTCACTACTTCTCGTAAGCGATTCTGCCAGGATCTCGGACCAATCAAATTGCACACGGGCAATCGTTGGCTCATCGGCCGGTCGGATGATACGCCCGTCGGTCGGTGCAATGCCCATCAGGTATCGGACCTGGCGTTCCGCGATCAACAGGTCACGTTTCGCCTCTTCGACTCGTCCTCGGAAGAAGTAATACTGCTCACGGGACTGAGCTTCCTGTTCACCCGAAACTCCTTGTCCACCTTCTTCATAAATCGCGTTAATTCGTTTCCAGGTCAGCAGCGCGCTGTTGCGACCAATCTTCGCGGTCTCAAGATTGCGATAGAAGAAATAAAGTTCCCAGTAAGCTCGTTCGACCGATGCAAGATGATTTCGCACCGACTGTTCGAATTGAACCAATGACACGTCGGTTCGAATTCGTGCTAAGAGCAGCGGGATTCGATTGATCTGAGTACCACTACCTCGCATCAAAGGATGTCGTGCTTCCGCTTCAAAGGAAGTTAACCATTCGCTCGCCAATACACGCAACGGTCGATTGGAGGCATCGTAAGTCGAAATATTTCGGAACGACCACTGAGTTCCCGTGGCAGCTCTCTTCGTCAATTCGGATTCAAAATTGACATTATCCCGATCCAAAATACGGGCAAAAATGACCGCGGGATCGGAAGCATCGTCAACATTTTGCGGTCGATCGGTGCGATCCCAGAACACGCTCGTGTTCCATTGGGCATCGAACTGCGATAGAGCAGACTCCACACCATTCGGTCCCGTTTCCTCAATGGCAGCATCAAAAATAGTCGGTGAAAAGTCGGCGTTGATTGTGAGATTTTCAGGAGGACCGGCAACCAGCTGACCCACTTGTCGGGTTTGTCGAACTGCCGCAATCGAACGCATCACCTTACTGTTTTGAAGAGAGATCGCAATCGCCTCTTCCAACGTCAAGTCCCAAGGAGTTCCGGTAGCGGTATTGATCAGAGAAAACGGTTTATGCGCGTCAGCGGCATCCGCCATCACCTCGGTTTCCACATCAGGATATTCGAGGTTCGTCGCTTCATCGAGCAGATGAGACAGATCACCGTCTTCATGAAGGAAAAACGGCTGTGTTGGTTGACACCCAGACAAAAGCACAAGGCCAATGAGTGTGTAAACCGTGGCAATATGGAGTCGCCGATCCATCAGATATTCGTCCTGCTTGGTTGCGTACCGCTGCGACAGCATCGATTCGGCCATGGGTAAACGGACCACGGGCGCCATCCGAGCGCACATCGTGTATTTCCCCCCCCAGGCCAATGCTATCGCCAAGACGTGCTTGCGCAACGTCGAGACGAAACGATCGGCAAAGGTGTTATCGTCCCTACAATCGTTAAACTTTGAACTATCTAAAGAGTTTATGAGTCGAGATAACAGCGTGCTGCCACTTGTTGATGGAACTCAAGGACGGTCCAACCTTATTCAGGGCTAAAAACAGAGCCAAAAGGCAGTTAAGGTGCCTTCTAATCGCATGCCTGAATGACCTGGGAGACGGTGGGAACTCCCACCGTTGCCAGCAGCAGATGCCCCTCTGAATCGAATAACAGCGATGAAGGAAGCGCATTCGCCCCCGCTTGCTGTCGAATCAATGACAGCAAGTGATCGCGTTTCGGCGGCTCCAAATCGGACAACATCTCGTAAGTCGGCTGGTACTCTTCGACGTAGGCCAGGATTTGCTCACGTGTTTCAATGGGATCAGCAGGGAGCCCCCATAGCTTGACGCCAGCTTCCTCGACCGCCGCAGAAAGCCGCTGGACTTGAGGTAGAAAACCCTTGCAAGCATCGCACCAGGTAGCCGTCGTCATGACCAGATGAAAGGACGAGGATTCCATCGCAGGGAGAATATCTGCAGCAAGCGGGCGAGTGGAGTTTGGAACCAATGCGGACACCTCGGCACGAGGGTAGGGCGAAATCACAAAAGATCGGCCCTCACTGTCGGGTGTCTCCCGAGCGGTCACCCATTGATTAACTTCGATGTCTTCGATCGAAGTCATTTTCCCCGAGGGCCACAGAACCTCGAGCCGGTCGACCCGATCCGCATCGTTGAGACCAATAATGAGGGTATCTGAATTCTGTGCTGCAAAACCCTCCCCGCAGCGGAAGGTTCGACTGAGACGCATACCGGACAGCTCGAGTGTAGCACGCGCGCCATAAGCATCGGCTGCGCTCCATTCCGAGCTGGGCTTGGGAGTGTGGTTACCACCGGAAAAACGCAGCGCAATAAAACGGTGGTGTTTTGAATCGGTCAACGACATACGACTGCGATAAAGCTGAAACATGGGTTTATTGGCATTCACCAAG
>PBNZ01000044.1 GCA_002723275.1 Planctomycetaceae bacterium
AAAATAACGGGGAAGGTTAAGCAGCTTATGGGCCGCGAAAATCGATCTGGCGACAGGGCTGCCGCGCGTGCTTTCTCAAGGTAACTGCATCAAGGTAACTGCATCGCATGTTGATTCCGATATCGGATGCAACCGATCCGCGCGTCGACTTTTTTCGCGATCTGAAACGGCCGCGGTCAGGCGAATCCAAGCGGCTGATGGTGGAAAGCAAGCTTTCCGTCGCGCGTGCCATTGAATGTGGTTTGAAGATCGAGTCGATCCTAACCGACGAACGGTGCGTCGATGAGATCTCGACCGACGTCATCTCGTCGATTCCCGTGTATGTCGCTCCACGAGCAATCATGAATGGCATTGTCGGCTTCGAATTCCACCGCAATCAATTGGCCTGCGTAGAACGGCAGCAGCAGCCAGACCTTGCTCATATCACGGGGGGCAGTGACAGTTCGATCGTGGTCGTTTGTCCTGAAATCGCGGATCCGACCAATTTAGCGGGAATCATTCGCAATGCCGCTGCCCTGGGTGCAGACGGCATTCTCCTTGGGCCGTCCGGAGCGGATCCTTTTTCGCGCCGTTCAATACGTGTGTCGGTCGGCAATGTCTTTCGAATTCCTATTCGCCGCGCCGCAGATCTCGAAGCGGAATTAGAGCAACTGCGACGGGGAAATGGATTTGAAACCGTGGCAACGGTGCTTGCCTCAAACGCCGAGATACTTCCGAATTTTCGGCCAAAACCTCGCACGGCCCTCTTACTGGGCAGCGAGGGAGAGGGGTTAGGCGACCACTGGATCCGTTCCAGTGATCGTTGTGTCACGCTTCCCATGAAGCGGGAAGCAGATTCGCTGAACGTCGCCACTGCCAGCGGCATCATCCTCTATCATTTCGCTGAGCAGCTAGGACGCTGAGTCAGGCAAGTGAGAGAAAAACATCGCCATGCTCAACCACCTCACCGATACGAGTCGGTTCAGGTTCCCCGGCCGCAACGAGATGTTCCTGGAAACGGCCCGCGCGTTCCCCAGGCACGCTCACCAACAGGCCACCGGACGTTTGCGCATCAAAACAGAATTCGAGTGCGAGGGCATCTGGCGTTCCCTCAATCCGCATGAGATGTTCTGCAAAACGACGATTGCTATCGCTGGCACGAGTGCGATTTCCTCGCTCGGCCAACTCAGCTGCACCGGCCAGACAGGGTAACTTGGATACATCAATCCGAACCGTCACGCGGCTCGCCTGTGCCATTTCGCTTGCATGCCCCGCGAGTCCGAATCCCGTGATATCGGTCACCGCATTTGCTTGAGCTGCCACGGCCGCCTCACTCGCCACTTTATTGAGTCGTTTCATACTATCGGCGGCTGCCTGTATCACCGACTCAGGACAACGCTTCATCTTGAAAGCAGTGGTGACAAACCCCGTACCAAGCGGCTTGGTTAACCACAACTCATCTCCAGGCTGAGCCCCTTGATTGGTGAGCAGTTGATCAGGGGCAACCACTCCGGTGGCCGAAAGTCCGAATTTGATTTCGACATCTCGTACGGTGTGTCCCCCGACGACGACCGCCTCCGCCTGCTGCACACGATCAGCTCCGCCGGCGAGGATCTGACCAAGAATGGAAAGATCGAGTTTATCGTCGGGAAAACCGACGATATTCATGGCCGTGGTTGGCTTGGCGCCCATCGCATAGATATCACTTAGCGAGTTCGCGGCAGCAATCTGGCCGAAAAGAAAGGGATCGTCGACAAGCGGGGGAAAAAAGTCGAGCGATTGGACGATCAATAGATCATCACGGAGTCGATAAACGCCCGCATCACTAAACCCTTCCGCTCCAACGAGTAAATCAGGATCATCAAATTTGGGCAGACCATGCACAACCTGTGCAATGCCTTCTTGAGGCAATTTGCCCGCTCAGCCGGCGCAACTGGCGTAGTCCACGAGACGTTTCTTCCGTCCAAAGATTGGCATCCTTCATCCTTTCCATGTATGGGCGAGAAATGGTCACGCCGGGATTACCGCCCGCTTTCTGCCGCATGACCGTTGGGTCATTTGACATCGCACATCAACGGTTTTTACGTTTATGCGAAGGCCTCACGCAGCCGTTTCAGACTTTTCGGTATCGCAGTTTCGTAGTCTTCCTTACCTTCAAATTCGAGAGAGATATAGCCGCGGTAATCCTGCTCTCGCAAGATCTTAGCGACTAGATCATAGTCGATATCGAGCGTGTACCATTTGCCGCCGCCATAATAGGTCTTCGCCTGGACAAAAACTGTCTGCGGGGCCATCTCACGATACTGTGCCTCTTGATTCTCCAAGAAGTTTCCAGTGTCGAGTGTAACCTGCAACCATGGAGAGTCGATCGCGTTGACAATTCTCAGCACGCCGTCGGCATCACGTCCCAATCCCCAGTGGTTCTCCAGCCCCATCAAGACACCATATTTCTCGGCATCAGGCAGCAGCTGCTCAAAGCTGTCGATCACCCAGGCGAAGCCTTCATCGTCGGTATAACCGGGCAGCCGCGGCTCGATCCCCTTGTTCTTCATTAACTCGTCAAAACTCTTGGTTGTTCGCCAACGGCCTGTGTTGACTCGCATGGTCGGAATGCCCATCTCGTGAGCCAACTGTAAACATCGCCGCGTGTGATCAATATTTTTTTTGCGTTCGGCTGCATCAGGATAAACAAAGCCCTGATGCGTTGAAAAGCCACACAGAGGCATTCCGTGAACGAAGGCGCGTCGTTTTAGTTTCTGACAATAGCTATTCGACTCATCCTGCATCTGGACATGTAGCACCTCGAAGCCGTCAAACCCCATTTCGGAGGCGATGTCCAAACATCGCTCAATCGGTAACTTGGTCGCGTCGTTGTAACGCCAAAACGAGTAAGAAGAGACAGCGATGGGGTTGGGTCGCCGCGTTGCAGGCTCGGCGCCAACCGCTTTTGTGGACGGTCCGGCAACAGCCAATCCGGCAACGGCCGCTCCCGCAAACGAGCTCGAAACAAACTGGCGTCGATTGATGACCATGAGAATCCCCAGGAAATGAGTTAATGAATTAGAGTTTATTGTCAGGTTTTGTTGACAATCTTCCACGATCGATCGACTGGCTGGATCCTACGTCAGTCAGGGTGACCTGTAAACTCAAAGTAAGTTCGAATCTCAAAGGCTCCAAATTCTAGCCACAATTTCAAGCCGCCGTGAAGACAGTAACGCCAGTGTCGATCCCCCACGGTCTTATGTCGTACTTGACAAAGGAAACAGATCCAGTTTTGCCGCTTTTCGAATTCCGTAAACACAGTGCAATGCGTTATAATGCGGCGAGATAGACCCACCCGATCGATGTTTCTCGGCTAGATTGTTCACGACATTTTGGCAAAACTTGAGAAAACAAGATCGACGCCTGCCGTCCCCCAACGGATGGGAGACCACAACCCAAGGTCAATCAGGCATATTCACCTCGGAATCACCCACGACATCTCATGTAAATACGGAGCAAAGATGATCGTCACCGCTCAACGCTTCATTGCGATTAAACGCATTTGTTTTTCTCTCAGTCTTCTCTTGATCTTACTCTCTCAGCCGACACCCCGCCATCTTAACGCGGAAGGCCTGTTACTCGAGAAGGGTGATCACATTTGCCTAGTTGGAAACGGTTTGGGAGAAAGCCTACAACATGCGAATTACTGGGAATCACTGTTGCATCAACGTTTCCCGGAACATCAGCTTGTCGTACGAAATTTATGTTTTCCAGCGGACGAGCCCTTTCTAAGGCCGCGTTCCCAAAATTTCGGCGGTCCCGATGACCACTTAAAGCACAGTGGTGCGTCGGTGATTCTTTATTTCTTTGGAGCGAATGAAAGCTTCGCCGGAGCGGATGGCGTTGACGAATTCAAAACGGCACTAACCAAGCTCGTGCGTGAAACGCAGGGAAAGAATTACAACGGTCAAGGGGCTCCACGCATCGCCCTGGTGACACCGATCGGCCAGGAACGATTGATGAATCCCAACCTGCCTGATCCTACAGAGGCCAATGAGAACCTCGCGATGTATGCCGCGGCGATCCAGGAGGTTGCCAAGGAGACGGGCGTTATCTGCGCGGATGTATTCAATCCATCGCTCAAAATGTTGTCGGGGAATGACGAACTCACCATTAACGGGATCCACCTAAGCGAGCTTGGCCATCAGAAGTTTGCTCCCATTTTGAATCAGGCGTTGTTCGGAGGAGATCGAGAGCCATCCGAGTTCAATGCGGCTTTGAAATTGGAAATCGACGAGAAGAATTTTCAGTGGTGGCATCGGTACCGTGCCGTGGACGGTTTCTACATTTACGGCGGACGCTCAACTCTCCGTTTTGAACCGGACAAATCGATTTCGAACGCAGACGTCATGGAGCGTGAGCGGGAAATACTCGATGCGATGACCGCCAATCGGGATCGTCGTATTTGGGCAGTCGCTCAAGGCGATACGGTGCCAAACAGCATTGACGATAGTAACTCACCAGACTTTATTTCTGTGAAAACAAATTTCAACATTGAACAACAGGGCAAAACCGGCCAACGCGAATATCTAGCCCCTGCTGATGCGATCAAACAGTTTGAATTGGGAAAAGGATTCGCGGTTAATTGCTTTGCTTCGGAGCAAGACTTTCCCGAATTAGCCAATCCGGTTCAGTTCACCTTTGACGCTCGGGGGCGGCTATGGGTGGTGTGCATGCCCTCTTATCCGCAGTACAAACCGAAGACCGAGGTGAACGACAAGCTGCTGATCCTGGAGGACACTGACCAAGACGGAAAGGCTGACAAATGCACGGTCTTCGCAGACGGGTTGCATGTTCCCACTGGATTTGAGCTTGCCGACGGCGGCGCCTATGTCGCTCAGCAACCGGATATTCTCTTTTTGAAGGACACCGACGGGGATGACAAGGCGGACGTCCGAATCCGACGTTTACGGGGCTTCGATTCCGCAGATACACACCATGCCATCAGCGCATTTACATGGGGTCCCGGTGGTGCTCTGTATTTCCAAGAAGGCACCTTTCACCACAGTCAGATCGAAACACCTCATGGGCCGGTGCGACTAAAGAACTCGGGTGTTTTTCGTTACGAACCGCTGAGCGAAAAGCTAGACGTATTCATTTCCTACAATTTTGCCAATCCCTGGGGACACATTTTTGACCGATGGGGGCAGAATTTCGTCGCCGATGCATCGGGGGGTGCAAATTACTTTGGGACCGCCTTCTCGGGACACGTTGGATACAACCGCAAGCATGCCAAATTGAATCAGTTCATCAAAAAACGATTTCGACCGACTGCGGGTTGCGAATTCATTTCGAGCCGCCATTTTCCGGAAGAATTACAGGGCAATTTCCTGCTCAACAATTGCATTGGAGAACAGGGCGTCTACCAACATGCTATGAACGAGGACGGCTCTGGATTTCAAGCACAAGAACTTGAATTCATCCTGCGGTCGAAGGATCGAAACTTCCGCCCGGTTGATCTTCAATTCGGACCGGACGGTGCTTTGTATGTGTGCGACTGGCAAAATGCGTTGGTCGGTCACATGCAACATTCAATCCGAGACCCCAGTCGTGACGAGACACATGGACGAGTCTATCGCATCACTTGTAACGGACGTCCCTTGCTTAAGCCTGCCAAGATTGCTGGGCAGCCGATCGCCGCATTATTGGAGCTTTTAAAGGAACCGGAGGATCGTACTCGTTATCGCGCACGTCGCGAATTGCGACTTCATAGCAGTGACAAAGTTGTCTCCGCCATACAGACCTGGATCGACAGCCTCGACAAAGAGCACGATGATTACGAACATCATTTGCTCGAAGCACTCTGGGTACACCAGCATCACAATGCTTTGAACCTCGATTTATTGACTCGCGTGTTGAATTCACCTGAGCCCCGAGCTCGAGCGGCCGCAACGCGCGTCGTTTGCTATTGGCGTGATCAGCTTGAGGATCCACTCGGCCTCCTGGCCGAACGCGCCATTGACAAGAATGCTCGCGTCCGTTTGGAGGCAGTTCGCGCCTGCAGTTTCTTCACGGGTGACTCGGCAATAGTGGCTGCCGAAGTTGCACTGTCTTCATTGGCTGAGCCCGATGACACTTATCTGAAGTACACCCTTAAAGAAACAATGGATACCCTGGATCCTTACTTGCAGTAGGCAGTACGATTGAGAAAGGTCATTCATGCAGATCGCCAAGAACATTCGAGGAGCGATTGTCGCAACGGCAATCCCAATTTTTTTGCTCCCGTTGTTTTTGGTTCATTTGCAGGCTGAGGACGTCGTCGAACGCAAGCCACTCCCGAAATTCATCCGCAATGCAGTCATTGCGGATCGATATCTGGGCACGCGCGAAGTCGAAGAACTGCTGCAATTTGAGCGAGTTGAGGCGGTTTGTCTGCAGTTATTGAAGCGACCCAACATTCCTTTTCCTGCACGTTCCGAAGCGTTGAAAAAGCTAGCAGAGTTGCGGCAAAGCGATACGGTGGCCGAGCTATTACCTTGGATTGAACAATTCAATGACGAGCAATCAAACGAAGAAGATGACACCGTTCTCCAAGATCTCGTACGTCTACTACCTTTCCAACCACGTCTGGATTTACAGAAACATCGACCAGCCATTCTTTCGCTGACGGAAAGCACGCACAAAAGGCCAACGCGCGAGGCTGCCTTGGCAAGCCTGGCTACAGCCGACGGATCAACCGAGGCAGTGTGGCAATTAACGGAATCATCGCAAGCGCATCTATTGGACGTTCTCTCGTCCATTACGCAAATGCCCACTGATATTCCGCGTGAGCCCCTTTATGCGAAGGTCAAGCCGTTGCTGCAACAGGCTCCCAGTCCTGACATCCAGGCGGCAGCCATTGAAGCGGTCGCATTGCTTAATCCGCGGAGCCGAGAGACTTTTGAGACATTGAACGATTTCGTGTTGGGAGGTACTCACGTCGACGCGTGCGTGAGGGCCATTTCAAAGATGGACCAGACCGCATGGACCGCCGACCGCCGTTTACCGCTCGCCGAACAACTCCTAACACATCTCGAGGGAATGCCGCTCTCCTCGCGAACCTCGCAAGATGCAAAGAACGCGAGCGAGTTGACCAAAACGTTAGCAGGGATCCTACCGTCCGCTGAAGAAAAAATCATCCAGTCCAGACTTGATCAACTCACCGTAAAAGTGATCCCCATCAAGACGATCGAAGAGCAGATGAGATACGACCAGACCGTTCTAGTTCTTCGAACTGGTCAGGGTGTTCAAATCGTTTTCGATAATCACGACATCATGCCCCACAATCTGGTTGTCGTCGATTCACCCGCAGCCCGCGAGGAGGTTGGAATCGCTGCGGATCGAATGCAAAATGACGTCGATGCCATCGAAAAAGGCTATCTTCCGGATTCAGATCAGATCTTGCACGCATCGACCATGCTACAGCCAGGAGAAAAGCAGTCGCTTTTTTTCAAAGCGCCCGAACAAGCGGGAATCTACGCTTACGTTTGTACCTTCCCCGGTCACTGGAGCAAAATGTACGGGGCCATTGTCGTCGTCGATCAGGTAGATGACTATCTGGCGGCCAACCAACGGCTCCCGAGCGCCGATGAGTTACTGGGGATCCAGACGGTAGAATGGACCTACGAGCGACTGACCGAGAATCTCTCATCCCTCGACCAGAATCGTTCTTTCGAGAACGGTCAACAGATGTTCCTTAAAGCATCCTGCTTTTCCTGTCATCAGGTTGCCAACGAAGGCGGTCGAATCGGTCCGGATTTAACGAAGATCTCAGAGCAATATAAACAGCCGAGTGAGCTACTCACTCATATCATGAACCCGTCCGAGAAGGTTGAACAAAAGTATGCGACGGTAATCGTCGAGACGGGTGACGGACAGATCTTAAGAGGTGTTGTGGTTGACGATGGACCGGTTGCTTTAATGATAAAAGAGGATCCTTTGTCGACCTGTGATCCCGTTGTGATAAATAAAGACAATATAGAAGACGTCTCGCATTCTCGTTTGTCCCCTATGCCAGAACAGCTTCTGAATACGATCGTCGAGGAATCTCACGTTTACGATCTACTCGCCTACCTGATCTCAGGAGGCAACCCGAAGCACCCATTGTTTCAAGACCCCCAATAAACATTTCGGTTCTCCGATAAAAGCTCTTCATTGGGATGAATCACGTTTCGGATCACGTTATAATCCGGGCCCGATAGAATAGTGTCCTGACGTGTTGCCTTTCCGTGTCGTACCCCGAGTCACGAGGTTCGCCTTGGCTATTATCCCTGATTTCCACTCAATACGACATTTCATTTTCTTCAGCTTATTTCTGTCGCTTTCGATCTCAATAATCGGTTGTGGCCAACCAAAAGAGTATCCGAATCGCCCGATCTTGCTTGTTTGTCCATGGGCAGCCGGTGGGGGGACTGATCGTTGTTCGCGTACGATGGCGGCTCATCTCGAAACCGAACTTAACGCCGCGGTCAACGTGATCAATGCCACCGGCGGCAAGGGAGTGACTGGACACAGTCGAGCTCTTTCTGCGCGTCCGGACGGCTACACCTTGGGCATGACAACGCTCGAGCTCAATATGATGCATTGGAGTGGGCTGACCACGATGGACATCGACTCCTGCATCCCATTGATGTCAATCAACGAGGATTACGCGGCAATTTTTGTGCTCGCCGATTCCCCTTGGCAAAATGTCAAAGAACTTGAGGAGGACATCCGTCAGCGTCCTGGCGAATTAACGGCATCCGGGACTTCTGCGGGAGGTGCTTGGCATCTAGCACTCGCGGGTTGGCTCATTGAAGCCGGACTGCAAGCCGAAGACGTCACTTGGATTAGCTCGACAGGCTCAGGTCCGTCATTGCAGGACTTGCTGAGCGGCGGTGTCGACATGGTCTGCTGTAGTTTGCCGGAGGCGACAACTCTACTCGAAGCAGGAAAAATTCGCGCCCTAGGTGTCATGTCTCCCCAACGAGCGAAGGGTTACGAAGAGGTCGCGACCTTTGCCGAACAGGGTACCGATTGGTCGCTTGGCGGTTGGCGAGCGTTAGCGTTGCCCAAAGGAACGCCTCCTGAGATCCAGGAGAAAATCCTGAACGCACTGCATCGAATCGTTACCGGGCAGACCAAGGTAGCAGAGACGACATTTCCTGAGTTCATGGAAAAGTCGGGGTTTGATTACACCTACCGAACCGGGGAGGAGCTCGACCGTTTCCTGCGCGAAACCGACGCAAAATTCGGCAAGCTATTGACCAGCGAAGCGATGCAATCGGTGAATCAAGATCCCTTCAATCCGATGACGTTCCTCTGGATCATCATGGGCCTCATGGCGGTAACGGTTGGAGCCATCGTGGTTCAAGCCCAGTTTCAGCGTACGCGCGAGAGCGGTGAATCTTCTGTCGAAAAGATACCGATTTCAGCACGGGGAGTGATCAGCTGCCTGCTGATTCTGGGAACTATCGCGGCTTATGCCTTCTTTGCAGAAACCGTCGGCTTCATTTCATTATGTTTCGCTTCGATGTTAGTACTCATGCTTTGGATGGGTGTTCGACCACTCTGGGCATTCGTCTGCTCCCTGGCATTCACGCTGAGCATCTACCAATTATTCACATTAGCCTTACGCGTCCCACTTCCGCGTGGTTGGATCGGATGGTAATCGATGCAGGAAGTATTGAGTTCGGCTTTTTCCGTGATCATGACGCCCGAAGTCTTGGGCATCATTCTCCTTTCCGCTATCTATGGGATATTTGTCGGATCGATTCCCGGCCTGACCGCAACGATGGCAGTTGCGTTAATGGTCCCGTTGACATTTTTCCTATCAGACGTGCAGGCCTTGGCAGCCATCGTCACGACCGTCACCTGTAGCATTTTTGCGGGAGACATACCGGCAACACTTGTTCGAATACCGGGAACACCGGCGTCTGCCGCCTATGCCGCCGATGCCTACGCGCTGACCCGCCAGGGGTTAACGGGAAGATCTCTGGGCATTTCATTGCTTTTCAGCGTGCTGGGGGGGCTGTTCGGGACGGTTGTGCTGATGTTTGCCGCCCCGCTCTTGGCAAAAGTCGCGGAGAGTTTTTCGAGCTTTCAATATTTCTGGCTTTATGTTCTGGGGCTTACCTGTGCAGCGATCGTTTCTGACGACTCTCGTCTGAAGGGCGCATTCTCACTGCTTGTTGGGTTGTTGCTCTCAACGATCGGTTTGGGCACGGACTATAGTGCTCCGAGAATGACCTTTGGTTTCGATCAGTTGATCACGGGAGTCAACTTCATTCCTGCCATGATCGGTCTCTTCGGCATCTCCGAGGTTTTACGAAATGCTTTAGCGTCGAACCTGGGAACGCCGGCAGAGGAAATCACCACAGACGCCAAGGATCATGCGGCAGAAAACTCGACGCTAGGAATTATCCGATACGTCGTCCCAATGGCATGCCGACGATTCCATCACCTGCTTCGCAGCAGCACCATCGGCTCACTTGTGGGTATGCTTCCGGGCGCGGGAGCTGACATTGCAGCCTGGATCTCCTATGCGGTCTCAAAGCGTTTTTCAAAAAACCCGGAGGCTTATGGAAAAGGTTCCGAAGAAGGCCTGGCGGATGCTACGGGTGCCAACAATTCGGCGTTGGGGAGTGCCTGGATCCCGGCCTTGGTTTTCGGAATTCCGGGCGATTCGGTGACGGCCATCGCGATCGGTGTTTTGATGATGAAGAACATTCAACCGGGCCCAGACATTTTTGATGTCACGAAGCCACAAGCGGTTTTGGTGTTTGGCATTTACTTCACCTTCATCCTGGCGAATCTGCTCCTGATTCCCTTGGGTCTGATCGCGATCAAGGTGGGTAACGGCCTGGTGCATATCCCGCGGGCGGTCCTGATGCCGGCCATTGTGATTTTCTGTGTCGTCGGTTCTTTTTCGCTGAATGCCAGCTATTTTGACGTCTTCGTGATGATGGTGATGGGGGTTTTGGGATTCGCACTTGAACGCATCCGCGCACCGCTTGGCCCCGTCGTTTTGGGCATCATCCTGGGTGGAGCCTTGGAACACAAGTTCATTCAATGCCTGACCAAGTCGGATTCCGTTTTATCCTTTTTCGAGTCGCCGATTTCCATGGTACTCGCGAGTTGCTGCATCGGGCTCTGGATCTGGCCTCTGATCTTTTCCCGGCGAAAACCAGCACCTCCAGACGCTTAGTGGCAATGGGAAAACGCTGGTTATAATGCGGCATTGAGATCCTTGTATTTCCGGGGAATTTTTGATGCAACGCTTCAACTATCTAATAATCGCGACGGTGATTATCACGCGATGTTGTTTGGGCCAAACCATCGAGCGAGCTGCCGATGCACCTCGTCCCAAGTCACCCGCTGAAAGTGCCGCATGCTTCCGAGTCCCCGACGGATTCGAATTGACCCTCATTGCCAACGAGCCAACGGTGGTCGATCCAACAGGCCTTGCCTGGGACGCTAACGGACAGCTCTACGTTTGCGAACTTCATGGATACAATCTCGAGGGCCACATCGATATCACGAAATTGAACAAGACGGGAGAGCTTGATCGAGAAGTGAGACGAATTGAGGCAGAAGATTGGGCCAAGCAAGCGGCGGAACCGGGTGTCTACGGAACGATCAAACGATTGATCGACGGAGATGGAGACGGCCACATGGAAACGGCTGTCATCTTCGCGGACCGACTACCTCCCTGTTATGGCATCATCCCGTCGCGTGACGGTGTGATTGTCACCTGTGCACCACATATCCTGTTTCTGGCCGATCGCGACGGCGACGGTAAGGCCGAAGTCCGAGAGACGCTGTTCACCGGATTTGGACGCGGCAAATTGGAGCGAGGTATCAATAATCCTCGCCTGAGTTTCGACAATTGGATTTACGTTTCCCACGGAGGCGGTGGAAAAATCACCGGCCCCGCGCTGAAGGGAAGCGTGCAACTGGGAAACACCGACTTCCGATTCCGCGCTGACGGATCTGCCATCGAACCAGTGACGGGAGTGAATAATACGTTTGGCGCAACGATGACCGACTACGGCCAACGTTTTCTGATTACCGGAGGTGGGCACGCACTGTACGCGACTCCCCTGCCCTACCGATATCTGTTGCGAAACCCTTACGTCGCGAGTCCTCGCAGCACGATGAATGCCGCCAACTACTCACAGGTCTATCCGGCCAGCCAACCTCATCCGTGGAGACAGAAACGTGGCGACGACCCAAATTGGGTTCGTTTCTACGGCGCGCACGAAGCCAAGCCCAATGGCAATTTCACTTCGGCGTGCGGACAGCTGATCTATCGAGCAGCCCAGTTCCCGGATGAATATCGGGACAATCATTTCAGCTGCGATCCGCAACAAAATCTGATTCACCGCTGCTTTGTCACGCGTGAAGGAACGGAATACCGAGTTCGCCGGGCGAACCCCGACCAACAAACCGAATTTCTATCGTCAACCGATGGCTGGTTCCGCCCCAACAACCTGCAAATCGGTCCGGACGGTTCGATCTTCATCGTGGATATGTATCGAGAGATCATCGAAGACTACTCGGCGATACCACGATTTCTCCAACAGCAGTACGGTCTTGACCAGGGCAATGACCGAGGCCGTCTTTGGAAACTGACATGGCAGAAC
This sequence comes from Planctomycetaceae bacterium, assembly GCA_002723275.1. Classification (GTDB taxonomy): domain Bacteria; phylum Planctomycetota; class Planctomycetia; order Pirellulales; family Pirellulaceae. Next base: position 12,624 of record PBNZ01000044.1, read on the forward strand.
GCAGAGCACACGGGGACGCCCAAATTATCTTCGGCCACAGACGGCGAACTGGTTGAATTGCTCGATCACACGGACGCCTGGTGGCGACTAACGGCTCAAAGACTTTTGCGAGAGCGTTCGCCGTTAACGAACGGCCAGGAACTTCGCGAATTCATCGCCCGGGCCAAAAGCTGGCAGGGCCAACTACACGCGTTGTACTTGTTAAAAGAGCTTCAGTTGCTACGTCCCACCGACGTCGTCGTGGCCTTACAGTCACCGCATTTTAGCTTGCGAATCCATGGCTTGCGTTTGTCGGAACCATGGCTTGCCGATGATTCTGAATTATTCTCGAGCGTGATCCGTTTGCAGGACGATCCCGATGCCCATGTGCGTCTCCAATTGGCATTATCGCTGGGGCAGGCAGGAAACGCTCAGGCGATCGCAACGCTCGTGAAGCTGGCTCAACAAGACGGCGACCTCACCTGGATGCCGGCTGCCATTCTCTCGTCGATTACGGCAACTCCAGATGAATTTATCAGCGGGTTATTGCAGGAACCCAATCCCAGCTCTTCATCTGAAGGACTACTACGATCTTTGGCGGCGACAACGGGAGCCAAGCGAGATGCCGCCGAGGTTGATCGCGTCCTGGCTCTCGCAGGCCAAGGCAAACCGAAAGCGGCAGTCCCCTTGTTGCGTGGATTGCTCGAGGGCCTCGAACGTTCCTCAGCAAAACCGATGACATTGCCGCACAGTGGGGAAAACCTGGCACAATGGATCGCCGGAAACGATGACGACCAGCGAGAACTTGCGCTCAGTATTTCCAGGCAACTTGGACAAGAAACGACACCCGCGATCCGCAAGGTCTTTACAGAAGCAGCCACCAAGGCGAGCGACCCGAACGTCGCCCTTCCTCTGCGTCTAGCGGCCATGAAGCTGCTTCGATCTTGCGACACGAAGAATTTCGCACCGGCACTCGCAGCCGTCCTCCAACCGCAACATCCGGACGAATTGCAACTCGCCGCGATCGAGTCGGCTGAACCCCATACGAGTGACATCGTGGGAGAAACGATGGTGAATGCATGGAGTCAGTCGACACCATCCATCCAATCGGAGATCCTAAACGCGTTGCTCGAGCGGGAAGATCGTCTACCACAGGTACTTAAGGCCGTTGAGTCATCCCAAATCCCGGCCTCCGCCTTAACTCCCTTCCAGCGGCTAAAACTTTTGGAGCACGCGAATCCCACGATCCAACAACGCTCCCAAGCTATCTTCGCTCGTCTCACCGAGGCGAGCGAGGCGGACACGCGGCTCTCTGAATACCTGGCAGCTCTCAAGAGCGAGGCCAATCTCGTACGCGGCAGCAGCCTCTTCAAAAAACACTGCCAAACATGCCACCAAATTGATGGAGAGGGACACGCGGTGGGACCCAACTTGACCGGTGAAGCGCACCGAGCCGATGAAACGTGGGTACGGGACGTTCTCCTGCCGAGTGCAACGATCGCCTCCGGATACTCGACCTACACCGCAACCACCGAAGACGGCCGAATTCTTTCAGGAGTTCTCGCCTCGGAGTCTGCCACAAGCATTTTGCTACGTCAGCAAGAGGGCAAAGAACAATCCGTCCTGCGTAACAATCTAGAATCGTTACGAGCTTCAAGCGTTTCTTTGATGCCAGCCGATTTCAACAAGCAGGTCACCCCCGAAGAACTTCGCGACATTATTGCCTTCGCTCGTTCACGGATTGGCGGTCCCCGAGAAAACCGACGAGTTCTATTCAGCGATGACGCCAGCTTCGCCTCTCAACTCGATCAAGGTGCCGGTAAGGCACGCATCAAATTCGATTTGCAAGATGATCGAGGAGCTTATGTCGTCATCAGCCCCAAACAACGCTACTCCAGAAATCTTGAGGGCTGGAAATTCCCGATTCGCGAAAAACCGGCGTCCGGTGAGTATCGCTACCTTCGACTGACTTGGAAAAGCGAAGGCGCCGAGGGGTTAATGCTGGAATTAGCCGACAAGGGTCAATTCCCTGACGAAAGCCAGCCCTATCGAAGCTATCACTCGGGTCGTAACACAACCGGCTGGGCTTCCCACAAACTTGCGCCCGAGGCTCCAGAGAAATGGACATCCGTCACCATCGATCTTTGGAAAGACAACGGCAACTTTTCTCTGACCGGCGTTGCCTTCACGGCCATGGGCGGTGATGCAGCCTATGACAGTCTCGAACTCTTTCGATCTCTCGAAGATCTTAAGCCTTAAAACGGTATCCAACAAAAGGAACCGTTTGCACATAGTCACTGAAGAGCCCTAACTTATCGCGCAGCGACATAATGTAGTTTGGCAGCTCATCCTCGGTCACCGGTTGCTGCTCCGTGCTAACCGCACCCACAATTTGCTTACGAGAAAAAGCTCGGTAAGGCGACCGGGCCAGGAACGTCAAGATTTGAAACTCGATGAATTCGAGTCGGATGGGATGTCCTGAAATTTCGATCAGAATGCCCGCGCGAGGGGTGGCGTTCTCGTCATTGATCGTTGCCCGACGATGAACTTCATCGCGTTCGGCAAAGTTCATCTCGAACTGCCTGACAAAAGCGGATTCTCTATCGTTATCGCGGTCCATGACTACCTTCGCGGGCGATCGCCAGACGCCATCTCTGACGCAGTAAAACGTACAGCCTCATTTTACACGGGAAGTGGAGTTGAGAAAAATGCACTTATGCAAGTCTGGCGTGCATCCACGCATGCCCGCGACGTATCAACCACGGGTAATCCCGAGCCGCCATCCATCTTTTCAGCCAAAACCAACAGATTCAATCTGCTTGACGCTGACCGTCAATAGATTGGGATTCTGTTAAGAACAACTCACGCATTGATCACGATCGGCACCCATGAAATGTCGATGCGCACTTATTTAATTGTTATCCGATATTCATGGTTGAACAACCTCGGAGTGTCCTTTAGACTCTTGACCTAATGGAACAGAGAAAGTTGCCTGTGGCAGGGCACACATCAACTGCATTTCTGCTGCTTCACTCCTGCATTGTTTGTGACGGCTTGGGTGCGAGACACTTCGGTTCATTTTTTGAACAGAGCGTGTCGACGTCGCTTTCTGTCTGATCCCGGACAACAAAAAGGAATCGCCTCGGTCTTGCTAACCCTTGGCCCACCAACACTACTGCTGCGCGCGCACTGATTAGAAAACAGCTTGGATGCAACTCACCAAATCGAAATCAAAATTCACTCTCCACGCCGTTACCCTGCTCTGTTTTTCGTTGGTTCTGAACATTTCATGCGAGTGTTTTGCCGATGATGCTCCTCCAGCGAGTAACGAAATCCATGAGCTTAAAACCGCTCAATTCGTCATTTACACCGACTTGGATAAGGCGGCCGCCCAAACGCACCTCCGCGGGATGAAGACCGCTCTGGCAAATGCCGCCAAATACTGGGGCCGGAGCCTGAAAGGTGAGATCCGGTGCTACCTGATCGAAGACCTGTCGAACTGGAAGAATTACAAGCTTCCAGTCGAACAGGCGAAACTCATCGTGAGACGTATCGGAGGTGCGACGATCGTCGATTCCGAGGCCACCGCAAAACATCGATCTCCTCAAGCATTTATCTATGCCTCCACCGCACCCGGAGTCGTCGAGCATGAAGTGATCCATGCCTATTGTTTTCAGACCTTTGGAACCGCCGGCCCGGATTGGTATCGGGAGGGCATGGCCGAACTTCTCGCCATGAATGCAACACCGCGCAAAGGAGCTGTGTGTCGGGAACGAAACTTGGATGCCCTCGGAGCCGACAAGGATCCTTCCTTACGACGCATCCTTACACACACCGACTTCACCAATTCAATCGCAGATTTGATCGGTCAAAATCCGCTCCAAAAAGATGGCGTCGAATTCGACATCACTCCCTTGGAGGACTGGTCAAAATCGGCAAGCCCCGCAATGCTCAATGCTCACGTCGCTTATGCGGAATCGTGGGCTTTATGCTATCTCCTTTACCACAATCCAAACTATCAACGACGGTTTCGGATGGTGGGAAAACACTTACTCACAAACCCTCAGGCTCGTTTCGAAGATGCTTTCAAACCGATGATGGAGAACATCGATTTCGAACTTAAGCAGTTGGCTCAGCACATGGGCGACGGCTATCGAGCTGATCTCAGCCGTTGGGAATGGAACCAATCTTTTTCCGATATCAAGATTGGACGAACGGTTTCGTTACGACTAAAAGCTATGGCAGGCTATCAAGGCACTGGCATCAAAGTGAAGTCGAATGAAAAATATGAGATCCACGCAACGGGTGAATGGATCGTCGATCAAGACGAGCCTCGCACGACCGCGAACGGCAACATCGATGGCAATGGAAAAATCGAAGCCGTGTTACTAAAGGATTTCTCTTTGCACTCATCCCAAGTCATGGGAGAGGCAGCGATGTATTGCAGCACCAAGGACGGTCACCTCTATCTACGTTGCCATGACGACTGGCGTCAGCTTGCGGATAATCGCGGCGTCATCAAAGTTCGCATCAAGCGAATTCAGTAACCAGCCCTCTGTTCGCCATTGAGCGGTTTTTCAAACGTGGCTGCGTTCATGATCAACCTGGCCACGCCGGTGATACATTCATACTGAAACGGGAGAGGTGTATTGCTGCCGATCGAAAGGCATCGCGTGAGGTGAACCGGGTGATGCCCTGGGCAAGTCTTGCGATCACAGGTCCATCAATAACATGTTCCGATCGCACAATTTGGTGCTCCATGGTCATACTCGTTAGAATCAACCAGTAGCTCACACCCCAACTTCTCCTTTGCTGGCTGGATCATTCATGCGTGTACCCCGTCTACATCGGATCCTGTTGTTGACCATCGTTATCGGGATATTTTGCGGGGACATGCGATCGTACGCCGCGGAACGTTCTCCGAACATCATCTTGATTCTGCTTGATGATCTCGGAAAAGAGTGGATCGGCTGTTACGGCGCGTCAGATATCGATACCCCGCACATTGACGCTTTGGCAAGTCAGGGGATGAAGTTTGAAAACGCCTATTCAATGCCACAATGCACCCCCACTCGGGCGTGCTTACTGACGGGTCAATATCCCTATCGAAATGGATGGATCAACCATTGGGACGTACCTCGCTGGGGCCGCGGTTGCCACTTTGATCCTCGTCACAATCTCACCTTTGCTCGCCTCTTACGTGAGCATGGCTATCGCACGTGTATTGCGGGAAAATGGCAGATCAATGATTTTCGTGATGATCCGGCAATTCTGCAGAAACACGGCTTCGATGCCTACTGCATGTGGACCGGTTATGAACGCGGCAATCCACCGAGCGACAAACGTTATTGGAATCCATACATTCACACCTCAGAGGGAAGTCGCACTTACTCTGATCGCTTTGGGCCTGATGTATACAGTGACTTCATCGTGGATTTCATGAAGGCAAATCAGGATCACCCGATGCTGGTTTATTTTCCGATGTGCCTGCCCCACGGCCCGCTCACCGACACGCCCGCGGACCCTGGGATCACCGCGCCCTTGATGAAACACAAGGCGATGGTCCGTTATATCGACCTCATCACTGAGAAACTGGTGACCACTGTCAACGATCTGGGGCTCAGCAACGACACGATCATTGTTTGGACCACCGACAACGGGACGTCTGGCAGAATGCGTGGAAAGATCAACGGACGCGAGATTCGCGGGGCCAAGGGGCGATCGAATGAGCCAGGGGTATGCCAGCCCTTTATCGTATGGGGCCCTGGCCAAGTCCCGGCGAATGTCACGACCGATGCTTTGGTGGACGTATCGGACTTATTCCCAACATTCCTTGAATTGGCTGGTGTTCCAATACCTAGCGAGGTCACCTTGGATGGACAGAGCTTTGCTCCGCTGATCACGGGTCAGGTGCAAGACTCCCCTCGCTCATGGATTATGGCAATGGGCGGTCAGGCTGGTCGATTTGATGAGGAATCGCAACGCGTGGCACCGGTATTTGAGTATCGAGACCGGGTGATTCGCAACAAACGCTACAAACTTGGTATCGATACGTCTCGCCGAGCGGTAACTTTGTTTGACCTCAAGAACGACCCTGCCGAACAAGACAACCTCATCGATTCCACCTTACCCGAGGTGATCGCCGCGAAAGAATCGTTGCTACGAGTTGCCGAGACATTCCCTGAAAAAGACGGGTGGCCACGTTATGACCCAGTGGAACCTCTCAAAGACAACCAGCCAAAACCGTGAATTGCATTCCGTTTGAAACAATCCCGATGCTGCTGACGCTCGGTTGCCCGGTCGACTCACGCGTTGCTGAGTCTCGCCACGGCCGATTGTTTGGACGGTCGAACGCCGATCCGATGTCGGTTTGGGCATTCCGTCCTGCCCTACCCGCCTCTCCATCCCTATCCATCTGCGAGATCGCTGCGGCGAGGATGCGAACCAACATGATCAGATCAGATCAGTCCAAGGGTTTCAACGAACACCAAGGATGACGCCCGTGAAATTTCCACCCTGACTTGGATATACTCGGAAACACGTCATCACGGTGAGGGCTTCATCGGTGTGAGTGAGTTTCGAAGTATAGGCGGCTCCCTCAAAACTGCGTTGCACCAATCAACAACACCTTTGACAATCCTCTCAAACCAGGGAATACTCGCTGGGTCATCTACCCACGCCCATTCGTGATTTCCCAAGACTTGGATGGGCTCACAGGAAAACTAGAATATGCCGAAACGATTCACGCCATTCGCGACCAAGAAAACCGTCCTGGCGATGGTTTTCCCGATGCTGGTCTTCACGAGCCTGACAATTGATCCATGCCGAGGTGAATCCAACGAGCCACCGAACATCGTGTTGATGATCGCGGACGACATGGCATGGAATGACTGTGGAGCTTTCGGAAATCAACAGATCCGAACGCCACACCTCAATCAGCTTGCTAGGGAAGGCCTGTGCTTCGAACATGCTTATCTGACGATCAGTTCCTGTAGTCCAAGTCGCGCGAGTTTGATCACCGGAAAGTATCCTCACAAGACTGACGCGGACGAACTACATTGGCCTCTACCGAAAGAACAAACCACGTTTGTCGAAAAACTTCGCGCCGCCGGCTACTGGGCCGGCGCGGCTGGTAAATGGCACTTAGGAAGAGAGGTTCGTGATCGCTTCGACAAGATCCTTGAGGTCGATACGTCAGGCTTCCAACTGCCGGCTGGCCAACAAGCCGCAGGCGGAAAATTCCAAGAAAGTGCTGTGGGAGATGCAAAGAGTGGATGCGCTGATTGGGTTACTCTCTTGCGTGAGCGGCCTCGGAATAAACCATTCTTTCTCTGGCTGGCCGCCGTTGATCCCCACCGACCCTATGATCCGCAGATCAGCGATGCTCCGCATTCCGTCGATCAGGTCCAAATTCCACCGTATCATCCAAATACCCCCTCAGTACGGGAAGATTATGCTCGTTATTATGACGAAATTACGCGACTCGATCGTTTTGTGGGAGACGTGCTTGCCGAGTTAGACCGACAAGAGGTTCAACGCAACACCATTGTCATTTTCATGAGTGATAACGGTCGGCCTTTTCCTCGAGACAAAACAACGCTGTACGACAGCGGCATTCGCACGCCACTCATTATCCGCTGGCCCTCACGCATTGCGGCCAACTCACGCAGCCAGTCACTTGTCAGCTCCGTTGACCTGGCTCCCACTCTACTTCATCTGGCAGGAGCTACGGCTCCATCCGGCATGGACGGCAACAGCTTCCATCCAGTTTTAAGTGACCCGAGTCATCCGCATCGAGAATTCATCTTTGCCGAAAAGAATTGGCATGACTTTGAAGATCATGCCAGAACCGCTCGATCCCGTCGGTTCAAATACATCCGAAACAGCTATCCCGATCTCCCGAATACTCCCCCCGCAGATGCAGTACGAAGTCCGACCTACCAGGAAATGCTTCGACTCCACCAAAACAATGGCTTAAACGAAAAACAGCTTCAATGCTTTACAGCACCACGAGCTGCTGAAGAACTTTACGATGTGGATCAAGATCCGCATGAGACGCGTAACCTCGCGAACTCGGCTGATCATCAAATGGAATTACGACGTCATCGTCACGCATTAGATCACTGGAGAAAAGAAACCGGGGACCGGCTCCCGGAAATGCGTACTGCCGATGAATTCGATCGGGTGACAGGAAAACCCACTCCTGCCCGCCGACGTCCCCGTTGGTCGAAAAAACAGATGGTCGAAGCCGGCCTGACAGCCCCCTAACCTAAGCTTCTGCGTTTCACGCGATCCCCGAACCATGGATCACGTTGCCATTCGCGAAAAACATATCGCTCTCATCCATACTATCGACGAATTGAAGGCCAGCATCCAAGCTCCCGAAACCTCCGCTCAAACGCTCCAACGTGTAAGCGAAACTTTGCGGGACCGCATTTCTGATCGTTTCACCAAAGAGCAAGAACACGCGCTCATTCAGCATCTCCTGCAAAGCGTTCCACGATTGCAACGAGAAATTGAAGCACTTGAAGGCGATCACGAGGAACTGCGACTTCAACTGGAGGCGTTACTCCGATTATTCGACGCCACAGGTGAGGTCGACCGCTCGCGTTTTGCAGACGAACACAGCGCTTTTCTACAACATTTTTCTGACCACGAACGTCGTGAAGACGACCTGATTCAAGAAATTTACGACGACGATCTCGGATCAGGTGACTAAGCGTGGCATCATTACCGCAGGGAGTGCGTGAATTGTGTGGGCCGATTAATTCAAGCATTAAAATCTCAAAATTCCTCGCCGAACTCCGTTTTGAGTCGCTTCGTACTTGCCGAGGAAGATGTGCAACTTTTACGGAGCAGAGCGATGAAACGTACCCGAAAATTGCTTGAAGATCGAGAACCGAGCTGGCAGGACATTCGCGAAGCCTGTGAGCTCATCCAGTCGAGATGGACCGATTCGGAACGTCGTCGACGAGCGGGTTTACCCAAGGTCGAGTACTGGAGACCACCCACCATCAACCAACAACAGTTAGGCACCGAAGCTTCCATTGAGTTAGAAGAATAACGGGCCGAGAGCCACCGTCATTCATGGTGAGTTAGCGGCCCATCCAAAATCCCCGATCAACGGTACGAAAACGAAGGTTCCCAAGTGTTCCCTGGTTATCGTGCCGTTATTTTTTTGGAATCGGACCATGTTTTGACGAGAGTTATCACGACCCAGCGGCATCACGATACGGCCTGATTCTCGCAGCTGTTCGACATAGGGCGGTGGCAAATCGCAACCTCCTGCAGCTACCACGATGGCATCATAGGGGGCATGCTCGGGCCATCCACGAGTCCCATCTCCGGTAGTCACAACAACATTCGAGAATCCGTTTTGCTGCAACCGATCGCTTGCAGTTGCCGCGAGTTCAGGAATTCGCTCAATCGTAAAAACCTTGGCGGCCAGGCACGAAAGAACGGCAGCCGCATAACCGGATCCCGTTCCAACATCCAAGACGGTTTCATTTCCCGTTAGGCCGAGCGCTTGGCACATGCAGGCAACGGTAAAGGGCTGAGAAATGGTTTGTTCATGCTCGATGGGCAACGCACAATCAGCATAGGCTTGCTTCCGATGACCTTCTTGGACGAAGAGTTCGCGAGGGACAGTGGCCATCGCTTTTAGGACACGTTCATCACGAATGCCCCGGGTTTTCAGTTGGCTCTCGACCATGGATTGGCGGTCGTAATTTGGCTCTGACGATTCTACGTTTCCGGGATTTTTCATGGCATTATTGTCCGGCGTCCAATTTGATTCACCGTGAAGATCACCCGCGCCTCAACCCCGGGATGCCAAGCCCGCGTGCTATCTGCGATTTATCCAAGCACACGGGTCAGCGAGGGACATGCTAATTCAAACGACGAGAGCAAATCGCTTAAGTCATTCGACGGCGAATGCACCTCTTGGTGCTTCGATCTTCACAATGTCCAATTGCAATCCTTGCCTGACCAGCCTTGTCTGACCAAGTCATCGTGCGTCTTCAGACACTTTCGTCTAAGATGACGCGCCACGCAACCTGAGTTACAGGAATTGGTTAAAATCAGGATAACGGAAGTCAGCTCAACCGTTGATTTGAACTCCGACGTCGGTAATTCCGATCATCAGCAGGAGAAAAATAGATGGCCTTTCTACCTCGTAAACGCGTCGTCGTTCCCTACGATTTCTCTAATGAATCGTATGACGCGATTGCTCTTGGCCTTCAGTTAGTCGATGACCCTAGTCATCTTCATGTGATCCATGTTTTACCCGAATTGGCCGCAACAGAGCCGGGGGTCGTCTGGGCAACGGTGGACGACAACAGTCGCACACAGCATGTGACAGAAGCTTTGCAGGAAAAGCTCAAAGAGTTTCCGGGGATCAACTTTCACGTTGGCTTCGGAGATCCCGGACATGTGATCACCGACAAGTCGGCTGAGCTTGAGGCAGACATCATTGTCATCCCCTCACACGGACGCCGAGGGATGCAAAGAATCTTGGTGGGCTCGGTCGCCGAACGCGTTGTACGGCTGGCCCACTGCCCCGTCCTTGTTTTGCGAAAGTAATCGATTCTGCCCCAAGGGCACCGCATCTCATCCCGGTGCCCCTGTTGGGATTCGTTACGGTTTAGACCTCCACGAATGCGTCTGCTTCACGCTTCAGCGGACGACGACGACGAGTCTTTCGAGGGTTACGGCGTTGCTCGATCGACCGCGTCAGCATCGGCTTTAGCTTTTGGATCGCATCCGCTGCGGCCAGATAATGAGTCCCGCCTTTACCACAGACTCGCACCATTCCGGTCGGAACTAATTCCAGTTGAATACGACAGAGAGCATCTCCTGATCGTTCTTCTTCACTGGTACGCACATCGACAGCTTCAATCCTCGACTTAAACCGGTCAAGGCTGAGTGGCAACCTGGCTTGCAAAAACTCACGAAACCGAATGCCGGACCGCTTACTATCGAAGGAATACTTGATGTTCATCATGGCCTCTCTTTCACCAGAAACGTCAAAGAAACCGGAAAGCAGGAACTGACAGTCCCTACTTAAATATTGCGTCAAATGCTCTTAGGGCCAGTCATTTCCGCTCGACGAAATCGCGTTTTTTTCAAGCGGCGGATCTCCGCGCTCTTTATCGCGTTAACGCCTCTGAATCCGAAAAATCACATTCCCTTGAAACTGCAACTGCAGTGCCAAATCAGTCAATTTTGAGAAGATGGTTTCGCCAGCAAAAAGAGGGTTATCCGTAGGCAGAAATGCCGGCAAAACCGACGGATATCATCTTACTAAAACCGATCTGAGATCGAAGACGATCCAAGCAGGTGAAAAATTTTCAGGGTTCAAAACCAAGGACTCTCATTTCATGAACCAATGATCGGCTCCCTAATATGTTGTCAAGAATGCCATTCAACATGCAGAGACATCAAGTAACAAAGAGGCGTGATCGTTGTTCGACACTTGTTCACGATCGAAATTATCGCGATCCGATCACTGGCGAATCTTCTTGAGGGGATGCAATTGCATCGTTCTGATGCGTGGACCTGCCTCAGAATCATCAACGGCATGGGAATCCAGGCGTGCAGTAGGTCGGCGTTGTACTCTGGCTTCAAATTTCTTTAGAGCGTTCCACAGCACCTTGGAATCCAATGGTTTTCGAAGACAGACATCGATTCCGTTTTGGGTAGCCTGTACCGCGATCCGACTCGTATCATGAGCCGTCATCGCCACGATTGGTATCCTTTCGCGTCCCTGCGTCGACTCAAAACGGCGAACGGCGACTGCCGTTTCAAAGCCGTCCATTCCAGGCATTTCAACATCGAGCAGAATCAGATCGTAATGTTGCTTTTCGAGGGCAGAGACAACCTGAGATCCATCAGCAAGCAAGTCGACATGATGCCCTTCGCTCTCGAAAACTCCTGCCGAAATCATCAGATTGATTTCGCTATCGTCAACGATCAACATTCGCTTTGCCGAACCACGCTCGGTCGTATCGTTCGCCGTGACACGACCGGTCGCCAAGGCAGTTGCGAGTTCATCGTAGAGTACCGGCTTCGTCAACACATGATCGAGTCTCGCATCAGAGCTACCTCGCTGTCCGATCCTGCCTAACCAAACGACCGAACAATCCACGTTGAGCTGGACTTGCAAGAGTGGTGCCAGATCCCCCATGGTTTGATCGGCATTGATGATCAGGGAATCATAACCGAGCGACTCCATCGATCCAGCTGCCAAGATCGCACGAAAATCGTCGGGCCGGGAAAAATCAACATGCACACCGATATCATTCAACACATACCGAAGAGCCTGAGCTTGTCTGGAGCTTACCGAAACCAAGAGAGCGCGATGTCCGGCCAAGGCTCCTGGAACCATTGAATTCGATTGAGACCCCATTGAAATATCATTCACGAATGGGATGGTGAGATGAAAACGACTACCGCTGCCCAGACGGGATTCAGCCCACACCTGACCGTTCAACTGTTCAGTGATTTGCTTGCAGATGGCCAGGCCGAGGCCAACGCCACGAGCATCTTCACCATCGACTTGAACGTACCGATGAAAAATCTGATTCTGCATCCCTTGGGGGATACCGGGTCCGGTATCCTCCACCACCAGATGAAGATGGTCCTGATCATCGACGCAAACTTGATTAACGTGCACCGAAACCGACCCCTCCTGAGTGAATTTCACTGCATTTGAGATCAAATTCCCGAGCAGCTGCTTGACTGCCACTCGATCGACCTGGACATAGCGAGGAACGTGTTTGGGCCGATAGTAAAACAGATCGAGCGGTGGCTGCTGGGAGGCATAAGCCGCCTCACGTAAGACTTCATGAATCAGCTGATCGACATCAACAGCGTTTGCTTCAGCCTCTGACGCTGCTTCAGGAGTATCCGTTAATTGGCCCTCTGACTCGAGTGCTTGAACGACCAGGTCCATCAACCCATCACAGGTCGTCTTCATCATCTCAATCCGTTCACGCTGAGGCTCGCTTAACGAATCCGTCAGCACAAGATCTGCGACACCCAGAATTGCAGCTAACGGGTGGCGCAAGTCGTGAATCAACGTGGCCATCTTTTGTTGTTGCTGTGCGATCACTTGCTGAGTAATCGCCTGCGTGAGTTGCTCGACTAATTCGTCGATTGCATTATTCGAGACAGTTGATGGCGCAACGGACGAAATAAGGCTCCTCCATTCGGGACAGGAGTCACCGAACGTCGGAAGATGTCCGGGAACGATCGAGGAATCGACTTTGTCTGTTGGCATGATATCCCTCAGCATCAATCTCTCATTTGACGTCAGCTCCACGGTCTGCCCCGCGACTCACGGGACATGATTTCCGATCTATTTCGTTTCGGAGCACCCGTGATCAACACGTGTAATTCGCCGCCCCACCCAATTCACAATCTGCACGGTCTCCACTCGAAATTGATCGAGGGAATGGCGAAGCTTATCGAGATCATGCTGCCGAGCCTGCTCTTCCATCGAATCGGCGAGCAAACGAATCCGGTCCGCTGCCACGTTGGCCGCAGTTCCTTTGATGCGATGTGCGAGGGCCGCCATTGCGAGCATGTCACGATTTTCCATTGCCTGCTCGAGCTTGTTGACGTCGTCCTGGAGGCGATCACTAAAGGTATGGACAATACGGCAAGCCAGTGGCTCATTGCCTAAGCACCGTCGCAACAGCGCAGAGAAGTCGAGGGCTGAATCCATCCGCAAGATACGAGAAGTACGTTCAGACTTCCCGTTGCTGATGAATTGCCTCATGACGATCCCCCTCGTGACATGGATTTCAGCCCTAAAACCTCGAAAAGGTAGGTCACATGTGGCATCAACGCAACATGCGGCGCGCTGCCGTACACGCGGTGGACGTTTTATCCTGAACTTAACGGTTAATCCGGCTCGATCACTCCTCTGGCGTCCCGGCCGACAGGCTTTCCTCGGGTTGCTGGACCGTTTACCATGGATGCCGCGCGAAATCCCATCCTCTTGATTGGAAAGATGCATCATGTCCCAACCGGCAATCGTCAACTTTGGCCCCCAACCTCACAGTGTCGAATTGCGTGACATCGAATCTCCGAAAATGGGAGATGAAGAGGTCTTGCTCGAAGTCGATGCAGTGGGAGTATGCGGCAGCGATCTGCACATGTGGACGGGCCAACAAAGCTGGCCGGTCGAATACCCGATGGTCTTGGGACATGAATTTGCCGGAACGATCCGGCAAGTTGGAGATCGCGTTCTGGGTTGGCAGGTGGGAGAACGAGTCGTCAGTGAGACTCACGCGGTTATCGATCCAAACAATCCACTCTCTCGCATTGGCCTGTACAACCTCGACCCCTCACGGGGTGGTTTTGGCGCGGCAGTGAACGGTGCGATGACTCATGAGGTGGCTGTTCCGGCACGAATTCTTCATCGAATTCCGGAGAATCTTTCCTCCCAGGTTGCCGCTTTAACGGAGCCTTGTTGCGTGGCATACAACGCCTCCGTCATCAATTCGACGATTCGCCCGGGAGATCGCATTCTGGTCATGGGTCCGGGGCCCATTGGAATTCTTTCGGCAGCGATCGCAAAACTAGCGGGTGCGGAGGTCGGTATCGTAGGACTAGAAAGAGATGCCGCGCGTCTTAAAATTGCAAAGGAATATGGCTGCGAGATACTGATCGAAGACGCAGGGCCATGGGCTCGACGAGGAGATGGACTTGGTGTCGACGGAGTTATCGATGCAACCGGAGTTTCCATCGCACTCAAATCGGCTTTAGAGGTCGTCCGCCCGGCCGGATGGATCACGAAAGTCGGTTGGGGGCCACAACCGCTCGACTTTTCCATCGATCCTTTGGTGCAGAAAAACATCAAGTTACAGGGAAGCTTCAGTCACAACTGGCCCGTCTGGGAACGAATCCTAGCGTTGTTGGGTTCCGGCCAACTCGATGTCCAACCGATTATCGGCGGGCAGTGGCAGCTTCCTGACTGGCACGATGCATTCGAAACGATGCACTCAGGATCCATCGTCAAAGCCGTTTTGACTCCCTAAGAAAGCCCTGACTCATTGAGCTCGCTAAGATTCGATTAATCGCCGCAGGGTTTCCAGATTGATCTCATCCCACGATCGACCGGCCTCGTCACCCTTGGGGGTTTCGAGATACATGGGGACCTGCTCAAAACGAGAATCGTTCAGCAGATGCCTGAAGGGTTCCAGCCCTAGACATCCTTCACCGATGTGTTCGTGTCGATCACGTTTTGATCCCAGGGGATGCTGACTATCATTCAAATGAAATGCACGAAGCCGATCGATACCGATCGTATGATCGAATTGCTGCATCGTATCCTGATACTCCTGCTGCTCAACAAGGGGATACCCCGCGGCGAAGACATGGCAGGTATCAAAGCAGATCCCCAGACGATCCGAAGTCGTTACCTGAGAGAGAATTTCAGCAAGCTGCTCGAATTCAAAACCTAAATTCGTCCCCTGCCCCGCGGTCGTTTCGAGTAAACACGAGGACGAAATGCTTTCCGTTCGGGAATGGATTTCGTCCAGCGCCTCGGCAACTCGTCTTAACCCCGATTCCGGGTCACTCTTTGTGTAAGACCCGGGATGAAACACGACGTAAGGAATGGAAAGTGCATCGGCTCGGCGCAATTCCGTTTCCAACGCATCGATTGACTTATTCCACAAAACATCATCTGGGGAAGCGAGATTGATTAGATACGAAGCATGAACGAGGGGTGCTTGAATCCCCTGTTCATCAAGCGCATCCCGAAAGCGAACTGAATCATCCTGCGAAACAGGCTTCATCGCAGGCTTAGGCCAGATTCGGGGAGCGAGTGTAAATACCTGAACGCAATCACACCCTGCTTCTGCCGCGCGATTCACAGCCTCGAAGAAACCACCGGAGATCGACATGTGACAGCCCAGGATAGCCATAACTGTTCTTTCTTGCCAAAAACTCGAGTCAATCGTTCATTCCACGGACTAGCGTCCAAAGCTCCGTTGAGATTCGACCTAGATCTCGACCAAGACCAATACAAATTGCACGATGCGTAGCGCTATCAAGCCCAGAGCAATAATGCTGCAAACCTTGCCAGCCTGAGTCAGGCCACGGCCACTGGAATCCATCTGCCCACGATCCATCCTGGCCAAGTCTTCGTTGGCCATCACCCAAGGCGCGATTCCAAGCGGATGACAACAGATAAGGCTCATGATCCCGAGCACGAGGATGAAAACGCCACGATGTTGTTGCAGGATGGCACCGGACATTCCGTCGCCCTTTTGGGGGTCGATGCCAGCCTTCGGCGCTTCGAACGGATTCCTATCACGTTGAACCGAATCTTCCGCATCGGAAAACGGATTATTGCCATCCGAAATATGGAAGCCGTCATCGCTCCTCGATTCACCTCCCGCAACACTCGCATCGGGAATCACGGTAATCGCGTCACACTCCGGGCACTTTGCTGACTCACCAGCATGCACATCCTGGACACGTAATATTTTTCCGCAACCTGCACATGGAAATTCAATAGCCATGAATACTGCTACCTTTTAGACGACGAAGCCGGTGATCAAATTCACAAGAAACAAAAAAATAGAGGCCGCGAAAATGACTAACCAAAACAGAGTCATCACCATTCCGATCACTCGACCCACTCGAGTGAAATTCAAACTTTGCGAATCCATTCTCCCCAGTTGCATTTTTCGCAAATCGGCATTGCCCATCATCCAGACCAACCCTGCCAGCAACGGACAGGGTACCAAAATCCCTAGGACACCCAATCCCAGAATCAATCCGCCACGACTCGACTCCAAAGGCAAACTCCGCACCTTCGGCTCGATAATCTCCGATTCGCTCGCAAAAGGATTCCCAATTTCTTCGGCGGTGGCGATGAGCTGAGAATAAACCATGTCCGCCGATTTCCAATCCTCCGCATTACAGCGGAGCTCACAATCAGCGGTAACCCTACCTTCGGACAGCCAAGTGTCGAGTACAGAACGGACTACCGGTCCGTAAACTTTCCCATCGTTCGTCCGTAATAGCCACAATTCCTCAGCACTATCTCCCGCCAGCTCAGTTGGATGATTCACCTGCCCGCAACGAGCGCACCGAACGTTCTCGGTATCACCGCCGCTCCTGCCTAGCAGCGATCCACAGCGACTACATTCCGAGGGAATATTCATCCTCATTTCTCCCCTGCTCGGGATAACGGAGCATCCATCCGTGCACCTCTAAAGGGGGATTCCCTTATTAAAAACCGCCGGCACGGCTTACGTTAGGGGATCTCATTCATTTTTGCCAGCTGCCGAATCGATATTCAAACGAGAAAACTTGCTCGTTTATCCCAACTCTCGGTAGAATTGGTAATGAGTTCGAATATCTTTGGGTGACTGAGTTTTATTCCGGTGCCCGACCTTAGAGAGTCACGTCGTCATGTTTCAGAATGGATTGATTGGAGCCATCATTGGCGTCATCACCGCGGCCGGGGGATATTGGTTGGTCCGTCGGATCATCGCAGTCCGTCGTGAGGCGAAGCTGGCAGCGGCAAGAAAGCAATTCGCACTTCGTCGGGAATGGCTGGAAGCTGATTTTCTGCAAACGGCATCTTCGACGGGAAAGCCGCGCGGATTAACGTGGATCGACTGTGACTTTTCGAGTGAGGTATCGTTCGCTCGGGACCGAAAGTCGGGAGAACTGACCGCTCTCGTTGGCGTCACAATTCAGTTCGAAGCAATCGAGGGCGGATGCATGGAAGACGTGGAGGCGGTTGCGAATCGCAAAGCGGCCACCGCCGTATTTCGTTACGAAGGTTCAGGTTGGTCGACAGACGGCCGTGCCATCTTCAATCTGAACCCGGTCGAAGCGATTGAGTACTATCGGAGCGAGCTGGAGGTTGTGGACTAGGCGACTCTTCGTCGAGCCATTCAGGGTAGTTCATTTGATTCGTAATGCGTGGACGGATCACCCGACATCCAATCGCCGCAAGTTCGGTAGCAAGCCGTTGAAAGGCGTTTGGATCTGGCAAGGTCCCAACGATTGCTCCGCCCGAACCCGCATATTTTGCACTCGCTCCGACCCTTCGAGCATGTTGAATCATCTCAACATGCCCTGGATGCAAACGACAAATGCTTTGTCGCAGATCAAAGTTAGCATCAATCGCAGCTGCTAACTTATCCGCCTCTCCGTTTTCAATCGCCTGCTTTGCTTCTTCGGTGAGACGCGCGAATTGGGACATCGCATCCACGACCGCTGAGTCACCTCGTTGATATCTTTCTCTCAAATCGTTGTGAAATACTTCGGTGGGTTCACTCAAATCCGTCCGAAAGGCGAGATAGACGGGCGGCAACTTTTGAGAATCAACATACTCGTACGCGCCACACTGAAAACCTTGGAGGTTACTCATATGGTCTTTGCTGAAGTCCATGGCAACGACGCCTTCGTAGACTTGCACGACACGATCCTGCAAACCGGCACCAATTCCTAATTCCTCGGCCTCAACTGACAGAGCCAACGACGGCTGGATACGTCGGTCAATTCCGACCTGATAGAAGTCCATCAAACTTCGCAAGGTGGCGACGATGATTGCGCTGGATCCAGCCAACCCAACCTGTCTCGGGATATTAGATGCGTATCGAATCGAAAAATTCTGGTCGTGCAGCGTATGACCATGTCGTTCACAGTATTCAACGAACTTCTTAATCGTTGCCTTGACCAGCCGCACACCGCCGTAATAACCGTGCAGAGCAACATCACGACTCAGCTCGCGCACGTTTCGGAAACTCGAACGATCCTCTTGGCTCAATACGATCTCGAGCGAATCCCATTCGTAGAGCACGACTTCTGCGTAGAAATCGCGTACGCTGAATGAAATCGTTTTACCATGGTATCCGTCAGACGGATTACCGACCAGACCAGCACGTGCATAGGCTCGACGTCGCAACAATTGCATCATCAATCCTCCGGATACTCAGCGAGTATTTTTCGCATATGCTTGGCAACAGACGGACCATATTGCGAGTCCGCAAGGGCCGCCTCAACGAAGGCCTGGAAATAGGACTCGAAATTTCCGACGTCATATCTTTTTTCACCAGGTGCAAGTTGCACCCCCAAGATTCGCCCACCGTCTTGAATAATACTGCGCAAGGCATCGGTAAGCTGAATTTCGCCCCCCTTGCCTGGCGCCGTACGCTCCAAATAGTCGAAAATACTGGGTCGACAGATGTACCGCGCTGCCACCGCGAGATTACTCGGGGCCTGTTCTACACTCGGTTTCTCAACCAGATCACTTAGCTCAAAAACGTCGCCTGCGTCGCCGCGAGGCTGAGCAATTCCATAGTTGACCACCTCTTCACGAGGAACTTTTTGGAATGCGATAACGGCATCAGCTCCCTCCCGATCAAAATGATCGATCATCCGTCGGCAAACATCCGATCGACTATTTAGCCCTAGAAGTGAGTCGCCCAGGGCAATCATAAAGGGTCTTTGGTTAACAAAGGGACGAGCACATAAAACGGCATGTCCGAGTCCGAGTTGACGTCGCTGTCGCGTGTAGAAATAGTCGATCTCTGCTCGCTCAAAGTCAAGCTCCGCTAAAAGATCCTCCTTCCCATTGGTTCGCAGGTGACGCACCATTTCGGTATCGATGTCGAAATGATTTTCGATCGCAGTCTTGCCGGGTCCCGTTACAAACAGCATTTCCCGGAGGCCAGAAAATGCTAGCTCTTGCACCACATGCTGCACCGTCGGACGTCTACCCAGGGGCAGCATCTCCTTTGGCTGACTCTTGGTCAGAGGAATCAGTCGAGTACCGCGTCCAGCAACGGGAATGACGGCGACATTTACTGGCATAATCCATACCTACCAATCAGGAAACCGACCCATCAGGAAGCCGGCCAATCATGAAACCGGATGTCGAACGGCTATTGGCGATCAAGCGCCTGAGCGGCCAGTTCGAACATCCTGGACATTAACGCTTCCAGCTTAAACAAAACCGCCGGATGCCGACGGATTGATTCATGTTTTTAACAGTTTGCGTAACACGTTCTGAAGAATCCCGCCATTTCGATAGTAATCCATTTCTACGGGAGTATCGATGCGGACGGTGGCGGGAAACTGTGTCACTTTTCCATCAGCGGCCGTGGCCGTGACCTTCACGACACCGCGAGGCTCGAGTTGGTCATCGACCGGGATATCAAAGGTTTCCTCCCCGGTCAGTCCCAGCGATTGCCAGGTTGCCCCATCGGCAAACTCCAATGGCAACACGCCCATTCCGACGAGATTACTGCGGTGGATCCGTTCGTAGCTTGCCGCAATCACGGCTCGCACGCCGAGCAGTTGAGTTCCCTTGGCAGCCCAATCTCGGCTACTTCCCGTCCCGTACTCTTTTCCAGCTAGCACGACCAACGGCACCTCTTCCTGCTTGTACTTCATCGCGGCATCGTAAATGAACATCTGCTCTCCATCGGGCAAATGTCGTGTCCAGCCGCCTTCGGTGCCGGGCGCCAACTGGTTACGAATCCGAATGTTCGCAAAGGTACCGCGAAGCATGACGCGATCATTCCCACGGCGAGACCCATAACTATTGAAGTCGGTGGGATCCACGCCACTTTCGATAAGATACTTGCCGGCCGGACTGTCCTTGGCGATGGCACCCGCAGGTGAAATATGATCCGTCGTCACCGAATCTCCCAACAACGCCAAAACACGGGCACCTTGAATGGTGCGAATCGGCGCTGGCTCGGCGGTTAGATCAACCATAAACGGCGGTTCTTGAATGTACGTACTGTCCTCTTGCCATTCGTAGATATCTCCGCCGGAAACATCAATGGCGTTCCAACGTTCATTCCCGTCGAAGGCATGGGAATACTGGCTGGTGAACATATCGGGTTTGACAGCCGCCGCGATCACTTCCTCAACTTCGTCTCGAGTTGGCCAAATTTCCTTCAGGTAGACATCATTGCCATCGGCATCGACACCGATCGGCTCCGTGGTCAGATCGACATCGGTACTGCCTGCGAGTGCGTAGGCAACCACCAAGGGCGGACTTGCGAGATAGTTCGCCTTCACAAGCGGATTCACACGTCCCTCGAAGTTACGATTACCACTCAAAACAGCTGATGTGACAAGATCGCCTTCGATCACGGCCTTGGCAACCGGTTCAGGAAGCGGACCGCTGTTTCCAATGCAGGTGGTACATCCATAGCCCACCGTATGGAATCCCAGACTCTGCAAGGCGTCGGTCAAACCTGCGGCGTTGATGTAATCGGTAACGACGCGTGAACCGGGGGCCAAACTTGTCTTCACGTAACCGGGAACTTTGAGACCGCGTTCGACGGCCTTTTTGGCGACAAGTCCAGCCGCCATCATGACCGAAGGATTGCTGGTATTGGTGCAACTGGTAATCGCTGCGATTACGACCGCACCGTGACCGATCGGAATCATCTGACCATTCTGCACCTCGGCGGTTCGCCCCAGGTCGGCATCGGTGAGTCCGAAGCCACGTTCGTTGACCGGCATTTGCAAACTCGAGGCAAAGGCTGGCTTCATCCGCGACAGAGGCACTCGATCCTGAGGTCGTTTGGGACCTGCCAGCGAGGGTTCGACCGTTCCCATATCAAGCGACAACTGCTTAGTGAAGGTCGGCACCTCTGAATCTTCCGAGACAAAGATTCCCTGCTCTTTGGTATATCGTTCGACCAATTCGATATCCGACGCATCGCGTCCTGTACGTTCCATGTACCTCAGGGTCTCACCGTCGATCGGGAAAAATCCCATGGTCGCTCCGTATTCGGGCGCCATATTCGCAATGGTGGCACGATCCGCCAGAGACATTTTAGAAACGCCCTCTCCGTAGAACTCTACAAACTTTCCGACGACCCCTTCCTGGCGAAGTGCTTCGGTCACGGTCAACACGAGATCGGTTGCCGTCGCACCCGCCGCAATGTCCCCTGTTAATTCGAATCCGACAACCTCGGGCATCAGCATGTAGAGCGGTTGACCAAGCATGACCGCCTCCGCCTCAATCCCGCCGACTCCCCAACCAACAACGCCAAGTCCGTTGATCATCGTCGTATGACTGTCCGTACCGACCAGTGTGTCAGGGACAGCAACTAATCCTTGACTATCCTCTCGCAGGAAAACCCCCTTGGCGAGATATTCGAGATTCACCTGGTGGACGATGCCCGTGTTCGGGGGCACAGCTCGAAAGTTGTCCAATGCTTGCTGGCCCCAACGAAGAAACTCGTATCGCTCTCGATTCCTCTGAAACTCCAGATCGACGTTAACCTGTAAGGCGTCGGAGGAACCAAATCGGTCAACCTGGACCGAATGATCGATGACGAGATCCACGGGGATGAGCGGATTAATTTTTCTGGGATCTCCACCCATGCGAGCCATCGCGCTGCGCATCGCCGCCAAGTCCACGACAGCCGGAACCCCGGTAAAGTCCTGCAACACAACGCGTGAGGGCAGAAATGGGATTTCTGTTTTGGCCGGTGACGGAGCATTCCAAGAGGCGAGCTTGACAATGTCATCTTGTGTAACCACGTATCCGTCGTAGTTTCTCAGGACCGCCTCCAAGAGCACGCGAATGCTAAAGGGCAGTCGTGCCATGCTTTCGAGGCCCGCATCTTCAAGTTTCGAGAGGCGGTAAATCGCGGCGGGTCCGTTGCCTGTTTCGAACGAATCGCGTGCATTATACGGATCGACAACATTTGAAGTCATAACGTAAACCTGTGCATTTTCTTGGTTTGAGACATCTCGACTCAATCAATTGAGCGGTATCTCGCAGCTATCTTCACACGGCAGAGCCGCATGTAGAATGGCGAAACCAGTCCGTATTTTAACGCAATCGGGCTCTTCTCGTTAGTCGAAGTGCTCGGAGTCAGCCAGAAAGGAATGCCGGGAGTGTTTTCGGCATGGGGCATTCAGGGCGCCTGAATGGGTACACTCAGCCGCGTCACGGTCTATCTCGCGTTCTTGAATGCTCCACTTTCCACTCTCGCAAGGTGAACCAAATGAGCAATTCGCTGAAGGGCTTTTGGATCAATCACGTTCTCGAGATCAAGGATCCCGAGCGTTTCGGTGCTTACGCTGAGGCAAGCATTCCGATGCTCCAGCGTGACAACAAATACGGAGCCAAGCTCGTGCTGTTCGGTCCCGTAGCCGCGACCGTCCTGGGGAATCCCGTTCAATACGCTGCAGTCGTCGAATTCGAAAGTATCCAGGCTGCAATCGACTTCTGGGATGACACCGACTATGCCGCTGCACGCGCACTCATGGGACCTCTCGACGACGAAAGTGCAGTTGTCGACCGGCGCGTTTGCTGCATTGAGGGCGAGCCGTTGACCGTAACTCCGCGACAAGGTTTCTGGTTAAATCACGTGCATGAGATTGTCGACGAGACAGCGTTCTTCGCCTACGCCGAAACGAGTATGTCCCATTTTTCTTGTGCGACGTTCGGAACCGTCGTCCACCAACATACAGGTTCGCAAAAGATCGAGCTCGCAGCAGCACTCGGATTCGACAGTATCGACAAAGCGACGGAAATCTACTCAACGCCTGAATACAAGGCAGCGTTGGCAACGGGAGGCATGGAGAAAAGCGAAGGTCACGTCGTCCACCGTACCATCTGTGCCATTGAGGCGGCGGGATAGAAACCTCACAGGCGTAGCAACGGAGCCTGAAAAATCAATTCGCTGATCAACGAAGTCCCGAAAGCCGGTCTGGTGCGGTTGACTCGCAAAAAGCGAAGCTCCGTTTTACCCTGGAACAGAAGGTGAATCGAACACCTATATTATGGCTGCTGCTCAAAGGTCTCGTGGCTCCGCAAAGGCTCCCCCGATCAGCCTAATTAGAACGTTCGAGAATGAATTCTCTTGCGAGTCATTCGTAACGTTTCTTGGCAACAATCGCCCAGGCGTCGACTGATATGATCGTTATCCTCGCTAAAACCCTCACCGCTCACCGATAATCACAAGATGAAATCCGCCCCCCCTGAAACGAACTCAGTTCGCTATCCTGCGGGTTACACGTTTATTGCGAGGTGGATCGAACATCTGTACCACGAAAAGCGTGCGCCATTCGGAACGGAGTCGCTGAGATTTCCGCGCGGGAGGGGCATGAAGGCCTTGTCTCGGGGCGGCCCACCTCAGCGGAGAAGCCGAGCGGATTTGACCGTGTCCGCGAGGAAACCTAGGTTTCCAAGGTGCTCTCGACTTCTCCATCCCATCCCTTCCAGCCGCCAGCGAACGAGACATGTCCAACGCCGACCAGCCACTCCCCAATCCGACGTCAATGCCATCGGTTCCGATTCGACCAGAGTCTCCACGTCGCACCGCTCCCTCACCACAAAGGCCCGGGAACGCAAGTACCCCGTCGCCGGAATCACGGCTGGAAACATTGCTCAATCGAATCAACCACATCGCGGACGGAAAAGGCCCAGAAGACACCGTGCCATCAAACGCATCTCCACCGGAGGACATAACAGAATGCAGCGACGACTCATTTCTTCCACCTGAGCCCCAATCATTTGAAGAGGCCGGGCTGACCGCCACTCAGATCGAAGAACTCATCATGAAGTGCTTGCTCGCGCGGGGTGATGCGGAAGGTCGCCAGGTCGCTGAGCAAATCAAGATTCCCTTTGCCCTAGTCGACCAACTGTTGCGTCAACTCAAACAAGAACAGATGGTCATCTATCGAGATCAAGCTCAGGTCAATGACTATCGCTACCAACTTACCGACCATGGTCGAGAACGAGCTCGTCGCTACGCAAACGATTGCAGCTATTACGGAGCGGCCCCCGTAAGCCTGCGAGCCTACGTCGAGTCGGTCAAAGCTCAAAGCCTCACCAAGTTGAACCCCACACAGACGGATCTTCAACGAGCGTTCGCCGACCTGTTGATCAATCAGAAAATGTTTGAAAAGCTAGGTCCAGCAATCAACTCCGGTCGTGGGATGTTCCTGTTCGGCTACCCAGGTAATGGCAAAACCAGTATCGCCGAACGCATCACAAAATGCTTTGGTGATCACATCTGGATGCCTCGAGCGATCGGAGTCGACGGTGAGATCATTCGCGTCTTCGACCCGAACCATCACGAGGAAATCCCGATCCAATCTGGCAGCGGCCTCCTGGCCGAGACGCAATTCGACAAACGATGGGTACGTGTGCGTCGTCCCACCATCATCGTCGGCGGTGAACTGACGATGGAGCACCTGGAACTTCGCCTCAATACGGCAACAAGCATCAATGAATCACCGATTCAGATGAAGAGCAACTGCGGAACGCTGGTAATTGACGACTTTGGTCGGCAACGCATGCGTACTGACGAACTTCTCAACCGCTGGATCGTCCCCCTGGAAAAACGGTACGACTTCCTCAATCTTCCCAGCGGAAAATCAATCCAGGTACCCTTCGACCAACTGGTTGTCTTCTCAACTAACCTCGAACCCAAAGATCTCGTCGACGACGCCTTCCTGCGTCGTATTCCGTACAAGATTGAGGTTAAAAACCCGTCGGAAGACGAGTTCATCGAGCTCTTCAAGATCATGACACCGATTATGGGAATGGAATACAACGAAGAGATCGTCCGTCACCTGATCGAGAAGCATTACAAATCAGTGGATCGACCATTCCGCTGCTGCCAACCGCGAGACTTGCTGCTACAAGTCAAGAACCTTGCGCTCTATGAGGGCAAACCGCCAACACTCACCGAAGAACGTCTCGACTTTGCCGTCTCCAACTACTTTGCCGTCATGTAATCGGCAAGCTAACGGAACCTACAGCTGAGAACAAGTCCAGGAAAACGCGTCACGACAGTCTGTCCGAGACGCGTTTTATCTTAGCCGCGTCCAAATTGCAGACGCATTTGCATATCCTGCATTTCGGCATCAGGATTCAACTCCTGATAGAGAAGACTGGGTTGGATGTCGTTATTGTCCTGATACTTGTCACTACAGTATTCGGAAATCTCTCCGACCAACGTGTGATAGAAGATCTGGCAGATCGGCACACCTGCGTAGATCCGAACCGGTTGAACGGCAAACATCTCCAGCGTCCAGAAGCCGGCGAATCCAACGTTGCCAAAACCAGCAGTCACGTGCACGAATAAACCGAGCCGTGCCACCGACGAACGCCCTTCGACCATCGGCACCAGGTTATGCGTCTCCGTCCGTTCGGCAGTTCGTGCCAAATACAGTTGATTGGGACTCAGTACGAGACCATCTTCCGGAATCTTGATACGTCTTACCCGATTTGGGGAACGCATATCCAACACGACTTCTTCGTAAGTCATCACCTCATCGTGCAGCGTAAGATTGTAGCTATTGGGATTGAGATGCTCTTCATCGAACGGATCGATGTGAATCTCTTTCCCGACGCGAGTCCTGATTTCGTCGCCCGTCAAAATCATGATTGGTTTCCGTAGCCGTCCGAAGTTTTTGACATGTGAGACTTGAAACTTCGCATTCACCTTCCAAAGACAAAGGTGTTCCTGCGGATCAGTTTAAACTCCAATTCGCGGACAAACATCCTTCAATTTGCAATTTTCGCAACCTGCTTTGCGAGCCTTGCAAACCTGTCGCCCATGGTGAATCACTCGGTGGGAATACATCACCCATTCCTTGCGAGGCAACTGTTCCATGAGATCGCGTTCGATCTTCACAGGATCCTTCTGCCGGGTGAGACCCAATCGCCGGCTGATCCGCGAAACATGGGTGTCCACCACCACCCCTGTCGCCAATCCAAAAGCGGTTCCCAACACGACATTTGCCGTTTTTCGCCCAACCCCAGGTAATTCGACAAGCGCCTCGAGATCCTGCGGCACTTTGCCATCGTAACGTTCTACGAGAGCGGTACAACAGCCCTTTATATTTTTCGCTTTATTCCGGTAGAAGCCGGCGCTCTTGACCAACTTTTCAAGCGACCTCAAGGGAGCCCGCGCGAGATCGGCTGCCGTCGGATAGCGGCGGAAAAGCTCGGCCGTCACAATATTCACCCGCTCATCCGTACACTGGGCTGAAAGAATAGTGGCCACCAGGAGTTGCACCGGGGTCTCATAATTGAGTGCACACTCGGCATCGGGATATTGCTTGCGCAACAGACGCAAAATGCGATTCACATCCGATGTTTTCGCTTTTTTGGCCACGGAGTTCCGATCTTCGGTGGTGGACGATGGTCGCTGATAGCTCCCCAGTCGCCTGCCGGGGGGACGAGGAAACCAGACAACTGGTCACTGCAGTTGGTCTCATCCCGAAGGTCGGTATTATAGGAACTCCTGAGGGGCTCAGGGAGCCTACGTTTCGTTGTCGGGAAACGGAGTATCCGCTATGATTCCCTAGACGCTTTGAGCCCCCGAGATGGCTGATTGATTCCATCCACTTGGGCGACATGGCCGCCAAAATTTTCAACGATGAAATGTCGAAATAGATCGATTCGCCCAGATTCGCTCCGGTCAGCTGCGAATTCCCTTCGAAGGAAAAACTGATGAATTACCAAGACTCCAACGCATATGCTTCTCCTTACTCGGGACAAATGGCCGCTGATGCTGCCGAGCAGGATCGCATCGGCTTCATCCAACGGACCTACCTCCATCTCGGACTGGCTATTCTCGCCTTCGTCACCCTCGAGGCCGTGATCTTTACGGCTATCCCCGAAGAAACCCTGATGGGGCTTGCTGGTACACTCACTCAAGGTTGGAATTGGGCTTTTGTTCTTGGAGGCTTCATGGGTGCAAGTTGGATCGCCACTCGTTGGGCCGAGTCAGGTGCTTCCAGCACCAAGCAGTACATGGGTTTAATGCTCTTTGTCGTAGCGGAAGCGATTATTTTCGTACCGATTCTGGCGATCGCCCAATTTCAAGTGGGTGGTCAGGTTATCGAATCGGCAGCCATTACCACCCTGGTGACTTTCGGCGGTTTAACCGGGTTCGTATTCATCGGCCGTTTTGATTTTTCCTTCATGCGAATGTTTCTGTTCCTGGGGGGTATTCTTGCCTTCGGCCTGATCATTTGCTCAATCTTGTTTGGATTCAACCTGGGAACGTGGTTCGCAGTCGCCATGGTGGCGTTGGCAAGCGGATTCATCCTATATCAAACATCCAATGTGCTTCACCATTACCGAACAGATCAATCGGTGGCGGCTTCACTCGCTTTGTTCAGCTCCCTTGCCACTCTCTTCTACTACGTCTTGATTCTGTTTATGCGAAGAGATTGAGGCCTGACGGATCCGCAGCTAAAGAATGGAATTCGCACCCGACAAACGGTGAACAGGTCATGACGGAAGTTGAGTACGATCCGCGATACCTTCAGGGTATCGAGCTATTTAACGAGTGCGAGTTTTTCGAAGCACATGACGTGTGGGAAGAACTCTGGGCCGATATCCAAGGCGATTCACGTCGTTTTTACCAAGGGTTGATCCAGGTTGCGGTCTGTCTTCATCATTTCTGTAACGGGAATATTCGAGGCGCGCAGAAGCTCTACCACAGTTGCCAAGGCTACCTGGCTGACTACGATGATTCCTATCTGGGAGTTGACCTGCAAAAGCTCCGCAGCGAACTGACTGCCTGTTGTGCAGAAATCCTGGCAACCGAAGAAAAGTTTTCCAACATCGAAATCGAGCCGGAATTGATTCCGGAGATTCATCTAGACCCTGCTCCCGAATCGAGTGGCGAGTCGTCCTGACCGAAAGGCGTTATCCTCTTGTCGAACTATGATTTAGTACCCGATGACTTTTCCGGTCTCACGCGTCTCTTTCCACTCCCTGATCTCGTGATGTTTCCTCATGTGGTCCAGCCTCTCCGCGTCTTCGAGCCTCGTTATGTGGAGATGTTTGAGGCAGCTTTGGCAGACGATCACTTGATCAGCATGGCGGTCCTGGAAAGTGGTTGGGAATCGGAATATGCGATGGAACCGCCAATCCATCCCGTTTGCTGTTTGGGGCGAATCATTTCGCACGACAAACAACCTGACGGGACTTACAACTTTTTGTTGGCCGGAGTCCAGCGTGTTCGCGTGCTCCAGGAGCATGAGACGGAGTCTCCCTTCCGATCTGCCGATGTGGAACTCATCGAAGACATTTATCAATCCATCCCGTCTGAAATCGACCGTTCGCTTCAGGAGAAGATTCTGGTCGCGTTTCGAAGTTTGACGCCTGGTGGAGGCGTGGCACATGAGTCTCTTGAGAAACTGATTGAAGAGCAACTCTCACTCGGCGCCTTAGCGGACATCGTGGGCTACTCGGCACCACTCCAGACCGAGCAGAAACTGCGATTACTCGTAGAATCTGACGTGCGACGTCGGGCTGACCTTTTGATCGAGTCTCTGAAGCAATCACTGGTCGAGCCAACCGCTAAGGTCTTCCCACCTGAATTCAGCAACAACTGAACAGATTCTGGCTGGATCGCTAGACAACGGGAATGACAGCCTGCAGGGTCTCAGGAGGCAAAACTGCCCCGCCCCGCTGCGGGCATGATCTCCATTTTTTCAGCTGTTTTGGCCTACTCGTCGACGGCAACTGATTCCTTTAGGATGAAGCATCCGTGAGTTGCCCCATTTCTCTATTATCAGAATGCGTTTCTCTGCAAATGACCGATATTCCTACTGCAAACACAAATCCTGGCAGCAACGATGCAGATGAGCTCTCCAAGAAACCAGAAACCAAGGTAGACCTGGCCCGCATCGAGCGTGCTATGCGAGAGGTTTTGGCGGCAGTCGGAGAAGATCCTGATCGAGAGGGAATTCAGGAAACACCGGCCCGAGTAGCCCGCATGTACGCTGAAATGTTCCAAGGGCTCCATCAGGACCCACGCGTTCACCTCCAAAAGTTCTTCACCGAGCAATATGACGAGGTGGTATTGGTGCGGGACATCAGTTTCTGCAGCATGTGTGAACATCACTTGCTGCCATTTACGGGGCATGCACATATCGGCTACATCCCTAACGGAAAAGTGGTCGGATTGAGCAAGCTCGCCCGCGTCGTGGAGGTCATTGCACGTCGTCCGCAGGTGCAGGAGCGTCTGACCGAACAGGTTGCGAATCTCCTGATTGAGGAACTCGAAGTGAAAGGCGTGGCGGTCGTCGTCGAGGCGAGCCATTCATGCATGACGATTCGGGGAGTCCGGAAACCAGGAAGCATGACGGTGACAAGTTCGATGAAGGGACTTTTCCGTTCGCACCTCTCATCACGAAGTGAGATCATGCAGCTGATCTACGGCCGTCGGGACTGATTCCCATGCTGTGGCAAGTCTTAATTGAATTCGTGTTTCGACTGGCATTCGGTCTTACCGCCGCAATGGCAGTGACCTCCGCTCGCGACGTAACCAGTGGTTTTTTCCGCGTCCATTTGTGGGTAGGCCTGGGGCTCAATACGTTCAGCGCGGCAGTCGTGGCAACCATGCCAACCCAGCTTCCACAATCGCGGCCTCTGCTAGGGATCAGCATCCTGGCAGCCACCCTGAGTTACGTCGGATCCATCTTCTGGCTTTACGAAAAGGCCACACCAGGCAGATGGGTCCTTTGGTTTGTCACGGCGGTCAACTTGGCGGGCGCCTGCTTCGCGTCGGCGAGCGGTGAATCGAGCCCACCGTTCTGGGCGATTACGCTCGACTCGCTCAGCTCCGGCTTATTGCTGGGCTTTACATTTTCGGCAATGCTTCTAGGGCATTGGTATTTGAACACTCCCAGCATGAAAATGGCTCCGCTTCAAAGATTGATCATTTTGATTGGCGTGGCGGTGCTCTTTCGCGCCGTGTTGGGTGCCAGCGGAATTCTGTTAGGCATCGCGCCTGGACAACTCCAATCGCAGGCATTTCTCTCGTTTCTCGCCTTGCGGTGGCTGGCGGGGTTAATCGGACTGGCGGTTCTCGCCTGGATGTCGTGGCAAACGCTCAAAATCCCCAACACTCAGAGTGCGACAGGAATTCTTTATGTCGCGGTTATCTTTGCTTTCCTGGGCGAGCTGACGTCTCAACTACTGTCGGCCCAAACCCCATTTCCGCTATGATAGGCGAATGGCCACAATAACCTGTCTTTGTCCCGCATGCGAAAGCACAGTACGCTCCGAACTGATACCCGGCGAAGAGCTACGGTGTTCCCAATGTAGTCAACAAATGGCGCCGAGCGTCCCGGACTGGCAGGACGGTCAGTTGAACTGTTGCCTGGTTTGCCCTAGCGATCAGATGTTCATTCGAAAAGATTTCCCACAAAGACTGGGGGTCACGATCGTCTGCCTCGGTTTTTTGGCGAGCTCTATTGCTTGGTTTTACCACCAGGTTCTCCTGAGCTTTGGGATCTTGTTCGGAACAGCAGCGATCGATGTCATCCTCTACATAGTGATGGGCAACCTGCTGGAATGTTACCGCTGCCACGCACAGTATCGTGGCCTCGGAGACATCGCGTCACACGGTTCGTTTAACCTCGAGGTACACGAACGTTTCCGTCAGGAAGCGGCGAGATTAAAACAGGCCCAGAGACCGGGGCCTGCCAACTAGGAATCATTCGGAATCCACAACGAGCGGTTTTCATCTTGGGATAAGACCCCGGGTAGCGAATGGATCAAGAACGGGAAAGAGTTCAAGCGGATTTGCGAGGGCTTCTCGACGGAGAGGTTCATTGCGATGATGTTTTCCTGCAAATCTACGCCAGCGACGCGAGCATCTATGAAATCAAGCCGCTGGGTGTCGTCCGCCCCAAAAATGCCGCGGACGTGGTCGCTTGTGTCGAGTACGCCGCCGAAAACAATCTTCCGATTCATGCTCGCGGAGCGGGTACAAGTCTGGCGGGCGAGTCTCTCGGTCCCGGTCTGATCCTCGATTTTTCACATTCGATGCGGCGAGTCTTGCGATTAACGGAAGACATGGTGCGCGTGCAACCGGGTGTGGTTCTCGGCGATCTCAACCGTCTCTTGGCGACTCGAGGCCAATGCTTTGGGCCCGACCCGGCGAATCGGAACGTCAGCACCATGGGCAGTGTCCTTTCGATTGATGGAAGCGGCAGTCGTTGGCTGCAATACGGATCGGCTCGCCATCACATCGAGAGCATGAATGTTGTACTTGCAAGCGGCGAAATGATCACACTCGGTCAACACGACCCTCAGGACCGCCTTGCATCCGCCACCGTCAAGCAGCTAGTGTCCAAAGTCAGCAATTTGCTCGACGCGAACGAATCGTTGATTAATCAACACCAATCAGCAGCACCGTCGAACCGCAGCGGTTATCACCTCGACGACATCCGACGCGAGGGACGATTAGACCTGGCAAAGCTACTCGTGGGCTCCGAGGGCACTTTAGCCTTGATCACCGAAGCCACGGTGCGACTCTCAAAGATACCGTCACATCGAGGCGTCGCCTTGTTGATGTTTGAGCGACTGGAACTGGCGGCTCAGGCGGCTATCGAGATCCCTCGAATGGGCGCCACGGCGTGCGATCTGATGGACCGTCGCCTGCTGCGACTCGCCTGTGAGTCGCACGTGAGTTACGACCTGCTGCTGCCCGAAAGCACGGAGGCCATGTTATTGGTCGAGGTTGAGGGGGAGTCGCCCCAGGAAGTTCGCGACCGCCTTGCGTCGATTACCAACGTGATCCGCCGTCGCAAAAAACTCGCTTTCGACGTCAAAACCGCCTTTGAACCGGACGACATCGAACTCTACTGGCGCCTTCCTCGGCACGTCGTACCGTCGCTCTATCGACTCAAAGGCTCGACTCGCCCCCTACCCTTTGTCGAAGACATCTGCATCCCACCGGCAGAGCTTCCCGGTTTTTTGGTTCAACTGCAGAACGTCCTGAAGAAGCATCAGGTAACGGCATCACTGTACGGCCATGTTGGCCACGGCCAGTTGCACGTTCGACCGTTTCTCGATTTGGGGGATCCGGACCACGTACGTCGAATGCAACATTTGGCTCGTGATCTTTACGAACAAGTGCTGGAAGTCAACGGCACGGTCAGCGGCGAACATGGCGATGGCCTGAGTCGCACCTGGTTTTTGCGAGAACAATATGGGCCTTTGTACGATGTATTCCGTGAGGTCAAGAACATCTTCGACCCACAAAACATTTTCAATCCAGGTAAGATTATCGATGAATCGGGGCAAGTGCTCACACAGAATCTGCGGCCTGTGGCCCCTTCGGCTCATCGACAAGATGAACTGGGAGATTCCAGCGAACCGGACGCAATCGGTGGCACCTCGGAAGAGACAAATGCTCCCGAAACGATCCCCTTGGAACTCAACTGGAATGAGACAAGCGTCGTGCAAACAGCAAGAAGCTGTAACGGCTGCGGCAGTTGCTTGACCAAGTCTCCTCTTGACCGGATGTGTCCGATTTATCGTCTCACGCCTGCTGAGGAGTCGACGCCACGAGCGAAGGCGAATTTATTTCGGGCGGTTGTGACTGGGGCGCTGGATTCGACCGAGCTGAACGGGGAAACTCTGAAAGAGGTGGCGGACCTGTGCGTTAACTGTCATCAATGTCGACTGGAATGTCCGGCCGAGGTCGATATCCCAAAATTGATGATGGAGTGCAAAGCCCAATTTGTTACCAACAATGGTCTGACGGTTTCTGATTGGTTTCTGTCCCGTCTTGATAAGCGAGCATCCTGGGGCAATGTTTTACGCCCCGTCACCAATTGGGCTCTCGGAAACCGTTCGGCACGTTGGCTCCTGGAAAAAACCTTTGGGATCGCCCAAAGCCGCAAACTTCCGAGACTGGCGGCACGGTCTTTCCTGCGACAGGCGGCTCGACGACGACTCACACGTCCGGCGAAACGAAGCGGTCGGAAAATCCTCTATTTTTTCGACACCTTTGCCAACTGGTTTGACCCACAGCTGGGAGATGCATTGGTTTCCGTGATGGAACACAACGCGGTCTCGGTCTACGTCCACCCCGATCAACTGCAGTCTGGGATGTCGATGCTCTCATTAGGAGCGGTTGAACGTGCCAAGCCGCTGATTCGCAAGAACATTACGATCCTGGCAGACGCAGTAAGACAGGGCTATCACATCGTCGCAACGGAGCCGGCTGCGGCACTCTGCTTGACGCGCGAGTACGTTAATGTGCTTGACGATGAAGACGCGCGACTGGTCGCAGAAAACTCGAGCGAGGCCTGCTCTTATCTGTGGAAAATGCACCAAACAGGCCAACTGGAACTCGACCTCAAACCCATCAACCTCACCGTTGGCTACCATCAGCCGTGCCATGTACGAGCGTTAAATGTCGGTAAACCGGGTGAGCACTTACTGCGATTGGTTCCCGGTATATCGGTGCGTTCCGTAGAACAAGGATGCTCCGGTATGGCAGGCACCTATGGCCTCAAGCGAGAAAACTATCGAAACAGCTTGCGAGCCGGCTGGGGACTTATCTCTGCAATGAGAAGCCCCGGACTGCAGATCGGTGCGAGCGAGTGCAGCAGTTGCAAGTTACAAATGCAGCAAGGCACGGCCAAAACGACGCTCCACCCCCTCAAAATACTTGCCTTGGCCTACGGATTGATGCCGGAAGTTAGCCAACTTCTGACTCCATCCAGTGAGGAGTTGATTGCAAAGTGAAAATCGAAGTTCGCCTATTCGCTGTCGCTCGCCAACTGGCAAACCAAGAAACGATCGCCGTGTCGTGCCCTGAATCGGCAACTATCGCCGACCTAAAACAAGCGATCATCGAACAATTGCCAGAACTTGCGACGATCCTCGATCACGTCCGATTCGCGGTCAATTCCGACTATGCTGACGAAAAAACTCAGCTGTCCTCAACCGATGAGGTAGCCTGCATCCCACCAGTCAGTGGAGGATAACCCAGCTTGGCGCTCCCTCGAGCGATCGGCGCTCCCCGATTCCCCCTCGGCGGTCGTAGGTCGTACAATGGAGTTTGGTGAACGGCACGGCGTGTGCTGATCCCTCTCGTGAAGCTCCCCTGCCTCAAACCAGAATACGGCCCAAGATAGTGCGGCCCGAGATTCAGTGATCCAGATAACTCGCGACCCGATCGATCCGGATGCCGCAATTCGCCAGGTCAGTTCGACTCAGGCCGGCGCCGTTGTCATGTTCCTGGGAACGACGCGTGAGTTTACTGCGGAAAAAAAAACTCGTTCACTGAACTACGATTGCTATCCTGAAATGGCAGAGCGGAAGCTGGCGGAACTGGAAACCGCAGCACGAGATCGCTGGCCCATCGTCGAATGCTCCATCGTCCATCGTCTGGGCCACTTGGAACTGGGCGAGGCAAGCATCGTCGTAGCCCTCAGCACCGCTCACCGGCGAGATGCATTTGAAGCAGTTCAATGGCTGATGGATCGAATCAAGGAAGAGGTACCTATCTGGAAGGAAGAGCATTGGGCGGACGGGACGACGGAATGGGTTCACCCTGGCTTACCTCCCCAAGAAAACTGACGCTATGTCGATGTCACATCCAACTCAATCTGGTGAATCTCCGCTGGTCGATTCGTTCGGTCGAGTCCATACCAGCATGCGGATCAGCGTGACCGATCGGTGCAATATCCGCTGTTTTTACTGCATGCCAGATGAACAGATTCGCTTTAAGCCACGCGATGAAATCCTTTCTCACGAAGAGATCGAGCGTTTCGTGGAAGCGATTCTTCCCTTGGGAATCAACCAATTCCGGATCACTGGCGGGGAACCGCTGGTCCGCAACGATCTCCCAGGACTCATTCAGCGCATTGCGGCATTACCGGGTGTCGAAGACCTGGCGATGACCACCAACGGAGTTTTGCTCGCCGATATGGCCGAAGATCTGCACAAGGCGGGATTACAACGACTAAACATCAGCCTAGACGGCCTTCAGGAGGAGACGTTTCGTCGCATTACCCGTCGCGAGGGACTTCAAAAAGTTCTCAAAGGCATTTTGGCTGCACAGCAACTACCCTTCCGACAGATTCGCTTGAACACCGTCGCGATCCGTGGCATTACAGAAGCGGAGATTATCCCATTGGGCCAGTTCGCTCGCGAACAGGAGCTCGAATTGCGTTTCATCGAATTCATGCCGTTAGACGCAGAAGAAGGCTGGGAGAGCCAACAGGTTCTGGACGGAGACGAGATCAAGCGCACCCTCGAGTCAGCTTTTGGTCCCCTGGTACCGCGATCGCGCCCAAATCCAAGCCAACCCGCTGTCGACTTCGAATTTGCCGACGGCCGCGGTCGCATCGGCTTCATCAACCCCATCACTCAACCTTTTTGCGGCGAATGCAACCGTCTCAGAATTACCGCCGAAGGTCAGTTGCGAAACTGTCTGTTTTCGACAGAAGAATGGGATGTTCGGGAATTGCTTCGCAACGGAGCCACTGAGGCAGAGATTCGTAACCGATTGCGTGAATGCGTGATGCATAAAAAAGCCGGCCACGGCATCGACTCGTCTGATTTCCAACGGCCTGAACGAGCAATGTATCAGATTGGTGGATAGACGATGCGCAGCCGAATTTATCTTGATCATGCGGCCACCAGCTGGCCCAAACCGGAATCCGTTTACCGTGCTATGGATGACTATGCTCGGGAATCAGGCGCTCCGGCCGGCCGCGGCAGTTACCGTGAAGCGATCGAGGTTGAGCGAACGATCGACCAAACACGGCAGGCCATCGCACAGCTCATCGAAGCCGACGACCCGCGTCAGATACTGTTCACTTACAGCGGAACCGATTCACTAACACTCGCCATTCGTGGACTCGTGAAGCCGGGAGACCACGTGATCACCACCGTGTGTGATCACAATTCGGTGCTACGTCCCCTCCATTATTTGGAACAGCAGCAGGACGTTGCCGTGACTCGTATCGGAGCGGACGCGGAGGGCCGTATTCTGCCGGAAGATTTGGCCGACTCGATTCTCCCAAATACGAGTCTGATCGCGATGGTTCACGCCTCGAATGTCACCGGCGCATTACAACCGGCTGCCAAAGTTGGAGAAATCGCCCGCGAACGTGGTATCCCCTTCCTGCTCGATGCCGCCCAAACCTTGGGGCATCTCCCCGTCTCCGTCCGAGATTTTCAATGCGATATGCTCGCCGCCCCCGGACATAAAGGGCTGCTCGGTCCCACAGGCACCGGCATCCTGTATCTCTCGGAAGAGATGTCCAAGAGGCTGATGCCCGTCCGCATGGGTGGTACGGGGAGCCAAAGTGAACGGGATCAACAACCCGAAACGCTGCCCGACAAATTTGAAAGCGGCAATCTGAACGTACCAGGCATCGTAGGTTTGCATGCGGGTCTGCGGTACATTCAAGAACGCGGCATTGAAGAGATTGCGGAACACGAGGGGACCCTGACGCAGCAACTTCGGCAGGGGCTGGCAGATCTTCAATCGATCCAACTCTATGGAGGCGATGGCCCCAGCGTGGGCGTGTTGAGTCTCAATGTACAGAGCCAGGAGCCACAGGAGACCGCTGTTTTGCTTGATCAGATCGGCTCCATCCAAGCTCGAGCCGGATTTCACTGTGCCCCGATGATGCACGACTCATTGAACACACGCCAGCTTGGCGGTACTCTGCGACTAAGCGTGGGCCCCTTCAACACGGCTCAGCAAATTCAGACAACGCTACAAGTCCTCCAGCAAATCGCAGACCTCTAGTGCCGGAAAATCGCCGATGCCTCCTCAAAATGAACAGCCGTGGTACGCGGAAAGTGGCCTGAAATTCGAATGCTCGCAATGCGGTGATTGCTGTACAGGTGCTCCCGGTTACGTCTGGGTCAACAAAGAGGAGATCGCCAAGCTAGCAGCAGCAGCAGGCATCGAGGACATCGACGAGTTCGAAAAGCTCTATGTGCGGAAGGTCGGTATCCGTAAAAGCCTGAAGGAATTCCCGAACGGCGACTGTGTTTTCTTCGACACCGAAGCACGAAAATGCCAGGTGTATGAGGCACGACCGCGCCAGTGCCGAACTTGGCCCTTCTGGGATTCGACTCTCCGCACGCCTGAAGCGTGGGAGGCCACCTGCGAAGTCTGCCCGGGCAGTGGCCGCGGAACGCTCTATGCGATCGAAGAAATCGAAGAGCGCCGCAGTGTCTTCCGCGTCTGAATCGTTACTGGCCCCAGGCCGGAAGTCGCTTTAAAGATTATGAATCTTATTCCGATAAGCTGAAGTTTGACGATTGTAGGGTCGATAATGCCGTTGGAGGCGAAGGTCTCGGCGAGCGTCATGAGGGCTGAAAACTCCGTTAAATGCGACGCATCTTACTGCTGCACAAGCACTTACGGAAAAACATCCACCATAACGAACCGGTCCACCGACGTTAAACTGTTTTTTCGCATAGAGTTACGGCGAATACAGCGGACATGATCTTTCGCTTCTGGATGTTTACATTTTGGATCAAATCGGGCTTGCTGAAAGGCCGCCCGAACCCCGTTGGGTTGACACTAGTTCTTATGCTATATACACTTGGAACAAGTCGCAGAATTTTTCGACCGACTCCAAGCGTCCGTCAAACCCGGTCTGGGTTCCGAACTGGAGCATCGTTGTGACCAAGAAAGAGATCGTCAAAACAATTTCCGAGGAAATTGGCCTGACCCAGCTGAAGACGAAGGAAATCGTCCAGAAGACCTTCGACGCCATTGTGGAAACGCTGGTGGAAGAGGGCAGGATCGAATTACGAAACTTTGGCGTGTTCGAAGTCAAAAAGCGGGCCGCGCGTAAGGCCCGTAACCCCCGCACAGGGGATAAGGTCTTCGTTCCGGAGAAGTTCGTGGTCACATTTAAGCCTGGTAAGGAAATGGAAGAAAGGGTTCGACAACTGGAAGAGAAGGCAAACATGGAGGCGCGGGCCCAAGCCGAGGCGAATGCTTCAGCTAAACCGCCCACCGTGGACGAGAGGCCCAATATGGGGGCTCCACCTGCTGGATCGGACGTGTCGAGCGGATTTGAACGCAATCAGGGTTCCTAGGACTCCGTTTGCCTTGAAATACTCACGGAGGAGTATCGAACATGCGACGCCTGCTTTGTGGCCTGCTGCTTTCAGCTGCTTTGGCCTCCTCATCCGGCTGTTTTGTGCCGATTTATTCGGCCGACCCGGTGCGTCGAGCCCGACAGCTGCTGTTTACATCTGACAACATGCGTCAAGTGCTAGACGAATGGGAACGAATCTGGTTTCTCGACCAGCCGTCCCACATGCAGCCCTACCGGACGCACGGTGGCTTGCTTTAAACAGCCCGTTAAGGGGTCGTTACCTGTCTGAGTTACGACGACTACATTGACCGCGTGCCCTTCACACGATCTCGCGGCCCATCTGGGGCCCGAGCTCGTTATCCGATAAGGCTACGCGGTCACGATCATGACGACAGAGACCCCGGCAAAATCCACAGACGTCGATCTGACGACGCAACTGGGTCGCCTTACTGTCCCCAAATCCAATTCTGGTGGCGTCAGGAACCTTTGGTTATGCGCGCGAGATGGCCAAACTGGTCGATCTCACACGTTTAGGCGGCATGGTACCTAAAACGATCACGCGTGCTCCCCGCCCCGGTAATCACCCGTGGCGCACCGTCGAGACACCGGCGGGACTTCTGAATTCCATCGGGTTAGACAATGACGGAATCGACACCTTTGTCGCCGACCACTTGCCCTACCTGCGAACCATCGGCTGTCCATTGATTGTAAGCGTCGCAGGCACGAGTTGTGAGGATTTCACGGCCATCTCAGAGCAGCTGAATGAACAAGAGGGGATCGCAGCGATCGAACTCAACGTCTCCTGTCCAAATGTCTCGGGGGGCGTCGACTTTGGCAGCAACCCCGAGATGTGCCACCAAGTGGTAGCAGGTGTTCGACAGGCCACCGATCTGCCCGTGTTCGCCAAATTAACCCCGAACGTTTCCAACATTGCGGGGGTTGCCTAGGCGGCGGCTGAAGGGGGTGCCGACGCGTTGACGGTGATTAATACCTTGCTGGGCATGGCAGTTGACTGGCGGAAGCGTCGTTCTCTGCTTGGAAACGTGATGGGCGGCTTGAGCGGTCCGGCGATCAAGCCAGTCGCCTTACGCTGCGTCTATCAGGTGTCTCAGGCCGTTTCAATTCCTGTCATTGGCGCGGGTGGGATTGCCAACACCAACGACGTCGTGGAGCTTCTCGTCGCTGGAGCCGCCGCCGTCCAACTCGGCACCGCCAACTTCTACGATCCGAACGTTTCGATGCGAATTCTGGACGAATTACCTGCCTGCATCGCCAACTTAGGTGCCAAACGAGTCTCAGAAGTGGTTGGTTCCCTGGCCTAAAAGTCGCGCAGTCGACCTTGTTGGAATGTGACGGAAACGACAAACTAGCGGATCCATCGCGATCTCTGCTAAGTTCCGTCCTCAACCATTGGGCGTCTTGCAAGCGTCCCATGCATTTAAACCATTGCCACGAATCAACGACGAGCGATCGACATTATGAGAGTCTTATCCGGCATTCAGCCGACAGGCCGATTCCATTGGGGAAACTATTTTGGCGCCATCCAGCAGTATCTAGATCTTCAGCGTGAGGACGAATCGTATTACTTCATTGCGAATCTTCACGCGCTCACGACGGTTCGTGAAAAAGATGTGCTCTGGCAGAATTCTGTCGACGCTGCCCTCGACTTGCTGGCCCTGGGGCTCGATCCATCGCACGCCACGCTGTTCTTGCAGTCCGATGTCCCGGAGGTCTCCGAGCTCTGCTGGCTATTGATGACGGGTACGCCTTTAGGCCTGCTCGAACGATGCCACGCCTACAAAGAAAAGAAAGCCAAAGGCCTGAAAGCAGACGCAGGCTTGTTCACCTATCCGGTGTTGATGGCCGCCGACATTCTGGCCTATGACGCCGACATCGTGCCCGTTGGCGAAGATCAGGTTCAACATATCGAAGTGACCCGCGATCTAGCGGGAAGCTTCAACCACCAATTCGGCGAAACCTTTGTATTGCCGAAGGCCAAGGTACTTGAATCCAGCGCTAAGGTACCTGGCGCCGACGGACAAAAAATGTCCAAGAGCTACGGCAACACCATTGAGATCTTCGAAGACACGAAAAAGCAACGTAAACAGATCATGCGGATGCCAACCGACTCGCGTCCCATGGAAGATGCCAAAGATCCTGACACGGATCATCTCTACCAATTGTTCTCGCTCTTTGCACCAGACGAGGAGCGCGAAGAAATGGCAGCCATGTACCGGCGAGGAGGGTTCGGCTACGGCGATGTCAAAAAGTCCTTGGCAGAGGCCGCGGAAAACTTCTTTGGCGAGGCGCGTGAACGGCGACAAGAACTCGAAGCCAATCCGAAAAAGGTGATGGAGATTCTCGGCGATGGTGCGAGCCGTGCTCGAAAGAAGGCAGGTGACGTTCTTCATCGCGCCCAACAAGCCTGTGGATTAAAGCGATAGCTGAGGCAGCACATACGATGAACGTCATCGGAATTGGCACGGATATCACCGAATGCTTGCGAATCGCTCAGATGATCGAGCGACATGGCGAAATCTTCATCACACGCGTCTACACGCCCCACGAGATCGAATACTGCAGTTCTCGTAAATCATCGACTCAGCACTACGCCGGTCGCTGGGCAGCTAAAGAGGCGGTGCTGAAGGCGCTGGGCACCGGCTGGATTCGAGGAATCACCTGGCGAGATGTGGAGGTCCGAAACCGCCAGGGCGGTAAACCGACCATCGCCTTGGCTGGTGGAGCCCGTGAGATTTGCGAAAAACTGGGAATCGGCGAAATGCAAATCTCGATCTCGCATTGCCGGAGCCACGCAACGGCCTTCGCTATCGCTCTCTGCGACGATTGACCGAGCAGCTCTCCCGACCGCTTGGATTGGCAGATTCAAGAAGACCGCCAACAAAGCCGGTAAAACCATTTCCCGCAATTTTTGGGTAAAACGGGGTAAAGAGAGTGGGCGCACGAAGATTCGAACTTCGGACCTCGTCGTTATCAGCGACGCGCTCTAACCAACTGAGCTATGCGCCCGGCAAAGAAGGTCCCTATTCTAAGTCTGGTCACCCAGCTGTCAAAGGCCCTTCGATGGTTTTCAATCGGCTAACGACCGGCAATCAGGCCAGCAAAGCTGGCATCTTTTCCAGGTTCAAGCCGGCGAACACCCCCCCCAAGAATTAACGTAGGCAAAGAAAGTAAGCCCGAAGAAACGTCAGCGGAAAATTTTACCCGCTTTGCCTAATGCGAACGATCGTTATCTCCGAAAAAGATAGCGAGGGTGTCGTTTTTCGATCGCTGGCAGCGAATGCATTCCGACGACGAACACCGACAATTTCCCTCCAAATTGATCGCTCACCAAAGTAAACGCAGGAATCTCAGCCGATGCTTCGTTCTGCAATCATCTGTTCGACTAGCTTCGCTCTCTTCCTGACCGCCATGCCAGCACCGGCATCTGCGGCTCAACCGACGGTTCGGCAGGCGTTAAGCCTCGTCCCCATGCAAAAACATGTGGATTTCGATCGTCCAACCGAGGCGGAAACACAGGAATGCACCATCAAGGCAACGAATGAGGACAGCGAACGAGCTTGGGTCGTTCGAGCCCCCAACGGAAACCTGCTGCGACGCTTTGTCGACACGAATGGCGATAACAAGATCGACCAATGGAGGTATTACCGCGGTGGAATTGAAGTTTACCGCGATGTCGACGCCGACTTCAACGAGAAAGCGGATCAGTATCGCTGGTTCGGCACCGGCGGTATGCGTTGGGGCCTTGATGAAAACGAAGATGGAAAGATCGATCGTTGGAAGTGGATTTCGCCCGAAGAAGTAACCGCAGAGGTGGTCCGAGCGGTCCGTGACAAAGATGCAAATCGCTTCGCGACATTACTCATCACCAACGATGAGCTCTCCTCGCTGGGCTTGAAAGATGAATTCGCAAGTCAAATCAAGGCGCGCACTCAGCAGGCTCGCACTGGCTTCCTTGACTACGCCAAAGCTGAACCGAACTTTACCTCTCAAACGGAATGGATCGATTTCAGTGCCCCCAGCCCGGGAGTCGTCCCCGCGGGTGGCGAGCAGACTTCGAAAGATATCATCGTTTATGAAAACGTCATCGCAGTCGCCGACACCGAAGGTGCTCACAAAGATCTACAGATCGGTACCTTGGTTCGCGTCGGCGATAGCTGGCGATTAATTGATTTACCCTCAAGTGAGAATACAGGGTTCTTCTTCACCGCAGTTACGCGACAAGGATCGAACAATTCGACGGCCTCCACTGGAACCAGTGCCAAAATCCAGAAGCTGGTCCTCGAACTCGAAGAGCTTGATGCGAGCCTGGCCAAGGCCAGTTCACCACCGGCCATTCGCAGAATCTACCAGCAACGGTCGGCCGTCCTCGAACAACTCATCAGCGCTAGCCCCGCCAGCGAGAAGAATATGTGGCTCTTGCAATTAGTAGACAGCGTTGTCGCCACCGCTGAACCCGGTGCCGGCGATGGCGGCATCAAAGCATTGACCGATCTCAATGATAAGGTGGCGGAACTCACCGAGGATGAAGAGATTCTTGCCCAGGCAAAATTTGCACTCCTCACCGCGGAATACACAGCCAGCCTGCAGGACCCCAAAGCCAACTTTGGAAAAATCCAAGCAGATTGGATCACGTCGCTCGAAGATTTTGTCAAAAGCTACGACGGCACACGGCCAGCAGGTGAGGCGATGCTGCAATTGGCAGTCTCCCAAGAATTTGCGGGCGAAGATGAAGACGCCGATAAGTGGTACCGACTGATTGTGCGAAAATACCCCGAAACCGAAATGTCCGAAAAAGCCGCTGGGGCAACGCGTCGGCTCAGTTCCGTCGGGCAGCCACTCGAATTACGCGGCAAGGGCCTCGACGGACGTCCGTTCGATCTCGGTAGCCTACGTGGCAGAGTAGTCCTGGTGCACTACTGGGCGAGCTGGTGTGAGCCCTGCAAGGAAGATATGCAAAAACTTCGTGAAGTCCTAGCCAAGAACGCACGCAAAAAGTTTGCCGTGGTTGGCGTAAATCTCGATGACCAACCGCAAGCTGCCATCGAATACATTCGATCAGGACGCATCAAGTGGCCGCAAGTTCACGATCAAGGCGGACTCGAAAGTCGACTCGCTAAACAGATGGGAGTTTTCACACTTCCGCTGATGATTCTCGTCGACGCCGACGGTAATGTCGTCAATCGATCAATAACGGTTGAAGAGTTAGACGCAGAGATCAGTAAGCGTCTGCCAAAGCGTTAAAGAATCTAACGCAGTAAAGAAATCAGAGCGAGGTTGGTCGAACCCAACCTCGCGTCCCCTTACCTCTTACGGTCTTCTACCAGTTCCAGTGTTTGTTTCGACGCTGTCGAATACCACCTGGTTTCCCGCTTGAGTTTTGGCGGGCACGCCGTCGGGACGCATGCGGCCGACGCACTCGGTAAGTGTCTCG
The DNA here is from genome assembly GCA_002723275.1 of Planctomycetaceae bacterium. Classification (GTDB taxonomy): domain Bacteria; phylum Planctomycetota; class Planctomycetia; order Pirellulales; family Pirellulaceae. The sequence goes on from PBNZ01000044.1 coordinate 56,923, forward strand.
TCGGAGTTCTCGTTCTTCTCGTTCAATGTCGTCGTAGCTGTTGTCGCTGTTAGCCATTAGCTTCACCGATTGCCTGTCTTAAAAGGTCAACGTGATGAACTCGACTACCGAGTTCGATGACCGCTTTCAAGGCAAGCCGCGCGCCAACAGCTATCACAACCGAAAAAAACCAAATTACCGGTAAATAAAGACTTATACGAACACACCTAACTTCTTGACTAAGAACAACTTCCAACCCAACTCATTCGTTTCATTTAACGCATCCCCCAAAAAACACCTTTTTGATCCAAGAGACCCTTTTTCACTGTATTTGTGAATCGACCTGGAGAAAAATCACAAATCACTACTAGAAAACAACTTACAACTAAAACGCCCCATTCCCCCTATAGCCCCACCGCCTATCCCGCCTGAAAAAAAAACCGCAACGTATTACCTCATATGAACTTATGAAAAAATCCATGACATTGACCTCCATTTCACCAAAACAGTGATCCTTCACCAGGATGGTGGATTGTAAGGGTTACAAAGAGTTTGCAGCGGATGCAAAGATCGGCCAGAGGGTCGCCACGCGAAAGATCCGAGACTTTAACAATTTTTCAAATTTTTCAATTGTCATTGATCCCCTGGCATGAGAATCGCTATACGGTAGCTCCATAAACACTCGTAAGGAATGGAATCCTGGAGCAAGTATGAACTGGTCGATTGATACCGCGTTTTTCTTTTCTTTTGCACTCATCCAGCTTTTTGGAGTCTTTGGCCTGATTGCCAGCCGGCTTGGCGAAAAGTGTGGGCGCCATTCGCTTGGTCAAGGCACCTTTTTCGCCGCGATGTTCGTGGTTGCCAGCTCAATCATCGTAGCTCTGCTAGTTGGCAGCGGCGGATGGGCGATTTCTGGCACGACGCTGTCATTGATGGTGATCGGTGCGACCTTAGATTGTGGTCGCTGGCAGGCGGTCCGCCCCTGCCAATAGAACCTGGCAGTACCCAAACGGGCGGCAGCAGTGCTATCGCCTCTTATGGCAAATTATTCATTAATTTTGGCAAACCCCTCAGAATCGAAATTTTCGTTTCGCTCTCGAGTCTCTCCTGGCCGAAACAGTAACCAGAAGAAAATGGATGCGACGAGGCTGCGCGTCGGGGGGGCCGCGGTCGATTCGTCATCGCGATCAACATGCTCCCCCCGTTCGCCGAAGTCTCGCGAAAGCCATATCGCGACTCATGGATGCTGGCGAAAAACTCAGGAGGGGGAATACACAATGAAAAGAGCATTTGTGGCATTATTAGCCCTGACGCTGACCACGTTGTCGGGGACGTTGGCCACGGCGGATGACGAGAAGATCGCGAAGCAGATCGTCGATCGGCTTCAGCAGCACCGTCAGTCGGCACAACTACAGGATTTCAACATTGGCGTTCAAGTTGAGGACGGCACTGTGACCATGATGGGCAATGTCGCTTCATCGGATCATGCCGTTTTAGCCCTGGATGTCGCCAGGCGAATCCCGGGCGTGAAGCTCGTGGTCAATGATCTCTACGTGCAGACGGAGGCACCTGCTGCTCCGGCACCTGCTGCTCCGGCACCTGCTGCTCCGGCACCTGCTGCTCCG
>PBNZ01000045.1 GCA_002723275.1 Planctomycetaceae bacterium
AACAAGGCCAACAGCAACAAGGCCAACAGCAACAAGGCCAACAGCAACAAGGCCAACAGCAACAAGGCCAACAGCAACAGGACCAACAGCAACAGGACCAACAGCAACAGGACCAACAGCAACAAGGCCAGCAGTCATCACCTGATCAACAACAACGCCGTGATAGCGGGGGGCTTTTGCAATCGATGAACGATAGCCTCGGCACCGGGCCTATCACCGGTGATGATTTCGGTGAATGGTCGGATCGGTTGCGTGATATTGAAGAAATACTTGAGGACAGTGAATTGAGCTCGCGTGCAGCTCAGATCCGTGATCGAGCACGGGGGTTCCGACGTGAATTCAAGCGAAATTCGGAAGAACCTCAATGGAATCTGATTCGCGAATTGGTAGCGCAACCGCTGAGTGAACTTCGTAAGCAGGTCGCTGAAGAACTTATTCGACGTTCCGGCGAACGTGAGCAACTTGTCCCCATCGACCGTGACGCTGTTCCCGCTCCCTACCAAGACAGAGTGCGGCGATATTACGAAGCGTTAGGGCGGGGGGATTGACATGACAACCATTATCTGGGGTGCTCCAAATTGGCTTTGGCCGTCATTATTGATCATCGCTGTCCTTATCGTGGTCCTTGCATGGTCCTACTCAAAAGGACCCGCCCAACGTGGCGTGCGTATCCTGGCAGCTACTCTTAAGGTACTTGCCGTTCTCGCAATTTTGATTTGCTTGCTCGAGCCGTTAGTCAGTGGCACTCGGCCACGACCAAAGGCAAACGTGTTCGCCGTACTGATCGACAATAGCCAAAGCATGACGATTGAAGATCGAGGACTACCGGAACCCGTCGAGGTCCGTGACTGGCTCGGGCCGGAGCCACCGCCTTGGAAAGCACGGCTCGAACAGGATTTCGACTTACGGATTTACAGCTTTGACCGAAACCTGCGGCGCGCGGACTCAGCCGATGACCTCCAGTTCCAGGGCAACAGCAGCCAACTTGCCGAAGCCATCAAAACTCTCGATGAACGATTCCAAAATCTCCCCATTGCCGGTGCCTTATTGATCTCCGACGGCAACGCTACAGATCTCATGGGTACTACGAATCCGCGGTTTCCCATTTACCCAGTCTTCTCCGATGCTGAAGTCAGCGTTGACCTTCGACTCGAACAGGTACGGATCAATCAAACCAATTTCGAGACATCTCCGACCACCATCGAGGCAACACTGGCATTGGAAGGTGAATCGCAAATGACGGCCATTGCCGAACTCTGCGATCCAACTGGCGAGGTGGTCGAATCGCAATCCGTTGAATTAGGCGGCAAAGGGCAAACGTCTAATGTACGATTCCGCTTCCGACCTGCTCAGACTGGGCTCTCCTTTTACCGGCTCAACGTATTCCCGAAGGGCGAGCGAGAGGAATTTTACCGCGGTGAAACCAGGTCAGAGGCGACACTCGCCAATAACACTCGGGCGCTAATGATCACTCGCGGTGGCGGTCCATACCGCATCCTCTACGTTGGGGGACGGCCAAATTGGGAATTCAAGTTCTTGCGACGATCCCTGGATGAAGACGATGAGATCCAACTCGTAGGCATGCTTCGTATAGCGAATAAGGAACCCAAATTTGCCTTCCGCGACCAGCGAGGGGTGGGCGATACAAACCGGCTGTTCGAGGGCTTCGACAATAAGGACAGTGAAGACGCCGAGAGTTACAACCAACCTGTCCTCGTCCGATTTGGAGTTGAAGATGAAAGTGAACTGCGAGATGGCTTTCCCAAGTCCCCCGAAGAGCTATTCGCTTATCACGCGATCATCCTGGATGACATCGAGGCTGATTTCTTTTCACCCGACCAATTGCTGTTGCTTCGAAGTTATGTCAATCAGAGAGGCGGGGGTCTGCTGATGCTAGGCGGTCCCGGATCCTTCCAGTTAGGCAACTATAAGAAGACGCCGATCGAGGAGTTACTGCCCGTGTACCTCGACGCTAAGGGTCGTATGATCGACGACGAGGTAACCTTCGAACTCAGTCGCGAAGGCTGGCTCGAACCTTGGATCCGGCTCCGTTCGACCGAAGCGGAAGAAGAGGCACGACTGGCTAAAATGCCCAGTTTCCACACGCTCAACCCAACCGGCGACGCAAAGCCCGGCGCATCTGTCATCGCCGATGCTCGATCTCCAAGCGGCCAACAAGCTCCCGCCATTGCTACCCAACGTTTCGGCAAAGGACGTACCGCAGCTGCTATGATTGGCGACCTGTGGCGATGGTCAATGAGACGTTCGGAGGTCGATGAAAACGATCTGTCTGTATTCTGGAGACAGACGATGCGATGGTTGACCGCTGACGTGCCTCAACGAGTGGAAGTCGATGTTGCAAATTCCGCCAACCAGGAAATGATTGAGATTCGGACCACCGTCAACGATGCCGACTACAAGCCTTTTGACAGCGCTACCGTTTCACTCAAAATCGTAACGCCTGAGGAGAAAGAATTTACTCTGGAGGCGGAGCCAGATCCGGCAAACCCCGGGGTTTATCTTGCCAACTATTGGCCAGAAGAATCGGGTGGATACCAATTGGAAACGAAGGCGGTCGCGCCAGACGGGTCGCTGATTGACCGCCGCACGACCGGCTGGACCTCCGAGCCTTCAGTCCATGAATTCGCTCGCGTCGCACCAAACCGCGGTCAACTTGAGCAACTGGCTGAGTCAAGTGGCGGGGAAACCATCTTCCCTTCAGAGCTCGACAGCTTCGTCTCCAGTCTCTCAAGGCGCAAGGTACCGGTCACTGAACCGTGGGTCTATCCCCTTTGGCACCAACCCTTCGTCATTGTCCTTGCAGTCTGCTGCTTGTGTGCCGAGTGGGGGCTTCGTCGCTGGAAGGGACTTGCATGAAACTTCTTTTCTATCTCGTTTTTGCATTCGTTCACTTGCTGGCTAGCGTCACCAGAGCCGAGCAAGCAGCGCCTATCGAACTGATCATCGCGGTTGGGGCAGGGGGAGCACCGGAGTACGAGCAAAGCTTCCGAGAATGGGGCGAGCGTTGGCAAAGGTTAGGCGAAATCGCAAGAGCGAACACGACCGTCATCGGCCTCTCTCCGAAAAGTGAAACGTCGGATCTTGACCAATTCAAAACTGCAATCACCGCGAAGAAAACAAAGACGGACACCGCGCTGGTGATCGTACTTATCGGTCATGGAACGCACCTTAAACAAAGCTCCAAATTTAATCTTCGGGGGCCGGATTTGAGCGATCAGGACATGGCTGCTTGGCTCAACGATGCAACGCGGCCCATCGCTATCGTTCAAAATGCCTCCGCAAGCGGCCCCTTTCTGAAATCCTTGGCTAGTGCTAATCGCATTGTCATCACCGCCACCCGCAGCGGCAACGAGCAAAACTACGCTCGCTTCGGCGACTTCTTCTCCAACGCCCTGACAAACTCAGAGGCAGATTTGGATCATGACGACGCAATCTCCATGCTCGAAGCATTCCTGTTCGCCTCGAATCGAGTCGCTCGATTTTATGACCAGGAATCCCGATTGGCGACGGAACACAGTCTCCTGGACGACAACGGAGATGGCTTGGGCACTCCCGCCAACTTCTTCCGTGGTATTCGCGCCGTCAAATCGGCCAAGGACAACGTGGCTCTCGATGGCATGCGTTCCCATCAGGTGATCCTGTTTCAGCTGCCGGGACATGTTTCGCTTCCCGAGAGTGTACGTGCCCAGCGAGACGCTCTCGAAAGGCAAATTAATCAACTTCGCCTGCAAAAGAAGAAACTCGGCGAAGAAGCTTACTATCTCGCCTTGGAGCCACTCATGCTGCAACTAGCTCGGCTCTATCACCCAGAGGAAGCGGACGCCAGCGCCTCGGACAATGCAAGCGTCGAGGAGTCGACGTCTTCGGAGACCGTCGAGAACGACACACAGCCACCTACGGACCCTTGAAACGCTGATATTGCATCAAGTTATTCAAGTCGGAATCACTGGGCTTGCAGACAACCTTTCGAGGACGGTATTGTTGCCCCATCTAAATCGATCTCCCGCTTTTTGCAAACACTTTCCTGGAGCCGCTATGCGGCGTTAACGATAGAAAGGTCTTCATGTCGACCGAACAACCCAATCGACTCCCAGTACTGATTGACGCCGACGATTACAACGAGGTCAAGACTGTGCTTTACGACTCGGTGTTACGACTCTGGGACGTCGTCGACAATCTGAGCCGTCTCCAGCCACGGCATTCGCCTGAGTACCACGTCTCAATTTTTGGTTCTGCGCGAGTAAAACCGGACACGCCGAAATACGCGGAAATCCGCAGCTTGGCTGAACAGCTCGTGGAGATGGGCTGTCACGTTGTCACCGGGGGTGGCCCCGGACTGATGCAGGCGGCGAACGAAGGAGCCGCTAAGGCCGCCCCCAATGACCCCGATCGTTCAATTGGCATTCGAGTTGAATTGGAATTTGAGCAGGAGGTCAATCCATTCGTCGGCGAAGTCTATGAGCACAAAACATTTTTCTCCCGACTACACCACTTCGTCTTACGTTCCAATGGATTCGTCGTTGTTGGCGGAGGAATCGGCACCGCGCTCGAACTCCTCATGATTTGGCAATTACTCCAGGTCCGAAAGCTGTACGGCACACCGCTTGTACTCGTTGGAGATATGTGGCATGAGCTTGTCGAGTGGGCCGACAAACACATGATTCAAACACCCCCTGAATATGCCAGCCCCAAAGACATGGAGATTCCGACCTGCGTAAAAACCATCGAGGAAGCCGTTGCCATCATCCGCAAAGATTACGATGACTGGCAGGCAGGCATTCCTTGATCCCGTCCTTCAGGTCAAGCATCCTGCAATTGAGGGAATACTGACTTGACGTCTAGATCGTCGTCCATTTCATCCTGCAGACGCAAGAAGCGTTCAAACATTCGCTTCATGCGGGGCAGTTGCTCAGGTTGTTCGGCAAGATCCACCGTCTCATCGGGATCGTCCTGCACGTGATACAACCTGATTGCCTGGGCCTCGGGGTACATGATCAGCTTGTAACCATCGAGAGTGATCATCCGTTGCTTTTGAAGGTAAGCGCCATAGATTGCATCATAGGGCTTTTCATCGGAGCCCTCGATCAGTGGCATCAGGCTCTTGAATTCGACGTGACTTGGTTGATCGATCCCCGCCAATTCTAATGTCGTGGGCATGATATCCTGCAGATAGATCTCCTGCTCTTGGGATTCCCCTGCCGCAACGCCAGGCCCCACGACCAAAAATGGTACGCGCACGCTGTGATCGTACATATTCTGTTTTCCAAAGAGCCCGTGCTGGCCGACAGCCAGGCCGTGGTCAGCCGTAAAGAAAATGTAGGTCATCTCCGACTTGCCAGAGTCTTTGAGCGCCTGAAGGACCCGACCAATTTGATCGTCCATATGCGTAATAATGGCGTAGTACTCTTGCCGATGAATTCGCACCGCCTCCGGTGTCCGGGGGAACGGAGCCAGTCTTTCATCACGCAACGATGGCGGACACCCCATCTCAACCTTAAACGGATACTCCGACAAAAAGTTAACGGGTAGTTTCATTTTACCGGCGGGATACCGATCAAGATAGCTCTGCGGTGCCTGACGTGGATCATGCGGCGCATTGAAGGCGATGTACATAAAGAACGGATCGTCGTCTTGACTAGCCTGCTTCAAAAAGCCCACGGCATCATCCGCAACCACTTCGCTCCAGTGTTTTCCGCCCTTCCAAAAGCCTTCGAACTTCGGATCTGCTGGATCCCAAGGATCGGGTTCATTCGGCAGAGGCCGGTTGTAGCCCTGAGGAGTCTGATTCGGCATTCCACCTCGAACGTTCGTCGCGAAATCAAAAGCCTTTTTAGCATCCGCCCTCACGTGCCATTTGCCGGTCATGTAGGTGTCATATCCAGCCTGTTTCAAATACTCGGACCAGAAGCGACCTGCCTGTCTCTCTTTTTCCGTGTCCTTATAGATCGCATTAGCGGACCAGATAAAGCGACCGGTGTTCAACATTGTCCGACTCGCGACACAAACAGCCCCACTCCACGACCCCATGTTGTAGGCCCGTGAGAAGTTCAAGCCGTCTTTCGCCAACTGATCCAAATGGGGTGTCGCGATCTTATTTAACCCCAGATGCCCCTGCGTCTGAAAACATTGATCATCGGCGAATATGAAAAGAATATTTGGCTTTTCCGCCGCCGACAATCGACCGGAAAATGCCAAGACAGCAACAACGACCACGAACAATTGTCGAACAGATTGATTCACGACTTAAACCACCTATAACGCGTTCATCAGGAAATAGTTCTCCGGAGCCTTTCGAGAATCGAAGCACTCCCTCAATTCGGTCAGTCTAACATTTAATCATGACGCCCAAGCTCCGAAACGGGTATCCACGGTGATTTTTGACGGCTGCCGGTGTACACTCAGACGAAGAAAATGAGGCAAATTCCTTTTCCAACAAACGTCGCACCTATCAACACAAAGAGACAGGTTGCCCTTAAAAAAACCTCGACAGGATAGACCCATGCTGCATCGCATCACTCCCCGACACACACTGACGATCTGCTGCCTTCTGAGCAGTCTTTTTGTAATACCGACCATGGCACAGGAAGGACCGCGCCGCGGTGATGACAGAAGCTCCGAGTCACGCCGTCGCGATGAGCGAGATGTTCGCGAGCGGACCGATCGACCGAGCGAAGGTCGCGGACGCCAGGCTCGCAGCCGTTCAGAGCAACCTGGCAACTCGCGTGAATACCATCTTCGGTCAGCGATCCGACACTTGCGGGCCGCCGGACTTAGAGATGAAGCCGAACGTGTTGAACGATCTGTCCGTCAACATCGCGGACAAGATTCGCCACGGACACGGGATCGAGGTCCATCAGACCGGACCCGAAATCAAAATCGCCCCACTCGTTCTCATGGCCACATCGATGAAACGGTGAGACAGCTCCAGCAAGCCATGGAACAACTCAACCAGCGAGTCAGGTCAACGGAACAACTCCGTCGCGCTGTCGATCTCGCTCACCAACAACTTGACGAATTAAGAAACAAAAGAGCGACCCACACAGAGGAGCTGGAGCGGCACGTCGGGCACCGAATCGAAGACCTGGAGCGTAGCACCAACCAACGGCTTGAGGATTTTGAGCGAGAAATCCTCGCGATTATGAAAAACATGGAAATCGAATCCATTCGTCGCCTTGAAGATTTTGAACGCGATACCGTCGGACAATGGCACGATCTTCATGAACACGAGGACGAGGATGACGAAGAAGAAGAAGATTGAAGGGGCGCCCCATGAACGAAGCGATGTCGTGGAATAGTCTCGAAGTCCCTTGGGGAGAATCAGCGGACCTGCTACCGTTGTTGGCTGCCGCCGAAACACCGGCGATTGTCATGCGCGGAGCTGTAACGCTATCTGAATGCGACAAGATCATTCAGAAACTGATTGATGCCGGTGAGTTATACGACCCTCAAAAACCGGTTCCGCCTCGTTTCCTTGAAAAGAGCATCCCGGAAAACTATTTCCGGAAGGGCGATGATGACGGTGAAGGGGATGACCTATTTATCCCCGAATCCACACCGCGGCGTCGAATTGATGTGGGAACTAGCCTGGGTTATCGCGGCAACGATCCAGCTGTTTTTTTCGAGCACGCAAAACAAACTCGAGCGTTGTTTTCCCGCCTTTTTGAGCCAGGGCCTGAAACGGCATCCGTCAATCCAGTTGCCGCTATCTATGACAACCTGCAACGGGTCGCAGGAGAAAAACGGGTAAGAGTTGCGTCCGAGCCCGATGGGCGTGAATATGGACCGGCGATTTTTCGCGCCCACTACGGCGACTATACCTATGCCCCGCATTTTGATTCCGTCCGACTCCGCGAGGCAAGAGAGAAATATACGGTCTATCGGTTTCAGCACCAGTTCGCTGGCGTGCTAGTTCTCCAGAATGCAGTCGCCGAGCATGCAACAGCACAGTGCGTGATTCACCAATGCCTGTGGGACGAATCGATCGACACGGAACTCGCGAAAGGAAACTTTCATGACTATGCGCGTCAGAATGACGTCAATCAATGTTGTGTCAACCTCGAGCCGGGCGACCTATATTTCTTCAACACGCGTTGCATTCACGAGGTGCCCGGCGTAGCTGGCCGTCTGCCCCGCATCGTGCTTGCAACCTTTATCGGATACTCTGCCGACGACCCGGAGGTAATGGTTTGGTCCTGAACCGTTGATCAAACCACGTCGCCATCTGCCCCAAGCGTGTTGCTCCATCCTTCGCGGCAGACAAAATTTTCTTGGCCGCCGCAACCTTTGCACGCGTTACGTGTATTTTCCCGTGCCACAACCAGCTTGGTTTGAGCGGCAGGCCCGATCATCGAAGGGTTTGGACAGTAAGCTAAGCCAAAATCCCTCGCACGACTTCGCCATGCACATCGGTCAACCGGAAGTCTCGTCCCTGATATCGATAGACGAGTCGTTCGTGGTCGAACCCAAGCAAGTGAAGCAATGTGGCCTGCAAATCATGCACGTGGACTTTATCTCGCCCAACCCGGAACCCGAGCTCATCGGATTCGCCGTAATTGATACCGCCTTGGATCCCTCCACCGGCGAGCATCATCGAGTAGCAATCCGGATAGTGATCACGGCCGAGCGTGCTGCCATTGCTCGTGCGACCTTCGCGGAATGGCGTTCGCCCGAATTCACCGCTCAGCACAATCAGTGTTTCATCGAGCAGACCACGTTCTTTGAGATCATGAATCAAGGCCGCGACTGGCTGGTCCATGGTTCGACACTTCTTCGTTAAACCATCACGAATATCTTCGTTTGGATTGGTTCCATGAAAATCCCATCCCCAGTCGAAAAGTTGCACAAATCGCACTCCCTGTTCGACAAGTCGCCGCGCGAGCAAGCAATTGTTCCCCAAACTGCTGGCGCCGGGAGCCGCTCCATAAGCTTCGAGCGTTCTTGCGCTTTCATTCGAGATATCCATGACCTCAGGGACCGATACCTGCATCCGATAGGCAAGTTCGTATTGCGAGATGCGAGTTTCGGTTTCAGGGTCGCTACGTTCGGCGGCTTGCATTTCATTGAGCGATCGCAACGCATCCAAACTCTTTCGGCGAATCTGACGGTCCATTCCCTTTGGATTCGAAACGTAGAGAACGGGATCGCCCTGCGTTCGGCACTGGACACCCTGAAATACTGACGGCAAAAACCCGCTTCCCCAAACACTCTTTCCGGCGCTCGGATTGCTGCCGCTTGAAACGAGCACGACGAAACCCGGTAGATTCTGATTCTCAGAACCCAAACCGTAGGTCACCCAGGAGCCCAGCGACGGGCGTCCCATGCGAGGAGACCCTGTGTAGAGCATGAGTTGAGCGGGCGCGTGGTTGAATTGATCGGTATTCATGGACCGCACGATACACAGGTCATCGGCCACCCCTGCCAAATTCGGTAGGGCGTCAGAAAGCCAGATGCCACCCTCACCATACTGCTTGAAGGTGCGCGGTGTTCCCAGCAGTTTCGGCGACGCGCTTGTGAACGCAAATCGCTTGCCCTCGAAGTATTCGGTAGGACAATCCTCTCCCGTACGCTTTACAAGCTCAGGCTTGTAATCAAACAGATCCAAATGCGGGGGCGACCCAGCCATATGGATATAGATCACGTTACGAGCCGGCGCATGATAATGAGCCGGGCGAGTGGCGAGCGGATTCTGATCGGCTGCTGCGTCTTGTCGCAAGAGCGACGTCAGAGCAAGCCCACCGATTCCCAGCTGGCAATCTCGCAAAAAGTGTCTTCTCGTTTGTTCGATCGGATAATTATTGGACATCATAAAACCATTAATGTTTGGCAATAAGTTCATCAAGGTTCAATAAGACGTTGGCGACGACGGTCCAAGCTGCCAGCTCGACAGCATCGGCATCACCTTCAGGTTTGCCAAGAGGATCGAAGGCCATTTTTTCTGCTTCGCCAACGTTCTCTTGATAATCGCTATGCACCTGTTTGTACAAGGCGATCAATTGGGACACCTCTAAGTCACTGGGCGTTCTCGCCACACACGACTCAAATCCATAGGAAACGCGATCGGCATTCGTTTCGCCGCCCTCAGCAAGCATTCGGCGCGCGAGCCCCTGTGCCGCCTCCACAAAAACGGGATCATTGAGCGTTACCAGAGCCTGCAGCGGCGTATTCGTACGAACGCGTCGGATCGTGCACACTTCACGACTTGGCGCGTCAAAGGTGGTCATCGACGGATAGGGAGTTGTGCGTCGCCACCGAGTGTAGATCCCGCGGCGATATCGATCTTCGCCCGGGCTGGTTTCCCAATCGGTGGATCCGCCAAAAGCGGATCGCAGGCCCAGGACAGGTCGAGGCGGTCGAACAGACGGCCCCTTCATCTTGCGACTCAATAAACCTGCGATCGAAAGTGCTTGATCGCGAATCATTTCGGCCGACAGACGAAAACTGGGACCGCGCGAAACAAGCCGATTCCGGGGGTCGATTTCAATCTTTTCAGGAGTGGCTCCTGATGCCTGGCGATAAGTGGCCGACATCACAATTTCGCGCAGCAGACGTTTGGTATCCCATTCCTGCCGCACAAACTCATTGGCAAGGTAGTCCAACAAATCAGGGTGCGACGGCGCATCGCCTTGAGTGCCGAAATCTTCACTCGTTTCAACCAACCCAATCCCAAACAACTGTTCCCAAACTCGATTCACAGCAACTCGAGCCGTGAGCGGATTCTCTTCATCCACCAACCAATGGGCTGCGGTTAAACGATTCAACTCACCATGGCCGAATTCATGAAAGGCACTCGGGACTCCGGGCTGAACCTCCTCGCCTCGCTCGAGAAAATTGCCGCGTAGTTGCACAAAGGTGTCACGCTGTCGATCGGTGGCGAGTTCGCGCATGATCGGCGTCTTTACCCCCTTGATGGCATTAAGCTGTCCTTGGCGCTCTTTGATCGTATTCCGCAACTGCTGCAATTCGGGCCGTTGCCCATCGGCATAGGCATTGATTCGAGCGAGTTCGTCATCCGACAATCCAGAGCCGTCATCCGGCACTTTCAATTCGACATTGGGATCCGGTGCGTGTTGAAGCTCCTGCACCCAGCGAGGCTGCCGGTCAGCATCTAACAAGACAACACGAAACGGCTTGAGTCGCTCCAACACCGGCGAGTCAGTACGGTTCCAGATCTTGATGCGATTCAAGTGCGATTCTTGGCCAAGATCAACCTCCCACCACGGCTGCTCCTCTTGTTGGGTATGCGTCGTCGAATTAACCCCGAAGGTACCATCGGTGTTGCCATCTACAGCGCGACCTGCGTTACCGCCGAGTGAATCGCTACTCTGCGAAGCGGTTTTCCCCAAGGCAATGTTTTCATCACCGACAAAGACTTCAACCTCAGCCAGCGACAAGTATTCCTTTCGCAGAAGTTCGATTCGGACAAACTGAATCGGAAGCTTGCCCGGGTCGGATTGCGCGACAGACGATTTTAATTCTGCCTCAGCGGTTGCGAGGTCGGCCTCAAGCTGGCTGATTTCCTGCTGCAACTTTTCTCGCTGGCGAAGCTCGGATGGAGAATATTCTTGAAGCGTCGGAGCTTCATCACTACGATCAGCATCCTGGGTATTGTTGAAGATCGCCAGAAACTCAAAATATTCTTTCTGCGTAATGGGGTCGTACTTGTGAGTGTGGCACTGAGCACATCCCATGGTGAGTCCCATCCAGACTTGCATGGTCGTATTCACTCGGTCGACAACCGCAGCGGTCCGAAACTCTTCATCGTCCGTACCGCCTTCACTGTTGGTCATCGTATTGCGATGAAAGGCGGTTGCCAAAATCTGATCTTCACTCGGCGATTCCAACATATCACCAGCAAGCTGTTCAATCGTGAATTGGTCGTAGGGCAGATTACGATTGAGGGCATCAATCACCCAATCACGATATCGCCAAATAACTCGCGGGGGATCCTGAGCATAGCCAGCGGAATCGGCGTAGCGAGCAAGATCGAGCCAGATGCGTGCCCAACGCTCTCCGTAAGCGGGCGACTGCAGCAATCGATCAACCAGTCGTGCATAGGCATCCGGATGCAAATCGGTGAGAAACGCCCGGACTTCCTCCCTGGTTGGCGGTAATCCTGTCAGATCCAATGACAGTCGGCGGATGAGCGTATAGCGATTCGCTTCTTCTGCCGGTGACAGTTCATGCTCTCGCAGACGCTGCCAAACGAACATATCAATGGGACTACGAGCCCATCGGTTGGCCTGCTGATGAATGGGTGGCGAACGAACTTCGGGCGGCTGAAAGGACCAATGCTCCTGATAGTTCGCTCCCTCATTAATCCACTGGGATACGATCTCGATTTCGGCAAGCGTCAATTGCGCTCCAGCATCTGGAGGCGGCATTCGCAAATCCTCATCGTCCGATTGAACTCGAGCAATTAACTCACTTTTATGCGCCTTTCCCGCGAGAATAGCGACGAAGCCACTATCGAGCTCCTGAATGGCTCCCTCGCGAAGATCAAGTCGCAAACCAGCCTCCCGCGTACCTTCGTCGGGGCCGTGACAATTAAAACAACGCTCTTGAAGAATCGGCCGTATCTGGTCATTGAAGTCAATCGGAGTGGTCGTTTGAGCCGCTGCGTGCTGAATCAAGACAGCAACGAACCCGAGGAGGCAAACAGACCGTCGAAAACCCGATAGCAGCATGATGAGCCTTTTTAGACCTCAAGGTGGAATGAGTGAGGAGGGATTCGCGTGCCCATATAATACCACGAATGGTGATGGATCACATTGCAGATGTCTCAGGGTGAAAGTCGCTTAGTTCGCTGAGCTGGCCCGAAAACATTAACGGAACCGAGCTTTTCTTAGCAACGTTGCCGGCCCAAATCCAGGGCACAAAGGCTTGGTTTTTCTCCAGCAAATATATCGACCAGCCTTCTCTTTGGATCGCCGAAAAAATAGCTCGGGCTGGAAAAGCCTGCTGAAGATTTGACCGCTCCCAGAAAATCAGCAGGGCATTGCTGCGCTGACCGCGACCACTCAACAGATGCCTGCCTGGAGAATTTGCCTCATGTCCTGCTTGACCGAATTACGATACATTTGTACAGTATTATGACACGGCAGGCGAGACCATGACATTGCACTCCAATCGACCCTTTATTTCGGCCAAGACGGCGGAAATCGTCCAAAACCTGCGTCAACAAGTTGGCGGAGCAGATGCTGGCATGGTTCACAAGAGCACGGTTGTCTCAAGTGGATCCGAAGCGATTGACCGCATCCTGCCTCATCCAGGTTTTCGACGTGGAAGCCTGGTGGAATGGTTTGAGGAGCAACCTGGCAGCGGCCGAGAAACCGTTTCCCTGCTATCAGCCCGTCCAGCCTTAAATAACGGCGGAGTCATGGTGGTAATCGATTCATCCTCAATGTTTTATCCGCCAGCCGCAGCGGCATTTGGAATTGATTTGGAACGATTAATCATCGTCCGTACCCAGGATTCGAGTGAGCGTCACTGGGCTTGGGATCAGGCCTTACGTTGTCCCGGCGTTGCGATGGTCTGGGGCTGGCTGGGACAACTCGACAGTCGCTGGTTCCGACGCTTTCAATTATCGGCGGAGTCGAGTGGGGCTCTTGGATTCTTGTTACGACCCGCCAGGATGCGTGGTCGTCCCACCTGGTCCGATCTGCAATTGCAGGTCAATGCACGCCCTGGCCGCTTGAGCCGTCGATTTCAAGTTGAGTTAGTGCGATGCCGAGGGCAGGGAAGTGCCCTGGTTGTCGATTTGGAACTGAATGAACTGACCGATGAATTACAAGAGTTCAAGTCGCACGGCCATGAAACGAATTCTCTGCATTTGGCTACCCAACTGGCCCATCCAAAGACTCGTCGTCGATCAACCCGAGCTTAATGGCACGGCGATTGTTCTCTATGCGCACGATCCTCGCAAAGGCCAGCGTGTTATTTTCTGTTCTCAGCAAGCACGACGACTTGGGATCCAAGTCGGTATGCCATTCGCCGAGGCAACAGCGATTTCCCAGCATGGGCCTGACAACCATTCGCCAAGAGGGGCGCGTAGGTCGAATAAAACATCCTCTTGCGAGATGATCTTTTCGGAGCATGCTCCTGCAACCGATCATCACGCGCTGCAACAACTGGCGGAATGGTGTGAACAATTCAGCCCTGTTGTTGGTCTCGATGCACCGAAATCAGCCTCTGGCTTACTGCTCGACATCACCGGAATCGGCTCACTCTTCCAGGGTGAAGAGCAGCTAGCTCAATTGGTTGTTGATCGTTTTTCCGATCGCGGCTATTGGGCGCATGTCGCGGTCGCTGGCACGATCGGGGCCGCCTGGGCATTGGCCCACTACGGAATTCGCTTTGATTCCCGCCGGGGCAAACCTGCAGAACCTCGGGTAATTTCTAACACAGAGACTTCGACCGCTCTCGCCTCGCTACCCATCGAATCCTTGAGGCTCTCTGCATCCTCCATTGAGCTCCTGCATCGTCTGGGAATCGATCAGATCGAACAGCTTGAAACGCTTCCTCGCGAAGGATTGGTCGCTCGACTGGGCGATGAAATCACATTGCGTTTGGACCAGGCCACTGGACAGGCGACGGAAATCATCAACGCACATCACATTCATCCTGAATTCCATAGCGAATGGATTTTAGAACATCCGACATCTGACCAGGAGGTCATTCTGCAGATTGCCGAACATGTATGCCATCATCTGGCAAACCTATTGCAGGCGGAAGACCAGGGTGCAGTTCAAGTCCGGTGTTGGATGGAAACGACTTCTCAACCGATCAAGATGGATATTGGTCTGTTTCGCCCCACCAGCGAAGCCGCGCACCTGCTTCAATTATTGCGAATGCAGCTTGAACGATGCCGTTTACCCGGTCCGCTTTCGCGCATGTGCCTGCAGGCCATTCACACTGCTCGAATTACTCGAAAGCAACAACGACTATGGGATCAACCTGGCCGTGACCCACGGCAACTGGCTGATTTGGTAGATCGATTAAGTAGTCGTCTCGGGCCAACATCGGTATTGGCAGCTCGCATGCGTGCGGGCACCTTGCCAGAGGACGCCTATGCCTTGATTCCCCTGACAGGGCCTCAAAAATCAAAGGCACGTTTGAACTCGGCCGCAGGAAAACGAAAACCGCTTGGCCCAGGACAACGACCTTTGCAGTTACTACACCCACCTCAGCCCTTGCAAGCATTAAGTGTTTCTCATGGGCCTCCAATTCAATTCTCTCACGCCGGACGAGATCATCGCGTTGTGCAGCACTGGGGACCGGAACGGATTGAAACGGCGTGGTGGCACGGACACTGCATTCGTCGGGATTATTACCGAGTCGAGTGTCAGACGGGATGTCGTTTCTGGTTGTTCCGTCGCCTCGATAATCAGCACTGGTTTCTGCACGGCAGATTTTAAGAAGGCCCTTGATGTACGTTGAGCTTCACTGCAAATCAAACTTTTCTTTCCTGGAGGGTGCATCGCATGCCGATGAACTGGTCGCCCAGGCCAAGGCCTTGGGCTATGCAGGCCTGGCAATTACCGATCGCAATAGTCTTGCGGGTATCGTCCGTGCACATACCGCCGCCAAAGAACACAAACTGCCCTTGATCATTGGCGCGGAAATCACTCCCGATGACGCACCGCCCATCGTTCTCTGGGTCACCAACCGCACCGCCTATGGAAAACTCTCACGTCTGATCACTTACGGACGACGACGTGCTCCGAAAGGTGAGTGCCAACTGTGGCTGAGCGACCTGGCGGACCACTCCGAGGGGCTCATTGCAGGCATCATTCCTGGATTCCCTTCTTCCACAGCACCCTCTGCGGACTTCTTACGGGCGGCGAACGCATACCGAGAGATTTTTGGACAACGCCTTTATCTCCTTGCCGAACTCCAGCGGGATGCAGATGACCAGCGACGGCTGAATGATCTATCGCGACTAGCTCGTCAACTCAAAATCCCCCTCTTGGCTGCTGGCGACGTCCATTACCACACACGCGCAAGAATGCCGCTTCACGATGTCCTCACGGCGATTCGGCATGGAACCACCGTCGACGCAGCCGATGACTTGCTCTTTTCCAATGGAGAACGCCACCTCAAATCTCTCGACTGCTTACGAGAACAATTTGCAGCTACCCCGGATGCGCTGAGGCAGAGCCGGGACATCCTCCACCAATGCAACTTCTCTCTGGACGAACTGCGATATGAATACCCGGAAGAGCTGGCACCTGCGGGTTTAACCCCTTTGCAATATTTAACCCAACTCACCTGGGAGGGCGCCTCGCGAAGATACCCCAATGGCATCCCCGACAAGGTCCGGCAACTCTTACACCACGAGATCACTCTGATTGGCGACCTCCAATACGAAGCGTACTTCCTGACCGTCTGGGATCTTGTTCGATTCGCTCGGGAGCGAGGCATTCTCTGCCAAGGCCGTGGCTCTGCTGCAAATTCAGCCGTTTGCTTCTGCCTTTACATTACTGCCGTGGACCCGTCTCAATCAGATCTTCTGTTCGAACGTTTCATCAGTCGAGAACGCAATGAAGCGCCGGACATCGACGTTGACTTTGAGCATGAACGGCGGGAGGAGGTTCTTCAATATCTGTATCAGAAGTATGGTCGCGAGCGAACTGGCCTGACGGCTGAGGTGATCAGCTATCGTAGTCGCTCGGCCATTCGCGACGTCGGCAAGGCATTGGGATTATCTCTAGACCGAGTCGACGCGCTGGCGAAACAGGTCGAGACACGCTCGCACGACCCTGACCTGGAGCTACGATGTCGCCAAGTCGGAATCGACCCCACATCCAATCGCGGCAGCAAGCTACTGCATCTGGTCTCCGAATTAATTGGCTTCCCACGTCACCTGTCACAACATGTCGGTGGCATGGTCATGACACGCGGCCCTCTCTGCGAATTCGTACCCATCGAAAACGCCGCGATGCCCAACCGCACGGTGATCAGCTGGGACAAGAATGACCTGGAAGACCTTGGAATCCTCAAGGTGGATTGCCTCGCCCTGGGAATGCTGACAGCAATTCGAAAGATGTTTCAGAGCATCCGCCAACACTATCGGAAACATCTGACCCTGGCTAACATTCCCGCCGACGACTCGAATGTCTACGACATGATCTGCCGCGCTGATACGATGGGCGTCTTTCAAATCGAAAGCCGAGCTCAGATGAGCATGCTTCCGCGACTGCGGCCTCGCTGCTATTACGACCTGGTTGTCGAGGTTGCCATCGTTCGCCCCGGCCCCATCCAAGGCCAGATGGTTCACCCCTACCTGCGGCGCCGTATGGGCCTGGAACCAATCGAATACCCCAACGAGGAAATCAAACAGGTTCTTCACAAGACGATGGGCGTTCCCATCTTCCAGGAACAAGCCATGAAGCTGGCCGTTGTGGCGGCGGGATTCACACCGGGCGAAGCAGATCAACTTCGCCGAGCCATGGGGGCTTGGCGTCAGACAGGTGTGATTGATGTATTCCGACAGAAACTTCTGAAGGGAATGCTGGCACGCGGCCTCTCGAAGACATTTGCAGAACAAGTCTTTCAACAAATCCGTGGCTTCGGCGAATATGGATTCCCTGAATCCCATGCCGCAAGTTTTGCATTGCTGGTTTATGTTTCCGCATGGCTAAAACACCACTACCCGGCTGCGTTTACAGCCGCTTTGATCAATAGCCAACCGATGGGCTTTTACTCGCCGTCGCAACTTGTGCGAGACGTACAAGCACATGATGTGACCGTGCTTCCAATCGATGTCAATTACAGCGACTGGGATTGTCGGCTCGAACGCCCGAACTCCGACCCCAGCGAAGCCGTTGCGATACGACTTGGCCTGCGGCTTGTCCGCGGTCTTTCCGAGTCTCATGCTCAAGCGGTTTCCGTAGCTCGAGGCGATACGCCCTTTAAATCGCTGCACGATTTTTCGAAGCGCACCGGATTAACTCGAAATGTCATGCTGCGACTAAGTCAGGCAGATTGTTTTTCATCACTAGGCCAAAATCGCCGAAATGCACTTTGGGAATCTCTGGGACAAGAGCGTACTATGCGTGACCTTCCGCTGTTCCGAGATCTACCAGCTGAGGAAGATTCACAAATCCAACTACCCTCACTCGATTCTGTGGAAGACGTTTTCGCAGACTACGATAGCACGGGATTGTCGCTAAAAGCTCACCCGATTTCTTTCTATCGTAAACATCTCAAACAGCTTCACATTCTGCCTGCCGAGAAAATCTCGGACTGCGAACACAATCAATGGGTTAAGGTCGCCGGCCTCGTCCTGCTACGGCAGCGGCCAAGTACCGCCAAGGGAATTACCTTTGTCACCCTGGAAGATGAAACAGGAGTAATGAACCTGGTGTTGCATCAGCATATCTGGCAACGATTTTATTCGATCGCCCGACGCAGCTCTGCCTGGATCGTGCGGGGACGAGTTGAGACCAAGCATTCAGTCATTCACGTTGTCGTCGACCAAATCGAAGACTTGGCCAAACAATTGGCTGATCTGCGGCGTCACCAAGACTCGTTCGAAGTAGCGTCTCGTGACTTTCGCTAATCTCGCGATCCCAGGCCATTCCTCAAAACGACTTAGAGCCCGGCAACTCGGGCTACAATGTGTGGCAATTCCCGTTACAATCGAGACTCAAGATCCCGACCCATGATCTCCAGGAGAATCGCTATGCCGACATTGCTTAGGATGGTTTCCATGGCCATTGCGGTCGCATTGCTTTGTAACGCTGCCATTGCCGAAGCGTCGACGTCGCTTGAAGAAGCACTTCAGACCGTCCAGCAGATCGGGCCCAAAGGCCAAGGGCATCAAGCTGCGATTCCAGCCCTGCAGATCGTATCTCAGCAAAAAGCGGAAGATCTTCCGAACATCCTGGCAGGCATGAAGGGCGACAACGTTCTTGCCGACAACTGGATCCGGGGTGCGGTCGATGCGATCGCCGAGAAAACTCTGCAATCCGGTGCGTCTCTGCCCCTCACGGAACTCGAAGCGTTTTTGAACGACACTTCGAATACCCCTCGAAGTCGCCGACTAGCCTTTGAATGGATCATCCAGGCCGATCCGGAAGCTCGAGATCGAATCGTGCCGGGCCTGATTGACGACCCCAGTCTCGAACTCCGACGAGAAGCCGTTTCCGACCGACTGCAGCAAGCGGAAACGGCCCATGCCGAAGACAAAAAGGATGCGGCAATTGCGATGTACCGCAGCTCTTTGGATGCGGCTCGTGATGTCGACCAGATCGAAACCGCCACAGAAAAGCTGAGAGAACTTGGCGAAAGCGTCAATCTCCCCGAGCATTTCGGCTTCGTCACCGACTGGTATTTGATCGCTCCGTTCGACAACACCGACCAGTCGGGTTTTGACAAAGCCTACCCTCCCGAAAGCTCGATCGAACTCGACGAGAACTATGAAGGCAAAGAGGGTACGGTATCCTGGCAACAACACAGCACCGACGATGAATACGGTCTAGTGAATCTCAACGATGCGTTGGGAAAACACAAGGGCGCCGTCGCGTATGCCGTGGCATTCTTTGAATCGAAATCAGCACGCCCCATCGACCTTCGACTGGGCTGCATCAATGCCAATAAGATCTGGCTCAACGGACAGGAGCTTACAGCGAACCATGTCTACCATGCCGGCCGAGGTATCGATCAATATGTAGGAACCGGCCAGCTCAAGAAAGGCACCAACGTCATCCTTCTTAAGATCTGCCAGAACGAGCAGACGGAATCGTGGGCCCAGGACTGGGAATTCCAATTGAGAGTTTGTGACGGGTTGGGTACGGCCGTGCTGGCGACCAACCGTCCGAGCGAATAAAGATCGCAGTGCATGATCTCAAACCATCAACAACCCATTGGGGTATTAAACATGTCCGGACATCTAAAGACTGTCGCCTTGGCCGCTTTCGTCATCATGTCGAGCGGCGCCGACTGGAAGCAGTTCCGCGGCTCGGCAGCAAACAGCGTCGCCGAACAAGCTCAACTTCCCTTGAACTGGACAGATTCAGAAAACATCGCCTGGAAGGTTGATCTGCCCGGGCGTGGACCCTCGAGCCCGATCGTCGTTGACGGCAATGTTATTGTCACCGCGTCCAGTGGCCATGATCAGGAACGTCTTCACGTCCTTTGTTTTGATGCCGAAACCGGCCAAAAACGATGGGAACGTCAATTCTGGGCGACGGGCCGAACACGCACTCATCCCAGTAGTGCTAATGCTGCTCCCACGCCGGCCAGCGATGGCAAAAACATCTACGCCTTCTTCTCCTCAAACGATTTGATCTGCCTGGACGTGGATGGCAACCTGAAATGGTTCCGAGGACTCGCCCACGATTTCCCCAAAGCGGGCAATGACATTGGCATGTCGTCGTCGCCAACCTTTGCTGCCGATACCGTGATCGTTCAGGTCGAAAACCAGGGCGATTCATTCGTCTCTGCCATCAACAGTGTAACAGGAGAAACCCGCTGGCGAATCCAACGACCCAAGCGCGCCAATTGGTCCTCCCCAGTCACCATGTCGGATGCAGCAGACACGCCGATTGTGTTGCTCAAATCCGATGACGGGTTGGACGCATACCACGTCGTCTCGGGTGAAAAACTCTGGACGTTCGAAGGCGAGGCAGGTGGCATCCCGTCGATCGTCACGGCAGGAGATCGCATCTACCTTCCGTCGGAGGGACTTACCGTGCTGCAAGCTGCCGAGGGAAATCAGGAACCAGAAATACTCTGGTCATCCCCTCGTTTACGTCCGGGGCCCGCGAGTCCGATCATTCACGACAATCGTGTCTTCGCCATCAATCGCTCGGGAGTCGTTACCTGTGCAAATCTCGAGGATGGGGAAGTCGAGTGGCAGCTGCGTCTCAAGGGATCGTTCTGGGCAACACCCATCCTGGCCAACGGTTATCTCTATTGCATTAATGACGCTGGCTCAGCACAAGTCGTTAGTCTCGGAGATAAGGGAGAATTAATCGGCACTTCTGAATTCGGAGAAACCATTCAGAGTTCGCCGGCTGTCGCCGAAAACGCCATGTTTGTTCGCAGCGACAAATCTCTCTGGAAAGTATCGTCGCAATAGGCAACCTCGATGGAAGATGCGATAAAAATCAAAACGACTAGTCCGGTCGTCGGCTCGATCCGACCACCGGGCTCAAAAAGCATCACCAATCGTGCATTGGTTTGTGCTGCCCTCGCTGATGGAACCTCGGTGCTACAAGGCGCGCTCGACAGTGACGATACACGGGTGATGATCGCTGGACTCGAACAACTCGGTATCGCAGTCCAAACCGAGGATGCAAAGACCACTCTGAAAGTGACGGGATGCGGTGGTACGATCCCCGCAGAAGACGCGGATCTTTCAATAGGCAACAGTGGTACTACCATGCGGTTCTTGACCGCGATGAGCACCCTGGGCCAAGGCCGATTCCGACTCGATGGCGTACCCCGGATGCGTGAGCGACCGATCGGAGACCTACTCGACGCACTCATTCCGTTGGGAACAGACGTCACGACAGAATTCGAAAACGGATGCCCTCCCGTCATCGTCAACGCAACGGGACTTGCCGGTGGTATGACCACGATCCGGGGTGATATCTCTAGCCAATATCTGAGCGGCTTGATGATGGCCGCACCCTACGCCCAGCAACCCGTGCACATTGTGCTCGATGGACCACTCGTCTCAAAGCCTTATGTCGCCATGACACGGAGTGTCATGAAATCGTTCGGTCTATCGCTCGAACAAACGGAGAACGATCTCAAGATACCAGCACCCCAGAAATACAAAGCCCAACATTATGCCATTGAACCCGATGCCTCGGCCGCAAGCTACTTCTGGGCAACGGCTGCAATTACCGGCGGAGATGTGACCGTCGAGGGACTCCAGCGATCCGCCTTGCAGGGTGACGTGCGTTTCTGCGAATGCCTGGCGCAAATGGGATGTGATGTCGAATACAAGGAATCCTCTATTCGCGTTCGCGGCGGCTCACTCACCGGTATCGATGTCGACATGAACGCAATTAGCGATACCGTGCAAACGCTTACCGCTGTGGCCTTGTTCGCTACGGGCACCACGCGGATTCGAGGAGTTGAACATAATCGTCATAAGGAAACCGATCGAATTGGCGATCTCGCTACAGAGCTCCGCAAATTTGGAGCGAAGATTACCGAATTTGAAGATGGTCTGGAAATTCAACCAGCACCGTTACAAGGAGCCACCATCGATACCTACGATGACCATCGAATGGCGATGAGTCTCGCCTTAGTCGGCCTGCAAGTGGAAGACGTGGTCATTAGAGATCCCGGGTGCACTCACAAAACGTACCCCGGGTTTTTTGACGATTTACAGGAGCTTTGCCAGGCTGCTTTGTAAAAAGACGTGAAAAAGCTATCCGTCAGACGCGAACTTTAACCGATTCCAATAGCTCATCCGCTCTTTGCAAAAGCGGTACACCAGAATCGCTCATCTTCTCAGCCACGCTCGCTGGATCACTTGCCTCAAAATCCCCTCGGCAATGTCTGCAGACAACGGATCGTCCCAGATACTCAGCACGAACTTGTAGAGTTCGACCACACCGAGGACAGTCCTGATAATAATAGGCACTCCGTGGCATAATTCGTATCTCCTTAAGAACGCTTAGTGGTGAAGCGGTCAAGGTCAGTCAACATAACAAAGTACCCATTTAGCAACAAGAAAAGTTGACAGCGAAGCATCAATTACAAAGGAAATTCCCTGCGGAAAAAATGATTCTGCGAGACCTGGGTTTCCGGCAAACTTTCAATGTTTGAAGCACAACAGGGCATAGGCCGGTATTGATGCCCGAACATTTTCTCATGACCTCACGATACTTTTAACCGGAACGACAGCCGTTGAAACAACAGCAAAAATTCATCCGTTCAGCGAATTCATCCCGTCTTACCTATCCAGCGCAGTCAAGGACGTTCAAAGAACTTCAACGGTTCGCGCGAATTTAAAAATCGCGGTAGAAATAGCTAAAACAACGTGTCATTCTTTTTTCTCGCTCTAAAATGCGGCAGTAAGAATTTCAGTCTTACTGTTGAAGCGATTACGCTAGCAACAATCGAGCCTTGCCTAAGTCTGCTGCGGGCTCTGGTATAATACTTCTTGCAAGCAAATTTCTTTCACGCATCTCTTGGCCTGAAGCTATGCGACCGATGACTCTCTTTATTTTGGTGTTTTGGGCCGCCTCCATGGGCTGGCTAACATTCACCAAACTGCTACCGACGACGGAGAACGGGATTCCACCACAGTATCAGGACATTCTCCCTGATTCAGCCATCGAACTACCTCCGGTGAAATGGTCCATTCGATTGAATGACAAGTCGATCGGAGAGGCGACCAACCAGATTAAGCGTCAAGAGGATGGCCAGGCGAACGCGACGAGCACGGTTTGGATCAAGGAGCTATCCGTCGATGAACTGATTGGCCAGCGTTTGGGCGGGTTGGGCGGGGCGATTTTTCAAAGATTCCAACCCATGTCCCCATCGGGTGGTGCTGGAGATGCATTAAGTTTTCAAGTTCGGAATGAGATGCAATTTGATCATTTCGGTGAGCTCACCGGATTCGACTGCATCGTCGACGTTGCCGATTTACCAGAGTGCATCATCTTGCGCGGGACGGTTGCCAACGAGAAATTGAAACTCTTGGCTTACGTAACCATCCCCTCGACGGAAGGAAAACCGGCAACGCGGCAACCAGTGCACAAGAGCGAGATGGACCTTCCGGCAGGCAGCTTGATTGCGGATTCACTTTCGCCAAGGCCCCGTTTTAGTGATCTGTACGTTGGCCAGGAATGGACTTTCAGCACCTATCGGCCATTGGCTCCAAATAGCCCTCTCCAAGATGTCTTAGCCACGGTTGAGGCGCTAGAAACAATCCAATGGAACGGCGAACCGATCACAGCTCACCGCGTGGCCTACCAGCGGCCCACAGGCGGGGTTTTAAATCTTGACCAACAGCTGGGAGTGGTGTGGGTCGATCCTACGGGAACAGTACTCCGACAAACGATGAATTGGGGAGCATTGCGACTCACCTTTGAGCGGCTCGCAGACGATGGCGATTCTCGATTAACAGCAGAGGAGGGGCACCGTGATCTCGATCAATAACGTCACTAAGCGATATGACGACAAGCTCGCCGTCGATCAATTGCAGCTGGAAATTCCGCGCGGCGAAGTCTTTGCTTTCCTGGGTCCAAACGGCGCGGGCAAAACCACGACCATCAAGATGATGGTGGGCCTTCTGATACCTGACGAGGGATGCATTGAGATCGACGGGAACAATGTGGTCACAGACCCGCGATCTGCGGCCGCACGGATCGGCTACATTCCGGACCAGCCTCATCTATACGATAAGCTCACGGGCCGGGAGTTCCTTGAATTCATGGCGGGCATGTACGGCGCCAGCGATGCAGAGGCCGCTCCCGAAATCGATCGTCAAATTGAGGTCTTCGATCTGACCGCTTTTGTCGATCGTCTCTCTGAAACTTATTCGCACGGAATGAAACAGCGATTGGTGCTGGCAGCGGCGATGGTACACCAACCCCAGGTGTTGATTCTGGATGAACCGATGGTTGGACTCGACCCCCAAAGCATGCGACTTGTAAAAGATCTGCTGAAGGAACGTTCGGCAGCTGGACTCACCGTCTTCATGTCCACCCACACTTTGCCGTTGGCCGAAGAGATCGCAGACCGAATTGGCGTCATCCGGCGAGGCGAACTGCAATTTGTCGGAACGGTCGAGGAATTAAAGCGAGCTCAAAACCGGCACGAGGCATCCCTGGAAGGCCTTTTCCTGGATCTCACCAACGAAGACGCTTCCGCCGTTTAGTATTCGTGCACGACAACCATCGCATGGCCACGAACTCCATCACCGCCGGGATTTCCCAAGCAAAGGAGGCATCCCTCTTTCGGACACTTCGACATCGTCTGATCCGATCGATGCTCCGGGACTTCTTGCAACAATCGCGGTTGCGAGTTGTGTTGTTACTGGGGCTAACTGCGTTGTTCTGGTTGGCGATGTTCATCCTTTTCTATGAAGCCTTTGCCCTTTTGGTGACGGCCATTGGCCATGCACCCACGCTCGCCAGAACCGTACATGCGGTCTACAACGTCTTCTTCCTGTCCCTGTTGTTTATGGTGGGGGTTTCGTCTGGGATTCTTTTCTACGGGGCGGTCTACAAAAGCGAAGATGTCCGCCTTCTCCTCACGACGCCCGCGAGAACCAGCACGATCGCGATCTTCAAGTACCAAGAGGCAATGTTGCTGGCCTGCTGGGGATTCATCTTACTGGGCAGCCCGCTGCTCATTGCCTACGGTATTGTCAACGCGGCGCCGTGGCACTATTACCTTTTGCTGCTACCGTTTCTATTATCGTTTTCCTCCATTGCTGCTGGCCTGGGGGTCACGGGCTGTTTGCTCTTGATGTATTTCGCACCTCGGCGTCGTCTGCAGGGCATCACCATTCTGGGAATCGTTGGCGTCGGCATTGCCTGTTACTTTGCTTGGGGAGTTTTTAAGAGTGACCAGAACGAGATGCTGAGCATCTTCTGGCTTCAACAAACACTCGATCGATTCCAATTAGCGGAACAGCGAATGCTACCAAGCTGGTGGCTGAGCACTGGACTGCTCGAATCGGCTCATAGCCAGACCGCCATTCCCTATGAGTCTCTCGGCTTGCTTTGTGTCTTGATTTCAAATGGCCTCGCTGCCTCACTGCTCATCGGCTACCTTGGTTCGCGATTATTGCGTCGAAGCTATGGCAATCTCGTCGCAGGCCCCGGAATACCCATCCGTTTCCAGACCGCCTGGCTTGACCGAGCCATCCAACGTCTCCTGCGACCGCTGCCCCAGGTTGTGCGCCTGATCCTGTTGAAGGACCTCCGACTCTTTCGTCGGGACCCGTTACAGTGGACGCAATTTCTTCTCTTTTTCGGTCTGCTGTGTCTGTATTTCTTCTACGTGCGTCGCTTTAACTATGCCAATTCGCTGATGGGCTGGATGACCGCGATTGGCTTCATGAACCTCGGCGTCGTAGGGTTAATTCTTTCCACCTTCACAACTCGTTTTGTATTCCCAATGATCAGCATTGAGGGTTATCGTTTTTGGATATTGGGAACGCTACCCATCCATCGCACGACGATACTGTGGAGCAAATTCTTTTTTGCGACCCTCGTGTCTTGCCTTCCTTGCTGCTTGCTGATCCTGCTGAGTGATTTAGCGTTGCAACTCTGGGTCCGGACACCCATCGTCGTGATCCTTCACCAGATCCTCTGCATCTGCATGGGATTTGCGCTGGCAGGACTTTCCGTGGGCATGGGAGCCTACCTCCCCAACCTGAAAGAATCTTCGCCGGCCCGCGTCGCTGCCGGCTTTGGCGGAACACTGACACTCGTGATTAGCGCCATCTTGATCGTGGCCATCATCTTGCCCCCGGCGGTCGCCAGTTACTTCTGGGTGATCTCCGAATATACATCGCGATCCGCTTTGCTCGCGGTCTTCATCACCATCACGACGTCGATCCTGATTTCCATCATCAGCACGATCATTCCGATGCGACTCGGCTTCCGAGCTTTCCGGACGATGGAGTTACGATAGCGCCTTTTCGCCGACGCCTTCCAGTGCCCAAAGAAGCCCGCTCATCTCACGCAACGGTTGCAGGCCCCAGAAACATCGGTAATCCCGGTGTTTCACACCGCACCGCTAGAGTGATCGCTTCAGGATCTCATACCCCAGCAAGAAGATGCCTGCATCGACAACAAGGTGGCTTAGCCAAGGCGAATAGAGCGTTTTCGTGCGTTCATAAATCCACGCCCAGACAGCGCCGCCCACCGCTACCGAAATTGACAGCAGATAGGTCAGCGGCGAATCCCACCCAAAGTAGACCGCCAATACAATGACATGATGAGCCATAAAACCGAGGCTCGAGAGAATCGTTGCGACCGAAAAGGAGCTCCATTGCCGTAGTTGTCCAAAGACAAACCAACGCCAGTAGTACTCCTCCAGAAAGGAGTGAAAGAGGGAGTAGAACAAGCCGAGGCCGACAAACGCCCATACGGAATCGAGTCCAAAACCTTCGACCTTCTTCTGCAGCTCAACATTCGCTTGCTCAAACAGTCCGAACGGTTTGAGCACGAAGAAAAAACAGGCAAACATTGCGGCCACGACCAACAAACCAAATCCAAAGCCCAGACCAATTCCCTGGGTAGAGGGCCATCTCCAATCAGGTCGACGCCGTTGGCAGACGACGAAAAAGAAGATGGGGAACCCGAATTGAATGACCTTGCCCACGCTATATGTCAATTGCTGCGCGGATTCGCTTCGGTCGGCCATCGCAACGAAATACACCCACGTTAGTAGCGTGGGAAACAACATGGCAAAGACGATGGCCGCAAGACCAGAGCGGAAGCCTGGTGTCTTCATGGCAGTTTTCCCCATTCGACCGACACTTCTCGGTCAAGAACGACTCGAACACCAACGGTAGGATCGGCCTCAAGCCCAGCAACTCCACCCCGCCACACGACCCGGCAATCTAGCGAAACCCTGCCGGCATTAGCGGTCCCAACGGGCGAGTCATGTGAATATCAGGTTTAGCCGTATTTCGCCGATGATGAGTTTTGTCACTCCTGTTCGACCGGCACACCTGGAACCTTCTATGCTTCCCCGCCATATCCGTCAGATTATCGAAAAGACTTTTGCGAGTCTATCGGAAACCCCCAACCAGATTCTGGCCGAGTCTCTTCTCATTCGCGACGGGCATTATTGCGGACACAAGTTCGCGAACGCTGCTCTTACCGCCGTATGGTTTCATGAAGAGGATCAGATCAAAGTTCACAACAAGGACGGTCAGCTTCTCTTGGTCGTCAAGCCGAGCGAAACAGAAGCGACAGCACCGCTGCGAGCAGCCTAGAAAGACAACGGACCTAGCTGTCTTTTTTGCCCTTCGACGAATTCTTGGAGTCGGATTTCTTATCCGACTTCTTTTCGGAGCTGGCTTTCTTGGCGTCCTTGTCGGCCTTAGCGCCTTTCTTATACGAGTCGCTTCGGTAATCGGTCTGGTAAAAACCAGAACCTTTGAAGACGACGGCCGCACCCGTCCCAAACAGCCTTCGCAGCTTCGATTTACCACATTCCGGGCATTTACGTTTAACGGGCTCGCTGATGGACTGAAAGAGCTCAAACGTATGGCCGCAAGCATCACATTCGTAATCGTAAGTTGGCATTTCGAATTCTCAGTTTCTGGCAGCTGAAAACGGAAGCGTCTGAGACTTCATGATCAGGTCGCGGGCCCCGAGGAGACAACCACCTGAGCGGGGCGAATCACGCGATCGTGCAGTTTGTAGCCGAACAGGTTGACTCGCGTCACAACGCCCTTTTCGTATTCATCACTCGATTCTTCAGCAATGGCTTCATGAACGATGGGATCAAAGAGATCACCAACAGCACCGATTCTTGGACAGTCGTGTTTCTGAAGAACTTCCAGCAGGAGATAGTGGACCATCTGAAAACCTTGCAGGAGTCCACTGCCATCTCCGGTCTGGTTAGCCGCATCGATGGCCCGTTCGATATTGTCCATAACAGGAAGCAGGTCAGTTAGCAGTGACTGCGTAGCGAACTTCCGTTCGTCTTCGCGATCGCGTCGAGTACGGCGACGAAAGTTTTCCATTTCCGCCTGGGCTCGAAGCACACGCTCCTGTGCATCGGCAAGCTCTGTCTGCAGCCGTTCGATTTCTGAACGCTCCGTACCTTGAGCACCATCGCCTTCGGAAGGGTTCTCATCAGCGTTGTTCGGACCAACTTCTTCATGTGGATCAGCCACAACTTAATCTCCTATTCGGCAGCCGAAGAATTCTCAGACGGACTGATATAGTCCTTGAGTTTCTCCAAAAATGATTTTCGCCGGGGACTGACATTCGTATTTTCTAGATCGGCTAAATCCCTCAGCAAAGCCTCTTCCTGTTCATTCAAGCGTTTGGGGACTTCAACGTACGCCTGGACCAACAGATCTCCGACCATGCCTCCACGTGGATCGGGCATTCCGCGTTCTCTCAGTCGAAAGACCTCACCGGATTGCGTACCGGCGGGAATCTTAAGAGTATCGGGACCATCGAGAGTTGGGATCTCGATTTCGGCTCCAAGCACAGCCTGAGTGTAGGCGATGGGTAGATCAACAAACAGATGCGGCCCGTCTCTCTTGAAAAGAGGATGCGGCAGCACACGAATCAGACAATAACAATCGCCAGGCGACCCTCCGTCTCGACTCGCCTCTCCCTCTCCATTCAGTCGAACTCGCATGCCATCATCGACCCCCGCTGGTATCGCCACTTCAAGCTCGACCTTTTTGGCCTCAACCCCTTGCCCATCGCATTGACCGCAAGGATCGACAATCAGCTTACCGGCACCTCCACACGTCGGGCAGGTCGTTTGGACGCGTAGGATTCCAGCAGACTGGACGACCTGCCCGTGTCCGTTACAACGGTGGCAGGTTTCTCCCTTGGAGCCAGGTTGACTACCGGACCCACTGCATTTGACACATACCTCTCGGCGATCGAATTGGACATGCGTGGTAATTCCCTTCGCCGCTTCAGCAAGCGTGAGTGAAACTTCACATTGCACATCCGCTCCGCGGTGTCGACGACGTCCGCGACCACGTCCACCCCCACCGAAGATGTCCCCGAAGATACCGCCTCCGCCAAACAGATCCCCAAAAGCGTCGAAGATATCTTCGACGTTATCGAAGCCGGCACCTCCTGTAGCACCATTCATTCCAGCGTGCCCGAGCCGATCGTAACGCGTTCGTTTCTGATCGTCGCTCAGCACCTCGTAAGCTTCGGCAGCTTCCTTGAAGAGGATCGTCGCTTCCTCGTTACCTGGATTGCTATCCGGGTGGTACTTGATCGCCAACTGACGGTAGGCCACAGAAATGTCGCGGCCACTCGCGTCCCGTGCAACTCCTAGCACCTCGTAGTAACAACGCTTTGTCGACATATTTGCCGTTCTTTTAAGGTTAACCGATTCCGTTTTGGCGGATCATTTCCACGGACTAGAATCGCGTCCTTTAGGCCCCGGCCATACGGTCCGGACGCCAGGTCCCGGAGTCACCGCAGAGCCAATTCCAATTTATGCAACAGGCCACTTCCGCAGAAGTGGCCTGTCAATATTTTCAACGTCATTCAATGAAGACCGTTGAACTTACAACGCAAAACGCGGTGCTACTGCACACTGCCTTCGACGCGTTGCTTGTCCTTGTCATCTTTGTCAAACGTGGTGACAAGTGCTTCGGTCGTCAACAACAGGCCGGCAATACTGGCCGCATTGCTGAGTGCCGTTCTCACGACTTTGACCGGATCGATAATGCCCGCCTTGAGCATATCGCCATACTTGCGAGCATTGGCGTCATAACCCGTGTTGGCTGCCTTCTGACTGACTTCGTCGACGACCACCGAGCCATCGATGCCACCGTTGTCCGCGATCTGCTTCAGAGGTGCGGAGAGCACGTTCAGGATAAGGTCGACGCCAATCTTCTCGTCACCTTTGGCACTGCTGCGTGCTTTTTCCACAGCTTCGCGACAGCGTAGCAGAGCCACGCCACCACCGGGCAAAATCCCCTCTTCCACGGCAGCACGAGTCGCATGCAAAGCATCTTCCACTCGTGCTTTTTTCTGCTTCATATCGGCTTCGGTTTCGGCACCGACAGAAATAATGGCGACACCACCGGTGAGCTTAGCCAATCGCTCTTGGAGTTTTTCACGATCGTATTCGCTATCGGTTTGATCGATCTGACGCTTCAGCTGACCAATGCGCTGTTGCACGTCGTCGGTGCTACCCGCACCTTGAACAATCGTGGTGTCGTTCTTGTCGATGCTAATCTTCTTGGCGCGACCCAATTGATCAAGCGTCAGGCTGTCGAGCTGAATCCCGATGTCCTCACTGATCAAGGTACCGCCGGTCAGAACCGCAATATCACCGAGCATTGCCTTACGGCGATCGCCAAAACCTGGTGCCTTCACAGCGGCAATGTTCAACACGCCACGCAGTTTGTTCACGACCAAGGCAGTGAGTGCCTCACCGTCAACATCTTCGGCGATGATCAACAACGGCTTACCAGCCTGACTGACCTTCTCCAGAATCGGAACCAGGTCGCGGAGATTACTGATCTTCTTTTCATGGATCAGAATCAATGCGTCATCCAATTCGCAGGTCATATCTGCGGGCTTGTTAATGAAGTAGGGAGAAATGTAGCCCTTGTCAAACTGCATCCCCTCGACGATATCAAGCGATGTGTCGGCGGCTTTGCCTTCTTCGACAGTGATCACACCGTCTTTACCAACTCGCTCAAGAGCATCTGCGAGCAAGTCGCCGATGGTCATATCATTATTAGCACTGATGGCACCCACATTGGCGATTTCGCCTTTGCTGGAAACCGGCTTGGCCATCGAAAGCAAAGTATCCTCGGCGGCGTTGACCGCTCGATCGATACCGCGGCGAATGGCCGTCGGATTGCTACCAGCAACGATGTTTCGCATCCCCTCACGGTAAATGGCACGAGCCAAAACCGTGGCGGTCGTGGTACCGTCGCCCGCCAAGTCGGAAGTCTTGCTGGCAACTTCGTTAACCAGTTTCGCTCCCATATTCTCGAAGCGATCTTCGAGTTCGATTTCCTTGGCAACGGTGACACCGTCTTTCGTTACGGTGGGTCCGCCAAACGATTTGTCGATAATTACGTTGCGACCGGTGGGTCCCATCGTTACGGCAACCGCGTTGGCCAGTTTGTCGACTCCGCGAAGAATCTTCGCTCGAGCATGGTCATCAAATAGCAGCTGTTTAGCCACGCTTGTCGTTCCTTATTCTTGAGTTCGGGTTGCCAATTCAGGCATCGAACGGGTCAACACGGTTAGTTACATCACTTTGGCTAGAATGTCGCCTTCACGGAGAATCTTGACGTCGTCTCCATCGACTTCGATGTCCGATCCGCCATACTTTCCGTAAATCACTTCGTCACCCACGGTGACCGAAAGCTCACCTCGCTTGCCGGTATCCAGCAAGCGACCGGGACCGACCGCCACAACCGTCCCACGCTGGGGCTTTTCCTTCGCGGTGTCGGGGAGCACGATGCCGCCAGCCGTCGTCTCTTCCGCCTGCAGCGGCTCGACAACGACTCGGTCATCCAGTGGACGAATTTTGATCTTCTTTGCCATCGTTTTTATTCCTTTATGGATTCAGTTTTGTTTTTGGAGCTTCAGCGGATCGGGTCTACATCATGCCAGGCATGCCACCCATGCCTCCCATGCCACCCATGCCAGGCATGCCGCCCATACCACCCATGCCACCCATGCCGCCCATGCCACCCATGCCACCCATGCCGTGATCGTGGTCATGATGGTGATCACCACCTTCTTCCTCTTCTTCCTGAGGAATCTCGGTGATCAGCGAGGAGGTTGTCAGCAGCAAGCACGCGACGCTCGATGCGTTTTGCAGTGAGGAGCGAACTACTTTCGCCGGATCGATAACGCCATCAGCAACGAGGTCGCCGTAGGAATACTTGTCCGCGTTGTAGCCATCGTTCTTACCCTTCAAGTGCCGAACACGATTGACGACTACGGCACCATCTTCGCCGGCGTTATTCGCAATCGCTCGAAGCGGGTATTCCAAAACGTTTCGAATGATCTCAACGCCAAGTGTCTCATCCCCTTCGGCGTCGACTTTCTTCAGAGCCTTTTCGCTGCGAATCAACGAAACTCCACCACCGGGAACGATGCCTTCATCGAGAGCGGCTTGCGTCGCCGACTTGGCATCTTCCAACAGTGCCTTACGTTCTTTCATCTCGGTCTCGGTGACGGCACCACAGTTGATCTGAGCAACACCACCGGCGAGTTTCGCCAAACGCTCTTGCAATTTTTCTCGGTCGTATTCGCTATCCGTTGCCGAGATTTCATTTCGAATCTGATCCGCACGGCCGGCGATCTCTTCTTTCTTACCGCCGCCACCGATCATGGTGGTGTCTTCCGAGCTGATATTGATTTTTCGTGCTTTCCCGAGATCGCTCAGTTGCACGCTCTCCAGATCGATTCCAAGATCCTTGAAGACCGCGGTACCACCGGTCAAGACAGCGATATCACCGAGCATCGCCTTACGACGGTCGCCATAGCCGGGTGCCTTAACGGCACAGACGTTCAGGATGCCTCGCATCTTGTTGACCACGAGCGTCGCCAAAGCTTCACCTTCGATGTCTTCGGCGATGATCAGCAACGGCTTGTTTGCTTTGCTGACAGCTTCCAGAATCGGAACCAACTTCTTGGCCGACGAAATCTTCTCTTCGAAGATCAGGACCAAGCAGCTGTTCAATTCAACCACCTGGTTGTCTACATCCGTCACAAAGTGAGGGGAGAGAAAACCGCGGTCAAACTGCATACCTTCGACGACTTCGACCGTCGTTTCGCTGCTTCGGCCTTCTTCGACGGTAATGACACCATCTTTGCCCACCTTGAGGAAGGCATCGGAGAGCACGCTACCAATCGTTGGATCGTTGTTTCCGGCGATCGTCGCGATTTGTTGAATCTCTTTTCGATTCTTACCGTCGATCGGAGTCGCCATTTTACCAACGGCGGTCGACAGAGCGTCAACGGCTTTGTTGATGCCACGAGCGAGAGCCATGGGATCGGCTCCGGCGGCGATCATTTTCAGACCTTCGCGATAGATTCCTTCGGCCAGGACTGTTGCGGTCGTTGTACCATCACCGGCAACATCGTTGGTTTTGCTGGCCGCTTCCTTGACCAGTTGCGCCCCGAGATTCTCATAAGGATCATCCAGTTCGATGTCCTCAGCGACGGTGACGCCGTCTTTCGTGATCTTGGGCGAGCCCCAACCCTTGTCCAAAACAGCATTTCGGCCGCGGGGACCGAGCGTGCTTTTGACGGCTCTCGCCAATTTGGACACGCCCGACAGTAGCGGCTGGCGTGCCTCGTCCTCAAAAACCATTTGTTTTGCCACGACAGGTTTCCTCCTGCAAAGTCATCGGAGTCTTGCGACAGGCCGATTCGGCAGTCGCTCGCTATTTTCAATGGTTGATTTCGCGTACCGCGAAACCGAAATGGCAGTTACCATTCGATTTGAGTCACCTCCTATGCAACCGGCGTGCCAACCTGCTCACTCCGTCACAAAACGCGATGAACAAGGGATTTACGCCACGTTACCGGGGGTGACGGGGAAGCGAATGAGCGAACTCTCATTGGCACCCTGTCAAATTGGCAGCAGCCGGTCAAAAGGGCTCCCGCTAGGGCGTGAAATCGTCCTGGCCATCTAAACTGCTGGCAAAAGCGGCCAACAAATCGGCTGCGTGGTCGATATCGTCGAGTGAGATCGTTTCGACGGCGCTATGCATATAACGGTTGGGGACGGCAACGAGCCCCGTCGCCACACCGGCCCGACTGATCTGTAACGCGTTTGCGTCATTTGAAGCTGCCCGTCCGAGCGCTGCCAACTGGTAAGGAATTGATTGGCTGTCGGCCTCCTGGATAACCCGTTCGGTGACATGCGGATTCATATTGGGACCCCGGAAAACAACCGGACCGTCTCCCAACCCGATGTCTCCTTGCTGATTTTTGTCTATCGAAGGGCAGTCCGTGGCGTGAGTTACGTCGACGGCAATCCCCACATGCGGATCAATTCCGAAGGCACTTGTCTTAACTCCCCGGAGCCCGATCTCCTCCTGCACCGTCGAAACCGCGTAGATCGCGCATTTTAACGGTTTTCCATGACATCGCCGCAACGCCTCAATTACCACCCAGACCCCCGTCCGATTATCCATCCCGGGAGCGTTGGCAAGATTGTTTCGCATCGCCTGAAAACCGAGTTCAAGCGTGACGGCGTCGCCAATCCGGACAACCTCTTGTGCCTCTTCTTTATTGGCAGCGCCGATATCAAGCCACATATCCTTCTGTTTAACAACTTGCCGCCGTTCCTCTTCGCTCAGCAGATGGATCGGTTTGCGAGAAATAACGGCAGGCACTCCGCCATTCCGAGTCCAGATCTGCATCCTTTGCCCGATCAATTGCTGAGGATCCCAACCTCCGATGGTCTGAGCGTAGATGA
This sequence comes from Planctomycetaceae bacterium, assembly GCA_002723275.1. GTDB lineage: Bacteria > Planctomycetota > Planctomycetia > Pirellulales > Pirellulaceae. Next base: position 35,128 of record PBNZ01000045.1, read on the forward strand.
ACCCATCCGCATCGATATGGGTGACAATCAGGCCGATTTGGTCGCAATGGCCCGCAAACATCGCGCGTTGCTCGGCCTCGGGGTTGAGGCAAACGATCACGTTTCCATGCGAATCGGTGGTCACTTGATCAGCGAACGGCTGCACATAATCCCGGACAACCTGCTGAATTTCGGACTCATAACCTGAGGGGCCGGGCGTCTCGAGCAGTCGTTTGAGAAAATCAAGCGATTGTTTATCCATCATTGGTTTTCCGTGGGTTCCGTTGAAAACTCCATAACCTTGCCACCGCAGAACTTACGGGCGGCACCCGATACCAGCAGAAAGTATGGTGGAACCGGCCGTCTCCGCAACCGCAAACCCCCAGTTACGGTTGACGTTACGGCCGCCGCCGACCTACGATAATTGGTTTCCTCGAGGGCCTTGGTCGTGTCCCGTAATCTATGGTTACGTTAAGGCAGCTGATTTTTATGCTCGGCACCGTTTCTGGCTGCCCGTCGAGTCGCCGAGCCTGGCAAACTGACGCGATAAATCCATCCCTAAGAGGGACTTAGCGAGAGTTGGTATGGCGATTAAAGCGCATAAAGTCGGTATCGTAGGCCTTGGTACGGTTGGATCGGGAGTGGCCAAGATTCTGCTAGAGGAGGGCGAGCGGGTTCGCCGTCACGCTGGCCAGCCGATCGAGCTCAGCCGGGTCGTCGTTCGAGATCTGGAAAAGCCTCGACAATGCGAACTACCTGACAAAATCCTCACAACCGATATCAGCGAAATCACCAACGATCCGGAGATCAGCGTGGTCGCTCAACTGATTGGCGGCCTCGAACCGGCTCGCAGTATCATGCTGCAGTTACTCGAGAGCGGCAAAGATGTGGTGACCGCCAACAAGGCTCTCCTGGCCGAGCACGGGACGGAGCTCTTCAATCGCGCCCGTGAGCTAGGACGTTCCATTGCGTTCGAAGCCTCGGTCGCAGGTGGTGTGCCGATCATCGCCAACCTCAGTCAATGTTTATCTGCGAACCAGATTCTTTCCTTGCGTGGAATTCTGAACGGCACGAGCAACTTTATTGTGTCGCAGATGGAAGAGCATGGAGCGGACTATTCCCAGGCGGTAGCTGAAGCCCAGCGCCTCGGTTACGCGGAGGCCGATCCGACGATGGACGTGGATGGCACCGATGCCGCCCAGAAACTCGCGATCCTGGCTCACCTGGCCTTCGGCGCCGATGTGCAATGGCCCGACATCCCGCGAATCGGCATTGATGGCTTGGATTCAACCGATCTCCGATGGGCCAGCGAATTGGGATATCGAGTCAAGCTGTTGGCCGTCGCACGATTAAACGAAGACAATCTTGAATTGCACGTATCACCGACCTTGGTCAAACTCGGGACTCCACTGTCAGAAGTGCGGGGAGCGAACAACGCCATCAGCGTTGTGGGGGATATGGTGGGCCGCGTGTTCTACCATGGTCTCGGAGCAGGCCAATTGCCCACCGCCTCGGCTGTCGTAGCCGACCTGATCGACACGACCGTCGGTCGCAGCGCCATCACCTTCCGAACCTTGGACCTTTGGTCAGAGGCGACCTCCAAAGTTCTTCAAACGAATCATTCATCGATCAGTGGCCGGTACTACATGCGATTTACGGTCGAAGACCATCCCGGCGTCTTGGCCGATGTTTCTGGATCCCTAGGCCGCAATGAGATTTCGATTGCGTCAATCATCCAGCGGGAAATCGATGACGACAATGTGCAGGGTGACGACGTCTCGCTCGTGATCATGACGCACGCTGCAACCGAGGGCAATGCAGCCGCTGCCGTTCGAGAAATCGACGCATTGCCTTCTGTCCGAGCTGGCAGTGTACGCATGCGGGTCTTGGATTAAAGGATCCTTCAGAGGCTCTCAATAAGATAAGAATGGAGGCTAGACGACCATGAAGTATGCGATAGTCATTCCCGACGGATGTGCTGATGAGCCTCAAGAATCTCTGGGGGGCCTGACCCCGCTCCAGGCTGCAAAAACGCCAGCCATGGATTCGATTGCCCGGGCTGGCATTGTCGGACGCGCAAATAATGTACCAGGCCACCTGCCCGCCGGCTCAGCGGTCGCAAACATGAGCCTGCTGGGCTACGACCCGAATCAATATTTTACAGGTAGAGCTCCGCTGGAAGCGGCGGCACAGGGAATTGAACTGGGGCCCGATGACTGGGCAGTTCGATGCAATCTCGTCACGATCACCGACCAGATCATGCGAGACTTCACCGCCGATCATATTTCAACCGAAGAGGCCACGACGCTCCTGTCGATCGTTCAGGAGGAGCTGAATGCTGAGCGATGGCAGTTTGTGCCTGGCGTAAGTTATCGGAACCTGCTTCTCTTCCGTGGCGAAGGACAGGCTCCGCCTTTCTCCAACGAAACTCGCTGCACACCTCCGCATGACCTGACTGACAAGTCGGTGTCCGATGATTATCCGCGAGGTCCGGGCAGCGATTTCCTGAGCGACCTGATGGCCCGCAGCTTCCAACGGTTCGAAGATGCGCCGGTGAATCAGGCGAGAAAAGCCGCCAACAAATTACCGGCCACGAACATCTGGTTGTGGGGACTCGGTCGCACTCCCGATCTGCCCAGCTTCGAGAGTCGCTATGGCGTTCAGGGCAAGATGATCACCGCGGTCGACCTGTTGCGCGGCATTGCGGCTTTGATCGGTTGGCCCCGCATCGAGGTCGAAGGCGCAACGGGCTATACCGATACGGACTATGCCGCCAAAGGGCGAGCCGCTATTGCCGCTGTCGATGAAACCGACCTGATTTGTGTGCATATCGAAGCTCCGGATGAGGCTTCGCATGAAGGGGATGTTGCCGCCAAAATTGCTGCTTTGGAATCGATTGACGAGCTGATTGTGGCACCTTTACTCGAAGCGTTGCAGCGCTACGACAATTCTCGCATCCTCGTTACCCCGGACCATCCCACGCCTATTCGGACCAAAACCCACAGCCACGGCTTCGTTCCGCTGGCAATGTCTGGCACAGGGATTTCCCCCGACGCTTCAAAAACCTATGATGAGGTCTGCGCCGCAGCAAGTCATCATCACTTTGATCAGGGCCACGAGCTGATGTCCGCCTTTGTGGACAAACCGGCCTAATCTAGATTCAGCCCCTCCGCTTTACCCACCCGCAGTTCGTTTATACTCGAGATTTACCATGTCGTTGATCGTCCAAAAATTTGGTGGAACCAGTGTTGCTGACTGCGAGAAGATTCTCGCCGCGGCACGAAAGGCAATTCGAGCTCAGCAGGACGGCCATCAGGTAGTGATGGTGGTCAGCGCCATGGGCAAGAACACCGACATGCTTGTCGACCTTGCCGGCCAGATTACGGAACGTCCGCCGGCACGTGAAATGGACATGCTACTGTCGACGGGTGAGCAGGTGAGTGTGGCCTTGATGGCCATGGCCATCGATTCGCTAGGCTTCAGTGCTGTGAGTTTGACCGGAGCCCAAATCGGCATTCGCACGGACAGCACGCACACCAAAGCGCGAATCCTTTCGATCTCAACCGATCGTCTGCAGCACCATCTGGATGCAGGCAAAATCGTGATTGCGGCAGGCTTCCAAGGCATCGACGAAGAATTCAACATCACAACCTTGGGCAGAGGAGGAAGCGACACGACCGCGGTTGCACTTGCCGCCGTTCTGCATGCCGACGCCTGTGAAATACACACAGATGTCGATGGCGTCTACACCACAGATCCACGAATCATGCCCGAGGCGAGACGCGTCAGTCGCGTAAGCTATGACGAAATGCTCGAACTTGCCAGCCTCGGAGCCGGCGTCATGCACAGCCGATCGATCGAATTCGCCAAGAAGTTCTCGGTGCCCATTCACGTTCGCAGCAGCTTCTCCGACATCCCGGGTACGATGATCGTTTCTGAACCCGAACTTTCCGACCGGGCAGTCAGTGGCGCAGCGTTGACTCGAGACGAAGCCAAGATCACCGCCGTGGGCGTTCCGGATGTGCCAGGTACGAGTTATGAAATTTTCTCGCGCATTGCCGATCGCAACGTGACGGTCGACATGATTGTTCAAAACATTGGTGATGGCGGTCGGGCGGACATCTCCTTTACCGTTCCTCGCGACGAACTGGCGGTCACTCTCGAGGCGATTGATGAAGCCCGCACTGTGACAGGTGACTTCGATGTCACCCATGACGACCAGGTTGCCAAGGTATCCGTCGTCGGAATGGGAATGGCGACTCAAGCCGGCGTTGCCGACCGCATGTTTCTCGCCCTGTCTGAAGCGGAAATCAACATCAAAATGATCACCACCAGTGAAATTAAGATTTCAACGCTGGTCGAACGCGATCAGGCACTGGCGGCCCTGCGAGCTGTCCACAACGCCTTTGCATTAGATCAAAATCCCGAATCCATTCCACCCTTGGCAGACGCGGGCTCACGACCGCCGAGTGATGCTGCCGACATCGTACACCAGCTCCAAAACATGGAGCGGCTCCGCATCGACAAGATTGACCTCGATGATTCGCAGGGCCGCGTCACCATTCACGGGGTCCCCAACGCACCTGGTGTTGCGGAACGAGTCTTCCGAGAGATTGCCGAGGCTGGCATCTTTGTGGACATGATCGTGCAAAGTTACCCCAGTGACGGTGAGGCAAATCTCAGCTTTACGGTCCCCAAAGAGTCGATCGAACAGAGCAAGATAGTCGCAGAAAATCTGGCCAAAGATTTCCCAAGTCTGCAAGTTTCGAGCAGTCCGGACGTGGCCAAATTATCGGTCTCTGGAATTGGCCTGCGGAGTCACACGGGAGTTGCGATTCGCATGTTCCGTGCACTCTCCGAGACAGGCATCAATGTGCAGATGATCAACACCAGTGAAGTTCGGGTGAACGTCATCGTCGACGGCAAAGATGGCGAAAAGGCCAGAGCCGCTCTCGAAGAAGTTTTCTCCGACGTCATGTAAGACGCGAATCCAGATGACGGAATCTCCTTCGCTGACCGCTGGTCCTCAAACACGCACACAGGCGGTGATCGAAGTTGGTTTGATCGTGTTGGTGATGTTCGTCCTCAGCGGTGGACCAACTCCCGCGGTCAATGAAGCTCATTACATTGGCAAAGCGCGTCATTACTGGGATCCCACCTGGTGTCCGACGGATCGTTTTCTGGACAGTGCGGATGCCCATCTACCCTTTTACCTGAGCTTCGGTTGGGTCACCCAATTCGCCTCATTCGAAACCACGGCCTGGATCGGACGTGCGCTGTCGTGGCTGTTACTTGCGTTTGCGTGGCAACGTTTAAGCTGGCGTTTGACACCCATCAATTTTGCCAGCGTCTTGTCAGCGGGGATCTGGCTAACCTTCGTTCATCACGGGCACATGTCAGGAGAATGGATTCTCGGTGGCGTCGAAGCGAAGGTATTCGCCTACCCCTTATTGCTGGGTGGTTTATTGGCGATGCTCAAGGGGCAGTGGCGAGGATGCTGGATCTGGTTCGGTGCCGCCGCTGCGCTCCATGTTCTAGTTGGCGGCTGGGCGGTGTTAACGGCGATCTTCAGCTGGTCCCTGCAACCGCGAGACAAGCGGCTCTCGCTGCCGACCATGATTCCCGGGCTCATCATGGGCGGAATCATCGCTCTCGGGGGTCTTGTTCCCGCCATTGAATTGACTCGTGGTGTTGATCCCGAAATCCGGACGATGGCAACTCACATCTACGTGAACGAACGCTTGCCTCATCATTTGTTATTACGAGTGTTTGCTCCGCTTTTTATTTTGCGGCATCTCGGATTGATCGTGTTATTTTTCGTGCTCAGCTGGCCGTTGAGAAAGGATGAGCGATTCCGGCCGCTGTGGAGCTTTGTCGTCGGCTCGATCGGACTAGCTGCGATTGGTGCGTCAATCGATTTATTGGCTGGCGGCACCACCTGGGGCACCGGCCTGTTGAGATATTACTGGTTCCGCCAAACCGACGTTTTTGTTCCGTTAGGAGTCTCGATCTTTGGGATCGCTCGCCTTGCAGAGCTCCGCGTGCAACGACCGCAACTAACCCAGGCACTCGTCATCGGACTGTTCGTCGTTTTGTTTGCGAGTATCGGCGAGGCAACATCGCGTCTCGGCGGCAGGTCGATCCCCGCTGCGGATCGTCAGGGCGGTATTCGAACGATGAGTCAGTGGAATCATTGGAAGGAGGTTGCGGAATGGTGTGCCATCAACCTGCCAACCGACGCTCTGGTAATCACTCCAGCCGATCATCAAACCTTTCGTTGGTATTCGGATCGAAGTGAGCTCGTCAACTGGAAGGACATTCCTCAAGACGCCGAGGCGATCATCGACTGGCGAGAGCGGCGTGCTGCCGTGGATCAGATCACTCGGCTGTTATTTCATGGATATCGTCAGCAGGCCAACTTGGCAATGAAGGATCTCGCTGAACAATATGACGGACAATACGTTATTGTGAGAGCACCGACTTCGCTCCCGATCAACGGTTTCATCCCAATCTATCACAACCCTGATTATCTTGTGCTGCGAGTTCAACCCGCTGATGAGTGATGTCGACCTGCCTGAACGATTGCGTCAACAATTGCAAACGCCGTGGCAATCTCGCGAAGCGCGTGCTCGCATGGCGCCGCGGCTGAGCTATGGTCGACACCAAGGCCCACCGAATCCCAACGCCAAAATTGCTGCCGTCCTGATTTTGCTCGTTCGTCGCGACGATGAATGGTGCGTGCCACTCACCAAACGCCAGCCCTACCTACCCGATCATCCAGGACAAATTAGTCTTCCCGGAGGCCTGATTGAGCCAGGAGAGTCGGCCGAACAGGCAGCTGTGCGCGAATCGGAAGAAGAGATCGGCATCGCCGCCTCCCAGATCGCGTTGCTTGGCTCGTTGGCCGAATTAAATCTGTACAACAGCAACTTTCGAGTCCTACCATGGATCGGAGTGTTAACGGGAGAGCCCAATTTCCGCTGCAATGAAGCGGAAGTCGCCGAGCTTTTCGAGATCCCCCTCTCAAAACTAATTGCCGAAACGGCCGATTGCATGGAGATACGGCGTGGCTCACTTTCCTTCTCGGCACCCTGCTACACGTGGCTCGGCCACCAGGTCTGGGGTGCAACGAGCATCATGTTGTCCGAATTTGCCGCTTTGACTCGCAGCGTTCAGCGGTGAACCATCACCTGCTACCGGTGTCCTACCACTGGCTTCCAACACCTTGGCAAGATAAAGTGAAGGCCTCAGGTCGGCTGCGGACTTTCGATTTTCCCTTAGTAAAGAAGCCTAGCAAATGATACGCGCAGGAGTGGTCGGAGCCACCGGATATACAGCGCTCGAGCTATTGAAACTTCTCGTGCCGCACCCTGACGTTGAGGTGGTCGCGGTGACGAGTCGCCAAGAGGGCCAAGCACCGATCAGCGATGTACACCGTTCGCTGACTGGACGTCTCGACCTCTGCCTCGAAAATCTTGATCCGAAGTCACTCGCAGAAAGATGTGACTGCGTCTTCAGCTGTCTCCCCCATGCGGCTTCTGCCGAAGTCGTGTCACAGCTGCTTGAAGCGGGCACACGTGTCGTTGATTTCAGTGCAGATTACCGGCTCAACGAGGTGGGCGTTTACGAGAATTGGTACGACATACAACACCCCGATCCAACCCGACTTGGTCACACGCCTTACGGCTTGCCGGAACTCTTTCGTGAGGAGATTACTGGCGCGTCGCTCGTGGCAAACCCGGGTTGCTATCCAACGTCAGCCATTCTGGGGATGGCACCGTTCATCAAGTCGGGTCTCGTGGATGGCAACGACCTGATCTTTGATTCCAAGAGTGGTGTCTCGGGGGCAGGTCGAACGCCCAAGCTCGTAACGTTGTATCCGGAATGCAATGAAAGCCTGATGGCCTACGGAGTCGGTAGCCATCGTCACACACCAGAAATCCAGCAGGTTTTGTCGACGGTTGGTGGCAGCCGGGTGGATCTGGTTTTCACACCTCACCTGGTACCCATGGACCGTGGCATCCTAACCACCGCTTACTCGCGACCCACCGAACAGCTTTCGCAAGAACAGGCGATGGACTGTCTTCGCAGTTTCTATGACGGCTGTCCCTTTATCCGCGTAGTGGATCATTTGCCCGCAACCAAGGACACCAGCTTTACGAACTTCTGCGATATCTCAGCAAGACGAGTGGGTGAACGTCTGGTCGTCATCAGCTGCATCGACAACTTGCTGAAGGGAGCCTCCGGAGCTGCCGTCCAAAACATGAACCTAATGTTCGGGCTTCCCGAAACGGCAGGGTTTTGATCACGCCTCAGGGCATCGACGTTTCGCGCAACACGGAAAAAGAACGATGAAGGTACCTCTTGGCTTTTCCATGTCAGGCGTTCACGCCGGCATCAAGCAGGACAAAACACGAGAAGACATCAGTCTCATCAAGTCGGAATCGACGTGCACGGCAGCGGGTGTCTACACGCAAAACAAGGTGGTCGCAGCACCGGTCATCCTCGATCGTCAACGAACACCTGCCGCAGACATCCGCGGAATCGTCATTAATTCCGGCAACGCCAATGCTTGTACAGGAGAGCAGGGCGAGCAAGACGCCGAGGAAATGGCTCGTTTGGCAGCTGCCGAATTCGGCGCCAACCCGGAACAAGTCCTCGTCCTCTCAACCGGAATCATCGGCGAACCCATGCCGATGCCCACGATTGCAGCCGGCATTAAGACCGTAGCCAGTCAATTGGGAACGGATGAAGCTCAAGTCGTCGCCGCTGCTCGCGGCCTGATGACGACCGACACCAGTCACAAGATCGCCGTCCGTGAAATCCCTCTGACCACCGGTGAAGGAAGAGTCATGGGATTCGCCAAGGGTGCCGCCATGATCGGCCCCAACATGGCAACCATGCTGGGCGTTATCCTCACCGATGTTGCTCTCTCTCCTGACGAAGCACAGCAGTTACTGTGTGATGCCGTGAACGACAGTTTTAATTGCATCAGTGTCGAGGGACACATGAGCACCAACGATACCGTCCTGTTGCTCAGTAGCAACCAGCATCAACCCACCGACTCAGAACGTGCCACCCTGCATGAGGCGATCCATGACGCCTGCATTGAGTTGGCAAGGGCGATCCCGAACGACGGAGAAGGAGCGACCCATCTAATCCAGGTCGACGTTTCAGGATGTCGCACGCGGAACGAAGCTCATCAGATAGCTCGCACCATCGCCGACAGCGCATTGGTAAAGACAGCGGTGACCGGTGCGGATCCGAATTGGGGACGTATCGTCTCGGCTGCCGGTTACGCAAAGGTCGACTTTGACCCCAGCGAAGTCTGCCTCAAGCTCAATGGCACGATGCTCTATGAAGCAGGTAACCCTGTCGCCTTCGATGCGGAATCCGTCTCGGCATCGATTCGCGAAAACCGAAACACGCACATCGACTTTCGCCTGCAGCAGGGCGATGCCGCCGTCACCTTCTGGACCTGCGACCTCACGACCGAATACGTTCACCTGAACGCGGATTACCATACCTAAGCCAGGTCATCCAAACCGGCCAGACGTGATTCAGTTCGCGACGCCCAGTGGCCTGCGACCGATCAGGCAGCTTCAATCTCGCTCATCGAACCGGTCGACGTGCCAAATTGGCTCGTCTCAATCCCCATTCGATTCAACATGCTGACATAGATATTCGACAGGGGCTCATTCCTCTTTCGATCGAAGGCGACGTGACACCCGTGTCGGAATCCGCCGCCAGCCAGCAAGATGGGCAGGTTTGAATTATCGTGCCGATTCGCGTCACTCAGATTACTTCCATAGAGTACCGACGTATGGTCGAGCAAATTACCGCCAGCGTCATCGCATGACTTGAGTCCTTTCAATAAGTCGCCAAACACACGCATCTGCGCCCGCTCCAACCGCACGAGCTGCTCGCGCGACTCCTTAAATTTTGATTGATGAGTGAGGGCGTGCGGTGGAAGCTTGACGTTAGGCACATCAACCGTCGGGCTGAGCACTTGCGTGATATAGATGGTTACGACGCGCGTCGAATCGGTTTGCAAAGCCAGTTTGGCGAGGTCGTACATGGCACGACTGTGGCCAATAATATGGCCGGGCTTATCAAAATCCTGGGGACATTCCAGATCAACCTGGGGCTTCGCCTTTTGCTCCCATTGTTCCTTGGCAATCAGACGCTGTTCCGTTTCTCGCACGGCGGTGCAGAATTGCTCCATGCGAACTTGATCGCGCCGACCGACGTAACCACGCAACGTCTTCAAACGATCGGCGTAATCATCCATCAAACTTTGCCCTTCTTGAAAGCGGCGAACTTGTCGCTCGACATCGCGTTTCGAACCCTGCACAAAGAGAGATTGGAAAACCTTTGAGGGTCGGTCTTCGGCCGGCATGCGCACGCCGTCCGAAGAGAACGACAACGATCCATCACCCCGGGCGGCACCGACGCGAAGATTCAAGGAAGGGAAGCGTGTGACAGCGCCCATTCGATCCGCGGCATACTGATCAAGCGAGATCGTATTCTTAAAACCTGCCCGTGTTGGATGGGGCGCGGCGGTCAAAAACGAAACATCCGCTTCATGGCCACCGTCCACCTCAGGGTGAGAGATCCCTGAGAAGACCGTGAAATCCTGCTTCAAATCTTTCAGAAGATTCAAATAGGGCGACAATTTGTAGTTCGCACCTTCGTCTACTGGAAAGAATTTCTCCGGGATCATCCCCAGGTCGGTACAGATCATCATCATCCGCTGCGGCGGAGCCTGCGTGCTGGCCAATACCGGCTGCGTGAATTCGAGTCGAGGCAGCAATAGCGAGGCTCCGCTGGCGGCCAACATAGCTCGACGCGACACCGAGCGATCGGTGATTGCATAAAAACACTTCACGACTTGTACTCCCCAAATTTTTACTTTGTGCGAAAGATGGAACTCGCCACCACTTCATGAATCATCGACTTAATCCTGAATCCGTTAGGCTCTAACCGATCCAGTGCCTCCTCCACGAACTGACGGTCTGCAAATGACGGGGGAGCGCCTGTCGCGTAAACGATAAACTGCTCCAACAAGTTTTTAGCCATTTGGCGATCCATCTTGACGAGCTGGGATCGAAATTCATCTATATCTTTGAAGGCTTCACCATTCGGCATTACGCCCGTCGCATCGACCGCTGGCCCCACACAAAACTGTGCCGGTCGACCATTGAACATCAGCGGGACACCTTTTTGCCCGGCTGAAATGGCCGCGCGATAATGCGTGCGATGCTGCCCCATCACATCAAAACATTCTAGAGCGAATCCCAACGGATCCATCTTGTCATGACACCGTGCGCATTCAGTTTGTTCTCGATGGACGGAGAGTTGCTCTCGGACGGTCATCGTCATTTGAAGATCTGATTCGACGGCCGGCACCGAATCAGGAGGCGGGGGAGGGGGGTCGCCTAAAAATTTTGTGAGCACATAGGCACCACGCATCACGGGAGAGGTGGTCGTCCCGTTGGCTGTGAGCTTCAGGAGACTCGCCTGCGTTAAAAGACCTCCTCGAACACTATCTTCGGGTAGCGCAACCTTGCGAATGGCCGAACCGCTGACTCCCTCCAGACCGTACACCTGAGCGAGGGATTGATTCACCATGGCAAAATCGGAGTCGACGAGAAAACGAATGCCCAGATCTTCTCGCAACAGTTCTATGAAATAGGCGTGTGTTTCCTCGACCATCGATTCCCGCAAAAGCGGATTGTATTCTGGGTAGAGGTTTTCATCCGGCTCGGTGAAGTCCATTCTTTTCAGATCAAGCCAGTGGTAAAGAAAATGCTCGACAAACCGTTCGGCACGTGGGTCGCGTAACAGACGTTCGACCTGCTCTCCCAAAACACTCGCCTCGGTTAGCTCCCCCTGTTTCGCGAGCCGCAGTAACTCCGGATCAGGCGGCGAACACCAGAGAAAATAAGCCAGACGGTTGGCGAGATCATGATTATCCAGATCATGATTGAACGGCCCCAGTAGCAAAAACGAAGGCGAACAGAGGATCGCCCGATAGGCAGACAACATAGCCTGAACAAAATCCTCACCTTGGGAGATTTTGACTTCGGCGATTTGGTTTGCAAGCGCGAGATCGGATGGCATGGGTTGTCGACCGAGTACTTGCCGAGCGAATCGTTCGAGCAGCAGCTCCACGTCATCAACATCGCCTCCGAAAACGGTGTAGGACCGGCCGTCCACGTGAGTATCCGATGGCATGGTGGTGTACTTGGGTCGCAACGGAAGGCTAGCGAATAACCGACGATGGCTCTCCGGCAACTCTTCTTCCAACGGCCCTTCCAACTCAAACCATTGCATGCAAACACCGCGGGTATCGATGTGATGCCAAACGAACGGTTCCTTCGGTGGAAACACAAAGCGTTTATTGGGGGTCGACGTGGGGAGCACAAAGACTTCATCCGCAGCATCCAACCAGACTGTTACCTCCCGGACGTTGGGTTGATTGGGAGGTAGATCACAACGCCCCAACAGGCGAGACCCGTTGGCGTAAAACGCGACGGTTTCGACCTGATCGGAGGGCACCACATTACCTGCCTTGGTCTTCATCCCAAAACCACTTACGCGAAGCTTATACAAGCCGGATGATTTGACTGTGAACGGAGAGATCCGAAAGAACTGATTCCCCGCGGAATTCACGAGGACAGCCACCCCATCAAAGTGCGGCGCCGAATCTTTGACATAACCGAAGTCACCCAACGGATGATTACCCCGGTCAACTTCGATCGTTCGGTCTACCTCGGTTCCTACCATGGGAACGGCATACCCTAGTCGAAGGAGCGAATGAAAGGCGAGCAAGTTGGGTCGCAGCGATTCGGTATCCACTCCGGACACATCAAACCGAATGGTCTCAACTGGGAGTGGCGTTCGAGCTGCTGCCATCGCCTGCATCAGACCATGATCGGCGGCATCCATGAGTCGAGCCACTTGAACGTGCGAAAACTCAAGAGCCTCCGCCGACTTATCAAAACCATGAACGACACCATCGGGCGGCAAGATATCCCGTACTCGCAAATCGGGAAGTGCCAAATGATCCCGCAAGGCATTTTCATACTCGAAACGATTGAGTCGCCGCACTTCGGCGCGACCATTGGCAGCGCGAAAATCCAGATCCGCCATCAATAACGCTGTCGACAACGCCGCTAGAAAATCCTGCCGCTCGTCTTCCGCCGGTGCAACCTCGCCCGCAGGTGGCATTTGGCCGTCACGAACTTGATCGTGGATTCGCACCCAATGCCCAAAAGCCTTGCGGTCATCCAAATCGGAGGCCAATGACCGGAGGTCAAGATGCCCCGATGCATCGGGGCCCTCATGACAATTCCGACAATAGCTCTGAGTAAAGCGAGTGACAGGCTCTCGCAGAATCGAATCTGGATCCGTTGCGAGTGAAACCGATGCCTGCTCAAAGATAACTCTCACCTGCTGCAAACCGGATTCACGTGACCAGTCAATCAACAACGTTTTTCGGTCTGGACTAATCGACCAGCCCATGGCGGCAGGAGCTCCAGCCATTCCGGTTGCTGCGATCTCGTCTTGGCCAAAACATTCGTCCATCGCATGCCAAGAGGCTTGATCGGACAACACGGCGAAGATTGGTTGTTCAAATCGAATTGTCCCTCGACCCTTAAAGCTGTGCTCTGCCTGGCCATCGAACGCAACTCGATAACAGTGAACCTGCTTGCCAGGGACAAGAGATGCATCGCTTGTTAAACCCGTCGATAAATTTGCCAATTCTTCAGACACGACAACCCCGTTATTTGTCTCGGGGTAGACGAGAATAAAATCATCCGTCAACGTCGTTAACTCATGGGGGTTTGAGCTTAGCAGTCGAACGGCACCGGTCGTTGCAGCAACACCGGCCAACGCTTGCTCTCGAAAGCTTTCGGGTTCGATATGATCGACGGGGAGGATCTTATTAGCCGTAAGACGATAAGTGCCGATCGACAAACTCGTCACCCGCTGAACATCGCGAGCGTCTATCGCTTGAACGTCGCCACGAAACACTTCGACAGCTGTCGAAGTGCCATCCGCATCAATCCTGACACGGGCATTCTTCAGGCTGAGTTTGCAGTCGGCTAATTGGATCTCGAAAGCTATCTGCCGAGAGGGAGCTTCAACCCACAGACGTCCACTTCGAAGATCAGCGCGGTCTTCATTGATGAGCTCAAGTTCTGTCTGACCATCGAGTGTCAGGTCGACACCACTCTCCAGCCGTTTCGACAGCAGGCCATCTTGGAGTGCCATCACGCCGGGTAGGACATTTTCACCAACTCGTGGATGGCCAACCGACTTACCCATCCAACGGACGTTTTTCAGTTCTGTCACGATTCCGACAGGGCGGACTCGATTCACTCGCCCAAAGTCGACCTTCTTGCCCAACCGCATGCCCGACACTAGCAACAGAAGCACAGCAAGGAATGCAAAAACGAGCGAAACGAGGAGAAGATTGGTCCGCAGTGTTCGATGGAACGGTAACTTCTCTTGGTTTCCTGCGGCAGCTGGGGCTAACGAGTCGTCGAACTCGATTCTTCCCCGCAGGAAACGACTCCAAAGCTCGCGATAGAACTTACTCATAGGCACATCCAGGGGTGGTCAGTATCGATTTTTATCGACTGATCCCTAAGAGGAGTGCAAAAAAGCGACGGACGCCGGTAAGGTCGAAGCGAAGTTACCACGGTGACAAACAGCCAGCCCCCAGGCAGAACGATAGCGATTCCAGCACTGCTTTCAGCAGGCAGTGTATCAAGAGCGATTCGCCCCTGAAGTGGCCCCCGAGGGATGAGGATGCGTCTCCCCAATCAAGCAGACCGCGTAAGAAATCCAGGTTCAAGATTCGATACAGCGGCAGGCAGGCTACGAACCGAAAAGGGCAGTGGGCTTAAGCTACTGCTGCAAATATTGCTCGAGCTTCTGTTTCCCATTGGCCAGGTAGCCTGGCATGAGCTCCGGCCGTCCGCCGATTTCAAACACCATCACTCCCTGATAATTCTGCTCGCGCAGCTGACGGATCATACGTGGATAGTCGACAAAGCCATGGATCAAAGGCTTGTGCTCTTTCCAGGTCTCGGGCTCGATGTCATGGATGTGCAAGTGAATCAGCTTGTCGCCCAACCGCTCAATCAACTCCAGATTGATATCGTTGTAGGCCCGAATCCCCTCAGGCATTGCTCGGCTTTCAGGGGCAACTCGGCGAGTCAGCTCCTCGAATTGCCCCTGATGACCCACGTCCACCGCCGCGCCAACACTGTCATGGTCGACCTCATGCACCAACCTCACGAAATCCTTGACGGAAAGAGGATATCCGGTCTCCAAAGCAAGCCGAAAACCTCGCTCCTTGGCGATGTCTCCCCAATGCCGAATGCGACGGATCATGATGGGCCAGGTCTCTTTCAAGCTCATCGACGGCCCCGCCTTCGGATGCATCACTCCAATCTTCGCACCCAAGAATCCCGTTGCCTCAAGTGCAACTTCCATCGCCTGGACACCATTTCGAGCCCGCTCGCCGCTGGGCGCGAAGTATTCTAAACCCGTGTAGGGCAGGTGAGTGGTGACGAGCTCGAAACCCTGGAGTTCCTCTTTAATGCGACTCTTTAACTCATCATCAAGCTCTTCGTAACGAAATCCAGGAAACTGACCCGGCGTCGGCTCAGGCACGCCCACAAGATTCTGGATCTCAATCGTCTGGAATCCCAACTGCCGCAACAGGCCAATTGCCTCGAATAGGCCATAACCGTTGATGGCCGTATTGGCGCCCAAAAAATGCGGTACGAATCGATCCTCCGCTCGGAGCGGAATCGACCAGCCCAAGAGTGCGGCCAGCGCGAGGAATTCACGACGCTGGATATTGAGGTTCAGGGGACTGCAAATGCAACTCGAGTTCATCGGAATCCTCTCGTTAGAGCTTGAATTGAGTCGCCCGATTCTAATCTGCCAAACAGACGGCGTGTTATTGACTCCGAGAAGTTTCGATTTCCTGTGAATCGTTCAATCGTCGGCCCTACAGGCTGATGTCTCTCAAAGCCAAGAAAACAAGACTATTCCGAGCGGTACTGCGAAGTGCAAATGAGCACCGCCTCTCTGGTAGTCCCACGTAACGACCGTTCTCCGAAGACCTGAGCACGCCTCGAATCGCAGGGCTGCCGTCCGCGCATCACTCGCGATGAATTGCATGACGAGTCATGACTGTAAATTTTTTTGTGCACACCAAAACGCAGTTTCCCTACAACGCAATCAAGTATCCGAATGATGCCCCCACAACAGGGGAGCCTCTAGAAATAGAGATTATTTAACATTGTTTTTTTAGTAGTAGAAATCGCAGAACCGTATTAGCATCGGGATAGCTTGCTTAAACCTTTAACCATCGCGATCCCCAACACAACTCGCGGATTTGGCAATTCAGCCCCACCGAGTACTCCTCAATTTTGACTCCTTGCTTTATGGATTTCACCATCCCGTTAGTTCTCTTCGCAGGTAACGCGGGACGGACTTAAACCTCAAACCGATTTGCAGTTACACCCATCCCCGAACAGCTGCAGCAGAACTTTTCCATAACCAAAGTGTCGCCTATCCCCTCTCTGAAACATCAGCGTGAAGTTCATGTATCGACGCCGTTTCCGACCGACGTTTTGATTAACTTGCCGTGTAAGTGACAAACCTAGATTGGCTTCCAGGGAAGACTAAATGCGTTTTTTGAATTGGCTAACAGCATTTTCTGACACGAAAAATCGTTCAGAGCGAGACGCCACCCGCAGGCATCGGCGCCGATCATCCATGCAGCGAGTTTGGTCGCCAGGAGAGTCGAGCAAGAGCTTGGAAGTTCTTGAAGACCGACGGTTGTTAACGACGAATCCAACGCTGGATGTCATCTCGGACGTTTCCGTGGACGAGGACGCCGCCGAACAGACGGTCAATCTCTCAGGCATCACTGATGGTGGCGACGGTGGTCAACCCATTCAGATTACTGCCAGCAGTGACACCCCGGGTCTGATCCCTGATCCAACGGTCACCTACACAACCCCAGACGCAACCGGTAGCCTCGCCTTTACCCCCGTCGCGGATCAGCATGGCTCGGCCACCATTACGGTCACCGTAGAAGATGGCGGACTCGATGGCGACCTGGGCACGGCGGTCGACAACAACACCTTCAGCCGCAGCTTCGCAGTGACGGTGAATGAAGTTAACGATGCGCCAACGATTGGCGGTGGTGGAACTTCATTGACTCTCGAGAGTACACAGGTTAGCCCGTCATTCTTTTATGGAATGACTTCCGGCGATTTCAATAGCGACGGGCGGGATGATGTTGCGGGAACCTATTACTTCACTCCCACCGCAGTCCACGTCACATTAGGGTCCGAAGACCACAGCAATTCGACAGATGTGTACTCATTGACGGCAACCATTGCTCGGAAAATCGTGGCTGTCGACATTGATAATGACAACGATGAAGACTTACTAGTCAGCAGCAACGCTAGCAACGGTCGGCTCCACATCTTGACGAATGATGGGCAAGGCGCCTTTACGGTAACGTCTCTGGACGTTCCAGGCTCCAATCCAACTGACTTCACAACCGGTGATTTCGACGGAGATGGATATGTTGATGTTGGCTATGCAGTTTCGTTTGCAAACTCATGGACAAAGCTTCTCAATGACCAAAGCGGTGGATTCACCGTCGAAGATTCGTACGACATCAATAGTCCAGATGACTTAGCTGCAGGGGACTTTGATGATGACGGCGACATCGACGTAGCCGCCGTAAGCCTCAACACCACGAGCCTGATCATCTTCGAAAACGATGGCTCTGGTAACTTCACGGAAATCCAGAGTATTTCATCAGGTGCCTTCCCGACCGCCGTTAATACTGGCGACTTTGATGGCGACGACGACATCGACATCGTCGTTAGCAATCAGACGTCGGATACTCTGACGATCTTCACCAACAATGGATCCGGCACTTTTGCACAGGACAGCGTAACAACCCTGGGAAGCGCAGGAGCCGTGGATGAGGTTTCGATTGTCGACTGGAATAGTGACGGGATCGATGACATCATCGCATTGTCCAGTGGAGAGACGGATTCTGAAGGAGACCCTGCTTCAGCTATCTTCGCCTTCTCACCGGCTACTAACAGTACGATTCAGCAACAAGTTCCAGACATTGGAATCCAGAATGCTGTCGGCGACTTTGACGGTGACGGCGTGCTTGAAGTTGCTGCATCAACCTACGTAACGGCGACTACACCTGCGACCCTCTCCTACTACGAGTTTAGTGGTCCGTTAGTCGAAGTCACTCTGGACGAGGACTCTGGCGAGAGCACGACCAACCTGGTCGGCATTACGGCAGGCCCCGGTGAAAGCCAAGACCTCAGCGTAACTGCGACCAGTGATGATCCATCCCTGATCCCGCACCCAACGGTCACCTACACCTCCCCCAATAGCACCGCCAGCATCGCCTATACACCGGTCGCTGACCAGAACGGCACCGCCACCATTACGATCACCGTGGAAGATGGTGGCCTTGATGGAGATCTAGCGACAGGCGGCGACAACGGGACCTTCAGCCGCACGATTGATGTCACCGTGACTCCGCTCAACGACGCTCCCGTCGCCGTTGACGACAGTCCATCGGTGGACGAAGACGACTCCGTCATGATCGCCGTGCTCAGCAACGACATCGAAGTTGACGGGGATACTCTCAGCATTGATTCGTTTACGCAGGGCTCAAACGGAACGGTCGTCGACAATGGCGACGGAACGCTGACGTACAGCCCGAACGCCGAGTTCTCCGGCAGTGACAGCTTCACCTACACCATGAACGACGGCCAAGGCGAATCTGACACGGCCACCGTCACCGTCACGATTAATCCGGTAAATGATGACCCCACCCTGGATGCGATCTCAAATGTAACCGTGGATGAAGACGCTGCAGAGCAGACGGTCAATCTGGCGGGCATCACGGCGGGTGGCGAAACTCAACCGCTCCAGGTCACTGCGAGTAGCGACACGCCCGGCCTCATCCCCAACCCGACCGTCACCTATACCACGCCTGACGCAACCGGAAGCCTGGCCTTTACGCCAGTCGCCGACCAGAATGGCACCGCCACGATTACCGTCACCGTGGAAGATGGTGGCCTCGACGGCAATTTGGCGACACAGGGCGACAACAGTACGTTCAGCCGCACCTTTGACGTGACGGTGAACCCGATCGGTGACGATCCGGTCGCTAATGATGATACGGCAACGGTCGACGAAGACGATTCTGTCATCATTGATGTGCTGACCAACGACA
>PBNZ01000046.1 GCA_002723275.1 Planctomycetaceae bacterium
CGACGAAAGGTGACAGGGAAAACAAAGCGAGCTACTTGATTTCTACAGAGGCTCCGGCCTCTTCCAGCTTTTTCTTGGCCTCCTCGGCCTCTTCCTTGGAGACGCCTTCCTTCACTTTGCTGGGCACGCCTTCCACGACTTCCTTGGCTTCTTTGAGACCGAGTCCCGTGATGCCGCGGACTTCTTTGATCACGCCGATCTTTTTGTCACCGAAACTGGTGAGAACGACGTCAAATTCAGTCTGCTCTTCAGCAGCACCGCCATCGCCACCAGCACCACCGGCACCGGCTGCCATGACAACAGCACCGCCTGCGGCAGCCTTGATGTCGTATTCGTTGTCGAGATAGTCGCTCAACTCTTTTGCTTGCTTCAGCGTCAAGTCAGCGATTTGATCACCGAGCGTTTTGATTTCAGCTGAGACTTCGATGGTCGCAGTTTCTTCAGACATAGCGGAAACGATCCTTTCATGGTGAGCCTGGTTTTCGCGGGTAATGGGTCGCCGGCGAATCCGGTGGGCTCAAACTTTGTTGGATATGGGAATTGGACGGTTATGGAATCTTTCGAGGTTGGGATGCGTCTTAGGCATCCTCTTCTTCGGACTTTTGCTTGATCTGGCTCGCCAAGGTGGAGCCTGGTCCCGCGATCGCCCCGGCCAGATCGCTTCCTGGACCGAGAATCTGACCCGCTAGGATGCTCAGCTGTTCTTCCCGGTTGGGCCACTTGCTGATCTCCTTGACGCGTTCGGGCGACAGCTGTTCACCATCCATGACGCCGCCGCGAGTCGTAAATGCTTCGTATTCCTTGTCTTCATCGAGCTTGTTGACTTCTTTGACGAGGGAGACGAAATCTTCCGCACCCCAGACAAAAGCCAAACTTCCCTCAGCTCCTTCCAAGGCAGGTGCCAGTGGCGTACCTTCCGTGGCTCGCTTCGCCAAACCGTTTTTGACGACCATCAATTCGATGTTCTTCTCGCGAAGTTGTCGTCGCAATACGACGCTTTGGTTGGCATCCAAGCCGATGACGTTCACGAGCAGAGCGTCATTGACACCCTCAAGTCGCTGTGAAAACTCATCGGCGAGAAAGTTCTTGATTCGTTTACTCATGACGAAAACTCCGCTCGGACTTAAGCCGCGATTCGCACGCTAGGACTCATGGTTGCACTGATGCTGAGTCCTTTCATGTAAGTGCCTTTGACGGCGACCGGCTTGAGACTTTGAATGTGACTGACGAAGGCTTCGATGTTTTCCAGGAGCTTGGGAGCATCGAAACTCAGTTTGCCAACGACGGCGTGGATAATT
Organism: Planctomycetaceae bacterium; assembly: GCA_002723275.1. GTDB lineage: Bacteria > Planctomycetota > Planctomycetia > Pirellulales > Pirellulaceae. The sequence goes on from PBNZ01000046.1 coordinate 1,299, forward strand.
CCAGAGGAATCGTTCCGGAATTCCACCTTACCTGCCTTGTACTCTTTCACGACCGTCGCCACGTCCGCCGTGACCGTGCCCGCTCGGGGACTTGGCATAAGACCGCGGGGGCCCAGGACACGACCGAGGGGGCCGACGAGACCCATCATGTCGGGACTGGCGATACAGGCGTCGAAATCGAGCCAACCGTCCTTGATCTTTTTGGCCAGTTCTTCCTGTCCAACTTCATCGGCTCCCGCCTCCTTGGCCGCATCCGCCAGATCGCCCTTGGCGAACACGACGACGCGTTGGGTTTTACCGATACCGTGAGGTAGCACGATCGAACCTCGCACGAGCTGGTCGGCCTGCTTGGCATCAATGCCCAAGCGGATCGCGACTTCGACCGTCTGGTCGAACTTCGTGGTTCCGAAGCCTTTCAGAACTTCTACGGCCTGGTTCATCGTGACTAGGTCGTCCTTGCTCGATTTTTCAGCAAGGGATCGATAGCGTTTGGAATGCTTTGCCATGCGCATTGTCCTTAGATTGCAAATTACCCGTCGATGACATCAATGCCCATACTGCGGGCCGTTCCCTCGATCAACGCACGAGCATGCTCAAGATCCCGGGCATTCAGGTCGGCCATCTTCTGTTTGCAGATCTCATCGATCTGTGGCCTGGTAACCTGCCCCACCTTTTCCTTGTTCGGGACCCCTGAGCCCTTGGCAATTCCCGCTGCCTTTTTGAGCAACGCAGCTGCCGGCGGACTCTTCGTAATAAAATCAAAACTTCGATCGTTGTAGACATTCACGACCACGGGAATCGGCGTGCCGCCGTATTCTTTGGTGCGATCGTTGAACTGCTGGACAAACTGGCCCAAGTTAATGCCGAATTTACCGAGCGATGTACCTACGGGAGGAGCAGGGGTTGCCTGACCACCTGGCACTTGGAATTTGGCGGAGCCTACAAGTTGTTTTGCCATAACGTGTCTGGATATTTCGAGACTAGAGTAACGGGCTGGGTTTAACGAAAATCTTAGACCGCCTCGATCTGCCAATGCTCAAGCTCGACCGGTGTCGAACGGCCGAAAATGTTGATCAATACGGTCACTCGGCCGTTGGCTTCGTCGATTTCTTCCACATCGCCTTCGAAGTTCTCGAAGGTTCGTTCCTTGATGCGCACTCGATCGCCAACCTTAAACGGTATCGCGGTCTTGATCGGTTCAGCTCCGTCATCATCCGGTCTGACGGATTTCACAATCCGTTCGACCTCGTGCTGCAACATGGGCGTCGGCTTCCCGGCCGCACCCGTGAAGTCGCCGATCCCAGGGGTCTCGCGAACGAGGAACCAAGTGTCATCGTTGATTGCCATGTGCACCACGATGTAACCCGGATACAACTTCCGCTTCACCACTCGGCGCTTGCCATTTTTGAACTCGGCGACGTCTTCCGTGGGCACCAGGATGTCTCCAAAGAACTCATCCAGGCCGGCCACAGCGACGCGTCGTTGCAGCCCATCACAAATCGATTTTTCACGATTGCTTTGGACCTTCAGAATGTACCAATCCATCTTGAGCGACTCAGGATCAACCCCCGTCGACTCTTCTAAAGGAGCAACGTCCGCAACCTCCTCGGAACTCTCTTCCAGAGGCGCTTCGACAATCTCGTCGCTCGCTGCGGCTTCTTCTGGCGCGACCGTATCCTGAGCGGACATTTCTTCCGAGACTTCGGGACGAAGCTCCTCGGCAGAAGCATCCTGATTCGGTTCACCTTCCGGTGCAGCAGGTTGGGTTGGTTGCTCGTTTGTATTCATTGCTTCGCAATTTCGCGATTCGTCACGATCGGGGTTTACACCCAATAGCGGTTACTATGTCTGTGGCGGCTCGGGAATGATGCCCATTAGGATGAACAGCTGTCGCCAAATGATGTCGAACCCAAACAGCACGCCTGCCAGGAAAAACATCAAAATGATCACGACCAAGGAACTGCGGATTAATTCCGTTCGGCTCGGCCAGGATACCTTGGTCATCTCGGCTTCGACCGCAATCAGGAAATCGGAAAACTGAGGGTAGTTCACCACGCGATAGCTGATCCACAACCCGATCGCCAGAATTCCAGCGGGGATGAGGTAGTCCAGACCAGTGCCATGCATCCAACTTTCATCGGACGGACTTTTGATCGTATTGTGTAGCTGCCAACAGCCGAGTAACAAAGTCACGCCGAGTGCAGCAAAGGTCAGTTGCCGAGTCACCCGGCCCTGGTTTCGTTTGTAGACGCCAAAGCTGAACAAATCCTGAATGAAGGAAACATCAGCGACGTTTTTTTCTTTAGCCATGCGATCCAACCGACGGCAGGAGGAATGCTGTTTGCCAACCGAAGTTAATAGTCAGCGAGGCACGCTCCCAAGGCACGCCCTCATCGACTCCTTCGAATCTCACCAGGGTAACATTTTTTCGAGTGTCCGAAAACACTCGTACCGAGAGGTGTTTTTGAGCACCCCTCGGTACGATGCGACTGAATGGCAGGGGCGGCGGGAGTCGAACTCGCAACCCCCGGTTTTGGAGACCGGTGCTCTGCCAATTGAGCTACGCCCCTATGCCTCCGTTCGTACTATTCAATAATTTTGGTGACGACACCCGAGCCGACGGTACGACCACCTTCGCGGATGGCGAAGCGAACACCTTCGTCCATCGCGATCGGCTTGTGCATTTCGACGGAAACTCGCACATTATCGCCAGGCATACACATTTCAGCACCAATCAGGTCAGCGGTTCCAGTCACGTCCGTGGTTCGGAAGTAGAACTGGGGACGATAGCCGCTGAAGAATGGAGTGTGTCGACCGCCTTCATCTTTCGACAGGCAGTAAACTTCCGCTTCGAACTTGGTGTGCGGGGTGATCGAACCGGGCTTGGCGAGTACCTGGCCACGTTCGATATCGTCTCGCTTAACACCACGAAGCAGGCAACCGACGTTATCGCCAGCACGTCCTTCGTCGAGCAGCTTGCGGAACATTTCCACGCCAGTCACGGTGGTTTTGGTGGGTTCAGCTGTCAAGCCGATAATTTCCACTTCTTCACCGACCTTGACCACACCGCGTTCGATACGACCCGTCGCGACTGTACCTCGACCTTCGATCGAGAACACGTCTTCGATCGCCATCAAGAAGGGGCGATCTTCTTCGCGAGCGGGCTCAGGGATGTGTGAGTCGATCGCGTCCATGAGTTCTCCGATGCACGCGTTCTTCACGTCATCGGCCGGCTCTTGGTAAGCGGGCAAAGCGGATCCACGGACGACAGGAAGATCGTCGCCGGGGAAGTCGTATTTGGTGAGCAATTCACGAACTTCGAGTTCGACGAGATCCAAAAGCTCTTCGTCGTCCACGAGGTCGATCTTGTTCAGGAAGACCACGATGGCCGGGACGTCTACCTGGCGAGCCAGGAGGACGTGCTCTTTCGTCTGAGGCATCGGGCCATCAGCGGCCGACACAACCAGGATCGCTCCGTCCATCTGAGCAGCACCGGTGATCATATTCTTAATGAAGTCGGCGTGGCCCGGACAGTCGATATGGGCGTAGTGTCGGTTGGGGGATTCGTACTCGACGTGAGCGACCGCGATCGTCACTGTCTTAGTATCGTCACGGACTGTACCGCCTTTGGCGATGTCCGCATACGACTTGGATTCTGCTAAACCTTTTGCAGCCTGAACCGCGAGGATGGCACCGGTCAGCGTCGTTTTGCCGTGGTCAATATGGCCGATGGTGCCTACGTTTACGTGCGGTTTGGTACGTTCAAATGTCTCCTTGGCCATGCTCTCTACCTAACAATTACCAGTGCAAAGCTGACTACTCAATCGCGGCCACACGCCACGATTCTTACGTCTAAAAAAAATCTCATCAGAGCTGCTGACGGGACTCGGACCCGTGACCTCGTCCTTACCAAGGACGCGCTCTACCAACTGAGCTACAGCAGCGAAGATCGTTTCCTCTGGACTGCAGCGGGATCGGTTCTTTGTCCGTCACGACTTTCGTCGCTCGCGACGACCGGTTCTATTGCCGTTCGCCGCAAAAGCGGGTGAAGGGAATCGAACCCTCGTCTTTAGCTTGGAAGGCTATGGCTCTACCATTGAGCTACACCCGCAGCAAGCAATCTTTCTTTCGGTCTCTCCTAACACTCCTGCTTCGAACCCATTACCGACTTCAGCCTCCCCGCACTCAATCTCTTTTCATGCGATGGGGGGTGCAGGATTCGAACCTGCGAAGGCACTGCCATCAGATTTACAGTCTGACCCCTTTGACCGCTCGGGAAACCCCCCCCGTCGGCCGCTGCCGGATGTGCTCGCAATCCTATCCTCTAACGGGTAAAACCCGTTCCTTTCTGTCCGACCGCTCGGAGTCAATCCAAGAGCTAGCGGAGGGACTTGAACCCACAACCTGCTGATTACAAATCAGCTGCTCTGCCAATTGAGCTACGCTAGCGTAGAGTTCAAGTACCACGAAAACCCGCCAATATACTGACCTTGACGTACGGTGCAATACGGAATCGTAGAAAATCATCGTCGCTTCCGCTAGCCCAACTGGCCCTGATCTGGCCGCAATTTTTCGAAGTTGAGAGCTTCGTGGGCCGATCGCTCGTGACTCACTGTCGTGCCGCAGTTACCCAGCTTCTCCAGGCTGGTTCTCCGGCGCCGCTTGGCTGCCATCAGACATCAAGCTGATCCGGTTGCGCAAGAAAAATGGGGGACGTGACTCTCGCTTCACGTCCCCCGCAGCGTCTCTAAGAATTCCCAGTTCGTTACTCTGGAATCTCGATTTTCTCTTCTTGGGCAGCCATGCGCAGCTTCGACAAAGCTCGGGCTTCGATCTGTCGGATCCGCTCCTTCGTCACGCCCATCTGAGCCCCGACTTCCTTGAGTGTTTGCGGCTCGAATTTGTGATCGAGGCCAAACCGGCTGATGATGATCTTTTGTTCACGGTCGTCCAGACTTTCGAGGATCTTGTCGACCTGGAATTCTCGCAATTCCTGAGCACTTTCCTGCTCATATTGGCCTTTACGAAGATCTTCGGCCGTGCCGAACATCTCATCGCTACTGGTTCGGAAGCGATCGCGCTGTTTGAATTCCTGCGGAATGGTGCGGGCAAAGTTCTTCATGATTGCCCAGCTGGCGTAAGTACTGAACTTATTGCCACGGGCATAATCGAACTTTTCGGCCGCTCGGATCAGCGACATATTCCCATCGCTAACCAGCCCGAAGAACTCCTCCGACTGGGAAACGTGTCTTTTGGCGATCGACACAACGAGTCGTAGATTCGCCTGGACGATCTGGTTTTTGACTTCGACAGCCTGATCGTACAGCGATTCAATCTCGTCCATGACTGAGCTTTTCGCGTTGGCCAGATCGATCGACTCACGCAGCTCTGACGCTTTGTATTTGAGGAAGTTCAGCTTGCGGAAGAGGTGTCCTTCCTGCTCGCGGTTCAAGAGGGGCACGTCGTACAGCGACGCTAGGTAGGGCGGCAGTCCGCTTGGCGGTCGCGCCGCTCGACTCTTCTTGTCGCTTTCTGGTAATGGTCCCATGATCGTCTTTTCGGCGTTCCGTTTGGAGAAGCAGTCGTTGGGAATGTGGTCCAACGGCAGCTCCAGAATCCGCTCGGCACGCATCTCGTTGATCACGCGATAGATGCTCGTTTTCGTGCGGCAATGACGCTTCGCCAACTCATCCACCGATGTGCCCCGACGGTATTGTCGGAAAATCGTATCCTTCGACTCGACCGTCAACGGTCCTGTCCGATCCGGGAAAATGGCCAGATCTGGGTGAGCCGCGTCAAAATGTTTTAACGTATAGCGGATCGTTTCGATGCTGCGAGTCATCTGTTTCGCGATGCGTCGAGTAACTTCGGATGGGGAGCCACCGGCACGGGCCAGGCGGCGAGCTCGTTGGACGATTTCGCCTCGCTCTTGATCGGTGAGTTGGCTGAATCGTTCGCCACGTTTGACGCGTTCGCGGTTATGGGTGACGAAGCGATCGACGCTTCGTTGCAGAAAACCAACTCGCTTGCGACCGTTGAAGAGGAATCGTCGACTGACGAGTCCCTGTTGTCGCCAACGAGAAATGGTTTTGGTTGAAACGTTGAACATCTTGCTGAGATCGTCCACCGTGTAGACCGGTTGCCCAACCTCTTCCACGCGAATATCGGCAGCGTCGGAAACGTCTTCGATGAACAGCCGCAGATCATGCGCCAGGTCTTCTCCAGCGATGGTCAGATGAGGAGTTGATTCGGGACGGTAGCCCGTGACGCGAAAACACAGCAGCTCGTAGGGATACGTTTTTTCAACGTCGATCTCGTGAAGCAGGTCTTCGGCGTTGGCGACCTGTTCGAGTTTTTTCTCGCGCGGTGCGTACCGGACCTGCTGGTCACGCAACTGCTTCAAGATTTGACTTCGATATTCTGAATGCATCACCCACCTCGTTCTCTCATCCGTTACCGGACAAAGATCGGTGTTCCCTGCGACTCCCATCGCCCGATCCAAAATCCGAAATTGCTGACTGGCGGTTGATCCCCAATCCGCGAAGGCCGACAGTTAGTTCGTCGCGAGGCGACAAATCTTCATGGCGGCTGTGGCGAAGTTGCCGAAAAGCGGTTCATCTTGCGAATCTTTTCAACTTTTTCGGCCGCATTTCCGATTCCAACTTCGTTATAGCCATCTACGCAAAAACAGTTGCAAATGATCGGGCCAATGTTCGCGCTTTTACCCGTTCTCTGCTCGTCGTACCGGCGTTAACTCCTTCTAAAAATACGGTTTACGACCTCCGACCGGACCTCTCATTATTCCGTAACGGCCCGCTCGCCCGAGTCAACCTCGTCGTTTTTTCCGGCAATTCTGTTCAGGTTTGCTGTCACGTCAGGTTGCCCAAACTTGACATCAAAGTTCGCCGGCTCGGAAGTCGATCTACCCTTTAACCCCGTCGATGTCGAACGAGCCCGGAGAAAACCCATGTTGAACGATTTTTCCCGCGATTTTTGTTCCCGAATTCTGTGTTTGGCGAGCGGCATTGCAATCGTGCTAGCTGGGAGTTCGCTGAGTCGGGCCGAAACCGTCGACCTCACGCCTTCTGACTCTCGCCATAATCAACGCGTCAAAGTGGTGTTTAAGGTGACAGGAAATCTCATGTCACTGCAAAAGAGCGAGGGGAAACCCGATTTGCACCCGCTCAAGGCGGTCGGGAATTACGTCTATGAGGAACGCGTGCTAGACGCTGACACCGGACGAAGTCTCCGCTATTTCGAAGAGGCTGCCTCCGATTTCGAGGTCGATCAGCGACACCGTCGCTACGAGCTTCGGGAGGAAGTTCGCTGGATTTTGGTTGACCCGGAAGAGCTCGAGAATATGCATGTCTCACCCACAGGGTCGTTGAAACGAGAAGAGTTAGATCTGGTGGAATTACCGTGCGGTAGCAATCTCGTCGACCTTCTGCTGCCCAAAGCCGAAAAGTCGCCCGGCGATAGCTGGACGCATGACGACAAACTGCTCGCTCAAATGTTCAATCTTGATGCCGTTACGGCGAACGACGTCAAGAGTCAGTTTGCCAAGATCAAGGATGGTGTGGCCTATATGACGCTGAGCGGCAATCTGGTGGGGACCGTCGAAGGAGTCATTACTAAGGTTGAAATTAACGGCAAGTACAACTTCGATATTCAATCTTCGACCATTTACTGGGTGGCTGTAGCGATTGACGAAGACCGGGAAATAGGGGCCTCCACTCCGGGTCTTCAAGTCCAGGCGGCGGTTCGCATGGTTCGTGAAGCAATGACTCGGCCCGGCCACGTGCATCAGGAAACGATCGATCAGTTCGATCTCGAAAACGTCCAACATGAGGCTATGTTGGAACATCGCTCGGAAGCTGCCGGCTTTTCGCTGGTCCACAATCGACGTTGGCACGTGTTCTTCGAAAAGCCCAATATGACTGTTCTCCGCTGTGTGGATGACGGTCGAATGATCGCCCAGTGCAATATCCGCTCGCTCCATCCCGTCGGGGGCAAACCTTTGAGCATGGATAAATTCCAGCAGGATATCAGCATGGCCTTGGGTGACTCTGTCCGGCAAATTGTCGATTCTCAAGAATCTCAGAATGACGCCGGACATAAGGTTTTACGGGTCGTTGCGGCGGGTAACGTTTCCGATTCGCCGATTCTCTGGATCTACTATCACATCACCCACCGCGATGGACGCCGTATTTCCTGCGCTTTCACGCTGGGGGGTGAGGACGCCGAACAGTTCGGCGGTGGAGATATGACACTGATCGGAAGCCTGCAATTCTTGGATTCCGACCAGCCTGCCGAAGAAACAGCGGCCGCTTCCGAAGAGACTGTCCGTTGATCGTGTTGAGATCTGTGATAGGCTAAATTTGAAGGCCGCACGCCGAAACCGCCGCTGCGCCTCCGACACTGCGGTCTCAGGAGTTCTAACAAATGATTCGGCGGGAGATGGACGAAGGGGCTGCTTGGTGTCTGGTACCCCAGATTGATCACGCCCATTTGGCCGCCGAAATTGCCGCCCACTGGCGTCCGCTCCAGAACGAAGAACCCGCAATTCGTGCAGATCTGATTGCGGCAGTTCAACACCATGATGACGGCTGGTGTGACTTTGATGCGACGGCCCAACTCGACCCCGCCGTCGGATCACCGATCGCGTTTTACGAGCTTCCTTATGGGCAAGACAATCAAATCTGGGCCCGGTCGATCCGAGCCGCTGAGGAGCTAGGGCCGCTGCCCGCTTATCTCGTTGCGCGTCATTTTCTTAGGCTCAGGCCGCTGGATCCGGAAGCCGACCCCGATGGTCTGAATGCGGAATTCGTCGAGCAATTTGAGTCTGAATGTGAACGCTGGCTGACGGACTGGGCTGCTCTCCGAGCAGAGGACGGCGGAAATCGGAGCCTCGCTGAAAAGACGGTCGACTATCTGCAATTCTTTGACCTGCTCAGTCTCATGATCTGCCTCGGCCGCGGGATGCCACCACAATCCTATGAGACTCCGGCCGCAACCCAGGTCAGCCTCCAGCGCCGCGGACTTTGGGAATATCACTTGTCGCCGATTGAGCTTTCGCGAGAAAAACTTGAAATCGAGCTATCCAGCTACCGTTTGCCCGCACGAAATTACTCGTCCGATCAAGAAATGAAACAGGAGCTGGTCGCTGAGAAGGTGAATTTGCGGCTTGTGTCGGCTGAATAATCGATTTCTGGCTGATTTGCAATTTGACCCAGTTTACGCAGCCCAACTATACTGGGAGCAGGTCTCGCTACGAGGTCTCGATCTCGTTGATACTCTACACTCCCTGTTTAACGTGGCTCTATGTTTAAAACGCTTAACCCTTGTTTGGCTGCTTGTTCCGCCGCAGTGCTTCTGCTGGGCCTGTTGTCTGAGGTCGTCGAAGCTCAGGAACGTTCCCCTGGATTTCGCAAATTGGCGCCCGGAGTAATCACTCGGATTTCCCCTCACATCCAAGAGGAAGAAACCTTCAGCGGACCTCGCGAGATGGTTGAGTTGACGGTCGGTGCACCCCAGTTGGATTGGGAGCCCAACCTTTCTGCAAAGAGCAAAACTCTGTTGGCAGACGTCAAGGCGACTATCTTCCGACGCTCAGTTTGGGGGTTGGAATTCGGCTTTAAGCCGCTGAGCATGATGGACATCGACATCCCGCAACCTGATGGATCGGTCAAGACTGAGAAGGTTTTGTATCTCGTCTATTTCGTTCGCAATAACGGTAATCATTTGAATCCCGAAGCGGCGAACGATGGCGGTCAAGGAACGTTCGAGGTGAATCCGACCAACCACTCGGTGCGGTTCTTCCCCAACTTTTTCCTTCAATGTCACGACGTTGATCGGGTTTATCTCGACAAGGTAATTCCGGCTGCCGTGAATGAGATACGACTGCGGGAGGATCCGAATCGAAAGTTCTACAACTCGGTGACGATCAGCGATGTCAACATTCCGGTTAGTACTGAATTGGAAGACAATAGCGTTTGGGGTGTGGCGACCTGGGTGGGCGTTGACCCTCGCAGCGACTTTTTCTCAATCTATGTCCGTGGGCTTACCAATGCCTACCGCTGGCAGGATCCGCCGAACGGTTTCAAGGCCGGCGATCCTCCGGGCACGGGACGGCGTTTTCTCTACAAAACCCTGCAATTGAACTTCTGGCGCCCTGGCGATTCGCTCGATCACAACGAAGATGAGATCCGATTTGGCGTTCCGAACCAGAATCAACTGCCCGCAGGAATCATTGAAGATCAGGTTCTCAAGGCTTATGGCCTGAAAGAACGGGTTGATTACCAGTGGGTCTACCGGTAGAAATAAGGATTCGACGAACCGGTTTTCTAAGGAGTTATTGCCATGGCACATAAGAAGGGCCAAGGTTCCAGTCGTAACGGACGTGACTCAAACGCCCAGCGACGCGGAGTCAAGAAGTTTGGTGGTGAGACCGTGCGGGCGGGCAATATCCTCGTTCGTCAGGTAGGCAACCGCTATCATCCTGGTGCAAACGTTGGCCAGGGAAACGATTACACGTTGTTCGCATTGGTAGATGGCACCGTCAACTTCGATCGCAAAGGTCGTCGGATCAACATCGTTCCCTCCGACAGCTAACGTTCTTTCAGCTTGATCTGAGATTTCAATCGCGATCCCGTTGTGGGGTCGCGTTTTTTGTTTCGGGCATGCTTGATCAATGACAGTTGATCAACTTGATCCCGAAGGCAGGCCGGAATTCGAGTCTCACCAGGACCGATGCTCAACGGGGGCTGACAGCGTGTTCGTGGACCGCGTGCAAATCGATGTGGAAGCTGGCAACGGCGGCAATGGATGCTGCAGTTTTCGGCGAGAGCGATTCGTACCTCGCGGCGGCCCGGATGGTGGCGATGGTGGTAGCGGTGGTAGCGTGATCCTGTCGGCCGAGGAAGGTGTGAATCAACTTTCTTCCGTTGCCAACCGAAAGCTCTGGAGAGCGGAACGGGGGCGCCATGGGCAGGGGAGCAATCGACACGGTCGCAACGGCCAAGACTTGATTGTGCGAGTCCCGCCTGGCACCGTCGTTATCGACGCCCAGAACGGATTTGTGATCAAGGATTTATCCGAGGCTGGAGAGCAGGTCACTGCGGCGAAGGGCGGACGTGGCGGTCGGGGAAATACCCATTTCAAAAGTGCCACCAATCGAGCTCCGAGGGAACATACTCCCGGCGAAGACGGGGAGGCTCGGCGGCTCGTGTTAGAACTCAAGTCGATTGCTGACGTTGGCTTGATCGGCCGACCCAATGCCGGCAAAAGTACGCTGTTGAGTCGTCTTTCCCATGCCCGCCCTGAAATCGCCGACTATCCCTTCACGACGAAAACACCGCATCTGGGACGCGTGAAGGTCGATCTCGATCACTCATTTGTCATGGCAGACATCCCTGGCCTGATCGATGGTGCTCATCAAGGCGTGGGGTTGGGCCATGAGTTTCTCAGGCATGTCGAGCGAACACGCGTCTTGGTGCATCTGGTGGAACCGAGTCCGATGGATCAGACCGATCCGCTGGATAATTTCAATGCGATCCGCCGTGAACTCACTGCCTACGATCCGCATCTATCACAACGGTCTGAAATTGTCGCCGTGACTAAGGCGGAATTGCCCGAAGCTGCAGAGATTCACGAGAAATTGAAGGCCGAATTGGAATCGCCCGTACTACTCATTTCTGCCGTCACCGGTCAAAATCTGAATCAGCTGGTTCATGCAATCGTGGCATGTTTGAATCAGTCCCCCGATGATCAAGCAACAGGTTGAGCCTGGGCCGTCGTGGCGATGAACAAAATGACCGACCATCACGACAACTCTGTTTTCCTGGCCGTCGACGTCGGCAATTCTGCGATCAAGATCGGTCAGTTCTCGAATGTGGCCGGAGATGGCCTGCCGGAGCCACTCGACGTGATTCGCATGGATTCGCGCTCTCCCGATTTTGAGGCGTTGCAAGCGTGGATTCCGAAGGCCGCCACCCACTGCTATCTGGCAAGCGTTTATCGTCAAGCCGCTCAGGAGATTGTTGATTGGATGAAGTCCCAGCCAACGATTGAGTCGGTTCGCCAACTGCGTCACGAAGATTTTCCTCTCAGGATCAACGTCGATCACCCCGAGCGCGTCGGTCTGGATCGTTTAGCGAGTGCGGCTGCTGCGTGCTGCCTCAAAAAAAATGGCCATGCGGCGATCGTGGTGGATGCAGGCTCGGCCATCACCGTGGATCTGGTTTCCGCGGACGAGTGTTTTGAGGGTGGAGCCATCTTGGCGGGCCAGCAGGCATCCGCACTCGCCTTGTCGGCCGGCACCGATCTCCTCCCCGTGATCAGTACCTATCGTCTTGATGATCCACCGACTGTCGTGGGACGGGCGACCGAGTCGGCCATTCGAAGTGGTATTTTCTGGGGTACCGTCGGAAGCATTCGTGAAATCGTCGGTCGGATGCGAGAACATCTCGAGGAAGACAACGAACTCTTCTTGACCGGGGGTGATATGGGGCGGCTCGCTCCCTATGTCGCTCTCGATGGAAACGGTTATCCTCATCTCGTCTTGTCGGGTATCGCACTCGCCGCCCGTGTCAAAGCGAGTTCCACATGAGTTCGACACGAGCCGCATTGCTCACACCGCCCGGACGGTCCGCCGTTGCCACCGTTCGTGTCCAAGGGCCGCTCGCATTGCAAGCCGTACGAGCCCATTTTCAACCAAGTGGAAAACTTTCTTTGATGCACGCCGACACCCGGCGCGTGCTCTTCGGACTTTGGTCGGAAAGCCCGCCTGATGTTTTCGAAGAGGTCGTCGTTTGTCGCGTTGAGACGGACTGTATTGACGTCCATTGCCACGGCGGCGCCGCTGCATCCGCTCGGATTCTGCGTTCCTTGAAAAGCCACGCTGTTGTCGAAACGGAATGGTCCGAATTGACCGCTGTTGATCAGCTTACGACCGAAATCCACCAGGCACTGTCTGAGGCCCGCACGGAAACCGTCGCCGCCATTCTGCTCGATCAACAGCGCGGAGCATTGCATCGTGCACTCAGCCATTTACGACGCGCTCTCGAAATATCTGACCCTGATCAATGTCACCAGCTGCTCGATCCATTGCTCGAATATCGAAAGCTCGGCCGACGTCTCACCGATCCATGGCAAGTCGCCTTGGTTGGAGCTCCCAATGTTGGAAAAAGTAGTTTGATCAATCGGCTTGTCGGATATCAAAGAGCGATTGTCTACGATCAACCGGGGACGACACGCGATGTGGTGACCGCCGAGACCGTCATTCGTGGATGGCCCGTCCAGTTCGCCGATACTGCCGGGATCCGAGAAACAGATGAGCCGATCGAGGCAGCGGGCGTCGAACGTGCCGTGGAACAAGCTAAATCATGCGATTTGAAGCTCATCGTGATGGATGCAGAGAACCTCGATGAACAACCTCTCCCTGACCTGGAGAATCATCAGATTCTAGTGCTCAATAAAATCGACAAAGTGGATCCCCAACAGCTCACATTGCCACCGCACGTTATGCCAACATCCGCGATCGATGGGACGGGAATCGAACGCCTGATCGATCAAATCGGTGGCCGGCTTGTGGGGGATCCTCTTCCCGCTGGAACCCCCATGCCTTTCCATCACCGCCACTTTCAAATCCTTGATGGGATCGTCCAGGCAGTTGCCGACGAAGACTTCAGCAAGGCGATGAAGCAAGTGGATGAATGGTTGTTCGGCTGATCGGAATGCCCGTCCATGCGTTAACGTTGCGGGCATTGCTGGCACCTCCCTACGTTGCCCAGAGTAACTAAAGGATGCTTGCACTCTCCTTCTTTTGCTTTCGATGCTGAGATTCTCCAGCAAGATACTGTACTTGCCGTGACGATTGTCCGATCTGAGTAGAGATAAGTGATTGTAGGGGCGTGGTATGTCAGTTGCGCTCCCACACGCGGCCGCTGCTTTGATGTTGAATCGAGGAGACGAGTCATGCGTTTTTTTAATGCACAAATCATCATTCTGGCGCTCTTCATCGGTGTTGTTGCCACAACCTCGGCGAATGCTCAGTTTCGTGAGGTGACTTCTGATCAACCGAACGAGACTTCGGCTCTCGTTCCTACAAAGCAGCCTTTCGTAAAACCGAAAATCGAAGCTGAACCTGCTGAGGCAGCGGCTGTTGAGGATTCGTCCGAATCCGCCGATTCGGGTTCGCAGAAGGCTGAGTCCAAAGAGGCTGAGTCCAAAGAGGCTGAGTCCAAAGCGGCTGAGTCCAAAGCGGCTGAGTCCAAAGAG
>PBNZ01000047.1 GCA_002723275.1 Planctomycetaceae bacterium
CGAAGGACAGCAGGACGAAGGACAGCAGGACGAAGGGCAACAAGGCGAAGGACAACAAAGCGAAGGACAACAAAGCGAAGGACAACAAAGCGAAGGACAACAAGGCGAAGGACAACAAGGCGAAGGACAGCAGGACGAAGGACAGCAGGACGAAGGACAGCAGGACGAAGGACAGCAGGACGAAGGGCAACAAGGCGAAGGACAACAGAACCAACAAGAAAACTTCCCTGGCCAAAATCGAATCCAGCAAGCCGAACAACGCATGCGAGATGCGGAACAACAGCTCGAAGAAGCTAAGCGAGACGAAGCGATCGAGGATCAAGTCGAAGCTCGCCGCTTGCTAGAACAAGCCAAGGCGGAACTCGAACAGATCCTGCGACAACTCCGAGAAGAGGAAATTGAACGAACGCTTGCGATGCTGGAATCGAGATTTCGCAAGATGCTGGAAATGCAGCTCAAGGTTTACGACGACACTCGACGCCTGAGCCAAATCCCCGTCAACCAACGTGACAATCAAGTTGTTGTCCAAGCAGGTCGCCTGGGAGCCCAAGAACTCCGCATCGTTAACGAAGCTGAACGAGCCCTCTTGCTGTTACGAGAGGAAGGATCCTCGGTGGCCTTCCCAGAAGCCGTCGCCCAGATACGAGCCGATATGGAACAGATCGCGGAACGACTGACTCGAACCAAACTGGATCGAATCACGCTTGGCCTCGAGGAAGATGTCATCGCTGCGTTGGAAGAGATGATCGAAGCCTTGCAGAAAGCTCAACAGGAGGCTGAAGAACGCAGGCAGCAGCAACAACAACAACAACAGCAGCAACAGGGGGCACCGCAAGACCAGCCTTTGGTCGATGCGATCGCCGAACTCAAGATGATTCGTGCACTTCAACTGCGAGTCAACAAACGAACTCAGCGATATGCTCGCCTCTTGGACGAACCAGACAATCTAGTCGGGCAAGCGACAGACAACGAATTGATCGAGTCACTTTCAAAGCTTTCTGAGCGAGAAGAACGCATCCGCAAGTTGACGCGGGATATCGTTTTGGGGAGGAATCAATGATCAACCATCGAGTCCTTATTGCAATCATAGCGATCTGCTTTTCCACTCCTGCTTATGGCGCGAATGAATTAGCTCGACGGGCATCCTGGAGCGTTCCCACGCACGAAGAGACGAAGCGGCAGGTGGCCGAATGGTTCTCTTCATTGAGCCCGACTCAAGAACAACTCAGCGAATTCGACGCGATTTGGGCGTTACCTGAGTCGGCGAATCAGGTCGACGGCGACCGCCAGCTAATCGCGACCGTACGTTCGCTGGCATTGATCAATCCGTCCGTGAAACAATTGGTTGAGTCTTTACGAGACCCGGAACGCCATCTCCCCGACTTTGATCTCACATTACTTGAAGACGAAACCTTGCCAGGCTGGGCCAAGAACAACGTTCGATTGTGGTACGCACAATGGTTGGCTAACCATCAGTTCTACAATGAGCTTCGCGAACAGATTGAATCGCTGAAGCCAACCGACGTTGCTGACCCTGCGGCTTTATTGTTCTACCAAAGCGTCGCGTTCCATCGATTACTCGACAAAGAGAATTGCCTGCCGGCGCTCGACAAGCTGCTGGAGAACGAGGCAACGATCCCAAAACGTTATGCGACCCTTGCCAAGCTGATGAAGGCAGACATCGCTCCGATGAAAAAGGATTCCCTCGACGAGGTAGCTCGCCTGATGGACAGCATCAAGGTGCGTCTTGGACAAGGCCGGGCAGGAACTCGAGTTCGCAAGGAAGAGGACGACGTCATCGCCAAACTGGACAAGATGATCGAACAGCTCGAGGAACAGGCTCAGCAGTCATCGTCACAGAGCTCAGGTGGGCAGGGGAACTCCGCGCCGTCGTCCCCGATGGAACAAAGCACACCCGCAGAGTTGAAGGGTCCGGGCAACGTCGACCCCAAAAAGCTGGGCGCTCAAACGGACTGGGGAAATCTCCCCGCTAAGGAACGTGAAGAGGCGCTTCAGGAACTTGGAAAAGATCTCCCCTCCCATTATCGCGATGTGATTGAAGAATACTTCCAGAAGCTTGCGAGAGACGGCGTCCAACCTTGACCGTCGCCTTGCAAGCACCGAACCGCAGGGCGAATCGATCCCCACATCGTTTCGCCCTCAACGTTAAAAAAGGCCCACCATGATTCACGCTGCCCTCATCCTCGCTATGCTCGGATCGACGGACATCACCGTTGAAGACCGCGCCGGCTCATCGACCAAGGGTTCGCTTGTAGAATTAACGGCCGACGGGATCTCATTTGTATCGGGAGACGAAACGCAGACGGTAGAGGCAAGCGGACTGGCCAAGCTTAATTTTGGCAACCCGGCCACAAAAGCTCCTGAATCATCGCTGGTTCAACTCCGAGATGGCTCGCAACTGACTGCGACATCGATTACCGTCACGGACGGTGAGGCAACGATCACGACGGCCAGCGGTATTTCACAATCGATTCCGACCGACAAGATTGATTACGCGCTTCTGCAACCAACCAATGAAGGACTCGATGCAGCCCGCGCTGAGATTTTCGAACGACGCCCGGTCGGCGACGTCGTCATCATTCGGCGCCCAAGCGAAAAGCTAGACTACGTGGATGGTGTATTTGGGGACATCTCGAGCGAGTCAGTCAGGTTCCAATTCGATGACGAATGGATTGATGTACGTCGGGGCAAGGTCGATTCCATCTGGTACTACAGTGCAACTCCAGATACCCAGCCCAAATCACGCTGTGACGTCAAATTAATCGACGACAGCAATCTCAAGGCAGCCTCCCTGCAACTCGATGACAACAAAGTGCTGGTAAGAACAACGGGTGGCCTCGACCTCTCCCTGCCACTTTCGACGGTTCGCGAAATCATCTTCGCATCATCAACAGCTATTCCGCTCAGTTCACTGAGCCCCGAACGGGTCGAGCGCACTCCTTCCTTGGAGATTGCGACCTTGAGTCGGGACCTCTCGGACTTGGGAGTTGACGATCTTTTCGCACCCCGTGTTGACGAAAGCTTTATCGGTAGCGGCCAACTACGCCTCATGGGCAAAGGCGGCGTTCTCACCGAACATCGCCAGGGCATTGCCCTCCACAGTCGTACTGAATTGACCTATCGACTAGCGGGCGAGTACCGCCGCCTCACCGCCCTGGCAGGACTGGATCCGGCTTCGCGTCTGAGTGGCCTGGTTGAACTCGTCATCCACGGAGACGACCAGGAACTTTACCGTAAAGAGTTACAAGCCGAACAATCTGCCGTCGAATTGGATCTCGATTTATCAGGAGTCAATCGTTTAAGGATTCTGGTGGACTACGGCGACAACTCCGGAGTTGCCGATCGCGTGAACATCTGTGATGCGAGGTTACTGAAGTGATTCGACCGTTTCTTTGTATTGCTGCCTCCTTGATCATCACCGCCGGACTCTCCTGGAGTACGAGCACGGCCTCGGAGGATCTCATCATCCCCGAACAGGTGCTTGAGGCTCAGCAAGAACGCATCGATGCAATTGCACGCGCGAGCGAATGCACCGTCGCTGTTTTTTCCGCAGGCAAAGCCGGCGGAGGTGGTTCGGGTGTTGTGATTTCAGCAGACGGATTCGCCCTTACCAACTTTCATGTGAGCAAACCTTGTGGTGATCACATGAAATGCAGCATGAATGATGGCCAGCTCTACGACGCGGTGATTGTCGGCATTGATCCAACAGGAGACGTCGCTCTGATCAAACTCTTAGGGCGAGACGACTTTCCGTATGCAGAAATCGCGGACAGCGATAAGGTTCAAGTCGGTGACTGGTGCTTCGCAGTCGGCAACCCATTCTTGCTGGCAACCAACTTCGAGCCAACCGTCACCTACGGCATTGTCTCTGGTGTCCATCGTTATCAATACCCGGCGGGCACCTTACTGGAATACGCCGATTGCATTCAAACTGACGCAGCGATCAATCCGGGCAACTCCGGCGGACCGCTCTTTAATGCCAAGGGGCAATTGATCGGCATCAACGGTCGCGGGTCCTTTGAAAAAAGAGGCCGCGTCAACGTTGGCGTCGGCTACGCGATCTCGATCAATCAGATCATGCACTTCCTGGGACATTTACATAGCGGAAGAATCGTAGACCATGCGACTCTGGGAGCCAATGTGGCCACCGACGAGGACGGCGGAGTCGTCGTGACGAACATCCTCGAATCTTCGGACGCCTACCGACGAGGCCTGCGGTATGGTGACCACATCGTCGCCTTCGGCGGACGTTCGATCGAAACGGTGAACGGACTCAAGAATGCTTTAGGCATTTTCCCAAAGGGTTGGCGTGTTCCGCTGAGCTATGTCCGTGACGGAGAACGATTCGAAACCTTCGTCCGCCTCGCTGGCGTCCACGGCAGCGATGAATTAATCCAAAAGGTTCAACAAGGAAATATCGCCCCCCCCGCACCTCATCCGGACAAACCGAACGACGGCGAAAACCCCGAAGACGCAGAGCCTGAAGATCGTAAGCCCGCACCACGACTCCTGCCCGGTGGACTCTCGCTTAAGCAGCCCGTCCCCAAAGCAATTAAGGGTGTTTTCGAATCGCGCCGTGGTTATTCCAACTATTACTTCAATCGCCAGAATCAAAATCGAGTCTGGCAGGCCCATCAATCCACCGGAGATTTTGAAGCCAACAAGGCGATCTGGAAACTGAACGGAAAAACCGCTCAACAAGGCCCTGCAGAAATCACTCTCGACGACGAACAGACGCTGGCTCGCATGGCCACGAATGAGGGCAATACCGAGATGTTGCTTGATATGTCGGCAAATCTCGAGCAACAACTTCAGCCAACGGGCAGCGGAGGCATGCTCGTGGCTCTGCACCTCTGGCGATACATGCTGACCCACGGCCCCTCACGATTTGGTGAAGTGTACTACCTTGGCAAAGCACCGTGGCCAGGACAGGAAAAACCTGCTGACGTTTTGGTGGGAACTCACGATGCCGTCGAAGCCTGGTTCTATTTCAATGCTACATCGGGACAACTCGTCGGCATGGAAATGTACCCGGACATCGGCGTCGACCCGTGCGAATTGAGCTTCCGAGAATACAAGGACGTTGACGGGCGTGAATTACCCTTCGAAATTGAAGTCCGCTACGGCGACCAGACCTACGGCATTCTGCAACTAGACGACTACCAATTAACTGCGAAAGTAAAGGAGGACGCCTGATGCCACTGCCTCGACAGTCATCAACAGGACCTTGCGTCGTCTTGACGCTCGCTCTCGTTCTCTTTGCTGTTACCGAACTCTCAGCGCAGACAACGTTGCCTTCGGTCATTTCGGACGTTCAGCCCAAGATGGTCAAGATTTACGGAGCGGGCGGCATTCGTGGACTTGAATCCTATCAAAGTGGTTTTCTAATCAGTGAAGAAGGGCACATCCTGACCGCGTGGAGCTACGTGCTAGACACGGATTACGTGACGGCTGTCTTAGACGATGGGCGTAAGTTCAAAGCAGAAACAGTCGGCGCCGACCCTCGCAGTGATATTGCGGTGCTGAAGATCGATATTCAGGGAGCTCCACACTTCTCCCTTCCGGATGCATCTTCGGTCGGGCAAACAGGGGATCGAGTCCTGGCCTTTAGCAATTTGTATGGAATCGCGGCAGGCAATGAACCGTCAAGCGTTCTGCACGGCCACATCTCAGCAAAAACGGATCTCAAAGCTCGCAAGGGCGTCTTCGAGACAACCTACAACGGCCCAGTCTATGTGCTTGATGCGATGACCAATAATGCCGGAGCCGCCGGTGGGGCGCTCACCGACTTCCAGGGCAATCTACTGGGAATGCTCGGCAAGGAATTGCTCAACTCCCAAACCAATACATGGCTCAATTTTGCCTTGCCGATTACCGATTTGAAACCGCGAGTGGACGATATTCTCGCGGGTCGAGTCCGTCGAGATGAGGCAGCTCAGCGTCCCCGACCTGCCGATCACCACAGCCTGCAGCGCCTGGGAATTGTGCTCATTCCGAATGTCCTCGTCAAAACCCCTCCCTTTGTGGAAAAAATCGATACGGGTTCACCGGCAGCATCTCAGGGACTTCAGCCCGACGACCTTGTTCTTTTCGTCGGCCCTAACATGGTGCAATCTCGCAACGAAATGATTGAAGAGCTTTCCTACATTGATCGGCTTGATGCGGTGAAGTTAACGGTGCTTCGCGACCAAGAGCTGATCGAATTTGAACTAATCTCTCAGGATTAGCCGCGGAGTTTCCCCTTGATGATGCGTCACAGCTTCCTCACCTGCAGCCTGGCACTGCTTTCGACAACCGTAGTTTTCGCGGAAGAAACGCTGCAGTCGCTGGAACAAGCGGCATTGCGAGCGGCCGCTGCTCGCGTCGCGCCGTCGGTTGTCCAGATCGAGGCGATTGGCGGACTCGAACGCATTGGCAAAACGTTGGTTGGCGACGGACCGACGACCGGCCTAATCGTCTCAGCTGATGGCCTAATTATCTCGAGCGCTTTTGGCCTGGCTCAGAATCCAAATTCAATTCTTGTCACGCTACCTGACGGAAAGCGTAAACCTGCAAAGATCGTCTCACGAGACAATAGTCGCATGCTGGTCCTCTTGCAGGTCGATACCGATGTCGACCTCCCCGTGCCCGAAGCCGCTCCTGTCGAAAAGATGCAAGTCGGCGAATGGACACTGGCCTTGGGACGCACCTTCTCAGCCTCGGAAGTCAACCTTTCGGTTGGCATCCTGAGCGCGAAAGATCGCATCTGGGGCACGGCAATTCAGACGGATGCAAAGATTTCTCCCGGCAACTACGGCGGACCGCTCGTGGACATCCAGGGTCGCGTTCTCGGCGTCCTCGCGCCGCTCTCTCCCGACATTGAGCTATACACCGCCGATGGCAAGCGAATCGACGCGAACCTGACCTCCGGTAATGAGTGGTACGACTCGGGAATTGGATTTGCGGTACCGCTGGAACACATTTTTTCGCGCCTTGATCAACTCAAAAAGCAGGAGCTATTCAAAGGTCGCCTTGGTATCGCAATCAAGGAAACGGGAGTAGGTGGACCGGCGGAAATCGCAACCGTACGGAAAAAGTCACCCGCAGCCGATGCCGGACTCCAACCAGGCGACGTGATTATTCGAGCCAACGACCAGGAAATCACAAGAAAGCTCCAGCTTCGACACGCTCTTGGCCCGTTGTACGGCGGCGACACACTGCGCCTGCTTGTCAAACGCGGTGCCGAAGAACTGGAACTGACACCAACGCTGCTGGACTCCCTCCCCAAATATGTCCAACCGTTTCTCGGCATTCTGCCCGAACGTCAAGCTGAAGGAGTTGTCATTCGGTGGGTCTACCCCGGTGGACCGGCTGCCGAAGCGGGACTGCTTCCGGGGGACCGCTTGCTTCAACTTAATGAATCGGATGTCGAAGGTGCTGATCAATTACGCAATTCCGTCTCAAGCCTCGACATTGAGGATGAAGCCCAGCTCAAATACATCCGTAACGGAAGCGAAGCAAATACGATCGCTCGCTTAAGCCCTCTACCGGAAGCGATTCCAACCAACCTCCCTCCAGCGAAGTCTCCCGCCGGTGAGGCTCCAGCAGCACAAACCGGCTTGATCGAAATCAAGATTCCGGAAGAAGCGGGGAATTGTTTTGCTTACGTTCCTGAAAACTATGATGCGAGAAAGAGCTATGGTCTTCTGGTTTACTTGCCACCCGCTGGCGAGGTGAAGGCCGAAACAATTCGTGATGAATGGAAAGCCATCTGCGAAAGCCAGGACCTCATTCTCTTGCTGCCAGAACCGGCGACACCAACGCGCTGGGAACCGTCTGACGAGGCATTCATTCGCAAAACGATTGATGAATCGATCAAACTTTTCTCAATCGGCGAAAACCGCGTGGTCGTTCATGGCTACCAGGGGGGCGGAGCCATGGCCTACCTGACAGGATTCAAACACCGTGATCTGGTGCGAGGTATTGTGGCGGTGGATGCCGGCGTCCCCTTACGCATCGGAACACCTGAAATCGATCCCATCAATCGACTTGCAATCTTGACCGCAGCCTCCGAGGGGTCCAAACTCTACAGTCGCATTAACGGTAATGTTGAGCAACTACGAGAGATCGGTTTCCCGGTAACGGTCCTTGAGCTTGGCTCAGAACCTCGCCCCTTGGCCGCCGCGGACCGGATAGAAATTGCCCGGTGGATTGATGCACTCGACCGCATCTAGTTGCACCCCTGAATCCCCCATGGCCAGACAGTCAACAAGGAAATCGGATGCCGACTGACTTAGCATCTCCAGCCATGGTTTGGCGACGACATGCGATGGGCATTATCGCCGCCGTATTGCTCGCCCTCGGATTGGCCTTCTGGGTTTGGCCACCGACAGGAGGCGGCGGCGAGTTCCTGCATGGTTCGCTGATTAAGTCAGGCTTAGTGCTGGGAGCAGCGTGGCTGGCCTTTCCTCAGCTAGATCGGATGCCCGGATGGCTGTTCGTCACCGTCGTTGGCGTTTTACTCGTTGTGGCGGTCAAACCCAGGATTTTCCTGGCTTTGTCGCGATACCTTGTGTTTCTCGCGCCGCTATTTTTCGTAATCTGGTTATTGCGACGCTTCAAATTCGCCAAGGACAAAGGCTAAAGGATCAACCTTTAAGTTGCTCCAAGAGATGAACGGCTTTTCCGATCTCTGCCTTTTGACGTTCGGGTTCCTGTGGGATTTCACGTTCGATCGTCAAAGGTCCGTCGTATCCGATTTCATCAAGCGTTTTCAGATAGGCCGCCATATCAACCTGGCCTTCACCCAAGGGAACTTCCTGCCCCCATTCCTCGCCAGGCTTATCGGCCCAGAGAGCATCCTTGCAGTGGATGCTTCGCACAAACGAGCCGATCTTCTTGAGTGCCTCAATCGGTTCTCCTGTTCCGTACAGGATCATATTGGCAGGATCGAAATTAACGAAGAGATTATCGCGATCCACATCGCCTAAGAACTGCAGGAGTCCATCCGCCGTTTCCTGACCGGTTTCCAGATGGAGACTCTGACCATTTCCTTTGACGTGATCGCAGATTTCTCGGGTAATCGCGATGACCGAATCATAAGCGGGATCTCCGACGGAAGAATGCGGAATAAAGCCGATGTGCAGGGCAACGACAGAGCATCCCAAAGCCTTGGCGAAATCCGCAATCTCCTTCATCTCTTCGGCACGAGCAGCGCGGGTCTCCTCTGGCACCAAACCAATGGTGCGAACCGTGGTTGGAATATCGGCATAGGATTCACCCTCAAACCCACCAAAGACAGCCGTCAATTCAATTCCTAATTCCTTCAGCCTCTGCTGAAAACGTTCGGCATTCTCAGGTGTACGAGTCGATTTCGCAGGGGCATGCAACTGAATGGTTGGCACTCCCAACTCCTTTGCCACCTCTAGTTTGACGCCGAGCCCAGCGTCGATACTCGCAAATACACCAATCGGCCACTTATCCATGCGAAATACTCCTCATTGGACAGATGTTACGCCTGTCGATTGAAAACGAAAAAAGCCCTGTAGGCCAAAATCCTACAGGGCTTTGAGTTGTGATGGAAGAACCCGACGGAAGACTATCCGTTGGCTTTCTCTTTCGGAACCGAGCCATCTGGGGTCGCATCGCTATTGATATCGAACCAGGCTTCGTCAAATTGAAGATATCCACCCTTACCTTCGGATGCATTCTTCATGGCGACGTTGCACGCGAGGGCGATCACGGCGTCACCGAGAGCAACCTCCGGCTTACAGCGAGGCTGGTTTTCCGGATCTCGATTACGGATACACCAAGCCCAGTGCTCCATCTCCTCTGTGTAGCCACGGCTAATTGGACCTGTGTCCGCTGCCTGAGCGACCGCAGCCGCACTGCTGGCACCGGTCTCATAGGAGTCCATCGTTGGTCCACCCTTGTCGTCCTTCACGGAAATGCGACTCGCGGTGTCCTCTTTCTTGTAGAGCATCACTTCCTTCTCGCGTTCGAGAACGAGCGTACCCTTCGTACCGAGAACCACCTCACCGTAACCTCCATAGCCGTTTCCGTTAATGCTGGAATAGGTCATCACGATCCGCTTGTTTGGGTCCTCGTCGTAAGACTTGATTCCCTTTGTCGCATCGACACCTGTGCGAGGATCCTTGTAGCCAAAGTGCATTGGATCTTCGTTCGGATCATAACCAGGACCGGGAAATTCAAACGTACAGTACACGTGATCATGAGCATCACGGTCGACAGGGAAGATATGTCGCCCACCCACGGCGTGTACACTAAGCGGGTGTGCTTTCTTTCCATCGCGTCGCAGGGCGCTAATGAAGATCGAGGCTGCGTCCAGCTGATGGCTACCTAACTCAGCCATGAGCCCACCACCGGTACGATCCCACAATCGCCAACGACAAAGTTCTTCCATCGCCGACCGATTGTGACCGTTCGACAGGACGTCGGCGACGTAACCGTAGTCTTCAGCTTTGAGCGAACGATCTTCATTCCAAGCGGCCCATTGAGCAACTTGTTTTTCAAGCTTGGCAACTTCTTGCGGCGTCAGGTTCGTTTTCTTCAGCTCGTTTTGCAATCTCTCGTGACGTGTTCTGATTTCGTCACGTTTCTTGCCATCGGCAAAAACTTCTCCACCCGGAATCGGCTGCTTCCAACTATCTCGGCCTGGGAGATTACCACGGTGCCACTGAGCACGAATATGGTGAATTTCACCCAGCAACCCCCACTGAATCAAGTTGACCGCGTTATCGTAAAGAACGCTGTAGTGGCGTTGGTGCCCCGTTGCTAACAACAAGTCTTCGGTCTGCGAAACTCGCGACATGTCCTTGCAAACACCGACGTCAAAAGCCATCAGTTTCTCAGTCAGAACGTGCTTGCCAGCTCTCATCGCCGCAATCGCCATCGGAGCGTGCATGAAGAGAGGAGTTGCGATGATGACGGCCTCGATGTTCGGATCCTTCAACATCTCATTGTAGTCGGAGTATACAGATACGTTCTTCCTTGCTTCGTCTTCTGTCTTCCAGTCGTAGACGCTCATCAAACCAGGTCGAGCCGCCCAAGTGCCATCGCTTGCCCAATCACCATGGAAGGCACGATGCTGACTGTAAGGCCGCATATCGCAGATCGCCTTGACCTGGATATATTCCGGATTCAACGCACCGATGAGAACGCCGCCTTCATCGCCCGTCCCAATCACGCCCACTCGGACAGGTTCGTTGACGGTGGCTCCGTAACCGAAGTACATCGCTCCCAAACCGGCACCCGATGTAACACCGGCCAACGCGACACCTTTGAGGAAGTCGCGACGAGAAACACCCAGTGCCTCATAATAATTGTCGCTGCCAACCTGTTTTTGTTCGGCATTCAAGCTCGTCATACTCGGTGACTCCTATGATTCAATCGTTTTAGGGGGACAGCATCGCATTCGCATACCGTAGATTAAATAATCCAGACCAGCGAAACGACCAGCCGCGAATCCCACTAAAATAAGTAACGCTAAAACTTCAACTAATTGATAATAAAAGTAGTCGGTGTTGGCTCCGGCAGACCAGGGCGGTTGTGTCGACATGACCGACAATAAAAATCCCATCCCCATAACGGCTGCGAAGCGCGTGAACAGCCCTAACACGAGAAGAATACCGACGCCAATCACCACGAATTTCACCAGCGTATCAACGAACATCTCGGTCCGATCCGGGATCGGATAGACACCCGCCTGACGCTGCTCCTCGGTCGCGATTTTACGCAAGTTCTCCTGGAGTTGCTGTCCCATTAACTGGGTTGCGTTCATCCATGGACGTAACGTCCCATTTAATTCTGCTTCCTTGGACGCGATCCAGTCTCGCTGGAACGCCACATCACTCATTTTATCCGCCTTGGCATCCTGAAGGCGCTGGCATTCCAGTAAGTATTCGGCAATTTCCGGTTCGTTCATGGCATAAAACGAGTCCAAGAGCCTTCTGGAACGTTTTAGCTCAGCGTCCGCCTTCTTCAACTGGCTTTCGTCGAAATTATAGTGGCTGGATACATTGCCGACGTATCCTCGCCAAAATTCTTCAGTTTTTTCTTGATCAAGTCGTTCATAACCTTGGCGGTCGGGAATCATCGATTTGTAAAATTCCGCGAGCGGTCCCTTTGCCGTTTGCAAAAAGTAGACGGAGGTGAAACTATCTCCCTGAAACTTTTTGGCGCCTTCCTTAAAGAAATGCCAACCGATCCCTAATCTCAAAGCGATCAAGGTGATCATGGCAAACGTCCCGATTTGGCGATATGGAGGTGTCAGCGGAGTTCTCCTTGCGGCGAGAAGGCAGGCGGGCTTAGTGGGTGTTACGACGACTCGGCTTCAAGCGATCCAGAAGCGGTCATACGTCGCTCGTCGCTAGCCCGCATTATGATAGATTTCGTCGTTTTTTCCAACCGCTTCTTGGATTGCCAACTCTCTGAAACGGCCCGGCCGAGGATCTGGAGCCGGGGCGTCTTTCTCCATGGCTAGGCGGAGTTACCGGAAGCAGGCAAAACTTCGCCAGCCGGAGCGACCGTTTCTTCTGGATCGGGCTCGATGACCCGCATTGTTCGCCATTTTCCCTGCCAGAATCGCGCCAAATAAATGAGACCTAAGCCACAAATCCAAGCCGTGATGACGAACCAAAAGGTATTTAAGCTCCAATTCCACTGTTTCGTTCCAAAGTAGCCGAGCACGACGGGAACTGGCGAGATGATCAGCGTGATTATCAACACGAACCGAGTGTCGCCGGCACCCTTGATAGCACTCACAAAAACAATGTGGGTCATATCGAACAGACAGTAAAGTGCGACAAATCGTAGCAGCACCGTACAAATACGTTGCAATTCGTGGAAATCAGCTGGATTGCTACCGGCCGCGTGTGCGGAAAGAAACCAGCTGGGAACCAGCAAGTACAGCAGCGCCATGGTACCGACGTACAGGCCGCCCAGCAAAAAAGCGACCCACGTGGCACGTTCTGCTAACGGGGGATCATTTCGCCCCAACTGCTGTCCGACCAATGTCGTCACGGCGATTCCCAGTCCGAGCATGGGGACAAAGGCGAACGAGTTAACGCTAAAGGCGATGGTCGTGGCAGCCAAAGCGGTTTGCCCGAGTCGTCCCATCAAAAACAGGAAGGCCGTGAAAGCGATGGTCTCGAAGAAGAGTTGAAAGCCGCTTGGTCCACCGAATTTAAGCACACGGCGCAGCAGCGCCCCATCTAGTCGAAGTCCTTCGACAACACGGTACGGCACACGAAATTCGCGACGGTAGATAATGAGAAAGTAGGCAACAACTTTGGCCCATTGGCTGATAGAGGTTGCAATTCCGGCGCCGAAGATTCCAAGTTCCGGAAAGGGAGAGATCCCGAAGATCAACAGATAATCGAGGATCAAATTCAGGATAGCAGCAGAGCAGTCAACGGCCAGGACGACTCGAGCGTGGCCCAAACCGGTGAAAAAAGCAGCCAGCGCAGCCGAAACCACGGCACCCCCGGCTCCCCAAGCCAGCGTTTGAAAATAGGTGGTTTCCAATTCCGCGATTTGCTCCCCGTGTCCTGCCATCGCAAAGATCCACGGTGCGACGGGGATCAGCAGCAGAAAAGCGGGGATGGCGAGCATCCCGAGCCAGATTCCTTGCCACACGACGAGGCCGATTCGGTGCTTTCGACCGGCTCCGTAGTATTGTGCGACGAAGGTATTGATATACCCAGCCAAGCCTAGTGGAAAACAAAGCATCGAAAAATGGAGCATCCCAGCGGGCATCGCTGCGGCGATCGCTTCCGTCGAGTACCAGGTCAAAAAAACCCGGTCGACGAAGTGCATAATCGTCCAGGAAGCGGTCGACAACACCAGAGGTAGAGCCAGCCCCAAGACCTCTCGGCCACCACATTGCTGAGTCCACCAGCGGCGGAACGACGAAAGCTCAGCTTGTGGGGTCAGGGGCTTCATGAGAAAATCCATGATCAAGGCAAGAGAAGAGGGAGAGCACCGCGTGAAAAGGAGCTCCCCCAGAAACAGTTTACCGAACGGCAAGGTTCAGGCTAGTTCCCAGAATCATCCCTTCGCTTCATCACGACTACCATTTATTCCAAAGACGATGATCCCATGCCAAATGTACGGCCACGCATTGTGCTCTGCTTCCCTGTCCATGAAGAGCATGTCAGTCAGATTCGCGAGGCGGCTCCAGAATGGGATGTGATTAATGCAGGGCAGGAGGGCGTTGCCAAGGAAATCCTAACAGCCGACATCTTCTGTGGTCATGCCAAGGTTCCCGTTCCTTGGGCGGAAGTTGTTGAACGAAATCGATTAAAATGGATTCAATCGTCAGCCGCTGGAATGGACCATTGCCTGGTTCCGGAGGTGATCAATTCTTCGATCCCGGTAAGCAGTGCATCGGGCCTGTTTGCCCAGCAAGTCGCTGAACAAACGATGGCCTTATTGACGGGCATGTTACGAAGCATGCCTGTATTTCATCGGGCTCAAGAGAAACGAGAGTTCATTCGGCGTCCGACCGACGACTTGCATGGCAAGACCGTCGGGATTGTGGGCCTGGGCGGCAACGGGCGACGCATTGCCGAAACGCTGGCCCCCATGCGAGTTCGTACCATCGCCACCGACTTTTATCCGGTCCAACGCCCAGACTACGTCGAAGAGTTGTGGCCAGCAGAAGAGCTTCCACGTTTGCTTCAAGCAGCTGACATCGTGATTCTATGTGTTCCACTCAACGCACAGACAGCGAGAATGATGGGCGCCGAACAGTTCGCTCTCATGAAGAAAGGGGCTTACCTGGTCAACGTCGCTCGCGGCCAGGTGGTGGACGAACCAGCTCTTGTTGAGGCATTGCGTCAAGATCGGCTTCGCGGTGCCGCCTTGGACGTCACTGCGGAGGAGCCATTACCGACCGAAAGCCCACTTTGGGAAATGCCTCAAGTGACAATTACGCCTCACGTCGGGGCACAGTCGGCAGACCGAGTCGACGTGACGGTGGACTTCTTTTGCGAAAACCTGCATCGATTCTGTCGCGACCAACGGCTGTTTAACTGCGTCGACAAACAACTTGGATTTCCCCATCCCAATGACCGAACCCCGGCGTAACCCCTCCATTTTCAGGTAAACACGAAGATGCCTAGACGCGAATCGACGGCCTTTTGTAAAATGATCTCGTGATACTGCCTGGCAGGAAGCCCCCGTGCCCCCATTCTCGTCATGACAACAACACTTCACGACATTAACGCAACGATTGCCCTTCGCGAAAACGCGGAGGTCGATGATGCGACGAGTGATCTTGTCGACCGATACGCAAGTCTCGTTCAAGAACAACGTCTCAGCTGGACAACCCACCAACGTTGGATCCGCCGACTTGGAAAGGGTGGTCAGGGCGTCGTCTACCTTAGCGAACGCCGCGGCGCCGATCACTTTACCCTCCCGATCGCCGTCAAGGTATTTTCTCCGGCAAGGTATGAAACAATTCGCTGTTACGAGGACGCGATGGAACGCATCGCAAAGGTCGCAGCCCACGTTGCTCAAATCCAGCAAGACAATTTGCTGGACGTGCACAACTTCGTCGACCGCAATCGAATCCGCATGATGGTGATGGAATGGGTTGACGGTTATGACCTGCGTGTTCTGCTGGACAATGAGCGAGTCGAGCGAGTCCGTGAACGGGTGAGTAATCGACGTTGGGAATACATCAACCGAGTCGTCATATCCCGAGGTCCTTCGCAACCGCGAATTCGGCCGGGGGTGGCCGTAGCGGTAGTTCGCGACTGTCTGGCGGCTTTAGCAGCACTTCACCGCGAGGGCATTGTTCACGGCGACATCAAGCCCGCAAATATCATGCTCAAGTGCACGGGCAACGCAAAGATCGTCGATATCGGTTCCGCGTTCCATGTGCTTGATCCGCCTCCCATCCGCACCTGCACTCCGAAATATGCAGCACCGGAAGTGCTCGAGGGCAGTGAATGCACGCCGCGCAGCGACTTGGCCAGCCTGGGCTATGTCCTGATTGAAATGCTTTCGGGGAAGGCTATCTTCTCTGAAATGACCACCTATAAGGACTTACTCGAGGCCAAACGCATCTTGCCGAAACGTCTCGACTCGATTCTTCCCGAGGAAGTCACGGTCAATCAATTGCTCATGAACTTCTGTCGCGGCCTGATTGCACCTGATCCGATGCGCCGCTTCCCCAGTGCCGAAGCGGCTGACTTAGTTGAAGAAGGTGCCGCAGCATTCCATCGTCAACTGGTTCTGATGAACCTTGCAGCCGAATACGAAAATGAAATCCGGCTGTGGATCGAAGAACTCAAGGAACTTGACGGCATTGCCAACCAGTAGCTAACGGAGTTCCCGTGAGGAAGCTACGTCTGAAGCACAAGAGCGACTGAGGGCGTTCGTTGTTCCACGCAAAGAATCCGCATCGCAGTACCTTCGCAAACTCAATCCTCGCTGCCAGATTCACCGGCCACTTGTGTCTGTACAGCTCAGGGTAAACACCTCCAAAGTACCGCTAACGCGTTGGCCTTTCCAATAACCGTACGGTCCCGGTTGCCGTATCAACCTCAACTCGACACCCTAACGGCATCGCCGCATTCTGGGGCACGTGCCCGACGGGAAAGTTCATCACAACAGGGTAGGGGGCGTCTCCGAAATACTCCGTGAAGATTTCCTCAAGCGACTTTTCGGCAGCCGGATCTTCGGGATCACAATCGGTGAACTGCCCCAGCAACACGGCTGCAGGTCGCTCGAGCTTGCCGGCCAGTTTCAGTTGACTGAGGTATCGGTCAATACGATAGGGAGCCTCGGTCACATCCTCAATAACGACAACTCGTTGATCCGTCTCAAGCTCGTACGGGGTTCCCATCAACGTCGAGATCAGCGTCAGATTGCCGCCGGTCAACACACCTTCCGCTTTGCCCTCTCGCAAAATCTTCAGTGGCCCCAATTCAGGGGAAGCCCGATAAACTTTCAGCGGATCGTCGCTCCGTTGAATCAAAGGCCAAAAATAACTCGCCGCGAAGGGATTCATACCTTCCGGCCTCGACGGCCCTGACTCCGCATTCGGAGAATGGAAACTGACAAGTCCTGCATGAGCCTGCAGTGCCAGGTGAATCGCGGTAATATCGCTGTAACCAATCACAACTTTAGGGTTCTTCCGAATCAACTCAAAATCGAGTCGATCGAGAAGTCGTGTCGTGCCATAACCGCCCGACACAGGAAACACAGCATCAACCTCGGGGTTCTGAAACGCCGCCATTAATTCTGCGGCGCGACGTTGATCATCACCCGCAAGATACTTGTCCCGATCGGTGATATTCTCCTGCACGACAACTCGATAGCCCGCATCCTTAAGCCGACGTTTTGCAAGTTCAACTTTTTCTTCAGAAACCCAACGCGACGGCGCAATGAGCATGATCGTGTCGCCTGGCTCGAGACCCTTGGGACGCTGCAACGGTTCCTCACCTAACAGCAAGGCAGACAAACTGAACAGAAATAAACATGAGACAATGGTAACTTGCTTCATTTAGATGCCCTCCGTAGAAACCGCCAAATCGCCCCCACTCGGAGGCTCTATCCGGGGACGCATCATAGCAGAAACGAGATTGCAAAAAAAAATCCCTTTCTCCAGGAATGCGTACGTTCGTCACATTCGTCATTACGCAAAAGCTTTTTTGGATATAATGCACTCGAGTGCCGCGGGCGATCCCCCCCTATGCTAAGCACATTTATCTTCCCCCCCAAACCTGACCTCTGAAGCCTACGGCAGCCACTCCACATCATGCAGACAACCATGGGCACGAAAGTGGCAAAGATCTTGAAGGACGGGCGAATTGCGATCCCGATTCTGCTCATTCTTTTCACGTCCATCACGACGACAATCATTTTGAATTCGTGGAAAACGCCTTTCTTCTACTTATTTATAGCAACGGCGACTTTCCTACTTTTCTCCCTGTACTGGCTGCGCGGAATCGGGAGACCGATTGCTTGGAACCTGGCGATCGTCTTTATCTGTCTTTTGGGTTTTGAGATTTACCTGGGCGAGTGGCCCGGCACCTCAAGACAGAAAATAGAAACGAACGTAACTCCACCCAAATTCAGACGACAGGACCCGATCCTCGGTTACGCCTTCAAGAAAGACCAACAGATCCACAAAACGAAAACTTTCAAAGACGAAACCATTTACGATGTCCATTACACCATGGATTCTCACGGGAGGCGTAAAACCCCGGAAGTTGTCTGCGAGGACATTCCGGCCGTATTATTTTTCGGTTGCTCCTTCACATTCGGATCCGGGCTTGAGGACCATGAGACGCTGCCTTGGCAATTCCAAGAACTATCAGGCAATCAGGTTCAGTCGTTCAACTTTGGCCACCCAGGCTACGGACCTCATCAATCGCTCGCCATGCTCGAGAACCAGCATGACCTTGAAGTCATTTCGGACAGGAAACCTATTGCCGCAATCTACAGCTGTATTTCGGATCACGTGAATCGCGCTGCAGGCCGAGCTTACTGGGACCCCTCTGGACCTCATTACCGGGTAAACCCGGATGGCTCTTGCAGCTACGTCGGCCCATTCCGAACCGAGCAGCAGGCAATGACCCACCGCTTCTTGATTCAATCAGGGATCTACAAGACGATACTCACCAGAAAACGCTACCGCTATTCAGACGATGACATCCAACGCTTCGTCGGCATCTTAACGAAGATGCAGGATACGATTCGGCAGCGTTACCAGATCGACCTGGAGATTCTTTTATGGCCAGACCATGCGATTGAGCAGCTACAAGGCAGTCTCGAAAAGGCGAATTTCAAGATCATCAAAGTGGACGAGATCATACCTGAGATCCACAAGCATAAAAAACGTCAGCCTTTCATCGTGCACGCAAAGGACACCCACCCCTCCGCTCTCTCAAATCAATTATTGGCAGCCGAACTCCTCTGTCGCTTGAAGATCAACAACCCTGCTTTTTTGTCAGAAAATCCAAACGAGCAACATCAAAATACGAAGTCTGATTAGCTACATGGCGATGCCGCCTCGTCGATCAATGTCTTCGCAGCATCCAATCAAGAAGATCATGGACCGCAAATAGAGCTCGACTAAATAACGAGCCAGGAAATCAGATGATGGACAATCAAATAAAGACGGCAGAGGTTCAAACCCGCGGGACCTGGTTTCAGAGAGCACTGATCTGGTTTTTCGCAGGCCTCCTGTCGCTGTTGATTTATTGGCTATTCGGATTCGTCATCGATGACATCGGCAACCTACCGCGCCCGCTGTACTCCGAATTCATAGCGAGCCGAATGCCGAAGTCGCTCACGAGCGAAACACACAAACTATCGGAGCAGACAGCCGATATCGAGCGTTCGATCAAGAACGAAACAACTCGCCTGCGACTCCTTCGAGAATCCCAAAGATCGCTCCTCGAAATCCAACGCCTCAAACTCCAAAAGTCCGACGATTCGCTTTCGGAAGACGAGAAGGCAGTGCTCGTCGAAAGCCAGAAACAATTACTCGAAAATCAACGCAAGGAGCAAGAGCTTTCCGCAACACTGGAAAAATTGCACGAGCAGCAATATGACTTAGCCACTCAACAAAGCGAGCTCGATGCAAAGATCAGTCAGGCCACCGTTCCGATCGACAAGGCGTATGCCGTTGAAATCGAACGGGTCAACTTCCGCATCGCAGCGCTCAAACTTCTTGCGCTCACCCCATTACTACTGATCGCATTTTGGATTTTCAGAAAGTATCGCAACAGCCATTACGGCATTATCGTCTTTGCATACGGCTTAGCCGTTCTGCTGAAGGCGTTGTCGGTCATGCACGAATGCTTCCCAGACCGATACTTCAAATACGTCTTGATCGGAGCAAGCATCGGCGCTGTCCTGGCAGCGTTAGTCATCTTACTTCGATCGTTGTTCAAGCCGAATCCCGACGCTCTTTTGAAACAGTACCGCGAAGCGTACGAGACCTTCTTCTGTCCGATCTGTCGCTTTCCAATTCGCCGCGGACCCCTGAAGTTTTCGTTTTGGAATGCACGGTCCATCAAGAAAATGGCCCCCGTTGCTTTCAACCATGAAGACCGCCCATATACTTGCCCACTCTGTTCCACACAACTTTTTGAGACGTGTGCAAAATGTGGTGCCACACGCCATTCGTTACTCCCAGCCTGCGTTCAATGCGGGGATCTCAAGGTGACAAAGCTGGATGTTGCGATGGATGATTCGCGTGAAACGCCCGTTTAACTGAGGAAATCATCCTGGCAGCCCGTTCCCCAAATCTCAGACTTCCAGCCTTCAACAGATGCCAAAGAAACACCTCAACCTGATCATGATGGCAGTGCTGTTCTTGGCAATCACGCTTACGGCAATCCCAATCCTGCTCTACCGGCGCCACGACGCTTTCGCGATTATCTTTTTTCTCTATGCCGTCTTTTGCGTGGCAAGCATCCGTTGCTTGCGCGGATTTTGGAGACCCGTCACCTGGAATCTGGCAGTCATCTTCTTCTGCCTAGCCGGAGCCGAGGCGTATTTCGCAGGGCACGCAAAAAAGGGCACCGGTAAACCCCGCACGCGTTACACACCTTCGCACTATTACCAAGATGATCCCGCGCTCGGTTACAACGCGAGTCAGGGCGTTCAGGTCAACGCTCGCAAAACGTTTCACGGAGAAGACCTCTACAACGTTGATTACACCATTAATGAACATGGCTTCCGGCAAGGGAAGTCGACCGCCGGGGATTTACCGCCAAGCGTTTTGTTCTTCGGGGGGTCCTTCACGTTTGGGGAAGGTCTGGATGACCACCAAACCTTTCCGTGGCAATTCCAGGAACTGAAGGGAGATACCGTCCAAAGCATTAACCTGGGCTTCCACGGCTACGGAACCCATCAGATGCTAAAAATGCTTGAGGATCACCGTGAACAGGAGGCGGTTGCCGGCACCAAACCGGTACTTGCCGTTTACTTCTGCATTCCGGAGCATCTCAGGCGAGTTGCCGGCAGAGCATCCTGGGATAGCCGAGGCCCTCGCTACGTGCTCCAGAAAGATGGAACCGTACAATACACAGGCCCTTTTCGAAACAAAATCACTGCAAACATCCAACGTGCCTTGAATCGGTCTCATCTATATCGCGAAATCCATTCTCGACTCCAAAAGAACAGCAAAGACAAAGCCTCGCTTCTGGTTGGTATTGCTAACTCGTCGCGTAAGATCCTTCGAGACCGCTACAATGCCGATCTGATCGTGGTTCTACACGGCCCCCCGAAGCGTACCGAATTCCAGGAAATCCATGAACAACTCCAGGAAGCCAACTTCAAGGTCCTAGACATCAACACCCTGGTTCCCGAATACCACCCCACCGATGCAAGCTTCGTGATCCCCAACGATGGGCATCCGACGGCGAAATACAACCGTCACATCGCAGAAATGCTAGTCGAAGAACTACAATTCGACCACGACACGGCAGAGTAATCCGCCTGGAAGACGGCAACCCGACTCAAGCCGCCTAAGAGCTCCCCTCACTTGGCCTCTTGCCTGCCCTCGAACGCCTTGCATCGAACGCCTTGCATCGAACAAGACGCCCCGAACCAGACAGATCATCCCCAAAGCTTCTCTTTCGCCGTCATTTGTGCGAACATAAGGGCGGAGCTTTGTATTCTCAAAACATCCTGCCAGAGACAGGTAACCATGAAAAGTTACACCATACTCGCCGTCCTCTTCAGTTTCTTACTGCCCCAATCTTTGCACGCAGCCGAATCCCCAAAAATTGAAACCGACATCGTTTATGGACACAAAGATGGCCTGGCCATGACGATGGACCGATACCATCCACAAACCCCCAATGGTGCAGCGGTGCTGTTCATGGTGAGTGGCGGCTGGCGTTCGAAGTGGGCACCTCCAGAAGAGCTTCTTTTCTTATTCCAACCATTCCTCAGCCAGGGATACAACGTTTTCGCGGTTCGCCACGGAAGCAGCCCTCGTTACACCATCCCCGAAGCGATGACAGATGTCCGCAGAGCAGTTCGCTTCGTGCGATACAATGCCGAACGATTTGAAATCGACGACAGTCGACTGGGTGTTCTCGGAATGAGTGCAGGAGGGCATCTTTCCCTGATGCTCGGCACGACCGGTGACGATGGAAACCCGGAGGGCAAAGATGATATCGAAAGGACATCAAGCCGTGTCGCAGCTGTTGTGGCACTTGTTCCCCCCACCGACCTTCGCGTAGCGGTTTGGGAAGCGCCTGAGTCACTCCCCGCCTACCGTGGCTTTCCAGCGCTCGATCTTCCACTCGACAAAGCAAAGGAATACTCACCCGTCATCCACGTGACTCCCGACGATGCTCCGTCGCTTGTCATCATGGGTGGCAAAGACGACCTCGTGCCACCCGAACACGGGGAGTGGATTGATGAGCAATTCGAGAAAAAGAACGTTGCTCGAAAACTGATCGTCTTCCCTGAAGCCGGTCACGACCTCGACGGTATCACCACTCGCCTCAAAACGTTCCAGGAGAGCGTCGACTGGTACAACACTCACCTCGCTAAAGAAGCAGAATCCACGAGTGCGCCCTAGTAACGATTCTGCCAACCACCGGGTTGCTGTGCTGTCGACTGCTGGCCGGCAGGTGCTCCATACCCTGGAGGTGCCGCGGGTCCCGGTTGAGTTCCATAATTAGGCTGGACAGCGTTGGGATTAAAGAACTGCACGGCCCCGTCTAAAGTTGAATTGACGAAGTTAGCCGCCGAATCCGTGATCGACGAAAGCGTCAAATTAGGCGGCGGGTTGTAATTCTGAATCGGCGGATAGGTCTGAGGCGCGGTGGCGCGGTCAATACGACGATCCGAAGGAACGTGAGTACCACTCTGCCCATTGGCTGCCATGGAGGGATTGGAAACAGGTGCCTGCCATTGCAGGTTGGCATTCTGCGGCTGACCGGAGGTTGGTGCGGATGCGGGCGTTACAAATCCAGTTCCTGCAGCACCCGCAGCTGCGGACGCTGCCCCTCGTTGATCGGCAACAGCAACGCTTGGCTGATCCGACGTGAACACACTCAGTCGTCCAGAATTCTGTGAATTTGAATTCTGAGCCCGCTGATAATACGGATCGGCTCGGCCTGCCGTTCCTGTCGGCGGTGGCGGCACGAGCGTGGGCCCGTAGGTCGAAAAAGGATCGAACGAAGCCGTTGACTGGGAACAGCCCACCATGGCAACGAGTAAAAACAGGAGCGAACAACGCATGAAACCGTCTCTCCGAATGGCGTAAAGAGCAGGGCAGCTCCTCATCTTGCTGAATGCTCGCGAAGAGTAGCCTTTGTGGGGCTACAGGCCAAGTCCGCTTTCTGCCAATAAAAACTGCCGGCAACGCATTGACTGCACTGCCGGCGGGCGTGAACGAGATTCGAGTTGTTCTTGTTATTCGGCTTCAAATGCCGCGTATTGCGTCGATAAACGCTCTTTCAGTTCGGAACGCACATACGGATTATCGATGATTTGATTGGAGACCGTCCGAGTCGGTGCGACCTCAGGCTTGTTTTTTGCGTGAGGATTTTCGATGATCTCCGGCATTTCGACCTCCGGAGTCCGAACCGATCCGGGATAAGCGTAAGGGCTATAGCCATATGTTCGTGGAACAGGCACGCTATAGTAAACGGGCGGATGCAAAGCGTAATAGGGCGGTGTCGGAATCTGGCCCAGTGAATAGGGCGAAGCCGTGTAGCCGAACCAACCTGGATAGGCACATCCTCCAGCACCGCAGGGATTGCCCCCCTGGGCATGGGCCGAGGACTCAGTCACAACGCAGAACATCAACAGGACAGCCACACAAATCAAGCATTGCGAACAGATACGTTTCATGTTGGGACCTCAAGAGTAATGAAGAGTGGCAGATTCCGTCCTTCAACTTCACGATAGTTAGGATATGCCCATGATTCAAGCTCTGTCACCTGAGAGATAGTGGTACAGCATCACCGTGAGTCTCACAACTGATTTAAAAACTGAAGCGCAGCGACATGGATTTGATCTCGTGGGTGCCTGTCCTGCAGTAACGCCTACAGGGATCCATCGTTTCTACGAATGGATCTCGTCGGGCTATAGCGGCGAGATGAGTTATATCAGCGGGCGAGCTAAGGCTTATGAACACCCGGCGAACGTGCTTGCGGGTGTCCGCAGCTTACTAATGCTTTCGATGAATTACCGAACTTCTGACGTGAGTCCAACGCCCGACACGACTGGACGCGTGTCCCGCTATGCCTGGGGGGGTCTCGACTATCACGACGTGATTCACGCGAGACTCAAAAAACTCGTACAGTTCCTGAAGAACCGGGCACCGGCGGCGGAGGCACGAGGAGTTGTCGACACAGCTCCGCTACTGGAACGCGAGTATGCCCAAATGGCAGGCTTGGGCTGGACCGGTAAGAACACCCTGTTGATTAACCCTCGGCGCGGAAGCTGGTTTTTTCTCGCGGCAATCCTGACGACGGAAGAGCTGGAATACGACGACCCTTTCGACATGGACCACTGCGGTAATTGCACGGCTTGCCTG
Organism: Planctomycetaceae bacterium; assembly: GCA_002723275.1. Classification (GTDB taxonomy): domain Bacteria; phylum Planctomycetota; class Planctomycetia; order Pirellulales; family Pirellulaceae. The sequence continues at coordinate 24,548 of PBNZ01000047.1, forward strand.
GACGCGTGCCCGACAGATGCATTCCCTCAACCCTATGTTTTGGAGGCGACGCGATGCATCAGCTATCTCACGATTGAATTGCGGGAATCGATCCCGACTGATCTACGGCGTTCGATCAACAACTGGGTCTATGGCTGCGACATCTGCCAGGAGGTTTGTCCATGGAACCGGCGCGCTCCTCAAAGCTCTCTCGAGGAATTTGAGCCGCGCCTTGATTTGTCGCCGTTGAACTTGTTGAGCCTTTTTTCGCTGACGGACGATGAATTTCGTCTTCTCTTCCGCAAGACGCCGCTCTGGCGTTCCAAGCGACGCGGCCTGCTTCGCAATGCTGCGATCGTCCTGGGTAACCAACGCACCGAAGCTGCAATCGATGCCCTCACCAAGGGCCTGAACGACGCAGAGTCGATCGTACGATCTGCCTGCGTCTGGGCACTCGGTGAAATCGGAACTCCGAAGGCCATCGCCCGTTTACAACGTCTTCAGGCAGAGGCGGATGAGGAAGTCCGTCGCGAGATCGAGCAAGCCCTGGCAGCGCAGTGATCAGCCACAGTCATTCTGCACTTGATGAATCGACGGATCCAGATATTTCCCGGGGGCATCATCGGCGTACCATTGATCGAACACCGCTTCCCAATCTTCGCGGCAACGCACCTTTACAAATGCTGAGCGCACTTCCATGGCAAACGGATGCAGCGCCGAATACTTGATGCCAAACTTACGCATTTGCGGACCACACCGCTCACCATACACCTGTTCAGCCAACCGGAAATGTTCTCGAATCACCTCTCGCTGCTCATGCACCGTGGGGGGAGCGGGCATCGGCACGCCTTCCGCCAACGCCCGCGTCTGTTGAAAAATCCACGGGTTTCCAATGGCACCTCTCGCCACCGTCACACCATCGATCCCCGTCTGCTCCATCATGTCGAAACAATCCTGAGGCGTGAACAGATCACCACTTCCCAAGATCGTATGTTCTCCGACAGCTCGTTTCACTTCCGCGAGAAATTCCCAACGGCTCGGACCGATGTAGCGTTGCTTGACCGTTCGACCGTGCACGGTCACACCGCTGACGCCGGCCTGAAAGGCTCCTTCCAGAATCTCGAAAAAGTTATCTCGGCTTTCCTGTGAATCGTCGATTCCTCGTCTCATTTTGACCGTCACGGGAATCTCATTGGGAACGACGTCTCGTGTGCGACGAATGATCTCTAAGGCCACGTCTGGTTGTCCCAGGTGATACCCCCCTCGGCAACGTCCCAGCACTTTCTTGACAGGGCAGCCGAAATTAATATCGATCACGTCGAAACCCGCTTCGACAAGGCGCACCGCACCTGCGGAGAACTGCTCGGGCTCAGCTCCCATCAGCTGCCCGCCAACTGGATGCTCCTCATCCCAGATATAAAGAAAGTGTCGATTCTTGCGGCGATCTTTCACGGCGACCAAGAACTGGTCGAGCATCACCTCGCAGAGGGTGTACGGCGCCCCCAAGCGCCTGGAAATCACTCGCATGGGCGCGTCACTGTATCCGGACAAGGCTGCCTGCACGATTGGGAATCCAACCTGGACCTTACCAAGCTGAAGCGGTTTCAAGGCCATACGACTGTTAGGGTCGGTTTCAACTGCAGGCAAATCATTCGCATTGTTCATGATCAAGCGATTGGGTGAAGTTTCTCTGGGCGATTTCCCGATGGCAAAGACGACTCTTTATTGTGAATGGGAAATCGATGATCGTCTAGGTCGTCTAGCATCACAACCTCAGCAGGCACCCCATGCTGCAGATTCTCCAGCAACACTGGCCGTTAATCGGTTTCTTCGGAGCCTTACTGGCAACTTTGCTGCTGGTTCGATTTCTGCGTCGCGAATCTTACTGCCCCTACCATCGCAGGGGAGAGCTCCTCACGATCAATGAACGGAAGTTCTATTTTGCCCTACGGCAGGCAATCACGGACGAATATGCAATTTTCGCGATGGTGAGAATTGCCGATTTACTCAAAGTTGAATCCGGTGCGACTCAAAGACAGGCATGGCAGAACCGGATTAACGCCAAACATGTTGATTTCGTGCTGTGTGACGTTGACACACTTGAAGTCGTGCTGGCGATCGAAGTGGACGATCGTTCGCACCAACGCCCTGATCGTCAACGGCGAGATGAATTCGTGGACGACGCCTTTCAGGCGGCTGGCTTGTCGTTATTACGTGTTCCAGCTCGCTCAGCCTACAGTCCTCGTGAGATCCAGGAACAGATCCGGGCCTATCTGCCATTGCGACGATCCTCTGACCGAACGGGGACCCGTCGCCGCCGGCGCAGGGCGAGGGTGAGCAACGACTAACTGTTTACAGACTGGTATTCGTTAATGCAGGACAGGACAAACATCGAACCACTCGCGACCCTGCCGCTGCAACCATTCGTTACAACTCAAGGGACCCCATTGCTGAGCCGGGTAGATGTCGAGTGGGGGCGCGGCCGGACTCTCCCAGGCCTCCAAGATCGGATCGATGATTCCCCAGGCTAATTCGACTTCATCGCTTCTCGCGAACAGACTTGCATCACCCGCCGCGGCATCCAGTAGCAATCTTTGATAAGAATTAGGCGGTGACCCGGAATATTCCCGATCGAAGCGGAAGTCCAGGTCGGTCATTCGCATGCGCATCTCAGCGTCGGGCACCTTCGTTTGAAACTGAAGCTGAATCCCTTCGGCCGGCTGGATTTGAATCACCAACCGATTTGCTTCATGCTGCTGTCCTGGATTAAACAGCATGTGGGGCGGCTTGCGAAACTGGACAACCAGCTGAGTTGTCCGGCAGGACATCGCCTTACCACTTCTCAAATAAAAGGGCACGCCTTGCCAACGCCAGTTATCGATTTGCAGTTTCAAGGCCGCGAAGGTTGCCGTCTGACTATCGGATGGAACGTCTTCCTCTTGAAGATAGCCATCGTACTGTCCGCGCAACGTATCTTGCGCGAAATCAGCTCCGATCATCGGCCGAACAGCTTGCAGCACTTTGACCTTCTCGTCGCGGACTAACTCCGCCTCGTATTTTGCGGGCGCTTCCATCGCCGTAATCATCAACAGCTGTAACAGATGATTCTGAAACATGTCGCGCAAGACACCGGCACGATCATAATAGCCACCTCGTCTGCCTATGGTGACCTCCTCCGCGACGGTAATCTGAACATGATCGACATAATTCCGATTCCAAACCGGCTCGAAAATACTGTTGGCGAAGCGTAGCACCAGGAGGTTCTGGACGGTTTCTTTCCCGAGATAATGATCGATCCGGTAAACCTGTTTTTCGTCGAAGACGGAGTGGACGACGTCATTCAATTCTCGAGATGATTGCAGATCGGTCCCAAAGGGTTTTTCGATGACGATCCGTCTCTGGCCATTGGCCTCTTCAGCAAGCCCAGCCTTCCCTAAATTTGCCACTGCGGTTTTATAAAGCGTAGGCGACGTCGAAAGATAATAAACCCGAGTCGACGGCTGACCGCTGCCATCTCCACTTCGTTCCCACTCATCGAGTTGATCGGATAACTTTTGATAATCGTCGATCGTCTTGATATCGAACGGCAAATAGTGGACCGATGCGGCGAAGTCTGCCCAATCATCTCCAACCGGTGTGCCGGCCAGTTTCTCGACCGATTCCGCCAGGTAGTCGCGCCATGCCTGATCGTCGTAGGGTGTGCGTGAGCATCCCACAACGCGAGTGTTTTCGGGCAATCGCTTTTGCTGATAGAGGCGATAGAGAGCAGGAATCAGCTTCCGACGGGTTAAATCACCTGAAGCGCCGAAAATAACGAACGTACAGGACATCGGTCGTCCTCTTCCGTTAAACACCACTGAAAGCAGAAAAGCCGCCATCCACCGGGACGACGATCCCGGTCACAAACTCAGAAGCAGGAGAAGCCAACCAGACCAGTGTACCGACCAATTCGTCCGCTTCGCCGAATCGGCCCATCGGCGTGTGCTCGACGATTTGCTGTCCCCGTGCCGTCAATGCTCCGGATTGCTCGGTGAGCAAGAACCGATTCTGTTCGGTGAGGAAAAAGCCTGGTGCAACCGCATTGACGCGTAGTTCAGGCCCGAAATTCTGGCACATGTAAACGCTCAACCATTGCGTAAAGTTACTCACCGCCGCCTTGGCTGCCGAATAGCCCACGACGCGTGTGAGAGGTGTCATCGCAGCCATCGACGAGATATTGATAATCGAGCCTTGGCGTCGAGCAGCCATGGAGGCTCCAAAGACCTGGCAAGGGATAACCGTTCCCATGGCGTTCAGGTTCAACACCTGCTGCAGCCCGTCATCACTCAAATCAAAGAAGCTCAATTCATCGGTGGCGGTGGCATCCGGCCGGTTTCCGCCTGCCGAATTGACCAACACATCCACCTGGCCGAACCGCGCGAGCACCTGTCGAGCCGCATCCTCGCAGCTTTCCCGCGAAGTCACATCCACTGCGGTGAACTCCGCCTCGCCTCCCGACTCTCGAATCCGCTGCACAACCGCGTTACCCTTGTCAGCATTTCTGCCAAGAATGGCAACTCGCATTCCCTGTCGAGCGTAGCCTTCTGCGATAGCACCGCCCAAGACGCCGGTGGCGCCCGTTACGACAGCAACTTGGTCCTTCACATCGAATGGTTCAACTTGCATCGACAAACGCCACCTTTGCAAAATGTCTTGGTGAAGCAGGTTACGCTTTGGGTTCGCGTCGCTCATGAAGCCAATCGGTGTGGAAGTGACCTTCCTTATCCAATCGCTCGTATGTGTGAGCTCCAAAATAATCTCGCTGCGCCTGCAAGAGATTGGCCGGAAGTCGCTCTCGGCGGTAACCATCGTAGTAGGATAACGCTGTCGTAAAGGCTGGCGCTGGCACCCCGTATTGAACGGCCATCGTGACAACTCTGCGCCAAGCGTCCTGTGCGTTATGGACCGCATCTCGGAAATAAGGTGCCAACAATAGGTTTTCGAGGTTGGGATCGGAGTCAAACGCTTCCTTGATTCGGTCTAAGAAGCGAGCTCGAATGATGCAACCACCACGCCAGAGCAGAGCACAGTCACCATAATTCAAGGGCCAATCATGCTCCTTGGCGGCCGCCTGCAATTGCACGAATCCCTGGGCGTAGCTACAGATTTTGGATGCGTAGAGTGCTTCGCGAACGGCATCAACAAACTCCTGACGAGCTTCTCCCTCCATCTTTTCATCGGGAGGATTGGGACCGACCAACTGTTCGCTGGCCCGCGTTCGTGCATCCTTCATGGCGGAAAGACTACGAGCATAAACGGCTGCTGTAACCAAAGTACTCGGCACACCCAGATCCAGAGCCAATTGGCTCATCCATTTCCCTGTCCCCTTGGCGCCGGCCCGATCCATGACGACGTCCACCAAGTCATGATCCGAATCTTTGTCTTTGACGCTAAAGATGTCACGGGTAATCTCAATCAAATAGCTCTCCAACTCGCCGCGATTCCATTCGGCGAAAACGTCATAGAGTTCGTCATTGGAGAGTCCTGCCAAATGCTTGAGCAGGAAGTAGGCTTCGCAGATCAGCTGCATGTCGCCATACTCGATTCCGTTGTGAACCATCTTCACATAGTGACCGGCACCTCTTGGTCCCACCCACTCACAACACGGAATATCTTCATTGGGGCCAACCTTCGCCGCGATTGCCTGAAAGATGGGCTGCACGATCGGCCATGCCTTTTCGGTACCGCCCGGCATTAGGCTGGGGCCTTTGAGGGCTCCTTCTTCACCACCGGAAACCCCAGTTCCTACGTACAACAAACCTTTTTCTTCGACGTATTTGGTCCGTCGCTCGGTATCGCTGAAATGCGTGTTCCCACCATCAATGATCACATCTCCCTCATCCAACAGGGGAATCAATTGGTCAATGAGAGCATCGACGGCCGGGCCTGCCTTGACCAGCATCATGACCTTACGAGGCCGTTCCAGGGATTCGACCAGTTCTTCGACGGAGTGACATCCGACAAAGTTCTTGCCCTTCGCTCGACCTTCGATCAGCTGGTCGACCTTTTCCGTGGTTCGATTAAAGACGGCGATTTGATAACCGCGGCTCTCGACATTGAGTGCTAGATTTTCACCCATCACTGCAAGACCGATCAGACCAAAATCACATTTTTCACTCATTTGTTTTTACTCGCTGGTGGAAATTTTTTATTCGCTGATGGGCCACGAAGGCTTTTCCGGAAGGTAGCTATCGAATTCGGCAAGCAACTGCTCTTGGTAAGCACCTGCAAATTCTTCGTTCAAGAAGCGATCGATTCCTTCCTCAAAGAACCGTTTCCAACTCTCTTCCTCGTTGCCCGGATTGATGGGATAGAACAAGCATTGGTTCGCCACAGCTGCTTTATGGTCACCGGGTGCATCGCCGATCATGAGCGTGCGATCTGGACCATACTTGGTGGCATTTTGTAAGGTTTCCTTCTTGCTGCCAGACTCTTGTCCGCAGATTGCCGCAACGAATTTGTCGATGTCGTGCTCGGACCATTCCTTTTGCAGGGCAGCATTGGGAGTCGCAGAGATGACTAGCATATCGGCAGCGGGTGCCAGCTTTTCGAGACTCTCTCGAACAAACGGAAAGGGGGCGACCGCACGTACCATCTCGTCAACCGTTTCATTCACGGCCATCGACCAATCCAAGGCCAACTTCAAGTCGGCATCGTCACAGGCTGCAACCTTGGCTTCGAGAGCCGGATTCCCCAACTTGGTCTCTTCCGCAATCCAGCTTTCCAGACTCGGCGGAATCGTTATTTCAATGTTTCGAGCCTTCACTTCGGGTCGCTTCTGCAACCACTGCAATGTTTCGACGAGCGCGGGAAAGCGATTAATCCCTCGACTTTTCGAGTAGAGATTCACGAACTCAGCCGCTTCTCGAGCATACTTACTGACACCCTGCAAGTTGTAGAAATTGATGGTGTTTGGAATGAAGCATTCCTTGTGCTTCAATTCCATCGTGTCGAAAGCACAGCCATCGGAATCGATACCGACCAGGAAATCTTTCTGGGGTGTAATCTCGTACATACTCTCTCTTTTCCTTAACGCTTTTCTCGATCAATCAGGAACAAGCGAAGTTCATGGGATGGTCAATTAGCGATCCGCTTGGGGAACGTAAGCTTCCAGCTTTTGGTCAGCATACAACGGTTCAAACCGCGTCATCCGCTGCCGACCATCAATCATCGGCAAGCTCACCATCCCCTCGCCGACCAACGGCTTAGCATATCGAACAAAATCATCGGTGACGTCGTTGCCACTGGAAGTGATCCAACTGGCAGGGAAGGTCCGCTCACTGTTCGCCACTTCAGGCAGGGGAACTTTGTCAAAACGAACGCTGTAGACCGGCCCATCATTTCGCAAGATGGTCGACATGTATCCGCTATCACCATTCGCGGCCAGTCGAGCGGCCATCTCACCCGCATGATATGACTCATCAAGATCAACTGTCGAGGCATAGGCCATGGAGTGACGTTGATCGGTACCGGGGACGTTACCGCGAGCTGAGCCTTTGGCGGCGAGACCCACTTCATTCAAATAGTTGACGACTGTTTGCCCTACGGTCGTCTTGCTAGCGCTGAATTGAGCATGCCCAAATGAATCGCGCAGAATCCCAAGGTCTCCCACGTCAAATCCCTCACTGATCACAACAATACACCGACCGTCTTTTTTGAGTTGATCGTTCACATTGTCAGACAGTTCTTGCAGCGTGCAGGGACTTTCAGCGAGATAGATTTGCAGCGGCATCTCGCGGTGCGGATCAGCGAGTCGGGCTGCAGCCGGAATATAGCCAATTTTGCGTCCCATGGCCTGCATGACCAAAACCGGATCGGCAGGGCAGGAGCCCATGTTTTCTTGATTAGCATTCTGGACCGCGTGCATCCAGTATTTTGCCGCCGACCCGTAGCCGGGCGTGTGATCGATCAGCTTGAACTCGGAATCGCCAACGTCATTGTCGATCGTCTTGGGTCCCCCGATTCCAACCAGGTCGAGTCCGCGTTCACGCGCGAGCAGAGCGACCTTATTCGCGGTATCCATCGAATCGTTGCCGCCGATGTAGACAAAATAGCCAACATCGTGGGCCTTCAGAACTTCGAGAACCCGATCGAAATCCTCCGTCTGGTGATCCTTCAGTTTGTAGCGGCAGGTGCCAATCGAACCCGCTGCAGGCGTGTAACGCAACAAGGATATTTCGTCCGCGGCCTGATCTGTCAGGTTTAGCAACTCTTCCTTGAGCACGCCTTCGATACCATGGCGAGCGCCATAAACGGTACCGATCTCGGGGAGCTCCCGAGCCGTCTCAATAATTCCGCGCAGTGTATTGTTGATAACCGGACTGGGGCCGCCACTTTGGGCGACGACCATATTCTTGGGTGCTGCCATGAGATTCGTGCTCACAATTTGCTCAAGAACGCAAAGACGCCATAACGGTCCGGGCCGCGCCCGGTCCGTCAGTAAAATCACGAATTCTAGCTAACTTACCGCTGTCTTGGTAGGTGCCAGACGAGCCTTCGGCCAGGCTGGGATCAGAAGCAGCGGCAGAACACCCTTCGCCGGGTTTTCCAAGAAAGAGTTGCCCGTCCGGTCCGCCCAGCCAAACCGATCAGTTCCAGTATGGCGAAGGCAATTCGTAGGCCTCGCCCCATGCGGCCGGCGCCTTAGAGCTTACCCGAAACACGTTACTCTCACGTGCCGGCCCTCCCTTTTACTGCCTCAGCGAGGAAATCATGGCCAACCCTTGCAAGCTGAGAAGGCAAAAACTCCGCCCATGATTCCGAGGCAGAGCGGGGGGCGTTCACCTCAAATGAAGCTCTCCTCTCTAACAGCCCCTCGCGGGAGCTCCCGCGAACCAACCCCATGGCAACGGGACTCCCGCTCGGAACGCAGCGGCCTTCGCAGAGGGACGGCGACTGCCGCGCAAAGTCTTAGGACCCCCAGCGTCCAGGACCGTCCGCGAAATCGAAGTCTCGCGACGGCCTGAACGACTGAAGGTTGATGGAATCCGAGCCAGTTACCAGTTGGCTGAGAGAAATCGATTCACTTCATCTCGATTCCGCCCTTGTGTCCAATTACGTCGGAACTTCCAAGGAGCGCGTTCATGCTCCCGGTCGTATTCATCAATCCGAAAACCTTCGGGCTCATGCGAAATAATGATTCGCCGATTGCCCTTTGTGTCGATGTGCTCAATAGTTTTGCGATGTGCCATCTCTCACTTGCTCCCAACGTGAAATGAAAAGTATGAAGACAAGTAGGGAATGGTTGGTGGGAAGTGGATGTGGTCGAAGCGTACACTCCCCCCACACAAGAGACAGGTATCCGGAGCGCCGGCAATCTTGCACCTTTTTTGGTGCAAGTTTTGAAACCAGATTGAAAAACCTCGGCTAAGAAGCGAAGACTTCGAGAATTCCCCGACAAAAATCGGGCAAGTCATCAGGTCGACGACTCGAAACAAAGTGTCGATCGACGACCACAGCAGCGTCTTCCCAAATGGCTCCCGCGTTAACCAAATCGTCCTTGATGCCAGGCGACCCTGTCACACGAACTCCTTGATAAACTCCAGCAGAGATCGGAATCCAGCCACCGTGGCAGATAGCTGCTATCAGTTTCGATGACTCGTCGAATTCGCGTACGATTTCGAGAACCCTTTCGTCCCGACGAAGCTTGTCGGGCATAAATCCACCGGGTACGACAAGTCCATCAAAACCCATCACATCGATATCACTAATCGCGACATCCGAGAGGCAAGGGTAGCCGTTCTTGCCCGCATAGTTGGTCTGCGCTGCGGGCCCCGCAACGACAACAGACGCACCCGCCTCGATCAAACGCAATTTGGGATACCAGAGTTCCAAATCCTCGTAGATGTCACCGACAAAGGTGAGAATGCGTTTCCCGGCAAGTGGTGTATCCATGATCTTCGTCTGTCTTTCTTCCTGAGCTACGACTTTGTATTTTCCCATCGAATTGCGCCGGGAGACTTTCAGCAGAACACACGGTCCGGCGATCTTTCTTGCCAGCGACAGATGACTGATCCTAATGAATACGGGCGGCATCGGACAGCCTGCCTTACCCCACGGCACATCAGGATGGCCCCTAGCAGGTCAGACCGGAGACGGGTCTTGCGACAAAAACACATTCGACACGAGAGAACCTCGTCCTCAGCTGGTAGGCCATCGTCGTCGATGTTGATCAACGAAAAGAGGTGCTCACGCGTTGTATCAGAAGACAGAAACCCGACATTCCCGTCACAACGGACATAGACAACACCGCCTGGGTGATTGCTGGCAACTAACACCTCGCCCGCCTCGTTAAGCGGGCGGATCATTTCCACTTCCGGGTCCGCCGTCGACATCCAGTGCATTCGATACCGCTTGGACTCCAACAGGCAAAGCGTTTTCTCAGGGCCATCGGTGATCTCCGCCAACGCACGAGTTCCCGATCGAGGCCAAGCAGTTCGATCTCCGACGATCGCTGAATACGCCGTTGTCATTGTGAAGTCATCTGACATCGGATTCATCGTGGGTCAATGATAATACAGAGGCATACGATGCTGCAAAGCCAGATCATCAGGATGATGCCAGGGCTTGGAGAGATCGATCGCATCATAGAGCTCTTGCTCCTCCAGGAATGGGAGGATCAGCACACGCCAACTGTGTAACGGCTGCCCCGATTCGTCCGTCGTGTAGGGCGGGGGCAGGTGTCCGTGACGACGCTCGTCATTCAGAATCGCAATGCTGATCATCTTGAGATGATTCAGGCATTGAGCCCGTCTCGCTGCTGGCTTGTCGCCACTGAGAGTGGGGAACATCAAGAGACCAATCAACAAGCCCAAGGTAATTCCCGCACTCCAATAACGCTTTTGAGCGAACAACACTCCGATGGCAAATATGCACGCCGTGAGCAAGGCTCACACACCCCAAAAAAGATCGCTGCGAGACAAATCCCCGAGACCAACGCACACGCGATGAACAGAAGCCAGGACATTTGTCGTATCGACGTTGCCTAGTCCGTGATCGTCATAACCAAGTCCAATAGGAAGATTCTACGCATCAAACGATACAAGATATTAAATCCGTGCTGTAAATCGACGCGCAAGACAGATCGACTTTGCCGAAAAACGGTTAGATGCTTGATTGAGCTACTTCGCCGGCAACATCAGCCACGATCTCGAGTTGCAAGTGACATCGGCGTCTCAAGCGGAGCCACTGTGAATCATCGGCTCAGCTGTTGGTGAATCCTCCAGCACTTTGACCGGCACTTTGACCGGCACTTTGAAGAAGACGGCCAGAGTTTCAGGGGCAAATGTTATCGCTGCTGACGACGGATCGCTTCCGGCGACCGACGCATTCGCTGCACGGCAGGACAAAGCCGGATCGGTTAAGAGTTGGCGAAACCAGACGCAAGAGGGGGCTTTTGCAGACGACTGGGAAGTCGTCAGTCCTAATCCGTTATGTCGTTGGAAACGAGCGCACAGAATATCCTGCGTAAGAAGCGCAAAAAAATACCACCAGAGCTCATTTGCCTCCGGTGGTAGTAGCCTCAAGAAAGAGGCGCCGCCCGGATTCGAACCGGGGATGGCGGATTTGCAATCCGCTGCCTTAGCCACTTGGCCACGGCGCCTTATTTTGGCAGAGTAGGAGATCCTTAACGATTGGTCAAGAGGACTGAACAATCCAGGCCGTTCGGGCAAGGCTCAACCACTCAAATCACCCACTTTCGATAGTCCTGTTTCGGCAAATCAGCCGCTTCATCTTGATGTAAACCATGTAACTGTCGAAATCGATTTCTCGCATTGTCTTTTCCTAACCCGCAAACGATGCATTCAGGCTTCCCGACACAAGTCACACCGAATTCTGGTTCGATGATCAGAAGCGAAGGCGGTCTCGTCGAAGTGCTATCGCCCCAACGCCGCGAGTGAAAGGATTCCCCGGAACATGCTTCAACACCTGCAGCTCCATCTAAAACGAACAGAGATTCTCAATCTGGTCGACCGTATTGTTGCTCGTGGACAGCACGCTGTCTGGCAGCGGGTACGTGACCGAGTCGCGTCCATGTCAAAACCTCACGCTCGAGGCTACATTCGTGTTCGAGCGGCTTTGGTGATCGAGCGAGAGCTTTCGATTGCTATTGCACAAATGGACGGACTTAACGACATTCAAACGCAGTATGTTCACGAGCTTGTCCGCGACGAACTTATCGAACGCATCTTGTCCGATGCGGGACGACTCAGTCGAGCGACCCAGCCACTGCGTCGCGCGGCCTAAGCTCCTCCGAAACGCGAGCCGGGCAGGGACCGCTAGCATGCGTGCAGAGTGTACTCCTCCGGCTCCTCGGTATGTCGCGTCGGTCAGCTATCCACGATCTGGACATTCCATGACGGTAAGAATCATGCGTCGATATTTCGGCCATGATTTTCGAGTCTGTGAGTTCTATCACGACCATCATGGAGACTGCTGTGATTGCTTTCCATGTATCAATTCGTCGATCAATCTCACCAAGAATCACGACTTTGAATTGACAGACCCCAATCATCCGGGCATCCCAAAAGTCAAAAGCGTGCCCTATCTGGTCATGGTGCGTAACTACCTGGAAGCCTCTGTATCAGGCTACCATCTCTTTCTGAGGAGAAACCCGGACACGCGGAAGAGCTGGAAGCGTTATGTAGAAATCAGTTTGCCACACTACCAACGCTTTATTCAAAAGTGGGTCCTCAGCAACGATTCGATTGAAAAATTGGTAATCCGTTACGAAGATTTGACGGCAGACCCTTATCGTGTCCTGGGCGAGATCGCCTCTTTCTTCCAACCGGGGGAGCAGTTAGATACTGCTCGCCTGGGACAACTCATTGATTCTGTCGAATCGGAGGACAGTGACGCGAAACGCACGAAGCTGGTCAAGGGACGTGGTGTTCAAGCAACACGCAAGATTGAGGATTTCCGTCACTTCACCCCCCGTTTCTTTCGCAACCTGGAAAAAGAGTTAACCGACGAATTCAGCGCACTCGGTTACGATCGTCGATACGCGGCGTAACGCCGAGCTATTCCCGGCACACTAAAACTCAGGTCGGATTGTCAATTCTCAACAAAACGCTAAGTTGGATTCTCCCACTTGGCACTGAACGAACAGACGATGAGCGCACCTTCTGAGATCGAGCCACTCGACCAGGCATCGTCCGAGTCCCGACAACACTTTTTTCCGGGCTGGACGATGCTGGGCATCGCGTCCGTGGCTCAATATATGTCCGCCCCCGGACAGTCCTATTCCGTGGCCGCCTTCAAGGACCCGATGCGAATCGGGCTAGGCCTGACCGAAACGGATTACTCGCTCGCCTACGGATTTGCCACCTTGGTCAGCGCATGTTTATTGCCGGGCATTGGCCGACTGGTCGATCGCTTCGGCGCTCGGATCATGCTACCGCTAATTTCAGCAGGTCTGACCTTATCCTGCCTGTTCATGTCGTTCACGGAGAACCTTGGCCAACTGTATTTTGCCTTCAGTTGTGTGCGTAGCCTGGGTCAGGGTGCTTTAACCTTAGTCTCCGTCTGGCTGGTGGGCGAATGGTTTGAGCGACGTCGCGGAATGGCGACCGCTATTGCGGGAATGGGTGGCGCGATTTCGGTCATGACGGTACCCCTTATCAACAACTGGCTAATCGCTCATTACGGCTGGCAAATCGCTTGGCAAATCCTCGCCTTAGCGGTGGGCGCCAGCCTGATCCTGCCCGGCCTGATCCTGATTCGAGACCGCCCAGAATTGCTAGGCCTTCAGCCCGATGGTTTCGATGCTAACTCGTCGACAGACGAGGAACGCTCCAACAGGGGTGGCCCAGAGCTTATCTCCGTCGAGGATTCATGGACGGTCCGCCAGGTCCTGCAAGACCTCACTTTCTGGAAGCTTCTGTCCGTTCCAGCGACGGCAGCATTGGTTGGAACCGGATTAATATTCCACCAGGTTTTACTGCTCGGCAGCCATGGACTCAGCTCCACTTGGGCCTTGGGGATGTTAACGGTACAAGCCGGCTTTGCCACGCTGATGACGTTTCCTGCCGGCTGGGCAACCGATCGGTTCGAGACTCGCTACATCCTTTGCGCGGCAATGGGTTTTCTCGCGGCCGCCACAACGCTCGTGATCACCATGCCGGCAACCTGGCTTGTTTTTGCCTACGCCATTTTCATGGGAGCACAGGGCAGTATCTTCCGCAGCGCGGGGACAGTGGTTTGGATCAACTATTACGGGCGAGTCCATCAAGGAGCAGTGCGTGGCATGGCTTGGTCTGTCATGATTTTGGCATCTGCATTGGGCCCGTTACCGCTCGCTTTGTCCATCGACCATTTTGGCTCTTACAATCCGGCACTCTGGTTATTCCTGGCGTTGCCCGTGTTTTCCGCGATCGCAGTGATGACTGCCCAAGGCCCGCGCCCGGCTCCGAAATAGCGGATCCCCTCGGGACTCCTTCGGAAAGTCGACGATTCCTTCCTCATGTTTTTCGCCACATTGGCGATTCACCGACCACAAGGTCTAATACCTGACGTTGCCGATCATTTGGAAATACGCATCGCGTGGGGAATTGCGTATTGATTTTCAAACCCTGGGGATTTTGATGAAGCCCGAACGCGACGCACTCGCAGAAAAGATTACCGCCAATTGGATCAGCCAGGCCATTTACGTTGCCTGCAAACTCGAGATTGCTGACCGGTTGGCCGGCGGTCCATGTCCGATCGATGATCTGGCAACGGCTTGCGACTGCGATGCCGATTCGCTGTTTCGAGTGCTGCGAGCTCTTTCGAGCATTGGCATCTTTGAAGAAACCCAAGATCGATGCTTCGGCCTAACCTCTCAAGCCGAATATTTGAAAACCGATTCCTCCGAGTCACTGCGGCCTTTAGCGTTGTTGATGGGAAGCGAAATCTATCACACCTTTGGCCATCTTTTACACTCTGTGAAAACAGGTGAGATCGCCTTTGATGCCGTTTATGGGCAGCCCTATTTTGATTACTTGGGTGAGCACCCCGAAGCAGCATCCGTTTTCGATGCCGCGATGAGTTCGAGTCACGGGCACAAGAGCGAAGCAATCATCGATGCGTATAACTTCTCAGACTTTCCGGTGATCGCCGATATCGGAGGTGGCAACGGCTCAACACTTGCCGCCATTCTCGAACGCAATCCAAACTCGCGAGGAGTCCTCTTCGACCTACCTCATGTCGTCGAACGAGCCAGGCAACAATTCGAATCGTGCGGTCTGGCAGAACGATGTTCGTTCGTAGGCGGCAACTTCTTCGATTCGATCCCCGCAGGTGCCGACCTCTATCTACTGCGACACATTCTCCACGACTGGAACGACGAACGGTCGCAACAAATCCTCACGAACTGCGCCAACGCGATGTCCAGAGACAGTCGTTTGGTGGCGGTGGATGGAGTGATTCCTCCTGGTAACGCCCCGATGGGCACCAAACTCCTTGACCTTACCATGATGCTCATTCCTGGCGGACGTGAGCGGACGAAAGTCGAATTCCAAACGATTTACGAAAAAGCAGGGTTGAAGCTCGAACGGATCTTACCAACCCAGCACGAAATCTCGCTCATCGAAGGAAAACTCGATAGCTAATCCTGGAATTCGGGATCTCCCTTCATCGAATCAATGACCCACGGCAACCAACATAGACAGGGCCCCGTCAGCACGAGCAAAATGATGAATACGATGCCCCCTCCTGGTTCAACCCTCCAAACACAACTCGTCCCTTCGGCATAACACTTCGCCGCTGAGGTATTGTGTTTCCGGCTGACGCAGCCACTGTTTCAGATAATGCTGCACTGAATAAAGAGCTGGCGAAACAGATGCCCAGCTGTTCCCCCGAAACCTGCTGTACTGACACATTCGTTAAACGACGCCATTTATTGTGGCAAAAATCGAGAAAAACGATCATCGCAAGTTGAAGAACGCCGAAAAATCGACCGCCCTCAAAACCCTGAACTCAACATGACACTCAACCCATCCACCGAGGACAGCTGGAAATAACATCTTTCATCGGCTCGTATTGAAAAAGCAGAAGCCTTCATGCAGGAGCGAGCTCGCCGGAATCAACATCTTAAATTTTCCGATTGCCTGCAATTATCTGACAAAGGACAGATCCTGGCCCGTGACCCAACACTTCGATCGGTGAGTCGGTCTTCTTCTCGTCGTCATGTGGAAGAGGCCACGAACAATTTCGAGCGTCTGCGAAATTTCCTAACGCATTCGCAGGACATTATCACGAGTGACTGGAACACGATCGTCGAGCTGACGAAGGAGCGAGACACGATCATCGCGGGTTCGCAAGGACGGCGACAGCTCAGCGAAGTCAACGCGTCCTGATGTCCAGGTAGATCGAGGCAGCGACGTAGAAGACGGGATAGACCAGTGAAAACGACAACAGCCAGCCATTGACCGAGGGATATTGCAGGACCATTGCCAAGAGAATCAGGCACCAGGCGATGGCTCCTCCCAGGAAGACGGGCTTCCAACAGGGCGGTCGATTTGGATAAACGAAACAGATCGGCGCCACGCTTAACAGGCTCAAAAATATCAGAATGGCCGCGGCGACCCAAGAACCGGATTGCTGTTCAAAAAACAGCGCAAAATAAAAGGCAACCACATTCCAATACGATGGAAATCCACGAAAGAATCCGCGCGACTCTTCCTTGGCTCCCTCATGCACAAATGCAAACGAACTGGCGATTAACGGCAACGCACAAATCAACCACGCCGGCTGAGGCAGCCATCCGGCGTGCCAAATTAAAAGCACGGGCAAAAATGTGTAATTGACGTAGTCCACAATATCATCGAGTTTTCGACCGTCGATCCATGGCGTGTATCGTCGCACATCTGCAGCTCGAGCCAGCGTCCCGTCGGTCGCATCGATGACAACGGAAACCAGTAGAGCTAAAAACGCCAACCGATACTCCCCCTCAAAGATTGCAATCACTGCTGCCATCGCAACCGCCAGACCTGAAGCGGTGTAAAGATGAACAGCGATTGCCAAAACGGTTCGGAGCCCTGAGTTACCCATCGGCACGGGTGACCTCCAGCCGCTTTCGGCTAAACATGGACACCAACAAGATCACTGCCAGACTACTGAGCATGATCAACGTTCGCCATGGCCAGAGGGAGACTTCTTCGTAAAGTCCCTGGAGGGGTTCTGATGCCACCCCAAAACTCACGACAAACATCGCTCCACGCAGCAGTAACGAAAGGACTGCTCCACAACACGCCGCAAAACGAGTCGTGAATTTGAACATCAAGGCAGACACGAGCTGCGGAAATAAAACCACGTACACCAAATCAGAGCAAAAGTACCATAACGCGTAGACACTCTTGACCTGCAAAGCCAAAGTTGCTGCCGCAGCGCCCAACACGACGATCCCAAGACGAAGTACGATTCGCAGACGTTGATCATCGGATGACAAACCTGCCCAAGGCCGAAACACATTCCAAGTGAACATGGACGCCGACGACAGAATCGAGGAATCGACGGACGACAATACGGCAGCCGCAATGGCGGATAACCCGATCAGGGAAACGACCGTGGGAACCGCGTGACGCAAAACGTAGGGCAGTACATCCGATGACGATGGAGGTGGCTCGACCTTCATCGCCTCCCAATCCAACACCACACCCGCCATACCAATTCCAATGGGGATGAGTGCGACTGCGAAACAGGCAACACCGGCGGTGATCGACATCAGCTGGGCGGAGCGAACACTGTGTGTCGCCAGCACTCGCTGAAAATAAACTTGCCAGGGGATTCCACCAAA
Organism: Planctomycetaceae bacterium; assembly: GCA_002723275.1. Classification (GTDB taxonomy): domain Bacteria; phylum Planctomycetota; class Planctomycetia; order Pirellulales; family Pirellulaceae. Next base: position 42,339 of record PBNZ01000047.1, read on the forward strand.
AATCAACAACAAAGCGGAGTCCATCCACTCCCATCCCCAAGGCTCCGCTGCCGTCCAAGCCGCGGAAGTCGGGAACATTCTTGCTTGGTCACCAAAAACCGCCTGATATTCGGCCAGCATATTTTGCAGACCGCCACATTGTTCGATCACAAAGGGCAGGGCAATCATCAACCCCAGGGCAATGCAGCCGAACTGCAACACGTCGGAAAGAGCGACGGACCACAATCCACCCATGACCGTGTAGCCAATAACCACGGCGGCGGCTACCAAAATGACGCCGGCTGGCTCTAACCCGAAGAGTGTTCCCAGAGTGCCACCCAGGGCCGCCAAAATCGCGGAAGTCCAGAACAGGTCACCGACAAGCGCCGGCAGATAAAGAAAACCGGCCATGCGACTGCCGTACCGCTCATCAAACAGATCAAGCATGGTATGGTAATTTCGCCGCCGCATCGGTCCGGCAAAGAACAAACCACCCACGATTAAACTCAAGGCATAGCACCAGGGAGCCTGACACCAGACGAGCCCCTGTTCGGAATGGTACACGGCCTCGGCAGTGCCATTGATGTAGCCGCCACCGATCCAGGTTGCAGCCATGGAAACCCAGGCCAACGCCGAGGGTAAATGACGATTGGCAATCATCATTTCCGTGACGTTATTTGACCCTCTCAGCCGCCGGTGACCGAGCCACCCAACTGAGAGGAAAGCCGCGCAGACCAGGACAAATACAAACCACGTCATATTGGTATTCTCAGAGAGGGACTTTCAATCCTTGTCACCTCAAGACAATTTCGACCGCAAACAATATAGTCAATACAATCATCTGCTCCCACTCCCGACTGGGGAAGTCAGGGAATGGAAGCAAGACAACACATCTCAACGGAGTATTTCATGATTGTCGACCTGGTCCGTACTCAAACTTCAGACGGCCTGCGGCTGGATGGCGCGTTGCACGCCGCAGCCGGCACCACTCCATCCGGCTCCGTCGATGCGATGGTATGCCTGTCCGGAGTCGGTAGTAATTTTTACGGATCGACGTTGATCGAGAGAATCTGCGTCAGGTTGGCGGAAAACGGAATCGCCGCCGTGCGTGTAAACACGCGAGGCCACGACGGAATCAGCACCGCATCAACAACGTTTGGCGGAAAGCAGCAGGGTGCCGCGTACGAAATCGTCGACGACTGCCGACTCGATATTTCTGCCTGGATCGAGTTTCTCGCGCAACAAGGACATGCGCGTATCGGACTCCTCGGACATAGCCTTGGGGCGATTAAGGTACTCTATGCCCAGGCCCATGAGGCCGATCCACGCGTCCAAAAAATCATCGCGATCTCACCTCCATGCCTGTCTTACCAGCGGTTTCAATCCGGTGCCAATGCGGCTGAGTTTCAATCATCGCTGTCTGCCGCAGAAGCCTTGCAATCAGCCGGCCAAGCCCAACAACTCTTCCCGGCAAGCTTCCCGTTTCCGCTCATCATTTCCGCCAACACCTATCTCGACAAATATGGACGCGCCGATCGTTATGATATCCTGAACTTTTCACCGAAGATTGAATGCCCCGTAGCCTTCATTTATGGAGGCCAGGAAATCACCGAAGATAGCTCGGCTTTCCGTGGCATCGTCGAAGATCTCGAGCGAGTCACCTGGCAACCCAACCTCCGCCCAGAAATTCGAGTCATCCCGGCAGCCAATCACTTCTACTCTGGCTCCGTCACTCAACTGATCGATACCGTAAGCGAGATCAGCTTCCTTCCGCCAAGCCATTGAAGAGCATCGATCCAAGCAAGAGCGATTTAACGCGGAAGCTTCACCGCGTCAGCCTTTCCAGCAGGTGGCATTAATCGGTCGATGTAGCGAATAAAGTGCGGCGCCGCAGGGTCTTCCGGCAACTCCTTGGCAAGGCGCACATATCCATCTCGAATCCTGCGTTTGGTGACCTCGGAAAGATTGCGAAAACGACGAACCCCTAAAACGTTGACCTCGGATCCGACCAACTGCACGATCTTGGCATTGATGGGATCAAAACCGATCCGAAATGCTTTGGCCCTCGCCTGACCGTCGCCGATCACCGGTCTCATCGCCGAAGTTCTGGAACTCGAATGAGCCGCACCGAGGAAATGCCCGAGCTCATGCACTACGGCCTCAAGTCGCTCTGGCTCTCGGATACTCGTTGAGCTTTCACGCAACAGAATATGCGTATGGAGTGGACCTCGAGTACCGCCTAAACCATTCCGACCTTTTCGGAACTTGAATTGACTGGAAAACCCGATGGCAAGTTGCCCAGGATGCGGATCCACCTCTTGCTCAAATTCTCGCAAACTCCGATTGAGATCGTTGACATTGTTATCCGAATCCCAAGTCCCGAACTCGGCGACCGCAAATCGAACGTCACAATACTGATTGATAATGTCAGAAGCGGCGTTAATACGATTCGTCAGCCGCTGTTTCCAGAGCAGGTCGACAGCGCGTTCTTCTTCGTCGACCAATACTTTCACATAGATTGTAACGGCCTGTGCAGAATTGCCGGCCAACTGCCAAATGGCAAATACAAGCAACCAACAAAGCGGCTTAGACCAATCCCTTCCGTACCGCCCACACTGCTGCCTGAGTCCGGTCCGAGACGCCAACCTTCCGTAAGATGTGTTGTACATGCTCTTTCACCGTCTCGTAGCTGATGCTGAGTGCCATCGCGATCTCTTTGTTCGTGAGACCCAAGGCTAATTGCCTCAAGACTTCACTCTCACGTTGGGTAAGTGGCACTTCAATGTCCGACGATAATCGTGGAGTCGCTAAAGCTCCCGTCACTCGACGCAGCTCTTCACGGGTCCACACGTTTTCACCGCCAGCAACCCGGCGAATCGCATCCACCAATCGCTCGCACCTGGCATTCTTTAACAGATAGCCGCTGGCACCTAACGCGACCGATCTCGCCACATAAGTCGGATTATCGTAGGTCGAAAACATGAGGATCGGGGTGTCCGGCTTCTCGAGCTTTATTCTACCTAAAGCGTTCAGACCGTCTCCGCCCGCCATCCGAATGTCGAGTACAACAACATCCGGAGCAAGCTCCATCGTCTTCTGAACGGCATCATCGCCTCCGCTCGCCTCACCGATCACCTCGATCTCCGTACCCTCGAGGATACTACGCAGACCAGTCCGAACAACTTCGTGGTCGTCCGCAATCAACAATCTGATGGCCATGACCTCAATCTCTATTCTCTATTCCAGAACTCGCAATTAGACGCCGAAACCCTCCCATTGGGTGGAGGTCGACCCATACTGTCAGAATATCACCAAGCAACAAATTGGGCAACAAAACGGCTAAATTAATTAGTATTTGACCATTGAAGCGACTCTAGGAGCCAACCCGAGAGAGACAAAACCCCGCAAATTCAGGTGTTGGAAACCACTCTGCCGACATACCCCACACCTATAGCACCACACCCCTCTAAAGAGCCGTTTATACCGTGACTTGAATCGACAGTTAGAATCTTTCGGCTCGGGACACCGATTCGAGCTTGTCTTTCGAGTTGCTCAGCGGAGTCTCCTGGCGGCAACCGCAGAGGGCAGCAAGTGAGGTGCAATGGCCTGGACTGGTCGTTTTCCGGCGAGCTGAACTAGAATGCAGTGCTTGATCTGAACCCACGCGTCGTTCGTCGACCCGAATCCCTTCCTTTATCAGCTCGCATGCATAAAAAACTCGGCCATACCAGATCCACCACGCTGCTTCTGCTCTCTCTTCTCACCTTCAGCGGTTGTGACGGCTGTCGGCAGGAACAGGAGCCTGGGGGCGATCCCCCACCATCAATCACCGAGCCCTGGTCACCGTCTGCCGAGGAGGTGAGTCGCCACAATGAGGCAGCGGCTTGGATGGGGCAGTTTGATTACGCGACGGCCCGCGACTTGTTTGCAGAATTGTCGGCGGCCCATCCAGACTGGGACGAGGTTCAGGTCGACCTGGCGATTGCGACGCTAAATCGCCAACTCAGCGGAGATTCCCTTCTTGCACAAGAACTGCTGGGGAAGATCATTGAGAATAACCCGAACAATTTGCGGGCCTATTACTGTCTTGGAATTCTATATCTGGATGGTGGTGATCCGACTCGCGCACTGGAGTTATTCCAGCGAGTGGCTGAAGCTGATCCGACGGATGGCTATGCTGCCTATTACACAGGCCAATGTTTATCCCAACTAGGCCAACCGGCCGAAGCCCTGAAATGGTTTGAAAAGGCGATCGCCATTGACCCTTATCTGCGAAGTGCTCAATACGGCGCATTCCAAGCTTGCCTACGCCTGGGCAAACAGGACGAAGCGTTGCATTTCCGAGACTTGTTCCAGAAGCTTGAAAACAACCCTCAAGCTCGAGTTGCGGAGATCAAGTACACGCGAATGGGCCCGAAAGCAGAAGTGTCTTCGATCACCGCGGCAAGCTCTGAAGTAACCGCGCCAACGGGCGCTTTGTTCGCGCCATCGAAAGCACTACCGGGAGTCGAACGAAGCCTGCAGGCGAGCACCAACGGTCCACCGAATGTGACGGTCTGCGACACCAATCAGGATGGGCGTATCGATCTTTTCATCGCGGGCCTCAGCTCCGACGAATCCCATACAAATCTATTGCTACTCGCCGATGAGTCTGGATTCCGAATCGACGATGCCAACCCGCTCTCGTTAGTGGACCAAGTCAACGCAGCAGCTTGGGGTGATTTCAACAATGACGGTACGACCGATGTGTATCTGTTGCGAAATGGACCGAATCAACTGTGGCAGCAAGCAACAGATGGTCAGTGGTCGAACGTCACGGACACAAGCGGAACGGCGGGTGAAGCGATTAATTCTCGGGACGGACTTTTCTTCGACGCAGATCATGACGGCGATTTAGATCTGTTCGTCGTCAATGACGGCCCCAATGAGCTTTTCAACAACAACCTCGATGGCACCTTCCAGCCCATTGCTTCCGAACGCAACATCGCAGGCGATGCCGACAGTCGCGAAATCATCGTGGCCGACTTCGATACTGATCGGGACGTGGACCTGATCGTGATTAACGAGGGGCAACCGAATGAGGCCTATCGCAACGATTTGCTATGGAGCTACGAACCGGCCAACGGCTTTGACGCATTTCGCAGTGCGCCATTGTCCGCGGGAGTGGCGTTAGATCGCGAAGCAGACGGACAGCTCGAAATCCTGACGCTCGGCGTCGGCGGCATGCAATGGTGGACTTGGGACGGAAGTTCCTGGGTCGCAAACTCATTTGGAGGCGACGAAGTCAAATTCGCTCCACCGTTGGCGGCGGCCGACATCAATGGTGACGGCCAACCCGAGATAGTCGTATCGACGGCGGATGACTGGCGAGTCCTCGACCTGATGACGGCCGAGACACTCACCCGCCACGATCACGCCGGATCATGGCGTCTGGCAAACCTCAGTTTGAATCAGGGCCCATCTTTGATCGGGATCAACGCGTCCCACCAGCCATTGCTTTGGTCGCCCGGACCAGGTCGGTTTCCATTCATCACGCTTCAGTTCACCGGCAAAGAGGACAAGGGTGAACAAATGCGGTCCAACCGATCTGGCATCGGTGTCCAGGGAGCATTGCGTATCGGCAGTGCCTGGTTTGCCTTCGACACATTCCGTACCGAGACCGGACCTGGCCAAAGCCTACAACCGCTGACGCTGGGCACCGGCCCGGTCGCCAAGATCGATTACGTCAAGATGACCTGGCCCGACGGCGTCTTCCAGACGGAACTGGGTCTTAACAGCGGCGAACGGCATTTGATCGAGGAAGATCAACGACAGGTGGCGAGCTGCCCCGTCGTCTTCGCGTGGAACGGCAAGGAACACCAGTTCGTCACGGACGTTTTGGGAGTCGCAGGAATTGGATTCAACGTTGGCTTCGGACAGTACGGCGAGCCACGGCCCTGGGAAAACCTGCTATTGCCGGAGAATCTCTTGAAGCCCCGTAACGGATTTTTCGAAATCAAGCTGGGTGAGCCGATGGAAGAGGCATGCTATCTGGATGCGGCACGACTGGTCCGATACGACCTGCCTCCGGATTGGCAAATGGTGATTGACGAGCGTTTTCATATCCTTGGCCCACCTCCGACCGGTCAGCCCATTTTCTTCCGCCAGGAGTTCCAACCGATCGAAGCTCGAAACGATCGAGGCAAAGATCTCATGCATGAGCTTCAAGAGGCCGATTTCATAGCGGCTCCCCCCGGCGAAATCGATCGTCGTTTCCTTGGCCGCACGGCGCCTCACAGTCTCGAACTGACATTTGATACGGAACTCAACAAGCCGCACCTTTACCTTCTGATGGACGGCTGGATTGAGTACCCCTACAGCCAAACCATGTTCGCGGCATGGCAAGCGAAAGCCGCCTACGAAGCACCGACGATCGAAGCTCAAGACGCGAACGGCAACTGGCAAACCGTCGTCGAACAATTCGGCTATATGGCAGGAATGCCTCGACGTGCGGTTGTACCACTTCCTGTCGAACGAATCCCGAACGATTGCCGCCGACTGCGCATTCGCACCAATGTCGAAATCTTCTGGGACCGACTGGCCATCATCATCGCGGAAGCGAACGACCAGATTCTGTTAACATCACTGCCGCTGGCCGATGCGATTGTGCAAGAGGTTGGTTTTGCCAAACGCACAAACTATCCTCAGCGACGCCCACACTATGACTACGCCCAACGAGCTCCGCTCTGGGATACGCGACACCTCAGAGGCAACTACACCAACTTCGGAGAAGCAACCGAATTGGTCGATAAGATTGATGACGCACTTGCCATTTTCGGCCCTGGCGAGGAAATTGAATTACGATTCAAAGATGACGAGTCCAATCTTCCTGCAAAGGGCTCACGTCACTATGTCCTGGAGCTGAACGGATGGTGTAAGGACATGGACCTTTACACGCGGGATGCAGAAACACTGGCCCCCTTACCCACGCTGGAGGCCGGGTCCGACAACCCGCAGCGAAACGAACTGCACAAAAAATTTAATCAGAGATACCGAGCGGGTTTTTGACCTGACAACAGCGACATGTCCGATCCACAGCAAGCTCATCCACCGCGCCCCGAAGCGATCCAGATTGGACCGATACGAGTCGATCCACCGGTCCTCCAAGCTCCGATGGCGGGCTTCACGAACTACGCCTTTCGTCAAATGGTGAGAGGTTATGGTGGCGCAGGCCTGCAGGCGACTGAAATGGTGAATGCCAAAGGCTTCGTCTGGATGGACGAAGTCAAGGCTGAACATCCAGATCGGCTCTGGGGGGTGAAGGATGAACCACGCCCCTTGGCGGTTCAGATCTGGGACAACGACCCCGAAACACTCGCTCAAGTCGGTGGTCGACTAGCTCACGAGTACCAGGTGAGTGTCGTTGACATCAATTTTGGCTGTCCGGTTCGGCAAGTGACAGAAAAGGCGCACAGTGGTTCCTATCTTTTGCGAGATCCTGACCGAATGGGCCGGATCATCGAACGCGTGGTGGCGGCGGCAGCCCCCGTCCCGGTGACCGCAAAAATCCGACTTGGCTGTACTCGCGATTCGATCAATGCGATCGACATTGCCCAGGTGGTCGAAGGAGCAGGTGCGGCAGCACTGACCGTTCACGGTCGCACCGCCCAAGACTTCTTTCGCGGATCGGCCGACTGGGACGAAATCTCGGCCATCAAACCTTATCTGAAACGAATTCCACTCATCGGAAACGGCGATCTCGACTCTGTCGAAAAAGTACTCTCTGCCTTCGAAAGATACGCGGTTGAC